>JARAXD010000025.1:0-102860 GCA_033793685.1 Streptomyces sp. ME19-03-3 | reverse complement strand
CCCGCGGCGTCACGCGACGGCCCACCTCGAACGGCCCGAGGACATTACGGGCGAACCGCCGAGCAGATCAGCCACCCAACCCCACTGACGAATCGAGGCCAGAGGAGGCGGAAGGTCTGCTGATGATCCCTGAGGGTGTTCGTAGCTTCTTCCGGTGACGTGTTCGGCTTGGTCCATCAGCGCATCGAAGTTGTCATCGTCGCTGCACCTGAGCATTGCGGCCAAGTGGCGGTAGTAGACAGCAAATGCTGCTCACTCGTGGCGTCCAAGCGGCCCTCCCCAGGTCCGGCGGTTGTCCTTGCTGCCCCCAGTTCGTCCCAGTTCAGCGGAGTCGGCCTGGGGCAGTGGGTAGCAGCCACTGCCGGGCCCGTCCTTTTTCGGTTTCGGTCGACGGAGCGGCGGCTGAGGGACCCAAGGTGACGGAGGATTGAGAGGAAACCAGAGTGACGTATTGACAACCCCTGCTATCATGCGACAAATTGACGTCTCTGACGCACGGCCTACAACAGTCGGAGACGCGTGCGGACACTTCACCCTTATGCCTGAGCCGCCCGGGTCGCCACCCCCGTGGCCGTGCGGACGGGGCAGACTCAGCCACGGGCACCATCTCCTGTCCGCCTTTTGGCGGCGCGAGGGCGACAGTGGTCGGCATCTCGGTCACGCCCACCACCAGACCCTCCCTCCTGGTCACCCGTGACAGATGCGCGCAAGCCCTGCACGGTCACACATTTGGGAAGCTCACCCCCTGCCGAAGCCCACACAGATCTACTACGATCTTCACACTAACTGCCCCGATGGGGAGACTCGGTGATGTTCCCTTCACCGATTTTCGGGGCGCTTTCCAGGGGTGGGTTGTGAAGCATGCCTGATCTCGTTGAGACCGTTAGCGCTGGTGCGCCTGCACCGGGACAGCTTGTGACGGTCCGCAATCGTCAGTGGATCGCCTCGGATGTCGTGGCCAGCACGGTGGCCTCCAGCGACGCGACCGCGTCGTTCACCACGCCGCCCCAGCACGCCGTCACTTTGGTGTCGATCGAGGACGATGCCCGCGATGAGGAACTGCGGGTGGTCTGGGAGCTGGAGTACGGGGCGGTCGCCCACGACCAACACGTGCTGCCCTCCCCCGAGCGGGGCTTCGACGAGCCCGAACGGCTGGATGCGTTCTTGGACGCGGTGCGCTGGGGTGCGATCGCTTCGGCGGACCGCACCGCACTGCAGGCGCCGTTCCGTTCGGGCATCCAGATCGAGGACTACCAGTTGGACCCGGTGGTGCGGGCGCTGTCGATGCCCCGC
This sequence comes from Streptomyces sp. ME19-03-3, assembly GCA_033793685.1. Lineage (GTDB taxonomy): Bacteria > Actinomycetota > Actinomycetes > Streptomycetales > Streptomycetaceae > Actinacidiphila. The sequence goes on along the minus strand of JARAXD010000025.1, from coordinate 101,567 downwards.
ACCAATCTCCTCGTCGCCGACGACGTGGGCCTCGGCAAGACCGTCGAGGCCGGCCTAGTGATGCAAGAGCTGATGCTTCGCCACCGGGCCAGGACGATGCTCGTGGTGTGCCCGGCCGGCCTGACCGTGCAGTGGCGCGATGAGATGCGCGACAAGTTCGGCCTGGACTTCCGCATCGTCGACACCGGCATGCTCAAGGAGCTGCGCCGCTCCCGCGGCCTGTACGCGAACCCGTGGACGCATTACCCGCGGCTGATCGTCAGCATCGACTGGCTCAAGCGGGAACGGCCGATGCGGCTGCTGCGCGAGGTGCTCCCGCCGGTGCCCAACTATCCGCGGGCCTTCGATCTGCTGGTGGTCGACGAGGTGCACACGTGTGTGCCGTCCGGCACCGGCCGGTACGCGGTGGACTCCCAGCGCACCCGGGCGATCCGGGCGCTGGCCCCGCACTGCGAGCACCGGCTGTTCTTGTCGGCCACCCCGCACAACGGCTATCTGGAGTCGTTCACCGCGCTGCTGGAGCTGCTGGACGACCAGCGGTTCGCTCGCGGCGTCAAGCCGAATCCCGAGCAGCTCGCGCAGGTCATGGTGCGTCGGCTCAAGCGGGATCTGCCGCCGCGCTGGGACGGCACTCCCCGCTTCCCGCAACGAGTCCTCGAGGTGCTGCCGGTCGGTTACGACGACGCCGAGCGTGAGGCGCACGGCATGCTCGCTGCCTACGCGGCCAGCCGCAGGCAGGCGGCCTCGGGCGGGGCGCAGCGTACCGCCGCGGACTTCGTCACCACGCTGCTGAAGAAGCGGCTGTTCTCTTCCCCCAAGGCGTTCGCCGAGACGGTGGACGCGCACCTGGCGACGATGAACGCCCACGAGCACGTGCCCCTGGGCCTGGGGGTGCGCCCGTCGTTGGCGGAGGAGGCGGGCACGCGGGTGCTGCGGCCGCTGATCGACCGGCTGGAGGAGACCGCCGAGGACGATGCGGCGTTCGCCTCTGCGGCCACGGAGGCGTTCAGTGTGGTGCGTGAGGTCGCTGCGCCGCTGTCGGCCGAGGAGCGGAAGCTGCTGGAGCGTCTGCGGTCGTGGGCGCGGGGCGCGCAGGACCGGGCGGATGGGAAGTTCCGCGCGTTCACGGCCTGGCTCGACCCGATCGTCCGCCCTGGCGGCCAGTGGTCCGACCAGCGGGTCATCGTCTTCACCGAGTACCGCGACACCCAGCGGTGGCTGTATGAGCGGCTGGTCGCCGCCGGGGTTCCGGCCGAGCGGATCGCCCAGCTGCACGGCGGTCAGGACGAGAAAGAACGCGAGCACGTCAAGAACGTCTTCCAGGAGTCTCCGCACCTGCCTGGTGGGGAGGTGCGGATCCTGCTGGCCACGGACGCGGCCAGCGAGGGCATCAACCTGCAGCGGTACTGCCACCGGCTGCTGCACTGGGAGATCCCGTGGAACCCCAACCGGCTCGAGCAGCGCAACGGCCGCATCGACCGGCACGGCCAGCGCGCCTCGCGCGTGGAGGTCTTCCACTTCGTGCCTGCCGGCTGGGAGCGCGCGGAGGCCGACCCGGATGCCTTCGCCGAGGGCTCGCTGGAGAACGAGCTGTACTTCCTGCACCACGCCGCGCGCAAGGTCGACCAGATCCGCGAGGACCTCGGCAGCGCCGGCGAGGTGATCGCCACCCAGGTCGAGCAGAAGATGCTCGGCAAGCGCGCCGACTGGCAGACCGCCGATGCGGAGATCACCCGCCGCTCCGGGCGTGCGGTGCTGAAGATCGAACGTGACCTGGCCCGGGATCTGCAGCGGCTCACCGAGGCTCTGGCCGACAGCCGCAGCGAGCTGAACCTCTCCCCCGCCACCGTCGAGCGGGTGGTGCGCACCGGGCTGGCCCTCGCCCACCGCAAGGACCTCATACCGGCCAAGGCGCCCGAGGGAGTGCGCGCGGCGTGCTTCCGACTGCCCGAGCTTCCCGGTGCCTGGGCCGATGCCCGCAACGACGGCCTGCATCACCCGGTCACCGGCGCCGAGCGGCCCGTCACCTTCGATGCCGACGCGGTCGCCGACCGTACCGACCTGGTCCTGCTGCACCTGGGCCACCGGCTGGTGCAGATGTGCCTGCGCCTGCTGCGCGCCGAGATCTGGGCCGGCGGCGCCGGCGCGAAGCTCTCCCGGGTCACCGCCCGCGTCGTCCCCGGCGCCACCTTGCGCACCCCGGCTGTCATCGCCCACGGCCGGGTGGTGGTCACCGGCTCGGAAGGTACCCGCCTGCACGAGGAGATCGTGACCGCCGGCGGTCTGATCGAGGGCGGCAAGCTGGTCCGCGCCAAAGAGGCCGACTTGACCTCCTGGCTGGACGCCGCCACCGAACAGCTCCCCGACACCGCCCTCCTCGGCCGGCTCACCGACTTGTGGCCGACCCTGGAAGGCCCCCTGGGCCGGGCCCTGGGTGCCCGGGCCGAGCAGCGGGCCCGCAGCCTGCACAGCCTGCTCGAGCGGCGCTGCAACGAAGAGGTCACCGGAGTCGAGAGCGTTCTGGCCGACCTGGAGCGCTCCATCCGCACCGCGCTCTCTGACCACGCCCACTGGGAGCAGGCCAGCCTCTTCGAGGTCGCCGCCGAGGCGAACCAGCTCCGCAAGGACCGCGCCGCGCTCACCGAGCGGCTTCAGGCCATCCCCGGCCTGCGCGAGCAGGAAACCGCAGCCCTGCGCCGACGCTACGCCGACCCCACCGCGCGCTGGTTCCCCGCCGCCGTCACCTTCCTCGTCCCCTCCGCGCTGGCCCGAGGTGCCCGCTGATGCCGCGTTCAACCAAGCCCGCCGCCCCCGCCCCCGGTCCTGGTGAGCAGCACGCCGACTGGCTGCGCCTCCTCCCGGTCGAGGGGCCGTTCCTTGCCCTGCCCGTCCTCACCGAGGTCTTCCCGCACGGGCTGGAGACCATCCAGCAGGACACCCTGGCCCGCGTCCGGCAGGCCTGGGCCGAGGTCTACGAGGCTCCCGACCTGCTCGCGCCCGCCTGGATTGACCTGGTCCTGCGAGAGCTGCTTGCCTACAGCGGCCCGACCCTCGTTGAAGGGGTGGCCGTACCAGCCGAGTTCACGGCAGCCGCCTCGGTCGGCGGCGGGAGCCTGCGGCCGGACGCCGTGGCGTTCGGCCCGGACGGGACCGGCGGCCGCGCCGCCCGCCTGCTGGTCTACCGCCGCACCTGGGAGGAACGGCTCACCCGCGCGTCCAAGGGCGAGTCCTCCCCTGTCGAGCAGGCCGCCGAGGCCTGCCGCCGCACCGGCGTCCCGCTCGCCCTTGTCACCAGCGGCCGTCTGTGGATCCTGGTCCACGCCCGCCGCGGGGAGCCCACCAGCGCCGCCACCTTCGACGCGGACCTGTGGCTGGAGGAGCGCACGCTGCTGCGCGCGTTTGCCACCCTCCTCAGCACGCAGCGGGTCCTGCCGCCCGCCACCCGCGCGGACGGGGCGCCCACCACAAGCCTGGCCGCCTTGTTCGACCGCAGCGCCTCAGCCCAGGCCGAGATCACCGACACCCTGGGCCGCCAGGTCCGCGCCGCCGTCGACCTGCTGGTGGGCGAACTCTCCCGGCTGGACCGCGAATCCGGCGGCACCCTGCTGGACCAGGTCGAGGCGCGCGATGTCTACCGGGCCGCGCTCACCGTGATGATGCGCCTGGTGTTCCTGCTGTATGCCGAGGAGCAGCGCCTACTGCCGATCGAATCGGAGCTGTACGCCGACTCCTACGCCATCTCCACCCTCCACCGCCGCCTGGAGGACGAGCGCAGCCTGTACGGGGAGGAGGTCGGCGACCGCCGCTCCGCCGCCTGGCCGCGCCTGCTCGCCACCTTCGCCGCACTGCACGACGGCAGCGAGCACCCCGACCTGCGCATCCCCGCCTACGGCGGCTCCCTGTTCGACCCCGATCGCTACCCCTGGCTCGCCGACACCAAGGTCAGCGACCGCGTCGCCCGCGAGATCCTCGACGCCCTCCTGGTACTGCGCGGCAAGCACGGCGCCGAACAGCTCTCCTATGCGGGCCTGAACGTCGAGCAGATCGGCCACGTCTACGAAGGCCTGCTGGAGTTCTCCTGCCTGCGGGTCACCGAACCGTACGTGGGGCTGGCCGGCAAGCTGGAACCCGAACTGCCACTCGCCCAAGTCGAGCAGGCACACGCATCAGGCGAAGCGGCCTTCGCAGCCTGGCTGAAGGACAAGGCCAGCTTCACCGCAGCCGCCCTGAAGAAGGCGCTCGCCACCGAGCCGACCGGCGACGACCTCGCCGACCTGGACGCCGCCTGCGACAATGACGCCGCCCTCGCCGAACGGATCCGTCCCTTCCTCGGCCTGCTCCGCCGCGACCTGCGCGGCTGGCCCGTGGTCGGCCCGACCGACTCAGTCGTCCTCACCCAAGTCGGCGACCGCCGCGCCACCGGAACCCACTACACCCCCCGCGCCCTGGCCGAAGAAGTCGTCGAGCACACCCTCGCCCCCCTGTGCCACTCCCCCGGTCCCGCCGACGGCGCCGAACCCGACACCTGGCAGGTCAAGAAATCCGACCAACTGCTGGCCCTGCGTGTCGCCGACATCGCCATGGGCTCCGGCGCCTTCCTCGTCTCCGCCTGCCGCTACCTCGCCGAACGGGTCGTTCAGGCGTGGGAACGCGACGGCCTGCCCGCCGACGTGAGGGCGCTGGTCGGCGAGGAGGCCGACCGCGATGAGTGGGCCCGCACCGCACGCCGCCTGGTCGTCGACCGCTGCCTGTACGGGGTGGACCGCGACCCCATGGCCGTCGAACTTGCCAAGCTCTCTCTGTGGCTGGTCACGCTCGCCAAGGACAAGCCCTTCAGCTTCCTCGACCACGCCCTGCGCCACGGCGACTCCCTCATCGGCGTGACCTCGGTCGACCAGATCACCGCCTTCCACCTCAACCCCGATACCGGCCGGCGCATCAACGCCCGCCTCCACGGCGACATCGAGGAAGACGCCGCCCGCATCCTCACCCGCGCCACTGAGGTACGCGAGGACATCGCGACGATGCCCGTTGTTGACATCCGGCAGGCGCAACTCAAGGCGCAGAAGCTGATGTATGCCGACGACCTCACCAACAAGCTCCGCCTCGCCGCCGACGCTGTCGTCGCTGCCTCGCTGTCCGCAGCTGGGCAGAAGGCAAGCGTCTACGACGACCGCCTTACCGCCTTGTCTGAAGAGGTCCAGGCTGCGCTGCGCGGTGACAAGAAAGCAGAGGGGACAGCGCGGCAGCGCATCGAGGGCTGGCTAAGCGGCCCTCGCCCCGAGCCCGTCAAGCCACTGCACTGGCCGCTGGAGTTCCCCGAGCTGTTCGGCCCAGTCGGTCGCGGCTTCGACGCGACCGTTGGAAATCCACCGTTCATCGGTGGAACTAGTATCAGCAATAGACTCGGAAAGGATATCCAGGAATATCTTCCAGGATCGGTGGCAAACGGGAGGCGCGCTGGCGGCAGAGCTGACCTATGCGCATATTTCTTGGTTCGCAGTACCTTTCTCGCCAGATCTGGCCGAGTCGGCCTCATAGCCACAAACACCATCGCTCAGGGCGACACTCGCGAGGTTGGCCTGGAACAGATGATCGAGCAGGGCTGGACGATCTACCGAGCGGTGAAGTCTCAGCCGTGGTCGGGAACTGCAGCCCTAGAGGTAGCTCTCCTATGGCTTGGCAAGCTCGGGGAATCCACACATCCGATACTGGACGGCCGTCCGGTGCGCGGGATCACACCTTCCCTGGATCCCATGAGCCGCGTTGATGGCAAACCGCATCGACTAGCAGCAAATAGGGGAAAGTCTTTTGACGGGTGCAAGCCCCTCGGCAAGGGCTTCGTCATACACCCAGAGGAGGCTCACACACTAATCGAGAGCGACACAAAAAATGCGGAAATAGTCGTCCCATACGTAAATGGCGAAGATCTCAACTCTCGCCCGGACTGCTCTGCCAGTCGCTACGTCATCAACTTCGGGGAACTAACCGAAGAGGAAGCTCGCAAGTACCCGCTCTGTTGGGACCATGTCGAGCGATTCGTCAAGCCGGAAAGAATAAAGAAAGACCCGAAAAAGTACCCACGAATGGTATACGAGTGGTGGAAATTTTGGAATGCTCGGCCCGGCCTGCAAAAAGCCATCACCGGACTCGATCGCGTATTGACTATCGCGCTGGTGAGCAAAACTGCGACACCGGTCTGGCAAACCACAGGACGCGTCTTCTCGCACATGATCGGCGTCTTCGCCACCGATCGGTCTGCCGATCTGGCACTTCTCTCCAGCAGTCAGCACTTCGGGTGGGTCGTCACCAAGGGAGCGACTCTAGAAACGCGAATCCTTTACACGCGATCGGACGTATACGACACCTTCCCGCAGCCCAGTCTCACAGCTCGAATGGACCTGGCTGGGCAGGAACTGGAGAGCTATCGCCGCCCACTAATGCGAGATCGACAGCTTGGATTGACAAAACTCTACAACCAGTTGCATGACCCAAAGACGGTCGACCCGGAAATCGAGCAGTTGCGACAGATCCACGTCGAGATCGACGAAGCGGTTAATGAGGCTTACGGCTGGACCGACCTTGACCTGAATCACGGCTTTCATCAGACGCGCCAGGGCACGCGGTTCACTATCGCTCCCGAGGTGCAGGTTGAGGTGGCAGATCGGCTGCTGGAACTTAACCACGCCCGCTACACCGACGAGCAGCGTGGCGGTGGCGGCCGGGGAAAGGGCGATGACGCCGTCGTGTTCGAGGACGGTGCGCTGCTGCCGCCGGATGCTCTGTTCTGAGGGTGACCTGTCGGTGTGTCAGTCGTGGATTCTAGGGTGAGCCGTATGGGTGATGAGGGCGTTCTGCGAGTGCCGTCCGCGGCTGAGATCCGGGACCAGTTGGAGGAGGCCGTAGTGGCCGACCTGCTCGGCCCGGTGGGCGATGCGCAGGAAGAGATCGCTGAGCGTCCAACTGACCGGTATCTGCTGGGGCGGCTCGCGCCGAGGGGGGCGGTGATCGAGCCGGGTGAGCAGGAGAACCTGGCCGGCGCGGAGCCTAGCGGCGGCGAGGAGGGCGATGCGGAGCCGGACGCCCCCAATGTGCCGAGCCTTTTCCCGTCCACGTTCGGGTTCACCGCATGCGTGGAAGGCGAGGTCCGGGAGCTGGCTGTGACGGCGACGTGGGGTCGCTACGAGACAGCGACGGCGCCGGAGGGCAGTCGGCGCGGCAGCGTGTGGCGGCGGGTCCCGATGGGTGACACGGTCACGGTGCCGCTCGTCGAGGGTGACTTGCAGCCGGTCGCGCCGGATCCGGAGGCCCCGCAGGTGCGGGTGCGGGGCCGGGCGCGGCGCTTCGGTGGCAACTGGCTGGTGTCGTTGTTCCTGGTCAATAACCAGGCGGGTGCCATAGGCAAGCAGCAGGCGTGGTTGTTTCAAGCGGAGTTGTCTGCCGCGGCTGCGGATGGCGCTGCGGTGTTCCGGCGCCGTATGACCGATCGCGCCTCTGGTGGGGATGCTGCTGACCGGCAGGAGCAGAACCGGTTGGCGATGACGTACCGGTTTCATCCGGAGTTCGCGGTGGGCCACGGGGTTGCGGTTCATGTCGACGCAGCACCCGGGGATCCCTTGGCCGCGGTCACGGTCCGCACGGCTGCTGTGCCCGGGTACGAAGTTCCGCACACCGACGTGCCCACCGCGGCGGAGGATCCGGATCTGCCGGAGCTCGCCGAGTTGGTGACGGACATGGCCCGGCTGGGGGCGATGGGCCCGGCGGAGCTGGAGGCGGCGTTGATGCCGCTGGTGACCGGCTACCGGCGGTGGATCACCGACCGTGAAGCGGAGATCGGCGACTCCCGCGCGCACTTGGACGATTTCACGCACGAGGCCGATGACAACCTTGCGCAGGCGCGGGAGGCAGCCGGGCGGATCGAGGCCGGTATCCAGCTCGTTCTGACCGATGCAACGGCGCGGCAGGCATTCACGTTCGCCAATCAGGCCATGCACCTGCAGCGCGTGCACAGTCTCGCCGCCGCCATGCGCCGTGCCGATCCGCAGCGGGTCACGCTGGAGGCGGCGCTGGCGGAGTGCAATGTTGCCAAGAACCGGAGCTGGCGGCCATTCCAGTTGGCGTTCGTGCTGCTGAACCTGCCCGCGCTGGCCGATCCGGCCCATCCGGAGCGGGGGAACGATACGGGGGTGGCGGACCTTTTGTGGTTCCCCACCGGTGGTGGTAAGACCGAGGCTTATCTGGGGCTGACCGCGTTCACGCTGGCGATGCGCCGCTTGCAGCCCGCGTGGGGGGATCGTGACCCTCGGGCCGGCATGGCCGTGTTGATGCGCTACACCCTGCGGCTGCTGACGATCCAGCAGTTCCAGCGGGCCGCGGCGCTGATATGCGCGTGCGAGGTGCTGCGCCGCCAGGACCAGGGCACCTGGGGTGAGGAGCGGTTCAGGATCGGCCTGTGGGTTGGTGGGCAGGTCACGCCGAACCGGACTGATGCGGCCGAGGATTGGCTGACCCGGCTGCGCAGCGACAGGGGCGAGTCGCACCGTGCTTCCCCGCACCAGCTCACCGGCTGCCCGTGGTGCGGCAACCCGATCAGCCCGGGGCGGGACATCCGGGTCGACGGCGTTCGGCGGCGCACGCTGATCATGTGCGGCGACCCGCACTTCGCCTGTCCGTTCACGGAGTGGAACAGCTCGGACAACGAGGGCCGGCCCGAGGGGCTGCCGGTCGTGGTGGTGGACGAGGAGATCTACCGGCTGCTCCCGTCCCTGGTCATCGCGACGGTCGACAAGTTCGCGCAGCTGCCGTGGAAGGGCGAGACGCAGGCGCTGTTCGGGAACGTCACCGAGCGGTGCGAGCGCCACGGTTACCTCACCGCGGATTTGAAGGATGCCGACTGGGAGAGCAGCTCGCATCCGGCGAAGGGGGATGCGCGGGCGGCGCGTACGGTGCCGGTGAGTGCGCTGCGGCCGCCGGATCTGATCATCCAGGACGAGCTGCATCTGATCTCCGGGCCGCTCGGCTCGCTGGTGGGCTTGTATGAGACGGCGGTGGACCGGCTGTGCACGTGGGAGATGGGCGGTGGCCGGTCGGTCCGGCCCAAGGTCATCGCCTCCACCGCGACTGTGCGGCGGGCGCAGCGGCAGATCAGTGCGCTGTTCTTCCGTGACACCCGCGTCTTCCCGCCTCCAGGCCTGGATATAGGCGACACCTTCTTCGCCCGGCAGCGCGATACCGACATGGTGCCGGGGCGGCGCTATGTGGGGATCTGCGCGCACGGCACCCGGATCAAGTCGACTCTGATTCGCGTCTATGTGGCGGTGCTGGGTTCGGCGCAGCGGCTGCACGAGAAGTACGGCCGCAATCCTGTCACCGACCCGTATATGACGCTGGTCGGGTACTTCAACAGCTTGCGGGAGCTGGGCGGTATGCGACGCCTGGTCGAGGACGACGTCTCCACGCGTCTAGCGCAGGCCGACGGCGCGGTGCTGGCCCGCCGGTACGATCCGATCCTGCGCGAGTTGACCTCCCGGCTGTCCAGCAGCGACATCCCGGAGATCCTCGACCAGCTGTCCACCGCTTTCCCCGCCACCGGTTCCAGGGCGGGCAGGAGCGGCAAGGGGGTCAAGCGGCCCATTGACGTGCTGCTGGCCACCAACATGATCGCGGTCGGTGTCGACGTGCCCCGGCTGGGTGTGATGGTGGTGGCCAATCAGCCGAAGTCGGCCGCCGAGTACATCCAGGCCACCAGCCGCGTGGGCCGTGCGGCGCCGGGCCTGGTACTAACTGTGCTCAACTGGGCGCGACCTCGAGACCTGTCGCACTACGAGCGGTTCGAGCACTATCACGCGACGGTCTACCGTCATGTCGAGGCGCTGTCGGTGACGCCGTTCGCCGAGCGTGCCGTCGACCGGGGGCTGACCGGTGTGCTGGCCGGGTTGATCCGGAATCTAGAGTCCACGTACAACGGCAATCTGCGGGCTCGGGACGTGGACCGGCACAGCCGGCTCGCCGACCACGTGGTGCGGTATCTGAAGCGGCGTGCCGCGGAGACCACTGGTTCCAACGCCACGGGCCTGGAGGTGGAGCAGGCGCTTGAGCAGCGGCTGGACCATTGGGCGCACGAGCGGTCCGTGCCTGCGCGCCGGCTCGGCTACCGCAAGCCGTGGGGTAAGGCCGACGATGTCGCCGGGCTGCTGCGCGAGCCCGATCAGGGGCGCTGGCGGCTGACGACGTGCCCGACCTCGTTGCGTGATGTCGAGCCCGGCATCCGGTTGCTGATGGCCACCGGCAACGATCTGGGGGATCACGATCAGCCGCCCTTCGTGCCCGCGACGGGCCCGGACGGCTCTGGAGGGAACGCGTGAATGCCACTGTGCGGCTGGGCGAGCTGCGCCCCAATCAGCTCCTGCACACCTTTGGTGTGGGCGCCATCGCGGACCTGCCGAATTTGTCGGTGATGGTTCTCGGGCTGGACGGCTGGCAGCTGGACCGGGCGGACATCGTCCGTGAGGAGCGCCTGCTCGCGGCGGTGCGCAAGGTCCTGGGCCCGCAGGTCGACACCCTGCGCACCCCGCCCTACACGCCGGAGGACTCCGACCCGTTCGGTGACTGGAGCCGCATCGGTGTCCCGGTCGGGCTGTTCCCGCGGTGGCTGCGCTGCTCGAACCCGCAGTGCAACCGGCTCGCCCCGGTGGTCTCCGGGTTGTTCGAGCTGGTCACCAACGCCTACGCCCCCGACAAGATCCGCTATGTGCACAACTGCCGGGGCAACGGCCGCAACCGGCCCACCGCCGTACCCGCCCGTTTCGTGCTGGCGTGCCCGGACGGGCACATGGACGACTTTCCGTGGGTGTATTTCGTCCACCGGGGCGCCGAGCCCTGCCCGGACGGCACGTTGAAGCTGATCGGCCGCGGCACCACCGGTGAGGTCACCAGCGTCTACGTCGAATGCTCGTGCGGGGCGCGGCGCGCGATGTCCGAGGCCTACGGTGAGGCCGCGGAGCGGAACCTGCCCGCCTGCCGCGGCCGCCACCCCCATCTGGGGAGCTTCGAGCCGTGCGCCACCCCTGCCCGCACGGTTGCTCTGGGCGCGACCAACAGCTGGTTCGCCATGCAGATGCGTGTCTTCAGCCTCCCGCGCGCGGTCGAGCCGCTCGACCACGCGGTCGCCGAGCACTGGGGGCAGCTGGAGTTGCTCGCCCCGCTCCCCGAGGAGGTCGCTCTGGGGCTGATGCCCAGCCTGCAGTGCTGGCCCATGCTGGAACCCTTCGGCAAGGCCGCCGTGATGAAGGCGGTGCGCCGCAAGGCCGCCGCAGCCAACGCCCCCGCCAGCGAAGGGAACGACGTCCTGGACCTGGCCGCACCGGAATGGCAGGCCTTCACCGACCCCCGCGATGTCGAGCTGCCCGATTTCACCACCCGCCGCACCGCCATACCGGCGGGGACCGGCGACTGGCTCGACGAGGTCGTCCTGGTGCCCCGGCTGCGCGAGGTCGCCGCCCTGTACGGCTTCGCCCGCATCGACGCGCCCGAGTGGGGCGTGGTGGACACTGAGGAATACCGCCGCGCCCCGCTGTCCTCCCACGCGCCCACCTGGCTGCCCTGCGCCGAGGTCCGCGGCGAGGGCATCTTCCTGCGCTTCAACGAGGACCGCATCGCCTCCTGGGAGCAGCGGCCCGATGTCGCCGCACGGCAGGCAGTCTTGGAATCCGCCCACCACTCCTGGCGGGCGCAGCGCCACCTGGAACCCGATGAGGGCTGGCCCGGGGCGCGCTACCTGCTGCTGCACACCGTCTCCCACGTCCTGATTCGGCAACTCGCCCTGGAGGCCGGCTACAGCGCCGCCGGCATCAGCGAGCGCATCTACGCCCGCACCGGTCCCGAGCCCATGGCCGGCATCCTGCTGTACACCGCCGCCCCGGACAGTGAAGGCACCCTGGGCGGACTGGTCGGCCTCGGCGACCCCGACCGGCTCGGTCCTCTGCTCGAGCAGGCCCTGGACGCAGCGAGTCTGTGCAGCTCGGACCCGCTGTGCGCGGAGCACGACCCCCGCGGCCACGGCCGCCTGTATGGGGCGGCCTGCCACGCCTGCTTGTTCGCCGCCGAGACCACCTGCGAACGCGGCAACCAGTACCTGGACCGGGCCCTGGTCGTCGACACCCTCACCGGCCCCGCTATCGGTTTCTTTAAGCGGTGACCGCGTCCCCTGCGCCGGCGTCGGAGCCGGCGCCTGCTCCCGGGCTGCCCGCGGTGCTCGCGCGTCTGGCGGCGGAACTGCCGCCGGCTCATCGGCAGGCTTGGATCCGGGTGCTGCACGCCTCGCCTGCGCCCGCGTCTGGGGTGGAGGCGCGGTTGCTGACGGCCTGGCCCGGTGGCACCCGGGCCGAGCTTGCGCGGGCGCTGATGCGGGCGTGGAGCAGCGCTGGTCCGGCGCCGGACGGTCCGGCGGTCGCGCTCGCTCTGCAGGCCGCCGCCGTTGCCCACACCACGGCGACTGAGGCCCGCCGCGTCGACCTGGTGGTCAGCGGCCCTACCACGGCGGCCGTGCCCGTCCGGTACACCGCCCAGGTCATCGCCGAAGTGATCCGGGCCGCCCGGCGGCGCCTGCTCGTCGTGAGTTTCGCCGCGTACCAGATCCCCGAAGTGGTGACTGAGCTCCGTACCGCGGCCGACCGTGGCGTGCACCTCGACGTGGTCCTGGAGTCCCCCCGCGACGACGGAGGCGTGTTACGCCTGGACGCCCGCACCGCCTTCGGTACCCTGGCCGCGGATTTCTGGCATTGGCCCGCCACCCGGCGCCCTACCGTCGGTGGACGCGCCTCGCTGCACGCCAAGCTCGTCGCCGCCGACGATCACACGGCCCTGCTCGGCAGCGCCAACTTCACCGGGCATGCCCTGGCCCACAATCTCGAGGTCGGGGTGGTGCTGCGCAACCCCGAGGTGGTCGGCCGCCTCGTCGCGCACTTCCGCACCCTGATGAACGACGAGCACGGCATCCTGCAGCGGCTGTAACCGCGACGGGCATCGACGTCCGAGGTAACGGGCACGGCGCCGCATTCACCATCGTGGGTGCTCTTGGACGTCGCTGAGCCCATTGTGAACATGAGGCCTGCCAGGATTCCGGCAAGGTGCCCGGTCAGGGCTGGATACGGGTCAGGACCGCCGACACGGCAGCAGTCATCGGCTCCCTGCGGCGCAGGCGGACGGACGCGGGGATTGGTGCGCAGTCGGCCGGGCTTGAGTTCTGAGGCAAGGGCGATATGGGCGACTGGGACATCATCCGGGCAGAACTGGACGCCGCGGACCGCGAACACAGGGTGATCGGCGACCTCGTGGCACGGATCATCGCCTCCCAGTTCTACGACAGCCAGTCTGCCGCGCTGTACGCGCTGTCCTCCACGGGCACCATCGAGGAGGACTGGGACCTCGAAATCCGGACGGCAACCGCGCACGCCACGGGGCCCGACGAGCAACGCGCGCTGGAAGCGCTGACCGCCTATTGCACCCATCGCGCCGACAAAGGCCCGCAACCACACTGGTCCGCCCTTAGATGGTGAGGCTTTCGGGCGCTCAGCGTCGTCCTTACTGAAGCGCGGCCGGCCGAACGCGCACTCGGCCGGACCTGAGGAGTGTTCGATTCCCGGGCTGGTTACCCGGCCGTGGGTGGGTGGTGTGTGCCCCACCGGCCGGCAGACGGTCAGGACCAACCGCTGCTCGCGGCAGATCCTGCCGTGGCGAGTCAGGTGCCGGACTTGGCCGTACGCGTGGAACTGCACCGAGATGGAGCGCCTGCCCCCCGCACAGGGCGCTTCATCAGGTATGTTCGCTGCAAGTCGCAGGGGGTTGGGGCAGCGGCGGGCTTGCTTGCTGTTGTCGCGCGTTGAGGGGTAGTGCACTTGCCGAAGCTCGGTGTCGCCAAGGATTTTCTCGTCGAGTACGCCAAGCTGCAAAAGCCGGTGCAGAAAGCGGTCGACGACGCGATCACGAAGTTCGCAGCGCATACGCACGCCGGCCTGCACCTGGAGAAGCTCGCGCATGCGCGCGACCCGCGCATCCGTACCATCCGCATCGACAAGTTCTGGCGCGGTGTGGTGCTTGCGCCGGACACCGGCGACGACTACTGCCTGATCAGTGTGCGGCCGCATGACGACGCGATCGAGTACGCGCGCAGCCGCCGTTTCGGCGTCAATGCCGTGCTGGGCGTGCTGGAGGTGCGCAACGAGCAGGCGCTGGAGGCGATCACGCCGGCGATGGAGCACATCGCCGGGACGACCGAGAGGCGTCTGCTCGGTGCGGTCAACGACGCCGACCTGCTGCGGCTGGGCATCGACCGCGATCTGTTGCCGCTGGTCAGGGTTTTGACCACCGAGGCGCACTTGGACGCGCTCCAGAAGATCATTCCGGAGAATCAATACGACGTCCTGCTGGCGTTGGCCGCCGGGATGGATCCCGATGAGGTGTGGCAGCAGGTCGCGGCCCAGCAGCTGACGGGCGGCAAAGCCCCGGCGGTGGTCGACGCCGAGGACATCGGTGCGGCGATGGAGCGCAGCCAGGGCCGCATCGCGTTGGTGGACGGGCCTGAAGAACTGCTGAGCATGTTGGCCAGGCCGTTCGATGCCTGGCGGGTGTTCCTCCATCCCACGCAGCGCCGAGTGGCCTACCGGCCGTCGTACGCGGGTGCCGCACAGGTCACCGGCGGTCCGGGCACGGGCAAGACGGTGGTGGCCTTGCACCGCGTGGCTCACCTGGTGCGCGGGCTTGGCGACGGGCAGCGCATCCTGCTGACCACGTACACCAAGGCCCTGGCAGCCGGGCTGCGGCAGTCGCTGGCTCTGCTGCTCGACGAAGAGCAGCTGCGCCAGGTGGATGTCCTGCACGTCGACAGCCTCGCCTACCAGGTGGTCCGCGCCGCCCGCGGCGGGCAGCGGCTGGAGGTGGTTCTCGACAGCGACGAGAAGACACGGTGGGGCCGGATCATACGGGAGCTGGATCTGCCGTGGACCGAACCGTTCCTCGCGCAGGAATACCGCCACGTCGTGCTGGCGCAATCCATCTCCTCTTTGGAGGAGTATCTGAAAGCTCCCCGACGCGGCAGAGGCAGCCAGCTGGGGCCGGTTCAACGGGCCAAGGCATGGCGGGCGGTGGAGATGTTCACCGCCCAGCTGCGGGAGGAGGACAGGTTCACGCATCTGCAGATCGCCGACGAGGCGGCCCGAATCCTGGCCGGCCGTGATGAGCCCGCGTACCGACATGTGGTGATCGACGAGGCTCAGGATCTTCACCCGGCGCAGTGGCGGATGCTGCGGGCGTGCGTCACCGAGGGCCCGGACGACCTGTTCATCGCCGGCGACCCTCATCAGCGGATCTACGACAACAAGGTGTCGCTGCGCAGCCTGGGCATCAAGGTGGCCGGGCGATCAGCGCAGTTGTGGCTCAACTACCGCACCACGCATGAGATCCTCACCTGGGCCACCGCCCTGCTGACGGGTGAGTCGTTCGAACCTCTGGACGGCAACGACGACGATGCCATCGGGCAGGGCGCCGAAGGCCTGGACGGATATCGGTCCACCCTGCACGGCACCCGCCCGGTCCTGCACCAGGCCGCATCCCAGGCCATGGAAGTGGACGACCTGGTCGACCAGATCCGCACCTGGCTGAAGGCGGGCGTGCTGCCGCAGGACATCGGGGTGGCCGCCCGTACCCGCAAGCTCGGCGACCTTGCAGCCGAGCGGCTGACGGAGGCGGGCATCGAGGTCACCATGCTGCGAAACGATCCGCCGCCGGAGCGTGCGGCCGTGCGGGTCGGGACGATGCACGCGATCAAGGGACTGGAGTACCGGTGCATGGCGGTCATCGGGGTTGCCGCGCACAGCGTGCCCGCTGCCGGCGCCGTCACCCCGGTCGAGGTGGACCGGCTGCAGCACCAGACCGACCTGCTCGCCGAGCGGTGCCTGCTCTTCGTCGCCTGCACCCGTGCCCGTGAAGGCCTGTTCGTCTCCTGGAGCGGCGAGCCCAGCCCCTTCCTGCCGGCCTGAGCGACCAGGACCACAACCGGTGATCGCGTACAGCCCGGTTCCCGATGTCGCCGACCGCTCGAAACCGTCACCGCTGCACAGCCTGCCCTTGACGCCGGGGCGTGCGAAATCAGCGGGGACGCCCGCTGTCATGCGTGCAAGGGACGTGCGGGCTTGGGCACGGCAGGGATCAGTTGGGACTGGTTTGTCGCCGGGAGTCGTTGATCCACGCCGTTTCACGGGTGGTGTCACAGCAAGGTGATATGACCTTCGTCATCGGAGCCCGGGCTGCGGCACGGGAACCGAGTCGGGGATGGGACATGCGAAAGTTGCGAGGGGACAATGAAGGCGTCTGAGACGATCCTGGCCGATCTGCTGCAAGGCCGGGCCCAGCAGTACCAGATCCCGCTGTATCAGCGGACGTACTCCTGGACGGACCGTCAGCTGAATCAGCTGTGGCGGGACATCCTCGACCAGGCGCGGCTGCTGGCGGAGCAGAAGAACGGCACCACGCACTTCCTCGGCTCGGTGGTGCTGGCGCCGTCTCCGATGACCGAGCCGACCTTCCCCCGGTGGCTCGTCGTGGACGGCCAGCAGCGGCTCACGACGCTGTCGCTGGCGCTGACCGCGCTGCGCGACCATCTGGCGGCCACCGACCCCGAGGCCCGAGAGCGCATCGATGAGGAGTACCTCATCAACAAGCGCAAGCAGGGAGAGGACTACTTCCGCCTGCTGCCGACCCAGGCGGACAGGGCGCACTACGCGGAGTACATCCGCGGCACCCACACCGGCAGCGGCGGCGGCCGGGTCGGCGAGACCTACCGCTTCTTCAAAAGCGCGCTGGTCAAGGCGGAGGACCCCGCCGATCCGTACGACCTGGCCCTCGTCGAGCAGGCCATCGCCTCGCGGATGACCCTGGTGGCCGTCAGTGCGGAAAAGGACGACAACGTCCACCGGATCTTCGAGTCCCTGAACAACACCGGCCTGAAGCTCAGCCAGGCCGACCTGCTGCGCAATTACCTGTTCATGAAGCTGCGTCAGCGCGCGCAGGAGGTGTACGACACCTACTGGCTGCCGCTTCAGGAGGCCTTCAGCAACGAGGACCTCGAGCATCTGATGTGGCTGCAGCTGGTGCTCGACGGCGACGACCGGGCGCGCCGGCAGGACCTGTACACCGCGCAGCAGCAGCGCTTCGCCGACATCGGCGCCGACGAAGACGCCGTGCTCGCCTACATCAAGGAACTGCACCGGCGCGCAGAGCACTTCGCGCGCATCCTGCATCCGGAGCGGGAGCAGGACCGCCGCGTGCGCGAGCACCTGCACCGGCTCCAGGAGTGGCAGGCCAGCGTGGCCCACCCCGCGGTCATGCTGATGCTGGACGAACGCTCCAAGGGCAACATCGACAGCGCCGAGGTGGCACGGGCCCTGTCCTACGTGGAGAGCTTCCTGGTCCGGCGCATGCTGTGCTGGATCCCCACCAACAACCTCAACCGCATCTTCCAGGCCGTACCCGGCCAGCTGCCGGTCGGCCTTTCCCCTGCCGACGGCCTGCGGCAGCTGCTGTCCGCCCACCGCCGGTTCTGGCCCACCGACGAGGAGGTCCGCCAGCACGCGCGGACCGGACGGTTCTACGAACGCGGCCGGGTCAACCAGCGCAGGTTCGTCCTGCAACGCCTTGAGCAGAGCTACGAGCACCCCGAGCCGGTCGACTTCACCCAGGCCAAGCTCACCGTCGAGCACGTGATGCCGCAGTCCGCCGGCCCGGAGTGGCTGGCCGCGCTGGCCCAGGACTGCACCGACGGCGAGACCCCGGAAGAACTCCACGCCCGCCTCGTGCACACCCTGGGCAACCTCACCTTGACCGCAGTGAACTCCCAGTTGTCCAACAATCCCTTCGACCGCAAGAAGGACCTGCTGCACGCCAGCCATCTGGAGATGAACCGGCAGATCGCCGACACCGACCGCTGGGGGGCAACCGAGATCCTCGCACGGGCCGATGAACTCGCCGACCGCGTCATCGACCTGTGGCCCTCTCCCTTGGAAGGCGTCTCCCGAGTGGAACGGGGCCGCGACTGGGGCCAGCTGCACCAGGTCCTGGCCGCCATGCCGGACGGCACCTGGACCACCTACGGCGACCTTGCCGCTCTCATCGGCTCCAGCGCCGGACCGGTGGGCACCCACCTGCTGGCCACCCCCGGCCTCCTCAACGCCCACCGCGTCCTCACCTTCGACGGACGCATAGTCGAGGGCGTCACGTGGGCCGATGGCCGCGACAGCGGCGATGTCCGGGCGCTGCTGGAGAGCGAAGGCGTGGAATTCACCGCCACCGGCGGCGCCCTGCTCTCCCAGCGGCTCGACGCGGACGATCTGGCCACCCTGCTCCGGCAGGAAGAACCCGAACCGGAGATCACGCGCCCCGGCCTTTCACCCGACGCCCGGGCCTCCTGGCAGGAGCGCTGGGAACGCTTCCAGAAGCAGCTGGCAACCGACAACCCCGAACCGCACGTCGCCGCCGTCCGCGAGCTCCTGGACTTCTGGGAGGCAGTCGGGGGCTGGGTCGGCCTCGGCACCGGCCACACCTACACCAGCGCATTCCTCAACCTCGACCGGCCGGGCGCCCAGGCCACCATCTGGCCGCTGGCGATCTTCCCCGGCACCGGCCGCGGTGGAGCCGTGGAAGTCGTCTTCCAGCACCTGGCCGCACGCGAACCGTTCACCGACCCCGGCATGCGCGACGAACTCCGGCAGCGACTGAACCGGATCGAAGGCGTGACCATACCCCACGGCAAAATCGCCCTGCGCCCCTCTTTCCCCCTGACCGTGCTGGAAAGCGAAGAAGGCCGAGCAACCCTGTTCGAAACCCTCGCCTGGTTCCGCGACCACGCACTGCGCACGACCTGACAGGCACAGCCGCACTCGAAAACCAGATCACCGGGCGGACACGCCATGGCGCAAGGCCGACTGGTGGGCGGCACATCGTGCCGCCCACCAGCCCCTCGGCCCGCACCCTGCCGGGAGCCACACAGAGAAACCGGTTCCCGTCGACGCCCAGGGGCTCCACCCAGACGGCAGCCCGTGTACAACGCCCCGTCACCCCGGACGCAGAAACCACCGGCGCCCCAGAGGAATCACCAGGGGTCCTGTCCGATCGGACAGGACCCCTCACGGCGCCGTCAGGAACCGTTCGCGTTACCGGCGGACTTTCGCCAGGGCAACCCGAACAAGGCGCAGCGCGGCCTGGACCGCCTCATCGTCACGCAGCGGACAGTTGACGACGTACTGGTGACCGGGGCGCACCGCCCGGAAACCGATGCGCGGCTCGTCCAGACCTGCCACATCCTCACGGGTCAGGCGCAGGGTCAGTCCGCCGTTGGTGGCCTTGACATAGGCGACGGCGCCGAAGCGGCGGACGCCCGCGTCGCGGACCATGATGTAGTCGGAGCGGCCGTCCCTGGTCCGCTCGGACTCCCCCGGACCGATCTCAACGTCACCGAGCGCCAGGGAACCCTGAAGGAAGTCCAGCACACGCCTCGCGATCTCCGCACTGCGCGCGCGACCGCGCACCAGATCCGTGATCTGGGCCCAGTCCAGTTCCCCACCCAGTCCGCCGACGGACGCGTCCAACTCCGCCTCGGCAGGCGCGCCGGCGTCCGCATCGTCCTCCGGCGCCGTCAGCCGCAGGAACTCGGCGATCTCCTGCGGCGTGCCATCGATCAGGCGCATACATCCTCCCCCTTGACTGCAAGCACAGCGTCTCTGCGCTTCGATATGTGCAAGCTTACTCGTACAGACTCACACTTGTGTCCGCTTGAGCAAGTTGAAGAAGCGTGAGTAGATGAACCGCGCGAGGTCCACCATGCGGCACGGGCGACAGCGACAGCGCCTCACCCCGCCCCAAGGAGTCGGCAAGCGGGCCAGGGCGGTTCCCGCACAGCTGCGCGACCCACACCACCGGTCACCTCCCTGCAGCCCTGCGTTTTCGGGCCCCTCCATCAGTCGCCAAGACCACGCCGCCGTCTCACCCCGTCTCGCTCCGCTCCCGCGTGCGTCTCAAGCACGATGACGCGCAGTCGCGCGGCCTCGGCCGCGGTGGTCGGTTCGTCGGCCTGGGCACCGCAGTGCATCAGGGTTTCCAGGGCTCTCAGCAGGTGCGTGTGGTGAGCGACCGGGTCGGCCTGCCACTGGCGGTGCAGGATCGCCGTGGCGCGGGACGCACAGGCGAAGGCCTCGGCGTTTTCCCTCAATCGGCCGTGGCTGACGGCGAGGTTGTGGAGCACGTCGCTCAGCTGGGTTTCCTGGTGCGGCGCGAGCGGTGCGTGACGGTCGTAGACCGCGACGGCTTCGCGGAAGTTTTCGACGGCCTGCCGGTGGCGGTTGAGTCGGGCCAGGGCAACGCCGACGAGGTACAGGGCGCTACCGCGGCCGATGCTGTCGGCGGGCGACAGAGCGGCGGCCCGGGCGGCCGCGGCGGCGGCTTCCTCCGGGCGGTCCAGGCCGAGTAGGCGGTTGGCAAGGGTGTTCCAGGCGTGCGCCAGACCGCCGAGGACGTTGGGGTCGTCGTCGCTCGCGTCGGCAAGCGCGGTCCACAGGCCGACGGCAACACGGCTGGCCTGTTCGGCCTCTTCGGCGCGTCCGACACTGGCCAGGCAGGTGGCCAAGGTCTCCTGGGCGCGGGCGTGTACGGCGCTGCCGCGGTCGTGTGCCGAGGCAACGGACACGTGGTGCTCGGCGACGGTCAGGGCTTGTTCCTGCGCTCCGATGCGCACGCAGAGTTCGGCATACCCGCCCAGGGCGTGGCAGTAGGGAGGCATCCAGTCGGGGTCGGCGGCGGCAAGCTGTCGGTAGGGCGTCAGGGCCAGGGCGACGGCGGTGGCGGCGTCACCAACGCGGGTGAGGTCGGCCAGGCGCCCGTGCAGGGTCATGAGCTGGACGGCCAGTTCCTCCAGCCACGGATCGGGGGCGTGCTCGACGATAGTGGAGTAGGCGGACAGAAGTCCGTCGACCGCGGTGTCGTCCCAGTCTTCGGGTCCGCCCGGGTGGTCCAGGATGCGGCGGCTGTGCAGCCACAGCGCCAAGAGCTGGAGGAAGGAATTTTCAGTCCGGCCTGCCGCCTCGAGGGCCTCGACGGCCAGTGCGAGGGCTTCATCGTGTTCTTTGGCGTCGGCCAGCAGGTCGGAGGTCAGCTCCAGGGCCGTCACCAGCGTCCAGAGGTGCGGGACGGAGGAGGATGCGGCGACGCGCAGCAGGTGCACGGACTGGCGTCCGGCGGCCACTGCGTCGTCGAGTCGGTCCAGGCGTGTCAGGGCGCGGGTGCGCAGCCAGTGGGCGTAGGCGAGATCGGGCAGCGCCCCCTCGCGGTACGGTGCGAAGTCGGCCATGGGACCGAGCACGCCGACAGCTCGGTCGGCGGCGATGAGGGCCTCCTCGGCCGGGTCGGGCTGCTCGAGCAGCATGTCGGCCAGACGGATGCAGGTCACGGCTACGTTGCCTTCGAACTCGGAGGAAGCGGCGGTGCAGCGCTCATAGGCGGCCAGCGCCTGCCGGCGTTTCTGGATGCCGTCCTCGAGTTCGCCGAGTTCGCCGAGGCGGCCACCCAGGTCAAGCAAGGCCCGTGCGTACAGGGCGAGGCCGTCCAACGCCTCGCGGTCCGCGGCAAGGCGATCGGCGCTGATCTCGGGGGCAGCACAAGGCGCAAGCAGGGTGACACATTCCCGCAGCGGCACGACCGCGTCACCGGGACGCCCGGCTTCGACCAGAGCGGCGGCCAGGACGCCCAGAGCGTTGCCGAACTCCAGCGGGTCACGAGTGCTGTGGAGGCGCAGCAGATCCACAACGAGCTCGCAGGCCTGCAGGTACTCCTCGCGGGCACCAAGCCTGTCGAACGCCACCGACAGATCGATGACGTGGTCCACCGGAACCGGCAACACGGCGGGCAGGAGCGGCAGCGACTGCTGCACAGGTGCGCCAAGCGCGACCGCACGCTGCTCCAGCGCCGAGGTCCGGTCGGCGAAGTCAACAAGGTCCGTTTCCGACGAGTGCATGGTCGGCTCCAATCAGGATCTGTACAAAGAGGAGGGTTCGAGTCCGGGGGCGCACGTGGGGAATCGGGAGGCAGGCGAGCTTCCAGCGAAACCGGTGGCCTTCCACAGGGGGAGAGACGGCCGTCGGTACCGAGGCAGCTGTGAGCAGCAACGGTGCCTTCGCACCGTGGGGCGTCGGCCCGAAGGTAGAAGCGAGAGGCGCCAGGAGCTGGCAAAGGCAGCCGCGGCAAATCCTGTCCGGGCGAAGGCGTCGCATTCGCGGGAACGACCGATCATCCGGGGTTACGTGACTGGCGACCGGGACAACTGGTGGGATGACGGCTCGAGGATGGCGGCGTGCCAGCCGGCGATGACCGAGTCGTGGGCCGTGTCGGCGCAGGCCAGCAGTCGCCACGTGGTCGATGACCAGGCGAACACGGCGTCCTGGCCGAACCTCCGGCCCAGCGCCCGGGCCTGTCCGTCGTCCATGCCGACCACCGCTGCGCTTATCTCGGCATGGGAGCCGTCCGGGTCGCCTCCGACGGCTGGCCACCACTGCAGCCCGCGAAGGCTGATGCTCTGCAACAGCTCGTGCTGCGCCCGAAGGTTAGCCCTCGCGGTGGCGTTGTGCCCACCGGGGTTGAAGGCGGTGACGATGTGGATCGTTTCCGCGCTATTGAGCGGGTACGGGTGGCCCGACACGCCAACGGGGGAGCGTGTGACGCGAATGCTGTGCGTGGGGAAGGCGATGTCCACGGCCGCGCACAGATAGTGCGACCATGGCGTGGACTGGGTGAAACGACTAAAGGCAGGCACAAGGGTCTCCTTCGAAAGGGGACCCCCTTACCTGCCGGCAGGGAGATCTACGGGCTCCCGCTGATGCGGGACTATCATAACTGTCAGGTGTTGAGCACCTGACGATCACAACGTTGCCACACGGCTGTGTCCAAAGTCCAGTGAATGCCCCGAAAGAATGCTCGCCGTTGGTACACACCCGTGGTCCTGGTGTCAACTGGCGCAGTTCCTTCCTCACTTGCCCGTCGAGAACTTGACGTCGCAGCGGAAGAGCCGCTCGGCCGCTTGCTCAACACTGCGCTGGAGAACAGCCTTGACTGAGGCGCCCGCTTTGCCGGGTTAGGCTGGAAAGACGGGACAGGAGTACACCCCAGCATGGCCAACACCGCCCCCCGCAGCTCCGGATCTGATCCGGCGCCCCGCCCAAAGCGACGGACGTTCTCCGGGGAGTACAAGCTGCGGATAGATGGCGGGCTGGAAGCTCAAGGTGGGTAGCGGGTTCTGTCTCGTCACCGACCAAGGCAGCGTTGTCCGCATGAAGATCACCCGTCTTGTCGGCGGGAGCAAGAACAACTACGCGTCTCCTCCCGAGCGCGTCGAGTTCTCCGTGACCATGTGGAAGCTGACCTGACAGTTGCGCAGGCGTTGATTCCCTAGCTGGGGCGTGTCCGAGCGGTATCCTGCTCGGCGCGGGCGCGGGGCTCGACACCTGGAGCCGCCCTCAGCCCGCGTAGCCCCGTGGTCCCGTTCAGGCGCGCGAAACGCTGTACTCCGGTCGTCCAAGGTGCTCCAGCACCGTCTGATGGGCGCGCCAGCCGTCGGGGAACTTCGGCGGGACGTCCAGATAGACCGGCGCACTGGACGGATGGCGGTCGAGGAGGTCCCTGATTCCCGCACGCCCGATGACGATGCAGGCGTGGCGGTGACGGGAGAGCAGAACACACAGGCGGCCGGTTTCGAGGTGGAAGGCACTTGCGTCGGCGCGACCGGACAGGGGATGCCAGACGAGGGTGATGTCGAACTCACGGCCCTGAAGGCGGTTCGCGGTGTCGACCGTGATGTCGGCAAGGTGCGGACCATGGCGGTCGAGGTGTTCACGGACGGCCGCGACCTGGTCGTTGTGCGCGGCGCCGATCGCGATGCGCGAGGCGGTGAGCGCCGCGGCTGTGCCGGACGAGTGGGTGACGGCGCCCCGCTGCAGCAGCCGGTTGGCGGTGCCCGCGAGGGCGGCAGCCAGTTCGCCGTCAGTCCGGAGGGTGTGGCGGTGCGGCAACTCCAGATATCCCCATCCGGTGGCTGCGGACTTGTCGATCACCTGGTCGACGGGGTCGCCCCCGAGGGCAGAGGTGGACATCGTGACGGTCCGGTCGCCGTCGCCCGTCCCCGGGATGAAGGGGTAGAACGGGTAGAAGGCCTGCTCCACCAGTGGCGCGGCAGAAGCCGGCAGGCGCCAGGAGATGGGCAGCTGATGGAGCGACATGCCGGGATTGTGGGCCAGGGCGACGTCGACGGCGTTGCGCAGCGGGTCCCACGTGAGGCCCGCCCAGCGGTCGGTGTCCACCGTGGCGAAGGGGTCGAGCTGGCCGGGGTCGCCGACGAAGAGGGCGTGGTCGAAGAGCTTGGCGGTGCGCAGCAGCGCGTCGGAGCGCATCTGGTACGCCTCGTCGACGATGGCCCAGTCCCACGAGACGTCCTTGACGAAGGCCCACTTCGCCGCGGTGGCGACGACGACCGGGAAGTCCCGCAGGTCGCCGACGTCGGAGGACAAGGCGACGTTGTCGAGGTCGAGGATCCTACGCGGAGCGGTGTAGCCGCTGGCGTGGAGGCGGCCTGTGCGCAGGTCGGGGCGGTCGGTGGCGAGGCGGGTGACGAGGTCGTCGACCTGTTCGTTGGTCTGGGCGACGATCATGACGGGGCGGTTCTGGTCGGCGAGGTGTCCGGCGGCGCGGACGACGAGGGTGGACTTGCCCGCACCGGGCGGCGAGTCGACGACGATGCCGCGTTCGCCGGTGGTGTCCAGGTCGCGGAGCACGGCGGAGACCGCGGCGGCGGCACGGGCAGCGGGACTGCCCGCGCCTTGTGGGGTGGCGGACGTCTGCGTCGTCATTCCCAGACCTCCTGGGCGTCGTCATCGGTCGGCTGGTAGCCCTCGCGCGGGCCCCCGTGCGTCCAGGGGACATCGGTGTCGTCCGGCACGGCGGCCGTGCTGATGTGGCCACCGAGGACGGTGTAGAGGAGTTCCTCACCCAGTTCGGGGATGGCGCCGGGGGCCGCCGGTGGCTTCTGCTTGCCGAGCCCGCCGGACAGTTCGAGATCGACGTCGAAGCCGTCCCTCACCTGGCGGACGTCGAGGATCACGGCCTTCTGGCCGGGGCGGGCCGGACTGCGCACGTCCTTGCCGTCCCCCGTGCGGGGCCTGGTCTCGGTCCGGAGCGTGATCAGGGGCCGGAAGACCGGGCGCTTGGGCCCTGGGACCATGCGCTCTGTATCCCTGGCCACCACCTCACCGGCGAAGGCGGCGCCGTCGAGTTCGTACTCGGCCATGACCAGCGGATCGTCGAAAGCGCGGTCGGTCTGGTAGCGGGCGACGGCGTCCTCGAGGCGGGCGAGACGGCGGGCGGCTCCCGCCGCGTGGTCGCGGCGCGGCTGCGGGGCCCCGCCCTCGGCGATGTACTGCGAGCGCAGGGTGAAGGCCGTCCGGTCGTACGCCCAGCGGTCGGCGACGCTCCGGCCGGCCGGCAGGTCGCGCAGGAGGTCGATGCCGTGCCACATGTCCCGCCAGGTGGGTTGCAGCTGAGTGCGCAGTTCGGACTCGAGGTTGCGGACGGCGGCGGCCTGGCGCTGCTCGTCGTCGGTCGCGCAGGCGGCGTCATAGGTCGCGATCAGTTCGACCAGGGTGCGGTCGAACAGCGGGTCGGTGGCCGGACCCGCGGGCGGGTGCCGGTCCGGGTCCTCGGCGAGGAGGGCGGCTTCGGGGCCGGTCAGGTCGGCGGGCGGGTCGATCCAGCCCAGGGTTGCGGCCAGGTTGCCGTCCTCGCTGCTGCTCTGACCGGTGCTCCAGTGGGCGGTGAGCAGCGCGGTCATGCTCAGCAGCAGGCTGGAGCCGGGGAATTCGCTCTGGTCGCAGGCCCAGGTCAGCCAATTGCCGAGCAGCGGCACGGCCGGGTCGACGGCGTGTTCACCGGTGGTGCGGCGCAGGCGTGTGGAGCGGCCGAGGAGACGGGTGAAGGCCAGGCCGCCGGGGTTGGGCAGGAGGATCTGCGGAGCGTCGGCGTAGCGTTCGCGGATTTCCTTGCCGCGGCCGGCTGTGTAGGTCTCGGTCTTCTCGCGGCACGAGTCGAGGTAGGGCAGGAGCAGCGAGGCGAGTTGTTCGGTGAAGCGGAAGCGCTGGGTGCGGTTGCGCGGCTGGGGGACGACGAGCAGTTGCGGCTTGTCGCGGTCGGTTCCGGCCATGGCGGCGAGCGGCGCGCAGGCCTCGCCCGCCAGCTTGAGCGGTATGAGCACGAACGGCCGTGCGGCGATGTGGGTGTGGCGGACCGTGGTGATCTTCTGGGCTCGGCCGGCCTGCTCGGCGCGGAGCTTGGCCAGGGCGGTGAGGGTGCTCATGCGGCGCCTCCGATCCTGCGTGCTCGGAGGCGGTCGGCGGCGCGGAGGCGCTCGACGATGTCGCCCTGGGAGGGGTCGGGTTCGAGTCCGGCGTCGATGAGGCTGAGCGCGGTACGAGTGGAGTCGATGCCGGGCAGCTCGTTGCGCACGGAGGTGCCCAGGCGGGCCGGTTCGCAGGCGGTGGTGGCCTCGTCCCGGCAGTAGTGGGCGAGCTCGCAGAAGTCGAGGCAGGACGGGTTGTAGGCGGCCGTGAGCTCGTCCAGGCCGTCGGCGAGGTCCTGGTCGGTACGGGCCGGCCTGCCGTCCCGGCCCACGGACAGGTCGAAGCCGGCGTCCGCCGGGAGCATGGCGGCAAGGTCCTCGGCACGGTCGAGACGGCCCAGTTGGAACTCGATCGCGTCCAGTTTCTGGCGCAGGTCGACCAGTCTGCCGTACGGCAGGTTGGCGAAGTCCTTGGGGCAGATGAGCAGGAACTGGTCGGCGACGGCGTCGGCGGCGGCCTGCGCGTCCAGGCCGACGGCGAGGAGGGTGTTGCGCAGCGCGAGGACGTAGACGGCGGCCTGTTTGGCCGCCTCGGCGACTTTGCCCGGGTCGGCCTGGCCGTCGATCGCGGCGAACGACTTGATCTCGGCGATGTAGAACCTGCCGCCGATGCGGTGGGTGACGGCGTCGGGCTCGAGGTAGGCGGTCTGCCCGGCGACCTGCAGGGTGAGCACGGGGTGGTCCAGGATCAGACGTTCGTCGGTGCCTTCCGTGACACGACGCAGCAACCGTCGGGTCTCGGCGGCACGGAGCTTGAGATCGGGGTTCTGGCCGACCGTGTTGAGGTCGGCCACCCCCGCCTCGCGGACGGGAACGCCGAGCTCCGTACGCAGCAGGGTGAACATGGCGGCGTAGCCGTCTGCCTTGACCAGGTCCTCGAACGCGTTGCCGCGGGATATCGCGAACGGGGACTGCCCGAAGCGGGCGTCGAAGCCGACTCGGGCGGCAAGCGCGTTCTTGTCGACGCCCGCGGCATCGAGCACGGCGCGGCGGGCACAGCCGGGATTGGCGGTCAGCGCGGTGATCTTCCGCGCGGTGTACGCCTGCGGGGCGATCGGTCCGCGCAGGCGCGAAAGCCTGTCTTCGGTGCTGGGCGGCGCCATGGCATCTTCCTGGGCGGTGCGTGCGAGTAGGGGGTGACCGGGACGGGGCGGGCGCTTATGTGTCGTCGGTGCCCGTGCGGTCGGCGAGGCCGAGCGATGGTGCGCCGAAGAGTTTCTGCGTGTCGGTCAGTTCGCGGGCGCGCTGAGCGGCAGCGTGCCGTTGTCCGGCGTCGTCCTCGGCATGGACCTCGTACTCCGTTGTGGCGGCACGGATGACCCGTTCCGGGTCGGCGGTGCCGAAGCCTTCGTGCGCCCCGGGTACGTTCTGCGCGAAGCGGTGCAGGAGTCGCCAGGCGGCCTCCGACGGCTGCTCGCCCGTCGCCTGGATGCGCTGGATCTGCTCGGCGACCTTGACGGCTTGGGTGAGGAAGTCGGTGCGCGGGCCGAGTGGCCCTACGATGCGCTGTTCCAGCGGCCACGTGGACAGGGCGAGGAGCCCTCTCGCAGGGGTCAGCCGGTCGTGGGTGAGGGCCGCGCAGATGTAGTAGGGGCGTGCGTAGGCCTGTGCTGCGAAGGAGCGCTCCTCGTCACGTCGCAGCGACGCCAGGCGGGTGGTGACGATCGTGTCGGCGAAGAACGCCTCGTGAGCGGCGGAGATCAGTTTGGGAGCGGCACTGGCACCGAGAACGGTGAGCGCCTGGTGCACCTGCTCACGCACGGGGATCACGCTGCCCACGGCACGGGCGCGCGCCCTCACGGAAGGCACCGCCCGCGGCCGCGGCGGAACCTCGGCCGGCGCCACCACGCCCTCCGCCTCGGCCGCCAAGGCGTCGTTCCACGCCTGCTCCACCTCACGCAGTTCACTTCGGGCCCTCGACGCGGCGCCCTTGTCGCCCGCGCGCGTTGCTTCGCGCAGAGAGGCACGCAGGTCCGTCATCCGCTGTTCGAGTGCTTCGAGTGACTCGGGCATGTCGGCAGCATAGCCCAGACTCCACTCGCTTCCAATGTTTTCCAAAGGGTTCCAAACTTTGGCGTGATCGCGCTACGCTCCTTGGCAACCGCACGGTCCGCCCAACGGGCAGAGCCTGCGGGCATCTTCGCCATGCGCCGCGTCAGGCCCCACCCTGGCGGCGGTTGCTGCGCACTCCACGGCCCACTCGCGTCCTCCACGCGCCCCCTTCACCAAGGAACCGCCATGAACTCCGCCATGCCTCCGTACCCGCCGAACCCGTCCGCCCCGCACTGGGCGACGCAGTACCCGACCGCCTCTCCCTCTGCGCCGCAGCCGTCGCACAAGCCTTCGCGACGCAAGGCCTGGCTCACCCACGGCGCGGTCGGGGTCGTCGCGCTGATCCTCGGCACCGCCGCGGGCGGTGGGGGCGCCGAGGCGGACAGCGACGCGGTCGCCACTCCGGCAGTGACAGTGACCGCCACCGCCAAGGCAGCTGCCGCCCCGGCCCCGACGGTGACCGCGACGAAGACGGTCACCGCCAAGCCGCCCAAGCCCAAGGGCCCGGCCACCAGCGTCGCCGGGGACGGCGAGTACCTGGTCGGCACCGACATGAAGGCCGGCACGTACCGCACCGCCGGCCCGGACGGCTCCCTGTGCTACTGGGAGCGGGCCAAGGACTCCACCGGCGACTTCGACTCGATCATCGCCAACAACAACCTGCAGGGAAGCGGCCGGGTGACCGTCCGCAAGGGCGAGGTGTTCAAGACGACCGGCTGCAAGAAGTGGGCCAAGGTCGGCTGACCATCCAGCACCTCCCGCCCTTAAAAATCCGACCGTCATCGAAGTGACAGGGAGAAGCGCAACGTGACCGCCTCGGGCGAGCCCCAGCTCACCGTCTACCACCGGCACTTGTCCGCGCTGGCACAGCGCGGCGACGACGAGAACTTCCGCGCCCTGCTGGACCAGGCGCGCCGCGTCTCGCTGGGCACGTACGAGACCGGCCTCTACGACCACCAGCAGGCCTTCCGCCTCCTGTGGCACCACCTGGACGAGAGCGGGTACCTGCATCAGGCCCACCGTGACGCCCGCGCGCGGCTCGACTCTGGACGCGCCGCACCTGATGAGGCCGCCGAACTGCAGCTGTTTCTCACCGTCTACGCCCACGTCCGCTCCGTCGTAGCCGGCACCGCCTGAGTCGGCACGGAGCACCTGCTCGCCCCGACGTTCGTCCCGCCCGGTGGCGGGCGGTCCCGCGCAGCCCGCCGACCGCCGCAGTCGGCGTCCCACTTCACTCACTCGTCTTTCGCGAAGGAACACCCAGTGACCCGAGACAGGACCATCGCCATCGCTGCCTGCGGACTTGCTGTCGCCTGCGGCACCGCGGCCGTGGTCGACCATGTGCGCACCCACTCCGCGCTGGACACCGCCCGCCAAAGAGCTGCCTCTGCTGCACACCGCGCCGACCAGGCCGAGTCCCGCCCTCCGAAAGTCGTCACCGAGACGATCACCAAGACCGTGGACAAGCCGGTCTTCGGCCGCTCCACTCTGCTCGGCAGCTACGCGGCCGGTGTCATCGCAGGCGGTGTCTACACCGACGACGGCACCGTGACGTTCACCGCCAGCGACGCCACGTGCTCGCTGCAGTACTCCCAGATCTCCAAGGAACCCACAGGCGGCACGATCCACCGCGACGACTTCATGAAGGCCTGCCTCACCAACGTCAACGACACCGCCAAGGCCGACCCCGCACCCTGACGTCGGCGGCCCACGAGCGGAGACGAAGCGTTCCCCTGAGCGACACCCCGCGGGACGTCGCTCCGAAGTGGGCCGAGGCCGGCTGACTGACGTCCGCCACTACCGCACCACACCTCGTTCGCCCGCCTCTTGCCAACACCTTCGGCTGGTGAGTCCGCCGCTCGGCACCGCTCCATCGCGGGGCGCCATCTGGGCAAATGCCTCGCCTGCACACTGTTCATCCACGACTTGCGCACACCTGATACACATTGGACGCAGCAGCACACGCGACAAGGACACCGCATGCACGAGATATCCAAGGGCGCCAACATCGGCCTGGCCACGCTCAGCGAGGACACCGGATCCATCCAGGTCGCCCTGGGCTGGACCGACCCCTCGGGGACCGGAGAAGCGGACGTGTCCGTGCTGCTCCTCAATGCGAATGGCAAGGTCCGCAGCGACGAGGACTTTTACTTCTACAACAACCCCGCCAGTGCGGACGGCAGCGTCCAGGTGCTCGGCTCGACGCCGACCGCCGACGGCAGCGAGGACCGCATCAGCCTCGACCTGACGGCCATACCCGACGACATCGAGTGCATTGTGGTCGCCGCCAGCCGGACCGGCAGCGCTCCGTTCGGCGAACTGGAGGAACTGCGGCTGACCCTGGCCGACGCGACCGGTGAGCCGCTTCTCCGCTTCTCCATCAAGGACGCGAGCGTGGAGACCGCCTTCGTCTTCGGCGAGATCTACCGCCGCAACGGGGAGTGGAAGTTCCGGGCCGTCGGCCAGGGATACCGCTCCGGCCTCGCGGGACTGGCCACCGACTACGGCATCAACGTCACGGAGGACGAGCCTGAGGCCGCCGCCCCGGAACCGGCCGTTGCCCTGATCCCCGCGCAGTCCGACGCCACCAGGACTCAGGATGCCGCTCCGCGAGCACAGGAGCCGGCAGAGTCCGCCCGGCCGGTGGCACCGCAGCGGCGCGTACGGATCGCGAAGAAGATGGTGACGCTGCCCGCAAGCCCCAAGAAGTCACTGGCCGAGAACGAGACCTGGCGGTCCGCCCGGCTGTTCCCGGTGCCGCAGCTCAAGAGCGACCGTGAGCGCGAGGTCCGGGCCACCTCGGTGCTGCTGTCCGTCATGGCGCAGGTACCGGAGTTCGGCCGCCGCCTGACCGCCGGGTTCAACGCCCCGGCCGGTGCTATGGAGACCTTCGTCGAGACCTCTTTCACGTACGGTGCGACGACGGTCCGCCCCGACGGCGTCATCCGGGCCTCCCGCGCCGGGAAGATCTGGACCGCGCTGGTCGAGACCAAGACGAATGGCAATCCGCTCAAGGACGAGCAGGTCCAGTCCTACATGGACATCGCGGCCCGCCGCGGCTACGAGGCAGTGATCACGCTTTCCAATGACGTGGCCCTGCCCGGCAGCCCTGTCGTCAACGTCAAGGTCGACGGCCGACGAAAGCACAAGGTCGCCCTGTGGCACCTCTCCTGGGCCGAGGTCGTCCACCAGGCCCAAATGCTCGTCCGCCACGAAGGCGTCGCCAACCCGGCCCACGCGTGGTTGCTCCAGGAACTCCTGCACTACCTCCAGCACGAGAACTCCGGCTGTCACGGCTTCCAGAACATGGGCACGGCCTGGGTCCCCCTCCGCAACGCCATCAGCGAGGACACCCTGGTCCGCGGCGACAAGCGGGCCGTGGAGGTCGTCGAGAGCTGGGAGCGTCTTATCCAGCAGGTCAGCCTCCGTCTCAGCGGCGAACAGGGCAAGAAGGTGTCCCCCGTACGCCCAAAACGTGGTACCGACCTTCAGGTCCGGCGTGCCGAACTCGCGGACCGCCTCGCCGACAACGGGCAACTGCACGCGCAGATCCACATCGAGAGCGCGATCGGTACCCTCGCGATCACCGCCGATCTGCGCACCGGAAGGCTCCGCACCTCGATCGACGTGCCCGTGCCTGAGCAGGGCTACCCCCTCTCCTGGGCCAAACGCCTGGTCCGCCAGCTCGCCGAGGCGCCCGCCGACCTGCACGTCGAAACGCTGCTCGCCGAGGGCCAGGGGGCCGGCCCGCGTGGCACCCTGGAGAAGCTGCGCCCCGAACCCGGCGACCTGCTGCCCAAGGACTCCGCGCAGGTCAAGGGCTTCCGGCTCACCCTCTCGAAGACCATGGGCAACACCCGCGGCAACGCCGAAAGCGGTTTCATCCGCAGCGTCGACACCGCCGTGGACCGCTTCCACTCACATGTCATCACCCACCTGGGGCTCCCGGCACCGCGTCGGGGCGCGCAGCGCACGAGCCCCACGGACGGCTGACCCCGCACGACCATCCGTCGCCGTACTCCGGTCGCCTCGCCCTCTTCGTGTGCTTCGCGGAGGGTGATCGGCCGACCCCCAAAGTCATCCCGCCGCCGGACCGTGCCCACTGGAGACCGTCGTGACCACGCCACCACCGGAGCAGCCCACCGGCACAACTCAACTGGCGTCTGGCCGCGCGCCGCCGCTCTCGTGCTGCGCCTGGCCCTCGAGGAGGGACTGCGGCAGTACTGGCGCACCGTCCGCCCCGAGTGAGCTGCGTGCCTGGCGCGACGAAGTGGCCGCACTGCTGGGGGGCGCTTACGCGAAAAAAGTCTCAAAGTTGACTGGGCTTTAGGGCTGTGCGCGGGTGGGGCGCACGCACACTGCAGTGGCCGGACGTAAGCCGAGTCGATCTTGTGGATCTGTCATTTCCGTGCAAGGTGCCGCGCACAGGCGGATCGCCCGTCAAGCACTCACGCACATGACGTCCGGGTACGGGATCGGCCCCGCCGACAACCAGGTCCGCACCTCGCGGGCGGAGGTCGCGGAGCTGGTCCAGGTGCCGGCCCTCTGGCCACTTGATACCAGCTGGTCTCTGATAGTTCATTCGCCGGGGAACGGGCAATCGCCCGGAGCGGCACCTGGGGAGGTGCCGCAAGGGAGGGGAATCACATGGGCGCCACCACGCGCGACGAGATCATCGCCGAAGAACAGAAGGAGGTGGACCGCGCCTACGACTGCTACGCCGAGCGGCTGGCCGAACTGACCGGCGGGTCGGTCGCCGCGGCTTCCGCCAGCGGCAAGGACGGCGTCAGCAACAAGCTGGCCGCTGCGGAGCGGGCCGCGGAGTACGACGGACTCGGCGGCGAGTCGCTGGTCTTCAGACGCGTCGACACGAAAGATGGTGCGGGCGGCGAGCCCGACACCTGGTACGTCGGCCGGCGTGCCGTCTCGGACGTGCATACCCGTGACATCGTCGTCGTGCACTGGGCCAGCGATCTGGCGAAGAAGTGGTACGAGGCGCGGCCCGAGGCCCCGGGCGATGTCCTGTTGCGCCGCCGACTGGATTGTGCCGGGCGGGTCGTCGAGGGCTATGCGGACGAGATCGCCGCCCCCGGCCTGGCGACGACCACGGGCGACACCGCGCCAGTGGCCGAGGTCCCGGGCCAGACCACCGTCGCCCAGGGTCACGATGAAACCCGCAGGGCGCCTCTGACTCCCGCCGATGTGGCGAGCCTCCATCGGAGAAAGCCCCGGGAGCCCGACGACTTCCTGCTGCGTGAACTCCAGCGTTCTCGCACCGGCAGGATGCGGGACATCGTCGAGACGATACGCCGTGACCAGATGGCCCTGGTCACCGATTCGCCCTCGGACATCCTGGTCGTGCAGGGCGGTCCTGGCACCGGCAAGTCCGCGGTCGGCCTGCACCGCGTGACCTGGCTCGTCAACAACGAGCATTTCAAGGCGCAGGACATCCTCGTCGTCGGGCCCCACCAGCGCTTCCTGGAGTACGTGGGCCAGGTACTGCCCACCCTCGGTACGCGCAACGTCAACGCCGTGCAGGTGGACCGCCTGTGGGACGGCGAGATCCTCGGCGCCGACTCCCCGCGAGCGCGGGCGGTGAAGTCCGACGAGCGCATGGCGGCCGTCCTTCGGCGACGCGTCGAGAGCGAGTGCCGCCCCGAGGCGGTCGACGAGTTCACCAGCACCGCCTCCTACGAGGGGGCCGAGCCGGAGCTGTCAGTGAGCGTCGGCAGCACGACCCTGCGCGTTCCGCAGGCTGAAGTCGTGGGCCTGTTCGAAGACGTGCGCGGGGGAGACGGCTCCTACCGCGAGCGCCGCGACCGCTTCCGCAGTCTGCTCGTCGACCGCCTGCTGAGGGAACTCGCCGCCGTCGCCCCGCGCCGCAGCAGCGATGACACGATCCGGCGCGCCCTGGAGCGCAACCGTCAGGTCGAGCGACTGATCGAGCGCGTCTGGCCGTCACCGGGTGCCAGGGAGTCGCTGCGCAGCCTCTACGCCTCTCCCGATCTGCTGCGCGACTGCGCCGAGG
This sequence comes from Streptomyces sp. ME19-03-3, assembly GCA_033793685.1. Taxonomy (GTDB): domain Bacteria; phylum Actinomycetota; class Actinomycetes; order Streptomycetales; family Streptomycetaceae; genus Actinacidiphila. Next base: position 67,011 of record JARAXD010000025.1, on the reverse strand, counting down.
GCATCCTGGACGTGAACGAGCAGGTCGCCTTGCACCGCCCCCGGGCCGAAAAGGCCGAGACGGAGCCCTGGACCCTCGACGACCTCGTCTGCCTCGAAGAACTGCGTCATCTCATCACCGGGGAGACTCCGCGACGGTACGGGCACATCGTCTGCGACGAAGCGCAGGACCTGACGCCCATGCAGGCCCGGTCGCTGCGCCGGCGCTCCGCCGTGAACGGCTCCATGACGGTGCTCGGTGATCTCGCCCAGGCCACCGGGCCCCAGGAGTACACCGACTGGGACCGCCTCGGCGCGCTGCTGTCCGACCAGGGGGACTGGCATGTCGCCGAGCTGACCACCAGCTACCGCGTGCCCGCCGAGATCATGGAGTTCGTCGCACCCCTGGCCCGTGCCGTCGCGCCCACGCTGCCGTACCCGCAGGCCGTGCGCGAGGCGGGAGCGGGCGCCGTGCGCACGGTGGCGACGGAGCCGTGGAAGCTGCTCGACGAAACCGTCGCCCAGGTCTCCCGCCTCGTGGGTACCAGCGACGGGAGGACGCTGCGGTCCGTCGCCGTCATCGTCCCCGACGACTCGGGGTGGCTCGACGAGATCGACCTGCGCCTGAACCGGGCCGACGGCATCACCAAGCAGGAGCGCGCGGCAGTATCGGTCCTGGCCGCCGCCCAGGCGAAGGGCATGGAGTACGACCACGTCCTCGTCGTCGAACCCGCCACCATCGCCGACCGCGGCCCGGCCGGCCTGCGCCAGCTCTACGTCGCCCTCACCCGCAGCACCCAGAGCCTCACCGTCCTGCACGCCTCCCCGCTCCCGAGGGCCCTCACGGACATCGACGGCGACTCCGGCCACCCGTCCACCGCAGCGTCCGCGCCGACGGCGGGCGACGTGCCCGACATCGGCACGGACATACGGGTCCGGGTCACCGGGACGGCGCCCGGCGGCCGTTACAAGGTCAGGGCGCTCTCCCCAGTCGTACGGGTACCCCTGTTCCTGATCGTGCGCCATGGCTCGGCCGCGCCGCGTCCCGGTATGGAGCTGGATTGCTGGGTGTTCGCCCACGAGGGCAACCACCTGCTTCTGACGGTCGACCAGCGGGGCCGTCAACCCATCTCGCAGAGGATGGCGGAGCGCTACACGCAGGCGCTCGGCGTTCTCTACGAACTGATCAGTGGCGGCGGCATGGCGCCCGAGGACGCCCGCGACCGCCTCTCCGAGCTGAAAGGCATGGCCAACAGGGTCCTGCGTCGCGACCAGGCTGACTGGGTCGACGTGCGACACGTGCTGGGTTCTCCGAACCGGGACCGTCTGGCTCTGCTTCGCGACCTGGCGGATGGAACCAATCGCGCGCTCAAGGACGGCAGCCTCGACCTGGCCCGGCTCGAGGGTGAGTTGGCCCGCACCGGCTGGGCGCAGGCTCTGGCCGACGCCAGAGGGACGCTCCAGCACAGGGCGGCCGCCGTGGCCGAAGCGGAGCCCGAGTCGGCGTCCGCCCCTGCCGAGCCAATCTCCGAACAGAAGGAAGCCGAATCCGTGACCTCTGCCGAAGCCCGCACCGAGACAGCTGCGGGACCCGCACGGGAACTCCTGCACGCGCTGGAGTCCGCCGCCTCGGCGGACCGCACATGCAACAAGCACGAGGCCGTCCGCCTCGCCCTGCAGTCGGCGTTGCTGTGGGCAGACCTCCAGCCCACCTGGTCCCCGATCATCGACGTCAGTTGCGTCGTCGGCGACGCCCGTTTCCTGTACGAGGTGCTCGGTGCCGGGCAGTCCGCGTACGCCGACCTCCGCTCGGGGGCCGTACGCCTGCTGGAGATCAATCACACCCTGCCGACCCCCGCCGACCGCCTCTACCTGGTTCTTCCAGAACCGCCCGCCGAGGAATGGTCCGCCGGCACCCTGCACGGCGCCTTCGGCGTCCACCTCATGTGGCGTACCCCGGACGGTTGGGGCGGCCGGGACACGGAATCCGCCCTCGGCTCCATGCACACCTGACCCTTCCGGCACCCGGCCCGGCGTGCACCCGTGCGGAGCCACCGGGGCAGTGGGCTCGTCCGGGCGCCTCGGGCGCCTGCGGGCCCGCTGGGCGGGCCCGCGCCACGAGGGCTGCCATGGTCTTACCGCAGAGGCCCTCGCGGACACCCGCCGAGATCGGGGTTCCGCTTGCACGGCGATATACAATCGATCTTATATCTTGATACACTCCTCTTTGTATACCGAGGAGGTACTCGTGAGCCGTACTGTCATCGATCTCGACGACGAGGCACTGGAAGCCGCAGCCAAGGAGCTCGGCACCACCACCAAGCGCGACACCATCAACACCGCCCTGCGCGAGGTGACGGCCCGCTACCGGCGACTGCGCGCGCTCGAGGAAGCCCGTGGACTCGTGACCGACGGCGCACTGGACATCGACCTGCTCCTGGACAAGACCGCGTACCGGCCGCGGAGCGACGCGAGTGCCGTACGCGATGCAGGAGCGGACGAGTGACCACCGCCGACTATCTGGTGGACACCTCCGCACTCGCCCGAGTCCTGCTCGGACAGAACACGGCCGAGTGGAACGACAGGGTGGCGGCCGGCCTCATCGCGATCTGCGACATCACCGAACTCGAGATCCTCTACTCCGCCCGTTCTGCGGTGGACCGCGCTCGGTTGAAGGCGGTCCTCGATTCCGCCTTCACCTGGTGCCCCATGCCGGAAGGCGTCTACCGCCGCTCCCGTGCGGTCCAGGAGCAGCTCACCGCGAAGGGGGAACACCGCAGCGCGGGGCCGGTCGATCTCCTGCTGGCCGCCACCGCGGAGGAGGCGGGGCTCACGCTGCTCCACTGCGACCGCGACTTCGAGACCATCGCCCGCACAACGGGACAGCCGGTGCGCATGATCGACCTCAGGCAGTAGGGGCTCCAGGCCGACGCCGAACGGGCCGGCCCCTGCGCTTCGTGGACGCGGCGTCCAAGCTCGGTCGGCCGCCCGGCAAACAACGGCCCTCGAGTGCCACTTTTCGGAGCAATTGTCAAGAGTTGTGGATCGACTGAGATGCTGATGAGTTCTTGCGTTCCAGCCGTGTGACCGTGACGCCGGGCGCGATCTGGCGCTTGCCGACAGGTGTGAATCCGCGCCGACGATAGAGCTCGACCGCGGGCAGGTTGGTGGTTCCGGTGGAGACGACGGTCAGTTCCGCGGGCTCGATCGAGTCCAGAGCGTCGAGCAGTGCCGTTGCGACGCCGCGGCGATGTGCGACGGGATGGACCACGAGGCGGCAGATGTCCAGAGCATCGTTGGGCAAGCGGATCCAAGCGACCGCTCCGATGAGTCTCAACCCGTCGCGAACCCCGAGGAAGGACTCGTCACTTGCGCGCAGCTGCTCGAGGGTCTCGTGCAGAGGCGGGATGCCGTCGAAGCCGATGAGCCGGGCTTCGACCGCGTAGGAGGCCCGCTGAAGGTTCCACAGATGACGCAGGGTGTCAGGATCGGACAGGTCGAGCCGAACCGGTTCAGTAAAGGGTCGGTGGGATTCGGTGGCGGCGTGCCGCTGGTCGGTCATGCTGTGATCCTTTCGGAACGCTCGGCCAGGACGCCGTTCTCGAACCGGGCGCCCGCGCGGACCAGGGGCACCAGGTGGGCTCCGGTGATCGCGCGCCAGCGTTCCTGGGCGGATTCGACGAGCTTGAATATTATCGGGAGGGCTGCGGCCGGGCTGCCGGCGCCGCGGGTGACTTGGGTGCGGAGCTTGACCGTGGAGAAGGTCGACTCGATCGGGTTCGTGGTGCGCAGGTGGATCCAGTGTTCGGCCGGGAAGTCGTAGAACGCCAGCAGTCCCTCAGCGTCGTCGGTGATCTTTGCGACGGCCTTGGGCCACTTCGCTCCGTAGGACTTGGCGAACGCCTCGATCGCCTTCTCGGCGTGCGCGCGGTCCTCGGCGTTGTAGATCTCCTGCATCGCCTTCGTCGCGCCTGGCTGTGCGGATTTCGGCAGGGCATTCGTGACATTGCGGGCTTTGTGGACCCAGCATCGTTGATGCCGGGCAGCCGGGAACACCTCGGCCAGTGCCTTCCACAGCCCCATCGCGCCGTCGCCGATGACCAGCTCGGGATCGCGCATGCCGCGTCGACGGCAGTCGCGCAGCAGGTCGGCCCACGACTCACTGGACTCGCGGAGACCCTCGGCCAGCGCGATCAGTTCCTTGGTGCCGTCCAGCCGGACGCCGAGCAGGACCAGCACGCACGAGTGCGCCTGGCCGAGCCGGACCTTGGGGTGCACGCCGTCGGCCCACACGTACACGTAGTCGCACTCCGACAGGTCCCGGTCCTGGAAGGTGGAGTGGTCGTCCTGCCACTGCTTCGTCAGCCGCGTCACCGTCGCAGGTGACAGCCCTGCCGTGCCGCCAAGGAATTGCTCCAGGGCCGGAACGAAGTCGCCGGTGGACAGGCCGTGCAGATACAGCAGCGGCAGCACCTCCGAGATCTTCGGCGACTTACGGCACCAGGGCGGCAGGATCCTGGAGGAGAATCGCTTGCGCTCCCCGCTCTCCTCATCGATGCGGCGGTCGTTCACCCGTGGCGCCTTCACCTCCACCGGCCCGGCTGCGGTGACCACGGTCCGCGGCTGGTGATAGCCGTTGCGGACCACCGGGCGGCGGCCGGCCTGGTCCGTCTCGGCTGTCAACTCGGCTATGCACTGGCTGACTTCGGCCTCCAGCGCGGCGGCGAGCATCCGGCGGGCGCCCTCACGGGCGATCTCGTCGATCAAAGAGCCGGATTCGGTGGAGCCATCGTCGGTGACTACGCTGAGCACGGGCGTGCCTTCCCGACCCGCGCTGCGAACGCGGGCCTACTCGGTGACCATCACAGGATCATTCGGGAAGGTACGCCCTCCGCGTCCCTCTCAAGGGCTGATCCACAGGTCTTGAGCATTGCTCCACTTTTCGAGCGGGATGCCGCCCGGCCGGCGAACACGGCCGCTGACTGCGTGACGGAATCACACTCGGCCCGGAGGGTGGCAGCGATCTCGCCCCACCACCGTGAAGGGCGGTCGGACGGAGCGCGTACCGGCCGGAGCACCTCACACCAGTGGCGGCGCCGCCGCCGCGCTCCCTCGTAGCCGAGTGCCCAAGCACGTCCCCGCGGCCGCGGGCAACAGCCGAGCGCCCGGGCTTGTTCCGGAGTGCGCGGCGCTCCGGTGCCATTCGACGGACCGTCAATCACCCCCATCTCATGACCGGCACGCCGTGCGAGGCGCCGAAGGGCAGACCGGAAATCGTCGGTATCCGTGGCACACCCCGGACACGCCGCGGTTGAAACCTTCAACTGCACTTTTTTCCATGCCGCATGCACCGTTGACACATGCGCAAGATCTCTCCGCTAATGGTCTCCCGACGGACGGGCAAGATCGCCGTTGCATCTTCACAAGTGGACATTGCACGTGATGACAAAGGAGTCAGACGTTGCGCACGTCACACATATCCGGCCCACCCCTCCGGCGGGCCTGGTCCGCCGGGCTGGCGGTGGCTCTCGGGGCCGCGATGGCGGTCCTGGGAGTTCAGACGCCGTCCCACGCGGCGGAGAAGTCCACCGCTGCCGGTAGGGCGACCACCGCCGCCGCAGGCAGCGATGTGTCGTACGAGGCCGCCTGCGGCGCCCCCAAGAAGGGGGAAGCCACCTGCTTCGCCCTGCGCCGCACCGACACCAAGCCGGCCGCGGGTCTGCGGACCACGGCGGCTCCGGGCGGGTTCGGGCCGGCCGACCTGCGGTCGGCCTACAACCTCCCGGCGGGCGGCGGAGCGGGCCAGACCATCGCCATCGTCGACGCCTTCGACGACCCGACGGCCGAGGAGGACCTGGCGGTCTACCGGGAGCAGTACGGCCTTCCGGCCTGCACCACGGACAACGGCTGCTTCCGGAAGGTCGACCAGCGCGGAGGCACCGACTACCCGCAGGCCGACCCCGACTGGGCCGGGGAGATCTCCCTCGACCTCGACATGGTCTCCGCGATCGCCCCCGACGCCCACATCCTGCTCGTCGAGGCCGACACCCCCAACTTCGCCGACCTCGGCGCGGCCGTGGACACGGCGGTGGCGCTGGGCGCCAAGTTCGTGTCCAACTCCTACGGCACCGACTACCGCTTCGGCAGCGGTGAGGACCCCTCCGGGACGGTGGGCCTCGACGTCCACTACAACCACCCCGGTGTCGCGGTGGTCGCCTCCTCGGGCGACTTCGGCTACGGCGTGTCCTACCCGGCCGCGTCGCCGTACGTGACCGCGGTGGGCGGCACCTCCCTGACCGCCGACAGCGGCACCGACCGCGGCTGGTCGGAGAGGACCTGGGCCGGAGCCGGGTCGGGATGCTCGCTCTACGAGCCCAAGCCCGCCTTCCAGAAGGACACCGGCTGCCAGAACCGGTCCGTCGCCGACGTCGCCGCAGTGGCCGACCCCGCCACCCCGGTCGCCGTCTACCAGACCTACGGCGGCAGCGGCTGGGCGCAGTTCGGCGGCACCAGTGCCGGTTCCCCGATCATCGCCGCGATCTACGCCGGCGCGGGCACCCCGGCCGCCGGCACGTACCCCAACTCCTACCCGTACGCCGCTCGTGGTGGACTGCACGACGTGACCGACGGCGGCAACGGCACGTGCACCCCCGCCTACCTGTGCACCGCGACCAGCGGATACGACGGCCCGACCGGCCTCGGCACCCCCAACGGCCTCGCGGCCTTCCGCACCGGCCCGCACGGGACGCTCTCCGGTACCGTCACCGACCAGACCACGGGCAAGCCCATCGCCGGTGCGGCGGTCCGCGTCGGAGCGGACGACGTCACGCACACCGCTGCCGACGGCCGCTACTCCCTGGACGTCCCGGTGGCCACGTACGACGTGACCGCCGACGCCTACGGCTACGCCGGAAGCACCGCCAAGGACCTGGTCGTCACCGAGAACGGCGCGCTCACCCGCGACTTCGCGCTGAGTCCCGTCCCCAGCCAGGTGGTCTCAGGCAAGGTCGTCGACGGTTCCGGCCACGGCTGGCCGCTGTATGCCAAGATCACGGCGGACGGCGTCCCCGGCGGCCCGGTGTGGACCGATCCCGCCACCGGCGCCTTCACGCTCAGCCTTCCCCAGGGCCACGACTACACCCTGCACGCCGAGGCCTCCCTGCCCGGCTACACCGACGGGAAGAAGACGCTCACCGTCGCCGGATCCCCACAGACGCTCACCTGGGCGCTGCCCGCCGACTCCTGGAAGGCGACCACGCCCGGCTACGCCGTGCACCTGACCGGATCCACCGAGCACTTCTCCACCACCGGCTCCGCACCCCAGGGCTGGGAGGTCGTCAGCGCCCCCGGCACCGAGCACCCCTGGGCCTTCGAGGAGTCGGGCCGCTACGGCAACCAGACCGGCGGCGAGGGGGGCTTCGCCCTCGCCGACAACACCACGTTCGCGCCCCTCGACTCCCAGCTGATCAGCCCGTCCTACGACCTCACTGACGTCTCCGAACCCGAACTCGCCTTCAACACGATGTACTTCGGGTACGCCGACGACGCGATCACGGTCGACGCCACGTCCGACGGCGGCGCCACCTGGAAGCGGGTGTGGAAGGCGCCCATGGGCTTCACCGAGCACGCGAAGGCCGAGATCCCGCTCACCGGGTTCGCCGGGAAGCCCGACGTACGGGTGCGTTTCCACCTCGTCACCGACGTCGGCTGGTACTGGGGCATCGACGACGTCTTCGTCGGGCAGCGGGACTTCACCGCCACCCCCGGCGGCCTGGTCACCGGCCTGGTGACCGACGCCAACACCGGCAAGGGCCTGGTCGGCGCCACCGTCACCGGTAAGGACGACCCGCGGGTGACCGCGACCACCGTGGCCACCCCCGGCGACCCCGCGCTCGACGACGGCCTGTACCTGATGTTCTCGCCCGACCTGGGCAAGCACGACGTCACCGTGGCCAAGCCCCGCTACACGGCACTGACCAGGACGGTCGACGTCGTGGCGGACAGCACCGTCGCCGTCTCCCACACGCTCAAGGCGGGGCAGCTGACCATCCTCCCGGACTCCGTCGAGGCCTCCCTGGGCTGGGGCAAGTCCGCCACGCGGAACCTGACGGTCAAGAACACCGGCGGCGCACCCGCCGCGGTCACGCTGGACGAACGGTCCGGCGGTTTCCACCTCCAGGCCCTCGGCGGCGGCGCACCCCTCCAGACCGTCAAGGGCAGCTTCTCCCCGCACGCCAGCATGGCCGGCCCGGCCTCGGCCCGGCGCGAGGCCGCAACGACCGCCGCCCCGTCGGGCAGCGCCTGGCAGACCGGCCCCGACCTGCCGGAGAAGGTCCTCGGCAACGCCGTCGGCACCTACGAGGGCAAGGTGTACTCCGCCTTCGGGTTCAACGGGCTCGAGGTCACCAACGCGATGTACGTCCTCGACCCGGTCGTCGGCGCCTGGACGAAGAAGACTCCCGCGGCGGACCCCCGGGAGGCCCCCTCGGCCCAGTTCATCGACGGCAGGTTCTACGTCGTGGGCGGCTGGAAGCAGGGGATCAACCCCGAGACCGACCGCAAGCTGGAGATCTACGACCCCGACAACGACACCTGGAGCACCGGGGCGTCGGCGCCCGTCGCGTACGCCGGGCAGGGCAGCGCGGCTGTCGACGGCAAGCTGTACACGGTCGGCGGCTGCGACGAGCGGTGCGGGACCGCCGAGGCGTACGCCTACGACCCCGGAGCCGACACCTGGTCACGGATCGCGGACTACCCGGAGCCGACGTCCTGGGAGTCCTGCGGCGGTGTCAACGGCAAGCTCTACTGCGCCGGCGGCACGTCGGACAACCTCGGCGAGACCAAGCACGCCTACGTCTACGACCCGGTCACCGACACCTGGGCGTCGCTTCCCGACCTGCCGATCTCGCTGTGGTCCGCGTCCTCCACCGCGGCCAACGACCAGCTCCTGATCACCAGCGGCATCACGCACGAGGCCATCACCAACCAGGGCTTCGCCTACGACCCGCAGGCCGGGGCCTGGTCCGCCCTGCCCAACGCCAATGTCGCGACCTACCGCGGCGGCGCCGGCCTCGGTCTGTACAAGGTCGGCGGCGGCACCGAGCCCTACTCCCCCGCCACCACCGTGGAGATTTTGCCCGGGTACGACCAGGGCGCGGCGACCGACGTCACCTGGCTGAGCACGAGCGTCCGGCAGTTCACGCTGCAGCCGGGCGCGAGCACGACCGTCACCGTGACGCTGGACGCCTCCGTGCCGGAGGTCGCCCAGCCCGGTGACTTCACCGCGGCGCTGGCGCTGGCCAACGACACCCCGTACGGGATGCGCAAGGTGCCGGTGTCGCTGCACGTCGATCCGCCGAAGACGTGGGGCAAGATCACGGGAACGGTCCGGGGCGTGCAGAGCGACGGGACCACCAAGCCGCTGGCCGGTGCGACCGTCGAGATCACCGGCTGGGCGGCGGACTACTCCCTCAGGACCGCCGCCGACGGCACGTACTCCCTGTGGCTGGACGCCCGCAACAACCCGCTGGACGTCATCGTCGCCAAGGACGGCTACCGGCCCGTGGGCATCACACTGAAGGTCAAGAAGGGGGCCACCGTCACGAGCGACTTCACTCTCAAGCGGCAGTAGTCGTCGACTCCGGGTGAGAGCGGGGCGGGCCGGTCCCTCGGGACCTGCCCGCCCCGCGGCACGCGCGGTTGCCGCGGGCGGCCGGGTCGCTGGCGAAACGGGTGCGCGGGGACCGCTCGCCGGGCCTCAGCCCCGCCTCACGACCTGCTCAGCAGTGCCTCCAGTGCCGTCGCTGTGGCCGGGTGGCGGTCGAGCAGGGCCGCGCCCGCCGGCTCCGGCTCCGCCGTGGTCCAGGAGTCGTCGCAGCCCAGCAGGCGGGCCAGTGCGTCGGTCGTCGCCGGGTGGGCGGCCAGGAGGGCGGCGCCGCGGGGGGACTGTCGTGCCGGGGGCAGGGCCTGCGGCGCCGGCTCGGCGGCGCGCCACGGGGGTATCCACGCGTCCAGGGCCGCCAGGCGGCCCGGGAAGACGCGGCCCGCCTCGCGGATGAGGAGGGGGGCCAGTTCCGTGCCGCCCGCGCGAAGGCTCGTGATCAGGGTCGGGAGCCACGGCAGGAGGACCTGGTCCGGCAGGCGGCCGAACGCGTTGGAGACCGCCTCCACCACCACGTCGGCCAGGCCCGGGACCGGCTCCAGGGCGTGCAGGAGGCCGCTGAGGTAGCGGGGGTAGGCGGGGACCACCAGGGGGTTGGCCAGGAGCTCGTCGCACTGGGCCCGCAGTTCAGCGCGGGTCCGGGTGCCCAGGTGGACCCGGGCCGCCCACAGCAGGGCCGTCTTCGGCGGGTCCTGCGGGTGGGACTGCGCGACGGCCAGTTCCAGCTGGGTGCGGTCGCAGCCCAGCGACAGCGCAAGGGTCTCCATGCTGAACAGGAAGCCGAGCATCGCCGCCACCTGGCGGACGGTCGCGTCGTCGTCCGTGCACGCGGTCGGTAGCAGGGTGCAGTAGTGCGCGTAGCCGGTCTTGACGAAGGACTCGATCCACGCCGGCAGCACCGGTTCGCTGGTGCGGTAATAGGACAGGAGCCGCCGTACCCGGTGCAGCACCTCCGGCGCCCCGTCCACCGTGCGTTCGGCCGACAGCACCTCCAGGGCGCGGGTGCCGAGTTCGTCGGCGAGGCGGCGGCTGTTCAGGTACAGCGTCGCGTCCTCGACGGCCTCCAGGACCGTCGCCGCGGTGGCCTTCGGGTCGTACGCGCGGCGGCGCAGGCGCTGCTCCAGGACCTGCTCGATGCTGACGCCCTCGTAGCCCAGCTCGATGAGCGCGCGCTGGTGCGTGCCGAGCGCCAGGTCCCAGGACTCCTGGATCGGCCGTTCGCCGAGCTTGCGCTCGCCCATGATGGGCCGGGCGGTGCCCTCGGGCATCAGCCGGCGCAGCATCCACAGCACGTCGGAACACGGCCCGAGTTCCTGCCGGGCGGCGATGTCGAGCAGGGCGCGCTGCACACCGCGCTGCTGGAGCCTGAGGCCGAGGGGTGCGAGCCGGTCGTGCACGTCCCGGGCCAGCGGTGGGAGGGCGTCGTAGCCGACTTGGCCTATCCGGTCGCCGCCCATCATGATCTCGACGAGTCGGCGCACGTCGCGCCGGCCGGGCACCGCGTCCTTCTCGATGCACGTGACGGCCGCGTCCTGGAAGTCGTACGGCGTGGGCTTGGCCCGGTCGCGCATCCCGGCCAGCAGGATCGACGTCTCGAACACCGCGATGGCGTCGGCGGTCGATGCCAGGTAGCCGTTGCGCCGGGCGGCGCGCACGATCTCCACCGACCAACCCAGCAGCTCGGCCTCGTCCAGCCGGTCGAGCACCGGTGGGCGCCGGAGGAAGCCGGTCAGCTGGTCGGCGGGGGTCGCCGGCGGTGGGGGCGGCGGGGTCTTCGCGGGCATCGTCTTCTTCGCGCCCGCCTGTCCGGCCAGGCGGTAGGGCTTGACGCGGGTCCGCTTGACGTTCTTCGTCCACTGCGTCGCGGCGATCGACACCGAGCCCGCGGCGAGGCCGAACTGCGCCTCGATCGCGGCGTGGCTGGACGGGATCAGGCCGTGCAGCCACGTGGTGCCGCTGCGCGGGGTGATCTCGAAGGTGTCGGCGCCGGCCACGCCGAACTCCGCGACACGGCTGGCGGCGTGGAAGGCGCCGCAGACGTACAGGCAGTCCGCCGGGTCGGTGCCGGTCGCGGCCAGGTGCTCGCGCATCCGGGTCCACATGTGGCGCTCCCGGTCCTCGTCCACGCGCACCCGGTGCGGGTCCCCGGGGGCCAGGCGCCGGAAGAGGCTGCCGATGAGGAACATGACCTGGCGGTACGTGTCGTGGTCGGCGTCGCCGAGCGGCAGCTCCACGTACTGGTGCCACCACTCCGACCAGTGCCGCACCCGGCCGTGGCGCAGCAGGTGCTCCTCCAGTTCGGCGAAGCGCGGCCGCAGGTCGCCGATCTCGACACCGACCGCGTCGCCGTGCAGCGCGGCTTCCTTCTCGGCGGGCGGCGCGTCCGGGTCGGCGGGCGCGTCCGGCCGTTCGGCGCGGGCGTCCCACTGGAAGACGTGGTCGGAGGAGCGGTCGACCAGGACGAGGTCCACGCCCGGGGTGTCCAGCGCGTAGGCGATCGCCTGGTACTCCGCGGAGGCCTCGGTGATCGGGGCGACCACCGACAGCGGGGCCCAGTCGGCGGGGAAGCCGTCGACCTCGGACGCGTAGGCCTGGACGGCCACCGGCAGCCGGCAGTTGCGCAGCTCGGTGAGCAGCGGCGCCATGTCCTCGCACAGCTCCAGGTACACGACCTTGGGCTGCTTCTCGCGCAGGCGGCGCGCCATGGCGACCGCCGAGGCGGGCGAGTGGTGGCAGACCGGGAAGACCTCCAGCGGCTCACGCACCGCGCGGTCGACGTCGTCGACCATGCCGAGCAGGATGCCCTCCAGAGCGTCGGGCCCGTCGGCGAAGGTCGTGGCGGCCTCGCGGAGTTGGCTGCGCAGTGCCTCGAAGGTGCCCTCGTGAGTGGCGCTCATGAGAGGGTGGCGATCGCGTCGCGGCCGCCCTCCAGGAACTCCGGCCAGGCGCCGCCCTCGTCCTTGCTGCGCGGCTCGACGACGCCGTGCAGGTACTTGTTGAGGATGGCCAGGTCCTCGGGCTCGCGCCGGGCCAGCGAGCCGACGAGCGAGGAGGCCAGGGTGCGGGCGGTCAGCGCGCGTTCGCCGAAGAAGTTGCTGTGCAGGATGGAGTCCTCGAGGACGCCGATCTGCTCCGCGGTGGACAGCGCCGACTCCAGCTTCTCGTCGTCGCTGCCGGCCGCGGCGGCCGAGGCGCGCAGGTCGGCGAAGCTCTGCAGCAGCACGTCGAGCAGGGTCGGCGGCACGTCGAGCTCGATCTGGTGGCGGCGCAGCAGTTCCTCGGTGCGGAAGCGGACGATCTCCGCCTCGCTCTTCTTGTTCGTCACGACGGGGATGCGGACGAAGTTGAAGCGGCGCTTGAGCGCGGAGGACAGGTCGTTGACCCCGCGGTCGCGGCTGTTTGCGGTGGCGATGATCGAGAAGCCGGGCTTGGCGAAGACGATGTTGTCGCTGTCGCCGTCGAGCTCGGGGACCGAGATGTACTTCTCGGAGAGGATGGAGATCAGGGCGTCCTGGACGTCACTGGTGGAGCGGGTGAGTTCCTCGAAGCGGCCGATCGCGCCGGTCTCCATGGCGGTCATGATCGGCGAGGGGATCATCGACTCGCGTGACTGGCCCTTGGCGATGACCATGGACACGTTCCACGAGTACTTGATGTGGTCCTCGGTGGTGCCCGCCGTGCCCTGGACGACGAGGGTGGAGTTACGGGAGATCGCCGCGGACAGCAGCTCGGCGAGCCAGCTCTTGCCGGTGCCGGGGTCGCCGATGAGCAGCAGGCCGCGGTCGGAGGCGAGGGTGACGATGGAGCGTTCGACAAAGCTGCGGTCGCCGAACCACTTCTGGGCGATCTCGCGGTCCAGGCCGTCGGAGGGCTCGGAGCCCAGGATGAACAGCCGGACCATCTTGGGCGACAGGCACCAGGAGAACGGCTTGGGGTTGTCGTCGATCGACTCGAGCCAGTCCAGTTCCTCGGCGTACTTGGTCTCTGCGGGGGCGCGCAACAGATCGGACATGGGGGGCCTTTCGGGCGTTTGCGGATTGCTCGGGTTGCCTTGGGTTGCCTTCGGCTGCCTCGCGTTGCCTTGGGCTGGCTTGCGTTGCCTTGGGTTGCCTTGGGTTGCCTTGGGCTGCCAGGGGCGCTCAGGCGAGGAACGTCTTGAGTTCGCGGACGAGCTTGCGTATGTGTCCGGAGATGACCGGTGTGCCGAGGGCCTTGAATCGCTCCCGGAACCAGGGGTTGACCTCCTGGCGGCCGGAGCTGGTCACCGAGCCGACCGGGATGAACTTCACCCCGGAGCGGTGGACCGCCTCGATGCCCTCGAACAACGGCTGGGAGCGGTCGAACTCGTAGAAGTCCGAGATCCACACCATCACGGTGTTCCGTGGCTCGGCGATCTTCGGACGGGCCATGGCCATCGCCACCGGGCCGTCGTTGCCGCCCCCGAGGTTGGTGCGCAGCAGCACGTCGAGCGGGTCGTTCACCCAGGGGGTGAGGTCGATGGCGCGGGTGTCGTACGCGATGAGGTGGACGTCCACCTTCGGCAGCCCCGCGAAGATCGAGGCCAGGATGGTGCAGTTCACCATCGAGTCGACCATCGAGCCCGACTGGTCCACCACGACGATCAGCCGCTGGGGTGTCGTCCTGCGCGCGGTCTGCCGGTAGTAGAGGCGGTCGACGTACAGCCGCTGCTCCTCCGGGCTCCAGTTGGTGAGGTTCTTCCAGATGGTGCGGTCGAGGTCGAGGTTGCGGAACACGCGCTTGGGCGGGACCGAGCGGTCGACAGTGCCGACGGCGGCCTTCTCGACCTGCGTGCGCAGCACTTCGGCGACCTCGTCGACGTAGCGCCGGATCAGGGACTTGGCGTTGGCCAGGGCGACGCCGGAGAGGTTGTTCTTGTCCCGCAGCAGCTGCTCGATCAGCGACATGCTCGGGGTGAGCCGAGAGGCGAGCTTCGGGTCGGCCAGCACCTCGCGCAGGTGCATGCGCTTGACGAGGTCGGCCTCGATCGCGCCGAGTTCGGGGCCGATCGCCGGGATCCCGGCCGGTGCCGCACCGCGTCCCCCGGCGCGGCCGCCGCGCAGCTCGCCCGGGCGGCAGCCCAGCGCGCGTTCCAGCCAGCCCGCGTCGGACTGCCAGCGTGCCAGCTGCCCGGCGGTGACGGTGCCGGAGCCGGAGGCGAAGACGTTGAGCAGGACCTTCGACGCGAGGGCGGCGCGGCGGACTTCGGCGGCCCGGTCGCGCGCGGCCTCCTCCGGTTCGGGCTCGGGGGTCATCAGGCCGTCGAACTCGGCGGCCAGCTGCGGATGCCGCTGCACGATGGAGTCGACCGAGGTCTGCGGGTCGAGCAGCGCGGGCGGCAGTCCGATGTCCTCGACGACGGCCAGGCTCGCCGACTCCAGGGTGGCCTGCTCCTCGGGGTCGAAGAGCCGGGCGAGCAGGCGCCAGTACAGGACCTGGCGGCGGTTGTCGTGGGGGTCGGCCGCGGGAGGCCCGTCGGTGCCCTCGGTGTGCCCTGTGTACCCGGTGGTCTGTTCGGTCATTTCCTCAGCAGCCTTCCGGCGCGTTCCCGTAGCACGGCCACCGCGTCGGTGGCGGCCTTCTCGGCCTTGACGCCGACTCTGTCGGTCGTCCCGCCCGCCCAGGCTCCGGCGTGGACGGTGACGGCCTTCTTCCGCACCGTCGTCTCGACGGCCAGCGGCTGGACCCGGTACGTCCCCTCGTCCCAGCGGAGCAGTCCGATGCAGGCGCCCGATGCCGCGACGGCCTCCGGGGTGAGCGGCCCGGCGGCCGGGACGCGGTCGGTGTCGACGGCGAGGATCTGGCCGGCGACGGTGAAGGTCACCGTGCCGTCCTCGATTCCGGCGGCGTAGCCCTCCAGGAAGACCGGTACGGCGATGCGCGCCGGGTGGCGCTCCAGGGCCGCGACGGCCGGGTCGGCGGCGGTGGGCAGCACGACGCGGGCGGTGGCGAAGGCGTCTGCGGGCTCCCCCGCCCGCGCGTGCGCGTCGCTCCAGAGCAGATCGCCCCTGGCGGTGACCGGCATGCCGGTGAGGTCCATGGAGCGGCCCTCGCTGACGGCCGCCAGCAGCGACATGTGCGGGCGCAGCAGCTGCCAGAGTCCGGCCCCGACGATCGTGTCGGGCTTCGGCACGGACACGCTCGCGCGCACCAGGCGGGGCGTCGCGCCGTCCGCGGGCTCGAGCACGGCGTGGACCTGGGCCTGTACGGCGGTGGCGTGCTCCTGCAGGTCGACGCCGAGGGGCAGGAGGCGGCCGGTCGCCGTCCCGGTGCCGGTCGCACCGGTCGGGGCGGTCGCGCCGGTCGGGGCGGGCAGCGTCAGCAGCATTCCTCGCGACCACAGGTCGGCCCAGCGGCGGACGGGGAACCGTTCCATGGTGGCGCCGGGGCACGAGGCGGCGAGTTCGGCGGCGAAGCCGTCGAGGAGCGTGGCCAGGCGGCGCAGCGCCGGGTCGGGCAGCATCGCCGAGACGATCTGCGCGGCGCCCGAGACCAGGTCGTGGTCGATGCCCTGCCAGCCGGAGCGGGCCAGGTCGGACAACCAGGACCGGGCCGCGACCAGCACATTCGGCGCGTGTGCGCCCGAGCCCTCGGGCTCCGGGATGTCGGCCTCGTCGCCGCCGGTTCGGCCGGTGGCCTCCTGGATACGGGCCGTCAGCGCGTCGTGGACGGAGCCGAGCAGTGCGCTGCGGGCGGCGGCCAGGACGACCAGGTGGTCCTCGCTCGCGGCGCCGGCGGCCGCCTTCTCGGCCGCCTCGGCGACCCGCGCGGCCAGCGGGCTCCCCGCCAGGGCGTGGACGAGTTCCGTCAGTCCGGCGGCCTGAGCGGGCTGCGGACGCAGCAGTCCGCCGACGAGCGTGGCGTCGAAGGCGTCGACGGCCGCCAGGGTCTCGTCGAGGCCCGGGACGGTCTCCGTGAGCAGATCGGTGCGCATCACGCCACCGCCCTGGTCGGCGGGAACCACTGCATCTCGGGCAGCGGGGCCGTGGTGGGGGCGAGCTCCAGATAGGCGAGGTGGCGCAGGAACCGGCTGAAGACCGGCGCCGCCGCCTGCTTGTCGCCCTGCGGCGGGCGGGCGCTCGTCATGGCGGCGGTGATGCTCTGCGCGTCCGGCGCGCCGGACGCGCTCTCCGCCTTGACGTAGCGCGCGACACGCTCGGCGCCGTACTGCAGGACGGCCTCGACGATCAGGGCCTTGATGTGATTGCAGAAGCCGCCTCGAGCCCCGCCGCAGGGCCGGTTGTTGTTGGTGCTGCAGGTGTAGGCGTAGGTGCCGGCAGCGACCGACGAGACGTAGACCCGCTCGATGTCCGACCCGCTGGACACCACGCCCTGCAGGCGTCCGTCGGCCAGCTCGACGAACGGTACTTTGGCGAGCTTGCGCGGCCGCGCGGGTGCCGTCACCCGGGCCGTGCTCGACCTCTCCCAATCCGACAACACGCCATCTCCAGTGCAGCAGGGGGTGTTCCGCGCCACGTCGGCGGGACGTCAACGAACATATAGGCGATCACTGACAACGCCGTCCGGCTCTGCACAGGCCCAGGTCACACGCCTGGCGGGAGGGTGCCGGGCGCGCGGCCGGGCGCGCGGCCGAGCGTGCATCGCCGACCGGTCCGGCCGCGGTCATGGCGGGCACGTGCCAGTCGCCGCCTCCGACGACGGCGAACGACTCACGCAGTGATCGAATTCCCGACGTGCTGCGGCGCCTCTTGAAGTGGTCGGCATCCACTGCCTCGTGAACGAAGCCGGCGGATTCGGCCGTGGGCGTCCCAGGGTTCGCGGCCTCCGGCCGATCACTGTGCCGGCGACCGGCGTCGGGCCCGCACGCGAGGCAGTCGACGCCGGACGGCCGGATGCCCGGTGGGCGTCCCCGCGGGTCCGCTCACGCGCTGACGGGCCGTCCCGTCAGCGCGGCGAGGGCAGACCCCCGCGTTGCGGCAACGGAGGGGCGAACGCCCAGCCATGGGCCAGGAGCGCGTCGACGGCGGTCACGGCCGTCCGCAGCCGCTCCTCGTGCGGGCCGGTCAGCACCACGTACGGCAGGCCGCGGCGGTCGAGTTCGGTGCGGAAGCGGCCGGTCATCCAGGAACGCAGGTGCTCGCCGTCGCGCAGGCCGTCGTCCTCGAAGGGCACTCCGGCGTCGTCGGTGAGCAGCCACAGGTGCTGCCGGCCCCGGGCGGCGACGGCCTCCACGCGCGGGTTGGGGCCGCCCATGTAGCGCTCGTGCCAGATGGTCGTGGCCATGGCGTCGGTGTCGCAGAAGAGGACGGGCGACCCGGTCCGTGCGGCGGCGTCCTCCTCGGCGAGCTGACGCTCGGCGATGACCTCGAACTCACCTGAATACCAGGCGACTTCGTCGAACGCCGCCTCCGGGCGGGTGGCCAGCAGCCGCGCGTACTTCTCCTCGCTGAACGTACGCCCGTACTCGGGCACCCACCGCGTGCCCTCCCACACCCCTCCGCGCGCCCGGTAGTGCTCGGCGAGGGCGCGGGCCATGGTGGTGGTGCCCGTGGACTCGGCGCCGACGACCACCACCCGGCGCGCCAGGGCCGCCCGTACCGGCGCGGCGAGGTGGTGCCAGCAGGCGACGGGGTCCTCGCGGACGGCCGTACCGGAGACGCGATGTGCCGTACGGCGCAGGTCCACGGTCACCGCCACCGCGCCGAAGCGGCGGGCGAGTTCCCGGCCGTACGGCTCGGAGCTGAAGACGGCGTCCACGGGATCCGGGACGGCGGCCCTGAAGACCGCCATGTGGGCGTCCCAGACGGCGGGGTCGGTGTAGTCGACGGGTATGTCGTCCACGGCGCCGACGATGTCGATTCCGGCCTCCGGGTGCACCTCGCGCATCCAGGCCACGCGCTCCGCGAGGGGGATGGACTCCACGGCGGAGGCGCAGACCAGCACCGTGAGTCGGCGGCACCGCGCGGCGGCGGTGCGGACCAGGTGGTGGTGGCCGGCGTGCGGCGGATAGAACTTGCCTAGCAGGAACCCGTGGTCGAACTCGCTCACGCCATTGCCTCCGTCCGGGCCGCGGGGCCGTCCGTGCGGGTCGCCGCCTCGACGCGCCAGTTGCGCAGGCCGGCCAGGCACAGCAGCAGGAAGCCTGCGTAGAGGAGCGAGGTGAGGTAGAGCCCCTTGTAGGCGTACAGGGGGATGTAGACGAGGTCGGCGGTGATCCAGAGGTACCAGGACTCGATCTTCTTCCGGCACTGGCCGTAGGTGGCGGCGAGTGACAGGGCCGTGGTGAACGCGTCCCAGAAGGGCACCGTGGAGTCGGTGAACCGGTCCAAAATCACGGTCAGCAGCACAGTGGCGACCGCGGTCGCCGGTGCCAGCACCGCCCACGTCCGAGGGCTGGTGCGGCTGATCGCGAGCCCTCCCCCGGTGGCGCCCGCGGCGGCCCAGGACCACCATCCGTACGCCGCCAGCGCCACGTAGACGACCTGCAACGCGGCGTCGGCGTAGAGGCCGGCACCGGCGAAGAGAAGGATGAAGAACAGGTTGTTGGCGATGCCGACGGGCCAGTTGGCGATGTGCCGGCGCGCGACGAGCCACACGCACAGCGCTCCGCTGCCGAATCCGAGTACCTCGACCCAGCTGACGGGGGTGTCCAGCACCGTGAACAGCGGCTGCTGGAGGGGGGCGAGCACATCCGCGAGAGCCACGCGGCAACCTCCTTTAAGTGTCACTCTGACGATAATCGGAGGCGTGTCGGCGGGGCAAGAGATTTTC
This sequence comes from Streptomyces sp. ME19-03-3, assembly GCA_033793685.1. Taxonomy (GTDB): domain Bacteria; phylum Actinomycetota; class Actinomycetes; order Streptomycetales; family Streptomycetaceae; genus Actinacidiphila. Next base: position 47,622 of record JARAXD010000025.1, on the reverse strand, counting down.
CGTGGGGCGGCAGCGCTGAGTTCCGTGGGGCTCCGCAGCGCTGCGGTCGTGGCCGACTGCGGCCGGCCTGGGCCGGCGTCGGCGACCCGCCGATGGTGCCGCGCGCCGCGCGTCCGGCAGGATGGCCCGGTGACCTTCCTCCCCGGTACCCGTGACCGCGCCGTCGACCCGAGGCGGATGCGCCGGGCGGCGGCCGCGGCGGCGCTCGTCACCGTCGGTGCCGGGCTGGGACTGCGCGCCATGGTGGTGGGGAGCGCGGCCAAGTACGGCGGGGACGCGCTGTACACCGTCCTGGTGCTCGCCCTGGTCGTCCTCGTCGCGCCACGGCTCGCGCCCCTCAAAGCCGCCGCAATAGCGCTGGCGTTCAGCTGGGGCATCGAGTTCCTGCAGCTCGGCGACGTGCCGGCGGAGTTGTCCCGGCACAGCACCGTCGCCCGCCTGGTCCTCGGCTCCACCTTCAACCCGCCCGACCTGTTCTGGTACGCCGTCGGCGCGGCGGCGGGCTGCCTGGTCCACAGCGCGGTCTGCCCTCCGCCGGCCCGCAGGCGTGCGACGCGCGGGTGACCCGCCGAGGGCCACGAGCAGCGGTGCGGCCGTGGTCACCGCCCCGCGGTCACCTCCCCGCCGTGAGCCGGGCCGCCATCTCCCGTGCCGAGGACGGGATGCCGCGGACCGGTTCGCCGTACTGCGGGTGCGCCCGGTCGAGGGTGGGGACCATGGACCGCGACCGTTCCTGCGGTACGCGTTCCAGCACGGTCGTGCCCGTCTCCGCCTCCAGGGCGGGGGCGTAGCCGGCGGCGCGCAGGGCGGCGAGGGTCTCCTCCGGGGGCGCCGTGGAGATCAGCACGGTCGGTGCGATCTTCCGCAGGCCCAGCTTGGCAAGGCCGCGCACGGCAGCGACCTCCGCGATCAAAGCCGTGTCCTCGGAGCGGATACAGCACGCCGAGCGCACCACGCGCAGCCGCCCGTGGCCACGGGCGACGTCCTTGACCGTGTACGCCAGCGGTTGTGGCAGGGACGTGCCCGGACGGCAGACGGCGGCGAGGCGTTCGAGGATCTCGTCGGCGCCCCACCCCGCGTCGAAGGCGCGGCGCAGCGAGGCGGGGGTGATGCGCCAGACCACGGCGTGCCCCTCGGACTCGATGTCGCCGACCGCGGACAGAAGCGCCGCAAGATCAGGGGCGGGGGCGCCAGTGACCGTGGCCGTGGAGTCGGCCTGGAAACTCGCCGTGGTGTTCGGGGCGGGCAGCATCGAGCGCAGGGCGTCGCGCAGGGCTGCCACCGCCTCGGCCAGGGCGGGGCGTTCGGCGAGGCCCTCCCCCAGCCGGTCGGTGCCCCCGGCCGCCGGGTCGGCGTCCGCGCCCGGCACGGCCGGGTAGTGGCGGGCCGCTCCGGCGTCCAGGAGGCCGGCGACCGCCCGGCCGACCGAGGTCAGCGCGCCGTGGGCCACCAGGCCGAGGAGTTCCGCCTCGGCCAGGGTGGCCTGGAGCCTGCCCGTCACTGCCTCGTCCTCTTCGTCGTCATAGCCCGTCCCGAGCACCGGCCGGAACCAGGTGGCGCGCTCGAGGAGTTCGTCGCGTCCCTCCTCCCCGGCGGCCAGCCCGTGCCCGTCCGGCAGCGTGGCCAGCGCCTGCAGCACCCCGCTGCGCACCGGGACCGCGTACAGGTCCTGGGGGGTCACCAGCGCGACCGGGGTCTCGCCGTCCTCCGGCCAGTACGTGAACACCTCCGGAACCACGGCCCAGGCGGCCACCAGCGGCAGCAGCTTCCCGGCCGGTGTGGCCGCCGCCCACGCGTCGTACCGTTCGCTCGGCAGCAGCCGCACCGGCTGCTTCGGGGCTTCGGGGCGCCGCCGACCCCGGCCGCGCGCGGGGGCCTTCTCCTCCCCGGCATGGGGCGCGACAAGGCCGGCGTTCACCGCCAGGTCCAGCCACAGCCGGGTGTGCTCCTCACTCGTGCCGGCCGCCTTGGCGAGCCTCCTGGTGTCGCGCACCGCGATCCCGCCCGCCTTGCGGATCGCCACCGGCTGCGCCGCCAGTTCCCGCAGCACCAGTTCCACCCGCCACGCCGCGGCACCGGCGGCCACGGCGCCGTGGCCCGCCCAGTCGCGGGGCAGCGGCGCGAGGTGCGTCAGCGGCTCCGGGGCCAGCCTGGGCGACGGGGCGTCCTGGTCCTGGCGCAGGGCACGACCCACCTCGTACGGCAGTTCCACCAGATCGGTCCCGACGGGCACCACCATGCCCCGTTCCGCGAGCCAGTCCGTGCCCTCGTCGCCGCTGCCGCCCTCACGGAACGTGTACTTGCGGTCCGGCCCCGCGTACTCGCCGTACCGGGAGACGAAGCAGTGCGTGCGCATCAGCGGGGGTCCCTGCAGCATGTGGCCGAGCAGTTCGTGGGCCGGCGCCGGGGCGGTGGCCACCAGCTTCCGCACCCGGTCGGGGTCCGCGAGCACAGCGCCGACCGCTGCCTGCGCGTCCGCGCGGGTGCGCTGCTCGATGCCGAGGACGGCGGCGATGCGCTTGATCTCCGGCGCGTTGTACGCCTGCGTGAGCAGCGTGTCGGCCGGCCTTCCGTACCCGTCCATCCGGGCCGCCAGCGCGTGCAACAGCGACGGCAGCGCCAACTGGCCCGACGGAGCGGGCAGTACGAGTGCCCGGTCCCTCAGCCGTCGCAACGCCTCCGCCGTCTTCGCGCGGGGCGTGCCGCCCTGTTCCAGCCAGTCCAGGACGTCCGCCTCAGGCACCAGCCGGCTGTGGGGGTCCACCGGCGGCGGCGCCGGGCGCCAGGCGTTCACCTGGCGCTCCGGCCCGGCCACCGGTCCGTAGGTCACCAGGGCCCTGGCCGCCACACACGCCAGCAGCTCCGCCTCGCCGCCGGTGCCGGCGGCTACGGCGCGCTCCACCGACTCGTCGGTGAGCAGATGCTCCGCCAGCCGACGGAACGTCGTGACCGGCTCGTAGCCTGCGGCGCGCGGGAGTTCACGTTGTTCCAGCAGGGCGGTCAGGTGCGCGGCGGAGAGTCCGGCGAGCCACTTTTCCAGAGCCGTGAGTGCATGCACCCACCCGAGCCTAGAGCAGTCGGCGTGCCCGTATGACGCCTCCATCGGACGCGTAGCACCATGGTGGGACGGGAGCGGCGCGCCCGTCCCACAAGCCAGGCTGGTTCTCCTTGACGACGGCCAGGTAGTGGGCGCCGCGTCCGGTGAGGTGGCTGCCGTGGCCGTGTCGCGTGTGCAGGGCGTCGGTGGTGATCACGACGTGCTCCAGGCCGAGTTCGTCCAGCAGAGCTGAAGGCGGGGATCTCGTTGCTCTTGGAGGAGACCTGCCGCTGGGCCAGGACCAGACCGTGGTGGTCCATCGCGGCCAGCAGCTGGACCGCGGCCGTGGTCACGGTCAGCCACCCTCGACCCGCGGACGGTCCTCCCGTCCACCGCGACCGGCCGCAGTACCGGCCGTGCCGGCTTCTCTCCCCTGGGTGCGGTTCGGACCTGCAGGACGGCGACGGCGAAGAAGGCCGGGTTCTCCCGCTCGAAGACGAGCAGGGCGAGGCCGTGGTCGGGGCACAGGCGATCGAGTACGGGCATGAGGGCCCACGGTAGGAAGCTCGCCGCGTGACATTCGCCCCACGCTCCGGGGCCCGCAACGCCGGGCCCCGGAGCAGCGGCCGGTCAGGATGGGACGCCCGGCCCCCAGTATGGACTGTCGCTCTCGCGGACGTGCCCGTCCTCCTCCAGCACCACATACCGGTCGAAGGTGCGGGCGAACCAGCGGTCGTGGGTGACCGACAGGACCGTCCCCGCGAAGCGTTCGAGCGCCGACTCAAGGGCCTCCGCGCTGTGCAGGTCCAGGTTGTCGGTGGGCTCGTCGAGCAGCAGCAGCGTGGCGCCCTGAAGTTCGAGCAGCAGGATCTGGAAGCGGGCCTGCTGACCGCCGGAGAGCGAGTCGAAGTCCTGGTCGGCCTGGGCCTGGAGCTCGTAGCGGCGCAGCGCCGAGACCGCCGCGCCCCGCTCCCGCCCGTCCCGGTCGCCGTCGCCCCGGCCGAGGATCTCCACCAGGGTGCGGCCGGACAGGTCCGGGCGCTGCTGGGTCTGCGCGAACCAGCCCGGCCGTACTCGGCCGCCCAGCCGCGCGGTGCCGGAGTGGCCCACCGGATCTCCGTGCCGGTCCGGGTCGTACAGCTCCTGGTCGCTGCCGCCCGCGGCGAGCAGTCGCAGCAGATGGGACTTGCCGGTGCCGTTCGCGCCGAGCACCGCCACCCGCTCGCCGAAGAAGACCTCCAGATCGAAAGCGGAGGTGAGTCCGGTGAGTTCGAGGTTTTCGCAGCGCACCGCCCGGACCGCCGTGCGGTCGCCGCGCAGCCGCATCCGCACGTTCTGCTCCACCGGGCGCTCCGGCGGCGGCCCCGCCTCCTCGAAGCGGGCCAGCCGGGTCTGCGTCGCGCGGTACTTGCCCGCCATCGACGCGGACGCCTTGGCCTGCTGCTGGAGCGTGCGGACGAGGTCCTTCAGCCGCTGGTGCTCCTCGGACCAGCGGCGGTGCAGCTCGTCGAGGCGCTCCAGACGCGCGGCGCGGGCCTCGTGGTAGTCCCGGAAACCGCCGCCGTGCACCCAGACGCCGCCCGCCTCCAGCGTGAGGACGCGGGTGGCGGTTGCCGCGAGCAGCTCGCGGTCGTGGCTGACATAGAGGACCGTCTTGGGCGAGGCCGCCATGGTCTCCTCCAGCTGCCGCTTGCCCGGCACGTCGAGGTAGTTGTCCGGCTCGTCGAGGAGGAGCACCTCGGCGCTGCCCCGGAACAGGGCCTCCAGCGCCAGCCGCTTCTGCTCGCCTCCGGAGAGAGTGCGCAGTTCACGGAAGCGCGCCTCGTCGAAGGGCAGCCGCAGGGCGGCCTGGGTGACGAGGTCCCACTCCACCTCGGCGTCATAGCCGCCGACGTCCCCCCAGGCGGTCAGCGCCTCCGCGTAACGAAGCTGAACGGCCTCGGTGCCCTTCTCCATCATCGCGAGTTCGGCCTTTTCCATGGCCGAAAATGCACGCTGCAATTCGGGCCGCGCGAGCGACACCACGAATTCGTGCACGGTGATCGAATCCCGGACCGAACCGATGAATTGGGGCATGACGCCCAGCCCGCCGACCACGCGAGTTGTTCCGGATTCCGGCTTCAGCTCTCCTGTGATCAGCCGCAACAGGGTGGTCTTCCCCATTCCGTTGGCGCCGATCAGAGCGACCTTGTCACCGTCCCCGACACGGAACGAGGCGTCGTGAAAAAGCATCCGTCCATCGGCCAACCAGTACTCAAGGCCAGAAACCTCCAAAAAGCCCACGATCCCCCACTCTCCACGATTGATTAAGCCCGCTTGAATTTTGACTAATCTCTCACGGCTCTCTTGATTAGTGGAGACGGGCCGTGACAGCGTTCCGGCCAGCCGACCGGGCGGGGCGAATAGCGCCGTCGGAAGGTCACCACGGGGTGGTCGGCAGCGGGGGATCTCCCGTACCGCCGGCCGCCCTTCCACTCTGCCGAGAGGGGAAACACCATGGAGTCCAACGCCCAGCGTCCGGAGACCGAGGAGACCACCGAACTGCGTCAGCAGGACGTCGCCGGCACCCGCCCGGAGCTCGAGACCGACGGTCTCGTCTTCAAGCGTGAGCTGCTCAACGAGTTCCTCGGTGGCCGCGTCCGCAGCTGACCATCAGCCGCCGGAGCCCGGGGCCGTTGGCGGCCTCGGGCTCCGGCGGTGCAGCGGACCGTCCGCAGTCCGCCGACATCGAACGAACCGGGGGAAGCAGTGGCCGAATCACGTGCGGAGAACACCGCCGGGGCGGCGACCACGCTCACCGTCGATCTCGACGCCTGGCCGCTCAGCCTCGACCCGTACCACGTCGTGGACTTCAATCAGGCGCTCGTGCTCGACGCTCTCGTCGACCCGCTGACGCGCGACGAACCCCACCGTCCCGACCGCACCACCTCCTCGGCGCTCGCCGGGCTCGACACCCTCGACGACGAGGACCGGACCTGGCTGCTGCGGCCCGCCCCTGGCCAGACCTGGGACGACGGCAGTGCCGTCCGCCCCGAGGAGATCGCCGCCGGGATCCACCGCGCCTGGGGACCCACCTGCCTCCCGCTGCCCGCCGTCCACAACACCGGCGGCACCGGCTCCCCCGTCACCACCCGGATCGTCAGCGGACCGGACGGCACCGAGGCGATCGAACTGCGCTCCGCGCTCCCCCTGCCCTACCTGCCGCGTCTCCTCGCCTTCCCGGGCGCCGCACCCGTCCGCGAGACCGGCGACGACTGGACGGCCAGCGGCCCCTACCGGCCGGTCCGCGCCGACCGCGCGTCCGGACGGATCGAACTGCGCCGCAAGCCCTCCCGCCGCACCACCCCGAAGACCCCGGAGCGCCTGGTGTTCCAGGTGCACGACCGCCGCGCCGACGCCCTCGCCGCCTACGCCGCCGGCCGGCTCGATGTCGTCGTCAACACCGGCCTCACACCGGACGAGTTCACCGCCGCCGCCGCGCTGCCGGACGCCACCGTGCACCCGCTCGACATGGTCTGCCAGCTGTGGATCAGGCCGGGCCTCGACACCGCCCTCGCCACCCCGGTGGGCCGCCGCGCCTTCGGTACCGGCTTCGACCGCGCCACCGCCGGTGTCCACCTCCAGGGCGCCGTCCTGCCCCTGAGCCGTTACAGCGAACTGTGGGAACCCTCGACCGGCGGGACCGAAGCGACCACGGCGCACACCGGGCCCGACGGGCCGCTGCCGGCCCGCGACCGGCGCGCCGAACTCTCCCTCACCTACGCAGACTTCGCACCCAACGGCGAGGCCGCCGCCCTCGTGGCCGCCGAGCTCCAGTCGCGTTTCGGCCATCGGGTGCGGCTGCGCCCGCTGCCGTACGCGCGCTTCGCGCGGGCCGCCGCCACCCTCGACTACGAGCTGCTCTACTGCATCAACCCGGCGCCCCTGGCCCACCTGGCGGGCTACCTCACCCAGTTCCACTCCACCGCCGCCACCGGCCGGGCTCTCGGTCTCGCCGAGCCCGTCGTCGACGCGGCGCTCGACCGGGCGCTGCGTACTTCGGGCGCGAAGGAGTCCGCCCTGGCCTGGCGCGAGGCGGAGACCGCCGTCCTCGCCCACGCCCCGGTCGTCCCGCTCTTCCGGGTCAACAGCGTCGTCCTGGCCCCAAGCGGCCTCGGCCCCGCCGTCGCCGCCACCGGCACCGTCCGGCTGGACGTCCTCACCCGTACCGCCGTGCCCGATCACTACCACCGAAGGGCCGAGACCGCATGAACCACCCCACCGCACCCGCACCCGCCGTCTTCCGGCCGCGCGACCGTGCCCCGGGAGAGCTGTCCGCCCTCGCGGAGCTGCTGCACACCGCCCCCGCCCGACCCGTCCACCTCGACGGCTTCCTCCCCGAGGAGCAGGCGCGGGCGCTCGGCGAGACGGTGCGTGCGCTGCCCGACTGGGAATCCTCGGCCGTCGTGTGGAACGAGGACCACACCGCGACCCGCGCGGTGACGCCCGAGGAGTGGCGGGACTCAGCGCCCGAGCGGCGGGCCGCCATCCGCGACGTGGCCCGGAACATCCCGGCCCTCTTCGGCACCGGCTCCGGCTACCCGGCCGAGCACCGCGAGCGGCTCTCCGACTTCTTCGTCTTCGCCGGCATGGGCCCGGACCTGCGTGAGCGGCTGGCTTGCTGGACCGGACCCGGCGTCCCGCTCACCACCAACGTCGAGTTCGCCCGCTACGGCCGCGACGACCAACTCGGTGAGCACTCCGACGCCGAGTCCGACACCCTCTTCGTCCTCAACCTCTATCTCGACCCCGACTACCGGCAGGACGACGGCGGAGTCCTCGGCTTCCGCGATGAGGAGGGCCGGGACTTCCTGATGCCGCCGCGCTTCAACAGCCTGTCGGTCATGCCGATCCGGCCCGGCTGTGTCCACTGGGTCACTCCCTGGCGGAGCGACCGCACCGGCCGCCACACGGTCAGCATCGCCGCCCTCCCCGTACCCGCGACCCCTGGTGAGGTGAAGTGACATGACCCCCGGCACCACAGACGGCCGCCCCGGCACTGTCGACCCGCTGCCCGGCACCGGCACCCCCGCACCGGGTGGCACGGCCGCCGGCTCGGTCGTGCTCGCCTTCCCACCACTCGTCGAGTCCAGTTTTGGCCGCTACTTCCCCTCCACCGCCGTCCTCGCCGGCTTCCTCGGCAGCCAGGGCATCCCCTGCCACCAGTGGGACCTCAACGAGGAGTTCGCCCTCCACCTGCTCGCCCCCGAGCATCTGCGCGAGGCGGGCGAGGGGCGGCTCACCGGCCTGGAGGGCTGCTACCCGGAGGAGATGAGCGCCGTCGCCGGCCGCTGGCTGGCCCGCAACCACGAGGCGCTCTTCGACGAGCGGGGCCGCCACACCTTCGCGGCCGAGTCCGGCCCCGTGTTCCTGCTGTCCGCACTGGCCCAGCCCTACCTCGTCGACCCCGAGGCCGAGTGGCTGGCCGACCCGGAGCTGCTCCGCTCCGAGCGGACCCTCGTCTACCGCGAGTACTACGAGGCGCTCGACCTCGCCCGACGACTCCCGGACGACGTCCGCCTCTTCGGCGTCTCCGTCCCCATGGGACCGCAGCTCGTGCCCGCGCTGCTGCTCGCCGAGGCCGTCAAGCGGGTCCGGCCCGGGATCCGCGTGGTGCTCGGCGGTCCCACCGTCTCACTGATGAACGAGGACGACCTGACGGTCCTGCTCGGTGCCCATCGGCAGATCGACGCGGTCGTCCGCTTCGACGGCGAGACCCCGCTGATCACCCTCTACCGGCAGGTCCGCGAGGACGACTGGCGCCCCGCCGAGGTCCCCGGCGTTTCCGCCCTCGCCGACGGCACCGCCGTCCACGCCGCCCCCGGCCCGGGCCTGCACCCCAACGTGCTGCCGCCCGCCGAGTACGACCCCGCCCTGCTGGCCCGGCTCGTCGGCCCCGAGATGGGCATCGTGCAGGCCCGCGGCTGCTACTGGGGCAAGTGCGACTACTGCGACTTCGTCGAGCTGTACGACGGCAGCCCCCCTTACCGCGGCCGCTCCGTGAAGAGCTTCATGGCCGAGCTGGAACACCAGGTGCGGACCCACGGAGTGCGCCGTTTCGAGCTGATCACCGAGTCCATCCCGCCGGCCTTCGCCCGCCGCTTCTCGCAGGCGGTCATCGACAGCGGCCTGGACATCGTGTGGAACTCCTTCGCCATGGTGGACCGCCGTTTCGACGCGAAACTGCTCCGGCTGATGGTCCAGGCGGGCTGCGAGTACCTCGTCATCGGCATGGAGACCACCAACACCCGTGTCCTCAAGCTGGTCCACAAGTCCGCGGACCGCGAGGAGAACCTGCGCTTCATCCGCGAGGCCCACCAGGCCGGCATGAAGCTCCGCATCAACCTGATCCCCGACCTGCCCTCCACCACCCTCGAGGAGGCCATGGACTCGCTCCAGGACGTGGCCGAACTCGCCGACTGCGTCGAGTCGTTCACCGTCTTCCCGTTCGAGGCCACCCGTTCCTCCGAGGTGGGGCGCGACCCCGAGCGCTTCGGCCTCGTCGTCGCCGACGGCGAGACCGGCCTCGCCAACCAGGCCCAGTACGCGCTGAACCACCTCGGCAACATCGACCCGGCCATGACCCGAGAGCAGCGCGGCGGCGTGCACCGTGCCTACCAGGACTTCGCCATCGGGCACGGCTCCGCCCGCATGCGGCGCACCGGCGACGAGTTCCTCGACCGGCTGCCCGCCGAGGACGAGCCCTTCCGGATCGGCGTCGAGTACCTCGACGTGCGCCCCCGGGGTGCCGAGCTCGTCGTCACCCACGTGCTGCGCCGCGAGCGCACCGTCCTGCCGCCCGCCGTGGCCCGGGGCCTCGTCGGCTGGCTCGACGGCTCCCCGCTCACCCGCCGCGAGCTGACCGCCGCCTACGGCGCCGACGGCGGACGGCGTGTCCTGGAACAGCTCGTCGACACCCGCATGCTGACGGCCGCCGCCGCCGAGCGCCGCGAGGCGGTCGCAGTGTGAGCCGTACCGCGCCGACACCCACGCACCACCAGCCCGCGAGGAGAACCATGACCAGTACCGAGACGCGGCCGTCCGCCCCCGCGGCCCCCGTTCCCCCGGCCCTCGCCGGCGCCGCCCCCTACCTCTCACCCCGTTACCTGACCGAGTCCACGATCGAGCTGCTCCGCGACTGGTACCACGGGGACGAGCCCCGGCCGCTGCACCTGAGGGACTTCCTGCGCCCCGGGTTCGCCCGGGACATCGGCGCCGCGATGCGCGCCATCCCGAACTGGTCGCGGCACTCGGCGAGGTACGAGGGGCGACAAGGCAAGACCGAGTTCTGGGACGAGGAGGTGGCCGAGCAGGACGACATCACCATCTCCCAGTTCGTCGTCCGAGACATCCACTCGCTGCTCGACGAGGGCGTGATGGACCCCGCCCGCCAGCGGGCCCTCCAGGACTTCTTCGTCTTCTCCGTGCTCTCCGACGGGCTGCGTGACTGGATCTCCGCCGGGACCGGCCTCGCGCTGCGCAAGCGCACCTTCATGGACCTCGCCGCCTACCGCCGCTCCGACGGCCTTGGCGCCCACCAGGACCTGGTGCCCGGCCGGGTCCTCGCCATCAACTTCTACTTCGACGAGGAGTACGACCCTGCAGCCGGCGGTCGGCTGGGCTTCCGCGACGGCATGGGCCGCGAGTTCCACATCGAGCCGACCTTCAACAGCGTCTCGATGATCCCGATCCGGGAGGACTGCTGGCACTGGGTGGAGCCCTTCGCCCAGGACACCGTCGGCCGCTACACGATCGCCGTGGGACAGCACCTGGAGGGAAGCTGAGCAGCGCCGGGACCGCGACCGGGAATGCGGCCGGGGCAGGGGCGACCGGCACCCGGGCCGTACGCCTCCTCCCCGCCGTCGCCGTCCACGAGACCGCCGACGAGACACTGCTGACCCTCGGCACGTGTTTGCTGCGGGTCGGTGGGACCCAGCCCGGTCTGTCCGCCGCCCTGCGGCTGCTGCGCGAGGGCACCACCGAGGAGGGGCTCGGCGCCGCCTGGCGGCCGGGCCCCGCCGCCGCGCTGCTCGCCGAGCTCCGCGCACTGGGCTGGATCACTTCCGAGGGTGCCGTCGACGGCGACGCCTTCGCGGGCGAACCATACGAGCGGCAGGTCGACTACCTGGGCCTCTTCGGTCCGGACACGGCCGCCTCCCAGCACCGGCTGCTCGCCGCCCGGATCGGCGTGATCGGCCTGGGTGGGATCGGCGGGATCGTCGCCCAGCACCTGGCGGCGGCAGGCGTCGGCCGGTTCTGGCTGGTCGACCACGACACCGTCGCCCTCCACAACCTCAACCGGCAGTTCACCTACACCGCCTGCGACGTCGGCCGCCCCAAGACGGAGGTACTCGCCGGCTACCTCGGTACGGTCCGCCCCGCCGCCGAGACCGTCTCCGTACGGCGCCGGATCACGGCGCCCGGGGACCTGACCGACACCCTCCCCGACGACCTCGACCTGCTGGTCGTGGCCGCCGACACCCCGCCCGAACTGCCCGCCGTGGTCGCCTCGTGGGCCTCCGCCACCGGTACCCCGACCGCGTACGGCGCGGTCGGCGTCGGCGTCGGCTTGTGGGGACCGGTCCTCGACCCGGCCAGGGGCGGCTGCTGGACCTGCTTCGACCGGGGCAGGCGGGCCGGGCTCACCGGCCTGGAGCGGCGGGTCGAGGAGTGGTCCACGGAACCCGCCCCGTTCTCGTTCGGCCCCAGCAATACAGTGGTCGCCGCGATGCTCGCCCATGACATCGTCGAGTACCTGTGCAGCGGATCCTGCCCGACTCTGGGCCGGCGTGCGGCACTTGACTTCACGCGGCAGCAGATCACCCACAGCGAAGAGAGCGCATGCACGTGTCCGACGACATCATGACCGACACCGCCCCCAGAGCGGCGGACGAGCAGCCGGCGAAGGGCGGGAAGCCGAAGAAGGTCCCGTTCCGGGGAACCGGCTTCCTGCGCCTGTGGACCGGCGAGACGCTGTCCCTGGCCGGGACCGAGATCACCTTCATGGCGATCGGCATCACCGCCGTCACCACCCTGGCCGCCACCCCCTGGCAGATGGGCGTCCTGGAGGCCGCCGAATCTGCGGCCGTCCTGCTGCTCGGCCTGTCGGCCGGCGTCTGGGCGGACCGGTACGAGCGGCGGACCATCATGCTCGTCTCCAACATCGCGCGCTGCCTGCTGCTCTTCGCGATCCCGCTGCTGTTCTGGCTGGACGCCCTGACCATGCCGGTGCTGTACGGCGTGGTCTTCCTGGTCGGCGCGTTCACACTGCTCTTCGACAGCGCCATGTCCGCCTATCTGCCCCGGCTGCTGTCGCGCGGCCAACTGGAGCGGGCCAACTCCTGGATGGAGGCGTCCACCTCCGTCGGCACGGTGGCGGGTCCCGGCATGGCCGGACTGCTCATCCAGATCATGAGCCCGCCCGTCGCGCTGGTCGTCGACTGCTTCTCGTATCTGCTCAGCTGCTTCACCCTGGCGGGCCTGCCGAAGGCGGCGCCGTCGGCGGACCCGGCGGACCCAGCCGACGAGAGCGGTGACTCCGAGGCGAAGGCCGAGGAGGGGCCCGGGAAGAAGGAGACGCACCGCGCGGCCGTCCTCAAGGGCCTGCGGCTGCTCCGCGACGACCGCATCCAGCGGCCGATGATCCTGGCCGCCACCCACTTCAACATCTTCCACGCGATGTTCTTCGCGGTGCACACCCTCTTCGTGCTCCGCGTCCTCGGCTTCAGTCCGGGCCTGCTCGGCGCCACCAGCATGGCGGGCGGCGCCGCCGGGCTCATCGGCGCCTCCTGCACCCCGGTCCTCACCCGGGCCCTCGGCCAGGGCCGGGCCCTGATCCTCGTCTACGCGGCCCCCGGCGTCTCCGCGGTGTTCGTGCCGCTCGCCGCACTGTGGGACAACCGGCCGCTAGCCGTCGTCCTGGTCTCGGCATCCACCTTCACCTGGACCTTCGCGGTCGTGGTCAACCTGGTGATCAGCGAGACGGTGAAGCAGTCCCTGGTTCCCGACCACCTCCTCGGTCGGGTCACCGCCACCACCCGCTTCGTCAGCTGGGGCTGCCAGCCCATCGGCGCACTGCTCGGCGGCTGGCTCGGCGGCCGGATCGGCCTCACCGAGGTCATGTACGTGTCGGCCGCAGGCCTGTTCACCTCGGCGCTGTGGCCGCTGCTCAGCCCCGTACGGGCCCTCAGGGCCACCGAGGACGACGCCCATGCCACCACCGCCGAAGCCACCGCCACCACCACCGCCACCACCGACGGCGAGGGCGGCGAGGGCGAGCGGCATCTGCCGCGCCCCGCGTCGCCGACCGAACCGTAGGAGCCCCGCACCGTGTCCGTCCTGAACCCCACCGGCCACACCCTCTCCAACGGCCTGCGCGTGCTCGTCTCCCGAGACATCACCGCGCCCGTCGCCGCGGTCTGCCTCTGGTACCGGGTGGGTTCGTGCCAGGAGCCGGCCGGGAGAACCGGTCTCGCGCACCTCTTCGAGCACCTGATGTTCCAGGGCTCGACGCACGTGCCCGCCAACGGGCACACGGCAGCGGTGGAGAACGCGGGTGGGCACACCAACGCCTCGACCGGCTTCGAGCGCACCACCTTCCACAGTGTCGTCCCGGTCGGGCAGCTCGAACTGGTCCTCTGGCTGGAGGCCGACCGCATGGGCGGCCTGCTCGACGCGCTCACCGCCGAGAGCCTCGACAACCAGCGGGACGTCGTCCTCAACGAGCGCCGCGAGCGGTACGACAACGTGCCGTACGGCACCGGCTGGGAGCAGCTCGTCGCCATGTCGTTCCCGGCGGGCCACCCCTTCCGGGAGCTGCCCGCAGGCAGCCCCGAGGACCTGCGGGCGGTGACCCTGGACGACTGCCGGGCCTTCTTCGGGCAGCATTACGCGCCTGACCGCGCGATCCTGTCGGTGGTCGGCGATGTCGACCCGTCCGCCGTCTTCGAGCTGGCCGAGCGGCACTTCCGCCACATCCCGGCTTCGGGCCGCCCGGCCGTCGCTCCGAGCGGGGACCACCCGCCCGCGGGGCCGGTCGAGCGGCGGCGCCGGGTCACCGAGGACGTGCCGGGCCCGGCCCTGATGGCGGCCTACCAGCTGCCCGCCCACGGCGAGCCCGGCTGCGCCGCCGCCGACCTGGCCCTGACCCTGCTCGGCGGCATGAGCAGCCGGGGCCTGCACGACCGGCTCGTCCGGCGTGAGCAGCTCGCGCACACCGCGCGCGCCTCGCTCATGCCGCTGCGCCAGGCGCCCTCGCTGGGTCAGCTGAATGTGCGGGCCCCGGCCGGCACGGACCTGGCGCTCGTGGAGCGGACGGTCGACGAGGAGATCGAACGGCTCGCGGACGGCGAGGCGACGGAGCCGGCCCTGGAAGGAGCACGGGCGCAGATCCGCCGCGACTGGCACGACCGGCTCGCGCATCCGGCTGGCCGGGCCGACGAACTGTGCGCGCAGGAGGCGTACTTCGGGGACGCCGCCCGCGTCGACACTCACCTGGCGGGCGTCCTCGACGTGCCGGCCGAGCAGGTCCGCGCCGCCGCTGCCGACCTGCTTGCCCCTGCCCGCCGGGCGGTCCTCCTGTACGACCCGCCCTCTCCTCGCGCCTGACCGGCGCCCCTCCCTCCCCACCTTCCGAGCCCCTGTCCGCCCGGCGTCCGCCGGCCTCCCGTGAAGGGTCGCCCATGACCGCCCGCGTTTCCACCCCGCCGCCGGCTCCGGGTGCCCGCCCCGCCCGACCCCTGCCGGTCCCGGTCGAGCCATGGCTCTTCCCCACAGTGCACGAGCAGGTGCTCGGCAACGGCGTGACGCTGCTGACCTGCGACCGACCCGGCCAGGAGGTCCTGAGCGTCGAGATCATCGTGGCCGCGCCGCTCTCCCTCGAACCCCGCGACCTGGAGGGCGTCCTCGGCATCACGGCCAGCGCCCTCGTCGAAGGCGTGCCCGGCCTGGGCTCGCTCGCCTTCATCCAGGAGCTGGAGAACTGCGGCGCCACCCTGGGCGTCGGTGCCGAGCACGCGGGCCTGCGCATCACCCTCGACGTACCCTGCGCCCACCTCGGCCGCGCCTTGGGCCTGCTGGTGCGGGCGCTGCGCGAGCCGCTGCTGCCCTCGGCCGCGGTCGACCGGCTGGTCCGCTCGCGCGCCCACACCGTGGTCCGCAACCGGTCCGACGCCGAACGCCGGGCGTCCATGGAACTGCACGCGGCCGTCTTCGACCCAGCCGACCGCCGCAGCCGCCCGGCCCGGGGCACCGAGGAGACAATCCGCCGGATCGACCGGGATGCCGTGGCGGACTGCCACCGCCGCTGTCTACGCCCCGCCATGACCACCGTGGTGGTCGCCGGTGACCTGTCCGGTAACGGCGTGGACGCGGTGCTGCACCGGGCGCTGTCCGACTGGGACGGGGAGCCGGGCGGCCACCCGCTGCCGGCCGCGCCGCCCGTGCGGGACGAGCCGGAGCTGATCCTGGTCGACCGGCCCGGGGCCGTACAGACGCGACTGGTCCTCGGGCGGGCGGCGGACGGACGGACCTCGCCCGGCTGGGACGCGCTGTTGATCGGCAACCACAGCCTCGGCGGCTCGGTCAACGCGCGCCTCGACCGAGAGCTGCGTGAGACGAAGGGGTACACGTACGGTTTCCACAGTCGGCTGCTCGGGGTCGTCGGGCACTCGCTCGCCGTGGTGACGGGGGCGGTGGAGACCTCGGTGACGGGCGACGCGCTCGGGGACGTGCTGCGCATCCTGCGGGAGGTCGCCGAGGGCGGGATCACCGAGGAGGAGCGGGCCGCGGCGGTGGCGCAGATCGTGGACGCGGCGCCGCTGCGCTACCTCACGGCCTCGGCCGTCGCCGAGGAGATCGCCCTGTTCGTCCTGGACGGGCGGACGCCGTCGGCCCTGCCGGAGGCCTTCCGCCGGGCGTCGGCAATCGACGCGGGCGAGGCGTCCGAGGCCCTGCGCACGGCCTTCCGCCCGGACCGTCTGGTGACCGTGGCGGTGGGCGACGTCTCCGTCATCGGCGATGCGGTCCGTGAGGCGGCCGGTCGCTGAGGCCGGATCCGGGCCGAAGATCCGCCACGCCGGCAGCGCCGCCCTGTGGACCTGGCTGGTCATCCCGCCCACACCCGGCTCCGCCTCGCCCGACCCCTCGCCCGACCCCTCGCCGAGGACCTACGCCGGCCCTGGGAACGTCCCGCCGCACCAGGCCGCCTCACCTCCGCCCGATCGCCTGGCAGGTGTTCGACCTTCAGGCGAATCAATGTGCGGCGGAGGATGGGGGTTCGTCTTCTGCGTGGTTCAGCCAGGGGCCGCGGTGGGTGAGTCTGGGGCATGCGGTCCCAGGCTCTGGCCTCGGCTCTGCCGTAAGGGGTGGTGTTCGCGACGGTGATGACGTCGGGTTCGTGCCAGGTGTCGGGCTCGGCGAAGGTCAGGACGGCGCCGTGCCGGCGGGGCCGGCCGCCCCTTGGTCCCGAGCGGGCGAGGCCCGGGTCGCGGAGCATCACGCGATCCGAGCGCAGTCGGCCGACCAGGACGGGCTTGATGGCGCGCTCCACCGACTCGTCGGCGAGCAGATGCTCCACCAGCTGCCGGAACGTCGTGATCGGCGCATAGCCCGCGGCGCCTGGGAGTCCACGTTCTTCCAGCAGGGCGGTCGGTTGTGCGGCGGAGAGTCCGGCGAGCCATTTCTCCAGGGCGGTGAGTGCATGCACCCGCCCGCGCCTCGAGCAGCCGGCGTGCCCGTACGACGCCTCCATCCGACGCGCCACACCGTGGGTGGAGAGGGCGGGCGCGCCGCGTACGAGGGCGACCGCCGCTCGGACCGACCCTCCGTACCGGACGCTCCGACGTTTCCCTGATCCCCCGGCGCGTTGGGCGCTCCTCAACCATGGCGGTGCGCGGGGTGCCGCCCAAGGCGCGAACCGGCGTTTGCCGGGAGGAGGCGCCGGGCGACAGGGCCCGAGCAAGCGGCGGACCCGATGGGGGCTCCGGTGCAGTGCCGTCCCGGTGAGTACGGCGCGCGGCCCCACGACGAGGCGTTCGCCGTGTCGCGGGGCCGCGGTACGCCGCCGCACGGATCCGGCGGGGGCGCCGGAAGCCGCTCAGAAGCCGAGGCTCCAGGTGTCGAGGTAGCCCGGCAGCACATGGAAGTTGCCGGGGGTGTTGTCCCTGACCCGCAGCTTCCAGGTGCCGTCGGCGGGGATGTCGGAGGCGTCCACGGTGAACGTCTCGTGCAGTTCGGGGATCGGGACGGGGCCCTGCGACCAGCCCTTGACGGGGATCACCCGGCCGTCCTCGCTGACCAGGTCGATGACGTAGAAGCCGACGTGGACGGCGTAGAGGTCGACGGTCACCTTGAGGTCGGCCGGTGCGTTGCCGTCGCGGCCGCTGACCGTGACCGGGCTCTCGATCACCGCCCAGTTGGGGATGTCGTACCGGTTCGGGTTGACGAAGGTGTCACCGCCGGAGGCGAGGATCGTCCACTGGTACCGGACCGTCCGGGAGTCGCCCGCCGCGTCCTTGACCGTGATGGCGGGCCGGAACTCGCCGCTCTGCACCACGGTGCCGGAGACCAGGCCGGTCCTCGCGTCGAGGGACAGGCCGCGCGGGAGGCCCTTGGCGGAGTAGGTCAGGGCGCCCGGACGGGAGCTCTGCGCCTGGATCTGCCAGGTGACCTGCTGCCCGGTCGCCGTGCGCCGCGGGTTGGTGCTGTCGACCGCTATGTGGTGGACGAAGCGGTACCCGACCTTCACGGCGGCCCAGGCGTCGCCGACCGCCTCGTACGTGGCGCTGCCCATCCCGTGGAGGTCGGCGGCGGCCTGGAGCGTGGCGGCGCGCGCACCGGCGTAGTCCGTCGTGCTGGTCATGTAGACGGTCAACGCGCGGTACCAGATGTCGGTGGCCGCCTCGCGGCCGATGCCGGAGACCTTCCTGCCGTCGGCGGTCGGGCTGTCGTAGCCGACGCCGTTGATCGTCTTCCTTCCGCTGCCTTCGGCGAGCAGGTAGAAGAAGTGGTTCGCCGGGCCGGAGCTCTGGTGCGGGTCGAGGTACTTGGTGTCCTTGGTCCAGTAGTCCTGCGACGCGCCGTAGCCCACGTCGTCCTTGGACGGCTGGTCCATGTAGCGCAGCGGCACGCCGGTGCCGTAGACGTCGACCTTCTCGGCGATGAGGTAGTCCGGCACGTCCTTGGGGCTGTTGGTGAAGAACTCCACCGCGGTGCCCATGATGTCGCTGGTGGCCTCGTTCAGGCCGCCGGACTCGCCGCTGTAGACCAGGTCGGCGGTGGCGGAGGTGATGCCGTGCGTCATCTCGTGGCCGGCGATGTCCAGGGCCGTCAGCGGGCGTTCGTTGTTCTCGCCGTCGCCGTAGTTCATGCAGAAGCACGCGTCGTCCCAGTACGCGTTGACGTACCGGTCGCCGACGTGGACGTAGGAGCGCGCTCCCACACCGTTGCCCGCGATGCCGTCGCGGCCGTAGCGGGAGTGGAAGAAGTCCCAGGTTTGCTGGGCGCCGTAGGCGGCGTCCACGGCGGCCGTCTGACGGTCGGCCGGCGTGCCGTCGCCCCAGACATCGTCCTCGTCGGTCATGACCTGGCCGTTGTCGTAGTCGTACGCCGAGTTGCCGCCGCGGTCGGCGTCCACCAGCTCGAAGACGTCGCCGTTGCGTACCGTCCCGAACCGCACGCTGCCGTTGTGCTGACCGGTGCCCGTGCCCGAGTGGATCTGCTCGACGCTCGAGAGCCGCTCGCCCGTCGTGGCGTCGGTGACCACCTGGAGGCGGCTGGGGGTGCCGTCCTTCTGGACGCCGGTGACGACCGTCTCCCAGGCCAGGGCCGGTGTGCCGGTCGCTGCCCAGACGACCAGGCGCGGCGCTTCGCCGACGGCGGCCTTGCTGGTCTCCTCGCGGTCGGCGACGTCCAGGGCCGTCTTCCGCGCCTTCGCCGCCGCGAGCGCGGGCTTGGTCGTCGGCACCGTGAGCTTCGCGCCCGACGCCTTGGTGACCGTGCGGGCGCCGGCCCGCTCGTGGACCACCAGGTCGCCGCCGAGCACGGGGAGACCGGCGAAGGTGCGCTCGTACCGCGTGTGGACGGTGCCGTCGGCGTCCTTGACGACATCTCTCGGTATCAGCTGCTCCTCGTCGCCGAGCCTCAGCGCTTCGGCCGTTGCCGCGCTCGTGCCGGCGGCGGCCTTGAGCATCTGCCCGCGCTGCGCGGCGGTGAGCGGGACCGTCGGCGCTCCGGACACGGTGGACGTCGCGCTTCCCTGCGGGGACTCCTGGGCGCCTGCCGAGGCGAGAGGCAGGACGGACGCGACGAGGGTCGCCATGGTGACGGTCGCGGTCGCCACGGCGCGTCTGCGTCCTGACGACCGGGCTGGGGATGGCGCGGGTGGGGTGGTGCGGAAGGTGTTGGTCACTCCGGGGACTCCTTGTGAGCGGGGCGATGCGGGGACGGATGGGACGTGCCTGCGTCGGAGCCGCCCCTCGCCCCCAGAAGTGGCCCGAACACAGCCCCAGATGGTTGCAGTGGCCGGAATCCGCTGTCACGGAGTGCGGAGATCATTGTCCGGAATCCGGAGAGCCCTTTTCCGCGGTGTCACAAATCGGCGCCCTACCTGGTCGCGGGCCGGCTGAGGGGATATTGACGGAGCGTCACATGTGCTGCCGGACAGCGCCTGTTGCAGCGACCGCCGGCCGCCGCCAGAAGCTCCCATGTCGCTGGACGTGCGCCGCCCAGGCTCGCGCGCCACAGCCGCCACGAAGGCGCGCACCGAACATCGTCGCTGGTCAGAGATGAGTAGGCAGGCACGGTGGCCTTCATTCCACTACGGCGGTCCCTGCCGCGGCGCTCGGGCACCGGGTCGGAACGGCACCGGCCGGCGGCAACGGGAAGCCCTTCCGGAGACGCTCGCCCGTCCCCGTGCGGCCGTGAACGCGGGGCGGGAGGTGGGCGACGTCGCAACCCCATGACGGGCAGGCGGTTTTCAGCCAAGTTGGCGTCGTGCCGACGTCGCGGCGGTCGACCCCGCGCACGTTCGCGCTCTGCCGCCACCAAAGTGACGACTGTATGCTGTCCGCCTGTATACAACCGCGCGACAGCGGAGGCGACATGGACGACCTGGACCCCGAGGTGGTGCTCGGGATGACGGCACAAGCGCCCGACGGCATGGTGATCATCGACCGCGAAGGGCTCATCCGCTACTGGAACCACGGGGCGGAGCGGATCTTCGGTCTCTCCGCCGCCGAGGTCGACGGGCGCAGCCTGGACGTGATCATCCCCGAACGGCACCGGCAGCGGCACTGGGACGGCTTCGACAAGTCCATGGCGAGCGGCACCACCAAGTACGGGGACGACGACCTCCTGACCGTCCCCGCGGTGGGCGCCGGCGGCCGGAAGCTGTCGATCGAGTTCAGCGTGGTGCTGCTGAACGACGAGGAGGGGCGGCCGGGTTATGTCGGGGCCGTCATCCGGGACGTCACAGAGCGGCGCGCCAAGGAGAAGGAGCTGTACCGCCAGGTGGCAGCCGCCAACGCCGAGCAGACGACGGCGACCTGACCCCCGGTGCCGAACGGTGGCCCCGTTCCGTTTGGACGATCGGGTAGCTGGTCGTGTCGGGGGTGGGCGTGCCTGTCGCCGGCTGTCAGGGACGGCGGTGTTCACCGGGAACTTCAGGCCCTGGTCGATCTCGGCCGTCACTGTCTCATGGACCCCACCGGACTCCGGGTCGGTGGCGACGACCCAGGTCACCTTGGGCACGCCGCCGGCAGGCGGCCTGGCCCCGCCGGAATCACTATCCGGTGGGGCCTCGCACGTGAACGGCTCAGCGGGGTCGGCCACAGCCAGTTTCTCGCCCCAGCGAATTCTCCCGGGCGGGGCCGACTCGCACCGGCCCAACCGCCGAAAGCCACCTGCGCGGACGCCGGATCCTGATCCGCACGGACACGGCCGGGGGAACCCACGAGTCGGTAACCCGCCTCGCCCAACCCGAACGCGGAGCCCGACATCCACCCGGCGCGAGCCTGGGGCCGCCGGCATGCCCACCATCGCCTGCAGAAAGCGAAACGGTCCGCCGACTGCGTCGGCGGACCGTCATAGACGGGCCGAGGTGTCGTGTGCCCGGCCGAGCCGAGGACCTGCGGCCGGCTGCGCCGGGTCTGCATGGACAACGCATGGTCCAGCGGACAGGTTCACGCCCGATCAGTCCTCGTCCTCGTCTTCAGGGTCCACCTCGTGCGGGTCGCACAGGGTGGCTCAGGCGTGGGAGAGGGCGAAGGACACAAGGAAGCCGCTCACCGTTACCAGCCCGATGGCCAGGTGGGCGTCCTCGAAGGCTTCCGGGATCATCGTGTCGGCGATCATGGCGAGGATCGCCCCGGCAGCCACCGCCGTGACCGCGGCGATCACGGCGGGGGAGAACGCGCCGACGACGGTGTAGCCGAGGACGGCGGAGACCGTGCTGGCGGCGGCGATCGCCCCCCACACACCGAACACGTACGACTTGCTGCGGCCCGCCCGCCTCATCCCGGCGGAACTCGACAGCCCTTCAGGGACGTTGCTGATGAACACCGCCGCCACGGTCACCAGGCTGACCGCACCGCCGTCGAGCAGGCTCACGCCGATCACAGCCGACTCCGGCACCCCGTCCAGCAGCGCTCCGAGCGCCAGCGCCAACCCCGAGCCGCCGTGCTGAGCCTCGGACGGCTGTGCCTGCGACCGATGGTGACCGGAACGTTTGCGGTGGCGGGCGCCACGGCGGGACAGCCACAGGTTGCCCGCCGTGTAGGCGCCCGCGCCGAGGAGCGTGCCGATCGCGGCCGGCCCCAGCCCGGCCTGGGCGTACGCCTCACCAACCAGCTCGAAGGAAACGGCGGAGATCAGAACGCCCGCGCCGAACGCCATCACCGTGGCGATCACCTTCTGCGGCACCCGCACGCCGAAACCGATCACCGCGCCCAACAGCAGCGCCGAGCCCGCCAGCAAACCCCACAGTCCCGCCTGTACCACCTCAGTCATGCGATGCCCGTACCCAGCCCCGCACCGCCGAGTCCACCGACCTGCAAGATTGCGCTCGATGAGCCCCCGGCCCCGCCCGGCTGCGGCTCGGCGAAGCCGAGGTCACGCACGACCACAAAGCCGGGGGTGCCCCGCGCGCGACGGTCGCGCGTGGGGCACCCGTGGGACGGACCGGCTCAGACGATGATCTGCTTCTCGCGCAGCGCCGCGATCTCGTTCGCGTCGTACCCCAGGTCCGCGAGCACCTCGCTGCCGTGCTCGCCGAGCAGCGGGGCGCCCTTGATGTCCGGCTTGAAGTTCGAGAACTTGATCGGGCTGCCCACCGTCAGGTAGGTGCCGCGGCCCTTCTGCTCGACCTCGACGATGGTGCCGCTCCTGCGCATGTCGGGGTCCTCGGCGAGTTCCTTCATGCTGAGGACGGGCGCGCAGGGGACCTCCCACTTGCGCAGGATGTCGACCGCCTCGTACTTGGTCTTGTCGGCCAGCCACTTCTCGATCTCGCCGAAGATCTCGAAGATGTGCGGCTGGCGCGCCCGGGCGGTCGCGTACTCGGGGTCCTCGGCCCACTCGGGCCGGCCGATGGCCTCGGCGGTGCGCTTCCAGTTCTGCTCCTGGACCGTGAAGTAGATGTAGGCGTTGGGGTCGGTCTCCCAGCCCTTGCACTTCAGGATCCAGCCCGGCTGGCCACCGCCGCCGGCGTTGCCGCCGCGGGGCACGGCGTCGCCGAACTCGCCGTTCGGGTACTGCGGGTACTCCTCCAGGTAGCCGACCTTCTCCAGGCGCTGCTGGTCGCGGAGCTTGACGCGGGTCAGGTTGAGGACGGCGTCCTGCATGGAGACCGAGACCTTCTGGCCGACACCGGTCCTGTCGCGGTGGACGATCGCCGTCAGCAGGCCGATCATCAGGTGCATACCGGTGTTGCTGTCGCCGAGGGCGGAGCCGCTGATGGTCGGCGGGCCGTCCCAGAAGCCGGTGGTGGACGCGGCGCCGCCGGCGGCCTGGGCGACGTTCTCGTACACCTTGAGGTCGTTCCAGGACGACTGCTCGTTGAAGCCCTTGACCGAGCCGAAGATCAGGCGCGGGTTGAGCTGGTGGATGTGGTCCCAGCCCAGTCCCATGCGGTCCATGGCGCCCGGCGCGAAGTTCTCGACGAGGATGTCGGCCTCGCGGATCAGCTTCTCCATGACCTCCTTGCCCTCGGGGGTCTTGGTGTTGATCGCCAGCGAGCGCTTGTTGCTGTTCAGCATCGTGAAGTACAGCGCGTCGAGGTCGGGGTCGTCCCGGAGCTGGTTGCGCGTGACGTCGCCGCCCTGGGGACGCTCGACCTTGATGACGTCGGCGCCGAACCAGGCGAGCATCTGGGTGCACGCGGGACCGGCCTGGACCCCGGTGAAGTCGATCACCTTGATCCCGGCGAGCGGCTTTTCACTCATGGTGGCTTCCTTCGTGTGAATGTTCACGGTGCGCGGGTGGGCGGTGCTGAGGGAACGGTGCTTCGGGGTGCGGGCGGTCACTTCTTGGCCGGCACGATGTTGCCGACGGTGATGCCCTTCGGGTTGAGGTGCGAGATGTGGCCGCTCTCGGTGCCGGCCGAGGGGTCGATCACGCAGTCGATGAGGGCCGGGCCGCCCGAGGCGAGCGCCTCGGTGAGGGCGGCGGTGACCTCGGCGGGGGTGGTCGCGCGGTAGCCCTTGCCGCCGAACGCCTCGAACATCACGTCGTGGCGGGCCGCGGACATCAGCGTGGTCGGCGACGGCGCGTCGTCGTAGGGGTTGACGTCGTCGCCGCGGTAGACACCGCCGTTGTTCATGATGACGGTGACCACCGGCAGCTTGTAGCGGCAGATCGTCTCGATCTCCATGCCGCTGAAGCCGAAGGCGCTGTCGCCCTCCACGGCCACGACCGGCGCCCCGCTCTCCACGGCCGCGGCGATGGCGTAGCCCATGCCGATGCCCATGACGCCCCAGGTGCCGCTGTCCAGGCGGTGTCGCGGCACATGCATGTCGATCACGTTGCGCGCGATGTCCAGCGCGTTGGCGCCCTCGTTGACGAGGTAGGTCTCGGGGCGCTCGTGGATCACGTCGCGTACGGCCTTCAGGGCGCCCATGAACTGCATCGGGTGCGGGTCGGCCTTGAGGCGCTCGGCCATCTTGGCGACGTTCTGCGCCGAGCGCGCGGCCAGCTCCTCCCGCCAGGCGGCGGGGGTGGCGATCCGGCCCGGCTTGCTGCGCTCGTTGAGCGCCTCGACGACCGACTCGATGTCCCCGACCAGCGGCGCGGCGATGGGCTGGTTGCTGTCCATCTCCTTGGCCTCGATGTCGACCTGGATGAACTTCGCGGCCGGGTTCCACTGCGGTGCCTCGCCGTGGCCCAGCAGCCAGTTCAGGCGCGCGCCGACCAGCATGACCACGTCGGCCTTCTTCAGCGCCAGCGAGCGGGCGGTGGCGGCGGACTGCGGGTGGTCGTCGGGCAGCAGGCCCTTGGCCATCGACATCGGCACGTAGGGGATGCCGGTCGACTCGACGAACTCGCGGATCTGCGCGTCCGCCCGGGCGTAGGCGGCGCCCTTGCCGAGGACGATCAGCGGCCGCTGCGCGCCGGCCAGCAGCTCGATCGCCCGGTCCACGGCCTCGGGGGCGGGCAGTTGGCGCGGTGCCGGGTCGACGAGGCGGCTCAGGGTCTTCGCGCCCTCCTCGGCGTCCATGATGGAGCCGAGCACGGCGGCGGGGATGTCGAGGTAGACGCCGCCCGGACGGCCGGAGACGGCGGTGCGCAGGGCGCGGGCGATACCGCGGCCGATGTCCTCGACCCGGCTGACGCGGTACGCGGCCTTGCAGAACGGCTGCGCGGCGGCGAGCTGGTCCATCTCCTCGTAGTCGCCCTGCTTGAGGTCGACGAGGTGGCGCTCGCTGGACCCGGAGATCTGCACCATCGGGAAGCAGTTGGTGGTGGCGTTCGCGAGCGCGACCAGCCCGTTGAGGAAGCCCGGGGCCGACACCGTCAGGCAGATGCCGGGCTTCTTGGTGAGGTAGCCGGCGGCCGCCGCGGCGTGTCCCGCGTTGCTCTCGTGGCGGAAGCCGATGTAGCGGATGCCCTGCGCCTGGGCGAGGCGTGCCAGGTCCGTGATCGGGATGCCGACCACCCCGTAGATGGTGTCGACGTCGTTCATCTTGAGCGCGTCGACGACCAAGTGGTACCCGTCGGTGAGCTCGGCCGGTGCGTCGGCGTTCGCCGCGGTCTCCAGTGGTGAGGGGGCGGTCATGGTCCGAGGTCCTCCTTGGGCAAGTCATGCGTGCGGCTGCTTCTCCCACCATCCGCAGCCCGCTCCCGCGCGTCCAAGACCTATCGGCGACCAGCCGATAGACGGCGTTTATCGACGCACGCCACAGGGCTGTCCGGGTGGGTTGATAGACCTCCGCTATCGACCGTTCGTCAGCGCGTATTGGACGGGTGCCGCGTGCCCCGCGCAGTCTCGCTGGGGACGGTGCATCAGACATTCGAGGCGCGAGGAGGTGCGGCCATGGCCGTTCCGGCCGCTGCATCCGTGCGCGACCCCGGCCGTTACCGGCCTCCGGCGGTGACCGGCCTGGCCGATCTCCTGGACCGGCATGCGCGCGGACGGCCGCGGGCGACGGCGCTGATCGCCGGTCCTGACCGCCTTGAGGTCTCCTACCGTGTCCTGGACGAGCTGGCCGCGGCGGTGGCCGCGCGTCTGACCGCGGCGGGGCTGCGTCCCGGGGATCCGGTCGGCCTCGTCAGCGCCAACACCGTGGAGTTCGTCGCGGCGTTGCTGGGCGCGGCGCGGGCCGGACTGGTGGTCGCCCCCGTGGACCCCGCGCTGCCCGGCCCCCGGCTGACCGCCCGGCTGGAGGCGCTGGGGGCGCGGGCCGTCGTGCTGGGACCGGTCGCGGGCGGCGCCCCGGCGCCGGCCGTGGGGCCCGTCGTCCCGGCCTGGCCGCTGCGGGTGGACCTCGTCCCCGCCGGCGCGGCGACGGCAACGCTGGAGACGGCCACGGGCGTGGCGGCGGCGGCGCGGGGCGCGGCAGGCGAACTCACGGCCCGGGACGCCCTGGTGCTGTTCACCGCGGGCACCAGCGACCGGGCGAAGGCGGTCCCGTTGACGCACGGCAACGTGGCCGCCTCCGTCCGCGGCGTCTGCAGCACCTACGAGCTGGGACCGGGCGACGCGACGGTCGCGGCGATGCCCTTCTTCCACGGGCACGGGCTGTTCGCCGCGCTGCTGGCCACCCTGGCGAGCGGGGGCCGCGTGCTGCTGCCCGCGCACGGGCGGTTCTCGGCGCACACCTTCTGGGACGACATGCGGTCGGCGGGCGCGACGTGGTTCACCGCGGTGCCCACCATCCACGAGATCCTCCTGGAGCGGGCGGCGACGGACCCCGCGGGCCCGCAGGTGCCGCCGCTGAGGTTCCTGCGCAGCTCCAGCGCACCCCTGAACTCGGCCACCCAGCGGGCCATGGAACGCGTCCTGGGCGCGCCGCTGCTGTCGGCGTACGGCATGACCGAGTCCGCTCACCAGGCGTCGAGCGAACCCCTGCCGCAGAACGAGCCGCTGAGGCAGGGTTCGGTCGGGCGGCCGACCGGCGTCGCGCTGCGGGTCATGGACCCGGACGGCAAACCGTGCCCGCCCGGAGCCGAGGGGGAGGTGTGGGTGCACGGGCCGACGGTCGCCCGCGGCTACCTCGGCGACCCGGCCGAGACCGCGCGCGGCTTCGCCGACGGCTGGTTCCGCACCGGCGACCTGGGCGCGCTCGACGAGGACGGCCGGCTGTTCCTCACCGGGCGGCTGAAGAACCTCATCGTCCGAGGGGGCGAGAAGGTCTCGCCCGAGCATGTCGAGGACGTCCTCGCCGGGTGCCCGGGGGTGGCCGAGGCCGCGGTGTTCGCGGTGCCCGACGCGACGTACGGGCAGCGGGTGGGCGCGGCCGTGGTCCTGTCGGGGGCCGGGACACCCTGGGCCGAGACAACCGGGGCCGAGACAACCGGGGCCGGGACACCCGGGACCGGGACACCCGGGGCCGAGACACCCGGGGCCGGGCCGCAGGGGACCGAGGCACCCTGGGCCGAGCCGCCCGGGTGCGACCTCGCCGAGGCGGAGCTTCCCGGGGCCGAGGAGGTACGGCGGTACTGCCGCGGCCGCCTGGCCCCCTTCGAGGTCCCCGACCTGATCCGGATCGTCGACTCGCTCCCGCACACGGCGAAGGGAGGGCTGGACCGGGCGGCGGTGGACCTGCTGTACGCGCGGGACGCCGAGTGGCCCGGGCTCACCTGACGCGGTGCTCCGCCGGCAGCGGCTGGTCGAAGAACTCGTCCAGCGACAGCCCGGCCGCGGCGGTCAGGAACGCGCGCGCCGCCACGGAGCCGGGGGTCGCCGCGTGGATCGCCACGGAGACCCTGGCCCTGGCGTCCGGCTCGACCAGGCGCACGGCCCGCATCCTGCCGAGCGGCGGCATCGCGCGCAGCCAGGTGTGCGGGACGATGCTGGCGCACGCGCCGGCCCCCACGCTGGCGTAGAGGGCGGCCACCGAGTCCGTCTCGACCTGCGGGGTGACCACGACGCCGCTCTCGGCGAACGCGTCGTCGATGACCTGGCGGATCCGCATGTCGGGGGTCAGCAGCGCGAGCGGCATCGTGGCCGCGTCCGCCCACCGCATGGTGTCGGTCTGCGGCAGCAACTGGTCGCTGGAGGCGAGGAGCATGTACCGCTCCTCGTACAGCGGCATCATGTGCAGGCTCTCGCGGTCGTGCGGGGCGAAGTGCGCGATCGCGGCGTCCAGCTCGAAAGCGAGGAGCTGGCGGTGGAGCTCGGTGGTCGACAGGCGCGAGCGGACCTGGACCTTGGCCAGCGGGTGGGCCGCGCAGAACGCGGCGACGGGCAGGACCAGGGTGGTGGACGCGGTGGGTTCGGTGCCGAGCCGCAGGGTGCCGGTGATGCCGGACTGGACGGCGGCCACCTCGGCCTTGAAGGCCTCCTGCTCGGCGAGGATCCGCTTGGCCCAGACCACCAGACGTTCGCCCTCTGGGGTGAGGCCCTGGTAGTTGTGCCCCCGGTTGATCAGCGTGACGTTCAGCTCCCGCTCGAGCTTGGCGATCGCCGCCGACAGCGCGGGCTGCGAGACGTAGCAGGACTCCGCCGCCCGGGCGAAGTGCCGCTCCCTGGCGACCGCCACGAAGTACTCCAGCTGACGGAACAGCATGAACGACTCCTTTCTGCCTGGGGCCGCGGCAACGCCGGCACGTCCTGCTGGAGCCGCGACGAACCCTGCGGTACCGGCGGACCGGCGCTCCCGGGGTGACGGACCTCCCCGGGCGGCCGGCGGCGGACGAGCTCGTTGCGGTGCACCAGGCGGAGCCTACCGAGCCGGATCGCGGCCCTCGTTCGTGCCCGCGTCACCGGCGCGGGCCCCTGCCCGGGGCCCGGTCCCCTCGCCGCCGCGACGGGACCGGGCTCCGGAGGTACTGATGGCGCGGTCGTCCGGCGGGCGGCCGGCGATCCGCGGGTGGTTCGGGATCGTCGCGTCCCGGGAGCGGTGTCCCGGCAGCGCCTGCGCGGGACGGTCAGGCGGGGACCGTGCCGGGCTCGGTGGCGCCGTTCCCCTGGGCTGTGGTGACGCCGCGCGCCAGCAGGTCGGTGGCGGCGTGCACCGCCCTCAGGTGGGGGGCCTCCGCGCCGGAGATGTCGGCCATCTCCACGACGGCCGTCACGATGGCGTCGAGTTCGAGCTGCTTGCCGGCCTCGAGGTCCTGGAGCATCGAGGTCTTGTGGTGTCCCACCCCCTCCGCGCCCCGCAGCCGCTTCTCGATCGAGATGTCGGGGGTGCTGCCGACCCTGGCCGCGATGTCCAGGGTCTCCTCCATGAGCCGGGTGACCAGCCGCCTGGTGGGAGGGTGCTTGCAGATCTCGACCATGGTCGCCCGGGTGAGGGCGCTGATCGGGTTGAACGCGACGTTGCCCATCAGCTTGATCCAGATGTCGTCGCGCAGGTTGGGCTCCACCGGGCACTTGAGGCCGCCGGCGATCATGGCCTCGCTCAGCTGCGAGCACCGGCCGGAGACGCCGCCGCCCGGCTCGCCGATGGAGAACCGGGTGCCCTCCAGGTGCCGGATCACGCCGGGGGCCTCGATGACCGTCGCGGGGTAGACGACGCAGCCGATGGCGCGTTCCGGGGCGAGCACCTCACTGGTGGCGCCACCGGGGTCGACCGCCTCGATCCGCCGCCCCTCGTAGGGGCCGGCCAGCTTGTGGAAGTACCACCAGGGGATGCCGTTCTGACCGGCCACCACCGCGGTGTCGTCGCCGAGCAGCGGGGAGATCAGCGGCCCCGAGGTCGCGTAGGAGTGTGCCTTCAGGCCCAGGAAGACGTAGTCGACGGGACCGATCTCCTTCGGGTCGTCCGTGGCGTGGGGCTTGGCCACGAAGTCACCGCGCGGGCTGTTCACCCGGACTCCGTTGGCGCGTATCGCCTGAAGATGCTCACCCCGGGCGATCAGGTGGACGTCGGCGCCACCACGGTGCAGTGCCGCGCCCACGTAGGCGCCGATCGCACCGGCTCCGAGGACTGCGATTCTCACGGGCGACTCCTCTCCGTTCGAAGGCGGAATGAATACTGTATGCAGTAGTGTCGTGGGATGTACAGTCCCGCGGGAAGTCGTGTGCCCGGCACCTGACATGACTCCGGGCGACGCCGCGCCGGAGCTCTCCGGCGCCCCGCAGGGCCATGAACCGGGTCACACAGGCCCCGGACAGGTTGACGGAGCACGCAGCAGGGGAACGCTTCGCCGCACACGCGGTCCCCGGTCCGCGCGGCCGCGGAGCCGCACGGCCGCATCAGGGGGCCGGGCACGCGCACCGCGGACGACGACCTGGCCGACGTGCCACGACGCCGGCCGGAAGCAGCGGATGCGACGAAAGCGACGGAGCGACAGAAGCGACAGCGACGGAAAAGGAGAGCGATGTCGGATTCACCCCCTCAGCAGATCGGTGTGGTCACCGAGTCCACCGCCGGGGAGACGCGCGTGGCGGCCACGCCGGACAGCGTCCGCAGGCTCCTCGGCCTCGGCTACGAGCTCGTCGTGGAATCAGGGGCCGGTGCCGCCTCCGGCTTCCCCGACGAGGCCTACACCGAAGCGGGCGCGCGGATCGGCGACGCCTGGCAGGCGGACGTGGTCCTGAAGGTCAACGCGCCCTCGCCCGAGGAGACCGGGAGGCTGCGCGACGGTGCGACCCTGATCGGGCTGATCGCCCCGGCGCACAGCCCCGGCCTCGTCGAGCGACTGGCGGCACGGCCGATCACCGTCCTGGCGCTGGACGCCGTCCCGCGCATCTCCCGGGCCCAGTCGATGGACGTGCTCAGCTCGATGGCGAACATCGCCGGATACCGGGCGGTGATCGAGGCGGCCCACGTCTTCGGGCGCTTCTTCACCGGACAGGTCACCGCCGCGGGCAAAGTGCCCCCCGCCAAGGTGCTGGTGGCCGGCGCGGGCGTGGCGGGACTCGCGGCGATCGGCGCGGCCGGCAGCCTCGGCGCGGTGGTGCGGGCCACGGACCCCCGGGCCGAGGTCGCCGACCAGGTCCGCTCCCTGGGCGCGGAGTTCCTCGCCGTCGAGGTGGACCAGCAGGCGAGCGGCGACGGTTACGCCAAGGCGACCTCCGAGGAGTACGACCGGCGTGCCGCCGAGATCTACCACGAGCAGGCCGCGGACGTCGACATCATCATCACCACCGCGCTGATCCCCGGCCGCCCGGCCCCACGGCTGATCACGGCGGCCGACGTGGCGTCGATGAAGCCCGGCAGCGTCATCGTCGACATGGCCGCGGCGCAGGGCGGCAACGTCGAGGGCACCGTCGGCGGGAAGGCGATCGTCACCGGCAACGACGTGACGATCATCGGTTACACCGACCTGGCCGCCCGGCTGCCCGCCCAGGCCTCGCAGTTGTACGGGACCAACCTCGTCAACCTGCTCACGTTGCTGACACCCGGCAAGGACGGCCGGCTGACTCTCGACTTCGACGACGTCGTGCAGCGGTCGGTCACGGTCGTGCGGGACGGCGAGAAGACCTGGCCGCCACCGCCCGTCCAGGTGTCGGCGGTGCCGGCGAAGAGGGCCCCGGCGCCGGTGGCGGCCGCGCCGCAGCCGAAGGAGCCCCGACTGGGGCCGGCCGCGCGCTACGGCCTGATCGCCTCCGGCATGCTCGCGATGTTCCTGCTGATCGCCTTCTCCCCCGCCCAGCTCGTCGGCAACTTCACGGTCTTCGCGCTGGCGGTCGTCATCGGCTACTACGTGATCGGGAAGGTGCACCACGCCCTGCACACCCCGCTGATGTCGGTCACCAACGCCATCTCGGGCATCGTGGTGGTCGGCGCGCTGCTGCAGATAGGCCACGCGGGACCGGCCGTCACCGTGATGTCGGTCGTGGCGATCATGTTGACCACCGTGAACATCTTCGGCGGATTCGCCGTCACCCGCCGCATGCTCGGCATGTTCTCGAAGGGCTGAGGATCGATGAACGCAACCACGGCCGCACAGGCCGCCGACATCGTCGCCGCGCTGTTGTTCATCTTCAGCCTGGCCGGACTCGCGCAGCACCGCACCTCCCGCGCCGGAGTGGCGTACGGCATCGGCGGCATGGCGCTGGCGCTGGTGGCCACCGTCGTCGCCGCCGCCCAGGACATCCCCGGCACCGCCGTCGTCCTGATCGTCGCCGCCACGGTCATCGGCGGCGCCGTCGGACTGTGGCGCGCGCGACGGGTGGAGATGACCCAGATGCCCGAGCTCATCGCCGTCCTGCACAGCCTGGTCGGCCTGGCGGCGGTGCTCGTCGGCTGGAACAGCTACCTCGAGGTGGAGGCGCACGGCGCCGCGCAGACCCGGGTCGCGGACGACCTGCTCGGCATCCACCACGCCGAGGTGTTCATCGGCATCTTCATCGGCGCCGTCACCTTCACCGGCTCCGTCGTCGCCTACCTGAAGCTGTCGGCGCGGATCAGGTCCCGCCCGCTGACCCTGCCGGGGAAGAACGCCCTCAATCTGGGCGCCCTGGCGGCCTTCGTGGCCCTGACGGCGTGGTTCACCGTCAGCCCGCACCTGGCCCTGATGATCGCCGTCACCGCCCTGGCCCTCGCCCTCGGCTGGCACCTGGTCGTCTCGATCGGCGGCGGTGACATGCCGGTCGTCGTCTCGATGCTCAACAGCTACTCGGGCTGGGCCGCGGCCGCGGCGGGCTTCCTGCTCGACAACAACCTGCTCATCGTCACCGGTGCGCTGGTCGGCTCCTCCGGCGCCTACCTGTCGTACATCATGTGCAAGGCGATGAACCGCTCCTTCCTCTCGGTGATCGCCGGGGGTTTCGGCGTCGAGGCGGCACCGAGCGGCGCCGTGGAGCAGGGCGAGCACCGCGAGACCTCCGCGCAGGAGACGGCCGAACTGCTGGAGAACGCCACGTCGGTGATCATCACCCCCGGCTACGGCATGGCGGTGGCCCAGGCGCAGCACCCGGTGGCGGAGCTGACCCAGGCGCTGCGGCGGCGCGGGGTCCGGGTGCGCTTCGGCGTCCACCCGGTGGCGGGCCGGCTCCCCGGGCACATGAACGTGCTGCTCGCCGAGGCCAGGGTCCCGTACGACGTCGTGCTGGAGATGGACGAGATCAACGACGACTTCGACGACACCTCGGTGGTGCTGGTCATCGGCGCCAACGACACCGTCAACCCGGCCGCCGAGGACGACCCGGCGAGCCCGATCGCCGGTATGCCGGTGCTGCGGGTGTGGGAGGCGGAGAACGTCGTCGTCTTCAAGCGGTCCATGTCCTCGGGGTACGCGGGGGTGCAGAACCCGCTGTTCTTCCGCGAGAACAGCCGCATGCTCTTCGGCGACGCCAAGGAGAGCGTGGACGCCATCCTGCGCGCCCTGGGCCCCACTGACGCCGGTTCCGCGGCGTCGCGGGGCGCGCGCACCGACCAGCAGCCCACCCACGCCTGACGGGCACCTGCGCCACGGCGGCGGGGCGGGGCAGCCACCCCCGCCCCGTCCCCTGCGCACCGGTGCGTAGCGGTGCGGGTCGTAGCGCACCGGTGCGCAGCGGTGCGGGTCGTAGCGCGCCGCCCCGCCGCGACCCGCGAAGTCTTCTCCCACCTCACGGCTCAATTGCATACCGAAATCTGTATTCTTGGCACTGTGCAAAGAACTCAGCCGACAGGGGGGCTCATGCGCGAGACAGGTACCGCGGCGGCCGTCGTCCGGGTCACCCGGCCGGCACCATTGCGCCAGGCCGTCTACGAGGCACTGATCGAACTGATCGTCAGCGGCACGCTCAGACCGGGTCAGCACCTGGTCGAGGCCGAACTCGCCGAGTACCTCGGGGTCAGCCGCCAGCCGGTGCGCGAGGCCCTGCAGCGGCTGCAGACCGACGGCTGGGTGGACCTGCGCCCCGCACAGGGCGCCTTCGTGCACACCCCCACGCAGGAGGAGGCCACCCAACTGCTCAGCGTCCGCGCCGTGCTGGAGACCCACTCCGCGTACGGCGCCGCGCAGCACGCGACGCGCGCCGACGTGGTCCGGCTCTGGGAACTGCAGGACGCCGGCATCGCCGCCCTGGCCGCCGACGACCCCCGCGGCATCGTCGAGGCCAACGCCGCGCTGCACGCCTTCATCACCGAACTGTCCCGCAACCACGTCCTCGCCGAGCTGATCATGCAGGTCGACCGGCGGGTGCGCTGGTACTACACGCCCATCGCCCGGCCCCGCGGCCGGGACGCCTGGAACGAGCACGCCACCATCATCGAGGCGATCGCCCTGGGCGACGCCGAGCGTTCCGAGGAACTGATGCGCCGTCACACCCGGAACACCACCGACTTCTACTGCCGCCAGATCGCCGCCGCCGTCGACGCCGGGCTGGCCTGAACCCGGCGTCGAGAACGCCGGCGATCCGGGTGCCCGGACCGCCGGCGGCGGAAGAACGGCGGGAACGGCATGAGCGGAAAGGCCGGATGAGCTGCCGGGCCTCGGCGTGCAAGAGGCGGGCGGGGCCGGACGGAGCAGGGAGCGCACCCCACCGTCCGACCCCGCCTCCGTGACACGGGCACCCGGTCCGGGACTGCCGCCGCCCCGGGCCGGGCCGCTGCGCCCGCGCACGATTCTCGGGGGCTCCTGCCGGAGCCCGGTACCGCGACCGTCAGGTGACCGCCTCGGCAGGCGCCGCGCTCCGTCCGCCCACCCGGGCCGCGGGCTCACCCTCGCCGCCCCGGCGCGGGGCGCCGGGCTGCCGCAGGAACACCGTGATCAGCGCGGACAGGAAAGCGATGCCGCCGGCCAGGCAGTAGGCGCCGGTGTAGCCCCAGGCGGCGACCACGCCGGCGGCCAGCCCACCACCGCCGACACCGCCGACCAGCTTGGCGCTGTATACGAGGCCGTAGTTCTGCGCGTTGTTGTTCTCACCGAAGTAGTCCGGAGTGAGCGCGGCGAACAGCGGGTAGAAGGCCCCGCCGCCGAAACCGTTGAGGAACGCGAAGAACAGGAACAGGGGTTCGTTGTGCGCCTGGCCCGACCACAGCACGCCGAACTGCGCCAGTCCCGCCACCACCAGGACCAGGCCGAGTGTCTGACGCCGCCCCAGATAGTCCGACAGCCAGCCCACGATGGCCCGGCCGACGCCGTTGACGACGGCCAGCACACCCGCCGAGGAGGCCGCGACCAGCGGGCCGAAACCCAGGCTCTTGGCGAACGGCACCTGGAAGTTGATGCCGAACAGCGACACACCGCCGATGCAGACCAGGGCGAACCACATCAGCGGCAGCTGCCCGGTCCTGATCGCCTCCATCGGGGTGAACTGGGCCTTGGCGGGCGGGTTCTTGGCCAGTCGCCTGGCCACCCGCCTCGCGTCCTCGGTGACACCCCGGTTCAGCGGGTCGACGTCGTGCGGCCACCAGCTCTTCGGCGGGTCCCGGAAGAACATGCCGCAGAAGGCGACGACCAGCACCATGCCCAGCGCGATCAGGTCGAGGACCATCCGGAAGTTGGAGGGGTGGAACCAGTAGTTGAAGACGAAGATGAGCGGGAGTGTTCCGTAGGCGAAGCCGCCGTTCACGAACCCGGTGCGGGCGCCCTTGTTGTCGGGGTACCACTTGCCGACCATGTTGATGCACGTCGCGTACACCAGACCGGCGCCCGTACCGCCCAGTGCCGAGTAACCGGCCATCACCAGATAGGCGTTCCCGAAGTGCGAGAGCGTCAGGAAGCCCAGACCGGACAAGACCGCTCCCGCGAGCATCGCCGTCCTGGCCGGCAGAACCCCGGTCTCCCGCAGCCGCCCGGCGGGGAACGCGACGCCCGCCTGGAAGACCGCCCAGATGCTGGCGATCCAGAACGTCTCGGTCAGGGTCCATCCATGGGCGTGCTCGAGGACCGCCTCGGCGGAGCTGTAGCCGTACTCGTAGACGCTGACGCCCATCATCGAGATCCAGGGGAGCCAGACCATCCAGGCCCGGGGCCGCCCGAGAAGGGCGCGGTCGGTCTCCCCGACCCGGTAGACGCGGCCGTTCGCGTCGCTGACCTCCCGGTACTGCCCGGGAGCCACATGCGGTGCTGCTGACATCGGTGCCTTCCCTTGCGTGAAAAGAACCTGGCGTGCGCCCCCTGGGCCTTTCTCTTCATGCGGAGGGGTGGAGCGGACCATCCCTGCGGCTCGGCCCGGCAGCGCCGGGCCAGGTGGTGCGACGTCCGGGCGACTGGGGTCCGGGGCGGCAACCCGGACGATCACAGCGCGCAGGCGGTGACACGGTGGTACGTCGTGGTACGAACACGGGCACAGCCGAGCCGGCCGTGCGCGGGCGTGTCGAGGCGGACATTCAGCTGGTCAGCGCGATTCTCCATACTGGAGATTGCATACGGTATGGACCCGTGAATCGGGGTGTCCAGGGAGCGACGGCAAGATTGACCAGTGCATTACCAACGTGCGGAGCCCGTCAGGCGCCCGTCGGGGCCGCGAACCCGAGTCCCTTCCGGGCGCGTTGCTCCTGGTCACAGGCCCGGCTTCGCACACCCGGGGCATGGTTGCCCAGGGCAACTCAATGTCCCGCAGCACCGTGTGGGCAGGAGGCGGGTAAAGGGACGGTAAGGGAGGCGCTTCGTCTCGCGGAGGAACGGTTGCCCGCTCGAGCGGCCCGACCGTCCCGCGACCACGCCACCGCCCATGAGTGGGTAGTTGGCCATCTCGCGGCGGGAGGCGGCGGCCGGGCGGTACCGGTGGTGACCCCGCCCGCAAAGCGGCCGGCGAACACATTGCCGGCGCCTCGCATGAGACCGAGGCCGGCGTAGCCATGGCGCCGGGTGAGACATCGGGGCCCGGCCGGCAGGGGTCCCGACCGGGATGGTCGCCAAGGCCGCCGTGACCGGCCGATCGGAGCGGCCGCTGGACCGCCGGACCGTCCCGGACGGGCTCCTGCGGACCCCACGCCTTCAGGCCACCGACGTCGGCACCGCACCGACGCCGTCCCCCCGCGTCGGCCTCGGCCGGCGGAGCGGCAGCAGGCGACGCCACCATGGCGGGCGACTACGGGGCGGGACCTGAGGGATCCACCCCGGTCACGCCGCCTTCGGTCAGCCCGCCGGGTTGCGGCGGCCACCCCGGCAGGCCGACAACGCCGGGGGCAGCATCGCCACCGCGACGGGCGACTGCGGCGCGGGACCCTGAGGAACCACGCCTTCGGTCAACCCGCCGGGTTGCGGCGGCCACCCCGGCAGGCCGACAACGCCGGGGGCAGCATCGCCACCGCGACGGGCGACTGCAGCGCGGGACCCTGAGGAACCACGCCTTCGGTCAACCCGCCGGGTTGCGGCGGCCGCCCCGGCGGCCCTCGTCGCCGGACGGCGTCCGCCGCCCGGAGCCGCGGCTCGCCGTGCCGGAACCGGTGCCGGCGGCCGCGCCCGCCGCACCCCGGCGGTCGGATCCACGGCCGCCCGACGTCCCGGTGCCACCAGCGGCGCCGCGCGAGCCCGCCCGGCGGCTGCCACTCGACGCCTGCGGCCCGGCGGTGGAGCGGCGCTCGGCGCCGCCCCGGCCGCCAGTGCCGGCGGCGCCACCCGTCGTCGCTGACCCGGCTCCGGCCCCGCCGCTGCGGCGCCGGCGAGCAGGCCGCCCGCCGTTCTCGGCACCGTTCCTGCGGTCCTCACGGGACGCCTTCGGCGTGGGCGCCGGCTGGGGCACCTCAATGGTGACGGCGACGCCGGACGGCTCACGTGCGCCGGTGAGCGTGGTCAGCTCCGCGGCACTCGAGGTGATGCGTGCCGTCCGGGGCCGGATCCCCGCGTCCGACATGAGCCGGGTGACGTCCCGCTTCTGCTCGGGCAGGACCAGCGTGACCACCCTGCCGGAACCGCCGGCGCGCGCCGTGCGGCCGCCGCGGTGGAGGTAGTCCTTGTGGTCGGTGGGGGGATCCACGTTCACGACGAGGTCGAGG
The DNA here is from genome assembly GCA_033793685.1 of Streptomyces sp. ME19-03-3. Taxonomy (GTDB): domain Bacteria; phylum Actinomycetota; class Actinomycetes; order Streptomycetales; family Streptomycetaceae; genus Actinacidiphila. The sequence goes on along the minus strand of JARAXD010000025.1, from coordinate 10,071 downwards.
TCGTCGACGTGTATGCCGCGGGCCGCGACGTTCGTAGCGACCAGCGCCGTCACCTGGCCGCTCTTGAACTGCTCCAGGGTGCGGTTGCGCTGCGGCTGCGAGCGGCCGCCGTGCAGGGCCGCCGCGCGGACTCCGACCGCCAGCAGCCGCTTGGCGAGCCGGTCGGCGGACCGCTTGGTGTCGAGGAAGAGGATGACCCGGCCGTCACGTGCCGCGATGCGCGTGGTGACGGCCTTCTTGTCGGTCTCGTCCAGGACGTGGAGCACGTGGTGCTCCATGGTGGTCACCGCCCCCGCGGACGGGTCCACGGAGTGCACCACGGGGTCCGTCAGGAACCGCTGGACCAGGCGGTCGATGTTGCCGTCCAGGGTGGCCGAGAACAGCATCCGCTGCCCGTCCGGCCGCACGCGCTCGATCAGCCTGGTGATCTGCGGCAGGAACCCCATGTCGGTCATCTGGTCGGCTTCGTCGAGCACCGTGATGCCGACGTTGCCGAGCACGCAGTCGCCCTGCTGCACCAGGTCGTTCAGCCGGCCGGGGGTGGCCACCAGCACCTCGACGCCGCGCCGGAGCGTGGCCGCCTGCTTGGTCATGGACAGCCCGCCGACCACGGTGGCCATGCGGAGGTTCACCGCCGTCGCGTACGGCGTCAGCGCGTCCGTCACCTGCTGGGCAAGTTCCCGGGTGGGCACCAGCACGAGGCCGAGGGGCGCCTTGGGCTCGGCGCGCTGTCCGGCCGTGCGGGCCAGCAACGCCAGTCCGAAGGCGAGGGTCTTGCCGGAGCCGGTGCGTCCCCGTCCCAGCAGGTCACGGCCGGCGAGCGAGTTGGGCAGCGTTGCGGCCTGGATGGGGAACGGGGTGGTGACGCCCTGCGCGGTGAGGGTCTTCAGCAGTCCCGCGGGCATGTCGAGACCGGCGAAGTCCTCGACGGCGGGAAGTGCGGGTGTCGTGCTTTCCGGCAGCCGGAATTCCCTCGGCGACGATGCGGACGGTGCGGTCGGCGTCGCGCGCCGATTCGAGTTCTGGGGCCTGCGGGGCATGCGGTTCTTGGCCTTCCTGGAGCAGCGCAAACCGGGGTCCGCACCATGACGGTGCGGACCCCGGTGAGCAGGTACGCGTCCGGCGATCAGGCGGGGACGATGTTCTCCGCCTGCGGGCCCTTCTGGCCCTGCGTGACGTCGAAGGTGACCCGCTGGCCCTCCAGGAGCTCACGGAAGCCCTGGGTGGCGATGTTCGAGTAGTGGGCGAAGACGTCGGGGCCGCCGCCGTCCTGCTCGATGAAGCCGAAACCCTTTTCGGCGTTGAACCACTTCACGGTTCCCTGTGCCATGACTATCTCCTTCTGTAGGCAGAGGGCCCATCCGGAGATGCCGGAGAACAAATAATGCGCCTGCGGGGAAAGCTTCCGTCAGGCGCACATAGGTCTTATGGGTACCACAACTGCGATGCCGCAACGGTAGCACATACCGTCCCCCGCGCTCGGCGGCGATGCCCCCGACCTGCGGCGCCGGGCGGCGGCCGCGGCCCTGCCGGGCGGACGGTATGCGCACCCGGACGGCGCCGCGGCCCTGGGTCGAGCCGGACGAGCCGCGTGTTCCGCCCCGCCCACCACGTACCGACGACCCGCGTAGCCGCCCCGCCCACCACGTACCGACGACCCGCGTAGCCGCCCCGCCCACCACGTACCGACGACCTCGGGCCGGCCGCGCGCAGGACCGCCCCAGGAGATCCGGGCGCAGCACATCGAGCGCGGGCGCCGCCGGTTCCGGCGTGGCCGCGGGCGCCGGGCAACGGCCGCGGGGCGCGGCTGCTCGTACGGCCGTCTCAGCGGGCCCCGGCCCGCACGGGAAAGCGCTCAGGGCGCCCCCGAACGCCGCCCGGCCCGCCCCTGGCGCACGGGGCGGGCAAACGCCGGAGCCCCTGATGGCACGGCGCCCCCGGGACCACGCGAACGCGGGCTCCGCCGGGCCGGGGCCGGCCGCCCGCGGCGCACGGGAGCCGGAGGCGAAGGCGCCTGCCGCACCTCCCGGTGGCCCCGGATCCCGGCCGGCCTCCGCGGCAGGGCTCCCCGGCCTGCCTCCGCGGCAGGGCTCCCCGGCAGGGCTCCGCGGCCGGGATCCGCTGTCGTCAGCGCAGCAGTCTCACCGCCTCGACCACCAGGGGGTCCAGGCCGTCCGCCCCGGTGTCGACGAAGTCGAACAGCCGGCTGCGCATGCGCGGGTCCCAGAACCTGCCGATGTGGCCCGCGACGGCCTGCGCCGCCCGGTCACCCGGGAGGTGGACGAGGTTCGCCGCGATGTCGTTGGCCATCCGGCGCTCCGCCGGACCTGCGTCGGTCATCTCAGTCCACCACCGTCAGCATCTCGTCCCGGTCGTGCTCGTCGTGCCCGGCCCTGCGCGGGCGGGCGAGTCCCACCTGCACCGCGGTCACCTTGTACTCCGGGCAGTTGGTCGCCCAGTCGGAGTTCTCCGTGGTCACCACGTTGGCCCCGGTGACCGGGTGGTGGAAGGTGGTGTAGACGACCCCGGGCGGCATGCGGTCGGAGATCTCGGCCTTCAACGTCGTCTCCCCGACGCGGCTCGCCAGGGTCACCCGGTCGCCGTCCACGATGCCGCGCACCTCGGCGTCGTGGGGGTGCAGCTCCAGCACGTCCTCCGGGTGCCATGCGACGTTGGCGGTACGGCGGGTCTGCGCCCCGACGTTGTACTGGCTGAGGATCCGTCCCGTGGTCAGGATCAGCGGGAAGCGCCGGGTGCTGCGCTCGGCGGTCGGCACGAAGGTCGTGACGACGAACCTGCCCTTGCCCCGCACGAACTCGTCCACGTGCATGATGGGCGTGCCCTCGGGCGCCTGCTCGTTGCACGGCCACTGGACGCTGCCCAGCTTGTCCAGCAGCTGGAAGGAGACACCGGTGAAGGTCGGCGTGACCTGGGCGATCTCGTCCATGATCTGACCGGGGTGGTCGTAGGCCATCGGATGGCCCATGGCGGTGGCGATCTCGGAGACGATCTGCCACTCGTGCTTGCCCGTCTTCGGCTTCATCACCGCGCGCACCCGGTTGATGCGGCGCTCGGCGTTGGTGAAGGTGCCGTCCTTCTCCAGGAAGGACGCACCGGGCAGGAAGACGTGCGCGAACTTCGCCGTCTCGTTGAGGAACAGGTCCTGCACGACGACCAGTTCCATCGCTTCGAGCGCCGCGGTGACGTGCTTCAGGTTCGGGTCGGACTGGGCGATGTCCTCACCGTGCACGAACAGGCCGCGGAACGTCCCGTCGATGGCGGCGTCGAACATGTTCGGGATGCGCAGCCCCGGCTCGGCGAGGAGCGTGCCGCCCCAGAGGTTCTCGAAGACGGTGCGCACGGCGTCGTCCGAGACGTGCCGGTAACCGGGCAGCTCGTGCGGGAAGGAGCCCATGTCGCAGGAGCCCTGCACGTTGTTCTGGCCGCGCAGGGGGTTCACCCCGACGCCGTCGCGGCCGATGTTGCCGCAGGCCATCGCGAGGTTGGCCATGCCCATCACCATGGTGGAGCCCTGGCTGTGCTCGGTGACGCCGAGACCGTAGTAGATGGCGCCGTTCGGTGCCTGCGCGTACAGCCGCGCCGCGGCGCGCAGTTCGTCGGCCGGCACGCCGGTGAGCTCCTCCGTGGCCTCCGGGCTGTTCTCCGGGCGGGCGATGAACTCCGCCCACTCGTCGAAGTCCTCGCAGCGCTCGTCCACGAAGGCCCGGTCGGCCAGCCCCTCGGTGACCACCACGTGCGCCATGGCGTTGACGACCGCCACGTTGGTGCTGGGCCGCAGCTGGAGGTGGTGCTCCGCCTCGATGTGCGGGGAGCGCACCAGGTCGATGCGGCGCGGGTCGACGACGATGAGCTTGGCGCCCTCGCGCAGCCGGCGCTTCATCCGCGAGGCGAACACCGGGTGCCCGTCCGTGGGGTTGGCACCGATCACCATGATGACGTCGGCCTCGGCCACGGACCGGAAGTCCTGGGTGCCGGCCGACTCGCCGAAGGTCTGCTTGAGCCCGTACCCGGTCGGGGAGTGGCAGACCCGGGCGCAGGTGTCGACGTTGTTGTTGCCGAAGGCGGCGCGCACCATCTTCTGGACGACGTAGACCTCTTCGTTGGTGCACCGCGAGGAGGTGATGGCGCCGATCGCGCCCGATCCGTACCGGTCCTGGAGCTCGAGCATCCGGCGGGCGACCGTGCCGATCGCCTCGTCCCACTCGACCTCGCGCCAGGGATCGGTGATCTTCTCGCGCACCATGGGCCTCAGCACCCGGTCGGGGTGGGTGGCGTAGCCGAAGGCGAAGCGGCCCTTGACGCAGGAGTGGCCCTCGTTGGCGCCGCCGTCCTTGTACGGCACCATGCGCACCAGTTCGTCTCCGCGCAGCTCGGCCTTGAACGAGCAGCCGACACCGCAGTACGCGCAGGTGGTGACCACCGAGCGGGTCGGCATGCCGAGCTCGACCACCGACTTCTCCTGGAGCGTGGAGGTCGGGCAGGCCTGTACGCAGGCGCCGCAGGAGACGCACTCGGAGTCCATGAAGGACTCGCCGGCGCCCGGTGAGACCTTGGAGTCGAAGCCGCGTCCTTCGATGGTCAGCGCGAAGGTGCCCTGGACCTCGCCGCAGGCGCGGACGCAGCGGGAGCAGACGATGCACTTGGACGCGTCGAAGTCGAAGTAGGGGTTGGACGTGTCCTTCTCGGCGTCGAGGTGGTTCTCGCCCTCGTAGCCGTAGCGGACCTGCCGCAGCCCGACCACGCCGGCCATGTCCTGCAGTTCGCAGTCGCCGTTGGCCGGGCAGGTCAGGCAGTCCAGCGGGTGGTCGGATATGTACAGCTCCATGACGCCCTGGCGGAGCTTGCTCACCTTGGGGGTCTGGGTGCTCACCTTCATCCCGTCCGCCACCGGTGTGGTGCAGGACGCCGGGGTGCCCCGCCGGCCGTCGATCTCCACCACGCACAGCCGGCAGGAACCGAACGGCTCGAGGCTGTCGGTGGCGCAGAGCTTGGGGATGTCGATGCCGGCGAGCGCGGCGGCGCGCATCACCGAGGTGCCCTCGGGCACGGTCACCGGCAGTCCGTCCACCTCCACCGAGACCGTCGCCGGTCCGGGCCGCTCCGGGGTGCCGAAGTCGGGTTCCTTCAGGAGTGTCATGCCGTGCCCTCCGTCCTGTTTCCATGGGCGTGCGTGCGTCGGATCGCCCGGCCTGGGTCGCGGGCGAGGAAGTCGTCGGGGAAGTGGGCGATGGCGCTGCGCACGGGCATCGGCGTGAGCCCGCCCATCGCGCACAGCGAGCCGTCGGTCATCAGCTCGCACAGGTCCTCGAGCAGGGCCAGGTTCTCGTCCCGCCGCTCGCCGGCCACGATCTTGTCGATCGTCTCGACGCCGCGGACCGAACCCACCCGGCAGGGCGTGCACTTGCCGCAGGACTCCTCGGCGCAGAACTCCATCGCGAACCGGGCCTGGGCGGCCATGTCGACGCTCTCGTCGAACACGACGACGCCGCCGTGGCCCAGCATCGCGCCGGCCTCGGCGAACGCCTCGTACTCCATCGGCAGGTCGAACATCGACGTGGGCAGGTAGGCGCCGAGCGGTCCGCCGACCTGCACGGTGCGGACCGGGCGCCCGGAGAAGGTCCCCCCGCCGTACTCCTCGACCAGTTCGCGCAGGGTGACGCCGAAGGCCGTCTCCACGATCCCGCCGCGGGCGATGTTGCCGCCGAGCTGGAACACCTGGGTGCCACGCGAGCGCTCCACGCCGAGTTCCCGGTAGGCCTTGGCGCCTTCGGCGAGGATGACGGGGACCGTGGCGAGGGTGAGGACGTTGTTGACGACCGTCGGCTTGCCGAACAGGCCCTCGATCGCGGGGATCGGCGGCTTGGCGCGGACGGTGCCGCGCTTGCCCTCCAGGCTCTCCAGCATGGAGGTCTCCTCGCCGCAGATGTAGGCGCCGGCGCCGACGCGGACGTGCAGCTCGAAGTCGAGCGGGGAGCCGAGGATGCCCTTGCCGAGCCACCCCTGCTCGCGCGCGATCGCGATCGCCGCGCGCATGGTGGCCACCGCGTCGGGGTACTCGGAGCGGATGTAGAGGTAGCCCTCGCGCGCGCCGACGGCGTGCGCGGCGATCGTCATGCCCTCGATGAGCATGAAGGGGTCGCCCTCCATGACCATGCGGTCGGCGAAGGTGCCGCTGTCGCCCTCGTCGGCGTTGCAGCACACGAACTTGAGGTCGTCGGCGCAGTCCAGGACGGTCTTCCACTTGATGCCGGCCGGGAAGCCGGCGCCGCCGCGGCCGCGCAGACCGGAGTCGGTGACCTCGGTGACGACGTCGGCGGGGGCCATGCCGAGGGCGGTGCGCAGTCCGGCCAGGCCGCCGTGGCGCAGGTAGTCCTCCGGCGAGAGGGGGTCGGTCACCCCCATGCGGGAGAAGGTGACCCGGGTCTGGTTGGCCAGCCAGGGCAGTTCGTCGACGACGCCGAGGCGCAGCGGATGGTCGTCGCCCTGCAGCATGCCCGCGGCCATCAGTCCCTCGACGTCGGAGGGGGCCACCGGCCCGTATCCGACGCGGCCGGCCGGGGTGGCCACCTCGACCAGCGGCTCCAGCCACAGCATGCCGCGGGAGCCGTTGCGCACCAGCTCGACGGGTGCTCCCCGCTCCGCCGCGGCGTGCCGCAGCGCGTCCGCCACCTCGTCGGCGCCGACCGATCTGGCCGCCGAGTCCCGCGGGACGTAGACGGTCACCGTGGAGTCGGAAGATTCCCTCATCATGCGGCAGTCCCCTTGAGAATGGAGCCCAACCGGGCCGTGCCCACGCGTCCGTACAACCGTCCGTCGACCTCTACGGCCGGCCCGAGGGCGCAGTTGCCGAGGCAGAAGACCTGCTCGAGAGTGACCGAGCCGTCGGGGGTCGTCTCCCCCGGCGCGAGTCCCGCTTCCCGCGCGTAGCCGACCAGCGCGTCGGCCCCGAGGGCCTGGCAGGCCTCGGCACGGCAGATGCGCACCGTGGTCCGTCCCGCGGGCTCACGGCGGAAGTCGTGGTAGAAGGTCACGACTCCGTGGACGTCCGCCCTGGAGAGGTTGAACTCGTCGGCGAGCACCGGTACCGCCTCTTTCGGTACGCACCCCAACTCGGCCTGCAGGGCGTGCAGTACCGGCAGCAGCGCGCCGCGCTGTTCCCGATGATCAGCCACAACCGTCCGGACCACGTCTTCGACCGTCATGTCACTCCCGCCGATCGTCATTGACCATTCCGCCTTGCCAGGTCAGGGAGTCCGGCGCGGGATCGTCACAAGAACCGCTTCGCCTTCCCGACGGGGCCGGCAGTACACGGCGACCATACCGCATACAAACTTCTGCATACAGAATCCTGCAGCCAGGACTTTCCACGGCCTGCCGACGCCTCGACCGAGGGGACGCGGCGCGGTGCAGCGACAGCATGTTGCATACCAAAACCTGTATGCTGACAAACTCGCCGCCGCCGACCCCGCACGGCGGCCACCAGTACGAAGCCGCCGGCCCACCGGCTCGGCGGCGGAACGGGGGAACCATGCGCGAGGCCCTGACAGCCGCGGCGACCCGCCGGGTCGCCCGCCCCGCACCACTGCGCCAGGCCGTGTACGACGCCCTCGTCGAACTCGTCATCAACGGCTCCCTGACACCCGGCCAGCACCTGGTCGAGGCCGAACTCGCCGAACACCTCGGGGTCTCCCGGCAACCGGTGCGCGAGGCCCTGCAGCGGCTGCAGACCGACGGATGGGTGGACCTGCGCCCGGCCCAGGGCGCCTTCGTCCACTCCCCCACCGAGGAGGAGGCCGCCCAACTGCTCGGCGTCCGCTCGGTGCTGGAGACCTACTCGGCCCGGCTCGCCGCCGAGAACGCCGAGCCCGGGGACGTCGAACGCCTCTGGGAGCTGCAGGAGGAAGGCGTCGCGGCGCTCGCCGCGGGCGACGTCGAGCGCCTGGTGGCGGCCAACACGGCGCTGCACTCCTTCATCACGTCCGTCGCCGCCAACGCCGTACTGGCCGAACTGATCTCTCAGGTGAGCCGGAAGGTGCGGTGGTACTACACCCCCATCGCCAGGCCCCGCGGCAAGGACGCCTGGAACGAGCACGCCCAGCTCATCAGGGCCATCGCCAAGGGCGACGCCGAACGCGCCGGCGAGATCATGCGCAAGCACACCGAGCGCACCGGCGACTACCGCAAGGCGGTCGCGGCCGGGGCCACCGCGCTGAGCTGAACCGCCGCGCCCGCCCCGGCGAGGGCCGGTTCCGCGGCCGCCACCGACGGGTGGACGGCCGCGGTGCCCACGGCGTCCCGCAGCGCGAGCAGCCACGGCAGCACCGCGCGCCGCAGCACGTCGCGTCCCGCGCCGTCCTCCCCGAGCATCGCGTCGGCGGGGACGAGGACCGGGTCGGCGAGCACCGAGGAGGTGGCGCTGCCGTGCGGCCCCGCCCCGTCCGGCCGGGCGGGGACGAACAGGCCTCGCGCGTGCGCGGGCACCAGCCACAGGGTCGGCGCGTCCGCGGCGGCGAGCGGCCGCGACGACCAGACATAGCTGTCGGCCTCGCCCGCCGCGACCACCTCGCGCTTGCGTCCGCGCAGAGCGACCACCTCACCCGAGCGGGTGGCGGTCGTACCTCCGCCGCCGGCCGCGGCGCCGGCACCGTCCGCCACAGCCAGGCTGCACAGGTGGCGCCCCGCGGCTGTCTCCCCGCGCACCCAGGGGCTGCCGCACGCCTCGAGCACGGCGACCGCCGCGTAGTGGGACTGCAGCACGGCCGCGGTCACCGGGCAGGTCGGGGCGATCGAAGCGACGACCTCGGCGGCCTCGGCCGGGCCCCGGCCACCGCCGCCGAGGTCGGCGGCGACGGTCAGCCCGAGCAGCCCCGCCTCACCCAGGGCCGTCACCGCGCCACGCGGGAACCTGCCCTCCCGGCCGGTCCGCTCGGCGCGGGGTGCGATGACGTCCTCCAGGACACGGGCGAAGGCATTGCGGTACGACACGGGCTGACCCCCTCGGGAACGGTTGCTGATCTGCCGTCAGGCAGCGGACGTGAGCACGACGGCGGACGGGCGCCGGGAACACGGGGCGCGTGCCCGCCGGCCGCCCCGCCGCCACCCGTGCGCGCGTCCACCGCTCCGCGCGCGGGTCCGGGGTCGGCGCCCCGGCACTCAGGGGCGTGGGTCGATCTCCCGCAGCAGTCCCGTCGTGACGTCGAACACAAACCCCCGGACGTCGTCGGTGTGGAGCAGGAACGGCGACGTGCGCACCCGCTGCATCGACTGGCGGACGTCCTGGTCGACGTCCTGGAACGCCTCCACCGCCCACGCGGGGCGCTGGCCGACCTCCATCTCCAGTTCGTGTCGGAAGCCCTCGGTGAGGGTCTGCAGACCGCACCCGGTGTGGTGGATCAGTATCACGCTGCGGGTCTTCAGGGCGCGCTGGCTGATGGTCAGCGACCGGATGGTGTCGTCGGTGACCACGCCGCCGGCGTTGCGGATGGTGTGGCAGTCGCCCAGTTCCAGGCCCAGGGCGGCGTGCAGATCGAGCCGGGCGTCCATGCAGGCCACCACGGCCACCTGGAGCACGGGCTGCGCGTCCATGCCGGGGTCCGTGAACCCCGCGGCGTACGTGCGGTTGGACTCCACGAGGCGGTCGATGACCGTCTGCTGGCCCGGGGCACTGCCTCCGAGCTGCGCGGAACCGTGTGTTGACGTCGTCATGACTGCGGTGCGCTCCTTTTCTCGTGCGGCCCCCCGTGCTCCGATCATGCCCGCGAACGGCCGGTCGGCGGCGGACCTCGGCGGCCACGCTCCTTCCGCGTCGTCCGGTCGGTCGATAGACGGCGTGAATCACCACAGGTCAGGCCTGAGTGCGCGGGGCGTGATGCGGTGCCGGGCGCAACGCCGCGTCGGACGCACCGGGGGCGCGCCGCTGCCGGCGGCAGGACGCGGGGTCCACGCTCCTGCTCAGATCACTCCCTGTGCCTTGAGTCCTGTCAACTCGTCCTCGGTGATGCCCAGTTCTGTGGTGTAGATGGTGTGGTTGTGTTCGCCGAGGAGGGGTGA
>JARAXD010000024.1:0-108372 GCA_033793685.1 Streptomyces sp. ME19-03-3 | reverse complement strand
CGACACCTCGAAGCGTGAAGAACGGCCGCCCTGCTGTCTCAGGAAGAAGCCAAGATCAGCGGGTCAGGTGAACCGGCGAGGTTAAACAACAAGCTCAGGGCGCCGGTCGGTCCCTCGCCGTGTCGCGTCCACGGGATCGCACGGGCTGGGGGTTACGGAGGCATGGCCGTGTGCGGTGTGGGTGCGGGCGGCGTCGGCGTAGAGCTGGACGAGGCGACGCAGGCCGCGACGGGCGGTGCGCTTCAGGTGCATGGCGGGGCGACTTCCTGTGCGGAGGGTGTGATGTGACGACGGGGGGAGGGGAGCCGGTGCGGCGCGGGCCGGCTCCCCCTGGGGGCGTGAACGGGAGCGGACGGCTCAGGTACTCATCCGGGCATCCGTGTCGAACAGCTCGCGCTCGTGCGGGTGGAGCAGATGTTGAGTAATGAACGACCGGCCCGCGACCTTCCACAGGCCGCGCCCCTTGGTGAGGGCGGAGACGGCCTGGGTCTCGACGCCGGTGAGGCCCAGTAGGGCGGCGGCGGAGCCGAGTTGGTCGGCTTCCTGGCGGTAGATGATGCGGGTGGAGCAGTCGGTGAGCAGGCCCTCGGCGAGTGCGCGGCCCCGGGAGCCGGCGTCGCCCGCGGTGAGCAGGTCGCTGAGGCGGTGGATGACCATCATGTTGGCGATGCCGAGCCCTCGGCTGAGCTTCCACTGGCTCTGCATGCGCTCCAGCAGGGCGACGTGCCGCATCACGCGCCATGCCTCGTCGTAGATCACCCAGCGCCGTCCGCCGGTGGGGTCGGCGAGCGCGGACTCCATCCACGCGGAGGCGCAGGTCATCGCGAGGACGAGTGCGGTGTCGTCTCCGGTGCCGCCGAGCCGGGAAAGGTCGATGGAGAGCATCGGCGCGGCCGGGTCGAACGCGACGGTGCTCGGCGCGTCGAACATGCCGGCCAGGTCGCCGTGCACGAGGCGCCGCAGCGCGTGGGCCAGGTCTTCGGCCGCCCGTCCCAGGCGCCCAGAGGGGTCTGCGAGTGCGGCGTCGAGGCGTGCGGGTGAGCCGAGAACGTACGCGATGTCGCCGAGCAGCGGTGTGGTGCCGGCGGCCTCGGCGTGCGCGACTGCCTGGTCGAGTGCCACGTCCAGGGCGGTGTGCTCCATCGGGTGCAGATCGCGCCGCAGAACGGTCTTCGCGAGCGAGCCGAGGAGAAGCAGGCGTCGCTTGCGGACCTCACAGACCCAGTCCTCCTGGCTGACGCCGTATGGCCTGGCCGGGGCGTCCAGGGGATTCAGCCGGCCGGGAAGGCCGGGGCCGAGGGCGATGGTCTGGCCGCCCAGGGCCTGGGCGACCACGGTCCATTCGCCCTTGGGGTCGCAGGGGATGTAGATGCGGTAGCCGAAGGCGACCGCGCGTACGGCGAGGGATTTGGCCAGGGCGGACTTGCCCATGCCGATGATCCCGGCGAGGAGGATGTTCGGATTGGTGAAGCCGTCGAGCCGTCCGTACAGCGCGAACGGGTCGTAGGTGAAGGCGGCCTCCGCGTGTACGTCGCGGCCCACGTAGATGCCCTGGGCGCCCAGACCGCCCTCGGCGAGGAAGGGGTAGGCGCCGGACGCGGTGGCGGTGGTCATCCGGTGGGCGGGGAGCTTGAGCCGGCCGCCGCGGGCGGAGGCGGGACCCGGTCGGCCGGCGGCCGGGTGGGTGGCGCGCAGCTCGGGATCGGTGCCGGTCGCGGTGCGGCGGGCTTCTGGCCGGGCGGCATGGCGGGCCTTGTCGCGGGCGGCAGCGAACTGGTCGCGAGCGGCGCGGGCCGTGCGACGGTCGGTCTTGCGGGGGACGAACAGCGGACTGGCGCTGGCGCGGGTGGTGCGGTTGGGCATGGCGGGTGCTCCGGTGGTCAGTGGCGGATCAGGCCGGTGAACGGGTCGCGCAGGTCGGCCGGGGTGTGGTCACGGCGGACGCGGGCGGCGGTGGCCAGGTGGCGCTGGCACATGGTGAGGTCGGGTGCGCCCTCGGGAAGGCGGGCCCGGCACGCCTCCCGCGTGGGGAGGCGGCCGGTGACTCGCTGCGGGGCCGTGTGATAGGCGGCGTGGAGGTGCTCGGCTGCCTGCCACATCCGGATGCGGCAGGCCCTCAGGTGGTCGCCCTCGACGCCGGCCACCGGGGCGGTCCGCGCGGTGTGCGCGTCCAGCAGTCCGTACAGGGCGACCAGGTGGGCGTGCAGGGAGTCCAGTTCGGTGCGGCTGGCGGCGACCGGGGCGACGGGCATGTTGATGGCCCGGTGGAAGTCGAGCGCGGCGGTGGCGAACGGGACGAAGTCAGGAGCCAGTTCGGGCAGGGGCTCGGTCGGCATGGGTGCCCTTCGGTAGAGCGCGGTCGGTGGTGCTGGGCCGCGCTACGGGCGGGCGAGCGGCAGAGCGGCGTTGGTGAAGGCTTCGGCCTGCTGCCAGGTCAGCAGGCGCAGGTCGATGAGGGCGGCGACGGCCGCGGTCTCGACGGCGGCGCAGGCGGCGTTGAGTTCCTCGCTGGTGTCCGCGCTCACGGTGAGCAGGCCGGTGAGGGCGACGTCGGCGTGTCCGGCGATGAGCTGGCGCTCGCGCTGCTTGATGTCGGCGTACTCGACCGAGTCCTCCTCGGAGTCGACCTGGCCCTTGCGGGCCCGCTCGGCGGCGTCCGCGATCACGGTGGCCTTCTTGCGCTGTACGTCCTTCAGGGCGGCGTCCAGCCCCTTGGGCTCGTAGGTCAGCGAGAGGGTGCGGCGCACGCCGGTGGTGAACAGGAGCTGGTGGAGGAAGCCGGGGCTGGTCTCGATGCGCGGCCAGTTCTCGATCCAGAACGTGGCGTGGTGGGCCGAGTCGGTCTGGATACGGTCGGCCTTCTCGACCAGGACGACCGGTCCGGCGGCAGTGGGGTGGGCCTGCGGACGGCCCGAGTCGGACCACCGGTCGAGGGCAGCCGACGCCTTGGGGTCGTACGCGGTACGGATCACGGCGGCGATCTCGCGCGCGGGCAGCCAGCCATTCGGTGTGAGCCCGGATGTACGGGCGGACTGGTCGAAGGTGGAGGCGAGCTGGGCCAGTACGGCGAAGGCTCCGGTGAGTCCGCCGCCGGCCTGGTTGACCAGGCGGCGGGCGGCCTTGAGGTCGAGGGCGAGGGCGACGTACGCCTCGTGTGGTGCGGCGGCGGGGCCGGCGGCGGCCAGCAGGTCGCCGTAGATCGGACCGGTGAGCGGGGTCTGGGCGTTGCCGTGCTCCTGCCAGTAGCGGTTGAGCGCGTCGCCGGAGTCGGGGACCGTGCGCTCCAGTACCTGGACACGGGCGATGTGCCCGCTGCGCGAGAGCGCGGCCAGCGTGCGGCCCCAGCCGGAGACGTTGCCCGCCTGCGCGGCTGGGTCGAGCAGGGCGAAGGCGCGGGAGGAGACCTTCACCACGGCCGTGAAAGTGCCGTGGTGCGGATCGTGCACCGCGCCGAGGCGGCCGTCCGATGAGGACACCACCCGAAGGGACGCGGCCGTGCCGGGCAGGTGGAGCAGACCCTCTCGTCGTGGCCGGGTGGACGGCCGGGCGAGCCAGACCAGCTGCCCCCGGAAGCGGCGCAGCGCGTATCGGATCGCGATCGGCGCCCAGTCGGCGAGCGCCCGTCCGCGGTAGCGGATGAAGACCGCCGCGAGGACGACGGCCCACAGCGGTACGAGCTTGAGCGCCCCGGTCACACCGGAGGTGAGCATCACCCCGATCAGGAGCAGACCGCAGACCGCGACGACGATCAACTGAGGGGCCGACAGGCCGAGCAGCACGCCCCGCCGCGAGCGGTAAGGGAACTTGACGGTGGCCGGACCGTCGGGGTGAGAAGCGTCAGAGAGCATGGCGAAGCCGTCCTTGGAACATGAGGGGAAGAAGAGGAAGACGGGGTGGGCCGGGCGGGCCTCGGCCCACCCCGTCAGCTCCGGGCTACGAGCCCGAGCGGTCCGCTGGCCCGGGATAGAACCACCGCTGCGGGGTGGTGCCACCCTGCGGGGGAGGATCGCTGCGCCGCGGTGCCGGCGGGTCCAGGTGTGTGACCTGCGGCGCAAAGACCGAGGCGCCCTGTGGCGTAGGCCCGGAGACCGCTGGCGCCGAGTCGGCCGCCTGACTCCCACCGGGGCGCTGGATGAGCGGGTCGCCACGGTCGCCATCCGTGGGAGGCCGACGGATCAGCCCCCGGCCCTTGTCGCCCATCGCGCTCGGGTCCTCACCGAAGCGGAAGTGGGCCTGCTTCGGCTCGGTGTCACCGCCGGATCCGCCGGTCGGATCGATCCCGGAAGCGACGCCACCGGAGCCCTGGCCTGGCACCTTCGCCGGCCCCTGCGGAGCAAGCATCCCCGGGCCGGCCTGCACAGCGAGCTGCCCCGCGGTCTTCGCCGCACCCGCGGCGACCGCCATCCCCGCGACACCGGTGCGGTGCAGATCGTCGTGGCCGCCGCCATCGGCCGCCCAGTGCACGAACTTGTACGTGGCGTAGGGGCAGAGCAGCACCAGGACCATCACGACGATGCCCGCGATCGCGTCCGACAGGGCGCTCAGCCCGTCGCTCGCGTCGGTCTTGCCCATGGCGGAGACACCCAGCAGGAACACAATCGTCATCAGGAGCTTGGAGACGATCAGGGTGCCGGTCGCCTCGATCCAGCCGCGCCGCCAGCGCCGCGCGACCTCCCAGCCGCCGCCGGCCCCGGCGAACACGGCCAGGGTGACCAGGACCAGGATGCCGACCTTGCGGGCGACCATCACCGCCCAGTAGAGGAAGGCGCCCACCGCGCAGCCGAGTGCGACGATGGCGGGGACGCCCCAGCCCAGGCCGTACATCGCCCCCAGCTCGTTGACCTTGATGATGCGGCGTACCGCGTCGTCCACGGAGCTGTTGGCGGCCTTGAACAGGCCGGCGCTGAGCGCGTCGACCACGGTGATCGCGACGGTGGCGCAGGCGATGGCAGCGAAGGCGAACAGGACGCCGGCCACGGTTCCGTACGCGGCCTGCGCGAGGGCGCGTTCGTCCCGGCGCCAGGCGGCGCGGGTGAGCTGGAGGCAGAACGTGCCGACGGTGAGGATGAGGCCGATGGGCAGGATCAGCTCGTAGTTGCTCCTGAACCACTCGGCGTTGAGATCGATGGCCGTGGTCCGGTCGACGGCCTTGGAGGCCAGGTCGGCTGCGGCCTGGGCCATCTCGCCCATCGACTTGGCGATCCAGGCGCCGATGCCGTCGGTGACGGTTTCGCCGGTCGCGCCGACGACACCGCCGACGGTGTCGCAGACCGTACTCATCAGAGGAAGGTCGCAAGCTCCCATGAAGGTGCCTCCTTTCGCAGGTTGACGGCGATCACGGCGCGACGTTCGGCAGGACGCCGACGAGGGCGCAGTCGCGGTCCGGTCGGCACTGGACGGCGAGGGTCGTTGAGCGGGACTCGGCTCCGGCACTTGAGCCCTTCCAGGCGATGGACTGCTTGCCGGTGACCGTGACGGCGTAGACGTACGCCTCGGTGATGGCGCCGGGGTCCTGAGCGAGGGCGGTCTTGAACGCCTGCGGGAAGTGGCCCTCGCCGACCGTGGCGCTGGAGTGCTGACCGTTGTCGTGCATCCGCGACCACAACACAGGGCTGGGCACCTGGTCCGAGACCGACTTCCAGTCCGCGTACCTCGTCTCGTTGGTCATCCACTGCTTGAGACCGGCCAGGTGCTCGGCCTGCGAGACCGACCGGGTGTCGTACGTCCACAGGACCTTGGTGGTGGCCTTGGCGAACTCGATCGGATCCGTCGTCCTGGGCGGCGCGGCCACCGCCACCCCGGCGTGCGTGGTGGCGGCAGGGGAGGGCGACGTCGAAGAGGACGCCGGCGCGGGGGTGGCTTTCGGCGCGGCCGGGCTCTCCGCACGGGTGACGTACGCGACCAGACCGGCGACGGCCAGCAGGACAGCGAGGACGATGCCGCCGATCGAGGCGCGGCGCAGAACCGAGGACGGGGCTCCGTGCCTCCGCCCCCTGGCGGAAGGGAAACGATTCTTCGGCATCAGTGAACCTGCGTCCCCATCGCCGAGAAGAACGCGACGACGCCGTTGGCCGCGCCGAGCAGGAGGGCGCAGCCGGCGGCGACGACTGTGCCCTTCTTGCCGTTGGCCTCGGCCTGGTGGCCTCCGCTGTGGTGGCCCCAGGCCCAGACGATGGCGGAGATGGCGAGGGCGCCGACCGTGGCGATGATGCCGAAGAGGTTGATGCTGCCCATGACCTTCTTGAGGACGTCGAGGCCGGGCAGGCCGCCCTCGCTCGGTGTGACGCCAGGGTTGTACGCCAGCATCTGGGCGTGCTGAATGAGCTTCATTGGAACTCCAGTACGAATATGGGCGCGCGAAGGCCCGGAAGGGGAGGAGTGAGAGGGGGGTCGGTCAGACGATCCGGCGGGCGGCGAGCACGTCCGGCCGCCAGTCGGCGAGGGTCGAGATCTTGACCACGTCACCGGTACGCGGAGCATGCAGAATCAGGCCGTCACCGATGAACATCCCTACGTGTTCCGGGACTTGGGCCGTGCCGCGGGTGAAGAGGAGATCGCCCGGCTTGAGGGCATCGACGCTGACCGCCTTGCCCTCCTTGACCTGCGTGTACGTGGTCCGGGAGATCGAGATGCCGCCGGCCTTGTACGACGCCTGCATCAAGGACGAGCAGTCGCAGCGCCCCATCGGATCCTGGCCATATGGATCGGTGCACGCGCCACCCCACTGATACGGAGTGCCGAGCTGACCCAGACCCCAGCGGATTGCGGTGCGGATCGACCTGGGCGCATCAGGCGGGATCTTGTAGCCCTTGGGGACGGAGCTGGCAGCGATCGGACCGAACTTGACCCCGCCCTCACCGGTGCCGCACCCGCCAGGCACCGAATCCGTCTGCTCGTTCTCATCGCCCTTGCCGGAACTCGACTCCGCCGAGGGTGATTTGGCGATGGCACTCTGCAGAGCCGTGGCCAGCGGCTCCCACTTGGCGTAGGCGCCGGGGAAGCCGCTCTTCTGGACCGCCTGCGCGGCCTGCGTGACGGTCATGGACTGCCAGCCCGAGACCTTCAGCAGCGCCTCGTAGAACCTCGTCGAGGCGTGCACCGGATCGCGGACCTGCTGGGCCGTTCCCCAGCCCTGGCTGGGGCGCTGCTGGAAGAGGCCGAGCGAATCCCGGTCGCCGTGGTCCAGATTCCGCAGCCCCGACTCCTGCAGGGCCGTGGCCAAAGCCACGATCTGCCCCCGGGTCGGCACCTTCATGGCGATGCCGGTGGCCTGGATCGTCCTGGCGTTCGGGATCTGCTCTGCGGGATCGTCCAAGCCCGGGACCGACACCGTGGCCTTGCCGCCGCCCTTGAGGATCGACTCCACCTGCTTGGCGACCGCAGCGGAATCCACAGCCTGTGTATTGCTGCCCGCGCAGGCGGCTTGGGCGCTGCTGGCACCGGCCAGAGCCATGGCGAGCGGGGCGATCAGCAGCAGCGGACCGAGCGCGACGGCCCCGACTATCGCCGCGCCCGCCTTCACGGTCGCGAGCCGTCCGCCAAGGGGTGGGTGTGGGAGCCGTGCTCAGGACATGGACGTGCCTGGGCATGCTGCATCAGCAGCTCCTTACTCGTAGGCAGCGCGGCACCAGCGTTCTCGTCGAAAAGGTCACCGGCACCGCGCCGGTCAGGAATTCACATCACCTGGGATCAGGGAATGGGGAGTCCGGAGGTCGGGAGCGGCTAACTCCCGACCTCCAGAAACCCCTTTACTGGGATGCGGCAGCCAGCCGCGCTCGTAATCTCACATGCCACATGGAGAACCTCTCCCGCCGAAATTTCGGGCCGCTTCGTGAGTGCCGCCCACGTGGTCATCTGGACGAGGTAACACGGAACAACGCAGCTCAACGGAGGCGAAGCCAGGCCTCGTCCGTCGAACACGGCGAGACTGTAGAGACGAATTCCGGCCGCACCAAACGACGCCTCACCTGGCGACTGGGGCCAGTTATCCGGCGGCAGAGCATCGTTATGCGCGGCCGGGAATGACGGTTACTCTCCAGTCCATTGCTCGTCCCTGGCGGCTGTCTATGCGGCGGCTGGGAGCGAATCACGCTGGCGTGTGCACAATTCCGGGAACGCGGAATCATGCGCACGACCCTCCCTTCGGAAGAGAGAACCGCGCAATGCCGTACACCCTGCACCGAGGCGACGCGCTGACCGCCCTCGCCGGCATCCCCGACAACAGCGTCGATGCCGTCATCACTGACCCGCCCTACAACAGCGGCGGCCGAACCAGCAGCGAACGAACCGGCCGCAGCGCCCGCGCGAAGTACACCTCGGCGGACGCCGAGCACGACCTCGCCAACTTCCCCGGCGAGAACCGTGACCAGCGTTCGTATGGCTTCTGGCTCACCCTCCTGCTCACGGAGTCCTATCGGGCAACTGTCGAGTCGGGCGCCGCACTCGTCTTCACCGACTGGAGGCAGCTGCCCACCACCACCGATGCGCTCCAGGCCGCCGGCTGGACATGGCGTGGCATCGCGTCGTGGCACAAGCCGGTCTCCCGACCGCAGAAGGGCCGACTCAAGCAGTCCTGCGAGTACATCGTCTGGGGCACCAAGGGCGCGGTCGACTCCGACCGGAACCCCGTCTACCTGCCGGGCCTCTACACCGCGAGTCAGCCCAGGAAGGACCGCGTGCACATCACGCAGAAGCCCGTGGAGGTGATGCAGGAGCTGGTGAAGATCTGCCCGCCGGGCGGAACGGTCCTCGACCCCTTCACCGGCTCTGGCACGACCGGCGTCGCGGCCCTGCGCGAAGGCCGGAGGTTCATCGGTGTTGAGCTCTCCGAGCACTACGCCGCCCTCGCCGAAACGCGGTTGCGAGACGCACTGACCCAGGACGACTTCGAACTTGCCGGGCCTGAAGATTGAGACCGAGAAGCCCCGGGCGGCAGAGCCCGAACGCAGAGGGGCGGTTGTTCCACCATGCTGGCGGAACAACCGCCCATTGCCATAGGCGGAGTTACCCGGCCTCGATGCTCCGCTGGAGCAGATCAGTCGCTCGTGCGAGGTCCTCACGCGAGCCGATCCGTACCTCAACTCCGTCTCGGATTCCAAGGACACCCACACCGCGCATGTCGCGGGAGAAGCCCTCCCGCAGCTCGACCGTGTCCGGATCGAGCCTCAGATTGACCACGAGTAGCCGGTTGCGCGGCTGCACGCGCACCGTGGCCACGTTCATGATCCGCCGGTAGGCGACGTAGTGGAGCTGGGGCTCCTTGAGTACATCCCGGTGGAACAACAGCAGCTCGTCGAGGTCCGCGTACAGCTCCTTGAGATCCTCGGGCGACTCGTCGAGATACTGCTGGACCGACTTCGGTGCCGGAGACGCCGCGCGGGCCGATCTCGACGCTCTGCCCCGCGCAGAGGTGCGGCTCCCGCCGGCCGACGCAATGAGCTGCAGCGTGAGCACATCCTCGAAGACCCGGTACGTCACCAGGTCGATCCGGTGGCCGATCATCTCCACAGCAACCGTGTCGTGGTGGGTGAAGGCGCCGGCGACGCAGACGATCCGAGGAGCACTCCAGTCGATCTCCCCGGCAGCCTGGTCTCCGAGCTTCTCCCGGGTCAGGCTCTCGAACTCGTGATGGTGGTCGTGGAGCCACCACAGGTATGAAAGGCCCTGGCTGATGATGTTCTGGTCGCGGTTCCGCTTGTACTCCACGATGACCGGCGTGCCGTTCTCGTCCAGGCCGAGGGAGTCGATCCGGCCTCCGTGATGGCCGGTGCGGTACTCAGTGGCCAGGAACCGGATACCGAGCATCGCCTCCATGTTGGCCTCGACCAGCCGCTGCAGCTCGACCTCCACCCCCACGGCCGCCCCCGGCACCTCCGTCGCCTGCCCGCCTCTCACCCTGAAGACCTTCAGGTTGCTCATGAGCCTCCCCGCCCCACCTGATCGTCGGAAGTAACAATCGAGGTCAGGGAGGCATCTATTCCAGAACGAGACCCATGCCCAAGCGTGTCTTGGGCGAGATCGCGCGAGGGCACAGGCTGAAAGCCCGCACCGCCTGGCCATCGCCAACACGACCCTTCCATAGTTCGCTGACCACGGTGCCCGCGAGTCCTGAGGACTTGCAGCGGGCCGGAGCCAGGTCGGAGATACTGGTGTTTCTGTGACCCCCTGCGGCCTGATGCTATCCCTATGCGCCTGGGTGGTTACGCTCCGGCAGTGACGGCATTGGTGAAGGAGTCTGCCCAGGTGGGGACGGCGACGGAGTATCCGCAGGGATCGGCGAGCAGCACCCCGACGACGGCGGCCATTCCGCCGGTCCCAGAGCCGGGACAGGTCGTCAAGGTGCGGGGCTCCACCTGGGCCGTATCCGATATCCAGAAGCAGGGCCTTCCCCGAAGCCCCGCCGACGAGGGGGCGCCGGGGCTGACGCATGTGGTCAGCCTGCAGTCGCTGGACGAGGACCGGCTCGGGCAGGAGCTGACGGTGGTCTGGGAGCTGGAGGTCGGGCACACCGTCGCCCCGAACCAGGGGCTGCCGGAAACCGTGCGAGCCGAGACGTTCGACGACCCGAACACCCTCGCCGCGTTCGTGGACGCCGTCCGCTGGGGTGCGGTCACCTCGGCGGACACCAACTCCTACCAGGCCCCCTTCCGCAGCGGCGCAAACGTGGAGGCGTACCAGCTGGTGCCGCTGAGCCGTGCTCTGCAGTCGTCGCGTACGAACCTGCTGCTCGCGGACGACGTCGGCCTGGGCAAGACCATCGAGGCCGGCCTCGTCGTGCAGGAGCTGCTGCTGCGGCACCGTGCACGATCCGTGGTGATCGTGTGCCCGCCGAGCCTGTCGCTGAAGTGGCAGGACGAGATGCGAGAGAAGTTCGGCCTCGACTTCGTCATCGTCAACAGCGAGCTGATGGCGAAGGTGCGGCGGAGCCACGGGCTGAACGCCAACCCTTTCCGCCTCTTCCCGCGCGTGATCGTGAGCATGGCGTGGCTGCCGTCACTGCGGGCGCAGCGCCTGCTGCGCGACGTGCTGGCCGATGTGCGCAGCGCGGGCACGGCCAGGCGGTACGCGTTCGACGTGCTGGTGGTCGACGAGGCGCACCATGTGGCGCCGGCCAGTCCGACGACGGCGCCGGGGCAGCGCGGCTACGCGGTGGACAGCAAACGGACGACGGCGACCATGCGGCTCGCCGAGGCATGCGAGCACCGGCTGTTTTTGAGCGCGACGCCGCACAACGGCTATTCGGAGTCGTTCACCGCCCTGCTGGAGATGATCGACGGCCGCCGGTTCACCCGCGGCGCGAGCATCGACGAGCAGGCACTGAGGGAGGTGATGGTGCGGTGGCTGAAGACCGATCTGCCGGACAAGGGGTTCAAGACACGGAAGCTGGGGACCCTCCCGTCCACGCCGTCGGAGGAGGAGCAGCAGCAGTTCGCGCGGCTGGAGCGGCTGCTGGCGGACAGTGCCCGGGCGAACGGCAAGGGCTCGGGCGGCGACATCGTCGCGATGCTGCTGAAGAAGCGTTTCCTGTCCAGCCCGTGGTCGTTCGCCCGCACCCTTGAGCTGTACGAGGGCGCGGACGGCGGCGACCGGCAGCTTCGGATGGACGACGAAGACCAGTACTACACGGAGGTGCTGGGCAGCGGCCAGTCCGACGAGGAGGAGGGCGCGGCCGAGCACCCCGAGTTCACCGCGCTGCGCCACTCCAAGGGCTCGGACCCCCTGGTCGCGGCCACCCGCGGCGAGATCGCCTCGCTCATCGAGTGGGGGCGCCGCTATGAGCACAAGCCGGACTCCCGGCTGGAAGAACTGCTGACCTTCCTTGCCGCGGTCTGCCGGCCGGACGGCACCCACTGGACCAACGAACGCGTCGTGGTGTTCACGGAGTACGCGGCCACCCTCGAATGGATCGAGCGCGTCCTGCGGCAGCGCGGCTACAACGACGTACTGGAGGTCATCCAGGGCTCGACCCCGACCGAGGAGCGGGAGAAGATCCGCGCCCGGTTCACCGAGAGCCCGGACAAGCACCCGGTCCGCGTCCTGCTTGCCACCGACTCCGCCGGCGAGGGCATCGACCTGCAGACCCACTGCCACCGCCTGGTCAACTTCGACATCCCCTTCAACCCGTCCCGCCTGGAGCAACGCATCGGCCGCATCGACCGGTACGGGCAGACCAAGCACCCTGAGATCTTCCACTTCGTGCCGGTCTCCAGCTCCACGACGTACGACGCGGACATGAAGTTCATGGGGATCATCGCGACCAAGGTCGGGCAGGCCACCGAAGACCTCGGCAAGGTCAACCAGGTCATCGACGCCGAGGTGCAGGAACACTTCGCCCCCACCCGTACGGTGCGCAAGGCCCGGCTGACCGCGCCGGACGACGGCAACGAGGTGATCACCCGCGTGCTGGCCGGCGGAATGGAGCTGAACCGCCGGCTCACCAAGCTCTCCGAGACGTACCACGAGAGCAAGGCCGCCATGCATCTCACGCCCGCCAACGCCCGCCGCGTGGTGGACACAGCGCTCACGCTGACCTCTCAACCCCCGCTCGTCGAGATCGGCGACGACCGCACCGAAGCACAGGTCTTCGAGATCCCGAACCTCAGCCGCTCCTGGCAGCCGGCCCTGCGTGGCCTGGACACCCGCCTGGAGCCGGGCGTCCCGCGCCCCATCACCTTCGACGACCAGGCCGCGCAACACCGCACCGACCTGGTCCACATCCACCTCGGGCACGCCCTCATGCAGCGCGCCACTCGCACCCTGCGCTCCGCGCTGTTCAGCACGGACTCCCCGGTGCACCGGGTCACCGCCGTCATCGCCCCCGGCCTTCCCGAGTCCTGTGTCGCCGCCGTCTCCCGGCTCGTCCTGGTCGGACGCGGCGGGCTGCGCCTGCACGAGGAGGTGTTCCTAACGGGCGTCCGGCTGCGCGGTCAGGCCCTTGCCGAGTCCAAGGTCGAGCAGGTCCTCGACGAGACCCTCGACTCCGCCGATCTGCTCCTCGCCGACGAGAAGGTACGTGCTCACCTCGCCGAGCAGTGGAACGACGACGGCTCCCGGCTGCGCACACGCCTGCTGACCGCGATGGAACGCAAGAGCGCCAGCCGCCAGGAGAAGGTCACCGAGGCGCTCACCCAGCGCCGGGACGCCGACATCCAGCGCGCCCACGAGATCTTCGGCGCCTTCCGGCTCAACCTGCGCGAGTCCCGTGACCGCCTGGAGCAGGCCATCCGTGCTGAGGAAGAGCTGCTGTTCACCGACGACCAGCAGAAGCAGCGCCGCCGGGACCTGCACCACATGAACGAGCGCCTGGACAGCCTGGACGACGAGGAGGCGCGCGAGATCGCCTCGATCCAGGAGCGCTACAGCGACATCAGGCCCTACGTATCCGCCGCCGCGGTCGTGTTCGCCCTCACCCCCGAAGACGCGAAGAACGGAATGGTCAAGGCATGAGCCGCCGCTACCCCCCGACCGCCGCCGGCCTGCACCGCGCCTGGCTCGAACTCGTCGACGCCGACGGCCCCTTCCTCGCCGTCCCCGCCCTGGAACGCGTCTACCCCCAGGGCATCCCCCAGCCCGACTCCCGGGCGCTCGACGCCATCAAGGATGCCAAGCCCGCCTTCGAGAAGGCATGGGAGAACTGGGACGAGCACCCGGGCGACGAAGCCGCCCTCGACCTGTACCGCGAGGCCCGCGACACCTGGGTCGACCTCGTCCTGCGCCAGGGGCTGCGCTGGGGCGCCTCCTACACCGTGCCCGCCCCAGCCACCGCCGAGGTCCGCTCACCCGACTACACCGTCACCATGCGCGCCGACGGCGCCCTCGTCCACGGCGACACCACCGGCGCCCTCGTCCTGGTCACCGACCCCACGGACTCCCTGCGCGACCCGCTCACCGACGGCTGGTCGGCCAGCCCCATCGACCGCATGGAAGAGCTGCTGCGCGCCTCCGGCGTCCCCATCGGCGTCGTCACCGACGGCCGCTGGTGGGCGATCGTCAGCGCCCGCCCGCAGACCATGGTCGCCTCCGGCATCGTCGACGCCCAGACCTGGATCGAAGAGCCCCAGACCCGTAACGCCTTCATCGAACTCCTCCAGCGCCGCCGCCTGGTCGGCGGCAAGCAGCAGGACCGGCTGACCGAGCTCTTCGGCGAGTCCGTCACCGCCGCCGAGAAGATCACCGAAGCGCTCGGCACCCAGGTCCGCCGCGCCGTCGAACTCATCGTCCAGGCCCTGTCCGAAGGCGCCCTGGACGCAGAGCGCCGCGGCGAGCCCGACCCGCTGCCGACGGCACGGGGCGAGGTCTACGAGGCCGCCGTCACTGTCATGATGCGCGTCGTCTTCCTCCTCTTCGCCGAAGAGCGCGGGCTGCTGCCCCAGAGCCGCCTCTTCGCCATGGGATACGGCATCAGCGATGAACTCGACCTCCTCGACGCCCGCGAGAAGGAGGAAGGCGAACAGGCCCTCGACGCCACGTTCCTGACCTGGCACCGGCTCCTGGCCACCTCCCAGGCCCTGTACCGGGGCGCGAGCTTCGAGGACCTGCGCCTTCCCGAGTACGGCGGGTCCCTCTTCGACCCGGCCCGCTTCCCCTTCCTCACCGCCTGCGACTCCCAGGACACCCTGGCCATCACGGTCAGCGACCGCGTCATGCTCGAAGTCCTGCGCGCTGTCCAGATCGCCCAGCTGCCCGGCGGAGCACGACGAATCTCCTTCCGCGACATCGACGTCGAACAGATCGGCTATATCTACGAAGGTCTGCTCGGCTACTCCTGCGAACCTGCCGAAGAGATCATCGTCGGCCTCACCGGCAGCGCGGGATCCGAACCCGAGATCCCCCTCGCCACCCTCGAAGAACTCAGCCAGGCCAAGCGCACCGAGACCGCGCTGGCCGACGCGATCCTCGCCTGGATAAAGCAAGACCAGCCGGCCGCGAAGCCGTCCAGCAAGGCCGCCCTGACCAAGGCTCTGAGGGCGGGCGAGACGCTGGATGACACCGAGATCGCCCTGCGCGACGTCACCGACGACCCGGACCTGCGCGACCGGCTGCGCCCGTTCATCGGAATCATCCGCCGCGACCTGCGCAACCGGCCGCTTGTGGTGGAGCCCGGCGGCGTTCTGCTGGTGGAGACCCCCTCGCGCGCCTCGGCCGGCGCGCACTACACGCCCCGCTCACTGGCCGAGGAAGTCGTCCGGTACGCCCTGGAACCTCTCGTCTACTCGCCCGGACCACACCAGACGGCCGACCAGGACGCGTGGCGGCCCATCGACTCCGACCAGATCCTCGACCTGCGCATCGCCGACATCGCCTGTGGCTCGGGCGCCTTCCTCGTCGCCGCGGCGCGCTACCTCGCTGACCGGCTTGTGGAGGCATGGCAGCGCGAGGGCGTGGCATACGGAAGGACACCGCACGACCTGCACGTCCACGCCATAAGGACCGTCGTCGCGACCTGCCTGTACGGCGCCGACATCAACGGTATGGCCGTGGAGATGTGCAAGCTGTCGCTCTGGCTGGTGTCGCTGGACCCGAAGCTCCCGTTCTCCTTCGTCGACGACAAGGTGCTGCACGGCAACGCCCTGCTCGGCTTGACTGACGCTGACCAGCTGCGCCGTCTCCACATCGATCCCGCCTCGGCTGGCAACCAGTTCAGCATCTTCGCCCTGGACGTGGACGACATCCTGGACCAGGCCAGTCGTCTGCGTCGCCAGCTCGCCACCGAGGTCGACGACAGCGACCCGCAGCGCTCAGCCGCTACGAAGCGGCGGCAGTTCCGCCGATACCAGGAGCTGACGGCTCAGCTCGCTGACGTCGCGGACGGGGTGATCGCGGCCGGGCTGCGGTGCGGCGGGAAGCCCGGCAAGCAGTTGAGGGCGGCGTACGAGGATCTGCGGATCGCGGTGGAGAAGGCGTACCCCGCCGGGGGTGGGGAGCCGGACCGGACGATGCTCGACGGCATCAAGGAGGCCGGGCTCAGGCCGACGGTCGCGACGGACTACGAGCGATGGAAGCCTTTGCACTGGATTCTGGCCGTGCCCGATGTGATGGAGGGTGGCGGGTTCGACGCGGTCATCGGCAACCCGCCCTTCCTGGGCAGCCAGAAGCTCACCGGCTCGGTGGGGACCAACGTCCGTGACTGGTTCGTCAACACGCTCGCGAGTGGTAGGAAGGGGCTCGCAGATCTTGTGGCGTACTTCTTTTTGCGCGCGTACGAACTGCTCTCTCGACGCGGGGGGCTCGGGCTGATCGCAACGAACACGGTTGCTCAGGGCGACACCCGAGAGATCGGCCTTGACCAGCTGGTGTCGAAGGACTTCACGATCACCCGTGCGATCCAGAGCCGGGCGTGGCCCGCAGCCAGCGCCAACCTGGAGTACGCGGCGGTGTGGGGCAGTCGCGCCGCCATCAACTCGGCGGTGCCCCGGGTCGTCGCCGAGATTGAGGGCGACATCGAGGTTGAGCGGGTTTCGACCCTGTTGGAACCGGGCGGCCGGGTAGACGGTGATCCGGCTCGGCTGACGGAGAATGCAGATGTTGCGTTCATCGGCTGCTACGTGCTTGGCATGGGCTTCGTGCTGGAGCCTGACGAGGCCGCAGCGTGGATCGAGGCAGATCCGCGAAACGCCGATGTTCTTTTCCCTTACATTAATGGCGAGGACCTGAATTCCCGCCCTGATAACTCGCACTCACGATGGGTCATTGACTTCAACGACAGGTCGGAACAGCAGGCGCAGAAGTATGTGCTGCCCTATCAGCGCGTGCTGGAGACCGTGAAGCCGGAGCGGGCCAAAAATAACCGAAAGGTCTATCAAGATTATTGGTGGCAGTTCGGGGAGAAGCGCCCCGCCATGCGAAAGGCGATCGCCGATGCCGGCCTGGCCGAGGTTTTGGTCATCGCGCGGGTCAGTAAAACTGTGATGCCTCTCCGTGTGTCAACGCGACAGGTCTTCCACGAGAAGCTGGTTGTCTTTACCAAAGGGGCGTTCGCCGATCTGGCCGTCTTGTCGAGCAGCGCACATCAGCTGTGGACGATCAAGTACGGCACCACCATGCGGATCGACCCGACGTACACGCCGTCGACTGTCTTCGAGACCTTTCCGCGTCCGGCAGGAAACCGGCGCCTGACCGAGATCGGTCAGGCACTCGACACCGACCGCCGCGAGATCATGCTCCGCCGCAACCTCGGCCTCACCAAGCTCTACAACCTGGTCAACGACCCCGCCATCACCGACTCAGCCGACTCCGACGTAGCTCGTCTCCGCGAAATCCACGTCAAGCTCGACCAAGCAGTCATGGCCGCCTACGGCTGGGATGACGTCCCGCCGGACCACGGCTTCCACACCTATCGCCAGATGCAACGCTGGACAGTGAGTCCTGCCGCCCGGGTGGAGATCCTCGACCGCCTCCTCGAAGAGAACCATCGTCGTGCCGCCTCACAGGGCGTTGTCAGTCCCACCCGCGACAATGAGGACACCGAGGAAGAGGAGGGCGACGAGTGACCACCCCCCGGCGCGACGGCGCCCAGCCCGCAGCGACACCCGGCGCCCCCCAGGCCCCGGCCTACCGTCTCGCCCTCGCACCCGACGACCGTTCCTGGACCGCCCGGGAGAACCTGGTCGACATCCTGGAGCGTGAGCTCCTCGGTCCGGCGAACGGCCCGGACGAGATCCTCGACGGTGTCCCCGACTCGGCGTACCTGATCGGCCGGATCGCGCCCGTGCGCCTCACCGCCGGCCAGGACGACCCCGGCGAGGCGGGATCAGACGACGCTGCGACCGACGTGGGCGACGCTGTGGACGCCGCCGAGAGCCGGGGCGTTCCGCTCACCGCCGTCGACGACAGCAGCGCGAGTGCGGACGAGGACGAGGTCGAGGACCAGCCGCAGAAGCGTGGGCTGATGATCCCGGCCTCGATGGGGCTGCGCTTCCAGATCCCTGACGATCTGGACGAGTTCACGGTGACCGCCTCGTGGGGCACCTACGAGCCGGTGAAAGAGAAGCGTGGCGAGGGCGTCGAAGCTGGCGGGGGCGAGGGCGCGGCACCCGCTCCGGCTCTCCGCCGTTTCCAGCGCACCCCGCACGCCATAGCGAAGGCGATCAAGGTTGCCGACCTGAGGCCGTCCCGTACGACCGAGATCGTGCTCAAGGACAAGGTCCTGCTTCGGGTGGATCGTTACGACGACTCCGAGCGTGGCTGCCGACTGATCGAGGTGGCGTTGTGCAATGACCGGGAGACGCCTCGCAAGATCCCGGTCGAGGCGTGGCTGTACCAGACCAAGCTGTCGGTGTCGGCCGGTGGAGCTGAGGTGTTTCTGCCGGTCAATGACGTACTCCTGGACACGCGCGAGGAGCCGGACGACGAGCTGCGGCGGCTGCGGCTGCAGTACCGCAACCGTCTGGAGTTCGCCCATGGTCGGACCTGTTCGGTGGACTGGGAGGTAGCCGAGGGAGCGCGCAGGGCCAGTGAGGTCTGGACGACGTGGCTGCCGGTAAGCGAGACGCCGCAGACGGCCGCCGAGGAGATCGGCGCGGCCCTGCTGGACATGCGCAAGCTCCAGGAGGCATCGATCGATGAGCTGCGTACGGGTCTTGAGCCGATCGTCGCGGGTTACACGGCCTGGCTGGACGGTGAGGAGCAGCGGGCCGAGGCGCTTCCGGAGCATCTGCGGTCCGAGGGTTTGGACGCGGTCAGCGAGGCGCGTCGAGTGCAACGCCAGCTTGAGGAGGGTCTGAAGCATCTCCTCGGGGACAAGGAGGCGTTGCGCTGCTTCCGGTTCATGAACCGGGTGATGGCTGATCAGCGTGTGCAGTCGCAGGTCGCGGAGCGGCGGGCGAGTCGGCCGGAGGAGAGCATTGATGAGGCTCGCGAGGCGATCCTCGCGGAGAAGGGGGCTCTGGCGCACTCGTGGCGTACCTTCCAGCTCGCCTTCGTGCTTATGCAGTTGCCGTTGCTGTCCGACCCGGCGGCCGAGAAGCGGTCGGGGGATCTGGCCAAGGCGCAGCTGCTGTTCTTCCCGACTGGTGGTGGCAAGACGGAGGCGTATTTGGGTCTGGCCGCCTACACGTTCGCGATCCGGCGCCGCCAAGGCGTCGTGGATGCCTTCGACGGTCCGCTGGACGGGCGGTCCGGGGTCGCCGTCCTCATGCGGTACACACTGCGCCTGCTCACCGCCCAGCAGTTCCAGCGCGCCACCGCCCTGGTGTGCGCGGCGGAGCTGGCGCGGCGCGATGATGTGGCGACGTGGGGGGAGGAGCCGTTCCGGATCGGGCTGTGGGTCGGCACCGATGTGAGCCCGAAACGGTACGACGAGGCCGCCGAGCAGTTGCAGAAAGCCCACGGGGGTCGTGGATATCGGCTGACGGTGCTGCAGATCCAGCGCTGCCCTTGGTGCGGGACGCGGGTCGAGGCGCGCGATGTTCGCACGGTGCCCGCGCTGCGCCGGGTGTACGTGTACTGCGGGGACGAGCTGGCTGACTGTCCGTTCGCCGACGGCGGTGAGGTCCCGGACGGGCTGCCGGTGCTCACGGTGGACGAGGAGATCTACCGGCTCGCGCCGGCGTTCGTCATCGCCACCGTGGACAAGTTCGCCCGCCTGGCGCGGGAGGGCGAGGCTGCCTCGCTGTTCGGGCACGTCTCGCGGCGCTGTGAGCGGCACGGCTTCGTGCATCCCGACTATCAGCAGTGCGACATCAAGGACGGCAGCAAGCATCCCAAGAAGGACGGCTGGCCGGCGGCCCCCGTTCACCCGGCCACGCGGCTGCGGCCCCCGGACCTGGTCATCCAGGACGAGCTGCACCTGATCACCGGGGCACTCGGCACGACGGTGGGCCTGTTCGAGGTGGCCATCGACGTGATGACCGACTGGCGGACGAAGGACGGGCGCCCGGTGCGTCCGCTGCTCGTCGCCTCCACGGCCACCGCCCGCAACGCGTCGGAGCAGGTGCGTGCGCTATACGGGCGCGACGTCACCATCTTCCCGCCACAGGTCCTGGACGCCGGGAACACGTACTTCTCCAAGGAGATCCCGGTCTCCGAGAAGCACCCGGGGCGCCGGTACGTCGGGATCAGCACGACCGGGGTGCGCTTGACCACGGCGGAGATCCGGGTCGCCGAGGTGCTCCTGGCCGGCGGGCAGCTGCTTCTCGACCGCACCGGCAGCGTGGCCGATCCTTACATGAGCCTGGTCGGCTACTTCAGTGCCACCCGTGAACTCGCCGGCATGGCCCGGTATATGAGCGACGACATCCAGACCGCACTCGCCAAGGGCCGCCCCTGGTCGAAGCTGCCCCGCCGCACCGGCACCGACTACGGTTCGCTGCACGTCGCCGAGCTGACCTCTCGCGTGGCGAGTGCGGACATCACCGCGACCCTGGACCAGATGGCGACCGCGTTCGACCCGGGCTTCGACTCCACCGCGGGCAAACGCAACCGGCGCGCGCTGAGGGAGGCGAAGAAGCCGGAACCCACGCGTGACGTCAATCCGTACGACGTAGTCCTGGCCACCTCCATGCTCCAGGTGGGCGTGGACGTGACTCGCCTTGGACTGATGCTTGTGGTCGGGCAGCCGAAGAACACCGCGGAGTACATCCAGGCGTCCTCCCGTGTCGGCCGTACGGCGGACCGGCCGGGTCTGGTGGTCGCGCTCGGGAACTGGGCGCGGCCGAGGGACCTCGCCCATTTCGAGCAGTTCCGCCACTACCACGAGACGTTCTACGCCCAGGTGGAGGCGCTGTCGGTGACCCCGTTCTCAGTGACCTCCCTAGAGCGCGGCCTGGACGGCGTGCTGGTCAGCGCCGCCCGCGTCCTGCAGGCCGCCAAGACCGACCAAGGGCTGTCCCCGGAGGACGGGGCGGCCCGTATTGAAGCCGAGCAGCACTTCGCGGGCGAACTCGTAGACGCCCTCGTCCGTCGCGTCGCGCGGGCCAGCGACGAGGACGCCGCCACCCGTGCCCGCCTGCGCCTGGAAAACCGGCTCGACCAATGGGGCAAGCGCCGCAAGAGCCTCATGGAGGACCGCAAGTCGCTGGTGTACGAGAGGGTTCTGGATGACGGTCGGCACGACGCGCTGATGATGAGCGCGGAGAACGCCAAGGCGGGCATCGACACCCGTGACGCCGCGCCGTTCATCGTGGCGAACTCGATGCGCGAGGTGCAGCCGGAGATCAACCTCCTGGTGAGCCCGATCAAGGAACGACTGGTGTACCGCGCACCCGACCATGCCCCTCAGTGGAAGATGCCGGAGGACAACTCGTGAGTGACGAGACGCGCTTCGTCTACGACGTCGCCCACGCCGTCGACCCGCTGGGCGACCTGGAGCAGGAGGCGGAGAAGGCCACCAAGCACAACCGTGCCAAGGTCGGCTCCGCCCGCCCCTCCTCCCTGCTCTACACCTACGGCCCCGGCGCAATCATGGACCTGCCGCAGTTCACGATCATGCCCACCGGCCTGGACGACTGGGACCGCATTTGGCGGCGCCGCGACTCCGCACCCCCGCAGATCCACGCCCCGCGCCTGCGTGACGTGGTCCGGATGATGCTGCGCTCGCCCGACGTGCAGCTGCGGCCGTACCCCTGGCAGCCGAAGAAGCACAGCCGGTCCGCCGATGGCAACGACCTCGGAGTCCCCTCCCGGGTCTTCCCGCAGTGGCTGCGGTGCACGGGCTGCGACATGCTCGGACTGCTCACTCAGTTCGACTACCGCAACACGCACCCTTTCCGCACCGACCTGGCCGTCTTCGAGCACGCCAAGTGCACGGGCCGCGCGGGCGCCGGCACCCGCAAGCCGATGCGCCGCACCGCCATCCCAGCCCGGTATCTGCTGGCCTGCGTCGACGGGCACCTGGACGAGTTTCCGTACGACCTGTGGGTGCACCGCGGACAGCCATGTAGCAAGGCGGAGCTGCCCGCCCTGAAGATGGTCGACCGGACCGCCGGCAAGGGCGCCTCGGCCGTCATCCACTGCGCGTCCTGCGACATGCGGCGGCCCATGAATGAGGCCCAGGGCGAGGCCGGCCGGGCGAAACTCCCGCAGTGCCGCGGACGCCACCCCCACTTGGACGCCTTCGAGCCCAAGGGCTGCCGCAACGAGACCCGGCTGATGCTCGTCGGCGCCTCCAACCTGTGGTTCCCGGCCACCCAGTCCATCATCGTGATGCCGGAGTCCCAGGAGGAGAAAGCCAGCGACCTGGCCGACCGGGTCCGCACCGCGCTGGGCGACAAACTCGCCAAATACCACGACAACCTGGGTATGATCCGGGACCTGCTCGGCATGGACGGCGGCGTCGACGTCACCGGCCTGTCCGACCACGACCTGGAGCAGGTCCTGCAGGCCGCCTCCGCCCCCACCGACACCCCGGAGGAACAGGAGGAGAAGCTCCGCGACTGGGACCCGGTCGACCTCCTCGTCCCCGAATGGCGCTACCTGCTGCGTGACATCGTCGGCACCCGCGTCGAAGACCCCAAGAGCGGACTCACCCTCGCCACCCGTAATCGGGGCGACGCCCTACAGCCTGAGATCACCCGTGTACTCGCGGTCGAACGCCTCCGCAAGGTGAATGCCCTAGTCGGTTTCACCCGCATCGACGACATGGACCGCGTCGGCGACCTCCCGCGCCGCCTGGCTCCACTGACGCGCACGTCCCGCCCGAGCTGGACCGTGGCCACCGAAGACCGCGGCGAAGGCATCTTCCTCCAGCTCGACGAGAACGCCGTCGCCGCATGGGAGAAGCACGTCCTGGACACCGACCTCTGGAAACTCCATCGAGAGGCACACCGCAGAAACTTCGAGCGCCGCTTCTCCGACACCGCTGGCCAGATCGACCCCGACAGCCGCCTGAAGCCCCCGCGCTACTGGCTCGTCCACACCCTCGCCCACATCATCATCCGCGAACTCGCCCTCACCTGCGGCTACTCGGCCGCCAGCCTCAGCGAACGCCTCTACGCATGGCCCGCCACCGAAGGCCGCGATCCCGCGGCCGGCCTTCTCATCTGCACCACCGCATCCGACAGCGACGGCACCCTCGGCGGCCTCGTACAGCTCAGCGAGCCAACACGCCTCCAACGGGTCGTCAGCAGCGCACTGCGCAAGGCCACACGCTGCTCCTCCGACCCCATCTGCTCCAAGCGCACCCCACAGGACCCCGAGGACTTCCTCCACGGCGCCGCCTGCCATTGCTGCGTCATGGCCTCGGAAACCTCCTGCGAGCGCGCCAACCGCTTCCTCGACCGCCGCTTCCTCCTCGACCTGCCCGGCAGCGACCTCGGCTTCTTCCAGGCCCATGAGTGACACGAACGCGCCACGACAGCTCGGCCGCCTCCTTACCGGAACCGAGGCCAAGGGCATAGCGGACCGCCTGGCCGACGGCGACACCCTGACCACCGCCCTCAAGGTCGTCGCGGTCGGCCATCGAGCAGAGATCCGGCGGCTGCTGGAGGCCGTCGGCAGCGGTCCCACAGCGGCACCCCAACAGATCCTGATCCTGAGAGCCATCGAGGGGGCACGGGCACTTCCGACCACACTGTCACCGCTGTGGACCATGCCCGGACACCTCGCCCAGAGCGGACCGCTCACCACCTCGGTCACCCGCCTCGTGGACAGCGCCCGCCACGCGATCACCTGCTCCACCTTCAACTTCCAGCGCAGCTCGGCACTCTGGACGTCACTACGGACGGCCGCACAGCGCGACGGCGTCGCCGTCCGCGTCTACATGGACACCCGAGCCGCCGACGGCAGCGGACAACACTGGTCCCCGTCGACCACAGAGGTAGCCGCGCACCTGGCTCCGGCCGAGGTATGGCGGACCAAGGAATTCGACGGCGGGTACGTTCGCAACCACGCCAAGTTCCTCGCCATCGACCACCACCTCCTCCTGGTTACCAGCGCGAACCTCTCCTGGAGCGCCGAGAACAACAACGTCGAGTTCGGCGTCCTCATCGACAACCCGAACCTCACCGAAGCCGTCGAGCGCGAGCTGCGGGAGGCAGAGGGGGCCTTATACGAACAGATCTCCTGACGGGCCCGGTTTTGGACGCCTGCCAGCCGGGAGGTCCTAAGCGCGTGGCTTGAGGTCGCATGGGCGCGGTGGACAGTCCACCAGCTGGAACGCCTGCGTCCCGAAGTGGGCGACGTCGCCGTGACTGTGAGGAGGAGGAAGCTCGAGGAAGAGGGATACGGCCAAATCAGCTCGATCGGCTCCAACGGGTTGGCAGACACAGTTCCTCAAGGACACGGGATCAGGCGGCGGCTGTTTGTCGGCCCGGGACACCATCGGCGTCCCGGGTGACGTCGAAGCACACTTTCCGGCCCGCGACCAGCTTGCGGTCCGCTGCGGCCAAGGGTGTGTGGCACTCGGTAACCGGGAGCCGCAACGGTCCAAGGTCGTCTGCTGACCTTTGGTGCCGCTGCGGCCGGGCCGGTATGCTGCCGAGCAGGCGGCCACGACCGCCGACCGCTGAAGGGGTCTGCCGCTCACGCCGGAGTCCTCGTTGGTAGGCCAAGCCGTCCTTCGACGCATCGTGCACCTGGAACCGCCTGCCTTCAGAGCGGCGTGTGCGTGGGGCGCGCTGCTGTACGGAGTCAGACATGCCTACGAGCCAGCCCAGGAAGTCGCGGAAGCGCACGCGGGAGATCCGGGAGCAGAGCCGGGCCACCGGCACGCGGTACACCGAGGCGCTGCGGGCGAATGACCGGGCCCGAGCTGGCGGCCAGCAGTCGCCGCCGCGCCTCACCCCCACCCGCACCTTGCTGTTGCCCCTCGTACAGGACGCCCTGCCCGGCCTGTACGAGCTGGCCGGGTTGCTCCTGAGGCTCCGAATGGACATGGTCTTGGACCATGAGGGGGTGCTGATGGGCTACCGGGACAGCCGGAGGGCGCCGATCCCGGGCGCGCCGATCGAGGACGTCGAAGACGCGTACTA
Source organism: Streptomyces sp. ME19-03-3 (assembly GCA_033793685.1). Lineage (GTDB taxonomy): Bacteria > Actinomycetota > Actinomycetes > Streptomycetales > Streptomycetaceae > Actinacidiphila. The sequence goes on along the minus strand of JARAXD010000024.1, from coordinate 83,467 downwards.
CCGGGTGCGCGACGTGCTGCCCGAGGGGACGGAGGAGTTCGCGGACGGGATGGTGGACGAGATCCTCCCGCCGACGCCCAACGTGCTGCTGCTGATCGGGCCCGACGGTGGGGACGTGGTGCACCTGACCACCATTGAAGTGGCCGAAGCCGACCTCGCGCTGCTCGCCGAATTCGCCGACGTACTCGACCGCGCGGCCGGCCCGCGTCCCGGCCCGGAGTTCGAAGGGCTCACGGAGGCGCTGCGCGAAATCGGGCGGGTGCCCTACTACCCGTGGATGCCCGAGGGGGACGAGGCCACCGTCGCCCGCTGGGTGCGGCAGGCACTGTCGACGGTCCTGCACTCGCCTTTTGAGGGCCCGCGCGGCGCTGCCGACCACGAGACGCTGGCCAACGTGCTGCGGTATGCCCAGGGCTGGGAGAGCGTCGAGGTGGACCAGGACGAGGAGCAGGCAGCCGAGCGCGCGTTGGTGAGCATGATGCGCGCGGCAGGGTGGACCTGACGGGTCGCCCGTGGCGGGGCAGCCGTGAAGTCTCCTCCCACAGAAGCCTGCTCAGCACCACTGGGCTGCTGCTGCGTCAGGCTGAGAGTGCGCGAAGCGGCCCCGCTCTTCACGGTGCGGGGCTTGCTGCGGGCCTTCGGTTGTTCCTCAACCGCCTGACTGCGGTCGCACCGCTGTGCCGCAGTTCCGGAGCGCCACGCGCCGTTCCCCGCGCTCCTCGACCGGAGATGGGCCCCCGGGTTCGCAGCGCTACATGTCCCCTTGCCGTAGCAATACGAGCGGCGGGTCAGGACTGTCAGATGCGTCTGGCACGATGCCTGGCATGAGCTCGACACCAGAGCTGACGCAGAGGAGCCTGACCGCACGCGGCTTCTGCGGCTTCGTGCCGTTCCGTGAACTGCCCGGCAGCAACGTCCCCACCGGGCACGGAATCTACGTGGTGATCCGCACGGACACCTCGCCTCCGTCGTTCCTCCCGGCCAGCCCTGCCGGACACCTCAAGGGCCGCGACCCGTCCGTGACCGTCGACAAGCTCGGCGATGCCTGGGTGGACGGGGCATCGGTCGTGTACATCGGCAAGGCCGCGGGCCAGTACGGGCTCAATCAGCGGCTTGCCGACTACCGCCGCCACGGCGCTGGTCTGCTGGCCGGCCATTGGGGCGGTCGCTACAGCTGGCAGCTGGCCGACTCGGACGCACTGCTCGTCGCCTGGCGGCCGATGACCGAGGACGACGCGGGCGAGGCTGAGCAGGACCTGATCGACGAGTTCAAAGAACTCCACGGAGGAGCTCTGCCCTTCGCCAACCTCAGGAACAACGCCCGAAGGGCTCAGGAGACGGACACCAACATCGACTGAGCCTGGCGGGGCGGTTCACTCTGATCGCCCCCGCTTGACACAGAGAGGTGCCGTTCTTTGTGCAGTTCCCCATCTGGGGCCGAGCAGCGCCGCTATCACCGGTTCGCCGACGAGTAGCAGCGCGGGCGGGCGCGAGGCGTGGCTTGCCGCACGCGGCTACCGGCCGGTGGCTCGCCGTTGATCCGTGACGCCGGGGTGCGTCATGGGGTAAGGGCACGGCTTCAGCGTCGGCCAGGGGTGCTTTTTGAGCAGCCTGACGGGACGCCGCGGGCAGGGATTTCCTGGGGACTTTTCAGGGACTTTCAGCTCTGCCCGAGGGGCTTCCCGGGGACTTTCCGCAGTACGAACAGGGAAGGCCCTGACAGCTGCGAAAGATGGAATTCGCAGGTCAGGGCCTGTTCCCTTAGCACTCGATGACGTTCACCGCGAGCCCGCCCCGCGCCGTCTCCTTGTACTTGACCTACAAGGACGCATGGCGGAATTGGTGACAAAGCGTTGGGCCCGATGGTCTATCACCTGAGTGCGGCGTGGGCAAACAGCGAAAGCCCAGCATCGTCAAGGGACGTACGTGACGTTGACGAAAGGCGATGGCGATGGACTTGGATGGGCAGAGCGGCGCAGTCGATCAAGATGGGTCTGCAGAAGCCAGTCAGGGGGGTGTGAAGTGCGTCCGTAACGAGGCCGGTTCCTGGGTTGAGGGTTTTCTGGCGGGTGCTCCTGTGCTGGACAGCGGTGAGGTGTGGAGGGTCCGGCGGATGCTGCACGTTATGCAGTCCTGAAGGTGTGGCCCCCGGCGAGAGCCGGGGGCCACACCCCTACGCGGCTATTTCCTCCGGTGTCCTCCAGTGGGGGAGGAGGCGTTCACGGACATGGTGGCTTCGGTTGGCGCCCTTGGGGCGGAGGGGCGGTCGTACCTCGATGCTGTGGAGGTACCTCTGGAGGAGGGCGCGGCGCTGATGGTGGGAGCCCTGGCGCCAGCTGTCCAGGATCAGCTCTGTGTCCATGGCTTGCGGCGTGGCGCTTTCGGCGGCGGCGATGGCGTCGCGTAGAGCGGAGATCTTCTTGTTGATGCTTCCCAAGAGTTGGAAAAAGTCTTCCTGACCGAGGCCGGCGTCCGTGAGGGCGCCGGAGGACCAGCGTTGGACGAGGTCTTCCTTACGCGTGGTCTGTTCGGTGAGTTGGTTGTTCAGGGACGTGAGTCGTCCGTCGGCGGGTCCGTCGGTTGTCGAGCCGTGCAGGGCATTGGCGAGGAACGCGGTGAGCGCCTCATTCACGACTTCTTCGACGGTATGGGCGCTGATCGAGGTGCCGAGGCATCCCCCGAGTGCAGTGGGCGGGCACCGGTAGGCGCGGACCTGGGTTTTGCTGCTGCGGTGGCCGACGAGGCCCCGGCCGCATTTGCCGCAGGTGAGGACGCCCGAGAGCAGGTAGCGGCCGGTAACGCGGGGCTTGGACGCCCCGCCGGGGTGACCGTATTGCCGACGGCGGAGCTGGAGTTCGAACTGGGTCTGGCTCCACACCTTCGGCACGATGATCGTGTCCCAACTGCCCAGCAGAGGGTGTCCGTTGTCGTCGAACAGGACGTGGGACCAGCCGTCCCAGTCGAGGGCGGCGTCGACCCGGTGGCGTCCGCCGTAGGAGACCATGCCGGCGTAGCGCGGGTTGCGGAGAATCTTGCGGACCATGGTGGCCGACCACTGCGATGCGGCGGGTGGCATGACTTTGCTGTCGTTGAGTTTCTTGGCGAGGCTGTAGGCGGACTCGCCGCTGAGGAAGTCGTCGAAGAGCGCGGTGACGACCGCCGCTTCCGCGGGGAGGGTTTTGCCCTTGTCGGGGCCCTTGCGGATCCATCCGTAGGCGATGCGGCCCTGGATTTTGCCGTCCTGGGCGGTGGCGAGGTGCATGCGAGCGACCCGGCGGGCGGTGTCCTCGGACGATTTCAGCGCCATCACGCACATCATCCGGGCCATGTGCCGGTCGCTGTCGTTGATGAGGTTCATGCGGCCGCCGGTGGCGCCGATCACCGGACGTTTGACGTACTCGACGATGTCGATGAGGTCTTCCAGATCCCGCGGCTGGCGAACCAGGCGGTCAAGGTCGTAGAAGATCACTCCGTCGATGACGCCGGCTGCCAGATCACTGAGGAGCTCCCGGAACTTCGGACGGATGACGACCCAGTCGATCGTCCCGTCGGCGCGCACAACCTTGCGCTTCTTGAACGCCGAGGTGTCGTTCTCCTTGTAGATCTTGGCGAACGGTCCCCAGCGCAGCCGTGCCCGAGTGTCCTCGGCATCTTCCTCCTGGCGGTCGACTCCGGCTTCGATGCCGAAGCGGTCGGAGGAGATCCGCAGATAGGCAGCCGGCCGCTTGGGGAGGTACGCGGCCAGCTCGTCGTTGAGGTTCAGGGTGACGCGGCCGCCGCGTGCCTGCGGCGGAATGAGTATGTCGTCCCACTCGTACGGCGTGGACATGGGGTGATCGACTCCGGTGACTCGTGCCTTCCGATACCAGGCACTTTCGTCGGAACCTCGCGTTTGGCCAGGGCGGAGAGGTCGGTTATGATCCGCATCCGCCGCGGGGGATACTGGCAACCATGCGTGTCGAAATTGATCCCGAGGCCATGGGCCGGACCCCCTTCTACAAGCTGCTGACGTCGGTGGTGGTGCCCCGACCCATCGCGTGGGTGTCAACAATCTCGCAACGGTCTGTGGCAAATCTCGCCCCGCACTCCTTCTTCACCGTCGCCTGCGTGAGCCCGCCGATCGTGCAGTTCACCTCGGTGGGGCGGAAGGACTCGCTGCGCAACATCGAGGAGACCCGGCAGTTCGTGGTCAACCTCGCGCCCGAGCACCTCTTCGAGCAGATCAACGCCACCGGCACCGACTTCCCGCGCGGCGTCAGCGAGTTCGACGCGGTCGGCATCGCCCGCGAGCCCAGCCACGCGGTCAAGCCGCCCCGCGTCGCGGCCTCGCCCGTCGCCCTCGAGTGCGAACTGCACAGCACGGTCACCCTCGGCGACTCCACCGTGGTCTTCGGCCGCGTCGTCCACGCCGCGGTCTCCGAGGCCGCGATGGTGGAGGGCCATCCCGACGTGCGCAGGCTCCGCCCGCTGGCGCGCCTCGGCAAGGACGAATGGGGCACCACGGGTGAGGTCCTGGAGATCTCACGCATCCGCTACGCCGACTGGCCGGGCGCCACCCGGGGCTAGTGTTCCGGCCGCGTCGGTTCGCCGGTCCGGGGGTGTGGCGGCTGGATGTGGGGCCCTGACCGCGACCCGGCGAACCAAGGCAGCCCCAGCACGAAGGTGCGCTGGGAGCCGAACACCGCGGGGATGGTGTGTCACATCCGTGGCACGCCGCGCTCTCGCGTATCGGCCCGATGCTCAACCGCTTGCGACGGGCGGCCTGGCCGGCGACCTGTGGTCGGATCCCCGGCGAGCGGCCGAGATCCGCATCGGCGCCGGCCTCGCCTGGCTGTGCCTGGTCGACGACCCCGTACCCGACGACCTCCGCGCCCTGCTGACCGACCCGAGCACCGACCGACGCGGCGACCTGCTCCAGCGGGTGCCATGGCTGCCACGGGTCGACTCCCGCCACGGTCTGCGCCGCCGCATCCACGAAGCACTCGCGCCGAGCACCCCCTGGGCAGCACGCCACGGCCACACGCGAGCAGAGGGCCCTGGCACTGTTCCTGGTGGCGTCGAGAGGTCCGTACGGGAATCCGGTCGGGGCCCGGCCGGCCGCGCCGCCGTGCCCGTTCGGCGGCACGGGCGGTCAGCCGTGGCCCGTCAGCCACTCAGTGGCCGTGGGCCGTCTCCCGCTGGTACCCGTCGAGGTCTCGCAAGCCGGCGGTACGCGGACCCCGGCGCCATTGCATCGGCCCATCGACGAGCTCGACGCCTGCGTCGACCTCCGCGCACTTCGCGTCAACGTCGTCCGGCCCGACGGTACGGACCAGGCGAACACCGGCCTCGCGTGGGACCGCAGTCGCGGGCGCGAAGGTTCTGAGGCGTGCGTCGTCCGCGGCAAACTGATGATCGTCCGACCCGAACCCTGAGGCGACAAACCACCGCCGTCCGTGCCGGCCACCGCACCGCGTCACCTGCCGCCCGCCCCACCCGAAGGACCCGGCGACCGGGCACGCGCGTCGAGGTCCCGTTGCTGAAACAGCATGAGGCTTTGCGGAACTGTCCTGGGCCGGACCATGGTGGCTCGTGCACCGGCCCCCGGGGGCGACCCGGATCACCGGTGCTTCGGCCTTTCCGTCTCTCCGGGACTCAGGTGCGACGGTCCTCTTCGTCATCGCCTTCCTCGTGATCGTCGCCGTGCTCACGAGGTCGGGCAGCAGCGATGCCGCGTGGAGGCGCCGCGTCCCGAGGTCCACCGCTTGCTCCAAGGAGTCCGTATGCCCGAGCTCTTCGAACCGGTCCGCGTCGGCGCGTGGACGCTGCGCAATCGCATCGTCATGGCACCGATGACGCGAAACCGTGCCACGCCCTCCGGGGTGCCCACCGAGGACATGGCCAGGTACTACGGGCAGCGCGCCACCGCGGGACTGATCATCACCGAGGGGACGCAGCCCAGCCCGGCAGGGCAGGGGTACATGAACACCCCCGGCCTGCACACGCCGCAGCAGCGCGCCGGGTGGGCCCGTGTGGCCGAGGCGGTCCACGAAGGCGGCGGCCTCGTCGTCGGCCAGCTCATGCACGTCGGCAGGATCTCGCACCCCGACAACAAGCACGGCGCGGAGACCGTCGCGCCCAGTGCGCTGGCCGCTCCGGGCACCGTGTTCACCGCCGGCGGGCCCAAGCCGCATGCGGTACCCCGCGCCCTGCGGACCGAGGAACTTCCCTCAGTGGCACGGGAGTTCGCCGATGCGGCCACGGCCGCCCGCACGGCCGGACTTGACGGCGTCGAGCTGCACGCCGCCAACGGATACCTGCTGCACCAGTTCCTCTCGCCCTCCGCCAACCACCGTGACGACGCCTACGGAGGTGATCCTGAGGCACGCAGCCGGTTCGTCGTCGACGTCGTGCGGGCCGTCGCCGAGGCCGTCGGACCGGACCGCGTCGGCGTCCGCGTCTCGCCGGGCGTCGCCCTCCACGGCATCCAGGGGGACGACCCCCATGAGACCGCCGTCACCCATGAGGCTCTCGTGGACGCGCTCTCCCGGCTGGGAGTGGCCTACCTGCACATGATCGGCGACCCCGCCGAGCCGCTGCTGAGCGGCCTGCGCAGCCGCTTCCACGGGCCCACCGTCGTCAGCACCGGCTGGGAACCCGTCACGAACGCCGATGACGCGACCGGCCTCGTGCGTCGCGGCCTGGCGGACCTCGTCGCCGTGGGCCGCCCGTACATCGCCAACCCCGACCTGGTCCGGCGTTGGCGCACGGGTGGCCCGCTCAACCAGCCGGACCCGGCGACCTTCTACGGCGGCGGTGCCGCCGGCTACACCGACTACCCCGCCCTGGGCGCCGGCGCGGGAACGGGCTGACCTCGGGAGCCGGGTGCGGCTCGACACCGCGGCCCGGACGGGGGTGGACCCGGCGATTCGGCGCTTGCGAGCGTCGGCGCGGGCCGCGACCGAGCACACGAGCCGCGGCCCGGCTCCGCCCGGTCGGGAAGGGTGGAAGGGCGGGTGCCCCCGACGGGCGTCAGGAGTGGTGGCGGCGACGCAGGGACGGGTCGAGCAGCGCGGGCGGGGTGTCGAACCTCTCGTGCGGGGCGAGGTCCAGTCCCGGGGCGACGATCGCGTCGATCGCGTCGAGCACGTCGGCCGTGAGCACGGTGTCCGCGGCGGCGAGGTGGGTCCGCAGGTGGTCCAGGGTGCGGGGGCCGATGAGCGCGGCGGTGACGGCGGGGTGCGCCGTCACGAAGCCGAGGGCGAGCTGGACCATCGTCAGGCCCGCCTCGGAGGCGAGCGCCGCCAGCTTCTCCACGGCGTCGAGCCTCGCCCGGTTCGCGGGGAGCGCCGTGTCGAAGCGCTCCGGCATGAACGCGGAGCGGCTGGTGGTGATCTGCCGGCCCGCGCGGATCGCACCGGACAGCCAGCCCGAGGCCAGCGGGCTCCACGCCAGCACGCCGAGGCCGTACTCCTCGGTCACCGGCAGCACATGCGTCTCGACGCCGCGCTGCAGGATGGAGTAGCCGGGCTGTTCGGTGACGTAGCGGCCCAGGTGGTGCTCCCGGGCGGCCCACTGGGCCTGCACGATCCGGTGGGCGGGGAAGGTGGACGAGCCGAAGTAGCGGATCTTGCCCGCGCGTTGCAGGTCGGTCAGGGCCGAAAGGGTCTCCTCGTCGCTGGTCGCCGGATCCCACCGGTGGATCTGGTAGAGGTCGACGTGGTCGACACCGAGCCGGCGCAGACTGTCCTCCAGTGCGGTGACCAGCCAGCGGCGCGAGCTGCCGCGGTGGTTGCGGTCGTCACCCATCGGCATGGTCGCCTTGGTGGCCAGCACGATGTCGTCACGGCGGCCGGCGACGGCCTTGCCGACCATGTCCTCCGACTCGCCGGCGCCGTACATGTCGGCGGTGTCGATGAGGTTGATCCCGGCTTCGAGGGCCACGTCGACGAGGGCGGTGGCCTCGTCCTGCGTGGTGCGCCCGATGCTGCCGAAGTTCATCGCGCCGAGCGCGAGGGAACTGACCTGCACGCCGGTGCGGCCCAAGGTGCGGTACTGCATGACTGGGTTCTCCCTTGCGGGTGGGGTGTGGGGGCATCGTGCGGCGCAAGCGCGCACGACTTGGTCCCGGGGCGTGCGCCCTGGCATCATGAGCAAACGGAACCGTGTTCCGGCAACAATACGGAACGTGGTTCCGCTTTGGCAAGCGGGTAGGGGAAGGAGCGGCACCGTGGTGGAGCGGTCCAGGCGGGCGGACGCCCGGCGCAACGAGGAGAGCCTGCTCGAGGCGGCTGCCGCGGCCTTCGTCGCCTCGGGCGTGGAAGCCCCGGTGCGCGACATCGCCGCCCGGGCCGGCGTGGGGACGGGTACGATCTACCGCCACTTCCCCACCCGGGCCGATCTGATCATCGCCGTCTACCGGCACCAGGTCGAGGCCTGCGCCGAAGCCGGACCCGCGCTGCTGGCGAGCAGCGCGAGCCCGCACAACGCGCTGGCGCGATGGGTCGAGCTCTTCGTCGACTTCCTGGTGACCAAGCACGGGCTCGCCGCCGTGCTGCGCTCCGACAACGCGGGCTTCGAGGCGCTGCACGCCTACTTCCTCGACCGCCTCCTGCCCGTCTGCGCCGAACTGCTGGCCGCTGCCTCGGCATCGGGCGAGATCCGGTCCGACGTGGAGGCCTACGGGTTCATGCGCGGCATCGGCAACCTCTGCATCGGTGCGGACAGCGATCCCCGCTACGACGCGCGCCGCCTGGTCGGACTCCTCGTCGACGGCCTGCGCCTGGCGGGCTGACCACCGTCAGGCGAGGCCGGCCCGGTACACCACGAGGGCGATCTGCACCCGGTTGTTCAGTCCGAGCTTGGTGAGGATGTGGGACACATGCGCCTTCACCGTCGGGACGCTCATGTACAGCGACGCCGCGATCTCGGCGTTGGTCCTGCCCTGCGCCACCGCCAGCGCCACCTCCCGCTCCCGCTGCCCCAGGAGCCCGAGCAGCCGCTCCGCCTCGTCCCGGTCGTCGGGCCGCGCGCCGGGGTCGTCGCCGGCGGCGGTGCCGCCGGCCGTGGTGACGGCGCCGATCAGCTGTTTGACGGCGGCCGGTGACAGGACCGGTTCGCCCGCCGCGATGTTGCGCACCGCGGCGACGATCTGGGCGGGGGGCGTGTGCTTGAGCACGTAGCCTGCCGCACCGGCCCGCAGCGCCTCCAGGACGTAGCCGTCCGTGGTGAAGGTGGTCAGGATCAGCACCTTGGGCGGCCGGGTCCTGCGGCGCAGTTCGGCCGTGGCGCGCAGGCCGTCCATCCGCGGCATCCGGATGTCCATCAGGACCAGGTCGGGCCGGTGCGCGTCGACCAACGGCAGCACCTCCGCGCCGTCCGCCGCCTCGCCGACGACCTCGACGTCCTCCGCGCCGGAGAGCATCATGCGCAGCCCGGAGCGCACCAGCGGGTCGTCGTCCACGATCAGGACGCGGGTCACCTGGTCCATGGCAGCCATATCTCGAGGCAGAAGTCGGTGGCGGTGAGGGTGCGGCGCAAGCTGCCCCCGGCGAGGGCCGCCCTCTCGTTCATCCCGACGAGGCCCTGGCCGCCGTCCCTGGCACGCGCGACGCGTTCCCGCCGCACCGGGTTGCGGGCCGTGATGGTCAGCCCGTCACGGGGCCCGCCGGTGAGCGCGAGACGCAGTGGTCCGTCCGGCGGCGCGTGCTTGCGATGGTTGGTGAGGGCCTCCTGCAGGATGCGGTACGCGGCGCGGCTCGCGGCCGGATTCATGGTCGTCAGGTCCGCCGTGTCCCGGTGCAGCTCGACGGCGGCACCGGCCGCGCGCGACTCCTCGACCAGCCGGTCCAGGTCGGCCACGGCGGGCTGCGGGGGCTCGGTGTGCACGCCGACCGTGGGCGTGCGCAGGACCCGCAGCACGTCCTGGAGGTCCTCCAGGGCCTGGCCCGCGCTCTGCCGGATCACACCGGCCGCCTCGGCGACCTGGGCCGGTGACGCGGTGGGATGGAACTCCAGCGCCCCCGCGTGGACGCTGAGCAGCGTCAGCCGGTGGGCCAGCACGTCGTGCATCTCCCGGGCGATCTCCTCCCGGGTGTGCCGGCGGGCCTGCTCGGCCCGCAGGTCCGCCTCCCTCTCCGCCCGCGCGGCGCGATCCTTTATCCCCGCGACGTACAGGCCCCAGCCGACGGCGGTGCCCACGAGCGCCACGGCGGCGACGGTCGCGATGAAGGTGAGAGCGCTCGAGTATTCGGGGAGCAGGAACTGCGCCAGTACCGGCAGCAGCGCCAGGCCGGTGACCCGGAGCGTCGTCCGCAGGGGCCGGTAGGCGGCCACGGTGAACAGCGCCACCAGCAGCGGTGCGATCACGGGCCAGACCACCGCCAGCGCCGCCAGGACCAGGGTCAGCACGACCGGATGACGCCGGCGCCAGAACAGGGCCACGCAGGCCAGCAGGGGGATCGGGGATGTCTGGAGCAGCCGGCCGGCCGGCAGCGGGGTGAGGAAGGCGCCGCTGGAGGCCTGCGGGTACACGTGCAGGCCCGACTGCTGGAGCTGCAGCTGCGTGACGAGGACCGTCACCACGGCGGCGGCGGCCACCACACCCGCGTCGACCAGCCGGGGATGCCCCTGCAGGGCCCGTCTCACATCGATCACGCCCGCAACGGTAAACGGCGGCCGGGTCCGGGAACAAAGATTCGGGGGGCCTGGGGCGGACTTGTATACCAAAGTACGGGGGAGGTCCGGCGCGCATCGTTCCTCGGAACGCGAGGAGCGGCCGGCCACGACGGAAACGACCGGGACCTGCCGAGGTCCCGCGGCGGTCCTGTGCTTTCGAGGCCGTGCACCGCCCGCACGGCGCCGGGCATCTCACCGGGGCGGAGTTCCGGCGGGCGTCGCCTTCGTGGGTGTGGCCACGGTCCCGACGGCATGCCGCACGCGCGCGGTGACATCACCGACCGGTGCTCCGGCGGCCGGCCACCGCTCGGACAGGTCCGGAGCCGACCGCCCCCTCCGATCGCCGTGTGCGCGCACCGCCGCGGCGCACGGCCCCGGCACGCCCCGCATGCCTCCGCGCACAGCGCGAAGGCAGCGGCAGCAGGGAAGGGCGGGGCCGCGGGGCGGCGTGCGGGCGGTAGGACCCCGCGCGCGCCGTGGCCGCCTCGAAGGCGGCAGCCGACCACATGCTCGACGCGGTGGTGGTATCGGCCCGGCCGGACGCGTGCCTGCGTCTCGGCCCCGGGGGTGCCGCGCCGGCTGCTTTGGTCCGCCGTGCCTGCGTCTCGGCTTCGGGGGGTGCCGCGCCGGCTGCTTTGGTCCGCCGTGCCTGCGTCTCGGCTTCGGGGGGTGCCGTGCCCGCTGCTTTGGTCCGCCGTGCCTGCGCCTCGGCTTCGGGGGGTGCCGTGCCCGCTGCTTTGGTCCGCCGTGCCTGCGTCTCGGCCCCGGGGGTGCCGCGCCCGCGCCCGGCCCGCCGTGCCCGCGGTTCCGGGCGCTCACAGGCCCGCCCCGCCCCGCCCCGCGGCGCGCGCCGGCGCCGGCCGGGTCACGCGTCGGCGGGGAAGTCCGTGGAGACCGTCACATCGGCCCAGGCGGCGAGGTCACCGGCCAACCGCCGCTGGCCCTGCTCGACCAGGCGCAGGGCGTCGGTACCGAGCACCAGGTGGACCGGCGGCTCGTCCGCCTCCAGGACGCGGAGCACGGCCCGGGCGGCGCGGGCCGGGTCGCCGCTCTGCTTGCCGCTCTTGGCGAGGCGAGCCGCGCGGATGGGGTCGAAGAGGGCGTCGTAGTCCGCGATGGTGCGCGGGGCGCGGATCATCGAGCGGCCGGCCCAGTCGGTGCGGAACGAGCCGAGCGCCAGGGAGGTGACGTGGATGCCGAATCCGGCGACCTCCTGCGCCAGGGACGCGGCGACGCCCTCCATGGCGAACTTGCCGGCCCCGTAGAAGGCGACGCCGGGCAGCGCGGTCAGGCCGGCCATGGACGACACCGAGAAGATGTGGCCGCCGCGGCGCCGCCGCATGTGGGGCAGGACGGCCTTGATGACCGCGACGCTGCCGAAGACGTTGACGTCGAACTGACGCCGCAGGTCGGCCATGGTGGACTCCTCGACGGTCCCTTCCAGGCCGTAGCCGGCGTTGCTGATCAGCACCTCGATGGGGCCGATGCTCCGCTCGACCTCGTCGACCACCGCGACGACGGCGTCGTCATCGGTGACGTCCAGCAGCCTGCCGGTGGCGCGGCCGGGGGCGAGTGCCTCGAACTCGGCCGTCTGCTCCGGTTTGCGCACGGTACCGATCACCCGGTGCCCGGCGGCCAGCGCCTCCTGGGCGAAGGCGCGGCCCAGGCCACTGCCGACGGCGGTGATGAAGAACGTCCGGTGCACAGCGCAACTCCTCGGCGACGACGGGTGTGCGCGGACGGGCCCGGTCCCTGTGCCGGTCCGCACCCGGCTGACCTGCGCCGGTGTCCGCGCCCTCATCGTCCGCCGGGCACTCGCACCAGTGCCACGACCTGTCCCCTCCCTGCTGGGAGGCGGGGCCTCCCGCCCCCGGGGTCACCGTCTGCGGCGGGTGCGCGCGGTGACGACGACGGCGGCGAGGCCGGTGACCGCGATGAAGCCCATCGCGACGAGGAAGACCGGGGACGTCGGAGTGGTGGCGCGGCTGCCGGCGATGACGTACGCCCCCGTGTTGGGCACGCTTCCCAGGGCCGTGGCCAGCAGGAACGGCGCCGGCCGCATCCGCGAGAGCGCCGCGCTGTAGTTGGCCGCCGCGAAGGGCACCCCGGGGAAGAGCCGCATCGCCAGCATCGTGCGGAAGCCGTGCTCGCTGAGTTGGCGGTCCGCGGCCAGCAGCACCCGTCCGCGGAGCAACGGGCGCAGCGCGTCCCGCCCGAGGAGGCGGCCGAGCGCGAAGGCGAGGCCGGCGCCGAGCACCGTGCCGGCGAGGGCCGCCGGCAGTCCGGCCTGGGCGCCGAAGAGGGCTCCGGCGCCGACGTTGAGCAGCGGGCGCGGCACGAAGGCGAGGGCGCAGAGCCCGTAGCCGGCCGCGAAGAGCGCCACGGCGGCGGCGCCCGTGAGGCGTGCGGGCCAGCCGTGCGCCAGCAGCCGCTGCGGATCCCAGACCAGCACCGAGGCGGCGGCCCCGGACAGGAGGACGACCAGCAGCGCCAGCCGGGCCCACGACGCCGCTCGCTGACGCGGACGGGAGAGGACGGTGACCTCGGACATCCCGCGAGCGTAACGGAGGAGGATGTCGTTGTGGTGCCGCCCCGTACCGCAGGGCGGTCGGTCCTCCTGCTCGGAACGTGCCGGACACCGCCCTCGCGGACCTCGTGCTGCCGGGCCGGACCGCGGAGTACGCGGCCGCCGTCGGGCCGGTGCCGGCCGCACCGGCCCCGGGAACGACCGTGCGTGCGCGCCGGGGTTCCGGCGGTTCGGGGTTCCGTGCGGGCACCTGCTTCATCCCCCGGCGGTTGGAAACCGCTTCCCTACGGCCGTCGCCCGTTCGCTCGGTGATCCTCCTGACGGTGGGTGAACGGGCTGGTCCTTGGCTACGACGGGGAATTCAGCCGCCGAGGATCAGGTGTCACAGGAAGAGCTTGCAAGCGCGACAGGTAATCGGTGTTGGACCGCGATGAGGCCCCGAGACGACCATTGATCTCGTGAATACCGGATTGAAGGACAAGGAATGACAAATATCTGACCTCGCCCGTCGGAGACCGTCCCGCCGGTGCGGGCACGGCCACCGAACTCGCCGCCTCGGCGCGGCCCGTTGCGCCGGGCCGGGTGAGCACCGGGGGTCCCGGGGCCGCAACCCCCGGGACCCCCGCGCGGTGTGCTGGAAGAATTGCCGCGTGGAGGACGACGAACGCATACCAGTGAGCCAGGACGTGGACTTCGGGGCGGCCCGGCTGCTGCCCGACGTGGACCGGCCCGCGGGCTGGCTGCTCACCGTCGACGGGGCCCCGCAGTCGTACGTGGATCTCGACGACCCCACCCATCTGGAGTTCGAGTACGTACGGCGCCTCGCCCACGTGCTGGACGAGGCCGCGCCCGTCGGCGCGCCGCTGGACGTCGTCCACCTGGGCGGCGGCGCCCTGACGCTGCCCCGCTACACCGCCGCGACCCGGCCCGGTTCGCGGCAGCGGGTCGTGGAGGCCGACCGGGCACTGGCCGTGCTGGTCGCCGAACGGCTGCCGCTCGGGCGCGGCGGCGACGGCGTGGCGGTCACCACGGACGACGCCCGCGCCTGGCTCGAGGACGCCCCCGACGCGTCGGCGGACGTCGTCGTGGCGGACGTCTTCGGCGGCTCGCGGGTACCGGCGCACCTGGCCTCGTACGAGTTCGTCACGGAGGCGGCCCGGGTGCTGCGCCCCGGCGGGCTGTACCTGGCGAACCTCGCGGACTCGGCGCCCTTCGACTTCCTGCGGCCGCAGATCGCGGGCCTGCGCGCGCTGTTCGGCCATGTGTGCCTCATCGCCGAGCCCGGGGTGCTGCGGGGCCGCCGCTTCGGCAACGCCGTACTCGCCGCGAGCCGCGGCCCGCTGCCGGTGGACCGGCTCGCTCGGCGCGCCGCGTCCGACGCCTTCCCCGCACGGGTGGTGGACGGCGACGCGCTGGAGGTGTTCGGGCGGGGTGCGCGGCCGGTCTACGACAAGGACGCGGTGTCCTCGCCGATCCCGCCCGACGGCTCCTTCGGCGTCGGCTGACCGCCGCGCGCGACCGTCCGGCCGCCTTCCGGCTCGTCCACCCGGCGCAGCCGCCGTACCTCGGGCACAGTGAGCACCGCACCCGTGAGCAGCACCGTCAGTCCCGCGCAGCCCCACAGCGCCCCGTACAGGCCGAAGGTGTCCGCGGCCGGTCCGGCCAGGGCCGCGCCGATCGGGATCATGGAGACCGAGCCGAACCAGTCGTAGGCAGCGACGCGGGAGAGCTTGTCCTCGGGGATCTCCTGGTGCAGCGCCATCATCCAGGCCACCCCGAACACCTCGATCGACATGCCCGCGACCAGCATCGCGCCGGCCAGCAGCGGCACCGGGAGCGCGAGGGCCAGCGCGGCGGCGGGCAGCGAGAACGGGAAGACGCAGAGCACCCCGGCGAGCAGGATGCGGCGCGGCCGCCAGCGCAGCATCAGCAGCCCGCCCAGCAGGTTCCCGGCGCCGAACGCGGCCAAAGCGGCGCCCCACGGCCCGGCGCCGCCGAGGTGCTCCCGGGCGACGAGCGGCCCGTACACCGAGTCGGCGGCCGTGATCACGGCGTTGACGACGGAGAACTGGACGACGATGCCCCACAGCCAGCGCCGCGAGGCAACCTCCCGCCAGCCGTCGCGCAGATCGCCCAGCAGGCTGCCGCGCCGCTCCGCGCGGTCCCGCGGCGCCGCGGGAGACACCCGGAGCAGGGCGCGCAGCCCGGCCGCGACCGCGAAGCACGTGGCGTCCACCGCCAGCACCCAGCCCGGTCCCGCGAAGGCGACCAGTGCCCCGGCGAGCGCGGCACCGCCGACGTTGGCGCCGTTGACGCCAAGCCGGAACACGGCGAAGGCGCGGCCCGCGTGGGCGGAGTCGACGGTCGACAGCAGCATGCCCTCGTTGGCGGGGGCGAAGAACGCCTGCCCCGTGCCGCCCAGCGCGGCGAGCACCGCCATGTGCCAGATCTCGGCCCGACCGGTCAGCACCAGTACGGCGAACAAGCCCTGCGAGACGGCGTTGAGGCAGTTGGCCGCGACCATGACCCGGTGCCTTGGCAGCCGGTCGGCGACGGCGCCGCCTATGAGCAGGAAGACGACCAGCGGCACCGTGCGCGCGGCGGCGACCAGTCCGATGTCCGTACCTCCGCCGCCGGCCTGCAGCACCGCGAAGGCCGACGCGACCATGGCGCCCGAGGCGCCCAGCCCGGTCACGAAGGCGGAGGCGGCGAGGAGCCGGAAGTTGCGGCCGGCCCAGTCGGGGAAGCGCAGCCGGTGGGAGATCTCGCGTGTCACCTGGGGACTATCGTCGCCGGTGCGGCTTCTGGCAAACAGATTTCCGGCGGCGGCCGGGTCGGACAGGAGCAGGCGGGCCGGGCCCGGGTACGCCCGGCCGGCGGTCGCCGCCGCGACGTCAGCCGACCAGCCGCACGCTGTCACGGACCTTCGCCACCGTCCCGGCGTCGATCGCACCCGGGTAGCCGCTGTCGACCACCAGGAGCCAGGAACGGACCTCCTTGTCCTTGCCGAGGAAGGTGAAGCTGTACGCGGTTCCGTCGGCCGCGCACGTGCCCTTCATCCCGGTCGCGCGCGTGGAGCCGATCCAGCCGCGCACGCCCTGGGCGTTGGTGTAGGCACGGGGGGCGCTTTCGGTGAGCCGGGTGCCGCCCTTCTTGTTGTACTTGCCGTACGCCCAGTTGTAAGCCGTGTTGGCCGCCTCCGACTTCAGGCTCTTGGCGCCCCTGCCGCCCTTCACGCCCGCCAGTGCGCGCTCGTCGGTGCCGCACCACTTCTCGTCGAAGGCCGCCGCGCCCCCGGTGACGACGCGGTGGTTGTCCCACTCGTAACCGGTGAGCAGGTCCTGCGGCTTGACCGTCCAGCCCCGGGGCACGTCGTAGGCGACGCCCATGTCACCGCGCACGACGGTCTGCCAGCCGGGGACCACCGGTTCGACGGTGTCTGCGCCGGGCTTGGCGCGTGCGTCGTCCGGGCCCGGGCCTTCCTCGTGCGCCGTCGCCGAAGTGGTGGGGGCCGCTGAGCCGGTGGCGCTCTCTGAGGCGACCGGCGAACCGCTGGGGGCCGGCGCCGCCCGCGGGGTCCTGTCGTCGTCGGTGAGTCGCGCGGCCACCAGCACCGCGGCGGCGACCACCGCGACCGCGGCCACCACCGACACCGCGATCGCCGCACCCCGCCTCCCCCCGGGCGGCTTCGGCGCACCCGGCTCCGGCGGCGGTCCCCACATCTGCGGAGGCAGCTGGTGGGCGGGGTGCTGCTGCGGCTGGTAGGGGGAGGGCTGCTGCGGGCGCCCCCACTGGGGCTGGTCCTGCGGGGGCTGCCGCGGATGCCGCGGTTCCCCCGGCTGCTGCCGCGGATGCCGCGGTTCCCCCGGCTGCTGCTGTCCTGGCCACATGGCTGGGAACAGTAGTGGACCGCGGACGTGCGGCGAGGGGACAGTCCAGCGAAACATCGCCCGGGGCGGGCAGTTGAGGGCCGCCGGCCCGGCGACGAGCGGGCTGGACCGCACAGGGTCCCGCACCGGCCCGGACCCCGGCCGGCGAGCGCGCCGGAGGCCGGCAAGCGCCCCCGAGGGCGGGTGACCCGGGCCGGCCGCGGCAGCGTCGCGCTCACGGTGGGCCGCCGGGGGGTGATCAGGCGTCCCCGCCCTGACCGCCGCCGCGGCACGGGGGCGCGGTCACCGGGGGAGGCGCACCCACCTGCCGGCCGCACCGTGAGGTCGATCACGTCCGGCCGATGTCGCGAAGGTCCGGCCTGCGTCCGGTGGACGTCGACGGCGGGCGGAGGAGGGCAGGACGACGCGCGCACCGTAGGAACCCCGCACGGCCACCGGCACCCATCGGGTTCTGCTCCAGGGCGTGGGGTTACGCGGGGATGGCCGCGGCCACCCGGCTCGCGGGCCGGGCCGAGCGGCGCGAGGACGTGCGGGTGCCGTCGGTGAACGCGAGGCAGGCGCTCGCCGGGCGGCCGCGGCCGCACATGACCGCGATCGGGCGACGGGTGGCCGAGCCGCCGCACTCCCGAACCGCTGGAGGGGCGGCCGCACGGTTTGCGGACGATCGGACGGCGTGTGGCCGAGCCGAGCAGTCCGGAACCGCTGGAGGGGCGGGCGCGCGGGCGCGCGGGCGCGCGGTTCGTGGACGCGTGGGCGGCTCGGATCGACGGGGACCGTCCGTCCCCCGCACGACGGCCGCCGCCGGAACGGAACCCCTCAAAGGCATCCGGGGGCCGGGTTCGCGATTGCCTGGTAGCTGTGATTACCAGCTGGTAACATCCGGCCATGTCGGAGAACCAGCACCAGATAGGCGAGCTCATGGCGGCCACCGTGCCGATGGCCGCCACCCTTGGCATCGAGTTCCTCGAGACCACCGCCGAGCGGGCCGTGGTCCGCCTCCCGGACCAGCCCGACTACCACAACCACATCGGCGGCCCCCACGCCGGCGCGATGTTCACCCTCGCCGAGACCGCGAGCGGCGCCGTCGTCCTGGCCGCCTTCGCCGAGCGGCTCTCCCGCGCCGTCCCCCTCGCCGTCCGCGCCGAGATCGGCTACAAGAAGCTCGCCATGGGCCCGGTCACCGCGACCGCCCGGCTCGGCCGCCCCGCCGCCGAGGTCATCGCCGAACTGGACAGGGGCGAGCGCCCCGAGTTCCCCGTCACCGTCGCCATCCAACGCGAGGACGGCGCGCTCACGGGCGAGATGTCCATCGTGTGGACCCTCCGCCCCAACGGCTGACGCCTCCGCTGCCGCCCCGCTCCCCGGCGGAATCCACCGTCCACGGGCCGCGGGCCGTGGCCTGCGGGGGAGCCGGTACGCCGGTACGCCGGTTCGACGCGCGGAACCGTCAGTGCCGGACCGCACCGACGGCCGCCTCCGCTCACCCGCGACGGCCGGGCCCGGGCGGCACGGGGAACAAGCCAGGTCGGCTAGGCTGCATCGACGCGCGCGCGAGCGCGCGCCGACCGACCTAGGGGAGGAAGCGGCCTTGCACGTCCAGGAATGGCTCGGCACCATCCCGCCGGTCAGCGTCTACCTGCTGGTGGCCCTGGTGATCGGCGTGGAGAGCCTCGGCATCCCGCTACCGGGCGAGATCATCCTCGTCAGCTCCGCCCTGCTGGCTTCCCAGGGCCACGTGGACCCGTGGGTGGTCGGTGCCTGCGCCTCGGCCGGGGCGATCGTGGGCGACTCGATCGGCTACGCCATCGGCCGCCGCGGCGGGCGGCCGCTGCTGGACCGGCTCGGGCGGCGCTTCCCCAAGCACTTCTCCCCGGCGCACATCGCCACCGCCGAGGCGTCGTTCACGCGCTGGGGCATGTGGGCGGTGTTCTTCGGGCGCTTCGTCGCGCTGCTGCGCATCTTCGCCGGCCCGCTGTCGGGCGTGCTGAAGATGCCGTACTGGAAATTCCTCACCGCCAACGTCCTCGGCGGCGTCGTGTGGGCGGGCGGCACCACGGCCGTCATCTACTACGTGGGCATCGTCGCCGAGCCGTGGCTCAAGCGCTTCTCCTGGCTCGGGCTGGTGGCAGCCGTGCTGATCGGCCTCGGCTCGTTCCTCGTGGTGCGCCGCCGGGCCGCGGCCGCGGCGAAGGCCCATGAGGCCGCGCCCGAGCCGGACGCCGTGCCGGCGGCCGCCGACTGAGCGTAGCCGGGCGCCGACGGCGCCCGGCCGGTCGGTCCCAGGCGGGCGGTCCCGGGCGGTCAGTACTGGGCGGTCAGTCCCCGGAGAAGGCGGCCCGATGGGTCTCGGCCAGCCGCAGATAGTGTTCGGCGTTGACCCGCACCATCTCCCGCTCCTGCGCGGTGAGCTCGCGGCGCACCTTCGCCGGTACCCCCGCCACCAGCGACCCCGGGGGCACACGCATGCCCTGGGGAACGAGCGCGCCCGCCGCGACGAGCGACCCGGCACCGACGTGCGCGCCGTTGAGGACGGTCGCACCCATGCCGACCAGCACGTCGTCCTCGACGACGCAGCCGTGCAGCACCGCGTTGTGGCCCACCGTCACGCCCGCGCCGATCACCGCCGGGAACCCGGGGTCGGCGTGCACCGTCGCGTTGTCCTGGACGTTGCTGCCCCCGCCCACGCTGATCGACTCGCAGTCGCCGCGCAGCACCGTGTGATACCAGACGCTCGCGCCGGCCGCCATCGTCACGTCGCCCAGCACCACCGAGGTCGGCGCGGTGAAGGCGGCGGGGTCCAGCCGAGGGGTGCGCCCGGCGACGTCCGCGATCAAGGCTCTGTGTGGCATGGGCATCACCGTAGTCCGTGGTTGCGCCGATCGCGGGGCGGGTAGCGCGTACTGCGTGCTGAAGTTCTCCGACGAAGTGATCATCGCGCTGGAAACCGGCGCCCCGGTCGTCGCCCTGGAGTCGACGATCATCTCCCACGGCCTGCCCCGCCCCCGCAACCACCAGGTGGCGCTGGAACTCGAGGTCGCCGTACGCGAGGCCGGCGCCGTCCCCGCGACGATCGCGGTGCTGGACGGCGTGCCGTGCGTCGGGCTCGACGCG
This sequence comes from Streptomyces sp. ME19-03-3, assembly GCA_033793685.1. Taxonomy (GTDB): domain Bacteria; phylum Actinomycetota; class Actinomycetes; order Streptomycetales; family Streptomycetaceae; genus Actinacidiphila. Next base: position 63,283 of record JARAXD010000024.1, on the reverse strand, counting down.
AAGGGTCTGGAGCGCATCGCCGGCGACGCAGGGATGCGCAAGCTCGGCCACCGGGACCTGCCCGTCGCCGTCGCCACCGGGGCCAGTGGCGCCACGACCGTCTCCGCCACGGCCTTCCTCGCCGCCCGCGCCGGGCTGCGCGTCTTCGCGACCGGCGGACTGGGCGGCGTGCACCGGGGCTGGACCGAGGACCAGGACGAATCCGCCGACCTGCGGCTGCTCGCCGGTACCCGGATCACCGTGGTGTGCGCCGGGGTGAAGTCGATCCTCGACGTGCCCGCCACCCTGCAGCGCCTGGAGACCCTGGGCGTCACCGTCGTGGGCTACGGGACGAGCGAGTTCCCCGGCTTCTACCTCAGCGGCTCCGGGCAGCCGGTGGACTGGACGGTCGGCACGCCCGACGAGGCCGCCTGCGTCATGGCCGCCCAGGACGACCTCGACGGGCCGCCGTCCGCGGTGATCCTGGCCAACCCCGTGCCGGAGCACGAACAACTCGACCCGGCCCTGCACGACCGCGTGCTGGCGCAGGCGCTGGCCGCCGCCGAACGTGAGGGCGTCACCGGGCAGGCCGTCACACCGTTCCTGCTCGGGCACCTCGTCGAGCACACCGGCGGCGCCGGCCTGGAGGCGAACCTGGCCGCCGTGCGCGGCAACGTCCGCCTGGCCGCGCAGGTGGCGGTCGCCTGGGCGGAACGCGGCGCACATCACATCTGATCCCCCGGCCGCGTCATCGCGCCCTCGGTACGGTGAGCGGGTGCCGAAGAACGAGAACCTGTTCTCCTCCGCGGCGGCCTGGCGCCGCCGCGCCGTCTCGCGCCTGGTGCACCGCGGCTGGCGGTGGGTCCAGAACGCGGGTGCCGTCTCGGCCGACCGCCCGGGCCCGTTGCGCTTCGGGCGGATCGGTGCGGGCACCCGCCTGGCCTTCCCGCAGGGAACGATCTTCGGCGAGGAGTGGATCCACCTCGGCGAGTGCTGCATCATCGGCGAGCAGGTCACCCTGACGGCCGGGATGATGCCGGGCCTGGACCTCGGCCCCGACCCCGTCGTGCGGCTCGGCAACGGCGTCGTGCTCGGCCGCGGCAGCCATGTCGTCGCCTCCCGGCCGGTCGTGTTCGGCGACGACGTCTACTGCGGACCGTACGTGTACGTGACCAGCGACAACCACTCCTACGACGACCCGCACGAGCCCATCGGCCGCCAGTGGCCCCGCTCGGCGCCCGTCGAGATCGGCTCCGGAAGCTGGCTCGGCGCGGGAGCCGTGATCCTGCCGGGGGCGCGCATCGGGCGGAACGCCGTCGTCGCGGCGGGGGCCATCGTGCGGGGCGAGGTCCCCGACCACGCCGTGGTGGCCGGCGCGCCCGCGCGGGTCGTCCGCCGCTGGACGGCCGAGCGGGGCTGGGAACCGCCCCTGCGGACGCCCGCGCCACGGCCGGTCCCGGCCGGCGCGACGCACCAGCAGCTGGCCGCGCTCGCGGGGCTCGACCCGGAACTGCGCGCGGGACTGGAGGAGAAGCTCGCCTCCGAGGCCTGACCGCCGGCGCCCCCGAGGGTGTCGGTTGCCGAAACGGCATGGAACGTTGCCCACCCTCCACGGCTGAGGTGATCGTGCCGCCATGGACATGGAGAAGAGCAACAGCGAAAGCGGCGGCAACGGCGACAACGGCGGGATCAGCCTCGAGGCACCGGACGGCCCGTGGGACGTGGTGGTCGTCGGGGGAGGTGCCGCCGGCCTGTCCGGCGCGCTGACCCTGGCACGGGTACGGCGGCCGGTGCTGGTGATCGACGCGGGCGAACCCCGCAACGCCCCGGCCGCCGCGGCACACGGGCTCCTGGGACGCGACGGCATCGCCCCGCTGGAACTGCTGCGGCAGGGGCGGCGGGAGGTCGCGTCCTACGGCGGCCGCGTCGTCCGCGGCCGGGTCACGGCGATCCACCGCGACGGCGGCCGCTTCGTGGTCGAGTGCGCGGACGGGCGGCGCGCGACGGCCCGACGGGTACTGGTGACCTCCGGCCTGGTCGACGAACTGCCCGACGTGCCGGGCCTTGCCGAACGGTGGGGCAGGGACGTGGTGCACTGCGTCTTCTGCCACGGCTGGGAGGCCCGGGACACCGCGGTCGGGGTACTCGGCAGCTTCCACCAGGCCCTGCTCTTCCGGCAGGTGACCGACAACGTGACGCTGTTCCTCGGCCCCGGCACCGACATGACGTCCGATCAGTGGGAACAGCTCGCCGGGCTGGGCGTCGGCGTCGTCGACGGCGCTGTGAGCGGCCTGGAGATCGACGGCGCCGACCGGCTGGCCGGGGTGCGCCTCGCCTCCGGACGCGTGCTGCCCGTCCGTGTGCTCGCGGTCGCCCCGCGCTTCTCGGCCCGGGCGTCCTTCCTCGGCGGCCTCGGTCTGGCGGTGCGGGAGCATGCGGCGGGCTTCGGGGCACAACTCACCGTGGACGCCTCGGGTTTCACCGGCGTCGAGGGCGTGTGGGCCGCCGGGAACGTCAGCGACCTGATGGCGGGCGTCCCGGCAGCCGCCGCGGCCGGGACGACCGCGGCCGCGGCCATCGTCATGGACCTGCTGACGGCCGATGCCCGCGCGGCCGCCCGGCAGCGCCGGGCCGGTGTGGACGAGGTGTTCGGCGGGCGTATGGAGGCGGAGGTGACGCGGCGCGTGCTGGGTACCCGGGCGCACGGTGTGGATCCGCTGCCGGGGACGTGACCCCGGGCGCGCGCCCGCGAGGGACCTCGCCGGCTCCCCCGACCGGAACACCATCGCCGGCCGGGCCGGAAGCGGCCGGCGCCTCAACCGCCCTGAACGGGCGCACGGTGTGGATCCGCTGCCGGGGACGTGACCCCGGGCGCGGGTCTGGGTCTCAGGCGGTGCGGGCCCGCAGATGGGCCCGTTCGCCCTGCCGCCCGAACAGGACGAGCAGTTCGACCGGATGCTCGCCTTCGGGACCGAGCCAGTGCGGGACATGGGTGTCGAACTCGGCGGCCTCGCCCGGCTCAAGGACCACACGCCGCTCGCCGAGCAGCAGCAGCAGGCGGCCGGCCAGGACGTAGACCCATTCGAAGCCCTCGTGGGTCCGCAACTCGGGCTCCCTGCCCGGGCGTGGCCGGATCAGCAGCTTGTGCGCCTGGATCCCGCCCGGCCGGCTCAGCGGCACGTACGTCAGGCCGTCGCGGGTGACGGGCCGGAGGTGGATGCGGGGATCTCCGGTGCGGGGCGCGCCGACGAGCTCGTCGATCGGCACCGCGTGGACCTCCGCCAGGGTCAGCAGCAGCTCCAGGGTCGGCTTGCGCCCGCCGCCCTCGAGCCGGGAGAGCGTGCTCTCGTTGATCCCCGTCCGCTCCGCCAGCTCGGCCAACGTCATTCCGCGCCTGCGCCGCAGCTCGCGCAGCCGCGGGCCGACGGCGTCCAGCACCTGTTCCCTGGTGGCTTCCATACCCCCAGGTTGCCGAAACGGCACCGGCATGTGCAACCTCGGCAACGGTCGGGCCGGGGCTGGGGGACGTACGGGCACCGTCGACCGCGTGGCACCGGACGCCGCGGCTGCCCGGTACGCGGCACGCTTCGGCGCGGGTGGACGCGCCGCCCCGGCGGCAGAGCCGTCGGGGCCCGCGCAGCCGTGCCCGCGGCGTCGCCCAGGTGTCGGTGGCGAGCAGCCTGGTGGCGCCCCGGGAGGTATGCGGCCGCCGGCAGCGAAACCCGCGAGGCCACACGGCCTCGCCCGTCGCCGGCACCGCGGCCGCCGGCCCGGACGGCGTCGACGGGACAGGGGCGGGCGAGTGCATGAGAGCGCGGCACGGCGACCGGTCCGACCTGGGCACGCGGTGCGGGTACGGCAGGCATGCGGGCCCTTGCCCGCCGCGGACGGCCACGTACGCTCCGGCCGCCGCCCGGCACATGGTTCCCCACCGCCGTCGCGCCGCGGCACCCGGCGCAATCGGGCGGCCGATGCGGCGCGGACGACGCCGTCAACCCCCGCTCGCGTCCCTGGGACGGCCCGTCGCCGACACCCGGGATTTGTTAGCGTTCGGGTCATGCACGCACCCATCGGCACCTTCACCGACGTCCACCCCGCAGTGGAACGGCTCGACATGCTGCCCGCCCCGGTCGCCGCCGCACTGGCCGCCTGGAGCGGGCAGGTGCCGGTGGAGGATCTGCTGCTGGTCGACACCGACCCCGACAAGGCCGACACCGCCGTCTTCACCGAGACCTACGGGGTCGGTTCGGAGCAGTCCGCGAACTGCGTGGTCGTGGCGGGCAAACGAGGCGCGGAGGTCACGCTCGCCGCGTGCGTCGTGCTCGCCACCACGCGGGCCGACGTGAACGGCCTGGTGCGGCGTCATCTCGGTGTCCGCAAGGCCTCCTTCGCACCGATGGACACGGCTGTGGGGGAGAGCGGCATGGAGTACGGCGGCATCACCCCGATCGGGTTGCCCGCGTCCTGGCCGCTGTTGGTGGACCCGGCGGTCGCGGACACCCCCTACGTGATCATCGGCAGTGGCCGGCGACGCGGCAAACTGCTCGTGCCCGGCAAGGCGCTGGCGTCGCTGCCCGGCGCCAAACTGCTGGAAGGGCTGGGGCTGCCCGCGTGACGGAACTGCTGGACCGCCTGGAGCGCTACTACGACACCGTGCCCCGGGCGGGCGCCCGAGCCGAGGAGCACGGCCCGCTCACCCTCTTCGTGCGCGAGGGAGTCGGCTGGCCCTTCTACGCCCGTCCGGCGCCGGACGCGGACGGCGGCCCCGTCAGCCGGGCCGACGTGGACCGGGTCCGGGCCCGCCAGCGGGAGTTGGGCGTGCCCGAGTGCTTCGAGTGGATCGCGGAGACCACCCCAGGACTGCGCGCGGCGGCGCAGGAGTCCGGCCTCGCCGTGCACGAGCACCCTTTGATGGTGCTCGATCCGCTCGCCGCGCCCCCGCTGCCGCCGCGGCTCCCCGCGGACGTCAGCGTACGGCTGCTCGGGCCCGGCGACCCGGCGCTGCCCAGCGCGCTCACCGTCCCCCACCTGGCCTTCGCGCAGCCCGGCACGGCGATCGGCACCGCGGGGCCGGTGGAACTCGCCGCTGCGCTCCCGCTGCACGCCGCGCCGGGCCTCGTCGCCACCGCCGAGGCCCGCGTGCGGGCCGGTCTCACCGTCCACGCCGCGGCCGTCGAGGGCGACACCGCGCTGTGCGCGGGCCAGTACAACCCCGTGGGCGAGGTCTGCGAGATCGTCGGTGTCGGCACCCTTCCCAGCGCCCGCCGCCGCGGCCTGGCGCTCGCGGTCACCGGCGCGCTCGTCGCCGACGCCCGCGAGCGCGGGCTGACCACGGTGTTCCTCTCCGCGGGCGACGAGGACGTGGCCCGGATCTACGCCCGGCTCGGCTTCCGGCGGGTCGGCACGGCCCTCATCGCGGAGCTTCCCGCCCTCTGACGGGGCCGCCGGGCCGCGCTCATCCGGTAGGCGACCGGTACCGGTCCAGCGACCAGCGGGATCGAACGCTCGGCGAAGCCCTGACTGCGGTAGAGCTGCTCGGCCTCGGCGGTGGCGTGCAGACTGCGACGGGTCACGCCCTGCTCCGCGCACCACGCGAGCAGCGCCCGCGTCGTCGCCCGCCCGTACCGCCGGCCCCGGTGGCGGGTGCACCGGCATGGTCGACGAGCACGTCGACGCGCCCGAACCCCGCCCGCCTCAGGGCGGCCCCGGGAGGCGAACCTCCGGCCGGGGCCGCCCTGGACCGGTCACTTTCGCCAGAACAGGTGGTGTGTCACCCCGCTCGGGCTGGGCACCACCTCCAGGTGGAACCGGTCGAGGAGCTCGTCGGGGGACTCCCAGAGCCGTACTCCGGATCCGAGCTTCAGCGGAGAGACCGCCACGTGCAGGGTGTCGACGAGGTCGGCCTCGAGGAACTGCCGGATGGTGGTAGCTCCGCCGCCGAGTCGGACGTCCTTGCCCTGTGCCGCCTCCCGGGCCTGTTCGAGGACCGTGGCAGGGTCGCCGTCGACGAAGTGGAACGTGGTGTCGGCGAGGGTGAACGAAGGACGCTCATGGTGGGTCATGACGAATACCGGGGTGTGGAACGGGGGCTCGCCACCCCACCAGCCGCGCCACTCGTGGTCGTTCCAGGGCCCGCGCTGGGGACCGAACTTGTTGCGGCCCATGATCTCGGCGCCGATGTTGCGGGCGTAGTCCCGCGTGAGGTAGTCGTCGAGACCCCGGCTGCCCCCGGGGTCGGTGCGCATGGGCCAACTCGCCGTGGCGCCGGCCCAGGCGAACAGCCTCTCGGGCTCGACATGACCGAACGGCCTCTCGAGGGTCTGGTCCTCACCGGCACCGATTCCGTCACTCGAGACGTTGAACTTCTGGACTCTCGGCAGCTGAGTCACGTGTTCCTCCTGCGATGGCGACAACAGTGGTGAGACTTGGATCGTCACCGTGAGGTCGGAGCCGATCGACGGATCTTGACCCGTACCGGCAGAATCATCTGATCTGCTGAACCAGCCGCCGGCATGTCAAGAGCGGTCGGCCCGCGACGACCACCCGATGACGGGGCCCGACCGGGCGCCGCGACGGTGAGGAGTCGGACATGAAGTTCCTGCTGATCATGCACATCGACCCGGCCATCATGGAGGAACTGACCGACGCCGAGCGCCAGGAGATCACAGAGGGCCACGGCACATTCATGAAGACGATCCGTGAGTCCGGCGAGATGATCGGCACCGCGGCGCTGGCCGACCCGTCCCAGAGCTCGGTGATCCGCGTCCGCGACGGTGTGCCGGTCGTCACCGACGGTCCCTACCTGGAGGCCAAGGAGTTCCTGGGCGGCTACTACCTGGTCGACGTCGTGAGCAGGGACCGCGCGCTGGAGCTGGCCGCCATGATCCCGGACGCCCGGTTCAACGGCCTGGGCATCGAGGTCCGCCAGGTGATCTTCTCCGGCGGCCCGACCGCGTGAGCGCCGACGCCACCGTCGAGGGCCTGCTGCGCGCGCTCGCGCCACAGGCCCTCGGCGCGCTGGTGCGCCGGTACGGGCAGTTCGACCTGAGCGAGGACGCCGTGCAGGAGGCGCTGCTCGCCGCGGCGACACGCTGGCCGACCGAGGGCGTCCCGGACAACCCGCACGGCTGGCTGACCACGGTCGCCGGCCGCCGCCTGGTCGACCAGATCCGCAGCGAACAGGCCCGGCGCCGGCGCGAGGACGCGGTGGCCTCCCGGGAGCAGGGCCGGACGTCGCCCGGCCCCGGCGAGGTGACCCCGGCCAACCGGGACGACACGCTGACCCTGCTGTTCCTCTGCTGCCACCCGGCGCTGAGCCCGGCCTCGCAGGTCGCGCTGACGCTGCGTGCCGTCGGCGGCCTGACCACCGCGGAGATCGCCCGCGCCTACTTCGTGGCGGAACCGACAATGGCGGCACGGATCAGCCGGGCCAAGCAGCGGATCAGGGCCACCGGCAGCGAGTTCACCATGCCGGTCGGACATGATCGGGCGGAGCGACTGCGGGTCGTGCTGCACGTGCTGTACGTGATCTTCAACGAGGGCTACACCGCGAGCTCCGGAGACCGGCTGCGGCGCGACGACCTGGCAGCCGAGGCGATACGGCTGGCCCGTCTGCTGCACCGGCTGGTGCCGGACGACGGCGCGGTGGCCGGCCTGCTGGCCCTGATGCTGCTCACCGACGCCCGCCGGGCCGCCCGCACCGGCCCCCACGGCGAGCTGATCCCACTCGACGAACAGGACCGCTCGCGCTGGGACCGCGGTCGCATCGCCGAAGGCGTCGCGCTGGTGACCGACGCGATGACCCGCTCGACACTCGGCCCCTACCAGTTGCAGGCCGCCATCGCCGCGCTGCACGACGAGGCGCCCAGCACCGACGAGACCGACTGGCGTCAGATCAACACGCTGTACAAGATTCTGGAGCGGCTCTCGCCGAACCCGATGGCCAGCCTGAACCGGGCGGTGGCGGTCGCCATGATCGACGGACCGCAGGCCGGCCTGGCCCTGCTGGACGAGCTGGCCGCGGACGACCGGATCACCGACCACCACCGACTGCACGCGGTCCGGGCACACCTGCTGGAGATGGCCGGCGATCATTCGGCGGCCCGGGAGTACTACCACCGCGCCGCCCGCGGCACCACAAGCCTGACCGAGTGCCGCTACCTGGAAACCCGCGCCGCCCGACTGGCGCCCCGCCCCGCCTCCGGCTGACCCCTCCCGCGCGACCCCGGCGAGGACTGCCACCGCGCCCGCCCCGAGGGCCTCAGACGTCCCGAAACGAGCGCTTGTCGACAGGTTGCTGACGCATCCGATGAACTCGAGGAGCTGACCTTCGCGGACGCGGATGAGATCCTCGCCTTGCTGCGTGAGCTCAGTCCGCACGTGGTTGACGGCCGGTTGCCGGCCCCATGGACATGCCGAATGGACATGCCGACGACGCGAATCCGGGCGGTCACATGATCCGCCGGACAGGACCTAGCCCAAGCGCGGGATCTCGATGGCGGGGCAGCGGTTCATCACCATGAGCAGTCCCGCGTCCCGGGTGCGCGCGTACGCGGCATCGTCGATCACGCCGAGCTGGTACCAGACCGCCTTGGCGCCGATCGCGACGGCTTCGTCGGCGACCGCGCCGGCCAGGTCGGAGTTGACGAAGACGTCCACCACGTCGACCGGGAACGGGATGTCGGCGAGCGAGGCGTAGCCCTGCTCCCCGTGCACGGTCTCCGCCTTCGGGTGCACCGGCACCACGCGCTTGCCGTAGCGCTGCAGCACCGCGGCGACGCCGTACGCCGCCCGCGAGGCGTTGTTGGACAGCCCCACCACGGCCCAGGTGTCCCCCAGGCCGGTGAGGATCTCCCGAACCGCCGCGTCGTCTCCGTGCACGTCGTCCTCCCTCGATTCCGCTCCGCAGCAGTCAACCAGAGAGCGCACCCGGCTGTTCCCGTGGACAGCTCACCGACGCAAGCCGAGTGGGACGTCGGCGCGGCTTGGCTCTGGAACGGGACCGAGCAGCAAGCCGCGGCCCACCTGCTCCGGTACGAGTACCGTGCTCTTGGGGGATCGTCCACACCGAGGAGGAGGCTGATTCGTGCCGAGCACCTCGCACCCGCCGTAGGTTCCTCTGGAGAGTCCGGAGGAGCCGTACGGAGGCGTTGGTGTCCAGAACCGTCCGCACGACTCCCAGTCAACTCCGCGCCCAAGAGGGCGCGTCGGAGTCCATGTCCCTGTATGACCTGCGCTATACGCACGCTGAACTGGCTCAGGCTGCTCGAGAAGGCCGTCGCCCCATCCCGACGAAGACGCTGCGCCGGATCACCTCCTGGCAGTGGATGGTGCTCTACTGCAGAACTGGCTTGTTCGCCGATGAGATCGCCACGGCTGAGGGCGGGGCCCGGCTCCGGCTTCGACTCGAAGCCCAGCGGATCCGCGGACTGCACCTCGCTGGGCACGACGTCGACGACGCGGATGTCCCTCCGGTCCGCCACCGTCACGGCGGGCTGTGGAGTGCCTGGTAGACGCGAGGTCCCCACGGCGACTGGCACGTGCGAGCCAGAAAGTGCCTGCAGCGAGTCGACCGAAGAGGGCGTCCCGGCCCCGCTGCCGACAAAGGCTTAGGGTGGCGGGGTGGTGGAGCGGTATCTGACGATCGGGCGCGAGCACGTCCACGAGAGCGAGATCAAGCGCTCGCGTTTCCTGTGCGCGCTGGCGCCGGCGTCCACACAGGACGCGGCACAGGAGTTCGTCGCCCGCGTCCGCAAGGAGCACGCCGGGGCGACGCACAACTGCTACGCGTACGTGATCGGCGCCGAGGGCCGGATCCACAAGGCGAGCGACGACGGCGAGCCGGGCGGCACCGCCGGGACCCCCATGCTGCAGGTGCTGCTGCGCCGCGAGGTCCGGGACGTCGTCGCCGTCGTCACCCGCTACTACGGCGGCATCCAGCTCGGCGCGGGCGGCCTGGCCCGCGCCTACGGGGGCGCCGTCTCGGCGGCCCTGGACGAGCTCGGCACGGTCGAGCGGCGCAAGCTCGCGTTGGTCACCGTCGTGGTCGGTCACCAGCGGGCCGGCCGCATCGAGAACGACCTGCGCGCCGCCGGCCGCGCGGTGCGCGGTGTCGCCTACGGCGCGGCCGAGGTACGCATCGATCTGGGTGTGCCGGAGGCGGAACTGGCCGCCTTCCGGAGCTGGCTCGCCGACGCCTCCGCGGGGACCGCGGGCGTCGAGGTGTCGGGCAGCGCGTACGTGGAAGTCTGAGGGAGCTCTCGGCGCCGGCGCATCGAAGGAACCGCCCGCTGCCGGGTACGGCGTCGCTTGGACGGGCAGGCCCGCCCTCCTCCTCGGTGGGCGGTCGGAGTCCGGCGGCCGCACCGACAGCGTCCCGTCAGCCCGCCGGGCAGGTCGGCCCCAGGGCGCCGACACCGGGACGTACCCACATCGGGACGTGAACGCTCACCGCGGGCGTCGCGGCCATCGGCGGCGCGCCGCGCCCCAGAACGCGCGGGCCGCACCGGCCGCTGTCAGCAGCCAGACGGCGACCGCGACCCACAGCAGCGCACGCCCCAGATCGTCGAGGACCGGGAGGGCGGCGGCCTCCGCCACGACCTGGCTCGCCACGGCCGTCATCCCCAGCGGGAACACCGTGGCCCAGCGCCGGACGTCGTAGCGGGCGCGCGGCCACCGCGCCTCGGCGTAGATCAGCACCGCGAACCACAGCAGACTGGCCACGAGCAGGATGAGGGCCACGGTGCGCAGCGTGCCGTGCAGGTCGGGCGCCCACCGCAGGGGGCCCTGCGGATCAGCGGCAAGCGTCAGCTTGGCGGCCGCGAGCGCGCCGATCGACAGCGCTCCGCCCGCGATCCAGTGGTCGCCGGCGCCCACCCGGACCTCGCGCAGGTCGAAGCGGATGAGAGCCATGGCGTACAGAACGAGGCCCAGGAGGAAGAACGCGAGGCCCGCGCGGCACAGCCACGGCAGGCGCCCCGGCACCGCGAGGGTCGCCGCACCGACGGCCAGGCCCTCCGTGGCCACGCACACCAGGAACACGGCACCCGGCAGCCCCGGTTCCCAACGCCGGACCACCGTCACCAGCAGCAGCGGCCACGGCAGCGCCGCCAGCGCCAGCACGGCAGCCGCGGCCCCCTGCCACCCCTGCAGCGACAGGCACGTGCCGAGCACGCAGGTCGCCGCCACACCCGTCAGCCCCGCGGGTGTCGCCGCCTCGAGCCACCACCGCTCCCTGCGGCGGGCCAGCCGCATGGTGAACGTGCCCGCGCACCCGGCCCACGCCGCCGCGGCCAGGGCGAGCGCCGCCAGCGCGGCGCCCTCGTGCCCGGCCAGCCGCAGCCCGGCGGAGAGGATGCCGGTCGCCATGACGGCCGCACCGGCCGCGGGTGTCAGTGCGTCCACCGCACACACGGTGGGGTCTCGGGCGGTCGTGGGCCAGCCGTACACGCCGGGGTTCGCCCGTCCGGGAGGCCAGTCCTCTGCTGCGACCTCGAGGGCGCAGGCGCGATGCCTGTCGGCCCGGGAGTGGTCCGTCCACGTCCACGGAGTCAGAGCGGGACGCCGCGGTCGGGGTGCGGGAGGTCCGTTCTGTCCGCGATGTGGTGGATGGTGATGACGTCGGGGCGGTGCGCCGGGCCTCCCGCAGCACGCGCTCCCGGGCTGTCGCCGCAGCCTCGGGGTGGGCGTGGCCGCCTCCAGGGACGGGTGGGCCCACCTCGCTCGGGGCGACCTTCAGGGCGACGTCGCGGAGCGGGGCGGTGTCCCTTGCCGCCGCACCGACCCCGTGCCGCCGCCCCGCCGTTCCAGCAGTTCGAAGCGGCCGTCGATCAGTCGTCTGCGGGAGCCGCTCGCCGTCATGGCGGTTATCGACGGACGGTCGGGAATCTTGACCGGCCGTCCCCGAATCCGGACTCCGCGACGCGTTGTCGGTGGTGGCGGATAGCCTCCTGTCGGAGCGCACGAGACCGGTGGGACCACCGGGACGCGTGCGGAGCACGCGGTACAGGAGCCGGAGGAACGGATGATGCGCGGGGGAGAGCCACGGTGAGGCTGCTGCACACCTCCGACTGGCATCTGGGCCGGTCCTTCCACCGGGTAGGACTGCTCGACGCCCAGGCGGCGTTCGTCGACCACCTGGTGGCGACGGTGCGGGCGGAGCGTGTCGACGCCGTCCTCGTCGCCGGTGACGTCTACGACCGGGCGCTGCCGTCGCTGCCCGCCGTCGAGCTCTTCGACGACGCGCTGCACCGGCTCGCCGCCCTGGGCGTGCCCACCGTGATGATCTCCGGCAACCACGACTCCGCCCGCCGGCTGGGCGTGGCCTCCGGCCTCATCGACCGCGCCGGGATCCACCTGCGGACCGACCCGGCCGGCTGCGCCACGCCGGTCGTCCTCGCCGACGGGCACGGACCGGTCGCCCTGTACGGGCTGCCCTACCTCGAGCCCGCCCTCGTGCGCGAGGAGTTCGACCTGGGAAGGGCCGGGCACACCGAGGTGCTGAGCGCCGCCATGACGCGGGTGCGCGCCGATCTGGCCGGGCGCCCGGCGGGCACCCGCTCGGTCGTGCTGGCGCACGCCTTCGTCGCGGGCGGCGAGCCCAGCGACAGCGAGCGGGACATCACGGTCGGTGGCGTGGCGGCCGTGCCCGCGGGCGTCTTCGACGGCGTCGACTACGTGGCCCTGGGCCACCTCCACGGCTGCCAGACGATCTCCGACCGGGTGCGCTACTCCGGCTCCCCGCTCGCGTACTCCTTCTCCGAGGCCGACCACCGCAAGAGCATGTGGCTCGTCGACCTCGGCGCCGACGGATCCGTGGCCGCCGAGCGGATCGACTGCCCTGTGCCCCGGCCGCTCGCCCGGATCCGCGGCCGCCTCGAGGACCTGCTGGACGACCCGGCGCACACGGCGCACGAGGACTCCTGGGTCGAGGCCACCCTCACCGACCCGCACCGCCCGCACGAGCCCATGGCCCGCCTGCGCAAGCGGTTCCCGCACGCCCTCGCCCTGGCCTTCGACCCCGAACACGCCGGCACCGACCCCCATGCCTCGTACGCACAGCGCCTGCGCGGCCGCTCCGACCGGCAGATCGCCGAGGACTTCGTGGCCCACGTGAGCGGCCGGGGCCCCGACACCGCGGAGCGGGCGGTCCTGCGGGACGCCTTCGACGCGGTCCGCGGGGACGCCGCCCGGACGGAGAGCGACTGATGCGCCTGCACCGTCTGACCCTGACCGCCTTCGGGCCGTTCGCCGGCCGCCACACCGTGGACTTCGACGAGCTGTCCGCCGCCGGGCTGTTCCTGCTGCACGGCGCGACCGGAGCCGGCAAGACCTCCGTCCTCGACGGCGTGTGCTTCGCCCTCTACGGCGGGGTCCCCGGCAGCCGGCAGGGCAACCGGCTGCGCAGCGACCACGCCGAGCAGGACACCCTCACCGAGGTCGTGCTCGACCTGACGGTGGGCGGCAGGCGGCTGGAGATCACCCGCCGGCCCGAGCAGCGGCGCCCCAAGAAGCGTGGCACCGGCCACACGACGGAGAAGGCCGTCACCCTGCTGCGTGAGCACACCGCGGGGGAGTGGCGGGCGCTCAGCAAGTCCCACCAGGAGGCGGGCGAGGAGCTGAAGCAGCTCATCGGCATGAGCCGCGAGCAGTTCTGCCAGGTCGTGCTGCTGCCGCAGGGAGAGTTCGCGACGTTCCTGCGGGCCACCGCCACCGAGCGGGCCGCCCTGCTCGGCAGGCTCTTCGACACCGGCCGCTTCAAGGCCGTGGAGGAGTGGCTGCGTGCCGAGCGGCGGGCCGCCGAGCAGCGGGTCGCCGCCGGGGACGAGGACATGCTGCGGCTCGCCGAGCGGATGCGTCAGGCCGCCGGTGACGACCCCGAGGCACTCGCCGGGCCGCTGCCCGAGGGCGTCGCCGCCGGCGACCCGGAGCTGGCCGCGCACGTCCTGCGCTGGGCGGCCGTCCTGGCCGCCACCGCCCACGAGCGCGCCGAGATCGCCGACCTCGCCGTGACCGCCGCGGAGGACGCGCACGAGCGGGCCCAGCGCGAGGCGGAGGCGGTACGCGAACTCGCCGCGCGGCAGCGCCGGCACGCGCAGGCCGAGCTCCGCGCCCGCGACATGGCCGGCGAGCGCGAGGCCCGAGCCCGCGAAGAAGCACTGCTGGAGACGGCGGAGCGGGCCGCGACCGTGGTGCCCGCCCTGGAACCGCGCGAGCGCGCCGCCCGCCGGCAGGCCCGCGCGGCCGCCGACGAGCGCGCCGTCCGCGCCGGCCTGCCCGCCGCGCAGCGGGAGGCGGGCGCCGAACAGCTGGCGGAGTGCGAGAACCGGCTCCGCGAGGAGCTGGGCGGTCTCACCGACGCCGGCCGGGCCGAGCAGCGTGCCGCCGAGCTGGCCCGCGTACAAGGTCGCCTGGAGCGTGAGGCGGCCGAGGACGAGCGGCTGATCGCCGACACGGCCGCCTGGCTCGACGGCTGGGAGGCCGAACGCCTCGGCCGTGAACGCGCCCTGGACGCCGCCCAGTCGGCCGCCACCCGGGCCGCGGAGCTCTCCGGAGCCCTCGACCGGGCCCGCCGCAGCCTCGACGCCGCCCGCGCACGCGACACGCACGCCACCGCGCTGCTCGCCGCGCAGGAGCGGCTGCGCGCGGCCCGTGACGCGGCCGCCGACGCCCGCGACCGCTGGCAGGACGTGCGCGAGGCCCGCATCAACGGCATCGCCGCCGAACTGGCCGCGCGGCTCAGCCCCGGCGAGGCCTGCCTGGTGTGCGGCGCCATCGAACACCCGGACCCCGCCCGGCCCGCGGGCCACCAGGTGGGCCGCGCCGACGAGGAGGCCGCGCAGGAGGCCCAGCAGCAGGCCGCCGCGGCCCGGGACGCCGCCCAGGAGCAGGTCGTCCGGCTCACCGCGGCACACGACGCGGCCCTTGCCACGGCCGGGCCGGGACCGGAACCCGAACTCGCCGCCGCGCACGCCGCGCTGGAGGAGGAGTACCAGGCCGCCGTCAGCGCCGCCGCGGGAGCGCAGGAGGCGCGGCAGGCGCTCGACCGCGCCGTCGCCGAGCACGCCCGCCGCACCGCCGACCGCAACGAGGCCGATCAGCGGCTCGCCTCCCTCACGACCCGCCGCGAACTCCTCGACCAGGAGCACGCCGAGCTCACCGCCCGGCTGTCGCGCGCCCGGGGCCCGTACGCCACCGTCGCCGAGCGCCGCGCCGCCCTCACGGCGGACGCCGAGCGCGCGGCGGCCGCAGCCGGTGCCGCCCGCGCCGCGCAGGAATCCGCCCGCGCGCTGAAGGAGGCCGACGCCGACCTGGCCGACGCCGCCTACAAGGCCGGGTTCCCCACGCCCGAGGCGGCGGCCGCCGCCGTGCTGCCGGAGACGGAACTGCGGCGGCTGCGACAGCGGGCGCAGGAGTGGCGCCGCGAGGAGACCGCGGTCACCGCCGAACTCACCGCCCTGGAACTGGCCGAAGCCGCCGCGCTGCCGCCGGCCGACCCCGACGCGGCCCGGCGCGCCCTCGAGAGCGCCACCGTACGGCTGCGTGAGGCCGCCGCCCGCCAGTCCGCCGCGCACACCACCCGCGACGCCCTCGACCGGCTGCGGGCGGAGGCACTGCGCGGCACGAGGGCGCTCGCCCCTGCCCGCGAGGAGTACGCGCGCCTGCGGCGCCTGGCCGACCTCTCCACCGGCGCCGGGGAGAACACGCTGCGCATGGAGCTGGAGACCTACGTGCTCGCCGCCCGGCTGGAACAGGTCGCGGCCGCGGCGGGTGTCCGGCTGCACCGCATGTCCTCCGGGCGCTACACCCTCGTCCACACCGACGCCCGCGCCTCACGCAACGTCAAGTCGGGCCTGGGACTGATGGTCGTGGACGCCTGGACGGGCACCGAGCGCGACACCGCCACACTCTCCGGCGGTGAGACCTTCTTCGCGTCCCTCGCTCTCGCCCTCGGTCTCGCCGACGTCGTCACGGACGAGGCGGGCGGCGCCCGGCTCGACACCCTCTTCGTCGACGAGGGGTTCGGCAGCCTCGACGAGCAGACCCTCGACGAGGTGCTGGACGTCCTCGACGGTCTGCGGGAAAGGGACCGCGCCGTCGGCATCGTCAGCCACGTCGCCGAGCTGCGGCAGCGCGTTCCCGCCCAGTTGCAGGTCGTCAAGGGGCAGCGCGGGTCAGCCCTCCGCCACCGCACGGCGGGCGAGCGGTGAGGAGTAGACGACGTTCGTCGTCACCGTGCCCAGGCCCGAGACACGGCCGGTGATCTCCTCCAGGTGACGCATCGAACGGGCGGTGACCTTCAGGACGAAGCAGTCGTCGCCCGTGACATGGTGCGCCTCCAGGATCTCGGGAGTCGCGTCCAGCAGATCGTGGAACGGCTTGTAGTTGCCGTGCGGGTAGCGCAGCCGGACGAACGCCAGGATCGGGCGGCCGGTCCGCTCCAGGTCCACCACGGCCGTGTACCCCGTGATCACCCCCGCCTCCTCCAGCCGCCGGACCCGCTCGGTCACGGCGCTCGGGGACATCGCCACGGTACGCGCCAAATCGGCGTAACTGGCCCTGCCGTCGCGCTGCAGGGCGTCCAGGATGCGCCAGTCGGTGGCGTCAAGGGAATCCACGGTCATACCCCCTGACTACCAGGGAAATCCCCGGCCGAACAAGGCGGACGCCGGGGAAAGGCCCTTCAGCAGGTCATGCACGGCCCGTAGATTCGCCGCCATGACGACACCAACCGCTCACCAGCACCCCACCGCCGCCAGCAACCCCGTCCTCCGCACGCCGCCCGCCGCACCCGCCGACGCCGCCGCGTACTTCGCCGCGAGCCTCGCCTTCCACACCGACGTCTCCGACGTGGCGGCCGCCCTCGCCACCGCGGCGGAGACCGGCGCGGGACCCGGCTTCGTTCTCGTGGACTCGCGCTCCACCGAGGCCTGGGAGCAGGGCCGCATCCCCGGCGCCGTCCACCTGCCGACCGCGGACGTCCCGCGGCTCGCCCCCGCCCTCCTCGACCGCGACGTACCGGTCGTCGTGTACTGCTGGGGGCCCGGCTGCAACGGCGCCACCCGCGCCGCGCAGGCCCTGGCGAGCGCCGGCCACCAGGTCAAGGAGATGCTCGGCGGCATGGAGTACTGGATCCGCGAGGGCTTTCCCCACGAGACGGCCGACGGTACCGAGCGGCGCCCCGCCGACCCGCTGACCGCGCCCGTGGGCGCGGACGACTGCGGTTGCTGAGGCCGCCGCGGCGGACCTCACCGGACGACGGTGACGGCCGGCCGCAGGAACCGGCGGTCGCCCGGCCCGAACCCGGCGAGCGGCGCCGCCGCCCGCAGGACGACGTCCAGCGCGGCGTCGGCGCCGCAGGCGTAGTGGCCGCTCGCCCACGCCGCGTTGGCCTCGACCACCGCCCAGCCGTCCCCGGTCCGGCCGACGTCGACCACGATCGCGCCGGGCAGCTCCGGCACGCCGGGCGCGAAGAGCCGCCCGGCGAAGGCCCGTACCTCGCCCGCCAGCGGGTCGCCGTCCAGCGGCGCGACGTCCAGGCCGCCGCGGCTCGCGTAGCGGCTGCCGGTCACCACCTCGCCGTCCAGCAGGAACAGCCGGTACTCGACCGTGAACGCCACGATGTCGCTCACCAGCACCGGAGCATCGTCGTCCGCCGCGTCAGGGCCGGGCAGGCCGCTGCCGTCGGGGTACACCCTCGCCGGGAAGCTCTTGTCGTTCGGCGGCTTCACGAAGGCGGGCCGGCGCAGCGCGCGGGCCTCCGCCAGAGTCGTGAACTCGACCAGCCGCCCGACGAGTGCGAAGGGCAACCGGGCCAGCCAGTCCGCGTCCGCCTCCAGCAGGCCAAGGTCCAGGTCCGCCGCCACGGCGTCCGCGAAGAGCGGCCCCGCGTACAACGACGGGCCCACCGCGTCCGCCGCGTCCTGCGGCACCCGCCACGTCGGCAGGGTGCGGGCCGCCAGGCCGCGCCGGTGGGCGGCCGCGGCCAGCGCGTGGCCGGTGGCGGTCACGCGGGGCGACAGGAAGAGGGTCCGGGACGGGGGCACGGTGTTCACGGCACCGATGGTGGCGCACCCGGTGGGCGGCGCGACAGCGGATTACGCCGTCACACGCCGGCCGCGGGGCCCAACTCGTAGGCCCACTGGGCGTCCCGGTCCGCGACCCGCCCGAAACCGGCCCGCTCCAGCACCCGTTGCGAGGCGCGGTTGCCCGGGTCCGTGGTCGCGAGCACGGTGCGTACCTCGTCGCGGCTCAGCGCCCACCGGGACAGCACCAGAACCGCGTTCGTCGCCCAGCCGGCGCCGCGCGCGGACTCCGACAGGTCGTAGCCGATCTCGACCACGCCGTCGACGGCGGACGGCGGGCCGTGGAAGCCGATGCCGCCGAGCGCGAGGCCGTCGTCCGACCGCTGGATCACGAACAGCCCCCACCCCGGGGCGAACACCCCGGCGGCGGCCGCGATCGTCGTCATCCCGGCCGCGATGATGGTGCCCTCGCCCGGCCCGCCGTCGATCCACGCCAGCCCGGCCGGCTTTCCGTCGGCCAACTGCGCGGCCTCCTCCGGAAGCTGCTCGCGCAGCGTCAGCCGGCCGTGGCTGAGGACCAGACGGCCGTGGACGTGGGAGGCATGAGGGATCAACAAGAGGCACCGTTTCGCAGCGGGGACGGGTCGGACCGGTGGGACGGGGCGGCACCGCCCGGTTCGCCGGCCAGGACGGACAGCGCGGAGGCGAGCGTCTTCGAGGACGCGCCTGCGGGCAGGTCCGAGACCTGCCCGTCGCCGACCTCCACCACCCGCCACCGGCCGTCCTCGTGCAGCGCCAGATCGGTGGTCACGAAGGGGCATCCCAGGGCGCGCACCAGGGGGCGCACCGCGTCCAGGTCCGGTGCCGGACGCAGATCGGGGGTGTCCGGGTGGGCCGTGACGAGCGCGGCTTCACCGCCGGTCCACCAGACCCTGGCTTCTCCGGCCGCCTTGACGAAGGACTCGAAGGCCCGCACGACGATGCCGCCTGCCAGGTCGTCCCCCTGGAGCGCGGCGAAGCGGGCGACGACCGAGGCAAGGTGTTCGGTGTCCGCGAGCTCGGGGACGTAACACGCCTCGTCCCACTCGTGCTTGCGGGATTTCACGTAGTCCTTCACGACGGCGGGGCCTTCGCCCAGGGGCGCGGTCGCCGCCGCCAGCGCCGGTGCGCCCGGAGGCGGTCCTGCGGGGTCGAGGGGCAGCCACGTGCTGCGCGGCGTCTGTGCGGCGAACGCCCCGTACCAGCCGGGCAGCTCGTGTGCCCTGCGGTACTGGTCGGGGGAGGTCCCCAGGAGGACGCGGCGTTCGGACAGCGCCGCCGACAGTGCGGCGTACCGCTGCGCGGACATCATCCACCCCCGGTACCAGGCAGGTCCCGCGCCGGAGGGCACGCGTGAGGTGGCGGCGGCGGCGTCGCCCGCGAGCAGGGCGTCGTGGTCCACCAGCGCCACGTCGTGCCCGAGGGCGCGCACGGCCTCGGCCTCGGCCGCGAAGTGAGCGTCCACGCGGCTCGGCCGCAGGGCGTCGGCACAGAAAACGAACAGCACCCCCATACCCGCACCCTATCCGGCCCGCGTCGCCCCGACGGGCCACCGGTCATACAAACGGGGTCCTGGAGCCGCCCGGGCGGCGGGGCCTGCCGAGGCCCCGCCGGCCGTGGCCGCCGCCCGCTCGCTACAGCTTGGAGAGCTCGTCGACCAGGTCGTCCAGCCCCAGGGAGCCCTGCGACAGCGCGGCCATGTGCCAGGCCTTGAGGTCGAAGGAGTCGCCGTGGGCCTTGCGGGCGGCCTCACGCCCGGCGAGCCAGGCACGTTCGCCCAGCTTGTAGCCGATGGCCTGACCCGGCATGCCGAGGTAGCGGATGATCTCGCTGTCGAGCATGGCGTCGCTGAGGCCGTTGAAGCGCCCGAAGAACTCGCGCCCCAGCTCCGGTGTCCAGGTCTCGCCCGGGCGGTACGGGCTGTCCTGCGGGATCTCCAGCTCCAGGTGCATGCCGATGTCCAGGATGACGCGGGTGGCCCGCAGGATCTGCCCGTTGAGGTAGCCGAGCCGGCGGCCCGCGTCCGTCAGGAAGCCGAGTTCGTCCATGAGGCGCTCGGCGTACAGGGCCCAGCCCTCCGCGTTCGCGCTGATCTGGCCGAGCGTCACCTGGTAGCGGCTGAGCCGGTCCGCGACGTACACCCACTGCGCGAGCTGCAGGTGGTGGCCTGGGACGCCCTCGTGGTACCAGGTGCTGACCAGGTCCCACACGGGGAACCGCTCACGGCCCAGGGTGGGCAGCCACGTGCGGCCCGGCCGCGAGAAGTCCAGCGACGGCAACGTGTAGTAGGGCGCGGCCGCGCTGCCCGGCGGCGCGATGCGGGACTCGACGCGCCGGACGGGATCGGCGAGGTCGAAGTGGGTGCCGTCGAGCGCGGCCATGGCCTCGTCCATCAGCCCCTGCAGCCACTCGCGGACCGCGTCGACGCCCTCGATGGCCTCCCCTGCCTCGTCCAGGTGCGCCAGGGCCTCCATCGGGGTGGCGCCGGGCAGCACCTTCTCGGCCTCGACACGCATCTCGGCCTCGATGCGCCGGAACTCCTCCCAGCCCCACGCGTACGCCTCGTCCAGGTCGAGGTCGGAGCCCGTCCAGTAGCGGGCCCAGCGGGCGTACCGCTCGCGGCCGACGGCGTCCGACGTGCCCTCGACTGCCGGGGCGTAGGTGTCGCGCAGCCAGTCGCGCAGTTCGGCCACGGCGCCGGTGGCCTCGGCGGCGCCGCCGTCGAGCTCGGATCGCAGGGCCTCGGGGCCCTCCTTCACGAACTGCGCGAACCAGCTCGCCTCAGCGCCGCCGCCCAGCCACTCGCCGAGCTGCTCGACGACCGTGGCGACCTGGCGCGGCCCGGCCGGAAGCTTGCGGGCGACGCCCTCCTCCAGGGAGGCCCGATAGCCCGCCAGCGCTTCCGGGACCGCACGCAGCCGGGCGGCGACGGCGGCCCAGTCCTCTTCGGTCGCGGTCGGCATCAGCATGAAGACGCCGCGCACCGAGTGGACCGGGGAGTGCAGGTTGCTCACCGTGCGCAGGCCCTCACCGGCCTCGTGCACGGCCAGTTCGGCCGTCAGCCGTTCGCGCAGCAGCCGGGCGCAGCGGCGCTCGTCGTCGTCCGGCACATCGGCCGCGTCGATGTCGGCCAGCGCGCGGCGGGCCAGCTCGGCCTGGGCGTCCAGACCGGCGGGGGAGTAGTCGGGGAGCCGGTCCTGGCCGGTCGGCACCCCCAGGAACGTGGCGGTGATGGGATCGAGTTCGGTGACCGCGTCGACGTACGCGTCGGCGATCCGGCGGGGCAGCGAGCTGCCGGTGGTGTCGGGCATGGTCACATCCTGGTACGGAGCGGCCCGCTCCGTCATCACCAGGGACGATCAACTTGCTGACGTGGGCGGGAGCAGGGGACCGCAGTCCCAGTGCTGGAAGATCAACCGGGTCTCCACCCGGGCCACCTGGGGGCGCGAGGTGAACTCGTCGACGACAAGCCGCTGCAGGTCGCCGGTGCTCGCGACGGCCACGTGCACGAGGTAGTCGTCGGGACCGGTGAGGTGGAACAGCGCCCGCGACTCCGGCAGGGCCCGCACCCGCTCCACGAAGGGGCCGATCAGCTCCCGCCGGTGCGGGCGTACCTGCACCGCCAGCAGTGCCTCCAACGGCCGCCCGAGCCGGGCCGGGTCGACCCGCAGCTCGTGGCCGAGGATCACCCCGCTGCGGCGCAGTCGGCCGACCCGGTCCAGGCAGGTGGACGGGGCCACGCCGACGGCCGCGGCGAGGTCCTTGTAGGTCGTCCGTGCGTCGTTCTGCAGGAGTCGCAGAATCTCGAGGTCGACCGGATCCAGAAGCACCGAATCGGACATCGGCCGAATTTAACACGGGTCCCTTCCGTCACCGACCGACAGTCGTTCAGCATCGGGCCATGGACACGACAGCATCGGCGCACACCCGCGCCCTCGCCACCGAGGCCGTGCACGCCGGCCGCGAAGACCTCGCCGACCTCGGTCTGCACGCCGTTCCCCTGGACCTGTCCACCACCTACCCCTCGCGGGACAGCCGGGGCGAGGCCGCCCGCCTCGACGAGTTCGCCACCACGGGCGCCGCGCTGACCGGCCCGCCGGTCTACTCCCGGCTCGACAACCCCACCGTCGCCCGCTTCGAGACCGCCCTCGCCCGACTGGAGGGCGCGGAGGCCGCGGTGGCCTTCGCCAGCGGCATGGCCGCCCTCACCGCCACCCTGCTGGCCCGCGCCTCCATGGGGCTGCGGCACGTGGTGGCGGTCCGCCCGCTGTACGGCTGCAGCGACCACCTCCTGACCGGCGGCCTGATCGGCACCGAGGTCACGTGGACCGACCCGGCCGGCGTCGCCGACGCGATCCGCCCCGACACCGGCCTTGTGATCGTGGAGACCCCCGCCAATCCGACGCTGGCCGAGGTGGACCTGCGGGCCGTCGCCCACTCCTGCGGCGAGGTGCCGCTGCTCGTGGACAACACCTTCGCCACGCCCGTCCTGCAGCGCCCCCTGGAGAGCGGCGCCCGGATCGTGCTGCACAGCGCGACCAAGTACCTGGGCGGCCACGGCGACGTCCTGGGCGGGGTCGTCGCCTGCGACGAGGAGTTCGCCCGCGTGCTGCGCAAGGTGCGTTTCGCCACCGGCGGGGTACTGCACCCCCTCGCCGGCTACCTGCTGCTGCGCGGGCTGTCCACGCTGCCGGTCCGGGTCAAGGCCGCCTCGGCGACGGCGGCCGTGCTGGCCGAGCGGCTGGCCGCCGACCCCCGGGTGGCGAAGGTGCACTACCCGCGGATCGGCGGCGCCATGGTCGCGTTCGAGGTCCAGGGAGATCCGCACGAGGTGATCGCCGGGGTCCGGCTGATCACCCCGGCGGTCAGCCTCGGGAGCGTCGACACCCTCATCCAGCACCCGGCCTCGATCAGCCACCGCATCGTCGACGAGGGCGACCGCCGCAGCGCGGGCGTCAGCGACAGGCTGCTGCGCCTCTCGGTCGGCCTGGAGGATGTCGAGGACCTGTGGGAGGACCTGGACATCGCGCTCAGTGCGGCCGAGCGCTCACGCCGGCCGGTGACAGCGTCGCGGTGATGACCAGCGTGCCGTCCTCCATCTGGTAGTCCAGCGGCAGACCCAGGCGGCGCATCGCGGCGACCATGCCGGTGTTGGTCGCCTGGGTCACCGCGTAGACGCTCCCGCATCCCGCGTCGACGGCCTGGGCGGCCACGCGGCGCAGCAGGTCCATGCCGATGCCGCGGCGCTGCCAGGCGTCCTCGACCAGCAGGGCGACCTCCGTCTCGTCGCCGTCCCACATCAGGTGGCCGAGGGCGACGAGCCGGCCCGAGGCGGTCCGTGCGGCGAGCGTCCGCCCGAACCGTGGGTCGAGCAGGTGGGTCAGGTAGCGGTCCACGTCCCCGACCGGGCCGTGGTAGCGGCGCTCCAGGGTCGCGGTGGAGCAGCGGTCGTGGAGTCCGCGGGCGGCTGCGTGATCCTCCGGGCCCGCCCTGCGGACGGTGATCTCCTCGGCCTCGGGCGCGGGGAGGGCGGCTCGGCCCTCAGGGACCCTCCTGCCCAGCTGCGCGCCGAGTCCGGCGAGAGCGCGGGCCCGGGCGAACTCCGCCGGGGTGAACGGGAGGTGGGCGCGCTCCACGGTGATGGTGCCGCCGGCCGGGTCGCGCAGCCGCATGACCGTGCCGGCCAGGGCGTCCTCGGCGGGGCCTGGGCCGGCCGCACCGGGCGGGGCGGACCTCGTCGTGCAGCGGCCGAGCAACTGACGTAGCGCCAAAGGCAGTTCGATGGCCTCCACGGCGGCGCGGGTGGCGAGGCCGAGCACCCGGGTCGCGGTGTCGACCAGGTCGTGGGCGTCGGCCCGCTCGATCCAGGTGTCGCGCCCGCCCCCGTCGGCGACCGCCCGCGTCAGGTCGCCCCACCCGAGTGCGGCCGGGCCGCGGACCACGAACTCGTCCACGGTGCCCTCGGCCAGCGGGTGCGTCTGGAGCGTGAGCACGTCCACGTCCAGCCGGGCCAGCGCGGTGCACAGGGCGGCGAGAGCGCCGGGCCTGTCGTACACGGTGGTGCGGATGCGCCACAGCGCCGTCCCGGCGTCGGCTCCATCCGCGGCGGCGCTCGTCGCCGGCTCCGTGACGCGCTCCCCTCCCGGGCCTCCCGGGCCGCCTGCGGGTGACGGCGCGTGACGGCGCCGGCGTGCCCGCCATGTGCGGAATCCGGCGGTCGCGGCGAGCGCCGCGGCCGGTAGCCACAGCAGGGCGGGGCCGTGGGGGGCGTGCCCGACCGGACCGGCGACGAGGTCGGCGGTCGCCACGGCCACCGCCACGAGCAGCGCGGTGAGCTCGATGACGTCGCGGCGCCCGTGGCGCCGGCGCCGCGCGGGGTCGGCGGGAGCGGTCGTGGCGGAGGTCAGGTCTCGCATACGACAACCATGCCGAACGGGTGTTGCGCGAGCGCGAACGCGTTGTGACCGACGGGTAAAGGTCGTCCCATGTCCGTCAACTCAGCCTTTGGGCAGTTCCGTCCTGCGACAACCGGCGCAGGCACCGGCCGTAGCGGCGCACGGCGGCACGTTGAGCGGCGCGGCTCAGGGGCCCGAGTACACCCACGTACCACGTCCCCGGTCCACTGAAGGCCGTGACGTCCAGCCATACGGACCCGTCCGGCGCCAGGCTCACCACGAACGCCTCCTCCCCGCGCTCCGGGTGGCCGGGGAGCGTCCCGTAGGCGAAGCCCACCCGCTCCGGGGCGCGTTCCGCCCACACCACCTCGCAGGGCGCGCGCAGCGGGCCGATCCGCAGGGGCACGCGCACCCCCGGCGCCGCGTCGGGCGTTCCTGCGGGTACCCGCAGTCCCGCCGCCCGGTGCATCCGCCACCCCATCAGTGCCCGCCCGGCCGCGGTGAGCACTCCGGGGCCCTCACCGAGCCGGATCCGCTCGTGCAGGCGGTGGAACCCCGGCGGGGTCGGTCCGCCGGTCCGCGTCACCCCGACCTGCTCATACGTGAAATCACTCGTCACGGCGCGGTCCTCCCGTCGGTCAGGAGCGCGCGGAACACGCGCTCTCCGCGGCCGCTCCACGAGGTCTCGAAAAAGCCGGTCGCCCGGTCGATCCGCCCATGCCAAGCCTGCCAGAACCCGCCTGCGCCCTGCGGCGCGGGCAGGGCCGCCGGGCGGGGGCGGTGCCCGAGTGACCCCGTAGGGTGACACCGCCCGCCGCCCGCCGCCCGCCGCCCGCCGCCCGCCGCCCGCCGCCCGCCGCCCGCCGCCCGCCGCCCGCCGCCCGCCGCCCGCCGCCCGCCGCCCGCCGCGGGCCCGAAGCTATGACGTCGGGTCGTCGACCTTGAGCTGGTCGCCGGTCTTGGATACGAAGACGACCAGGAGCTTGGCCGGCTCGGTCCGGCTGCTGTTCTCCGTGAGGACGTGGTGGGCACCGGGCTGCTCGACCCAGTTCTCGCCCTGGTGGTAGGTGGTCACGGGCTTGTCGTCGAGCTTGCTGCGCACGGTGCCTTCGAGGACGTAGGCGAAGACGAACGCCTGGCCGTGCCGGTGCGGCTGCGCGCTCGCGTTGGGGGGCAGCTCGACGATCGCCGAGGTGAACGTCTCGTCCTTCACCTGCGGAAGGGCCTGCTGGAACAGGGGTTTGAGGCTTTCGGAGGGCCGTGTCGAGGCTGTGACCGTCGCCGCCGCCTGGGCATGGGTGGGCTCGTTGGCGGTCGAGCAGGCCGTGGCCGCGGTCACCGCGGCGATCGCCAGGGCGCCGGCGGCGAAGCGGAATCCAATCACGATGGGTCTCCTGATGCAGTTTTCCGCGAGGCGGATGGTCGCCTCGCTGGTGGTGCGCTTGTCGGGGTGGAGGCGGCGATGCCTCCTCGACCGGCCGCACAGTGCCGACGACCGACGGGGACAGGCCGTCCTTCAGCGGTGCCGGCCGGATCGGCCGGCCGGGCCGTGCGGTCGGGCGCGACGACGAAGAGGACCGCCCGCCCCGGAACGGCCCGGGCCGGACCGGCGTGACGGTATCGCGCGATGACGGGCCGCGCACCGGCTGTGGCCGAGGAGTGCGCACGGCCCGCCCGAGCAGCTGCGGAAGGAGTCGCGCCCCCGAGACGACCCCCTTGGCGCGGGCCGGCTCGAACGTGTCATCACGACGGTCCGGTTCAGCTGGGCCAAGGAGCGCCGAGCATGAGCTCGACCGTGGTCGTGCGACGGAAGCCGGGCACGAAGCGCTCCAGCACATCCGCGTTCACGGTTCCGTTCGTCGTCTCCGGGCGCCGTTTGAGTCCTTCGACATACGCGCGCAGGAATTCGTTCTTGAAGTCGTCCCGCGGATGCACGGCGGTGATCTCGTCCACCTGGTCGCGGTCGAGCTCGTCCAGGCCCAGGCCGAGCACGTCCGTCAGGACGCCGAGACTCGTGACGGCGATCTCCGGGCCCATCCGCCCGGGGATTCCCGGGGTGGTGTGCAGTGCGATCGCCGTCCACACCACGTCGGTGGCCGCGGCCGGGAAACCGTGGTCGAGCATGAACGTGCGTGCGTGGTCGGCCCCGTCGACCTCGAAGCGCTGTTCCGCGTCGGAGAACGGCGTCGAAAGGCCGGTGTCGTGGAACATGGCGGACAGGTAGAGAAGCTCCGGGTCGGGCTTCAAGCCGAGTCTGCGCGCGTGAAGGACACCGAAGGCGAAGACGCGCCGGGAGTGGTGGTAGATGAGCGGGCTGGTCATCTCCTGCATGAGGCGGGTGGCTTCCGCAACCGCCGCCGTCTCCGGTATCTCTACCCCCGCGATGTTCTCGCTCAAGACCTCTTGCCTTCCGATGTGCGCGTGCTCCGAATGGACGGTGCGTCCGCCTTCCACACTGCCAACCGGCCCGGGCCCGGCGCCGCCTCCGTCCGGCCATGAGTCACCCGAATCCGGACAACCGGCGCGCCCCGGGCGGACGTGCCGCCGAGGACGTCCGCGCATGGATCGCCGGCCCGGGCGGTTCGGTGGTCGGCTGGAGTCGCGCGATGATCGAAGGGACATCGGTAAGGCTGCGCGCGCTGCGCCCCTGCGACGCGGAACATCACCTTCGGTGGCGCAACGACCCCGAGGTGGTCCACTGGGCCGCGGCCGGCGATCCGTGTTTCGGCCCCGTCACGGCGGAGGCGGTCCAGCTGGGGTTCGACACCATGCTGCGCCTGAGCTCGAGGGAGTCAGCCGTGTTCACGGTCGAGGACCTGGCGGACGGACGGGTGATAGGCATGGCCGACTACCGGGACCTGGACCCGTACGCCCAAGTGGCCACCCTCGGAGTCACCATCGGCGAACGGGAGTTCTGGGGGCGCGGACACGGCAGTGACGCGCTGCGGCTGCTCGTCGGACATCTCTTCGGCGCGTACGGACTCAGCCGTCTGGAACTGGACACCTGGAGCGGCAACGAGCGCGCCGTGCGCGCCTTCACCCAGCTGGGCTTCCATGAGGAGGGCCGCCGCCGGTCGGCCGTGCTGGTGGAGGGCCGGCGGTACGACCGTGTGCTCTTCGGGATGCTTCGCGAGGAGTGGGCGCGGCCCGCATGAGGGGTCTGGCCGCGGCGTGCGTCCCAGGCCGTCCTGGTGCGCGCGCCGACCCGCCGGGCCTCGAGCGGTGTCCCCATGCCCGGAAAGCGTCACGGCTGACCGAACGTCTGGCGGCGCCTGCGCGCCCCGGTGTGCGAGACGCACACGCCAAGGGCTCCTGGCCGGCAACGCCCGGAGCAGGGGACGACGTCCCGGCCCAAGGCGTTGCCGACTACTGCCGCTGGTCGTGGTGGGTCAGTGCCGGCCGTGGCCGCCGTCGCTACGAGGGCGTTGGAGCGTGAACTTCTCGAAGACCGACAGCTCACCCGTGGGCGTGATGATGTTGTAGTAGGTGACGTGGATGCGCGTCATGTCACCGGGGTGACGGCCCGGATCGACGGAGAACTCGGCGAACCCGTAGGGATGCTCCGCGTCACGGACGCCGATCCAGACCGCCGTCTCCTTCTCCTTGACGGAGTTGTACTTGCCGACGCGCTCCATCTGGACGTACGCCGAGTGATGCCCGTGACCGTCGGCGTCGTCGGTGGTGAAGCTGTTGTTGGTGATGCCGGACACGCCGCCACCGCCGAGGACCATGTGCGTCGTGCCGTGCGCACTGTCGATCACATCGAGTGCGGTCTGGCTCGGGTTCGGCGTGAGGGTGACGCTGCCGGGGACGACGCCACGCACCGCCAACGAGCGCTCGTAGTCGTGCTCGTGGCCACAGACCACCAGGTCGACGCCGTACTTGTCGAACAGCGGGCCGTACGCCGCGCGCAGCGCGACATCAGGGCCGTTCGCGGCGGTCGCCGAGCTGATCATCACCTGGTGCATGCAGACGACGATCCAGTCGATGTCCTTCGAAGCCCGTGCCGACTTGAGCTCCTTCTCCAGCCAGGCGAGCTGCCGACCGCCGGAGTAGCCCCTGATGTAGATGTCGCCGCCCTCCTGCAGGGCGATGTCGTCGTTCTGCAGGGCGATCACCTTCACCCCGCCGACCGTGAAGGAGTACCAGAGGTTGTCGAGCTCGGGCTGGGTCTCGGTCGAGGGCAGCTCGAAGTAGGTCTGGTACGCGTCGAGGCCGAGCTCGCCGTTGGCCAGCTCGATCTCATGGTTGCCCGCGCACGGCATCCACGGACGGAATCGCGCCGAGCGGCTGTTGTTGGTCAGGAAGTCGCGCCAGACGCGAACGCGGTCGGGCCCGGTGTTGGCGTAGCAGAGGTCACCGTTGAGGAGGTGGAACAGCGGGCCGACCTTCTCGACGCCGGTGACGATGTCGGCGGCGGCGGGCGTGGCGTTGGGCTCGAAGTCCCGGCCCGAGGCGTCGGCCGGATTCGCTCCGGTCTTCCACGTCACACTGGGCGCACCCTGGTCGCCGAAGCTGGTGAAGGTGAACGGAGCCCGGCCGGACGGCGCCGTGTGGAAGGTGCCTGCGTCGGGGGTGGCGCCGTCGTGCTGGGCCGCGTACAGGTAGTCGGTGTCGGCCTTGAGCTTGCTGATCAGCGCGTGATGGACCCAGACGGTCCGCCCGGAGGCGCCGTCCACGTAGGTCTTCGTCGTCGCGTGCACGGTGGAACCGAAGCCGCCACTCAGCGTGCCATAGACGACCCGGGGGTTCTTGACGGCCGCGTCGGTGACCCACGAGACGACCATCTGGCTGCGTGGGTCGGCGCCGAAGGTCAGGTGCAGGCCCTGGACGGGGGTGGTGGCCGAGCCGGTGGTGAGACCGGTGACCTCCGACTTCGCCGGGACCGCCTCGGCGGTTCCGGCGCCGAGGACCAGCGGCCCGGCGGCGGCGCCGGACACTGTCGCGCCGAACAGGCCGAGCGCGTTGCGACGAGAGATCCTGGTCTGCTTGGGTTCTTCCGACATTCAGGGGCCTTTCGCGTCGTCGGGTGCAGTCGCACACCGACCGGACAGCCGCGCTCCGGACCTGACAGCGGGCTGCGGCAGGTCGGCGGTGCGCGCACTCACGGACGCTAGGAAGCACGGTCGACCGGAGGGGTGAGACAGGTATGAACGGCAGATGGCGGTCACCGCAACGGACGCCCGTTCCCGGCGGCCTGACCCTGGCACCGCCCCCGCGTCGCGAAACCGCGCGTGACGTGCATCCCCGCGTCACGAAACCTCCGGCATCACGAAACCCCCTGGTCACCCGGGCTCCACCGCCATACGATGTTCCGAATCCGGCGGCCGCGATCACCCGATCGCCCTACCCGCGCCCCGTCCCCGCTGCCGTGGACGCACCGGCGCCCCCATGATGACTGCAGATCAGACACCGCACGCCTTCCAGGTCGACCTGCGCGGCCTGGTGGACCTCCTCTCCCACCACCTCTACTCCAGCCCCAGGGTCTACCTGCGCGAGCTGCTGCAGAACGGCGTCGACGCGATCACCGCCCGCCGGGCCGAACAGCCCGACGCCCCCGCCCGGGTCAGCCTGCACGCCGAGGGCGGCCGGCTGCGGGTGACGGACACCGGCGTCGGCCTCACCGAGTCCGACGTGCACGACCTGCTGGCCACCATCGGCCGCAGCTCCAAGCGCGACGGGCTGGAGAGCGCCCGCTCCGACTTTCTCGGCCAGTTCGGAATCGGCCTGCTCGCCTGCTTCGTCGTCGCGGCGGAGATCCGCGTCGTCAGCCGGTCCGCCCGCGCCGCGGACGCCCCGCCCGTGGAGTGGACCGCCCGTGACGACGGCTCGTACACCGTCCGCACGCTGCCCCCGCAGGACCACCCCGAGCCCGGCACCACCGTGCACCTGACCGCCCGGCCGGGCGCCGCGGAATGGCTCACCGAGGAGCGCGTGCTCGCCCTCGCCGGACACTTCGGCTCCCTGCTGCCTTACGACGTGCGGGTCGGCGACACGCCCGTCACCGAGCGCCCGCCGGTCTGGGAGCGCCCGTACCCGGGGCAGGCGGCCCGCCGGGTCGCGCTCGCCCGGCACTGCCACGAGCAGTTCGGCTTCACCCCGCTCGACGTCATCGACCTCGACGTCCCCCTCGCGGGCGTGCGCGGCGTCGGTTACGTCCTGCCCGCCGCCGTCAGCCCCGCCCAGCGCGCCGGGCACCGCGTCCACCTCAAGGGCATGCTGCTCACCGACCGCGCCGACGAACTCCTGCCGGAGTGGGCCTTCTTCGTCCGCTGCGTGATCGACACCGACAGCCTGCGCCCCACCGCCTCCCGGGAGAGCCTGTACGCCGACGAGACGCTCGCCGCCGTCCGCGAGGCGCTCGGCGAACGCATCCGCGGCTGGCTGACCGAACTCGCCGCCGGCGACCAGGAGCGGCTCGGCCAGTTCCTCGCCGTCCACCACCTCGGCGTCAAGTCGCTCGCCCGGCACGACGCGCAGATGCTGCGCACGATGCTGCCGTGGCTGCCCTTCGAGACCACCGACGGGCAGTTGTCGCTCGAGGAGTTCGCCCGCCGCCACCCCGTCGTCCACTTCACCCGCAGCGTCGAGGAGTACCGGCAGGTCGCCGCCATCGCCTCCGCGCAGGGCATCGGGGTCGTCAACGGCGGCTACACCTACGACGCCGACCTGGTCGGGCTGCTGCCCACCGTGCGTCCCGGCACGGCGGTCGCCGAACTCGACGCGGACACCGTGACCGCGCACCTCGACGCCGTCGACCCGGCCGAGGAACTCGCCCTGTCCGGCTTCCTCGCCGCGGCCCGCGCCCGCCTCGACCCGCTCGGCTGCGACGTGTCGCTGCGCACCTTCCACCCCGTCACCGTCCCCGCGCTCCACCTGGACGACCGGGCCGCCCGCCACGAACGCGCCCGCGCCGAGGAGGAGGAGCAGGCCGACGAACTGTGGGCGGGCATCCTCGGCTCGTTGCGCGGCGGCGCCCCACGCGCCCGGCTCGTCCTGAACCACCTCAACCCGCTGGTGCGGCGGATCAGCGGCTTCACCGACCCCGAACTCGTCGGCACCGCCGCCGAGGCGCTGTACGGGCAGGCCCTGCTGATGGCCCAGCGCCCGCTGCGCCCCGCCGACGCCGCGCTCCTCAACCGCGCCTTCCTCGGTCTGCTGCAGTGGGCGGCGCAGACCGCGGACGGTCCCGGGGGCGGGCCCGCCGACGCCGGACAGAAGGACGGCCGATGAGCACGCACAGCCCCGCGCCCGAGACCGTACGACGCGCCCTCCAGCGCAACCGGGAGGAGCCCGAGGGCCGCGCCCGCAACGCCGGCGCCGAGCGCCTCGTCGCCGAGGCCGAGGCCACCGGGGACACGTCGCTGCTCCTCGACGCCCTGTTCAACCTCGCCGGCGCCTACGCCTACAGCAGCGAGAAGGACAAGTTCTTCGTACCCTTCGCCCGCCTGCTGCGCATGTGGGACGAACGGCCCGGTGACTTCGACGGCGCGAACGCCCACCACCTGCACTGGATCTTCAAGTGGGTGGCCAACGGCATGCTCGACCAGCCCGACGTCCCGCTCGCCGCCATCGAGAAGTGGCACGGCGAGATGGAGCACCGCTACCGCCTCGCCGGGCACTCCGAACGCGCGGTGCGGCAGAGCGAGTTCCGCATCGCCCGGCACCTGGGCGACATCGCCCGCGCCGAGGCCGCCCACGCGGCGTGGCTGGCCGCCGACCGCGACGGCATGGCCGACTGCCACGCCTGCGAACTGCACGGCCAGGGCAGCTGGCAGGTCGACCGCGGGCGTGACGAGGAGGCGCTGCGCACCTGGGAGCCCGTCCTCGCGGGGCAGTACACCTGCGCCCACGAACCCCACAACGTACTGGCCTCCTCGCTGCTGCCGCTGGTCCGGCTCGGCCGGCTCGACGAGGCCCGCGCCCACCACCTGCGCGGCCACCGCCTGGTGCGCAGCATGGAGAGCATGCGCGGCGCGGTCTCCTGCCACGTCGAGTTCTGCGCCCTGACCGGCAACGAGGCCCGGGCCCTGGAGATCCTCGCCGAGCACCCCGCGTACTTCACCGACACCGGCGACCCCGACACGCTGATGGACCATCTGGCCGTCACCGCCGTGCTCATGCGGCGCCTCGTCGCCCTCGGCCACGCCGACCGGGACGTCCCCGGTCCCGCCGGCACGGCGTGGACCGCCGGCGCACTGCTCGCCCACGCCGAACGCGAGGCCGCCGCCGTCGCGGCGCGCTTCGACGCCCGCAACGGCAACGAGGCCGTCAGCCGCCGCTTGCGCGAGCGCCTCGCCGCCGAGCCCCTGGTGGAGCGGCTCCCGCTGGGCGTCCGGGCCCGGCAGCGCCTGATCCCGCCCGTCGCCGGTCCGCGGCCCGCGCCGGCCCCCGAAGCGGCCGCCGGGCCGGCACACGCCGCCGACGCGCCCGCACTCCTGACCCAGGCGCGCGGACTGACCCGGGCCCAGCATCCCGACGCGGGCGCCGCCTGGGCCGCCGCGGGTCGCGCCGCGGAACGCGCCGGCACCGCCCTGGGCGATCTGGACCGCGCGGAGATCGCCGACCACGCCGGTATCGCGGCCTTCGCCGACCCCGGCACGGCCGTACCGCTCTTCGACACCGCCGCGGAGCTGTTCGAGGCGGCCGGGGAACCGGGCGAAGCCGCCGCCTGCCGCGCCCGCGCCGCCTACGCGGTGGCCGTCGCCGAAGGGACCGGCCAGGCGGTCGCCGCACTCGAGACCGCGGTCGACACGCTGCGCGAGCTGCACGACACCGGCCGGGCCTCCGCCCGCCAGCTCACCGGCGGCCGGCTGGCGCTGCTCCACGTCCGGCCGCCGGACGCCCGGACCGAGGGGGAACTGCGGCGGATCATCGCCTTCGCCGAGGAACACCGCGACGAGGAGCGGATGACGGCACGGCTCGCCGACGCGATCACCTTGCACGCCCGCCACACCGCCTCGCACGGCGACGCCGAGTCCGCCGCCGCTCTCCTCGCGCGGGCCGCCCGCCTCCACCACGAGGCCGGGACCCCCTGGTACGCCGCCGAGCCGGAGGCGCTGCTCGCCGACCTCTCCCTCCAGCGCGACGATCACGCCACCGCGGAGGAGTCCGCCCGTGCCGCGCTGGAGCACGGCGCCGCCACCCTGGGCCCCGTGCAGCGCGGCCACCTGCACACCGTGCTCGCCGCCGCGCTCGCCGCCCGAGGCGCCGACGGCGAGGCCGCCGACCACGCCCTGGAGGGCGCCCACTGGGCCGACGAGGGTGACGCCTCCGAGCAGCTCGGCGCCTGGTCGCGGCTGGTGCTCGGCGGAGCGCTGCTGCGCCAGGGCAGGTCCGCGGAGTCCGCGACCGTCCTGGAGACCGCCCTGCCCGATCTGGAGCGCGCCCACCACGACGGGAGGGTCGTCCAGGCGCGCTGGTGGCTGGGCGAGGCGCTGCGCGACGTCGACGACCCGCGTGCCGCCGCCGAGCAGTTCCTGCGCGCCGCGGAGATCGCGCAGGGCTGGGAGGAGCAGCAGGACCACGCCGTCCTGGCGAACCTCGCCGCCGACTGCCTGGAACGGGCGGGCCTGGCCGGCGAGGCCGCGCGGGCGTACCACCGCGCCGGTGAGCTCTGGCGCGCCCTGGAGCGGCCCGTGCCGCTGCTGCGTGCCCTGCGGGCCCAGGCCTGGCTGAGCCTCCACGACGACGGGGCCGGCCTCGCCGCGGGCCGCTGCGCGATGGCCGAGGCGGCGGCGGTCGCCGAGGAGGCACTGGCCGCGGCGCGTGCGGCCGGCGACGAGGCGGCCGCGGCGCAGCTGCGCGCCGAGCTGGCGGGGACCTACCGCCAGACCGGGGAACTGATCGTCCGCGCCTGCCCCGGCGAGCCCGGCGAGGACGACCCGGACGGCTCGGCGCGCGCCGCGTACGAGGAGGGCCTGACCTGGGCGGAGCGCGCGATCACGGCCCTCGGCCCGGGTCCGGAGCGCAGCGCGGCCCAGCTCATGGCCGCCTGGCTCGAGGCCGATCTGGGACGGCGGGCCGCGGCGGCGGAGCGGGCCCGGGCGGTGGTCGCCCTCTACGCGGAGCCGGGGGAGGGCGGGGACGACGAGGTCGCCACGCGGCGGCTGGCCGAGGCCCGCTCCGTCCTCGAATACGTCGGCCGGCGGCCCGCCGGACCGGGGCAGGCGCCGGCGGGGAGGTAGCGGCCGGGTCGGCGGCGCGCGCTCGGGCGAGAAGGCGGGGGGCCGCTCGGGTTAGTCTGAATGGTGGCTTTTTCCGGTTTCCGGCGCGTGAGGAGGCCACCGTGACAGCACAGGCCCCCCGGTCCGACTTCCCGCCGAGCGACGGCCGGTACCTGCCGATCGCCGCCCACGGGCTCATCGGCGACCTGCGCAGCGCCGCGCTCGTCGGCGTGGACGGCACTATCGACTGGTACTGCTCCGGGCGTTTCGACGCGCCCAGCGTCTTCGCCTCCATCCTCGACGCCGACCGGGGAGGCAGCTTCCAGCTGGCCGCGAACGTGCCCGCGCGCACCAAGCAGTTCTACTTCCCCGACACCAACGTGCTGATCACCCGGTTCTTCGCCGAGGACGGCATGGGCGAGGTGCAGGACTTCATGCCGGTCGTCGACGACGGCCACGAGGCCGACCGGCACCGGCTGATCCGCCGCGTGATCTGCGTGCGCGGCGTGCTGCCGTTCCGGGTGCGGGTGGCACCGCGCTTCGACTACGGCACCGTGCCGCACACCGTGCACATGAACGGCATGCAGGCGCTGTTCGCCACCCCCGCCCAGACCCTCGCCCTGACCTGCTCGGTGCCGCTGGAGAACGACGGCCGGGACGTGTGGGCCGAGTTCAAGCTCTCCGAGGGCGAGACCGCCGTGTTCGCCCTGGACAACGTCGGTGACGGTGTCGGCCCCCGCGGCTGCCCGCTGACCGAGGCGGAGGACCAGTTCGAGAAGACCGTCCGCTACTGGCGGCGCTGGTTGTCCCATTCCAGGTACCGGGGACGCTGGCGCGAGATGGTCCACCGGTCCGCGCTGACCCTGAAACTGCTCACCTACGCGCCCACCGGCGCCATCATCGCGGCCCCCACCACCAGCCTCCCCGAGAGCATCGGCGGCGAACGCAACTGGGACTACCGCTACGTCTGGATCCGCGACGCCGCCTTCTGCGTCTACGCGCTGCTCCGGCTGGGCTTCACCGACGAGGCCGAGGCCTTCATGAACTTCCTGTCGGACCGCGTCTGCACGGGCGGGGCCAGCTGCACCACCGGCCCCCTGCAAATCATGTACGGCATCGACGGCCGCTCCGAACTGCCGGAACGGGAGCTGGCCCACCTGGAGGGCTACGCGGGCTCCGCGCCGGTACGGGTGGGCAACAACGCCGTGCACCAGCTCCAGCTGGACATCTACGGGGAGCTCATCGACTCGCTCTACCTGTACGACAAGTGGGGCAAACCGGTCTCCAGCGCGCACTGGGACACCGTCTGCGAACTCGTGGACTGGGTCTGCGACAACTGGGACCAGCCCGACGAGGGCATCTGGGAGACCCGCGGCGGCCGCAAGAACTTCCTGTACTCCCGCGTGATGTGCTGGGTGGCGATCGAGCGCGGCATCCGTATGGCGAACCACCGCGGCCTGCCCGCCCACCGCGAGCGCTGGTACGGGGCCCGCGACGCCATCTACCGGCAGATCATGACGAGCGGCTGGTCGCAGAAGCGCCACGCGTTCACCCAGTGCGAGGGGGAGGACGTGCTGGACGCGTCGGTGCTGATGATGCCGCTGTCCAAGTTCATCTCGCCGACCGACCCCCGGTGGCTGTCGACACTCGACGCCCTCGGCAAGGACCTGGTCTCCGACTCCCTGGTCTACCGCTACGACCCCGCGGCGAGCCCCGACGGCGTCCCCGGCGACGAGGGCACCTTCTCCATCTGCTCCTTCTGGTACGTCGAGGCGCTCACCCGCGCCGGGCGCGAGGACGAGGCACGCCTGGCCTTCGAGAAGATGCTCACCTACGGCAACCACCTCGGCCTGTACGCCGAGGAGATCGACCGCGCCGGGGAGCAGCGCGGCAACTTCCCGCAGGCCTTCACGCACCTGGCCCTGATCAGCGCCGCCTTCAACCTGGACCGGGCGCTGGGCTAACGGTCGCCCGTGGCGTGGCGGACCCACACATTGGGCTCGACGTACACGGCGTGGTCGTGCGTGGTGTCGCAGTGCACCGGCACCAGCGCGCCGGGCACCTCCACGGCGCCGTCGCGGTCGAAGGGGAGCCCCGTCCAGCGCCGCCACTGCGCCAGCGTCCCACTGACCGTCATCGAGGCCGGCGCGACCTTCACGACGACGCCGCCCGCCCGGACGTGCACCCGCAGCCACGGGTCCTCGGGCAACCCGTCCTCGCGCAGCAGGCCGAGGTAGTCGCTCATCGGCAGGCTCGGCCGCAGGTGCTTGGCCGTGGGACGGACCGGGGCGAGCAGCGCGTCGTGGCCCTGCTCCCGTGCGCGGTCGCGCAGCGCGGCCACCATGCGGTGCGACAGGCCCCGCCCCAGGTACCCGGTGTCGATGGTGATCTCCAGCGCGCTGGCGGCCGTCGCGGGCCGCCCGTCACGCAGGTCGGTGTACGCCCACACCAGGACGCGGTCCCACCCCTGGTCGGGCATCTCCTCGCGGCCCTCACGGGTGGCGTCGAAAGGGACGGCGAAGCCGCGCGCCACGACCCGGTCGCCGTCGGTCGCGACGACGCAGTAGCCCGGGAAGTCCTCGGCCACCCGATGCAAGAGGGCCCCGGCGACCGGGTCGTGGGGGACGAAGGCAGGCCAGTCCTCGGCCATCTCCCAGAGGCGGGGGATCAGTTCGGGGCGCTCGGCGAGAGGCGTGATGCGGACGGTCCCGTTGTCGTTCACAAGGCGGCACCCTGCCAGACGGGCCCCCGCCACGGCATCCTTTTTCCCTCGGCCCCGAGCGGAACGGCGGCGAACGGCAGCAGGCAGGGCAGGACGCCGCGCAGCAGCGGGAAGCCCAGTCAGGGCGCCGGGCGGCGGCCCGCGGGCCCGCAGGGCCGCCCGAGCGTCAGGCGCCTGTCGGCAGCACACGCCCACGGCTCTCGATGCCGCCCGCCGGAAGGAGCGCCCAGCCGAACTCCGGCCGCACCCCGCTGTCCCCTCGGGCCTGTGCCCCACCGGCCGCGGTGTCACCCGGTGCGCGCAGCCGCCTCGACGACACCGGCTCGCGGCCGCCCCTCAAGGCCGTCCACGTCCTGCTCTGCGGCGGGCCACCCGGTACGCCCCCGGACAGCAGGCAGGCGATGGTCGAGGGAGGGCGCTCGGCACGGCGTGCGCCACATCACACCGGGGTATCCGGATCGGGCGGGAACTCCGGCCGTACGCCGGTAGTTCGACAGACACGGGCCGTGCGCGGAGCGCCGGCCCGGCCAGCGGCCCCGACCGGGGGCCCCCGTCCCGGTCGGGGCCTTCATCGTGAGGCCGCCGGAGGCCGCGCCGGCCACCGCGGCCCGCCGGGGGCCGCACCCCCGGCACCCGCTCGACCCGACCGACGCCCACGCGGAATGCCGGCACCGGCCGGCCCGACGGCGTCCGGGATGCGCCTGACCAGGTCGGCCAGGAAGCCAGAAGGCGATGAACGGCCCGATGCGGACGCCGATCGCCTGTATCGGCGGCCGGGGTGTCGCGTGCGTCACCGCCTCGCGGAGCCCGGTCGCCCCAGGGGGACGCGCGCTCGTCCGGCCGCCGAGGAACCGTTCGGGGACGATCCAACGCCGGTCGCCCCCAACGAGGTTGCGGCGGCGGGCAGGCGCGGGACGGCGCTACCGGCGCTCGAGTGCCTCCAGGTAGGCGGTCAGGGCGTCACGGTTCTTCGTCAGTACCTCGACGCGCTCGCTCATGCGGTCGCGTTCCCGGGCGAGTGCGGCGATGAAGTCCGGCTCGGGGTTGTCGAAGGTGATGTCGCCCTGGGGCTCCGCGAGACACGGCAGCACGTCCTTGATCATCCTGGTTCCGAGGCCGGAGTCCAGCAGCTCACGGATCTGGCGGACCCGCCCGACAAGCTCCTCGTCGTAGTCGCGGTAGCCGTTGTCCTCGCGACACGGGCGGATCAGACCCTGAGCCTCGTAGTAGCGCAGCAGACGCGACGGCACCCCCGTCCGCTCGGACAGCTCCTTGATCCGCATGACGCTCCTCACACCCGCTTTCCTTCTCACTGGTGTCAATGTTCCAGCCTGGTCGTCGATTCCCGATCCGACGGCCAGAGAGGCATTGACACCCATGACGTTGACCGAGGAGCGGACGGTGCAACGCCTGCCGATGGCGAGCCTGCTGGCTCTCTTCGCGGCAGGCCTCGTCACCACGCTCACCGAAGCCCTCCCCGCAGGCGTTCTGCCACAGATGAGCGCCGACATCGGTGTCTCGGAGCCGGTGGCGGGACAAACAGTCTCGATCTACGCGATCGGCACTCTCGCGACGGCGATCCCCGTCGCTCTCGCCACGTCCTCCTGGCCGCGCCGTCGGCTCCTGCTCGCCGCGCTCGCGGGGTTCCTGCTCGCCAACCTGGTCACCGCCGTCTCGAGCGAGTTCACCCTGACGATGGCCGCCCGGTTCGTCGCCGGCGTGTCGTCCGGCGTCACCTGGGGCCTTATCGGGGGCTACTCACAGCGACTCGTCCCGGACGCCTTGAAGGGCCGGGCCATGGCGATCGCGATGGCGGGTACGCCCGTCGCCCTCTCCTTCGGCATCCCGGTCGGCAGCTACCTCGGCAACGCCGTCGGCTGGCGCCTGACCTTCGGCATCGTGACGGTCCTGTCGCTCCTGCTGATGGCGTGGACCCGCTGGAGGCTGCCCGACCTTCCGGGCCGGAGTGCCGCCGCGCGGCTGAGGATGCGCCACGTGCTGCGCTTCCGGGGACTGCGCGTCGTTCTGGTCGTCACCGGCGCCTACGTCGTGGCACACAGCATCCTCTACACCTATGCGGCGTCCTTCCTCAGCGATGTCGGCATGGGCGGCCAGGTCCAGTACGTGCTGCTCGACTTCGGAGTCCTGTCCCTGGTCGGCATCTGGCTCACCGGAGTCCTCATCGACCGGCACCACCGCGGGCTCGTCATCTGCAGCACCGCGTTCTTCGCCCTCGCGGCCCTGGTGCTCGGCGTCCTGTCCGGCAGCACACCGACGGTGTACCTGGCGGCCGCGACCTGGGGACTCGCCTTCGGAGGCGCGGCCACGCTCTTCCAGTCCGCGACCATGAGCGCGGCGGGCAAGGCGGCGGACGTGGCCCAGTCCATGCTCGTGACCATGTGGAACATCGGCATCGCGGGCGGCGGCGTCATCGGAGGCGCTCTTCTCGCTGGGCTCGGCGCACGGTCACTGACCTGGGCGGTGCTCGCCCTCCTGGTCCCGTCCGCCGTCGTGGTCGTCCGGGCGAAGGGCCATGCCTTCCCCTCCTCGGACATCCGTGACGCACGCGAGTCCATCTGAACCACCCGAGGGCCGGCACGGCGGCACTGCGCGCCGGGCCGGCCCGCCGCAGCCCGCCGGAGGACGGACGCCGGGGGGCGTGGCGGCGTCACAGACCGCCGGCGACGCGCAGCACCGTACCCGTGGTGTACGACGCGTCCGGCGACATCAGCCACGCCACCGCGCCGGCGACCTCGTCCGGCTCACCGGGCCGCCGCATGGGCACGCGGTCCTTGTTGCGCCAGGGCCGCTCGGGGTCGCCCATGGTGGCGTGGATGTCGGTCACGATCATGCCGGGCTGCACGGAGTTGACGCGCACGCCCTCCGCTGCCAGTTCCTTGGCGAGGCCCACGGTCAGCGCGTCGACCGCCGCCTTGCTCGCGGCGTAGTGCACGTACTCCCCGGGTGCGCCCAGCGTCGCGGCGCCGGAGGAGATGTTGACGATCGCGCCGCCCCGGCCGCCGTGCCGGGTGGACATCGCCAGTGCCGCGCGCCGGGCGCACATGATGGCGCCCATCACGTTGACGTCGACCACCCGGCGCATGACCTCGACCGGGGTGTCGGTGAACCGGCCCAGCGGACCGGTGACGCCGGCGTTGTTGACCAGCCCGGTCACCGCGCCGAGCCGCTCGCCCACGGTGTCGAACAGCGCGTCCACCTGGTCGGCGTCGCTGGTGTCGACGCGCACCACGACGCAGTCGGCGCCGGTGTCCCGCACCTTGCGCGCGGTGTCCTCCGCGGCGTCGCCGTCCTTCTCGTACCCGATGCCGACGGCGTGCCCCTCGTGGGCCAGCCGCAGGGCGACCGCCGCTCCGATGCCGCGGCCCCCTCCGGTTACCACCGTGACCGGAACCATGCCAGCTCCCTCGTTCGACGTGATCACGAACGCTACCAGCGCGTTGACAGGGCACGGGGGGCGAACACCTCGTGAACGGGGCGTGTGCCCCGTCGGCCACGTCCCGCTCCTCGGGCATTGGTCTTGACCAAGTCGGAGGCCGGCTCTATGGTCGCGTGGTAGTGCAAGAACCTTTAATAAAGAGCCGTTCGGAAACAACACTGGACAATCCCCGGACGGCCTCAGTGCGATCGCGGAGGACAGGGTGGGGACCACGCAGCTCGAGAACGTGCCGGAGCCCAAGTACTGGCACCTCAAGACCGTCCTCGTCGACGCCCTCGACTCCGAGTTCGAGGTCGGCGAGATCCTCCCCAACGAGCGCGAACTCGCCGCGCGCTTCGGCGTCGCCCGCGCCACCCTGCGCCAGGCGCTGGAGCAGTTGGAGCTGGAGGGCCGCCTGCAGCGCCGCCGCGGCGTCGGCACCACGGTCGCCCCGCCGCGCGTGGGCGTCTGCGTCGGCCCGTCGAGCGGCGCATGGCCCGGTGCCTCGGATGACGCCTGGCGCACCGTGGGCTGCGTCGAGGCCGCCGCCCCCGCCGCCGTCGCCGATGCGCTCGGCACCGCCGCCGACGAGGCGGTGCACACCGTCCGCCGGGTCCGCGCGATGAACGGCCAGTCGGTCGCCACCGAACTGCTCTACGTGCCCCGTGACTCCGTCCCCGGCCTTTCCCGCGACCTGACACCGGCCGGCCACGCCCCCGCCGTACTGCGGGAGTTGTGCGCCCTAGCACTCGACGGTGAGGACCGGGCGGTGGAACTGGGCTCGGCCCGGGCCGAGGACGCCAAGCAGCTCGACCGGCTGCCCGGCGCTCCCGTGCTGGTCGTCACCACCCGCTACTTCAGCGGCGGACGCGTCGCGGCCGTGGCCGTCGCCACCTACCGCGCGGACACCTGCCGCCTGACCTTCGGCGACAGCGGCGCGGTGGAGATCACCCACCACGGCCAGGAGCGGCACGCGGCCGCCTCGTGATCCCGGCGGCGGTGCCCGTCCCGGCCTGCGGTCAGTAGAAGCGGCCCGTGTTGGCGTCCGCGGCGCCGCCGCGGCCGGAGGGGACGGGCAGCGGGTGCCCGGAGCAGCGGACGTCCTGGTCGCCGGTGGCGCCCGACACCAGGTAGCGGTCGACGCGCGAGGTGACGCACTCGTTCCAGATGCTGATCAGGCCGTGCGAGCCCCGCCCCTCCTCGGTGATCATCCGTGAGCCGGGCAGCCTGCGGTGCAGTTCGACCGCGCCCTCGTACGGTGTGGCCGCGTCCCGCTCCGACTGGACGATCAGCACCGGCGGCAGCCCCGCCCCGGGGTGCGCCCCGACGTCGACCGCCCGCCCGCCCCCGACCGGCCACGAGGCGCAGGGCAGGTTGAGCCAGGCGTTCGACCAGGTCTCGAAGGGATGCCGGCGCGCCACCCGTTCGTTGTCGCGGTCCCACACGCTCCACTCGCGTGGCCACGCCGCGTCGGAGCACTCCACGGCCAGGTAGACCGCCGCGCTGTTCTCCTCGTCCTTCGCCTGGCCGGGATCGGGCGCGGCGGCGGCGACCAGCGGGTCGTCGTCCCCGCGCAGGTAGCGCGAGAGCAGGTGGGCGAAGGAGACCCAGCGCTGGTCGTAGTACGCCGCCTGCACCGCCGCCGCGTGCAGTTCGCCGGGCCCCACCCTGCCGGCCGGGCGCTTGCCGAGCGACCGCATCGCCCGGTCGAAGCTCGCCTGCACGCGGCCG
Source organism: Streptomyces sp. ME19-03-3 (assembly GCA_033793685.1). Taxonomy (GTDB): domain Bacteria; phylum Actinomycetota; class Actinomycetes; order Streptomycetales; family Streptomycetaceae; genus Actinacidiphila. The sequence goes on along the minus strand of JARAXD010000024.1, from coordinate 20,792 downwards.
GGGGTGCCGCCCAGGCCGTACACGGCGTCGTGCCCGGCGGCCCAGGCGCGCCAGTCCGCCCAGCGGCGCTCGAAGGCCACGTCCTGGGCGAGGTTGGCGCCGTACCAGACGCCGCGCGGGTCGGGGTTGACGACGCTGTCCGCGACCATGCGGCGCACGTGCGAGGGGAACAGGGTCGCGTACACCGCGCCCAGATACGTCCCGTAGGAGACGCCGTAGTAGTTCAGGCGCGGCTCGCCCAGGGCGGCGCGGATGACGTCGAGGTCCCGCGCCAGGTCCGCGGTGCGCATGTTCCGCAGCAGCGCGCCGCCCCGCGCACCGCAGTCCGCGGCTTCGCGGCGGGCCTCCGCGCGCTTGGCGGCCTTCACCGTGGCGGTGACCAGGCGCGGGTCGGGGCTGGGGGCCTGCTGCCGGCGGGCCGGGTCCTGGCAGGACAGCGGCGCGGAGTGGCCCACACCGCGCGGATCGAAGCCCACCAGGTCGTACGTCCTCGCCGCGGTCTCCCACACCTTGCGGGTGACCGTTCCCGCGCCCGGCCGGCCCACCCCGGGGAACCACAGCCCCGACGCCCCGGGACCACCGGGGTTGAACACCAGGGAGCCCTGCCGGACGGAGGCGGGGCCCGCCGCCCGCAAACGGCTGACCAGCAGGCCGATCGTCGCTCCGCCGGGCTCCGCGTAGTCCACCGGCACCCGGACCGTGCCGCACTGCACGGGCGCCTTGAGCCCGCTGTCGGCCGGGCACGCCCCGAAGGCGATCCCGGTGGCCCCGGCCGTCCGGGCCGCCACCGCGGCCCCGGCCATCCGCAACTGCTCGGCGACCACGGGTTCCGGGAAGTGCGCGGCGGCCGGAGCGGTCGCCGCGCCGGCCGTCAGCACCACGGACACTGCCAGGACCACTGCTCGCCGCACGCGGACGCCCTTTCGCCGGCCGCGCCCGCCCGCGCGGCACGCATCGCCGATGCGACGGATCGTCGGCTGGTCCGACAACCCGGCAAAGCAGGCAGGCCGGTGGACCACGGAATTTCGCCCTTATGCCCTGGCCGGGGCCCACAGCGCCGCCGGGCGCCATTGCCCGGCCGCACGCTCTCGTGCGAGGCGCGCGCCGCACCCGCGCGGAAGGGCACGGGGCAGGGAGGCCGGCTTCGCCGCGCCGCCTGCGGCTCAGCGGCCGGGCAGCGAGGTCCGGGCCACCGCGAACAACCGCTCCTCCACGTGGTCGAGCGCGAGCCGCAGCGCGCCCGTCGCCACCGCCTCGTGGCCCAGGGCCGACAGCGCGACCTGCGGCGGCCGCAGGCAGTAGCGCGCCAACTCGGTGCGCAGCGGCTCCAGTACGCCGTCCAGTCCGGCCGCCCAGCCGCCGATCACCACCAGCTCCGGGTCGATCGCCAGGACCAGCGCCGCCACGTCGTGCACCAGGCGCTGCAGGAAGCGGTCGAAGGCCTCCCGCGCCTGGACGTCCCCCGATCTCGCTAGCGCGAACACCTCGGCGACCGCGGACTCGTCCAACGGGTGCAGCGGTGTTCCTGTCGTGGACAGCAGGCGCTCCGGCCTCGCCTCCCGGCCCAGCAGGTGCAGCGCGCCGATCTCGCCGGCCGCCCCGCCGAAGCCGCGGTGCAGCCGGCCCCCGATCAGCGAGCCGGCGCCCGGGCTCAGCCCCGCCAGCACGAACACCACGTCGTCGGTGCCGACGGCCGCGCCTTTCCAGTGCTCGGCGACGGCGGCGGCGTTCGCGTCGTTCTCCACCAGGACGGGGCAGCGGAACGACCGGCGCAGCCGCTCGCCCAGCGGCAGCCCCGTCCAGCCCGGCAGCGCCGTGCTCAGCCGCACCGCGCCGTCGGTCTCCACGATCCCCGGGCTGCCCACGCCGACCGCCCACAGAGTGCTGCGGGCCACACCGGCCTTGCGCAGCAACTCGGCGACGGTGCCGCGGACCCGCTCCAGGCGCTCCTCCGCCGGCAGTGTGTCGGCGACGTCATGGGTCAGCGACCCGAGGACCCGGCCGCTCAGGTCCGACAGCAGTGCCCGGACCTGCCGGGCCCCGATCTCCACGCCCAGCAGGTGCCCCGCCTCCGCGTGGAAGCGGAACCTGCGCGCCGGACGGCCCTGTTTGCGGGCGTCAGCGGGCTCCTGCGGCGCCTCGACCACCAGGTCGGACTGGGTCAGGCCCTCGATCACGCCCTCGACGGTGGGCCGTGACAGCCCCGTCGTCCGCACCAGTTCGGTCAGGCTGACCGCGGGCGCACCGCGCAGGGCATGGAGCACCACCGCGGAATTGATCCGCCGGAGCAGGGACGGGTCCCCGCCGGTGAGCCGCCCCAACCTGTGTCCTCCCTGCTCGCACGCGTATGGGCCGGATCGTACCCGCCCCGGCGGCCCGCGGCGAGGGGCGGTGGCGCATGGTTACTGACTTGACGTCAAGTGCCGTAGGCGGGGGCCCGTAGCCGTGGAAGGCGGACTCAGGCCTCCGCCGCGGCGCGAAGCCGCCCGAACTCCTCGGTCATCGCCTGTGTCGACCAACCCGCGTTCAGGCCGCTGGGGTTGGGCAGCACCCAGACGCGTGTCGCGCCGATCGCGCGGTCCTGGGGGCCGATCTTCGCGCGGGGCTCGGCGAAGGCGACGCGGTACGCCGTGACGCCCACGACGGCGAGCCGGTGCGGCGCGTACCGCTCCACGGTCTCCGTCAGCAGCTCCCCGCCCTCGACCAGTTCGTCGCGGGTCAGTTCGTCGGCGCGGGCGGTGGCCCGGGCGACGACGTTGGTGATCCCCAGCCCGTATGCCAGGAGTTCGTCCTGCTCCGCGGGGTCCAGCCGGCGCGGGGTGAAGCCGGAGGCGTGCAGCACCGGCCAGAACCTGTTGCCGGGGCGCGCGAAGTGGTGGCCGGTGGCGGCCGACAGCAGCCCCGGGTTGATGCCGCAGAAGAGCACCCGCAGGCCGTCCGCGATCACGTCGGGGATGACGCGGCCGCGGGCGGCCTCCAGTTCGTCCCGGCTCGGGCGGGTCCTGCGGACCGTGGTCAGAGGATGGCCCCGGGGGTGTAGGCGGCCGCCCGCGGGTACCGGCCGGCGACCTCGCCGACCCGCCGCACGACCTCGGCGACCTGGTCCGCGGCCGCGCCGGTGAAGGACAGGCGGTCGGCCATGAGCGCGTCCAGCCCGGCACGGTCGAGCGGGATGCGCTCGTCCTCGGCGAGCCGGTCCAGCAGTTCGTTGCGCTCGGCGCCCTTCTCGCGCATCGCGAGCGCCGACGCGACCGCGTGCTCCTTGATGACCTCGTGCGCCAGCTCGCGGCCGACGCCCGCCCGCACCGCGCCCATCAGCACCTTCGTGGTGGCGAGGAACGGCAGGTAGCGGTCGAGCTCGCGCGCGATGACGGCCGGGAAGGCGCCGAACTCGTCGAGGACCGTCAGGAAGGTCTCCAGCAGGCCGTCGAAGGCGAAGAACGCGTCCGGCAGGGCCACCCGGCGCACGACGGAGCAGGAGACGTCGCCCTCGTTCCACTGGTCGCCGGCCAGCTCGCCCACCATCGACGCGTAGCCGCGCAGGACGACCGCCAGGCCGTTGACGCGCTCGCAGGAGCGGGTGTTCATCTTGTGCGGCATGGCCGAGGAGCCGACCTGGCCGGGCTTGAAGCCCTCCGTGACCAGCTCGTGCCCGGCCATCAGGCGGATCGTCTTGGCGAGCGACGACGGAGCGGCGGCCAGCTGCACCAGCGCGGTGACGGCGTCGTAGTCCAGCGAGCGCGGGTAGACCTGCCCGACGGAGGTGAAGACCTCCGAGAAGCCGAGGTGCGCCGCGATCCGGCGCTCCAGCTCGGCGAGCCTGCCGGCGTCGCCGCCGAGCAGGTCGAGCATGTCCTGCGCGGTGCCGACCGGGCCCTTGATGCCGCGCAGCGGGTAGCGGCCGAGCAGGTCCTCGACCCGGGCGAAGGCGACCAGCAGCTCGTCGGCCGTGGTCGCGAAGCGCTTGCCGAGTGTGGTGGTCTGGGCGGCCACGTTGTGCGAACGGCCGGCCATGACCAGTTCCGCGTACTCGGCGGCGAGCCTGCCGAGCCGCGACAGGACGGCGACCGTGCGGTCGCGCACGTGCTCCAGGGAGAGCCGGATCTGCAGCTGCTCGACGTTCTCGGTGAGGTCGCGCGAGGTCATGCCCTTGTGGACGTGCTCGTGCCCGGCGAGGGCGTTGAACTCCTCGATGCGCGCCTTGACGTCGTGCCGGGTGACCTTCTCACGCTCGGCGATCGACGCCAGGTCGACCTGCTCCAGCACCCGCTCGTAGTCCGCGATGGCCTGCTCGGGCACCTCGATGCCCAGGTCCTTCTGGGCCCGCAGCACGGCCACCCACAGCCGGCGCTCCAGCACCACCTTCTGCTCGGGGGACCACAGGGTGGCGAGCTCCGCCGAGGCGTAGCGGCCGGCCAGGACGTTGGGGATGCGGGGCTTGGAAGTCACGTAGCGAGAGTCTACCTGGCGCCCTCGGTGCGCGTTCACCTCCGCCGCCTCCGTGAGGGCGGGGAAAGTCCAGGTCAGGTGTGGTGAGCGATGGTTGCGTACCGGCCTTCGACGGAACCGGTGCGGTAGAGCGGCCAGGGCCTTCGCCGGATGGAAGGCGTTTTGTCATCTTGTCGACTTGGCCGTGTGGGCGGCACGCTGCGGCTATCTGTCGACGGATCGGGGGACGCGATGGCGGAGTTGCAGTGCCCGGGCTGCGGGTCGGCTCGGGTGGAGAGCCTGCAGCTGTTCGTGGCGAAGGTGACCGCGGACTCGTTGCAGCCGGAATGGACAGAGCCGGGCGTGCGGACGCTGTCGCGCGGTTGGCCGCTGCTGTTCCTGGCGGTGGGGGTGGTGGCGCTCTTCTCGGGCGCGATCCTGCCGGGAATCATGGTGGCGCTGGCGGCCGCCGTGTGGCTGTCCCGGGTCAACGGGACGATCCGGGCCGACGAGGCGCGCCGCGAGAAGTGGCTCAGGACGAGGATCTGCCTGATCTGCAAGAAGACGTTCCCGGCCTCGGCGTAACCGGTGCAGCCGAAGAAGCTCCGGCTCCGAGCCGGGGTGTGGTCCGGGCATCGCCCGGCGGGAGAACCAGGTCCGCGCGACCGCTGGCACTCGGCCTTGCCCGGCGGCACATGTCCGTCCTGGCGGTCGTGTCGGCGTCGCACCGCCTGCGGTCCGACGCGATCGCACAGAGTGTGCCGTCGTGGAGAACCCGTACAGGGCAGGCGCCCCGCCGTCCCTAAGGACGGTAGGGCGCGCCCGCCCGGCCCCGGCGCGGGCCCCGCTCAGAGCTCGTACGGCATGAGCTCCCCGCGCTTGGGCGGCAGGCCGTCGCCTGAGGAGCGGCCGGTCAGGCGGCGGCCGATCCAGGGGACGAGGTGCCGGCGGGTGAAGCGCAGGTCGGCGGCGCGGCGCCCGGGCCAAGACAGCGGCACGGAGACCGGCAGGGCCTCGGCCCAGTCGAACCGCGGCGTGTGGCCGAGGGCCTGCCAGACCGCCTCGGTGACCCGGCGGTGGCCTTCGCCGTCCAGGTGCAGCCGGTCCTCCGCCCACAGGCGCGGGTCTCCCAGCACCGGCGCGCCGTAGAGGTCCACCACGAGTGCGCCGTGCCGGGCGGCCAGGTCGTCGACAAAGCCGAACAGCTCCTCCATGCGGGGCAGGAACCGCGTCGCCACCGGGCCCCTCCGGGCCGGGCTGCGCATGAGCACCAGCTGCCGGCAGGTCGGCGCCAACCGCTTCACGGCCTCCTCCAGCAGCGCGCACACCCGCACCACGTCGCACTTGGGCCGCAGTACGTCGTTCAGCCCGCCCACCAGGGTGACCAGATCGGCCTCCATGGAGGCGGCGGTCTCCACCTGCTCGTCCACGATCTGCCGCATGAGCTTCCCCCGGACCGCCAGGTTGGCGTAGCGGAAGCCCGGCGCGTGAGCGGCCAGGCGGCCCGCGAGGAGATCGGCCCAGCCCCGGTAGGAGCCGTCGGGGAGCGCGTCGGACATGCCTTCGGTGAAGGAGTCGCCGAGCGCGACGAAACTGGTGTGGGTGGCGTTCATCTGCATGGCGCGCGAGATCCTACCGGCCCCGCCGGACGCCGCCTCAGGCGGCCGGAGCGTGGCCCACGAGCTGCTTCAGCACGTCCTCCATGGTCACCAGGCCGAGGCCGCGGCCCTGGTCGTCGACGACCGCCGCCAGGTGCGCGCCGCTGGCCCGCATCGCCGCCAGGACGTCGTCCAGCGGGGTGCCCGCGCCGACCCGGGTGATCCTGCGCAGCGCACCGCGCGGGAAGGGCTGGTCGTGGCGGCTGGGACCGAGCGCCAGGGCGTCCTTGACATGGAGGTAGCCGAGGATGCGGGAGGCGTCGTCGGTCACCGGGAAGCGCGAGAAGCCGGAACTGGCGGCCAGGCGCTCCAGACCCGCGGGGGTCATGCCGAAACGGGCCGACACCACGCGCTCCCAGGGGACGACGACCGCGCGGACCGGGCGGCGACCCAGCTCCAGGGCGTCCTGCAGACGGATCGCCGCGCGCTCGTCCAGCAGCCCGGCCTGGCCGGCGTCGGTGACCATCCGGGCCAGCTCGTCGTCCGAGAAGACCGCCGCGACCTCGTCCTTCGGCTCGACCCGCAGCAGCTTCAGGAGTGCGTTGGCGAAGGCGTTCACCGTGAAGATCACCGGGCGCAGCGCCCGCGCCAGGGCGACCAGCGGGGGGCCGAGGACGAGCGCGGTCCGCTCGGGGGCGGCGAGCGCGATGTTCTTCGGGACCATCTCGCCGAAGAGCATGTGCGCGTACGTCGCCAAGGTCAGGGCGATCGCGAACGACAGGGCGTGGATGGCGCCCTGCGGGATGTGCAGCAGGTGGAAGAGCGGCGCCAGCAGGTGCTCGATCGCCGGTTCCGCCACGATGCCCAGCACGAGGGTGCACAGCGTGATGCCCAGCTGGGCGGCGGCCATCAGCGGCGAGAGGTGCTGCAGCCCCCACAGGACGTGCCGCGCGCCGCGTTCCCCCGCATCCGCGCGGGGTTCGATCTGGCTGCGCCGGACGGAGATCATCGCGAACTCGGCGCCGACGAAGAAGGCGTTCACCACCAGGGTGAGCACGCCGATGAACAACTGCAGGAAGGTCATCGCGCACCCGCCGTCCCGTCGTCCGCGCCCCGCGCCGGCGTGAGCCCGCTCTGCGTGCGCGGCGCCGGCGAGATCAGCCGTACGTGCGCCGCACGGTGGTGCGCGTCGTCGGTCACCTCGACCAGCCAGCCGTCGACCTCGACGGTGTCGCCGGTGGCCGGGATGCGCCCGAGCCGTTCGGCGACCAGGCCGGCCAGGGTCTCGTAGGGGCCGTCGGCGACCCGCAGGCCGATGGGGGCGAGCTGGTCGGTCCGCACGGCCCCGTCGGCGTCGTAGACGCGGCGGCCGGTGCGGTCGTGGTGGACGAGGGCCAGGTCGGGGGTCTCCAGTGGGTCGTGCTCGTCACGGACCTCGCCGACGACCTCCTCCACGATGTCCTCCAGGGTGACGACGCCCGCGGTGCCGCCGTACTCGTCGATGACGACGGCCATGCTCATCGAGCCGGACAGCCGGTCCAGCAGCCGGTCCACGGGCAGCGACTCCGGCACCGGTACCGGCGCGCGCAGCAGCGGGACGATGGGGTGGCCCTCCCGGCGTTCGTACGGCACGGCCAGAACGTCCTTGATGTGGATGACGCCGATCACGTTGTCCAGGCCGCCCCGGTGGACGGGGAAGCGGGACAGCCCTGTGGCGCGGGTGATGTCGGCGACGTCCTGGCAGGTGGCGCCCTCCTCCAGGGCGACGACCTGGACGCGGGGGGTCATCACGTTCTCGGCGGTCAGCCGGGGCAGGCTCAGCGTCCGCACGAAAAGCTCCGCGGTGTCCGCCTCCAGCGCCCCCGCCCGCGCGGAGTGCCGGGCGAGAGCCACCAGCTCCTCGGGGCTGCGGGTCGAGGCCAGCTCCTCGGCGGGTTCCATGCCCAGCCGGTGCAGCACACGGTTGGCGGTGTTGTTCAGGTGGCGGATCAGCGGGCCGAAGGCGGCGGTGAAGACGGTCTGCGGCGGGGCGACGGCCTTGGCGACCGGCAGGGGGCGGGAGATCGCCCAGTTCTTGGGGACGAGCTCGCCCACCACCATGAGCACCACGGTCGAGACGCCGGTGCCGAGCACCAGGCCCAGTGACGCGGCCCCGGCGGCCGACATCCCCAGCGCGCGCAGCGGGCCCGCGAGCAGCTCGGCGATGGAGGCCTGCGCGAGCATGCCGATGACCAGTCCGGTGACGGTGATGCCGAGCTGTGCGCCGGACAGCTGCACCGTCAGGCTGCGGACGGCCCGCAGCGCCGCCGAGGCACCGCGCTCGCCCGCCTTCTCGGCCCGTTCCAGGTCGGAGCGCTCGACCGTGGTCAGGGAGAACTCCGCGGCCACGAAGACGGCGCAGGCCAGCGTCAGCAGCAGGGCGACGGCCAGGAGCAGCACTTCGGTCATCGGGACTCCTCGGTCCCATGGTCGGTCAGGCCGCGGTGCACCGCGCGCCGTGCGCGGGGGCGACCGGACCGAAGACGTGACGGACCCAACGGACCCACCGGGTCGTTCGTCAGGTTTACGGCGCGGGGACCCCTGGCTTCAGCCGAGGGGGGAAGCGCCTCCCTGATCCCCGGAGGTTTCGCCTCGCCGTGCGAGGGGCCGGTACGGGCTGGACCGCAACCCTCGGGTCGGAAGCCCGCCGCTTCAGCGGTGGCTGGACTCACACGCCCATCGTAGGAAGCGCGGGGCCCGGCGGACAGCCGGGAACGCACGCGGGGTAGGCGCCGGCCGGCGCTGCCGTCGGCGCCGGCCCCGCCGAAGCCCGGCACGGCCGGGCCGGCCCGGCACACCCGCGCCCTGCGCGAGCGGCCCGGCCTCGGGACGCGTGATCGGCCGTGCCGCGCCTTGCGGGCCGGCCGGTTCATTCGTGCGCGATCGCGGCCAGGACGTTCATCCGCGAGGCGCGCAGGGCCGGCAGCAGCGCCGCGACCAGGCCCACCACCACGGAACCGGCCAGGACCGCCCCGACGGTGGTCCACGGGACGGCGAACGCCCGCAGGCCCTCCAGCGCCAGCACCTGGTGCGTCACCACGCCCCAGACCAGCCCCAGGCCGAGCCCCAGCACCGCGCCGAAGACCGCGATCACCACGGACTCCAGCCGGATCATCCGGCGCAGCTGCAGCCGTGACAGCCCGATCGCCCGGAGCAGACCGATCTCGCGGGTGCGCTCGATCACCGACAGGGCGAGGGTGTTGACGACGCCCAGTACGGCGATGACGATCGCCAGCCCGAGCAGCGCGTACACCAGATTCAGCAGCACGGAGATCTGGGTGCGCACCAGCTCCTTGTAGTCGGCCTGGTCACGGACCTCCATCTGCGGGTAGGGCCGCAGGGCCCGTTCCAGCTCCGCCCGCAGCGCGGGTTTGTCGGTGCCGGGCGCGGCGTTCACGTACAGCGCGGCGTCCTGGCCCCGGGGCAGGAACCGCTCGGCCGTGGCCAGGCCCATGGTGAGGGTCGCCTCGTCGCCCAGCAGAGTGCTCCGGCTGGTGGTCAGGGCGCGCAGGGTGAACGTCGCGGAGCGGCCGTCGACGAAGCGCACGGGCACGCGGCTGCCCACGCGCAGACCGTGGTGGGCGGCGTAGGGCGCGGAGAGCGAGAGGCTGTCGCGGGCCAGGGCGCGCGCGGTGTCGCCCGCCGCGTAGTCCAGGTTGAGGGCCCGGTCCGCCCCGGGGCCGATGGCCGTCCCCGTCAGCTTGGCCGTGCGACCGTCGGGCAGTGTCATCAGGACGGAGACGTACCGCACCCGCACCACCTCCCCGGCGCCGCGCACCGTGCGCACCCGGTCGGTGATCTCCGGGGCGAACGGCGCGAAGTGCGTGCCCTGCACCACGTAGTCCGCCCCCAGGGCCCGATCGATCTCCTGGTCGAAGGAGCTCGCCATCGAGGTGCCGGCGACGGACATGCCCGTCACCAGCGCCAGCCCGATCATCAGGGCGCCGGCCGTGGCACCCGTACGGCGCGGGTTGCGCAGCGCGTTGCGCTGGCTCATCCGTCCCACCGGCCCGAACACACGCGGGAACGCCCCGCCCAGCACCCGGATCACCGGCCGCACCAGCAACGGGCCCACCACCACCGCCGCCGCCAGCGACAGACCGATGCCGACCCCGAGGAACGTCGCGGCGGCGCCGACGCGCCCGGCCACCGCCGCCCCGGTCAGCGCCCCCGCCGCCACCAGCGTCGCGACCGCGCCACCCACCGCCCGCCCCCGCAGGCTCCGCCCGGCCCCTCCGACCTCGGCGTCGGACAGCGCGGCCATGGGGGAGACCCGGGACGCCCGCCGCGCCGGCAGGTAGGCCGCGACCAGAGTCACCAGCACACCGACGGTGAACGCCGCCACCGGCACGCGCGGCCGGACGGCCATCTCGGCGGCGTCGATGTTCATCCCGAACACCCCGAGCAGCCGGAACAGCCCCGCCGCGAGCCCGACCCCGCAGACCAGGCCGAGTGCGGAGCCCACCACTCCGAGCAGCACGGCCTCCACCAGCACCGAGCGCCGCACCTGACCGCGGTCCGCCCCGAGGGCGCGCAGCAGGCCGAGTTCCCGGGTCCGCTGGGCGATCAGCATCGCGTAGGTGTTGACGATGAGGAAGACCCCGGCCAGGACCGCGACGCCGGCGAAGCCCAGCATCACGTACTTGATCACGTCCAGAAGGGTGGCCAGGCTCTCCACCGCCGACTTCGCCTGCTCCGCCTGGGTGGTGTACGTGTAGTGCGGCCCGAGGGCGGTGGCGATCCGCTGCTTCAGCGCGCCGTCGGAGACCCCGGCCGCGGCGTCCGCCTGCACCGAGGTCGCGACGCCGGTCCGGCCCAGCAGCCGCGCCTGCGCGGTGGGGGTGTCGACGAACAGCAGGGCGGCGCCCGGATTGGTCGTGGTGAAGGTGGCGATCCCGACCAGTCGGACCGCGAACGCGCCCGGCTGCGCCAGCACCCGCAGCCGGTCACCGATCCGCAGGTTCCGCTTCGCGGCGGTGTCGGCGTCGATCAGCGCCTCGCCGGGGCCGCGCGGGGCGTGACCGCTGGTCAGCCGGACGGGGCTGCGCGGGTTGTCCGACCAGTCGCTGGCCGCCGTGAGGGCACCGCCGGTCGGCTCCACAGGACGGTCCCGCGCGTCGACGACGGTGGTGTTGTAGACGGTGACGTCGAGGCGCGCGTCCGCGACGCCCGGCACCGCCTTCACCCGGTCCAGCAGGGACGCCGGCAGCGTGCGCACCTGCCCGGAGGCGAACTGCTGGTCCTCGGCGAAGGCCTCGGGGGGACCCACCGTCACATCGGCGGAGGTCGAGGCGAACAGGCGGTCGAAGGTGCGGTTGACGGTGTCGGAGAAGATCATGCTGCCGGTGACGAACGCCACCGACAGCAGGACGGCGAGCCCGCTGAGCAGCAGCCGGCCCTTGTGGGCCAGGAAGCTGCGCAGCGTCGCCCGGAGCATCGCCGGTGCCTACCCCTGATGCCGCAGCGCGTCGAACCGCTTGAGCCGTTCCAGGACGCCGTCCGCGGTCGGCTCGTGCATCTCGTCGACGATCCGTCCGTCATTGAGGAAGAGCACCAGGTCCGACCACGCCGCCGCGCCCGGGGCGTGCGTCACCATCACCACGGTCTGGCCGAGCGCGTCCACGGCCTCCCGCAGGAAGCCCAGCACCTCGGCGCCCGCCTGCGAGTCGAGGTTGCCGGTCGGCTCGTCCGCGAAGATCAGTTGCGGGCGGGAGGCGAGGGCGCGGGCGCACGCCACACGCTGCTGCTGTCCGCCCGACAACTGCGCGGGACGGTGCCCCAGCCGGTCGCGCAGACCGAGGGTGTCGATCACCCGGTCCACCCACTCCCGGTCGGGCCTGCGGCCGGCGATGTCCATCGGCAGCGTGATGTTCTCGGCGGCCGTGAGCGTCGGCAGCAGGTTGAACGCCTGGAAGACGAATCCGACCTGGTCACGGCGAAGCCTGGTCAGTTCGCGATCCGCCAGCCCGGTGATCTCGGTCTCGCCGATCCAGACCTGCCCCGAGGTGACCGAGTCCAGCCCCGCGAGGCAGTGCATGAGCGTGGACTTCCCCGAGCCCGAGGGCCCCATCACCGCCGTGAAGCGGCCGCGGGCGATCTCCACGTCGACGGCGTCCAGCGCCACCACCCGCGTCTCGCCCGTCCCGTACGACTTCGTCAGCGCCGTCGCCCGGGCGGCGGGCTCGGCCGCCGCCTCGATGCCCTCTGTGTCCGCTGCCGTCCATGTCGACACGCTTGCCCCCAACATGAGGAAGTGCGCACTTGTCCGTATGCGACCCGAGCGTAGGACGTCGGCCGGGCCGCCGCATCGTCCCGCGGGATGAGCGCCGGCGCGCCCCGCGGGCCCACTGGCCGCGCGGCCGAAACCGGGCGGGCGCCCGGCGCGTCTGTAGGGTCAGCCGGCCCGGGGCAGGTGACCGGGACGGACGCGAGGACGCCTACCGAGGGGGGAAACGAATCGATGGTGTATGCACGCGAACGGGGCCGGACCGGCGGCCGCAGGCGCACCCCGGCCTGGGCGGTGGTACCCGCGGTGGCACTGCTGGCCCTGGCGCTGCAGGGGTGCCGGCAACCGGCGGCCGACGACGCAGGCGACAAGCCGGCCGCGACCGCGCCGAGCGCCGAGGGAGCGCAGGGGTCGTCCGCGGCGTCCCAGGCGCCGCCGTCCGCGTCGCCGACGGGCGGGACGGCGGGCGACCCATGCGCCCTGGTGACGCGGACCGAGGCCGAGGGACTCGCCGGTACGGCGCTCGGACCCGGCAAGGAGCTGTCGGGTACCTGTACCTACACCGCACCCGAGTCCGGCCCGACGGCCCAGGTCGAGGTCTTCGCGGGAGAGCAGGGAAAGAACTACTACGACGCCGAGCGCGGGCTCGGCCATGAGCTGGAACCGCTCGACGGCGTCGGCGACGAGGCGTGGCTGGAGGACGGATCGGTCTTCGTGCGGGTGTCCGGGCAGTGGGTCGCGATCCGGCTGGTGCGCAACGAGGAGCCCTCGCGCTTCGACAAGCCGCTCGAGGAACTGGCGCGCACGGTGGCCGGCCGCCTCTGAACGCGTGCTCCGCGGGCGCCCCGCGTGCCCCGGAGCCCGTCGCGGCTCCGGGGCGCACCGGCCGTGCGCCCACGGGGCCGCTCGTCACCCGCCGCTTTTTCCGTCTGAAACCGCCCCCGCCCCACAGGAACCGGTTCATGCCGCCGGTGGCCTTCCAGAGGTAGAAGGGGGCGTACTCGTTGACCGGGGAGCCCTCGGTGCCGCGTTCACGGACCAGATAGGCCTTGAACCCGAGGTCCTCGTAGGCGTCCGTGAGCCGGCCCCGACCCGCGACCCGGTCACGGATGATCTTCATGTCGTAGTCGGCGGGCAAGGTGATCTCGTACTGCATCGCATACATGTGCCGGTGTCCGGCCTGGGAGTGCTGGCCGTGCGACGTGAGCCGCTCAGGCCCGCTGCGCCAGCAGCGACAGCGCGCCGCTGACGGCCTGGTCGAAGGGCGCGGCCGAGCCGGACGCCCGGGCGAGCACGTAGCCGCCCTGGAGCACGGCCACGAGCGCGGCCGCGATGTCGTCGGTGTCGAGGCCGGGCGCGATCTCGCCGCGCGCCTGGCCCTCGGCGAGCACATCGGCGAGCCGCCCGCGCAGCCACTCGAAGGTCTCGTCGAGCGGCGCCCGCAACCGCGGGTTCACGACGACCTCCGGGTCCTGGGTGAGCCGCCCGATCGGGCAGCCCCGCAGCACGTCGCGCTCGCGGCGCAGATAGCGCGAGACCCGCTCGACGGCCGTGCCCGGGAGGGAGAGTTCGCGCTCGGCGGCTGCCCGCATCCGCTCGGCGGTGCGGCGCACGGCGGCGAGTGCCAGCTCCGGCTTGCCGGAGAAGTGGTGGTACATGCTGCCCTGGCCGACGCCTGAGCGCTGCTGGATGGCCTTGGGGCTGGTGCCTACGTAGCCGCGCTCCCAGAGCAGCTCGCGGGTGCTTTCGATCAGGCGTTCCGGCGTCGTCTCCACGGCAGCAGTGTACATACCGGTAGGTACAGAGGGTGGGCGGCTTCAGCCGGCCCGACGCGCCGTCAGCCCCTCCGACGTGCGCAGGCGAGGACGTGCGGGGCGCTGGGCACGGGCAGGGCGATGCCCCCGGCGCCCTCGGGAACGCGGAAGCGGCGCACTTCCAGCAGCTCGAAGCCCGTCGCCGCGACCGCGGCGAGCGTGTCCCGCCCGGTCCGGCAGCCGCCGAACAACAGCGGCCACACCGTGCGGTCCGCCGCCCACTGCAGTGCGGCGCATCCGCGCCCCTCGGCCCTGCAGTGCTCCAGCAGCCGCAACTCCCCGCCCGGGCGCAGCACCCGGTGAAGCTCGGCCAGGGCCCGCTCCTGGTCGTGTACGGAGCACAGCACGAGCGAGGCGACCGCCGCGTCGAAGGCCTCGCTCTTGACCGGCAGGGCCTCGGCGACCCCGGGAACGACGTCCACCGGCACCTCGGCGCGCTGTGCCGCGTCCAGGGCGAGCCGGCGCAGCCGCCGCTCCGGCTCGATCGCCACGACCTCCGCGACGGTCGCCGGATAGTGACGGAAGTTCAGTCCCGGCCCCGCGCCGATCTCGATGACCCGGCCGGTGAGCCCGCCGAGCACCGTCCGGCGGTGCTCGGCGAAGCCCGCGCGGGCGTCCATCACCGGACCGCAGCGGGCGTAGAAGCGGGCGAACAGCGGGTGGTGCACGGACGCGCGCGTCACACCGGCACGGCTGCGCATGACCGGACCTCCTTCGCCTCGGCGCCCCTGCGTCCGATTGTGCCGTCCCGGCACCTGCCGCACGGCTCCCCGGCAGCGGGGCGAATTTCGGCGTGTCGGCCCCGGAGCCCCGGCCCTGCCGGCGCGGCGGCGGGTGCTCCGAGACGACTTCTCAGGCGGAAGCCGGAGGCGGCGCCCAGTGCGCGGTGAAGGCGGACGCGTCCCACATGCCGCCGATCCGTGGGGAGAGCCAGCCGGGTGCCGCCTCGCGGAAGACGGCGGGGTCGAGGGCGGCCGCGCCGGCGGGCACAGCGCCCAGGAGCGGGGCGCCGGTCACCTCGGGGAGGTCGGCGAGATTGCAGCGGACGGCCAGGTCCGCGTCCTCGGGCCAGCTTCCGATGACGAGGCCCGCGCACTTCAGCTCGCGCGCCTTGAGTGCCTCCGTCGTCAGCGCCGCGCCGTTGAGCGTGCCGAGCCCCGCCGGGGCCACCACGAGCACCGGCGCCGCGAGCATCCGCGCCGCGTCCGCCAGCGTCGAGCCCGCGTCGTCGAGACGGACGAGCAGCCCGCCCGCGCCCTCGACGAGGACGATGTCGTGCACGGCCGCCAGCTTCGCCGCCGCCTCCGCGATGTCGGTCGGGCCGACGGCGGTGATGCCGGACCGCCGCGCGGCCGTGGCGGGTGCCAGCGGCTCGGGGTACCGGGCCAGTTCGACACTCGTGACCTCGGGTCCGGCCAGCCTGGTGACCTCGGCCGCGTCGCCCGGTTCACCGGGGCCCACCCCGGTCTGCGCGGGCTTGAGGTACGCGACGCTGTACTGGCTGGACAGGGCGGTCGCCGCGATCGCCGCCGTGGTCACCGTCTTGCCGATCTCCGTGCCCGTACCGGTCACGAACAACACCGTCATGCCGCCTCCGCCGCCGCGCGCACCGCCGCGCAGACGCGGGCGATGTCCTCGTCCCCCGTGACGTACGGGGGCATCGTGTAGATCAAGTCCCGGAACGGCCGCAACCATACCCCCTCGCGGACGGCGGCCCGTGTGGCGGCGGCGAGGTCGACCTGGTGGTCGAGCTGGACGACGCCGATCGCGCCCAGCACCCGAACGTCGCGCACCCCGGGCAGCCCGGCGGCGGGCGCGAGCCCCTCGCGCAGCCCGGCCTCGATCCGTTTCACCTCCTGCGCCCAGTCCTGGCCCAGCAGCAGGTCGAGGGAGGCGCAGGCGACGGCCGCGGCCAGCGGGTTGCCCATGAAGGTCGGTCCGTGAGCGAGGACCGGCACCTCGCCCCGGGAGATCCCGTCGGCGACGCGCGCCGTGCACAAGGTGGCGGCCATCGTGAGGTAGCCACCGGTCAGGGCCTTGCCGACGCACATCACGTCGGGGCTGACTCCGGCCTGGTCGGCGGCGAACAGGGTCCCGGTGCGCCCGAAGCCGGTGGCGATCTCGTCGAACACCAGCAGCACGTCGTGCTCGTCGCACGCCTCGCGCAGCACGCGCAGGTAGGCGGGGGAGTGGAAGGCCATGCCGCCCGCGCCCTGCACGACGGGCTCCACGACGACCGCGGCGAGCTCGTGCGCATGACGCGCGATCATCTCCCGCAGATGGTCGGCGTACGCCTCCTCGTACGCGGCGGGCGGCGCGTCCGCGAAGACCTGCCGGGGCAGGACGCCGGACCACAGCCCGTGCATGCCGCCCTCGGGGTCGCAGACGGACATCGGCTGCCACGTGTCGCCGTGGTAGCCGCCGCGCCACGTCATCAGCCGGTGCTTGTCCGGCCGTCCGAGCGAACGCCAGTACTGCAGGCACATCTTGACGGCGACCTCGACCGACACCGAGCCGGAGTCGGCGAGGAAGACGTGCCGCAGCGGCTCGGGGGTGATCTCGACCAGGCGGGCGGCGAGCCGCACGGCCGGTTCGTGGGTGAGCCCGCCGAACATGACGTGGCTCATCCGGTCCAACTGGCCCCGGGCCGCCTCGTTGAGCACCGGGTGGTTGTAGCCGTGGATCGCCGACCACCAGGACGACATGCCGTCGACGAGGTCGGTCACGCCCTCGACGGGTTCGGCGAGCCGCAGCCGCACCCCGGCCGCGGACTCGACGACGAGCGGTTCCTGACGACCCGGCATGGGCCCGTACGGATGCCAGACGTGCTCCCGGTCCAGAGCCAGCAGCTCGCCGGGGGTGAGCGGCTCAGGCATTGGGCGGCAGATCCGTTCCGGCGCCGCGGCGGCGCACGGCCACCAGGTCGGTGCGGGCGGCGCCGGCGGCCGCCGGCTGAGCCGTGTCCTCGTGGACGCCGCCTGGAACGTCGTCGTGCACGTCGCCCTGGACGTGCCCGCCGCAGGGGCCGCAACCGCCGCCCCCGCTCTCCCGGTGGGCGCCGCAGCCGGCGCCCGCGTGGTCACCGCAGTTCCCGGCCGCCGCGGCGGCCGCCGCGTCCACCCGGTGCACGGGAAGGGTCACCTCGTCGGCACCCTCGACCTCGAAACCGGCGTCCGCGATCATCTCGAGGTCGGCCTTGCCGGCCTGGCCCTCACTGGTGAGGTAGTCGCCCAGGAAGATGGAGTTCGCCAGGTGCAGGGCGAGCGGCTGCATGCTCCGCAGGTGCACCTCGCGGCCGCCCGCGATGCGGACCTCCGCATCGGGACAGACGAACCGCACCATCGACAGGATCCGCAGGCAGCGCTGCGGGGTGAGGTTCCACTCCTTCGCCAGCGGGGTGCCCTCGAAGGGGATGAGGAAGTTCACCGGGACGGAGTCGGGGTCCAGTGCGCGGAGCGCGAAGACCACGTCGACCAGGTCCGCGTCGCTCTCGCCCATCCCCGCGATCAGTCCGGAGCAGGCCGACAGCCCCGCTGCCTGGGCCCGCTGCACCGTGTCGACCCGGTCCGCGTAGGTGTGGGTGGTGGTGATGTCCCCGTAGACGGACTCGGAGGTGTTGAGGTTGTGGTTGTACGCGTCGGCGCCCGCGCCGCGCAGCCGCTCGGCCTGTCCGTCGGAGAGCAGCCCCAGGCAGGCGCAGACCTCGACGCCCTCGTTCTGCCCCTTGATCGCCTCGATGGTCGCGGAGACCCGGTCCACGTCGCGGTCGGTCGGGCCGCGCCCGCTCGCCACCAGGCAGACCCGCTTGGCGCCACCGGCGACCCCTGCCGCGGCCGCGGCCGCCGCCTGGTCGGGCTTCAGCCAGGTGTACGTGAGGATCCCGGCCTTCGATCCGAGCCGCTGCGAGCAGTACGAGCAGTCCTCAGGGCACAGCCCCGACTTGAGGTTGACCAGGTAGTTCAGCTTCACCCGGCGGCCGAACCACGCGCGGCGCACCTTTCCGGCCGCGGCCACCACGTCGAGGAGTTCGTCGTCTGAGGTCGCCAGCACGGCGAGCGCCTCGTCACGGGTGGGCAGCTCACGGCGCAGGCCCTTGTCCACCAGAGCATTCAGCAGATCCATGCCGCGATCCTCGCGTACCGCACGTGCCCGGGCCAATGGGGCATGCCACAAGACCGCCCGCCCAGGTGTGTGGATCACCGCACCGTGCGAACCGCTCGGGCGCAGTACGGTGCTGCCCAGCCCTCCGCCGACCCCAGGGGACGACCATGACACGCGACCCGTTCGACTGGATCGACGCGCACGCCGAACGGCGTCGCGCCGCCGGACTGGTGCGCACCCTGCGGCCCCGGCCCGCGCGCTCGCCCCTGCTGGACCTCGCCTCCAACGACTACCTGGGGCTCGCCCACCACCCCGAGGTGACCCGGGCGGGTGCGGACGCCTGCCTGCGCTGGGGCGCCGGCTCGACCGGTTCACGGCTGGTCACCGGCAGCACCGAACTGCACGCCGAACTGGAGGCCGAGCTCGCCGCCTTCTGCGGGTTCGAGGCGGCGCTGGTCCTCGCCTCCGGCTACGCGGCCAACCTCGCCGCCGTCACCGCGCTCACCACCGAGCCGGGCACGCTCATCGTCTCCGACAGCGGCAACCACGCCTCGCTCATCGACGGCTGCCGGCTCTCCCGCGCCGCCACCGAGGTGGTGCCGCACGCCGATCCGCCGGCCCTCCGCAAGGCCCTCGACGGCCACGACGGGCCCGCCGTCGCCGTCACGGACTCCGTCTTCTCCGTGGACGGCGACGCCGCCCCGCTCGGCGCGCTGGCCGCCGCCTGCCGGGAGTACGGTGCCGCGCTGCTGGTGGACGACGCCCACGGACTCGGGGTGCTCGGCCCAGGGGGCCGGGGGGCGGCCGCGCAGGCGGGTCTGGCGGGCGGGCCCGGACTGGTGTGCACCGCGACACTGTCCAAGTCCCTGGGCAGCCAGGGCGGCGTGGTACTCGGCCCGGCACGGGTCATCGAGCACCTGGTCAACGCCGCGCGGACGTTCATCTTCGACACCGGCCTCGCGCCGGCCGCGACGGGTGCGGCGCTGGGCGCGCTGCGCCTGCTGAGGCGGGAGCCGGAGCGTGCCGTACGGGCCCGGGCGGTCGCCCTCGAGCTGTACGAGCGGCTGGTCGTGGCCGGGCTCGACGCCACCGCGCCGGACGCGTGCGTGGTGTCGGTGCGGGCGCCCTCGCCGGAGGCGGCGGTCGAATGGGCCGCGGCGTGCCGCGCGGCCGGTCTCGCGGTGGGCTGCTTCCGGCCGCCGTCCGTGCCCGACGGGATCTCGCGGCTGCGGCTCACCGCCCGCGCCGACCTGACGGACCGGGAGATCGGCGACGCCGTGGGGACGGTCGTCCGCACGGCGCCGCCGCGCCCCTGAGCTCAGGGGCGATGGGTCAGGCTTCCCGCCCGCACGGCGGCGAGGAACGCCGCCCAGGCCGCCGGGGGGAAGAGCAGGGCGGGGCCGCGCACGTCCTTGGAGTCGCGTACGGCGAGTAGGCCCGAGAGCGGCCCGTCGCCGACGAGGGCCGTCTCCACGCAGTTGTTCGCCGCCGTGCTGTGGCTGCTGTGCCGCCAATCCACGCCGATGAGGGACGTACTGGAGGTGACGTACCGAGGCAGAGCGTCGGACATGGGGGGTGTGCCTCCTTACGCGCCTTTGCCGATGCCGGAGATGAAGGAGAGCGACTGCTCACTCGACAGGGCGTGGGAGCGCAACCGGTTGAAGGCAGCACCGTACGCCCTGACGTCCTCGTGCTGATCCAGATAGAGACTACTCGTCAAATGGTCGATAACAACCACGTCCAGATCGGCAATGCGCGGAAATGAGAAGACGACGAAAGGCCCCGTGACACCTATATGCCCACCGGCCGAGAAAGGCAGCACCTGAAGATGCACATGAGGCAGTGAACCCAGCTCCACAAGATGGCTCAATTGCGCCGCCATCACTCCTGGACCGCCTACCCGGCGGCGCAGCACCGCCTCGTCCAGCACTGCCCACAGCTCCAGCGGCGGATCGGCGCGCAGCACGGCCTGGCGGGCCATGCGCACCTGCACCAGGGTCGCGATCTGCCGCGCACCGAGCTGCGGGAGGACGGAGCGGGTGAGTTCGCGGGCGTAGTCGGGGGTCTGCAGCAGTCCCGGCACCACCGTCGTCTCCAGCGTCCGTGCCCGGCAGGCGTCGGTCTCCAGAGAGATGAAGTCCCGGTAAGTGGACGGTAGTTCCCCCCGGAACTCGTGCCACCAGCCGCGACGGTCGCCCTCGCCCGCGAGGGCGGTGAGCAACTCCCGCAGTCGCTGGTCGCGTACCCCGTACACGTCCAGCAGCGCCGTGACGTCCTCGGAGCGTACTCCGCTGCGGCCGGTCTCGATCCTGCTCACCTTGGACTGGTGCCATCCCAGGCGCCGGGCGGCCTCACCGCTCGTGAGACCCGCCGTGTCGCGCAGACGGCGCAATTCCGAGCCGATCTTGCGGCGACGTACCGCCGGCACCTGCTGCATGGTGTGTGCACCTCCCCGGTTTCCCGGAACCCCCGGCGGGGCCCGAGCGAAGCAGGGCTTGATCAAGTTCCGTTGAGGTCGGGCTTGTAGGTGATGCCCAGGATGGGGAGGGCTCGTTCGGGTTGGTCGCGGATGGCGCGGGTGGTCTT
>JARAXD010000023.1:0-114641 GCA_033793685.1 Streptomyces sp. ME19-03-3 | reverse complement strand
GGGGAGATCGACTGGGACATCTCGGTGGACTCCACCATCGTCCGCGCTCATCAGCACGCGGCCGGCGCCCGCAACGACCCACCGCCGACGCCTGCGTCAAAGGGGGGCGAGCAGGCAGAACACCAGGGCGAAACAGCGTGGCAGAGCCTGCACGCCCGCCTGGTGGAGGTGGTGCAGGAAGTGAGGGCCTGGGCCGCTCGCGGGGCGGGTTCACCAGCAAACTCCACCTGAGCGCCGACGGCCGATGCCGCCCGCTGTCCCTGATCGTCACACCCGGCCAGCGGGCGGACTGCACCCAGTTCAAGCAGGTGCTGGACAAGATCCGCATTCCTCAGCTCGGCCCGGGCAGGCCCCGCAAGAAGCCCGACAGCCTCGCCGCGGACAAGGCATACAGCAACGGAATCATCCGCAAGTACCTGCGACGCCGGGGCATCCGGCACACCATCCCGGAGAAGGCCGACACCCAGGCCGCCCGCCTGCGCAAAGGCTCACGCGGCGGACGGCCACCCGGCTTCGACGAAGAGAG
Source organism: Streptomyces sp. ME19-03-3 (assembly GCA_033793685.1). Classification (GTDB taxonomy): domain Bacteria; phylum Actinomycetota; class Actinomycetes; order Streptomycetales; family Streptomycetaceae; genus Actinacidiphila. Next base: position 114,115 of record JARAXD010000023.1, on the reverse strand, counting down.
GTACAAGAAACGCAACACCATCGAACGAGCCATCAACCGACTCAAGCAGCACCGGGCCGTGGCCACCCGCTACGACAAGCGCGGCTACGTCTACCTCGGCACCGCCACCGCAGCAACACTCGTCATCTGGCTCCGCACATGATCGGCCGGACAAGTCCTAGCCGCACGCGGTCACGCCGAGGGCCGCCCCGCCGGGGCCCGGGGCGGCGCAAGCCCCCGCCTGCCACGTCCCCGCGCTCCCTCTGTCGGCGTGGGCAGGTTTCCCCCACGTCTGCCTTCTGCTTCGCCGGCCGTACCCGGCGCGGCCGTTGGTACGGCGATTGCGCGGGCCGGCCGCCCTCACCGGTGTCCTCGCACCCCCGGGGCGTCGTGGCGGCCTCCTGGGCCGTGATGTTTTCTGCGGAGCGTTCACCCCCAACCCATTGCAACCCACGGGCCCCTGCGTGTTGCGTTAGCCCGGAATCCGTTGCAACACTTTTCTTCATCTCACCTGCAATAACAGCCACTTGGCGCAACAAGTATGTTGTCGATTCGTCAAACGCAACGTAGCGTTTTCGGTATCGGAAACGACGAGTCGTGAAGGAAGACAGCATGCAGACGTTCGACACCCCCGCCCCGGTGACCGTCGTCCTGGACGTCCCCGCCGGACACATCCGCCTCATCGCCGCCGACCGGACCGACACCACCGTCGAGGTCCTGCCCGCGGACGCCTCGAAGAACCGCGACGTCAAGGCCGCGGAACAGACCACGGTCGGCTACGGCGAAGGCGTCCTGCGGATCGGGCGCTCACCGGCGAGCAAGCGGCTGCTCGCCAACTCCGGATGCGTCGAGGTGACCGTCCGGCTGCCCGCCGGATCCGCCCTGCAGGCCAGGGCGGCCACCGCCGAACTGCGAGGTGTCGGACGGCTCGGCGCGGTCACCTACGACAGCGCGCACGGCTCGGTCAAGCTCGACGAGGCCGCCGGCGCCCGCCTCACCCTCCTCGCCGGCGACATCTCGGTCGGCCGCCTGGCCGGCCCCGCGCAGATCACCACCCACCAGGGCGACATCCTCATCACCGAAGCCACCCACGGCACGGTCGTCCTGCGCACCGAGGCCGGCGGGGTGTCCATCGGCGCCGCCCGGGGCGTGTGCGCATCCCTGGACGCCGGCACCGGCTACGGCCGCATCCGCAACTCCCTGGGGAACACCGGGGGCACCACCACCTTGGACATCCGCGCCACCACCGCCTACGGCGACATCACCGCCCACAGCCGGTAACCCCAAAGCCCCTTTAAGGAGCACCCCTGATGAGTGACCTGGCGATCGCGGCGAACGGGCTGCGCAAGTCCTACGGCGGCAAGACCGTCCTGGACGGCGTCGACCTGAGCGTCCCCACCGGCACCGTCTTCGCACTGCTCGGCCCGAACGGCGCCGGCAAGACCACCGCCGTCAAGATCCTGTCCACCCTCCTCACCGCCGACGCCGGCGAGATCCGCGTCGGCGGCCACGACGTCGTCACCGATCCGCAGGCCGTCCGCGCAACGATCGCGGTCACCGGGCAGTTCTCCGCCGTCGACAACCTGATCACCGGCGAGGAGAACATGCTCCTCATGGCGGACCTGCACCACCTGCCCAAGAGCGAAGGCCGCCGCGTCACCGCGCAGCTGCTGGAGCGCTTCGATCTGGCGAGCGCGGCGAAGAAGCCCGCGTCCACCTACTCCGGCGGTATGAAGCGGCGCCTGGACATCGCCATGACCCTGGTCGGCGACCCGCGGATCATCTTCCTCGACGAACCCACCACCGGCCTCGACCCGCGCTCCCGGCACACCATGTGGCAGATCATCACCGACCTCGTCGCCGGCGGCGTCACCGTCTTCCTCACCACCCAGTACCTGCAGGAGGCCGACCGGCTCGCCGACCGCATCGCCGTCCTGAACAACGGCACCATCGCCGCCAAGGGCACCGCCGAGGAACTCAAGCGCCTCGTCCCCGGCGGAAGCGTCCGGCTCCGCTTCACCGACCCCGCCGCCTACCGCCACGCCGCATCCACCGTCCACGAGGCCTCCCGCGACGACGAAACCCTCGCGCTGCAGGTCCCCGGCGACGGCAGCCAACGCCACCTGCGCATCCTCCTCGACCGCCTGGACCGCGCCGGCATCGACGCCGACGAACTGACCGTCCACACCCCCGACCTCGACGACGTCTTCTTCGCCCTCACCGGCGACGCCCGCGTCCCCCACCAGACCCAGGAGACCGCCCGATGAGCTCCCTGCCCCTGGCCGTACGCGACTCGGCCACGATGCTGCGCCGCAACCTCCTGCACGCCCGGCGCTACCCCTCCCTCACCCTGAACCTGCTGCTCACCCCGGTCATGCTCCTGCTGCTGTTCGTCTACATATTCGGCGACACCATGAGCGCCGGCATCAACGCCGGCGTCCCCGACCGCTCCGCCTACATCGCCTACCTCGTCCCCGGCCTGCTGCTGATGACCATCGGCAGCACCGTGATCGGCACCGCCGTCTCCGTCTCGAACGACATGAGCGAAGGCATCATCGCCCGCTTCCGCACCATGGCCATCCACCGCGGATCGGTGATCGTCGGTCACGTCGTCGGCAGCGTGCTGCAGTCCATCGCTGGCGTGGTCCTGGTCGGCGCCGTCGCCGTCGCCATCGGCTTCCGTACCGGCGACGCGACCGCCCTGGAATGGTTCGCCGCCTTCGCACTCCTCGCCCTCTTCGCCCTGGCGCTCACCTGGATCGCCGTCGGCATGGGCCTGATCAGCCCCACCGCCGAAGCAGCGGGCAACAACGCGATGCCCCTGATCCTCCTGCCGCTGCTGTCCAGCGCCTTCACCCCCACCGGGTCCATGCCCGGCTGGTTCCAGCCCATCGCCGAGTACCAGCCCTTCACCCCCGCCATCGAAACCCTGCGCGGACTCCTCCTCGGCACCGAGATCGGCCACAACGGGTGGCTCGCCGTCGCCTGGTGCGCCGGCCTCACCGTCGCCGGCTACTTCTGGTCCGCCGCCACGTTCAACCGCGAACCGAAGTAACCGCACCGCACCGCCCCGCCCCCGCAGCCCGCTTCGCCCCAAGGCGGCGTACACCGGCACCACGCCGCAGTACGCCGCCCTGGCCGTCCGCACCACGCGCCCCGCCCCGGCCCGACGCGATACCGGCAGCCGGCGGCCGGCGGCTCACACCGCGCGAGCCCGGACCGACCTGCGCACACCAGGCCCACGCCACCAGGGCGCACACCGCGGCCCGCGGCTTCGCAGCCGGTGCGGCCGCCTTCCAGCAGCCGGCCCCCTCGACACACCCCGCCCCGCCCGCCGCCCGCCGTCCGGCGGGGGCCGGCAGCCCGGCAAGGGGCGAGCCGCCCCCGTCTGCCGGGAAGAGAACGCCCCGCGACGGCCGACGGCACCGGCCGCCGCCTGAGCACCTTCCACGGCTTCCCCGGCCTGCCGGCGACCCTGGCCATGGCACGTGCCGACCTGTTCCACGCGCTGGCCGATCACGCGAGCGGGGCGGGCATCCACCTGTCCTTCGGCAAGAGGCTCGTGGCCGCCGAGCAGACCCGCGACGCGGTGACCGCGACGTTCACCGACGGCACCACCGCCACCGCCGACATCCTCATCGGTGCCGACGGCATCACTCCACCGTCCGCACCCTCATCGACCCCCACGCTCCCGGACCCGAGTACGGCGGTGTGCTCAGCTTCGGCGGCTACGCCGCCGACAGCGGTGCCGAGACCGAACCGGGGACCATGTACTTCGCCTTCGGCCGCAGCTTCATCGGCTACTGGCGGGTGCCCGACGACCGCATCGCCTGGTTCGCCGCCCTACCAAGCACCGAGCCCCTGACCTCCGCCGAGGTCAACCAGATCCCGCCGGCCACTGGCTGACCCGCCTGCGCGAGCAGTACGCCGACCACACCCCCGGCCGAGCCCTGCTCGAGCACACCGACCCGGACGACCTGATCGCCGTCGGCCCGATGGAACGCATGCCATCCGTGCCGCACTGGCACCGCGGCCGCATGGTCCTCGTCGGCGACGCGGCGCACGCCCCGTCCTCCAGTTCCGGCCAAGGCGCGTCACTGGCCATCGAAAGCTCCCTCGAACTGGCCCGGTGCCTGCGCGACCTGCCCACCCCCGAGGCCGCCTTCGCCGCATACGACCAGCTGCGCCGCGCCCGCGTCGAGATGATCGGCACCGACGCTGCCGCCAAGAACAGAGCCAAGGCGGGACAGGCGAGCGACACACCGGCCTTCCCCACCCCCGAGCAGATGTTCGCCCCCGTCCACCGCCACCACATCGACTGGGACGAACCCGTCACGAACTGATCGTGCGGCCCCGGCGACGCCCCCCACCGACTCCTCGATCCAGCCGTCGTCCACGGACAGGTCGCTGTCGTGGAGCACGAACTCCCGCTCCACGCCCAGCACCACGAAGGCGTCCAGTTCGGTCAGCAGCCGCTGAAGCGCCCGCCCCGCCCCGTCGGCGCCGACCGAGCGGCACCGCTGCGTCACGAACCGCTCGTGCCGCGCGCCGGCCCGTACCCGCAAGGCGTTCCACGACAGGTGGGCGCCGAGCGGCACCACCCGGGCCGCGAGCGCGGCCAGGTCCGTGTCCGCGTCGAGCAGCAGCTTCACGTGGTGCTCGAAGTACCGCTCGTCGTCCTCGCCGAGCCGAGCCGGTACCTCCGGGGCCCACGGCGTGGACTCCGTCTTCACCCGTACCGGCGCGAAGCCGTCCGCCCGAAGCCCCGCCACGACGCCCCGCGCCCGGGCGGCCTGCTCCACGTACGACGAGGAACCGGACAGCGTGAGCATGGGCTGCTCGCGCATCCGGCCGCGCGCCAGCACGATGTGCGTCAGCTTCAGGCCGGCCGCGGCCGCCCACCGGCGCAGCCGCACCTCCTCGTCGGGGCCGGCGCAGCGGACCGTCACATGCGATTCGTACAGGGAAGCGGACACCCGCAGAGCTTGCCAGACCACGGCCGATCGCGGCACCGGTGTTCTTCACCGTGTGCCGCTTCGCGCTTCGGCCTGCGGCGACGACGTGGCCGGCGCCAAACGGGCACTGTCCTTCGGCGTGTACCTGCCCCCGAAGGCCAGACCGTGCATATGATCACACTTAGGTCCTACCCATACATACATCCCACACCGGGTCACGATTGCCCGACGTGACTGAGGCACGGTCATCTGCATGAACGCCAAGACCAAGTACACGCTCGCGGTCGCCGCCGTCGGCTGGACGTTCCTCGCGTCCCAGTGGTCCGGCAAGGGCTGCGACTTCGTCCCGCAGTCCTACGCTCTCGTGCTCTCCCACGGCATGCCCAACGGCGCCGAGGGATGCAAGGCCGAGTCGGACGGACCGCAGTACACCGACAAGTACGGGCCGTGACGCTGCCGCGCGGGACCGGCGCCGGGCCGGCCGCCCACGACGAAGCCCGCCCCGAGTCCGGGTGACGGCGGATCATCGGCATGCCGACGACCGGAATGCGGGCCGCGCCCGTACCCGCGGTGTGGGCGGTGCTGGAGCCGATGTCGCCGAGGGGCCGGAAGCCCGGCCGGTCCCGAGTGTGGTCCTGGCGGCAGTTGATCGACGGCATACGGTTCCGGGTCCGCACCGGCATCCCGTGGCGGGACGTGCCAGCCGAGTACGGGCCCTGGGACCGGATCTACGACCTGTTCCGTCGGTGGCAGCGGAACGGCACCTGGCACCGGATCCTCTCCCAGCTCCAGTCCAAGGCCGACTCGCGGGGCTCGAGCACGTGGGATCTCAACGTCGACTCCACGGTCTGCCGGGCCCGTCAACACGCGGCAGGAGCCCGCAAACGGGGCGAGCTGCAGAAGGAGCCGCCCAGCGGCGTCTTCGTCGAGCCGGGTGACCACGGACTGGGGCGATCGCGCGGCGGGTTCACCACCAAAGTGCACCTGGCGGTCGAACAGGGGCAAAAGCCCATGTCGATCGTCGTGACCGCCGGACAGCGGGGCGACTCTCCCCAGTGCGAGACGGTCCAGGAGCGCGTACGGGTCCCTCGCCCTGGTCCAGGTGAGCCCCGAACCCGGCCCCGGCGGGTACGGGCGGACAAGGCCTATGCGTCCCGTGGCAACCGAGCCTACCTCCGCAGGCGCGGCATCCGCTGCACCATCCCCGACAAAGCCGACCAGGCCCACAACCGCACGATGCGAGGATCCCGAGGCGGTCGGCCTCCCGCATTCGACCCGGTCGACCACCGGGAGCGCCACGCAGTCGAGTGCGGCATCAACCGGCTCACGAGGCACCGGGCCGTGGCCACACGCTACGACAAGTGGCAGGTCCGCTACGAGGCCACGGTCCTCGTGGCAGCCATCAACGAATGGCTGTGACCAGCGCATGTGATACACGCGCAAACGGAGCGCGCAAGCATGGACCTGCAGTTACTCCCCGGCTGCGTCAAGCAGGATCTGTGCCAGTTCGCGCGGCTGGGAGAACATCGGCCAGTGGCCGGTGTCCATCTTGACCAGCCGCCAGTACTTGCTGTTCAGCAGTTCGGCCACGTCGCCGTCGAGCTCGGCCCCGGCGAGCAGACACTGGATGTACGTCGCCGGAAGTTCACCGAGCAGCCCTGCGAGCAGGGCGGGCTCGGTCAGCGTGGCGCCCGGGTGCGGCGTCGAGCCACGCACGAGGCGTGCGATCTGCTCATCGGTGAGACCCTCGCCGTCGTAGTGAGCTGCGGGCACGAGCGGCCAAAACCCTCCATTTTCGGCGATCGATGCCTTCACCCCCGCCCCGCCGTCCGGCCAGACGGAGGCAAACGACTCGCCATCAGTTGGAACACTGGAGTCGACGAATACCACGCGGGCCAGCCGGTCGCCGATCCGCTCTGCGGCCTGACCGACCGGGATGCCCGAATAGCTGTGACCGACCAGGACGACGTCACGCAGACCCTGGCGTTCGACCTCGGCAACAATGTCCTGGACGTGGGTCTGCTGCCCTGCCGGCACACCCCGCTTGTCAGCAAGACCGGACAGCGTCAACGGGTAAACGCCGTGGCCGGCCGCACGCAGATACGGCACCACCTCGTCCCACGCCCACGCCCCGAGCCGCGCACCTGCAACCAGCACGAAATTCACCATGCCCGCACCGTAGCGGGGCAGCCTGACGATCACCCTGAAAATGCTTTCGATACACGCCCCGGGCCGCCGCCGGGACCTGTGGCCCTCCTCCGCCGCCTCGGCGACACGTGCATGCGCCCCCCCCCGGCGGGAAAGAGCCGCGCGGTCCGGCGCGCCTGGTCCGCGCCGTCCGAAGCGCCCACCCGACACCACCCGACCCGTGCCCGGGCCGCCCCACCGGATCCACCGCGATCACCTCAACCAGCCACCTCGCCCGCGGAAGCGATGTCTAATGAGGCCGGCGGTGAATGGATTCATTCGCCGCCACCGGCTGCACAGTTGATGACGCGTCACCGGACAGACGGGAACGGTTGGTTGTATATATCGAGAAAGCTCACCCGCTTCGGGCGGCACAGACTCACCGCCGCCCTGACGGTGCTCAGCCTGTCGCTGCTCACCCTGCTCGGGACGCAGGCATCCGCCGCCGCGCGGACGCCGGCCGGTACGCCTGGCGAGGCCGCCGACACCGCCAGGGACAACGGCCTGTCCGTGGAGCCTTCCTGCTCCGCGCCGAAGAAGAACGAGTACGCGTGCTTCGCCCTGCGGCGCACGGACCTCGCCACCGCCAAGCGGGCGTCGGAGCCGGCCGGGTACGGCGCCGCCGACCTGCGCGGCGCCTACGACCTCCCGGCGGGCGGCGGCACCGGCCGGACCGTCGCCGTGGTCGCCGCGTACGACGCGCCCACCGCCGAGCAGGACCTGGCCGTGTACCGGCAGCAGTACGGGCTGCCGGCCTGCACCACCGACAACGGCTGTTTCCGCAAGGTCGACCAGCGCGGCGGCACCGACTACCCGCAGCCCGATCCCGAATGGGCCGGGGAGATCTCGCTGGATCTGGACATGGTCTCCGCCATCGCGCCGAACGCGCACATCCTGCTGGTCGAGGCCGACAGCGCCGACCGGGACAGCCTTGGCGCAGCCGTCGACCAGGCGGTCACGCTCGGCGCCACGTCCGTCTCCAACTCCTACGGCTCCTACTACGACAGCTACCCCGGGGGCGGTGAGGACCCCGCCGAGACCACCGACCCGCACTACAACCACCCCGGTGTCGCCATGGTCGTCGCCGCGGGCGACCTGAACTACGGGGTCCCCTATCCCGCCGCGTCCCCCTATGTCACCTCGGTCGGCGGAACCTCCCTCGTCCGGGACCCGAACGCCGCCCGCGGATGGTCGGAGTCGGTCTGGAGCAACGGCACCAAGGGCACCGGCTCGGGCTGCTCCGCCTACCAGGCGAAACCGGCGTTCCAGAAGGACACCGGCTGCCCGCGGCGTACCGTCGCGGACGTCTCGGCGGTCGCGGACCCCGCCACGGGCGTCGCGGTCTACCAGAGTTACGGCCAAAGCGGCTGGCAGGTCTACGGCGGGACCAGCGCCGCCACGCCGATCATCGCCGGGGTCTACGCGGCCGCCGGAACGCCGGCGGCCGACAGCTACCCCAACGCCTACCCCTACGCGGCCTCCGGCGGCCTCAACGATGTGACCAGCGGGTCCAACGGCGAGTGCGACCCCTCCTACCTGTGCACCGCCGGTCCCGGATACGACGGACCGACCGGACTGGGCACCCCCCAAGGCCTGGGCGCGTTCCGCGGCGGACCGCGCGGGCAGATCTCCGGAACGATCACCGACTCCGCCACCGGCAAACCGGTCGCCGGGGCCGCGATATCCGGCGGTGACGTCGTGGTGCACTCCGACGCCTCGGGCGCCTACACCCTGTCCCTGCCCGCCGGAACCTACGACACCGCCGTCGAGGCCTTCGGCTACGCGACCGTCACCACCGCGAAGGTCACGATCGCCGACGGGGCCGCCCTGACCAGGAACTACGCACTGCACACGGTGCCCAGCCGGACGATCACGGGCACGATCACCGACGGTTCCGGGCACGGCTGGCCGCTCTACGCCAAGATCGCCGTGGACGGCTCGCCCGGCGGCCCCGCCTGGAGCGACCCCGCGACCGGCGCCTACAGCCTCACCCTCCCGCACAACCGTGCGCACACCCTGCGCATCACGGCCACCATCCCGGGCTACCGGGAAGTCGTCCGGCAACTCCCGGAAGGCACGACGGCACAGAAACTCGACATTCCGGTCCCCGCCGACGTCTGGTCGGCCGGCGGCCCCGCCTACGCGCCGGAACTGACCGGCCCGACCGAGGAGTTCACCTCGACGCACTCCCCGCCGCAGGGCTGGTCGGTCGTCAACGCCGAGGGAACACAGGGCGGCTGGGCGTTCGACAACCCGGCAGGACGCCCCAACACCACCGGCGGCGACGGAGGTTTCGCGGTGGTCGACAGCGACCACTACGGCTACCCGGCCGCGCAGGACTCCAGCCTGATCAGCCCGCCCTTCGACTTCACCGACGCCACCGTCCCCGAACTGGCCTTCGACACCGACCTCGTCCCGTTCTTCGGCCAGAGAGCCGACCTCGACGCCAGCACCGACGACGGCAGGACCTGGACGAACATCCGGTCCCTGAACACCGACGCGGCCGGCCCGAAGCACCTCGACGTCCCCCTGCCCGCGTACGCGGGCAAGCCCTCGGTCCGGCTGCGGTTCCACTACACCGGCTCCTACGCACTGTGGTGGGCCGTGGACAACGTCTTCGTCGGCAACCGAGGTCTCACGCCCACCCCGGCCGGTCTGATCACCGGAACCGTCACCGACGCCAACACCGGCGCGGGGCTGGCGTCCGCCACCGTCGCCGCCGGTGACGAGCCCTCCCTGAGCGCGATCACGGCGGCGACGCCCGACGACCCGAACCTCGGCGACGGCTTCTTCACCCTGACCGCACCCCTGGGCCGGCACACCCTCACGGCGGCGGCCCCGCACTACAGCGAACGGACCGCGCAGGTCACAACCCTCGCCGACACCGCCGTGACGTCGTCGTGGAAACTCACCGCGGGCCGGCTGTCCCTGACCACCGACCCGATCGAGGCAACCGCGGTCCTGGGCACGAACACGACCCGCCAACTGGCCGTCACCAACACCGGAGGCGCCCCGGCGACCTTGACGCTCGCCGAACGCGCCGGCTCCGGCCGCACCGAGGACGGCGCACCCCTGCGGCGCGTCACCCAGCGCCCGCCCGCGGCGTCCGGCGCCGACCGGCACACCGCGCAGATCGACGGCCGCACCACAAGCACCGGCGGGCGCACCACCCCCACCGGGGCGGCCGCACCCTCGGGTGACGCCTGGAAGCCCGTCGCCGACCTGCCCACCAGCATCATGGACAACGTCGTCGACACCCACGACGGCACGGTCTACTCGGCATACGGGTACGACGGGGAGGACGACACCGGCGACCTGTACCGTCTGTCTCCCGACACCGGCACCTGGACCCAGCTCACCTCCTCCCCGCACCCGCGCCGCGCACCCGCGCACGGCTTCATCGACGGCAAGCTCTACGCCGCGGGCGGCTGGGGCAGCAGCACCGGCGGCATCGACCCGGGCCTGGACGTCTACGACCCGGTCCGCAACACCTGGACCAGCGCCGCGAAGGCGCCCAGGGCCTACGCCGGATCGGGCAGCACCGTCCTGGACGGCAAGCTGTACATGATCGGAGGCTGCTCGGCCGGCAGCTGCGCCACGACCGACGCCCTGGTCTACGACCCGAAGGACAACAGCTGGTCCGAGATCGCCCCCTACCCGGAGCCCATCGCCTGGCAGTCCTGCGCCGCCATCGGAACCAGGATCTACTGCGCCGGCGGGGAGAGCGGAGGCGCCGTCGCCGTGTCCTCCGTGTACGTCTACAACCCCGCCACCGACCGGTGGTCGGCCCTGCCCGACATGCCGGTCGCGCTGTGGGGGGCGGCGCACACCGCCGCAGGCGGTCTGCTGCTGATCTCCAGCGGAGTGACCGACGACAGTCTGCTGACGAACCAGGGATTCGCCCTCGACCCCGCGACCGGCACGTGGAGCGCCCTGCCCAACGCCAACACCGCCACGTTCAGAAGCGGCGGCGCGACGGGCTTCTACAAGGTCGGCGGCACCATCGACGCCTACGAGCTCTCGCCCACCACCACGGTCGAACTCCTTCCCGGCTACGACCAGCAGGGGCTGTCGGAGGTGGACTGGCTCGGCGAGTCCGCCAAGAAGATCACCCTCGCCCCCGGCCAGAAGACGGTGCTCACGCTCACCTTCGACACCGCCGCACTGGAGGTCGCGCAACCCGGCGACTACGGCGCCCGGCTGGCACTGTTCACCGACACCCCCTACGCACTGCCCGACATCCCCGTCACGCTGCACGTCAAGCCCCCCAAGACATGGGGGAACATCAGCGGAACGATCCTCGGGGCGACCACCGATGCGGGCACCGCCCCCCTGGCCGGCGCCACCGTGCAGATCGACAGCCGGACCGGTTCCCACACCCTCACCACACGCCCGGACGGCACGTTCGGACTGTGGCTCGACACCCGCAACAACCCCCTGACCGTCATCGTCGCCAAGGACGGCTACCGGCCGACCGCGGCCACCGTCCGCCTGAAGAAGGGAGCCGCCGTCACCTACGACGTCACCCTCAAACAGGCATAGGGGCGTCGGTGATCGTGGCGTGATCGTCCCTCGCACCATGCCGGACGGATCCGTGGCCGCGATCATCTCTCGGGCCGCGCCCGGCGGGCAGCTGCCGCCGGTGTGCGGCCCGAGGCGGCCGACGGTGTACCGACACTTCGCGCGGCGGAGCCGGGCCCGGGCGCCGGCCCGGCTCCACCGCGTCGTCCCGCCCGTGGTCGTCGACCAGGAACACCGGCGATCGGCGCCGGGCACTGCCCTGCATCGGCCACTTCGGCCCCCTGTGCGTGTGCCGCCTCCGGCCCTGCGCATGCCAGGGCCGAACGGACCCATCAGCGCCCGGTGGGCGCCTCAGGGGACGTCGATGCGCCGTCCACTGATCCCCTCCACGTCGATCCGCACCCACATGCTGCGGTCGTCGTCCCCCGGCCACGGGCCGCTGTACACCTGCCGTGCGAGGTCCTGGACGGCCTGCGGGTCCTCGACCCGGTGGGCCCGGCCGCGGATCAGGACGCTCCAGCCCTGGCTGAGCGCCTCGTCCACGTGGTCCACCTCGAAGACGACCTCCGTTCCGGCGACCTCGGCAGGTCCCGAGCCGGGCGCCGTCCGGAAGACGACGGACCGGCCGACCACGCTGTAGTTCACGAGCAGGATCGCCTCACGGCCGGTCGTGGTCACCGCGACCCGGCCCACACCGTGGCTGCCCAGGCGGGCCCAGCATTCGGCGGAGGTGAGTTCCAGCAGCCGTGCGTGCGGTGAAGCGCGGCCCAGGCGGCCGGGCGGAAGGTCGGCCTCCCCGCCGTTGAGCGCCACGACCGTCGTGTCCAGGACGGCCGCGAGCGTGTTCAGCGTTCCCGGGCCGGGAGCGGCGGTGGACTGCTCCTCGATGAACCGCAGATAGCTGGTGGCCATGCCGGCCCGGGACGCGACCTCCTCACGGGTCAGACCCAGCTCGTCGCGTCGTTTCGCCACTCGCCGCCCCATGTCACCGGGGGCGGCCGGAATCGGATTCGGTGCCATGTTTCGCGTCCTTGTCGCGAGGCCCTGGACAGCGTTCCAGGACCGCTCCCCCCTTTTGTTGATCGTGTTCCCCCCTTTGTGGTGCCCGCACCAGGGCCGGCCGGTCCCACCGGCCGGCCACAACGGCCCGCGCGGGGGGCCCGGCCCGCGTGCGGTTCACCGGGAACTTCCGAGGATGCCCCGGCCTTCGGGCCGGGGAGGAGTCGGACCCCTGCGGAGCAGGGCAGGGAACGGGGTTTCGCCGTCAGGGCGAAAGACCGCCCACACCGTCGGGTAAGCCGATCGCGGTGCGTTGCGGGAACCAAGCAGCGCGTACACCGTGCTGGTCGAGAGCCGAGACAGCACATGCACCTCCTGGATTTGTTTCATCACACCGGGCTGGTCTCAACCCGGCTGGTCTCAACCCGGCTGGTGTTGATCGTGTAAGAGCTGACGGACCGCGGGTCTCCAGCCCACGTGAGCCAGGAATTCCCCTGCTTTGGCGGGGGGAGGATTCAATCCCAGACGGCGTCGACGACGCCTTCCACCGCGCGGGCGAACCGGTACGCCACCGGTGCCAGCGAGGGATCACCGGGAGTGCCGGAGAAGTGGACGACGCCCTCCTCGACGCGTGCCCGCACCGGCGGGGGCTCACCGGGGAACAGGTACGCGACGATCTCGCGGCTCACCTCCTGTGCGATCTCCTCGTCCGGGCGCAGGAAGACCTTCAGCAGGTCGCCCCGGCTGACGATGCCGCGCAGCATTCCCTCGCCGTCGATGACCGGCAGCCGCTTGACACGGCGCTTGGCCATGACCCGTGCCGCCTGCGCCAGGGTGGCGTCGGCGTGCACGCACACGGCGGGCGTGCTCATCAGCTCGTCGGCGGTGGTGGCGCCCGCCTTGCCCGGATCCGGCAGCCGCCGCGTCCGCTCGTGGTGGGCGGGGCCCCCGTCGCGGTACTCCTGCGTGGGCAGCAGATCAGCCTCGGACACCACCCCGACGACGCGGCCCTCGCCCTCCAGGACGGGCAGGGCACTGACCTTCCACCGCTCCATGGTGGTGACGATCTCCTTGAACGAGGCGTCCCGGCCGACCGCGACGACGGCCTCGGTCATCACGTCGGCGACGATGTGCGGGCTGCCGTGCATGGCGTCCTCCTCGACGGCACGTGCTCCGGGTCAGTGGGCGGTGGCGCTGCCGGCAGGCCCGTACAGGTCGAGCAGCCGCGTACGGGCGTGCTGCAGGCGCTGGGCGATGATCTCCGCCACCCGGCGGAACACGGCCCGGCCGAAGACCGGGTCCGCCTCGCACAGCGCGCGCACGGTCCTCGCGTCGTACTCCACCGCACGCACCGGGCTGTGCGCGCGGGCGCCCAGGTGCCAGTTGTACGGGGGCAGCAGCCAGGACCAGCCGAGCAGGTCGCCGTGGCCGAGGGTCTCCACCACGGCGGCCTGCCGGCCGGGGACGTGCAGGTCCAGGGAGACCGAACCGGTGTGGATGATCCAGAAGCGGTCGGCTCGTTGCCCCTCTTCGAAGATGCGCGCCCCGGCCGGGAAGGACACCTCACGGCCCAGTTGCGTCAGGCGTTCGCGGGCCTGCGGCGGCAGCGCGTCCAGCAGGCCGAGAGTGGTGGTGGCGGTCATGGGGTCCCTCCTTGCCGGGAGGCCGCCGTGTCGCGGCGGCGGGTGATACGGCGGGGCGGCCGTCCGGCGCCCCTTCCTCCAGCCTGCGTCGACGCCGGCCTGTCGTGGGGCCCGGCCGGTACCTGCCTTGCCATGCCGACGTGGCCCTGTGCCGGCTCGTGTGCTCAGCCGATCGGGACCACGACGACGGGGCAGTGCGCGTGGTGCAGCACCGCGTGCGTGACCGGTCCCAGGCGCAGTCCGAGCGGGCGGGCCTCCCGCCGGTGGGCACCCACCACGACCACGTCGGCCGCGCGGCTGGCCTCCACCAGTGCCGCGGCCGCGTACCCCGCGGCGGTGTCCACCCGGACGGCGACGCCGGGGAACCGCTCGGCCGCCTTGGACACCGCGAACCGGGCCAGTTCCTTGTGCTGCCGGGCCTGGGAGGCCAGGTCCTGCCGGTGGGAGAGCGGCCATTCGCCCCCGGGAAGGTGCGGGTGGGTCCAGGTGTGCAGCACCCGCAGCCGGGCGCCGCGGCGCCCGGCCTCCTCGAAGGCGAACAGGACGGCCTCGGCGTCGCTTTCGTCCTCCAGGCCCAGCAGCACCTTGTCGTGCAGCAGACCCCGCCGCGCGGCCGGGTCCTCGCCGCGGACGACCATCAGCGGGCCGGCGGTGTGGGCGGCGACCCGCAGGCTGACGGAGCCCAGGAGCAGCCCGGCGAAGCCGCCGCGGCCCCGGGTACCGACGACGGTCAGGGCCGCGGTACGGCCCGCGCGCACCAGCGCCGAGGCCGCCGGCTCGGCCGACAGGTCCAGCGTCACGGTCAGGCCCGGGTGCCGGTCCGCCACGCGCATGGCGGCCAGCTCCAGCAGCGCCCTGGCCGCGTCGCCCGGCGGGCGGTCGCGATCGGTGTCCAGGCCGAACCCGACCTCACCCGGGTCGGGCCACGGCAGCCCGTGGACGATCCGCAGGGCGGTGTCCCGCCGGTGTGCCTCGTCGGCCGCACGGTCCAGGGCGCGCACGGCGGGGTCCGATCCGTCGACCCCCACGACGACTTCGCCGCGCGACGCGGTGAGCCCTTCGTCCGGGCTGAATCCGGTCTCGGTCATCTCCGGCCTCCCGTTCGGTTCCTGTCAGCCCACGATGATGCGGCGGCCCGTCACGCTCGCCGGGGTGATGCGGAGCCACAGATCACGGTCCCCGCCGGCCCACGGCCCGCAGTAGGCCCGCTCGTTCAGCCGCCGGACACCCGCGGGGTCGGTGACGGTGTGTGCCATGCCCCGCACCAGCACGCTCCAGCCCTGGCTCAGCGCGTCGTCGACCTCGTCGACCTCGAACGCGCACCGGGCGTCGGAGGCCTCCGCGGGCGCGGCGGCCGGCGAGGTGCGGAAGGCGATCGTGCCGTCCACGACGCAGTAGTTGACCGGCAAGACGGTGAGACCCTCGGGCATGGACAGGGCGAGCCTGCCCACCCCGTGCGTGGACAGCAACGTCCAGCACTCCTCGCCGCCGAGTTCCGCCAGCCGCGCGCGGCCCGCCGCCCGCCCGCGGCCGGGCGGCAGGTCGGCCTCACCGCCGCTGAGCGCCGACACACTCGTCTCCAGCGCCCTGGCCAGCCCGCGCAGCGTCCCCAGGCCGGGAGCCGCGGTGCTGTCCTGCTCGACATACCGCAGATAGCCCTCGGCGATGCCGGTACGGGCGGCGACCTCCTCCCGTGACAGCCCCAGTTCCTCACGGCGCGTCGCGATGCGCCGGCCGATGTCCCCCGGCGCGGTGGTCGGGGAGTGCCTCGTCATCGGGTCTCTCCTTCGTGGATACCCCAGCCTTCAGGCCGGGGAGGGGGTACCTCCCGCTTGCGGGGGAGAAACGAAGCTCCTGCGGAGCAGGGCAGGGAAAGCCGGTTCGCCGCCAAGGCGGACCGGCGTGCACCGCCCACGGCCTTGGCCTTTAGGCGGGGGAGGAAGTCAAGACCCGTCAGCCCCTTTCCCCGGATGCCCGGCCGGTGGCGCCACCACCGGTGTGCCGCCGATCGCCCCATGCCCCGGCACGGTGCGAGCGCACGCGCTCCTTGGGGTGCGCGGGTGTCCTGCCGCCAAGGTGCTGCCCCGGCGCCCCCCGCCCTCCCTCGGGCCGGCCGGCCCCCTGACGGAACTCGACCGGGTCGCCGACCGCTCGTGACCGATACGTGGAGCGGACCGCCCCGCCGTCGGAGCGATGCCTGAGGGGACGTCACACCCGGCTCGAGGTGAGGTCGAAGCGCACATCGACGACCCCGTCGACGGAGCGCACCAGCCGGGCCACGACCGGTACCAGGGACCGGTCGGCGAGCAGGCCGCTCACCGTCACGATCCCGTCGGCCACCTCGATGCCCACGGACTGCCACGCCTCGGGGAGGAGGTCGACCATCACGATTCCCCGCACGTCGCGGGCGATGTCCTCGTCGGTGCGGAGGAACACCTTGAGCAGGTCTCCCCGGCTCACCACACCCTGCAGCGCGCCGTTCGCGTCGACCACGGGCAGCCGCTTCACGCCGTGCAATGCCATGGCCCGCGCCGCCTGCGCCACCGGCGCGTCCTGTCGGACGGTGACCGCCGGAGCCGTCATCAGCTGCTCGGCGGTGACCGCGGCCGCCTTGTCCGGGACCGCGCCGACCGGCGGGGCGTCGTCCTCGCGGCGTTCCTCCTTGCGCAGCAGATCCGCCTCCGAGACCACGCCGACGACCCGGGTGCCGTTGGCGACCACCGGCAGGGCGCTGACCCTCCACTGCTCCAGGGTCCGCACGATCTCCTTGAACGACGTGCCCAAGGTGACCGCGACGACCTTGCGCGTCATCACCTCGCTCACCGTCGCCGGGTGCCCGCTGGCGTTCATGGCCGCCTCCTTCGACGCGGGGACGGATACCCCCCTTGCACCAGTCTCGGACGCACCGGCACCGACTGCCATGGGGCCACCCGGCCCCGCCGCAGGGCCCGCCTCCCCCCTGCCGCCGCCCGGCCCCGGCGGCGGTCCGCTTCGCGCACGGCGCCGCCCTGCGCCGCAAGCGCGTACCCCGGGGGGCGGCTCCGGCCGCAACGCGCCGACCAGGACCGGACGGCGCATCGCGATCAGCGATCACCAGGCCGATCGGACCGGGAAGCCGGTGCTGCCGCCGCCCGGTCCCAGGCGCCCGCGACCCCCGGGAGCAGGGCGCCGCGGCCGTCGTTCCTCAGCCCACCTGATACGGCGCGTGCCTGGCCCGCCCCTGGGGCGGGCCAGGCACGCCCGGGCAAGACTGGAGGGGAAGGGCAGGACCGGAGCGGAAGGCGTGCCGCCCGGCCCGGTGCGGGAAAGCCTGCCCGGCCACCGGGTCCCGAAGGGGGTGACGATGGGGGAGTGGACCTGGTCGTACGAGGGCTACGACCCCGCCGAGGAGCGCCTGCGCGAGGCACTGTGCACCCTGGGCAACGGCTACCTCGCCACCCGCGGCGCCGCACCGGAGACCGTCGCCGGCCCGCACCACTACCCCGGCACGTACGTCGCCGGCTGCTACAACCGGCTCGACTCGACCGTCGCCGGGCGGAAGGTCCGCAACGAGGACATGGTCAACCTGCCGAACTGGCTGCCCCTGCGGTTCCGGCTCGGTGACGGCGGGGCGTGGTTCACCCCCGCCGGTGGGTCCCTGCTGGAGCACCGGCAGGACCTCGACCTGCGACACGCCACCCTCACCAGGACGTTCCGGCTGCGTGACCCGCGCGGACGGATCCTCGCCGTCGAGCAGACCCGGCTGGTGCACATGCACGACCCGCACCTCGCCGCGCTGCGCACCGTCTTCCGCGCCGAGGGCGACTGGTCCGCGGACCTGGAGGTGGAGTCCGCGCTCGACGGCGACGTCGCCAACACCGGCGTCGCCCGCTACCGGGACCTCGACAGCCGGCACCTCACCCGGATGCACACCGGCACCCGCGCACCGGACACGGTCTGGCTGCGGTGCCGCACGACCACCTCCGACATTCGCATCGCACTCGCCGCCCGCACCCGCGCCACGACGAGCCCTGCGGCGTCACGCTCCCTGGAGGCGGGGGAGCGCACCGCGGTCCACCGGCTGACCGTCCCCGTCACGCGGGACCGGCCGGCCGTCGTCGAGAAGACCGTCGCCCTGCACACCTCCCGGGACCCGGCGATCAGCGACCCGCTGCACGCCGCCCTCGACCGCGTCGAACGCGCCCCGGACTTCGCCGGCCTCCTCCAGTCGCACGCCGCCGCCTGGGAGCGGCTGTGGCGCCGCGCCGCACTGGACGTCCCCGGCGACGCCGGGCGGGTCCTGCGGCTGCACACCTTCCATGTCCTGCAGACCCTCTCCCCGCACACCGCCGAGCTGGACGTTGGCGTGCCCGCCAGAGGACTGCACGGTGAGGCCTACCGCGGCCACGTCTTCTGGGACGAACTGTTCGTCCTGCCCTACCTCGACCTGCACTTCCCCGAGGTGTCCCGGGCCCTGCTGGAGTACCGCCACCGCCGCCTGGACGAGGCGTGCCGGGCCGCGGCGCACGCCGGCCGCACCGGGGCGATGTACCCGTGGCAGAGCGGCAGCGACGGCCGCGAGGAGACCCAGACCCTCCACCTCAACCCGCGCTCGGGACGCTGGCTGCCCGACCACACCAGGCTCCAGCACCACGTCGGCTCCGCCGTGGCCTACAACATCTGGCGGTACGGCCAGGCCACCGGCGACACGGAGTTCCTGTACACCAAGGGCGCCGAGATGCTGCTGCAGATCGCCCGCTTCTGGTCCTCGTCGGCCACCTGGGACCCCGACTGCGACGGCACCGGCCGGTACCGCATCCGCGGCGTCGTCGGCCCCGACGAGTACCACGACGCCTACCCCGGCTCCGCGGCCCCCGGTATCGACGACAACGCGTACACCAACGTCACCGCCGCGTGGGTGCTCACCCGGGCCCTGCACCTGTGGCGCGCGCTGCCCGCCCCGCGCCGCGACGAACTGCGCGAGCGCACGGGCCTGGGCGTAGCGGAGACCAGCCGCTGGCAGGACGTCTCGCGCAAGCTGTACGTCCCCCGCCACGCCGGTGTGATCAGCCAGTTCGCCGGCTACGACGAGCTGGAGGAGCTGGACTGGGCGGGCTACCGCAGGCGGTACGGCGACATCCGCCGGCTGGACCGGATCCTGGAGGCCGAGGGCGACTCGGTCAACCGCTACCAGGCGTCGAAACAGGCCGACGTGCTCATGCTGGGCTACCTCTTCCCGCCCACCGAACTGCACCGCCTCTTCGCACGGCTGGGGTATCCGCTGGACGACGACACCTGGCGGTCCACGGTCGACCACCACCTGCGGCGCACCAGCCACGGATCCACCCTCAGCGCGGTGGTGCACGCCTGGGTGCTGGCCCGGGCCCACCGGGCCGACGCCTGGTCGTATGCGCAGGAGGCCCTGCTCGGCGACGTCACCGACGTCCAGGGCGGCACCACCGGGGAAGGCATCCACCTGGGCGCCATGGCCGGCACCCTCGACCTCGTCCAGCGCGGCCTGACCGGACTGGAAGCCCGCGAGGACGCCCTGTGGCTCGATCCGGCGCCGCTGCCGCAACTGTCACGCTTCGCCCTCACGGTCCGCTACCGCGGCCACTGGGGCGTGCGGATCCACCTCGACGCCACCCACCTCGGCATCACCGTCCCGGCCTCCGCGGCGGAACCCGTCCGTGTCCGCCTCGGCGGCCGGACCTGGTCCGTCCCACCCGGCCGCTTCCGCCTGCTCGACCTGCCGGCCCGTTGAAACGGCCCCGCAGGGGCGCTCGGCAGGACCGCATGGAGGAGGGGCGGTTTCCCGCCGTCCGGGGCACGTTAACCTGACGTGGCGTGACGCCGCACCGTCCCGCACCTGCCATCGAGCCCTTGTCGGGGAGGGAGCCACGTGCCCGCAGCGACGGCGATCGTCAACGCGCGGGTCTTCGACGGCACCCGCCTGCGGGACTGGACGTCAGTCCGGTTCGCCGACGGCGTCATCACCGACTGCGCCACCGGCCCGACCGCCCACGACGGCGACGAGGTGATCGACGCGGAAGGCGGCACCGTCCTTCCGGGGCTGATCGACTCCCACATCCATCTGGTGCCCGGCGCTCTGGCGCAGGGGCTCACCTTCGGTGTGACCACCGCACTGGACATGTTCAGCCCGGCCGGCGTGATGGCCGCGGCCAAGCAACAAGCCGCTGCCCGCTCGGACGTGGCCGACGTGCGTTCGGCGGGGATCGGCGCCACCGCACCGGGCGGGCACCCTTCGATGATGTACGACCCGTTCCCGACCCTGACCGGGCCGGAGCAGGCCGAGCGGTTCGTCGCGGACCGGGTCGCGGACGGATCGGACTACGTGAAGGTCTTCGGACCCTCGGGCGCAGCGGGTCCCTGGGCGAAGCCGTCCTTGGACCCGGCCACGCTCACCGCGTTGACGAAGGCAGCGCATCGTCGCGGGCTCGTGGTCGTCGCGCACGTCAACTCCGTGGCCGGGGTGCGTGAGGTCGTCTCCGCGGGCGTCGACGTCATCGCGCATGTGCCCGTGGACGGCGAACTGGACGCAGCCCTGCTCGAGCGGATCGCCGAAGCCGACGTCGCGGTCGGTCCGACACTGGCGACCCTCGAGAACGTCCTGGGCGAAGCGGGCGGGGCCGCGCTCGCCGCGGACCCCCGACTCGCCGGGCCGCTCGGCGACGCACAGGTGCGTCGGCTGACCTCCGGCGCACCAGGGCGGCGTGGGCGGGCGATGCCGCCCTACTCCCGCGCGGAGGAGAACGTCCGCCGCCTGGCCGACGCGGGCGTCACGATCATGGCCGGCACCGACGCCCCGAACCCGGGAACCGTGTTCGGGGCGAGTCTGCACCGGGAACTGGAGCTGCTCAACCGCTGCGGCATCACGCCCGCTCAGGCGCTGAACGCCGCGACCACCGCTCCCGCACGGCGGTTCGGCCTCGCCGACCGCGGACACGTCGCACCCGGTCGCCGCGCGGACCTCGTACTCGTATCCGGCGACCCCTTGACCGACATCACCGCGACCCGGGCCATCGAACGGATCTGGCGCGCAGGCGTCCCATGCGACCGACGTGCCTTCGTCCCCACCGCGGCCGAGGCACAGGAACTCGACGCCTTCGACGCCCGGGTCGCCAAGGCCGTGGCGGCCGTCCGCGAACGCCGGTACGGCACCACCCATCCGAACCGGGCCGGCTGACACCGGACCGAAATAGCCCGGCCCGCAGGGGCTTGACTGGCTTTCAGTCATGCGGGTGAGGCGTGCGCAGACCTCGTCACCCGCCCCTCGCGCACACCAAGGGCCTCCCCAAGGCATGGACCCTCCCCTGTGGACGCGACAGCGTACCTGACTGTCCGTCAGTAGCGCTGGCCGGCGTTCCGTCAACGGGCAGCGGGACTTCTCGGCAACGCGCCCGCTGCCGGAGACCGGGCGTCACAGGCAGAGCTTGTAACCGCCACAGGCGGTCCCTGTTGGACGGCCAGGGGGCCTCGAGACACCATTGACCTCGACGAATACCGGTTCGAAGAACACACCGGATGACAGACGGCGGTTCCCGCACAGCGGTCCCGGACCGCAAGGGGCCCGGCCTCTGCTCCGGGCCGCGGTCACCGTGACACCGCCCGTCCTCGACGGGATCTGGCAGCGGGTGCGGACCGGTGCGCAGCCAGGAGCGAACGCAATCGAAGCCCGGACCTGTGCGTCAGGCGGCAAAGCGGGGCGGAAGCGTCCTTTTGTTGCCGTGACGCATGGGCGGGCGAGCAGGCAAGGAAGAGGCTGAACAGTGAAGGACGCTCTTGCGCCCGGAGCGCACGAGATCTCGGTCGACGGCATCCGGCAGCGCTACCATGTCGCCGGCCAGGGCCCTGTGTGTCTGGTGCATCCCGGCGGACCCGGTGGCCACTGGAAGTACCTGCGGATGCCGTTGGTGGAGGAGGGCGTGACGACCGTGTACGTGGCGCCGGTGGGCGCGGGGGAGTCGGACGACATACCCGGCGACGACTACGCGATGCATACGTACGTCCGCTTCGTCGACGCCTTGGTCGATCACCTCGGCGTTCCCGACATCCATTTCCTGGGCCACTCGCACGGGGCAATGGCCGGCCTGCAGTACGCCCTGGAACATCCCGGCAAGCTCGCGGGGCTGCTGCTGTACGCGGGCGCGCCCGTGCACGGGCCGGACCTGGGCGCTGAGATGAACATCCAGATCCAGCGGTTCACCGAGCGCTTCGCAGGCCACCCGGGTCTGGACGCCGTCTTGAAGGCACGCGAGGTCGGCGGCCTGGCACAGATCAACGACAAAGCGGGCCTCGGCGCCTACATGCTGGGCATACTGCCCCTGTACTTCCGTGACTTCTGGGAGATGGAAGAGCAGCTCAAGCCGTGGCTGCGGGAGTTCGACATCGAGTCCGCACCCGCGCTGCACCCTCACGACTGGGACGTGCGGGGACAGCTCGGTGCGCTTGACCTGCCCACCACGATCATGGCGGGCCGGTACGACTTCATCTGCCCCGTCCGCTGGGCGCAGGAGATGAACCGCGAAATGAGCACGTCTCGCGTGACGGTCTTCGAGCGCAGCGGGCACTTCGCACACGTCGAACAGCCCGAGGAGTTCGCCCGCGCCGTGCTGGACTTCTTCCACTGAGCACGGCCCGGGCGCAGCGTCCGGGTGGGTCACTAATCCAGGTGGTGGGGGAGTCGTTGTGTTCGTATGGCGGCGTGCTGCCGAGCGCTGCATGCTCGCAGCACTCAAGCGAGAGCTTCGGCTGTCCGGGCGGTGCCGTCCATCCGTTGGCCTTCCACCGGAGATCGCATTGTCGATGCACTCGGTTCAGCGAACCAGGATCACGTCCGTTGCGGTGTGATGACAGCGCTCCGGTCGTCAGTCCCGAGATATGAGAGAGATTGTTGTGGTGCGGGGATGAGCAGGATGCGTTCGGATCGGGTTGCCGAAGGTTTTTTCAAGGTGTTCGAGAGACTGGCCGGGGTGATTCCCGGGGCGCACATGCGCCGCGGGACCAGTGGAGTCAGATTGTTGGTCAGTACCATTCCGATGCCGACACTGAACGGGCTGTGCTTCGAGACGGACCCGGACCTCGTGGAAGCCGCGGAACTCGCCGGAGAACTGGCGGACGGGCAGCTGCCCTGGTCGGTTCAGGTACGAGGCGAGCCGTCTGCGGAGGTAGCCGCCTTCGCTGCGAGGTACGGACTGAAAAACACCATCCGGCTGCCCCTGCTCGCCCTGGAGGACGACACCGCCCTGCCTGCGCCGCAGCTTCCTGCGGGAGCCGTGGTCCGCACGGTGTCCGGGGCGGACCCGCGCGGCTACGCTGACGCACTCGAGCAGGGCCTGGGAGTCTCCGCCGAGATCGCAGCCGTCATGGCGGCCCCAGCGAAGCTCGACGGTCCGGGCATGACCGCCTACGTTGTCGAGCGGGACGGTGAGACCGTGGCAACCGGTTTCAACATCCTGACGGGAGACCAGGTCGGCCTGTTCAACGGCTCGGTCCCTCCTCAGCACCGCGGAAACGGCTACTACCGCGCCCTTGTGCTGACACGCCTGCACGATGCCCGCCAAGCCGGCGCCAAGCTCGCGTTCACACAGAACTCGCCCATGTCCCGGCCCCTTTACGAGTCACTGGGATTCCGTCACGTAGAGACCTGGACCTACCTGACCACCTGAAGCCCTCCCCGTAGCCGGCTTGGCCCGCCGTCCACGCGGATGCCGTCGTCGGTCAGCGAGGGAAGACGGCGGCTCGGTATCCCCGGACTGTCTGCGGGGCCCGTACGGCGGCCGTCGTCTCGGGCACGACAGTCCGGGTGCGGGGCCTGGTGCCGCGGGCGCTGGGGGTGGTGAAGGCCGCGGCCAGGAAGCCGCCGGCGGATCACGTCTTCGCCTCACCGGCGCTCGCGGCCGGACTGCCGCGGCGGACCACCGGGGCGTCCCCCGGGCGAGCAGCGGGCGGCTGGCGACCGGGGCCGCCGCGCCCAGGGGAGTCCTGACGGGGCCGACCCGCAGGAGGGTGTGCGCCGCACCCCCACCACCCGTGTGCGGGGTCAGGGTGTGACGAACACCTTCAGGCTCCTGCGGTCGGCCATGTCCTGGTAGCCGGCCGGGACACCGTCGAGGTCGGTGGTGGCGTCGAAGACCTTCCCGGGCTCGACCGTGCCGCTCAGGACGTCGGGCAGCAGTTCCTCGATGTAGGCGCGGGCCGGGGAGGGGCCGCCGGCCAGGCGGATGTTGTGGCGGAAGAGGCTGCCGATGCCGACGGGTGCCTCCTCGTACTGCGGAGCGCCGACCCGGCTGATGACGCCGCCCGGCCGGATGACGCCGAGGGCCTGATCGTAGGCGGGCCTGGTGCCGACGGCCTCCAGGACCACGTGCGAGCCGTGCCCGCCGGTGAGTTCGCGGACCGCCTCGACACCTTCTTCACCGCGGCCGGAGACCACATCGGTCGCGCCGAACTCACGGCCCAGGTCGGTGCGCACCTGGTGGCGGCCCATGAGGATGATCTGCTCGGCACCCAGGCGCCTGGCGGACAGGACCGCCATCAGACCCACGGCCCCGTCGCCGATCACCGTGACGCGGGTGCGCTCGTCGACTGCGCCGGCCACGGCGGCGTAGTAGCCGGTGCAGAACACGTCGGAGAGCGTCAGCAGGGAGGGAACCAGCGCCGAGTCCGCGGTGACGGGGAGCTTGACGAGGGTGCCGTCGGCCAGGGGGACGCGGATGGCTTCGGCCTGCGCGCCCTCTTCCGCCACACCGTCCCAGAAGCTCGCCTGCGGGTTGGTGCACGAGGTGGTCAGGCCCTCGCGGCAGAACTCACAGGTGTTGTCGCAGATGCTCCAGGGGGAGACGACCAGGTCACCGCGCTTGACGGTGGCCACCTCCGAGCCGATGTCCTCGACGACGCCGATGAACTCGTGCCCCATCCGGACCGGACCGTCCTCGGGCTTCAACGAGGCGTACGGCCACAGGTCCGTGCCGCAGATGCAGGATGCGGTGATCCGCACCAGGGCGTCGGTCGGGTGCTCGACGACGGAGTCGGGTACGTTCTCGACGCGGACGTCACCGGCGCCGTACATGAGTGCTGCGCGCATCACTGAGGCTCCATTTCCGGACGGTGCTTGCGGAGTCGTGGTGCGGGTCACCTGCCCGTCGAGCGAGGGACGCCGCCGATGGTCCTGTGCCCTTGCCGCGGGCTGTCGGCCTCGGAACGGGTGTGACCGCGTCGTCGACGCGTGTCATCCCGGTTCCCCACTTCCGTGCCGGGGACGACTGCCGCCAGGGCCCCTGCCCTCCTCTCACCCCTTTACCACTATTAACCCGCATTTCCAGAGATGTGTGGATCCGTGCCCGGGGTGGCGCCGGCGTCCGCGAGGGTTCGCGCGGCTGCCGCGGAGCCCGACAGAGCAGCGGCGTCGGGTCGGGAGGAGAGGGCCGAGGCCGAGGGCGGCAGGGCCGATGGTCTCCAGTGGCGCGTCGGACGTGAGGCAGGCGTCGGGGAACCGTCGCGGTGTGTTACTGCCCGGCCACCGCGGCCTTCCGCGGTGACCACCGGGCGCCACTGTCGATGACGAAGCGGAGTCGCTGACGGGGCGGGCCCGGTCAGCGGGCAGGCTTTTCCGAGCGGGCAGGCCCGCCACCCTTGTCCCACCGCCGACGAGCCCATCCACGGGGCGACACGTCACGATGAGCTCGGGCTCGATGGCGACGTGCGGATCGTCCGTGGTGTCAGTGCCCGCTGGTGGTGTCTCGCGCGGTGCGAGTGGCGATGAAGGCCGAGCGGCTGATGTCGACGGCGTCGTTCCACTCGGGGTGGTCCTGGACGTAGTCGGCGACGAAACCGCAGTAGACGCCCACCTTCGACGGACTTTCCGCCAGGTCTTCCAGGGCGTGGCGCGCCAGGGCCGACGCGATGCCCCGATGCCGTTGGTCCGGGTCCACGTACGAGTGGGTGAGGGTGACACGTCCGCCGGTGGTCTCGTAGGCCAGGCTGCCGACGACCTGGCCGTCGAGCAGTGCCTCGTAGAGGCGGGTGGCCTCGTCCTTGCGTACCTCGACGGCAGCCGGTGATGGCTCCATGTTCTTCCCGCCGTTCGTCTTCGGCCGGTGGGCCCCGAGTGGTCCTCACCGCACATGAAGGGACTATATAGTCCAATGTGCTTCAAGATTACCGCAGGATCTGCGGATGGCGAAGCGTCGTACTGGACTGTAAGGTCCGTGAGGCTGCCGGAGGGTCGGCGGGGCGAGATGGTGGAGGGGTAAGGCGATGAGCAGCGAAGAGCGGGTGCCGGTGAACGAGCGGCTGATCGACGACGTCGATCAGGGCCGCTTCGAGCTCCGTCGTGACGACGACCTGGCCGGCTGGCTCTACTACACGCGCCTGAAGCCCAACCGGTACGCCCTGCGGCACACTGAGGTCGCGTCAGGTCATCAGCATCAGGGTGTGGGGAGCGCGCTGGTGCGGCGGGTGTTCGACGAGATCCGCGCCCGCGAGGGCACGATCACCGCGATCTGCCCCTTTGTGGTCGGCTACCTCGCGCGAACCACCGCCTACGCCGATCTGGTCGACGCCCGCCACCCGGGCTACACCGATCGTGCTGCGGCCGAGTCGGCGCGGGCGGCGGCCGGTGGCTGAGACCGCCGGCCACGGTCAGGGGTTTTCTCCGAGGAGTCCGGCCGCGGCCTCACGACGTGCTGCCGCGAGCTGCGGGTGGCGCAATGCGACGACCCCGGCCGCTGAGCAGGGTGATGCGGCGCGGCCGGCCGGCGCCGATGAGCCCGCGCCCCCGATCGCCCGTAGTGTCGAGACACGGGTTAAGAAGCCGAGCCCACCCGACGCCGGCCTCTGGCCGGATCCGCGAGCCGGCTGTGGCCGCACCGGCTGGACGCCCGACCGAAGCCGGCCGTCCCAACCGGTGATCGCGCGGTGGAGAGCCACCGCACAGGCAATGCGTTCCTCCGGGCTCACGCGGCCGGGCATCAGGGCGGATACGGCCTCGGCAAAGGGATCGATGAAAGGAAAGACCGATGAAGGCAGTGGTTGGGGAGACCGTCGTAGCCGAGGCCGCGAGCGAGGCGGTCGTCAGTATTGAGGGAAATGTCTACTTCCCGCCGGGCTCGGTTGCTGCAGGCGCGCTCAGCGACAGCGCCACCCCCTACACCTGCCCCTGGAAGGGGAAGGCGCAGTATCACGACGTAGTGGTCGGCGAGACGGTGCTCAGGGACGGGGCCTGGTCCTACCCGGCGATCAAGGAGTCGGCGGCGGCCCGTGTCGGCCGGGACTTCAGCGGCTATGTCGCCTTCGACGCACGTCAGGTCAGGGTCGAGAACTGACAGGGCACACCGGTCACTGCCGGCAGAGAGAATTGAAGGCCGAACGTGCATCCGGCCCGTGGCCTGGACCGGCGCCCGTCATCGGCGGGGACCACCTGTCGGGACCGGCTCGCACGGTGACCGCGACGGGGCCGCACGGCGTGTGCGGTGGGGGCCTTTTCCGCACGGTCGGCCTGTCGGTCCGGGCCGGACACCGCCGTGGTGTTCCTCCGGTCGGCCACCCACAGCACGCGGTCGGTTCCCTGCCGTGGAGAGCCCTCCGGAATGCGCCCACCTCATCGAGCCCAGGCGCCGGGAGCAGCCGAGGGCCGCACCTGACGGGTCCGGTTCCCGCCCATGAGCTCCGTCGACAGGAAGTGTGACCATGATGTTCGATCCCGGCGCCGAGGCGTCCGCCCGTGCTGAGAACAACGCTGCGCTCATCGCTGCTTTGGGCGAGGAAAGCCCTGGCGAGGTGGAGTCGAAGTGGGACCTCGACGTGCTCGACGACGCGGAGCACGGTCGCTGGATCGCCGCCCTCGGTGACGAGGGGATCGGCGAGCTCTCGTACCGGTTCGTGGGCGGCCGCGTCGTGCTGCTGACGACCTGGGTCGACCCCGCCTACCGCAAGAACCGGGTGGCCACGGAGCTCATCTCGCGCGTGCTGGACGAAATCCGCGGGAGCGGGAAGAAAATCACCGTCATCTGCCCGGTGGTGGGTGAGTTCATCGACCGCAATCCCGAGTACGCCGACCTCATCGACAGCGTTCATCCCGGCGCCGGCGCCCACCCCGGGCGCCCACCCGCGGAAGGCGGGCACGGCGGTGAACTCACCGGGATCGAGCGCGACCTGGCATAGTCCTCCGGCGTTCGGACGCGCATGCCCGTGAACGACGTCCTGGAAGACGCCGGCGAAGCCGACCTGGTGTTCGGCGTCATCGGCGGGGACATCGGGAAGCGGCCCGCGGGCGTGATCGGGGGAACGCCGGTGACCATCACCGGGGGCCCGCGGCCCGGCCCGCGGACGGCCTGGTGACCGACTTCGCCGCCGTGCCCGATCGCGCCCCGCGGGGGAGATCACCCGGCGGGTCCGGGACGGACGGCTGCGGACAGTCATCGGCGACGTCTCGACCCGCGACGCCGTCGCCGCCTTCGACCCACCCGAGCGGATCACCGGGAAGACGATCATCAGCATGCGTCCGTGAGGGCTCGAGGACAGCGGCTGGTCCTGCCCTCCTCGGCTGGTCCTGCCCTCCGCGCGGATCAGCGTCGGACACGTGCCCCGTCGGGCACCTCGCACCGGAACCCGGGTGCGCCGACCTCGCTCAGCCCGGCATCGGACCGTCGGGCGAAGACACAGCCCGGGTCCCCCGGAAACCAGAAACAAGAGAAAGGCACGGCTCGTGCAAGACGCGGCACCAGTGATCAATCCGGCACGCCGGGGCAGAACGCTCCGGCTGGCATTCTCATCCGCGGTGATCTCCCTGGTGGCCGCGTTCGCCGCGTCGGCCGCACCGATCCCCCTGTTCAACACCTACCGGACGCAGGACGGGTTCACCAACGCCGGCATCTCGCTGGCCATCGTCATCTACTCCTTCGGCACCATCGCCGCACTGCTGGTGCTGGGGCGGCTGTCCAATCATCTGGGCCGACGGCTCACCGCGATCGCCAGCCTCGGCCTGCTCCTGCTGGGCTGCCTGCTGCTGCTGAACGTGCACGACATCGGCGCCCTGCTGGCCGGCCGGCTGCTGATGGGCGTCGGTACGGGGTTGGCCGGCAGCAGCCTCACCTCCTACATCGTCGACACCGCGCCCACCAGGCCGCAATGGCTGGCCTCCGTCGCCTCCAGCCAAGGACCCATGCTCGGCCTCACCCTCGGCGCCGTCGCCTCCGGCGCCCTGGTCCAGTTCGGCCCCTGGCCGCGCGACCTCATCTATCTGGTGTGCGCGGGTCTGCTCGTACTGTCCGCCGCACTCATCGTCATCAGCCCGGAAACCGCGAAGCCGACGCCGGGCGCTTGGCGATCACTGCTACCGAGGGTCCACGTACCGGCCCGGGCCAGGCATCTGCTCCCTGTCGCGGCCGCGGTGTTCCTGGCCACCTGGGCGACCGGGGCTTTCTACCAGGCCTTCGTGCCCGCGCTGGTCGAAGACCAACTCCACACCCACAGCCCGCTCATCCTCGGACTGGTGTTCGCCGCCTACATGGCCCTCAGCGTCCTCGGCGCTCCCATCGGCGGCCGGTTCACCTCCGCGGCGGCCCAACGCATCGGCATGATCGTCTTCCTGGCCGGATGGGCCGGCATCATGACAGCGATCACCACCGGCACCCTGGCGTTGTTCATCGCCGCGACCATCGTCGCCGGCGGCGGTCAGGGCATCGCCATCAGTGCCGCCACCCGCGGCCTGCTGCACGACAGCACCCTGGCCGACCGGGCACCGATCTTCAGCGCGATCTACCTCATCTGCTACAGCGGCGCCGCCTTCCCCAGCCTCATATCCGGCCAGCTCTCGAACACCTTCCCGCTGCCGCGGATCGCCCTCGGATACGGCGGACTCGCCGTCGTCGCCACCTTGTTCACCGTCCTCGCCGCACGCAACCCCACACCGGCACGACCCGAAACACCCGGCACGGCCGGTGATCGCGGCGAGACTCACCGTCGTCAAGACCTCGCCCGGCCCTGAGCAGGTCACCGCCCGCGCCTGTCGACGGCAACGCCGCTCACCGCGCGCATCGGCGCGACGGCGACCGGCCGGGCCGGCGTGGGCCCGTTACTGTGGTTGAGGACGAGGTCATATCGCTCGACGATGATGGTCAGGGACCGGAACATGGACGCCTCGGACGAACTCTTCCAGGGGGCCACACCGTCGGCTCTGCTGGCCCTGGACGGCGTCATCCGCTCCCTCAACGCGGCGATGGCCATGGCACTGGGCAGGCCGAAGGAACAGTGCGTGGGCCGTGGCTTCGGTGATCTCCTCTCCGAGGATCAGCGCGTCCCGGCCGGGAGCCTGCTGGCACACGGGGCCATGGCGAACAGGCTCGCGATGCGTGTGCTGGAATTCCCGGGCACGAGCACCGCATCGGTGGTCTGCCTCGTCGAGGCGCGGCCGGTGACGGATCCCTCGAGCGGCGAGCGGCTTGTGTGGGTGCATTCGCTGGACGCCCGACACGACCTCGGCGGGCTGCTGATCCCGTTCCAGCTTGCGGCGAAGGCTGCCGGCCTCGGCCTGTTCATGTGTTCCACCGGTGAGCACCAGATGGAGTGGCTGGGTGGCGCACCGGCCCTGGCCGCGCTCTTCCCGCAGGAGTCCGTGTCCCTGTC
Organism: Streptomyces sp. ME19-03-3; assembly: GCA_033793685.1. GTDB lineage: Bacteria > Actinomycetota > Actinomycetes > Streptomycetales > Streptomycetaceae > Actinacidiphila. Next base: position 83,205 of record JARAXD010000023.1, on the reverse strand, counting down.
CACGGTGATCAGGCGAGTGCACCCCGACGACCGCAAGGACGTGCGGCGGCTTGTGCGCTCATCCGCCGCGCAGTCCCCATGGATCAGGTCGCGGTTCCTCGCCGAGCGCCTTGGCTGGCGTGTTCTCGCAGGCCAGGCCCGTCGGATCCAGTTGGGATACGGCGGCCCCGAACGGGTCTTCGGGGTGGTCCGCGACGACACCCACTCCGAGGCGCACCGCCAGGAGATGCTGGCCCAGGTGAGCGCGGAGCGAGAACGCGCCGACGGGATCACCGCGTTCTCCTCCGCCCTGTTCACCGCCGCCACCGAGCAGGAACTGCAGCAGGTCGTCCTGGCCCGGCTCGCCTCCGCCGTCGGAGGTTCCGGCGCCCTCCTCGCCCTCGTCGACGACGGGCGCCTGCGCGTCTCCTCGGACGCCGGGATCCCCACGTGGGAGGCGGACGCCCTGCACGGCCTGTCGCTGAACGAGGACCGGCCCCTGCCGTGCGTGATCCGAACCGGCCAGGCCCAGTTCTTCCCCAACCACGAGGAACTGGCGCGCCGTTGGCCGCATGTCGACCGTCTGCCCCTGGCGGGCCCCGACTCCGGCACCAGCCTGTCGATCACCCCCCTCAGCCCGGCGGGTGACCGGCCGCTCGGAGCCTGGGTGGTGACGTACGACAGTGAGCACCCCCCGTCCGCGGAGAAGCTCGCCTTCATGACGGCTCTGGCCGAACTGGCGGGCCAGGCACTGAGGCGCATCAGGTTGCAGCAGGCCCACGTCGAGTTGTCGACGACGCTCCAGCAGAGCATGCTCCCCACGCTGCCGAAGCACCTCCCGGGCCTGGAGATCGCCGCCCGCTACCAGCCCAGCCGGGACGGGCTGGACATCGGCGGCGACTGGTACGACGCGTTCTTCCTGCCCGACGGCGCGGTCGCGCTGGAGATCGGCGACGCTCAAGGGCACGACGTGGATGCCGCGGTCTTCATGGGCCAGGTGCGCTCGTCCATGCGCGCGATCGCCGCCCACGAACCCGAGCCGGGGACCGTGCTGACGCGCACCAACGACTTGCTCGTCGCGATGGACGCCCCACGCTTCGCGAGCTGCACCATGCTGCACGTCGACCCGCAGGACGGACAGGTCACCGGCACCAGCGCGGGCCACGTGCCGCTGCTCCACGCACGCGACGACGGCAGCCACACCGTCCGCACACTTCCCGGCGGGCCGGTCCTGGGAATCGTGCCCGGCACCGAGTACCCCGAGGGGACCTTCGTTCTGGAAGAGGGCACCGCGCTGGTCATGGTCACCGACGGTGTCGTCGAAGGACCGGGCCTGACCCTGGAAGGGGGACTGGAACGCGTGGGAGCGCTGGCCGGCCGAGCCCTCAAGGAGCAGCTCGGCGCCGAGGCGACCGCAGACCGCATACTCGACGCGGTGGCCGCGGTGGACCACCTCGACGACGTGGCCGTGCTGGTCGTCCGCCGCACATGAGACGCCAGGCGCGTCCCAGGGGCGGCGAACAGCCCCCCGCCCCTCAAGGGCAGCACGCCGGGTGCGGCGCGCCCTCGAGACCTACGCGGCGTGCACGCAGGGCGTGCCCCTCCCCGCGGGAGCGCGATGTCAACCCGGGGATCCTCCGCAGGCCGAGACACCGAGGACGGTGTCGAGGCCGGCTTCGCCGACGGCACGCGGCCGTGCCGCAGCCGCGCCCCGGCCGCGTCCGCCCGGGGCCGGCCCGGCTGTCGACAGAGGCCGGCGCCGTCTCGGGAGGCCGGGACGTGGAGCCGCGTCGGACGGCCCGAGCGCCGGATGCCCAGCACTGGAGAGGACCTTCAGGTCCATTCCTGACCCTGCCGGTATGTGCACCGGTAATCTGGTCCATGTGGCGGAACAGGCGCGCGACCCAGGCGAGTCCCGGCTGACTGAGCGCGGGCGGGCGACGCGAGAGCGCATTTTGAGGGCCGCCGCCGACATGATGTACGTCAAGGGCGTCGCGTCCACGACCCTCGACGACGTCAGAGCGGCCAGCGGAACGAGCAAGTCCCAGCTCTACCGCCACTACCCCGACAAGGACGCACTGGTGCGGGACGTCGTCGCGCTGCAGGCGACGACATTGCTCGAACGTCAGCACCAGCTACTGCGGCGGCTCAACTCCCTGCGCGGGCTGGAGCGCTGGCGGGACGCGCTGCTCGAGAACAGCGGCCTGCGCAACGGAGCCTACGGCTGCCCGCTCGGCTCCCTCGCAAGCGAACTGGCCGATCAGGACGAACAGGCGCGCAAGGCGCTCGCCCGGCACTTCGACACCTGGGAGGGGCTGCTCCACACCGGGCTGCAGCGGATGAAGGACTCGGGAGTCCTGCGCGCCGACGCGGACGCCGCAGAGCTCGCCACCGGCCTCATGGCCGCCCTTCAGGGCGGCTACCTCCTCGCGCAGACGGCCCAGGACGTCAGGCCCATGAGGATCGCCCTGGACATGGCGATCGGCCATATCAAGGCCTGTGCCATGCCCGCCGGCGACGCCGATCCGCCCGGGGGCGGCGCGGGAGGACGCTGAGCCGCCCCCGGGGCGGGGCGACGCCGAGCAGTCCCGGCGCCGCCCCCGCAGACGGGTTCGCCGCGGTCTGTGTGCCGACCGGACATCCCGCCCTCCCGGCGGGCGAGGAAGCCCGGCGGGGCTGCGCGAGCCAGAAGACGCTTTCGTCCACAAGACCAGGGGTCCCAGCCGCCCCAACCGCCCCCAAAGCGGCTGCCACCTGCGAGGAAGGCAGATCCCTCCCCACCTCGGGAGGGGACTATTTGGTCCCAAAAACCGGCTCGATCTGCGGTACGTTTGGGGACGGCAGGTCCCCTGCGGACAGCCAGGCAGCGAAGCCTCACAAGGATCTCCAGGGCGGTAGGCACCATGCATGCAGGCGTCGAGTTCTCAGTGCTCGGCCCAGTCCGGCTACACAAAAAGGGGGTCGAGACCGGAGCCGGCCAGCCGAGGCAGTGCGCCGTACTCGCTTCGCTGTTGCTCCGGGCGGGCAGGCCGGTGAGCCTGTCGAGACTGGTGGAGGACGTGTGGGGCGAGGACGCCCCACCCTCGGCCGTGGGCTCCGTGCGCACCTACGTCTACCGGCTCAGGCAGGCACTGGGGGAGCACAGCGACAGCTCCGTGAGCCTGGTCGACGGGGGCTACCTGCTGCGCATCCCACCGGACGCCCTGGACCTGAACAGGTTCAAGGAGAAGACGGCACAGGCCAGGGAGGCCCGCCGCGCCGGCGACCTGGCGTCCGCGGCGAACCTGCTGACCGAGGGCCTCGAGATGTGGAAGGGAGTGGCCCTCGCGGGGGTCCCCGGCCCGTTCGCGGCCCAGCAGCGCAGCGTCCTCGGCGAGCTGCGCCTCGCCTGCGCGGAGGAGCAGCTCGCCTGCGAGGTGGACGCAGGGCGCTACACCGAGGCCGTCACAGAACTGTCCGCCCTGCACGGGGAGCACCCGCTGCGAGAGCGCATATGCGGCCTCCTGATGACCGCGCTCTACGGCGCCGGGCGGCAGTCCGAGGCCTTGACGATCTACCACACGACCAGTCACCGGCTGCGCCAGCGCCTCGGCGTCAGCCCCTCGCCGGAACTGCGGCACGTCCACGAGCGCATCCTCTCCGGCCGGTTCCAGCTCCCGCCGAGCGCCGAGCGCCACAAGGGCACGCCACGGACACCGCGTCCGCACGCCCCGGCTCAGCTGCCCGCCGCCCTGCCCAGCCTCGTCGGTCGCAAGAGAGAGCAGGAGCAGGTCGAACGCCTGGCCGCCGACGCGCAGGCGTCGTCCTCGGTGGCGATCTGCGCGGTCGGCGGACTGGCCGGCGTCGGCAAGACGGCTTTCGCCATCACCGTCGCCCACCGTCTGGCCGACCGCTTCCCGGACGGCCAGCTCTTCGCGGACCTGCAGGGAGCCGGACCGGAGGCGGAGCCGCGGGACCCCGCGCACGTGCTGGAGGGCTTCCTGCAGTCCCTGGGGGTCCGCCTCGAGGACATGCCCGAGACCGCGCAGGCACGAGGGCTCATGTTCCGCGGCCTGCTAGCCAACCGCCGAGTGCTCGTCGTGCTCGACAACGCAGGGAACACGGACCAGCTCAAGCACCTCCTGCCCGGAGGCCCCGGCTCCATGGCCCTGGTCACCAGCCGCATGCAACTGCACGCGCTCGTCGCCGCCTACCAGGCACTTCCCCTGACACTCATGCCCCTGAGCCAGACGGACGCACGCACCCTCCTCGCGCACCGGCTCGGCGCAGCCAGGACGGCAGCCGAACCAGAGGCCGTCGACCGCATCATCCGGCTGGCCGGGCAGCTCCCCCTGGCCCTGGCCAACGTCGCCGCCCGCGCGGCGTATCGGCCGCAGCTGCGCCTGGCGAGCCTGGCCGACGAGTACGAGGCGCCGGAGCACAGCACCCTGGACGCCTTCGTGAGCGAGGAGGACCAGGCGCTCGACGTCCGCGAGTCCATCACCCGCTCGTACCGCCTCCTCGACACGGAGACAGCCGCGCTCTTCCGCGACCTGAGCGCCTGCCCGGACCCCATGTTCGCGGCCTCGCAGGTCGCGGACCTGGCAGGACGGCCCGAGCGCCGGGTCCGCCAGGTCTTGTCGCGCCTCACCCGAGCGCACCTCGTCTCGGAGATCGGCCCGGGCCGGTACAGCTGGAACCGGCTGGTGGCCGCGTATGCGGTGGAGCAGGCGGGGCAGGGGCTCCTCGACCAGGGCGAGCCGGCCCGACGGTAAGGGCGAGCAGGGGCCCGCATCCATGGCCCGAAGTGGGGGCACGCCCTCCCGGGCGGCGCCGTCATACGCCGCCCGGCGGGCGGCGTGCGTCCGTGGGCGCGTGCGTGCGGCAGCGTCCGGGGTTCAGAGCGGGCGCTGCCTTGAGTGCAGCGGACCGTACAGCGGCTTTGCCGCGGCTCCTGTGCGCGGGGCCATCTCCGCGCGACAGGCGGAAGACCGGAGGCGGCGGGCAGGACGGATCGACGCAGCTCCCGTTCGCCGGACCGCCGGGCCGCTGCGATCGGCGCCGTAGAGGCCTTGTAGAGCCGCTGTAGATCCCGCCGTGGCAGGGTTGAAAGCAGGCAAGAAGTGTTCGCTGCCAGTGGAGGAGTGATTCGCATGGCCACGGACTTCGAAGGCAAGAAGCTCGTCGTGATCGGTGGCGCCAGCGGTATGGGCCTCAAGGCCGCCGAGGACGTGATCGCGGCGGGCGGCAGCGCGGTGATCGTCGGCCGCCCGGGTCGGAAACTCAACGACGCCGTCGCAAGCCTGTCGCGCTCCGGCAGCGCATGGTCGATCGGGGCCGACCTGGCAGACCGGGACCAGGTCGTCGAGGCGCAGAAGCAGTTGGCAGAGGACCACCCCGACGCCACCCTCCTCGTCAACTCGGCGGGGTTCTTCCTGCCCAAGCCCTTCCTCGACTACGAGCTCGCGGACTACGACTCCTACCACGACCTCAACAGGGCGACCTTCTTCCTGACGCAGACCGTCGTGCGGGGCATGGTCGCCGGCGGTCAGGGCGGCGCCATCGTGAACGTGGGCAGCATGTGGGCGCACCAGGCCCTCGCCGTGACACCGTCATCGGCCTATTCGATGGCCAAGGCCGGCCTGCACGCCCTTACGCACAACCTGGCCATCGAGCTCGCCGGCGAGGGCATCCGGGTGAACGCCGTGGCTCCCGCTGTCACCAGGACGCCCCTGTTCGAGAAGGTCTTTCCCGCGGACCAGTTGGACGACGCGCTGGATCAGCTGAGCGGACTGCACCCGCTCGGCCGGGTCGGCACCCCGCAGGACGTGGCCTCCGCGATCGTCTTCCTCCTTTCGCCGGCCTCGAGCTGGACCACAGGCGCCATCCTCAACGTCGACGGCGGAGTCATGGCAGGCCGCAGCTAGACGTATCCCTCATGCCCCGCCCGGGGCGGCCACCTGACACCCACCCCGGGCGGGGCAGCCAGAAGACGTATCGGCTCACGGCTGCCGACGAGACCGCCGCTCGAATGGCGGCGACTCTCGCCGCGACCTGATCCCAGGCAGCTCCGAGCCGCGACCTCGCCGCCCTTCCTCGCGCGGTCCGGCTGAAGGCCACACGCCGCGCCCTGGCCGCGGCCCCCGAGGAGCCCCGTCGGCAGGCCGAACAGGGGCCCGCATCGGAGGGGGCCGCCGGCTTGCCGCCCGGGTGACCATGCCGGATAGACGCCGCGTCGATACCGGGCCGCTTGAATGGTCTTCTCCCGCCGCGCCGTCACCGAGGCGCCGGCACCGAGCCGTCACGGGGCTCCGACGGCATGGAGGCCGTAATGACTTCACCGGACAATTTCCCGTCCTACGAGGACCTGGCCGACTCCAACCCCTTGCGCTCGCAGGAGGAGTACGACGAGGACGAACTGGGAGAGGACGTCCTGGACCAGGGCTACTCACCCGCCGACAGGCCCCTCGCCGTCAACGACTGGGGCGTCACCGCGCGGGAGGGCGCCTCCCACGAGGACCTCGCGCATCGGCTCAGGCGCGAGGTGCCGGAAGTCAGCGCATCGGACGAGGGCGACGGGCTGGGCGACACGATCGGCACGGACGGGGAGCTCATCGACGACCAGGTCGGCGACGAACGCGCGGGACGCCTCCTCGCCTGGGACACCGACGTTCTCGCCGAGGGATACGACGGCGACGACTACTGGGCGCGGGACGTGGGCATCGACAACGGCGCCGCCTCCGCCGAGGAGGCCGCCGTCCACGTGGTGCCCGACACCCGAGAGGACTCCTGAGCGACCGCCGCGCGTCTCGCTACCGCGAGATCACGGAAACGACGGGGACAACGTGGACGCCGTGATGTCCCGCAGGCCCGGGGAGCGGCGGCAGCCCGGTCGGCTGCCGCCGCCGTACCCGCCCGAGCCGCGCACAGCGTGACCGCTCGCCACCGGCGTGCAGGGCCCCCGCGGCCGCCCTGCCCTGCTCACCAGCCGCTGTCGACAGCACAGGAGCACGCCCCACACCGCGCGCGGGGCGCTCGCAACAACACGCCGGAACCCCCGCCCCCGAGATCCCGGGGAAATGCGGGCACGGCGAGAGAGAAAACAGCGACTTCGCGTAGACGGCCGGTAGATGGCCACGTGATTGGCTGGTCCGCACAAGAGGACCTGGGGACAGAACCATGCACTGTGCAGACATTGAGAAGACCTGCCGCCCCGCTCCGGACGCACAGGCCGGAACCGGCGGCAGCGCCCCGGCAGCAGGGCCCGCCGCGAGCCGAGGGCAACTCGACCCCGAGTCCGCCGCCTGGGTGGACGCGCTGGAGGGCGGGCGCGGGCCGCGGTACGAACAGGCCTGCACGCGGCTTCATGAACTGCTGGTGCGGATCGCCATGGACGAGGTGTTCCGCCGGGGTCCTCGTTACCGAATTACCGGGCCCGAGCTGAACGATCTCGCCCATCAGGCGGCAGCCGACGCACTGATGAGGATCACGGACAAGATTGAGCAGTTCCGAGGCGATGCCAGGTTCACCACATGGGCATTCCGATTTGTCGTACTCGAGGTGTCCAACGCGCTGAGCCGCCACTTCCGGCGTGTCTCGAACACCCGGTTCGACTTCGACGAATGGGCGCAAGTGCCCGACCGCTCCGGTACCGATCCGGTCAGCCACTGGCAGGCGCGAGAGCTGGTCGAAGCCGCCCGGGACGCGGTCGAGACGGCACTGACCGCCCGCCAGCGGCAGGTCTTCACCGCCGTCGTCAACGGGGTCCCCCTGGAAAAGCTCGCCAGTGAGCTGGAGACGAACCGCAACGCGCTCTACAAGACGATGTTCGACGCCCGTAGGAAACTGCGGGCTCGGCTGATGGCCGGCGGACATCTCAGCGCCGCGGGCTGATGCGGCGGCGACGACGCCGGCCCGGCAGCGCTGACCGGGAAGAGGAAGAGGCCGCCGCCGGGAACACGCCTTCCTCCGAAGGGCGCCGCGGGCGTCTTACCCAGCCCCGAGAAGAAGGCGGACCGACATGAACCCCGATAGGCTCATGAACGAGCGGCACCAGGTATTTCGGACCCGGCAAGACCATGCCGGAGGAAACCCTTCAGCAGTTGCCGCGGTTCCTGCGCTCCACGCCCGTCATCGGTGAAACGGTGCTGCCGGCCGCCGGCTGCCCCGGCCCGGAGAGGGTGTACACCACCCCGGTCTCGCGCTTCGACGCGGACACTGCTCGCCTTCACGTGAAAACCCACCCGGTAACCAAAACCCACCCCACACATTCGAGGAAGAGCCACTTCAATGAAAGCCATTGTGGTCACCGACCAGTCCGCGGGCACGGCAGGAATGACGCTGACGGACCGGCCTGAGCCGCGCGCAGCGATCAACGACGTCATCGTCCGGATCCATGCATCGGGCTTCGTCCCCACAGAGATGGAGTGGCCGTCCACCTGGACCGATCGCGCCGGCCATGACAAGACACCGTCGATCCCCGGCCACGAGCTGGCCGGAGTGGTCACCGCCCTCGGCTACGGCACGACGGGGCTCTCGGTCGGGCAGCGGGTGTTCGGCCTCGCCGACTGGCACCGCGACGGCACCCTCGCGGAGTACGTGGCGATCGAGGCCCGCAACCTCGCACCGCTGCCGGGCGACGTCGACTTCACGGTAGGCGCGTCGCTGCCCATCTCGGGTCTGACCGCGTGGCAGGGCCTGTTCACGCACGGCCGCCTCCAGGCAGGCCAGACCGTCCTCGCCCATGGCGCGGCCGGGGCGGTCGGGACGATGGTGACCCAGCTCGCCCGGGAAGCCGGCGCTTACGTCATCGGCACCGGACGCGCCGCCGACCGCGACAAGGCGCTCGACTTCGGCGCGCACGAGTTCGTCGACCTCGAGAACGACACGCTCAAGGACGTCGGCCGCGTCGACCTGGTCTTCGATGTCATCGGTGGCGACGTCCAAAAGCAGTCCGCCGCCCTGATCAAGGCCGGAGGAACACTGGTGTCCGTCGTCGGCCCGGTCGAAGCACGGCCCGCCGACGGCCTGGCCACGGACTTCGTCGTCGAAGCCGATCGCGCCGAACTCGGTGAGATCGTGCAGCGGGTGCGGGACGGACGGCTGCGGACCAACATCGGTGACATCGCGAGCCTCGACGATGCCGTCGGTGCCCTCAACCCGACCACGCGCCGCCTCGGGAAGACCGTCATCCGCGTCCTGCCGTAGGCAGGGGACGTCCACCGGCCGGCCGGTCATGGCCCTGATCCACACCACGGCCATCGGCCGGCGGCCGGCGCAAGGACCCGAACCGGCACCCGCCAGGCACCCGAACCGACAGAGAAGCTGATCACCTTGGACGGACAGGAACTGCAGAAGATCGCGCGCGACCACACCGCGGAACTGCCCGGCACCGCCCAGGAGCATCGCTCCGACCCCGACTGGGAGCTCCACAAGGTGGGCGGCAAGGTTTTCATGCTCATGACCGACATGCCCGGGCGCCCCGTCGTGATCCTGAAAGCCGATCCGGACGACGCCGCGGCCCTGCGTGAGCAGTACGCCGACATCACCCCCGGCTACCACATGAACAAGACACACTGGATCACCGTGGAAGGCGGAGGCAGCGTCGACGGCAAGCTGGTGAGGGAACTCGTGACCGACTCCTACCGTCTCGTGGTCGGCGGGCTTCCCAAGTCCAGGCAACCGGTGGATCCACACACCCGCGACCGCCGCGGCTGACCCTTGGCATGCCCCTCCCCGCGACGCGGCGTCCCAGCAGTCATCTGGAGCCTTCCATGCGCGTTCTCGTCACCGGTGCCAGCGGCAGCATCGGCTCGGCCGTCGTTCCCGACCTCATCGCCGCCGGTCACGAGGTCCTCGGCCTCGTCCGCTCCGATACCGCGGCTACGGCCGTCGCCGCCGCCGGCGGGACGCCGCTGCGCGGCGACCTCACCGACCTCGACAGCCTCCGCGCCGGCGCCGCGCAGGCCGAGGGTGTCGTCAACCTCGCCTTCGGCAACGACTGGAGCAACTTGGAGCAGGGCATCGACGAGGAAGCACGCGCCGTGCAGACCCTCGCGGCCGCACTCGCAGGCAGTGGCAAGAGTGGCAAGCCGTTCGTGCATGCCGGCCTCACGCCGATGATGCCGGGCCACGTCTCCACCGAGGAGGACCGCGACACCACCGACGGTCCGGTCGGTGGCCGCGGCCGCACTTCCGACGCGGTGCTGAACCTGGCCGCCCAGGGCGTCCGGTCCTGTGTCGTGCGGCTGCCGCGCTCGGTGCACCAACGCGGGTCGGCATACGGTTTCTGCGCGCCGCTCATCGCCGCCGCGCAGAAAACGGGCGTGTCCGCGTACGTCGGCGACGGCACCCAGCGATGGCCGGCGGTCAACCGGCTTGACGCCGCCGCGCTGTTCCGCACCGCACTCGAGGACGCCGCGCCGGGCACGGTCCTGCACGCGGTGGCCGACGAGGGCGACACCATGAGGTCGCTGGCCGAGGCGATCGGCGGTGTTCTCGGGGTGCCGGTCGCCTCGGTGCCGCCTGAGCGGTTCGGCCTCATCGGCCGCCTGTTTGCCCTCGACATGCCGTCGTCGAGTGCGCTGACCCGGGAACGGTTTGGCTGGGAGCCCACCCACCCGAGCCTGATCGACGACCTCGTTGCCGGCGGCTACCCCGCCCTGGGCTGACATCCTCGGCATGCCGCCGGGACCGGACAGGACGATTGAATCCTCCCCCCGCTGAAGCAGGGGGATTCCTGGCTCACGTGGGCTGGAGACCTGCTGTCCATCAGCTCTTACACGATCAACACCAGCCGGGTTGCGACCAGCCCGGTTAGTCGCGTACAGGCGTGGCGATCGGCGTGATGCGGTGGAGGTGCCCCGGAGCCAAGGGGAGCCGCCCCGTGCAGGCCGAGCCCTGCCGCCGGCGCGTCGCGTTCGATCTCGACGGTCGCCGGTACCGGGCCGGAGGTAAGAAACCGCCTCGTCCGGGCGCTCACCTTCGAAGGGCCCCATAGGGGGCCGCCCCGGACCCATGAGGACGGCGACGAGCATGGCGTTCATCTCGCGCGGCTTCCACGGCAGAAGGCCGTCGGCCGGCACGAAGCTGCCCCCCGGGCAGTACGAGGAGACCCGCTTCCCGGTGCTGTCCGCCGGGCCCACCCCCCGCATCCGGCGGGAGGACTGGAAGCTGTCCGTGACCACGGAAGCCGGGAAGCAGCACGTGTGGGACTGGGCAGGGCTGATGGCACTCCCGGCGGAGTCCCCGACCGTCGACCTGCACTGTGTGACGAAGTGGTCGAAGTTCGGCACCGAATGGCGCGGCGTGTCCCTGGACGTTCTTCTCGCGGACGTGGAGACGGCCGCAGAGCACGTTCTCGTCACCTCGTACGGGGGCTACACCACCAACATCCCCCTCGCCGACCTGGTCGACGGCAAGGCGTGGATCGCCTACGGCTACGGGGGCGGGGACCTGACCCCCGAACACGGCGGCCCCGCTCGGCTGCTGGTCCCGCACCTGTACCTGTGGAAGTCCGCGAAGTGGGTGCGCGAGATCCAGCTGCGGCGAAGCGACGTGCCCGGCTTCTGGGAGAGCGCCGGCTACCACAACTACGGAGACCCGTGGCGAGAGCAGCGGTACCAGGGAGACTAAGAGTCATCCCGTAACCGGCATGTGGACGCGACGCCGGCCGCGGAAGACGGCCGGCGCCGCCGACCCGGCCCCCGGACCGCCGGGGTCTGGACCCGACGGTCCAGCGCGGAACGCACCCGCTCGGGGAGCCGCGAACGTGGGCTCGGGCAGCCAGGGGCTCAGCCGCGGGCGAAGGATGCGATGTGGTCCAGGGCCATGTCCAGCGCGACGGCCATCGGCTCGGAGCTGCGAGCGTTCTGCGCCAGGACGTACCCGCCCTGCAGCGCGGCCAGCAGACCGGTACCCAGGCGCTGCGGGTCGGCGTCCTCGGAAAGTACGCCGAGGACGCGGAGCCGGCTCAGCGCTTCGACGAGCATCCGCCGCCAGGCATCGAATGACGCGTTGAGCGCTTGGCGGGACGTCTCGTCGTTGTCGGACAGCTCCATCGACATCGCGCCCAGCGCGCACCCGTACGAGCCGTCCTGCAGCGAGTTGGCATGTACCAGGGCGTCACGCCAGCGGCGCAGACCGGACAGGGTCCGCACCCCGCGCAGGCGCTGCTCCTCGCGGGCGAGGACGAACGTCGACTGCACGTCGATCACGGCGTGGATCAGCGCGAGTTTGTCCTCGAAGTGGTTGTACAACTGGGACTTGCTGGTACCGCTGGCCAGCCGGACCTCGTCGAGGGTGGTGGCGTTGACGCCCCTGACATAGAACAGCTTGGCTGCCGAATCGACGATCCGTGAACGGGTCTCCAGGCCGCGCCGCGTACGGCGTGCACCGCCGGTCGCGGTCACGGTGGCTTCCTCGGGCATGTTACTCACTCGTGCTGCTCGACCGCGGAGCGCGTCACAACCGCGGTGACCTCGGTTTCCAGGCGGAGACTGCGCCGGATCAGTTGTGGTTACCAGTGCGAGCATATAGGCCGACCGGTGAGCGACGGCGTCCTTGCGGACGTGCACACAAGGCGCCGAGGCGCCGGGGCCGGTGAGCCGGGCCCGCCCGGACGATGTCGCCCCATTCGACGCCCCGCCCCGCGCAACGTCTGGCAGACGCTGTCCGAGGCGTGCCGGGCCCTTCGGTGAAATCCTCCGGCGGGCGTGACCGCAGAGTCCCGGGCCTTACCTAAAAGTTGGACCAAATAGTCCACGTAATGGCAATCGGCCGCGCTCGGACCGGTCTGGCTCGAGGCGGCTCGGACCTGCTCGTCCCGACTGCGTGAACGGGCCGCGAGAGTGGCCTGTGAGCTGCAGGTTTCGATCCGATGCGACGTTGACCCGCTAGCCTCCAGCGCCGCCTGTCCACCCCTCCAGGAGAAGGTTTTGCACCGCAATTTTTGGTCTGTATAGTCCCTCTTACGGCGGTGTTCCGGTGGGAAGAGATCCGGAACACGAAGCCGAAAAAGCCACCCCTCGCCATGCAGGTCACCCGGCGCCCGGCGCAACCGGCGCAACCGGCCAGGTCGCGGCCGGCGCAGGTGAGCCTGTGGCGGAGCTCTGCGGCACGTCGAGCCCGACGCGGGTCCGACGACGACTACTCACACCCCGACCGGAGGTCGGTTCGCTGTGTCACGACTGAACGTTCCCGCACCGGAGGATGTCCCCGCCGGCGCCCAGCGGATACTCGACACCATTGGCGCGCAGCTCGGCTTCGTCCCGAACATGTTCAAGACCATCGCGTCGAACCCGACCGTGCTCGAGAGCGTCACCGCTCTGCAGGGCACCTTGAGCCGGGTTCTGGACGCGAAGACCCGGCACAGCATCGCGCTGGCCGTGTCGCAGGCCAACGACTGCACCTACTGCCTGGCGATCCACACCCACGTCGCGACCGAATTCGGCAACATGTCAGGCGACGACGTCGAGCTCGGCCGCGTGGGCAGCTCGATCGATCCCAAGCGCGCCGCGGCCGCTCGCTTCGCGCAGCGGGTCGTCGACAGCCGCGGGCGCGTCAGCGACGCCGAACTCGCGGCTGTGCGAGGCGCCGGGTACACCGACCCGCAGATCCTGGCGATCGTCGCGCTGGCAGTGCAGTTCCTGTTCACCAACTTCATCAACAACGTCAACCAGACCGATCTCGACATCCCCGCCGTCGGCCCGGTCGGTACGGCCGCGACCCACTGAACGCCCCGCACCCGCAGCCGACAGCGCCGGCGCGATGGGACAGACCGGCTCCACGCGGCAGCCGGCGCCGTCGGAACACCCCCGTCGCCCAGTCGTCGTGCGTCATGTCCCCCCGTCGGGGCGGGGTCCGGTGTGAGAAGCCCTCCGCCGCCGACGACACCGCGTCCACCGGTTGATCGCCGGAACCCTCGACGCGGTCCGCGCACCGAGTCGGCGAACCCCGCACCGACTCGACGTCATTCAGGAAAGGCTCGACATGCCGGGCTCCGAACTCTATGAGCAATTCATGGCGCTGCACACCCGCGTCGGTGGTCTCGTCCTGCCGAACGCCTGGGACGGCCTGTCGGCGCTGGTGCTGGCCGACGCCGGCTTCGAGGCGATCGGGACGTCGTCGGCGGCGCTCGCCACCACGCTCGGCCGCCTCGACGGGCGTCACGCAGTCACCCGCGAAGAGCACCTGGAGCATGCGCGGCTGCTCGGCCGGCTCACAGGGCTGCCCGTCAACGGGGACTTCGAGGACGGTTACGGCGACTCGCCCGAAGACGTCGCCGCGACCGTCGAGGCCGCCGTGGAGGCGGGCCTGGCCGGTATCGGGATCGAGGACACCTCGGGCGACCCCGACCAGCCCATCCGCGGCTTCGACGAGGCAGTCAAGCGCGTACGCAGCGCCGTCGACGCGGCCAAGGGGCGGATCGTCGTCACCGGCCGCACCGACAACTTCCTCCAGGGCCGGCCCGATCTCGACGACACCATCCGGCGCCTGACGGCCTTCGCCGAAGCCGGCGCCGATGTGCTCTTCGCCCCGTACCCACCCGACCTCAACGCTCTCGTCGCGATCGTCACCGCGGTCGCGCCGACACCGGTCAACGTCCTGGTGTCACCGTCGGACAAGGTGCTGACCGTCGCCGAACTGCGGAAGGCCGGGGTCAAACGCATCAGCCTGGGACCGGCGCTCTACACACACGCGATGGGGGCACTCGAACAGGCCACCAAGGCGCTCGCCGCGGGCGACCTCGCCTCGGCGACGACAGGCATGAGCTTCGACCGCATCAACGAACTGCTCGCCCACCCCACGAACTAGCCAAGCAAAGGCAGAGTTGACATGGACCTCGACAAGCTCATGAACAAGCACCTCACCAGGTACTTCGACCCCAGCAGGACCATCCCGGAGGAGACACTCCAGCAACTGCTGAGGTTCCTGCGCTCCACGCCGTCGTCGACGAATGTGCAGCCCAACCACTTCTACGTCCTCGCCACACCCGAAGGCAAGGAGCGGCTGGCGGCCAACCTGGGAGAACGGTTCCAGGACAACGGCGAGAAGATCCTGAACGCCTCACACACCATCATCCTCACCACCAGGGCGGATCTTCCCGACAGCCACATCGATGCGGTGTTCGCCAAGGAGAGGGCCGACGGGCGGTTCCCCGACCCGGCCAAGCAGGCGCTGTGGGAGTCCATGACCCGCAACTTCCTCGACCTGCGCAACTACGGCTACAAGGACCTGAACCACTGGATGGAGAAGCAGACCTACCTGGCCATGGGCCTGACCATGATGGCGGCCGCCGAGCTCGGCGTCGAGGCCATGCCGCTCGAGGGCTTCGACCCGACCAGTGTCGACAAGGCCTTCAAGATCCGCGAGACCGGGCACACCACGACCGTGCTGATGGCGCTCGGCTACCCCGACCCCGCGAAGGCGTACGCCAGCCCGGTCTCACGGTTCGACACCGACGAGCTGTTCACCTTCATGTGAGCCTCCCCCGCAACGCACCGACGCCGGCCCGCTCCTGACCACCGGAGCGTCGGCGGCCGCCAGTCGTCATGACCCGTGCGATGCCGGTCGAGGGTCGCCGGTCGGCGCCCCGGTCGTCGCTGTCCCGGATGGCCGGGTCCGCCTCGGCGCGTGCCCCGCAGCCCGGCACCGGGCTCTCGACCCGCACGGTGAGGTCGCCGAACGGCGCGGGGCGGACGTGCCGGGGCAGGCGTCGACGAGATCCGGACCGCGCCGAAGCGGGCCTCGATCGCGTCGATGTCCACGGCGTACCGCTCGTTCGGCGCCGCGGTCGGCGCCGGGGCCTGGCGCCGACACCGCCACAGAGGTGAGTCCGGCGCGTACACCAGGCCGCACGGCGTTCCGCGGTATCGACGCGTGGGCGAGGACGGGGTCCCTGCCCTACCGGGATCGATACTGCCGACCGAGTCGTCGCGGCCCTCCGTGACGGTGGCACCCATCAGCCGCGTCGCCGTACCAGGCGATGCGCGAACGGCTCGTCCGATGGCGGGCCGGACCGGACGCTGACCGACCCTGCCGCCCGGCCAGGCGGACCGTGAGACCCCGCCTGCCGGGCGTCTACACGCAAACAGACAACGCGAAGGGGGAGGGCCCCACATGACGGAAGCCACCGAAAGCTTCGACCTCGTAGTCCTCGGCGGCGGCAGTGCCGGTTACGCCGCCGCGCTGCGCGGTGCCCAGCTCGGCCTGCGCACGGCGATGGTCGAGAGATACAAGCTGGGGGGCACCTGCCTGCACAACGGGTGCATCCCCGCCAAGGCCCTCCTGCACGCGGGTGAGATCGCAGACCAGGCCCGCGACGCACAGCTGTTCGGGGTAAGGGCCTCCTTCGAGGGCATCGACATGGCGGCCGTGCAGCGCTTCAAGGACGACACGGTCGCCGGCCTCTGCCAAGGCCTCACCGGCCTGGTGAAGGCACGCGGCATCACCTACATCGAGGGTGAGGGCCGCCTGTCCTCCCCGACCTCTGTCGACGTGAACGGCCGGCGGATCCGGGGCCGCCACATAGTGCTGGCGACCGGCTCCGCGCCGAAGTCGCTGCCGGGTCTGGAGATCGACGGCGACCGGATCATCTCCTCCGATCATGCGCTGGTCCTGAACCGTGTGCCGCAGTCGGCGATCGTCCTGGGCGGCGGCGTCATCGGTGTCGAGTTCGCCTCCGCGTGGAAGTCCTTCGGCACCGACGTCACCATCGTGGAGGGACTGCCGCACCTCGTGCCGGCCGAGGACGAGAACTCCTCCCGGCTTCTCGAGCACGCGTTTCGCGAGCGCGGCATCAAGTTCAACCTGGGCACCTTCTTCTCCAAGGCCGAGTACACCGCCGACGGCGTCAAGGTCACCCTCGCCGACGGCACGGAGTTCGAGGCCGAGGTCCTCCTCGTCGCCGTCGGCCGGGGCCCGGTCTCCCAGGGCCTGGGCTACGAGGAGCAGGGCGTCGCCATGGACCGCGACTACGTCCTGGTCGACGAGTACATGCAGACGAACGTCCCGACCATCTCGGCCGTCGGCGACCTGGTCCCCACGCTCCAACTCGCACACGTCGGCTTCGCCGAGGGCATCCTCGTCGCGGAGCGTCTGGCCGGCCTGAAGGTCGTTCCGATCAACTACGACGGTGTGCCGCGGGTGACCTTCTGCCACCCCGAGGTCGCCTCCGTCGGCATCACCGAGGCCAGGGCCAAGGAAGTCCACGGCGCGGACAAGGTCGTCTCGATCACCTTCCCACTCGGCAGCAACGGCAAGAGCCGGATCCTGAGGACCGGGGGTGAGATCAAGCTCGTCCAGCTCAAGGACGGAGCCGTCGTCGGCGTCCACATGGTCGGCGACCGCATGGGCGAGCAGGTCGGTGAGGCACAGTTGATCTACAACTGGGAGGCGCTGCCGGCTGAGGTCGCTCAGCTCATCCACGCCCACCCGACGCAGAACCAGGCGCTCGGCGAGGCCCACCTGGCCCTGGCCGGCAAACCCCTCTACGTGCACGACTAGCAGCGGAGCAGCACCGGCCGGCCGAGCGGACACACAACGACCCACCTCCAGCCACACCGCCCGGCAAGCCCCCACCGCCCCCGCACGCGACGGTGCCGGAGACACCGGACGCACTATCCAGACAAGGAAGCGCTGATGAGCGACGTCATCACGCGGCAGGTAGCCGAGTTCCTCAAGCGGCAGCAGCGACACCTGGAGCACCTCGACTCCTTCCGCGGCCTGGAGCGCTGGCGAGACGACCTCATCGAGGGCAACGCCCTGCTGACCGGGGCCCACGGCTGTCCGCAGGAACCCCTCGCGAGCAAGCCGTCCGACCGGAACGAGGAGGTCCGCAAGGCGATCACCCGTCACTTCTCCGCGTGGCAGCGGCTGCTGGAGGACGGGCTCACCCGCATGAAGGACACCGGCGCGCTGAGGCCGGAAGCCGACGTCACAACGCTCACCACCGGCATCATGGCCGCACTGCAGGGCGGATACCTGCTGGCCCAGACAGCCCGCGACATCACTCCCGTGAAGATCGCCCTCGACATGGCTTTTGCCCACGTCAGGACCTACGCCGCAGCCCCACAGGACCAGGACCCCGAGGCCGGCGCAGACACCAGCTGACCCGACGGACCGCGGCGCCCCGAGGGGGCCGCCGTCCGGCCACGGCGCGCCCTGCGACAGCACCCGCCCGGGGGTGACGACGCCGAAACCCGCCGCACCCTTGCGCCACGACCACCGCGACACGAGCGCCACCGCGCGGCGCGAGCGTCCGCCCCGAAGGGCGGAGATGCCCGCCTACCGCGTTGTCGAAGACTGCGGAGCCGAGTGGGTCCACGGTTCGCTGCGCGGTGCGGGGAGGAGTCCCGGCCCCACCCCCGCTCCACAGGCCGTCACGGCCGGCCCGGCCGTCTGCCAGGACCGCTCCGGCGCGCTGTCCGCGGGGAGCGGATCGGTTGCCGCCCACCGGTCCTTGCCGGCCAGTGCCGCGAGCACCATCGCGGCCGACCGGCGCAGACCGTGTCGGCGCAGCGGTTCCTCCACCCAGCGGTAGGAGGCCGCCGCCACGGCCACGGCCAGGACCGCGCCGCACAGGCCGTTGAGCGGTGCGTCGCGCGCGGTGTGTCCGCTCGGGACGGCAGGGCGATCAGCGGCATGTGCCAGAGGTAGATCCCGTAGGACCGGCGGCCGACCCAGCGCAGCCAGGAGGCACTCATCACCGTGACGAAGACGGAGCCGGCCTGCGCGGCGGCCAGGACGACGGCACCGGCGGCACCCGCCGCGGCGGCGAAACCCCATGGGTACAGGTGGGCGGAGTCGAAGTGGATCCCGCCGGCCAGCACCCACAACACCGTCCATCCCACCACTCCGGCTGCCCCGCACACCCCAGGTGCCCAGCGGTGTTTCCACACCCGGCCGGGCGGGACCGCGCTGATGGACGACAGGGCGCTCGACCACCGTGGCCGTGGTGTCGCTCACCGCTGCCCATCCACTTCGCTCCGGGCGGGCAGGTCCTCGCGCAGCGCCTTCCCGATGACACCGGCCCCCAGGGCCGCCACGGGCGCCGGCAGCCGGCGTGCCCGGCACCGGGCGGGCGGCACCGCGGTCCGCGCGCGGGCGCCGCGTCGACGACGGGTCGAAGGCCGGCTGCCGTGCCGGTCGGGCTCACGGACCGGAGGACGCTGGTCGGGCATGCACTGCTCCATCGGAAAATCCGCGGCGGACTGCGCGGGGGTGCTGCCGATGGTCGACGGCGCAGGTCTACGGCCCGCTTCCGCCGGCTGTCCGTGGAGACTCGAAACCTGCTCGGTCGTGTAGCCGCTGTGTATCAGGGGCGAGGCGAGCCCGCGTTCCCCGTGGAACCGTCAGGGGCCGCAGGCAGGGTGAGCCCGAGACCGACACCGAGCGTCTTTGTTGGTTGGCCCAGAACTCACCGACGTCCTTTGCGCCGTCATCAGCGGACTGCGCAACCCCAGCGGGATGGTTCCGCCGGCGGCCGCCTGTGACGTCCGCGAGAAGGCGTGCTTCAGACGCCCTTCAGAACACGATCGAGTGCCGCCCGGCCTACGGGTCCCCAGTGCGGCTTGCCGCCGGGAAGGCCCCGATCTCCGTTCTGCCCCATGAGCATCAGGAAGAGGCTCTTCAGCGCGGCCAGCCCGCGGGCGCGCCGGATCACCGCCTCGTCTGCATGCGCGTACCTGTCGAAGAACCGTGAGGCCGTGCCCGCGGGCAGCAGCACCCATGCAGCGGCGAGGTCCCACGCCGGGTCGCCGGCGCACATGGCACCGAAGTCGACGATGCCCGAGATCGTTCCGTCGGAGACGACGACGTTCGCGGGATGGAGGTCGCCATGCACCCACATCCGCGGTCCCTCCCACGCGTGGGCCGCAACAGCTTCGTCCCAGACGGCCCGGACGCCGGCAGCGATGTCGTCGGGGGCGACGGCCCGGAAGAGGTTCTCGAAGCCGTCCGTGCAGTTCCTGGGATGGGCACCGAAGTCCGTAGCGATCGGCGCCTCGGCGGGCGCCTCCACATGGAGTGCCCGCAGGAAGTCAGCCAGTGTGTCGGCCGCGTGGTCGCCGCGGCTGATCGAGCCGTGGTCCAGCGGCTCGCCGGGGACCCACGTCATCACGGTCCAATGCCGGGGGAAGCGCCCGGACGGTGCACCGCACCGCACCGGGGTCGGCACCGGGAGCGGCAAGCGCGGGGCCAGCACCGGTAGCCACCGCCGCTCTTTGAGCTGGAGCTCGGGGGTGGGGTCCATGCGCTGCATGCGCACGGCGAACTCGTCCCCGAGGCGCCACATCTGGTTGCCCCAGCCGCCCGCCACCTCACGGATGGCCAGCCCCGCAAGGTCTGGATGCTGGTCACGCAGCAGGTCGCGGACCAGGTCCGCGGTGATCTCGATCTCGGTGTCGGTCATACGAAGTCACAGTACTGAGGCGGCAGGCGGAGCAGTTCTCGAGATCCATGCCGTCTCCGCCGTCTCCCTTTGGATCACGCGAGCGCGCGATAGCTTGCCCGCCATGGTCGGACTCGGCCCCGTCGCCTGGCCACCTGCCCCGGCAAGGACCGAACTCGGCTCGTGCTCCGCGAGTCCGAGGCCCGAGGCCGTGCGACGTTCATCGAGCTGTTCGCATCGCCTGAGGTAGGTACGCACCTACCTCGGTGGCCCTCGACCGCGTGACGGACTCCGCGCAACTGACGACGAAGTGGGCGCGTCGGACTCCAAGGTTGCCAAGCATCTCTGGTGGTGGAGTTCGGTCAGGGCGGGTGCCTCAGGAAGGCGACACTCCGGCAGGTGTTTCGACTTCCAAATGAGCAGTATGCCCGTCTTGCGGTGTGGCGAAGGGTGGCGGTTTCGCTGGCGTTCGCCTGAATGGGCGTTCTGGTGCTCCCGGCCCGGCAGACTCCCTCTCGGGTACCGGTCGGCAGCTTCGCCGACGCTGGTAGGGCCCGGCTTGGGTGGCTCGTCTTTTGTGCTGCAGGTGCCGGGCTGCGCTTTGGAACTGTCATTACTGTGAGGAGTGGGGCGCTCGGCTGAGGCCTGCGTCGATTCGACTATGTCACCTTTTGTTCACGACGTCACCGCTCAGTACGTTGCTGCCGCACTCTTCGCGGTTACCACGATCGCCGCTGGGGGACTGCGTGCTTTGTGGCGTCGCGGAAGCCGTGGCAGCACCCCGGTACAGGCCGACAGGACCGGAGACCGTTCGGTCACCGCAGAACTGCCGGGCATAGAAGCGGAATCTGATTCGAAAACGTCGTCTTCGCGTCGACAGAATGAGTCGTCATGAGGACGACATCACCGGAATCAAGCGGAAGGCGTCCGGAAGCCGGATTCGACCGAGAACAGGCATGGCGCTCCCTCCAGGAGCCTCAGGGCAGTGGAGACCCGGACCGGCTGCTCAAGCCGCCAGAGATCCGGGGATCCAGTCCGCGCTTGATGAGCATCGCTCGCGCATACGACCGCATCTGCCGGCAGGCTGACGGTCTCCTGCAGCCGGAAGCTACCGAAACCGAGCTCTTGTCGGCCCTGCGCGTGATCCGGATGCTGCGGGAGAAGCTCGACATCGACGAGCGGCAGCTAATGAAAGCGGCGCGGTCCAAGTCCAAGAAGGTCACCTGGCAGCGGATCGCCGACGCTTTGGAGATGAGCGGGCGGCAGTCCGCAGAGCGGCGCTTCCTCCAGCTCAGTCGCCCTCACCTACGTTCGGACAGCCCCACGCCACGCACACAGAACGAACGCGTGGAAACAGAACGGCAACGACGCAGCCGGAGTGCGGAACGGCAGTGGGCGATGGAACATGCACCGTTCATCCGTAGAACCGCACGGCAGTTGGCGGCCCTCGACGACCTCCAGGAGCGGGTCGACCGGTCGGCCGAGACCCGGCTCATGACCTCCCTCCAGGCTGCCGACGGACTGGATGCTGCAAGCCTTGAGAGGCCGACTCGACGGGCCTGGCCTCATGCCTTGCGAGAGTGTCTCGCTGAAGACGAGCAATTCGATGTGGATCCGCCTCGAGATGACTCCCACCCGGATCCCGACTGGAAGATCGAACGGCAGCGGGCCGACATCGTCCATCGACTGCTTGGACTTGTCACCTATGCCGCCAACCCCCGCAACATCGAACTGTCCGATTTGCCATACCTGGCATCGACCCTTACCAATCTATGCGCGCAGGCGGAGATGTCAGGCAAGGAGAGACGCTGAGCGCGTCCGCAAGCGGTCCCGCACGACGGGTGAAGCCGTGGTGCGGGAACACATGGCTCGAGCACGCGAGCTGTCCGGGAACCGGCCCGCAATCGAATGCACTCTGAGGCCCTTCGGCGTTGTTTCTGCGTGACCGTTCGTTCAATCGTGCAGGACGGATCTGATTGTCCGGCTGGTGCCGGTTGTGGGCGCTGTTCGGCGAGTGGTGCCGCCGACGGAGGTGACACGTCCGCGCGGATGGGGGCCGGCGACGGGCCACAGACCGTGAGTCCCTGGAGCTCTCCGCGCGGGCCTGGCCGCGCCGGTCAAAGGTGGTCGCGGCTGACAGGCTGCGGGCTCAGTCGGCGATGTGGCCGACGACTTGCGGAATCTCGAACAGGTTGCCGGTGTCTCCGGTGTGCAGGAAAGCGACGTTGCTGCCGGCGGGGATCCGCCCAGTGCGGGCGTGGTCGAGCAAGCCCGCGAGTCCCTTGCCGGTGTAGACGGGCCCGACGAAGACGCCCTCGGCTCGGGCCAGTTCGCGGATGGCTGCCGTGCTTTCGGCGGACGCGACGGCGTAGTCCTCGCCGATGAAGCGCTGGTCGATGTCGATCTCGGCGCGGATCGTCGCGTCGCCGGGTACGGGCGCACCCAAGGTGGCCAGAACCGCCTTGGTCCGTTCGACAAGCACGCCGGGGTTCATCCGGTCCCCGTCGTTGACCCTCTGGATGGAGATCGACCGGAACTTCACCGGGTGTCCCAGACTCAGCTTGGCCGCCAGCATCCCCGGCAGCGCGGTCCCGGTGCCGATCGTGTGGTAGACGTAGTCGAGCTCGACCCCCGCGGCAGCGGACTGTTCGAGCATCTCCCGGAATGTGAGGGCATGCGCGATGAAGCCGTCGGGGTGCGCACCACCGGCCCCGACGATGAGGACCTTGTGCCCCTGCGCTTCTAGTTCGGCCCTGCGCATGGCAATGGCGTCGGTGACCCGCGTGGCCTCGCCCGGAGAATGCCAGACGTTTCCGCTGACGTCGACGACATGGGTTTCGACTCCCATCGTCTTGTTGAGCAGATAGTTGCCGCGGAATTCGCCGAGCTCACCATGCCGGGGCACGTTCCGCGTCAGAATCAGGATCGGCGTGATTCCTGCGCTCAGGCAGGCGGCGGCGAACTGCAGACCCGAGTTGGTCAGGTATTCGCCCTGGGTGATGACGTGTGTCACTCCGTTCTCGAGGGCCCGCCCCAGGATGAACTCGGCCAGGCGCATCTTGCTCCCGCTGATCGCACTGGGTCCTGCCAAATCCTCGCGCTTCATGAAGAGGTTGATCCCGTACGCCGACGACACATTGGACAGGGCGTGGAACGGAGTGGGGTAGAACCCGACCCGGGATCGGGGGAGTTTGCTGATCGCGGTGTCGAATTGCGTGAAGTCCATACGGCCAGCCTCAGCCACGCCGCTCCATTAGCACAAGCGATGATATCTTCTTGGTCGATAAGCTATCCTTAATCTCATGTCTTGGTTGTTCGACCCGCGGCATCTGGTGACCCTTGCGGCTGTCGTACGGCTCGGCTCGTTCGCCGCTGCCGCGGAGGAGCTGGGCTACACCCAGTCCGCGGTCTCGCAGCAGATCGCGGAACTGGAACGACGGGTCGGTGCGCGAGTCGTGGTCCGGCGGCCCGTCCGTGCGACCGAGGCCGGGCAGGTCCTCCTCGACACCGAGGCCGCGATCAGCATGTCGATGAGCCGCGCCGCCACCGAGCTCGCGGCGCTCGCGGAGGGAACCGGCGGCGAGGTGCGGCTGGGCGCGTTCATCTCCGCGGCAGCCTCCGTCGTCCCTCCGGCGCTCGCACGCCTGCGTGCGACCCATCCGGCAGTTCACATCACACTCCGTGAACTCGAGCAGCGCGAGGCCTATGCGCTGCTGTTCCGGGGAGAGATCGACCTGGCCATCACCTTCGACTACGAACACGCTCCCGGGCCAGTGCCCACCGGGCTCACGCAAGAGCACCTCATGGACGATCCGATCATGGTCGCCCTTCCCGCCGGTCATCCCCTGGCCGGAACCGACAGCGTCACGCCGGCCGACCTGCCGTCGGACGCATGGATCAACACCGCGGTCGACGTCCGCGACTTGGCGGCCGCACCCCTCGACGGCGACCGGGGAGGCGGACTTCGGCTGGACTTCGACGGCATGGACTTCCGCACCGCGCTCAATCTCGTCGCGGCAGGTCTCGGCGTCGCGATGCTGCCGCGATTGCTGCTGCTGGACGCTCCGCCGAGCGTCGTGGCCCTCCCCATGCGGCACCCCACACCCGTCCGTCGTCTCTACACCTGCCGGCTCGATACGCGAGGCGTGACCGCATCGATCAGGCAGCTGGAGAGGTACCTGCGGGAGACAGCGGCGGAACTGCGAAACACCACACCCATCCCCGACATCCACGACAGAACAGTGCGATAGGCACCCGCTTTCGTCCCGCAAGGTGCCACGACTGCACCAAAAACCGGGGACGGGACGGTAGCGACGCCGTGCGATCCCGCGAGACGGTAAAGGCAGCGCGATCCGTGGGGCTTGCGGCGGGAGGCGACGGCTGCGACACCACGTCAGCGGTGACCGGCCGGCACGATGCACACGCCTGCGAACGGGGCCGGTCCGGCTCCCTTCGCCTCGGGCCGCCGCCTGGAGATGCCGCTATGGCTCCCGGGCGGTCGCCGGGGAAAGGGGATCCGGACCCCGCTCCACCCGCCAGCAGGCCGCGGGCGTCCTCGGACAAAGACGTCAGTGCCTTACGACGGAAAGGTGTTCAACCATGCGTGTACTGCTGGTGGGAGCCGGTGGGGTGGGTACCGCGATCATCAGGATCGCCGCCCGGCGCTCGTTCTTCGAGACGATGGTCGTTGCCGACGTCGACCTCGCCCGCGCGCAGGCCGCCGTCGCGGCCGTCGACGACCGGGCGCGGTTCTCCGCCGTCCGCGTCGACGCCTGCGACGAGGCCGCCGTCACGGCGCTGCTCGCCGCCCACCACTGCGACGTGCTGCTCAACGCCACCGATCCGCGCTTCGTGATGCCGCTGTTCGGCGCCGCGCTCACGGCCGGCGCGGACTACCTCGACATGGCGATGTCGCTGTCCCGCCCGCACCCGCACGCCCCGTACCGCGAGTGCGGGGTCAAACTCGGCGACGAGCAGTTCGCACGGGCCGGGGAGTGGGAGAAGGCCGGACGGCTGGCCCTGGTCGGTATGGGCGTCGAGCCCGGCCTGTCGGACGTCTTCGCCCGCTACGCCGCCGACGAACTGTTCGACGAGATCGAGGAGATCGGGGTGCGCGACGGCGCGAACATCACCGTCGACGGCTACGACTTCGCGCCGTCGTTCAGCATCTGGACCACGATCGAGGAGTGCCTGAACCCGCCCGTGGTGTACGAGGCCGGGCGCGGCTGGTTCACCACGGCCCCGTTCAGCGAGCCGGAGGTCTTCGACTTCCCCGAGGGCATCGGGCCCGTCGAGTGCGTGAACGTCGAGCACGAGGAGGTGTTGCTCATGCCGCGCTGGGTCGACGCGCGGCGTGTCACGTTCAAGTACGGGCTGGGGGAGGAGTTCATCGGCACCCTCCGCACGCTCCACCGGCTCGGCCTCGACCGCACCACGCCCGTCACGGTCGGGTCCGGTCCGGGCGCTGTCCAGGTCAGCCCGCGGGACGTGGTGGCGGCGTGTCTGCCGGACCCCGCGACTTTGGGCGAGCGCATGCACGGCAAGACCTGCGCCGGGACGTGGGTCAAGGGCACCAGGGACGGCCGGCCACGCGAGGTGTACCTCTACCACGTGGTCGACAACCAGTGGTCGATGCGCGAGTTCGGCTCACAGGCCGTGGTCTGGCAGACCGCCGTCAACCCCGTGGCCGCCCTGGAACTGCTGGCCGCCGGCACCTGGAAAGGCAGCGGCGTCCTGGGCCCCGAGGCCTTCCCGCCGCGCCCGTTCCTCGACCTGCTGACCACCTACGGCTCGCCGTGGGGGATACGCGAGTCCTGACAACACGCCACCAGTTCCTCGTGCGGGCCTCCCCGACGCAAGCGGGATCGAAGGTGTGCATGCATGCCTTGGTCGGGTCAGCGCTCATCGCCTGTGTTCGTGACGCGGGGGCGGCGGGTCAGTGCATGGACATCCCGCCGTCGACCGCGGCCGTGGTGCCGGTCATGAAGGCGTTGTCCTCGTCGGCGTAGAAGGCGACCGCCTGGGCGACGTCGGCCGGGTGCGCGAGGCGGCCGAGCGGGGTGGCGGCCACCTGCCGCTGCCTGAGCGCATCGTCCAGGACGTTCGCCGCCATGCGGGTGTCCTCCACCGGGCCCGGGGCGACGACGTTGACGGTGATGCCGTGCGGGCCCAGTTCCTGGGCGAGGTAGCGGGGCGACTGCCCAGACGGCCCGCCTGGGTCAGCCCTCAAGGGTGGCGAGCCACTCGGTCAGCAGGCGGTTGACCTCGTCGGGCCGCTCCTGCTGGATCCAGTGGCCGCAGCCGTCCAGGAGGTGGGAGGCCGACAGGCCGGGGAGGGTGGTGGGGTAGGCGTCGATGGCGTCGGACATCCAGGTGGTGGAGGCGTCCAGGGCGCCGCCGATGAACAGGGACGGCTGCTTGATCGGGGCTCCGCGGTACGGGACGAGGTCTTCCCAGTCACGGTCCATGGCGCGGTAGCGGTTGAGTGCGCCGGTGATCCCTGTGCGCTCGAACTCCCCGGCGTACACGTCGAGGTCGTCCTCGCTCAGCCAGGCCGGGAGCACCCCCGCGGGGAAGCGGTCGCGCAGCCGGCCGCCGCCGCGGCCGACGAAGTGGGGGTCGGGCTCGCCCCGGGCGGGCATGGTGTCGGCGGACAGGGCCGCGTAGAAGCCCGCGAGCCAGCCCCGGACGTCGGGCTCGATCTCCGCCTCGGCGCGCCCGGGCTCCTGGAAGTAGGAGACGTAGAACTCCTGCTCGGGGCCGCCGACCTCGCCGAAGACGTCGGTGGGGCGGGGGCCGCCGGGCGGCGCGTAGGGGACGCTCAGCAGGCCGACGGCGCGGAAGACCTCGGGGTGGAGCAGGGCCGAGGCGGAGGCGATGGTGGAGCCCCAGTCATGGCCGACGACCACCGCGCTCTGCTCGCCGAGGGCACGCACGACGGCGACGTTGTCCTCCACCAGGTCGAGCATCCGGTAGGCGTCGGTCGCCTCCGGCTTGGAGGAACGGCCGTAGCCGCGCACGTCGATCGCCACGGCCCGGTAGCCGGCCGCGGCGAGGGCCGGGAGCTGGCGGCGCCAGGAGTACCAGGACTCGGGGAATCCGTGGACGAGCAGGACCAGCGGGCCGGTGCCCTGCTCGACCAGGTGCAGGCGCCCGGCCGGGGCCTCGACGGTGCGGTGGCGGAGCTCGGCGGTCGGCTCGGGCTGCATGGGCTTCTCCTGGGTTCGCGGGCGGACGCGGCTACCCGTCGATCATGCGGCGCGGTACCCGGCCGACGCGATCAGCCTTGCCCATCTGGCAAACTCGCAGGACAGGACGGTGGAGCGGCACGGCAAGAAGGAGCGGGAAGGTGGCGGTCGACGACGTGGACGGCACGCTGGCCGCGATGGGGCCCCGGTTGCGGGCCGCACGCGAGCACCACGGCGCGACACTCGCCGGTGTCAGCTGCGCGACCGGCATCTCGACCAGCACGCTGTCCCGGATCGAGACCGGCCGGCGCAAGCCCACCCTGGAGGTGCTGCTGCAGCTGTCGAAGGAGTACGGCGTCGCCCTGGACGAACTGGCCGGCACCGCGCCCGCTCCCGTGGCCGGGCCGCGCGCCACGACGCCGCTGAGCTTCGGCGACGACAAGGCGGTGCTGCCGTTGACCCGCTACGTCGGCGGCCTGCACGCCCACAAACACGTCCTGCCCGCCCTTAAGGGTCCGCCCGCACGGCCCCGTCAGGTCTCCCACGAGGGCTACGAGTGGCTGTGCGTCCTGTACGGGCGGCTGTGGCTCGCGCTCGGCGACCAGGACCTCGTCCTGACCGCCGGGGACGTCGCCGAGTTCGACACCCGCACCCCGCATGGGGTGGTGAACGCCGGCTCCGGCGGGCCTGTCGAGTACCTGGTCATGTTCGGGCCCCAGGGCGAGCGCCTCCGGCCGCGCACCCCGGCGGCCGACGGCCGCAGGGGTGCGCGGCCGGAGCGCGCCCAGGCCGGCAGCGAAGCGCAGCCGTAGCCTCCGCAACCCGTTGCGGCACGACAGCGCATCCGCGACTCGCGCGTCGCCGACCGGGCAGCGCAAAAGTGCCGGCAGTGCGGTCGGCGGGCTCGGCGTCCGGGGCACCTGCCGCCCTCCACTCGCAGGACGCTGCGATGATCGTGGACGCGGGGTGACGTGACGGGCCCCGGCGGATCAATAGGACAAGGACGTGAGCGGCATGCGGCGACTGCCCATCGAGGGAGCCTGGGTCGACGAGCCGAGGCTGTTCCCGGACAGCCGGGGCAGCTTCCACGAGTGGTTCAAGGCGGAGGCCTTCGCGAAGGAGGCGGGGCACGAGTTGGTGCTGGCGCAGGCGAACTGCTCGGTGTCGGCGAAGGGCACGCTGCGGGGCATCCACTTCGCCGACGTGCCGCCCGGCCAGGCGAAGTACGTCAAGTGCCTGCGGGGCGCCGTGCTCGACGTGGTGGTGGACATCCGGGTGGGCTCGCCCACGTTCGGGACGTGGGAGGCGGTGCGTCTCGACGACGTCGACCACCGGGCGGTGTACCTCTCCGAGGGACTGGGCCACGCCTTCATGGCACTGACCGACGACGCGACCGTGGTCTACCTGTGCTCGCAGGGGTACGCGCCGCAGCGCGAGCACGGTATCAACCCGCTCGACCCGGATCTGGGCATCGAGTGGCCCGGTATCACCCCACTGCTCTCCGACAAGGACGCCGCCGCCCCCTCGCTCGCCGAGGCCCGTGACAGCGGCCTGCTCCCGAACTACGAGGCGTGCCGCGCGTACTACGCGGATCTCGCGGCGCGCGGCTGACGGCGGCCGCGCGCGGGGCCGGCCCGAAAGGCGCGGATTCGGGGCGTTCACGTATGGGTGGAGTCACGGTCGGCCGGTAAAAACCTACCGGTCCGTGAACGGGCCCGCCGCGGCTCTCCTCTCCGCTTCGACCAGGGAGGGGAAGGCTTCGCGCAGCGCCTCCCGCCAGTCCCTGATCGGCTCGATCCCCGCGGCCCGCCAGCGCTCGTGGCCGAGCACGCTGTAGGCAGGCCGGGGTGCGGGCCTGGCGAACGCCGCACTGGTGGTGGGCCTGACGCGCTCCGGGTCGGCGCCGAGCAGCGAGAAGATCTCCCGGGTCAGACCGAACCATGTCGTCTCGCCCGCGCTCGTGCCGTGGTAGACGCCGGCGGGGGCGGTGCCGTCGAGGGCCGCACGGCCGAGCCGCACGAGGCGGTCGGCGAGGTCCACCGTCCAGGTGGGCTGTCCCCGCTGGTCGTTCACCACATCGAGGGACTCCTTGACCCCCTCGAGGCGGATCATGGTCCGCACGAAGTTGCGGCCGCCCGCCCCGTAGAGCCAGGCGGTGCGCACCACGTAGCCGGTCTCCGGCAGCGCCTCCCGCACCGCGAGCTCCCCCACCGCCTTGGTACGCCCGTAAGCGCTGCGCGGCGCCACGGGGGCGTCCTCCGCGTACGGGGCGGTGGCGTCGCCCGCGAACACGTAGTCGGTGGAGACGTGCAGAAGGACCGCGCCGGACTCCCGGCACGCCTCCGCGAGGACGCGGGGCCCGGTGCCGTTCACCTCGAGCGCCTGGTCCTCCTCGGACTCCGCGTCGTCCACCGCGGTCCACGCGGCCGCGTTGACCACAACCGCGGGGCGGTGTGCCGCCAGCGCCGCGCCCACGGCGCCGGCGTCGGTGACGTCGAGCACGGCCCGCTCCAGGCCTGTCGCGCGTTCGCCCGCGGCGGCGAGCCGGTCCAGCACGTCCCGGCCCAGCATCCCGCCCGCCCCGGTGACCAGCCAGCCGCCGCTCACAGGGCCGCACGCTCCTTCAGCGGCTCCCACCAGGCGCGGTTGTCGCGGTACCACTGCACGGTCTCCGCGAGCCCCTCGGTGAAATCCTTGCGGGGCGCGTAGCCAAGCTCCTCGCTGATCTTGGTGCAGTCGACGGAGTAGCGGCGGTCGTGGCCCTTGCGGTCGGTGACGTACTCGACGCTGGTGTCCCAGTCAGCGCCGCAGGCCTCCAGCAGCAGGCGGGTGAGCTCCTTGTTGGACAGCTCGGTGCCGCCGCCGATGTTGTAGACCTCCCCGGCCCGGCCCCTGGTGCGTACCAGCTCGATGCCCTGTACGTGGTCGTCGATGTGCAGCCAGTCGCGCACGTTGCCGCCGTCCCCGTAGAGCGGGACCTTCTTGCCGTCCAGCAGGTTGGTGATGAACAGCGGGATGACCTTCTCGGGGAAGTGGTGGTGCCCATAGTTGTTGGAGCACCGGGTCACCCGCACGTCCAGGCCGTGCGTGCGGTGGTAGGACAGGGCTATCAGGTCACTGGATGCCTTCGCCGCCGAGTAGGGCGAGTTGGGTGCGAGCGGGTCGGTCTCCGGCCAGGAGCCCTCGTCGATCGAGCCGTACACCTCGTCGGTGGAGATGTGTACGAACGTCCCGATGCCGGCCCGGTGCGCGGCGTCGATGAGCGTATGGGTGCCGACCACGTTGGTGCGCACGAACTCGGCACCGCCGTCGATGGAGCGGTCGACGTGGGACTCGGCGGCGAAGTGCACCACCTGGTCGTGCTCGGCCATGAGCTCGGCGACGAGTTCGGTGTCGCGGATGTCGCCCTGCACGAACGAGAAGCCGGGGTGGTCGCGCACCTCGTCGAGGTTGGCCGGGTTGCCCGCGTAGGTGAGCTTGTCGAGCACGGTCACGGCGACGTCGCCCGGCCCGGTCGGGCCGAGGACCGTGCGCACGTAGTGCGAGCCGATGAAGCCGGCGCCGCCGGTGACGAGGATGCGGGTGGTGCGGGCGGACGGTGTGGTCATGACGAAATTTGCACCTTGCTGTGGTCGCCGAGGATGAGACGGTGGACGGACGGGTTGCGTGGTGCGGGGGTGACTTCGACGTTGCGGCCGATCAGGGACGCCTCGACGCGCCGCACCCCGCGCACAGAGGAGTCCTGGAGCACGATCGAGTACTCGATCTCGCTGTCCTCGATCCGGCACCCCTCGGAGACCGAGGTGAACGGGCCGATATAGGCGTCGCAGATGACGGAGCCGGCACCGACGACGGCGGGCCCCACGATGCGGCTGCGCGTGACCCGGGCACCCTCCTCGATACGCACGCGCCCCACGATCTCGCTGACCTCGTCGACGGTGCCCAGGCACACCGGCTCCACCACCTCCAGCACCGAGCGGTTGACCTCGAGCATGTCGGTGACGTTCCCGGTGTCCTTCCAGTACCCGGAGATGATCGTGGAGCGCACGTCGCGCCGCTGGTCGATCAGCCACTGGATGGCGTGCGTGATCTCCAGCTCGCCCCGCCAGGAGGGCTTGACGGCGCGCACGGCCTCGTGCACCGCGGGCGTGAACAGGTACACGCCCACGAGCGCGAGGTCGCTCTTCGGCTCCTTCGGCTTCTCCTCCAGGCGCACCACGCGGCCGCCCTCGTCGAGCTCCGCCACACCGAAGGCCGTCGGGTTCGGCACCTTCGTCAGCAGGATCTGCGCGTCGGGCCGGTCCTTGCTGAACGCGTCCACGAGAGTGCTGATGCCGCCGACGATGAAGTTGTCCCCGAGGTACATCACGAAGTCGTCGTCGCCGAGGAAGTCCCGCGCGATGAGCACCGCGTGCGCGAGGCCCAGAGGTGCGTCCTGCTGGAAGTAGGTGACGGAGATCCCGAACCGGGAGCCGTCACCCACCGCCTCGCGAATCTCCTCGGCGGTGTCACCGACGACGACACCGACCTCGGTGATCCCTGCCTCCGCGATGGCCTCAAGACCGTAGAAGAGCACGGGCTTGTTGCCCACCGGAACAAGCTGCTTGGCGTACGTGTGCGTGATGGGGCGCAGGCGTGTGCCCGCGCCCCCGGAAAGCACGAGAGCTTTCACGTGGAATATCCCTTGCCGATAGTTCGATACGGAATGAACCGTTCAGGGTTCGGTGCGGAGCGCTGATTCTTGTAGGGATCCGCCCATGCCGGCGCGGAGGAAGGACCCGGCGGAGCTGATCGAGCGGGCCGTATGGTTGGGCGCCGAGAAACAGAGGCGGACGCCCGGGCGGCCGGGGATCACTCGGGAGGTCGCAGACCTGCTCGGGATCCACCCCGAGGCCACTGGGTGACGAAGGCCCAGGCCCACGACGACCCGGACGCCGTGGCCGCGCAGCGCGAGCGGATCCGGGAGCTGGAAAAAGAGGTCGCCGAGCTCCGGCAGGCGGACGGGATCCTCAACGCGCGGCCGCTTCCCCGCGGAACTCGACCCGAGCCCGCCGCGCTGAGACGCGTCGCAGACGCCCACCGCCAGTTCGGCGCGAAGGCGATCTGCCGCACCCTGCCCCGGGCCGACACCCCGGCTTCGGCCTCCCACTACGCGGCCGAACGCCGCCTCCCCACCCCGCGGTCCGCGCGCGATACCGAGCT
The DNA here is from genome assembly GCA_033793685.1 of Streptomyces sp. ME19-03-3. GTDB lineage: Bacteria > Actinomycetota > Actinomycetes > Streptomycetales > Streptomycetaceae > Actinacidiphila. The sequence goes on along the minus strand of JARAXD010000023.1, from coordinate 50,469 downwards.
GACCGAGGAGATCCGGCACATTCGCCAGGCCGACTATGCCGACAACCGGGGCAAGGACGGCCGGCACGCCGGCCTGGTCACCATCAGCCTCCGAACTCCAGGACCGTGAGGGCGATCGTGGTGAGGGCGTCGGTCGCCGCGTATTCGGCGGCGATACGCCGGGCGTTCTCCACATAGCGGGGCTCGCTGAGAACGTCGCTCACGGCCTTGCGGATGTCGGCCACTGCCGGGCGGTCCACGGCAAGGTCGATCGCCGCTCCTGTCGACGCGGTGCGGACGTTGCCCTCGAGCTTGTCCTCGGTGGTCCCGGCGAGGACCATGGGCGTCCCGTTGCGCAACGCCTGCTGTACGGCCCCGAAGCCGCCGTTGGTCACAAGCACGTCAGTGTGCGGCAGGAGCTGGTCGAAGGGGATGAAGGTGGCCACGCGGGCGTTCGACGGGACGTTGCGCACGTCTCCCTCCCGACCGGTGGCGGCGACGACGAGGACGGGGAGGTCCGCCAGAGCCTCCAGGGTCGGTTCGATCAGGTCCCCGAAATCCGCGTTGGCCACTGTCCCCTGGGTCACGGCGACGACCTTCTCGGCCGTCTCCACCTCGGACCACCAGGCGGGCAGCTCGCCTTTGTACTCGGCCGTCGGGAGGGGCCCGGCGAAACGTACGTGCTCAGGGGTGTCGGACCGCCGGTAGCTCAACTCCTCGATGGACAGCTGAAGGAAGCGGTCGGCCTTCAGGATGGTGGTGTCGAGGAAGAACGGAGGCTCCTGCGTCACACCGAGCCCGGCCACAACCTCCGCGTACATGGCCTGCGCGCCGGCGAAGGCCTCTCCGTGAAGGTACGCGTACGCCTCGCGGTTACGCGCCCGGCCCTCCTCGGAACTGTCCAAAGGAAGGCCCATGCCGAAGGGCGGCGCGTCGACGCTCGTCAGCGTCAGCGGAGTGACACCGATCCCCACGAAGGCCGCCGGGCGCGCTCCCGGCGCACCCAGCATCAGCGGAGCGACACCCCAGAAGAAGTTCTCGGCCACCACGACGACCGACCTGTCCTCGTACTGGGCCAGCAGGCCCTGCAGTGCCCGGTGCTGCTGCGGGATCCAAGAGATGAAGAAGTTGCGCATGTCGTACTCGAGCTGCGGCAGGCCCCGGGGAACGGCGTTGCGTTCGGCCAACACTGCTTCGAGGTCGTAGTGGGCGTCGCCCACATCGGCGAAGGTCGCCCCGATCGCCTCCACTGCCTCGCGGAAGTCAGCGCCCGTCAGGATGGTGACCCGGTGACCGCGCCTCAGGAGATCAACGGCGATGGTACGCACGGGAATGAAGTGCCCGGGACCGGGCGTAGAGCACATGATGACGTCAGCCATAACCACACCTTGATCAAAGCGAGGAGCATCTCCCCCCGCGTCGCTCATTCTGGCATATGGTGAAATTTTCAACTTCATCGGTCGCGGGCGGGCGGCAGCCGTCTTCCCACCCCGGTGCCTGGCCCGGGGTGGGACGACTACGCCGTCAGCGGTTGCTCGTGGTGCCGATGTCGGCGATGTGGTCGTACCGCTCCAGCAGCACGAAGAGCTTGATCTTCCGTGTCGTCCCCTCGCTGCCGAAGGTCAGCGTGACGACGACCTCGTGGCTGTGGCCCACCGCGCCGTTGTCGGTCACCGTCCAGTGCGCCGGCACGTTCTGGGCGCGCAGGACGCCGTCCACCCCGTTCTCCTCCTCCCAGGCCGCCAGCCGCTGGGCGAAGTCGGGCGTCAGGTAGTGCGTGCGAAGCACCGTGGCCAAGGTGGCGTCCGGGTCCTCGTAGTCGCCCTTGGCGTCGATGTACGCGCCGTAGAAGTCGGCGACCCGGGTCATCGCCTGGCCGGGTGTGCCGCTGACCGACCGCGGCGCGACGGCGGACACCTTGGCGGTGGCAGGGACGAACGCCTGTGCCGACGCGGTGAGCCCCAGCGGGAGGGCCGCGGCGGCGACGAGACCGGCGATCAGAGCGGTGCGGCGGACGTGCTTGCGGGCGGTCGTGTTGCTGTTCATTGGTGGCTTCCCCGATTCGATGGGTCCGGATGTGCGTCGCTGTGTGCGGGGCGGCCTCCTCGACCTTCGTGGTGCGGGGCGGCTCCCGGCGACACCACGAGCGTCGGCGGCGGCGCGGTCCGGGCACAACGGACGGCGCCCCATCCGCAACGGTGGAACCATCCCAGGCCTGCTGACCTCTCCTTACAGGGAGTGCCTGGGATGCCGTCCTGGGACGCGTGGTGGGGGGAAGCGGTGCCGGTTCAGGACGAGGTGGAGGAGTTCGCGTCGCTGCTGCGGCATCTGAAGGCCCGCACGGGCCGCAGTTACGCGGCACTCGCGCGCCGCCTCGACATGAACGCCTCGACGCTGCACCGGTACTGCGCGGGGGGCGCCGTGCCGCTCGGCTTCGCACCTGTGGAACGGTTCGCCGCGATGTGCCAGGCCAGTACGGCCGAACGGATCGAACTGCACCGGCGGTGGGTCCTGGCAGTGGCGGCACGGCAGCGGCCCGGGACGGCGGCCACGTCCTCGCCGCAAGACGCCGGAGCCCGCCAGGCCGGCAGCGAGGGCCTCCTGACAGGCGGGGCGGCCGAGCGCGCTCCCACGACGGCCGCCGACTCCGTCTCCACGACGGCCGCCGACTCCGTCTCCACGACGGCCGCCGACCCGGTGCCGGTGGCGGCGTCCGGCCCTGCGCCCGGCCCCCGGCAGACCCGTGCAGGCAGCCTCGCCGGCTCGTCGCACAAGCACGACGCAGCGCCGCGCCCCGCCTCGCGACAGCCCCGGTCCAGGCGCCGCATGGCGGTCACCGCAACTGTCGCGACCGCACTGATCGCCACCCTGGGCAGCCTGTCCGCCCTGCCCTCCAGGCTGTCCTGGACCAACGGTGACAACCAGGCGTCGCCCGCGGCCACCGCGCGGACCGCGGGCGCACGGCAGACCTCCACAGCACCGTCCGTACCCGACTCCACCCCGCGCCGCCGACCGTCCGGCGCGCCCCCTGCGGGGGCACCGGCCGCGGGCAACCCCTCGCCGGACCCGTCCGTGAACCCCTCCGCCACGGCCGTGCCCGCCGCCCCGCCCCTCACCTGGACCGCGAACTCCCAGCTCTGGGAACTGGGTTGCCAGCACGACTACGTCATCGACAAGGCACCCCGGCAGGTGCCGCCACCCCCGGCCCCACAAGACGCCGCCCCATGGGCACGTACGCAAGGCGCGGTGCACGGCGGCCACACACTCGTGGGCATCTCCGTGCAGGGGCGCACGGACGCGGCCGTCGTCCTGGAAGCGCTGCGGGTCCGCGTCGTGGGACGGGCCGCCCCGGTGAAGGGCACCGTCTATTCCACGGGCCAGGGCTGCGGCAGCGACATCACCCCCCGCTCATTCGCCGTGAACCTGGACATGCGCCGGCCGATCGCCCAACCGGTCCGGGGCAGTGAGCACGCGACGAGCACCCCGGCGATGCGCATGCCCTACCGGGTGTCCTCGAAGGACCCCGAGGTACTGCTGGTCGACGCCCGGACCGCCGACTGCGACTGCCGCTGGTACCTGGAACTCGACTGGTCCTCGCAAGGCCGCACCGGCACCGAACGCATCGACGACCACGGCCTTGCGTTCCGCACCAGCGGCATCGGGGGCCTGCCGCGCTACTGGTACGCGCGCGACGGCTGGACCCCCCTCACCGACTGAGCGGGCCCGACCGCCCACCGGCCCCCCTCGTGCCCGGGCCAGGACCATGCCGCCGTCCAGCGCGCACGGCTTCCGCGCGCCCTCTCGGGGCGCCGGCGGGCACCACGCCGAAGGCGAGCTCAGCCCGGCAGGCAGCAAGCGGCACCCCGGACGGCACCAGGCCGACGGGCGCGACACCCCCCCCGCGAGAGACAAGTCGATCCTGCCGCCACTGAACCGCGCCGGCTCGAAGCGACGGCGGTCCACCATCTCGAGCCGCGCTGTCCGGTCCGACCCCACGGCAGATGCGGCGTCATGTACCAGTCGGCCGCACGGACTCGGTGCTACCAGGGGCTTTACGTCCGCCCACGACCAGGATGACTTCGTCCGATCCGCCCAGGGACGAGCGGTTCACAACGTTTCGCGAAGATCATTTCGCTGAGAAAACCTCACTGCGCCGCCGTAGCGGTTTTCACGGAGGTGTGCGACCAGTGGCATCAGTTGTCGGATGGTCCTTTTGGCTGGCCTCGCTTTCGACGCGACAAGCCGATGGGGACTTACGTTCGTCGAACATTACTCGCAATAAAGAAGGCGACGACTTCTGCCGGCGATAACGGCTACTCGAAACTTGCGAATTTTTTTGTCAAAGCTGTCCGCAGTTGTTATCGCGCAGATAGTCACTCGCACTGATCCCTGCTAGCTTCCGATGGGCTGTCACTGTCCAGGCTTCCCCGGGGAACCTGGACAGTCGTTCTGCTAGGGGGCAACCGGATGACGTCCATCCTCATCTTCGCCGCCGGGGCGGCGCTGCTGATCTACAGCGCCGAGAAACTGATCACCTATCTTGTTGGTGCCGCGCGCGGCCTGACGATCTCGCTCTTCTTGCTGGCCATTCTGTTCACCGGGATCGAGTTCGACGACCTCGCCTTCGGTATGGTCCTCAACCTCGAGGGCCTCGAAGAGGTCGCGCTCGGCGTCGTCTTCGGGACCGTCATCTCGATGACGGGCCTGGTGCTCGCGATTGCGGCCCTCGTCGCGCCCTCCCGGGTGGAGATCCCGAAGGCCTACATCGTCTTGTTCGCGATCGCCCCTCTGATCTTGATCGGGCCGGCACTGCTCGGCGAGCTGGGAACCGCCTCGGCGATCGTTCTCATCCTGCTGTTCGTGCTGTTCGTCGCCTATGTCGCCTACCGCGAGTCCCGTCGGGCGGCGCCGACGTTCCGGAGCGCCGAGGTGCTCGAGGCCGTGGACAGTCCCGAGCTCGTCGGCATCGTCGCCGGGAAGGCCGGCGGTGGAGACGGGGTGGGCGGCCGGGGCCTCGGCGCCGGTGACCTCTACGAGACCGGCGAGGTCGCCGCGGCGACGTCGAACAAGCGGCCCGGGTGGATGCTGCTCCTGCTGGCGATCTTCGCGCTCATCGGTCTCGTCGTCGGTGCCTGGGCCATGTCGGAGGGAACTGAGGGCATCCTCGAGAACTTCGCGTTCAGCGGCACTGTCTTCGGGGCGACCATCGCGACGCTGGTGCTCGCCCTGGAGGACATCTTCCTGACCGCGGAGCCGGCCCGGCGGGGCGCGCCCGCGATCGGCGTCGGCAACATCATCGGTAGTGTCGTTTTCTCGGTGACCGCGAAAGTGGGCATCGTGGCCCTGGCCGGTGGTGCGCTCGTGATCACCTCGGAGATCTTCAGCTGGCACCTTCCGGCCCTCGTGCTGATCAACGGGTTCGCCGCATACGCACTCTTCACAGGACACTTGAGGCGCTGGCACGGCGTGGTGCTGCTGGTGAGCTACATCGCCTACTGGGCCATCAGCTTCTCCGTGTTCGGGCTGGTTCCCATCGACGATGCCCCGGCCTCCGACGACGCCGGTTGACATCCTCTCCCCCCTGAAGGGGGGAGATTCCCGCCTACCGCGCCGTTGAAGGCTGCGGTGTCGAGTGGGTTCCTGCTTCGCTGCGCGGTGCCGGGACGAGTCCCGGTCTTACCTGCGCTCCACAGGCTGACACCGCCAGTCCGGCGGCCTTGGCGACGTTGACCGCCGCGTTGATGTCCCGGTCCAGGACCGCCCCGCACGCCCCGCACGTCCACACGCGGACGCTGAGGGGCTTGGGGCCGTCCTTCACACCACACTGCGAGCACACCTGGGAGGTCGGCTCGAACCGGCCGATCTTCACGAAGGTGCGCCCGTACCGGGCGGCCTTGTACTCCAGCATCGCCACGAACGCCGACCAGCCGGCGTCGTGCACGGACTTGGCCAGGCGCGTGCGGGCGAGTCCCTTCACCGCCAGGTCCTCCACGGCGACCGCTTGGTTCTCGCGGATCAGCCGGGTGGAGAGCTGGTGGTGGAACTCGCGGCGCGCGTCGGCCACCCGCGCGTGAGCGCGCGCGACCTTCAGCCGGGCCTTGTTTCGGTTGCTGGAGCCCTTGGCCTTGCGGGTGAGGTCCCGCTGCGCCTTCTTCAGGCGCTTCTCCGCCCGACGCAGGAAGCGCGGGGAGTCGATCTTCGTTCCGTCGGAGAGGACCGCGAAGTGCCCGAGTCCGAGATCGATGCCCAGCTCGGGCGTGACCTCGGGCAGGACTCCCTCCGGGCCGGTCTCGACGACGAAGCTTGCGAAGTACCGGCCCGCCGAGTCCTTGACCACCGTCACCGTGGACGGTGTGGAAGGCAGTGCGCGGGACCACTTCACCTTCAGGTCGCCGATCTTCGGCAGGCGCAGCTTCCGCCCCGGCGTGATGGACCAGCGGGCGTTCGCGGTGAAGCGGACGGACTGCCGGGTGTCCCTGCGGGACCTGTACCGGGGAGCGCCCATGCGCGGGCGCTTGCCCTTCAGCCCGTCGAAGAAGTTCCGGTACGCGGTGTCCAGGTCGCGGAGGGACTGCTGGAGGACGACCGCCGACACCTCGCCGAGCCAGGCCCGTTCCGGGGTGCTTTTGGCCTCGGTGATCAGCGTCTTCGACAGATCGCCGGTCTTCGGGAACGGCATGCCCTCGCTGCGGGCGGTCTCCCGCGCCCGAAGGGCGTCGTTGTAGACCACCCGAGCACACCCGAACGCCCTCGCCAACGTGCTGCGCTGACCGGCGCTCGGGTACAAGCGGAAGCTGTACCGAAGCTGCACAAGGATCATGATACACAGTTGGTTTATGGGTATCGATGAGAACGTTCGTACAGGTCGTCACTGTGTTTTCCGCATGCATGTCCACTTGGTTTTCGTGACGAAGTACCGGCACTCGGTGTTCGCCGACCGGCACCTGACGCGGTGCGAGGAGATCATGCGGGCCGTGTGCGAGGACTTCGAGGCCGAGCTGGTCGAGTTCAACGGCGAGGCCAACCACGTCCACCTGCTGGTGAACTTCCCGCCGAAGGTCGCGGTGTCCAGGCTGGTGAACTCCCTCAAGGGCGTGTCCTCGCGCAGGCTCCGCCAGGAGTTCCCCGACCTCGTCCGCCACTACTGGCGGGCACAGCGCCTGTGGTCCGGCTCGTACTTCGCCGGGTCGGTCGGCGGTGCGCCGCTCGGCATCGTGAAGCAGTACATCGAGCAGCAGAACCGGCCGCTCTGACCCGGGCTGAGATCAACAGTGCGGATCCGTGCCCACGGCTGAGGTCAGAGCAGTTCTCAGATTCGCTTCACCACCGGGCTGAAGCCCGGTGCACTGCGAATAGGCCCGGTAGCAGCGGCCGGGCGTCCAGGCCCCGATGGCCTCGGGCGCACCCGCGCCCTCGGTACCACCCCGGGCGGACCGTCGCGCGCTGTGCCGCCCCCACGTGCCTCGGGCGCCGGGGCGAAGTCCGCAAGGCAAGCGCACCGTTGGGGCGGTGTCGACGACGCGGGAAGCCGACCGGCCGAGCGCCGACTTGCCGGCAGGCGCTCGCTCCGCTGCAACGGCCTTGCCGAGTTGCCGCTTGTGCGACTGCTCCAGCTTGCCGAGCCTCGCGATCCGACACCCGCCTGGCTCCTTTCACCCGGTTGGCAATGCGCGCACCGACAGAAGTCACCAAGGGTAATGATAACGTGACAGTGAGTGTCCGCATGGATGGGCGGCGGCACTGCGCAGATACCCCCCGGGCGTCGCTGCCGGCCCATGCCCCCGGGCAGGTTCCGCCCGGACGAGCCCCTGGAGATCTCCGAGATGACCACTTCCGTGCAGCTCGACCGCATCCACAAGCGTTTCCATGGCTGGGACGTGAACGGTGACGGCAGCATCGACCGGTCCGACTGCGATGCCGAGTCCCAGCGCATCCTGCGGGCTTTCGGTGAAGCTCCCGCCTCCCCGAGGGGGCGCGCGCTTGCCGATGCCTACCGGGGCATGTGGAGTTTCCTGGCCGACAAGGCCGGGGTCGACGAGGAGAGCGGCCGGCTGACCCCTCAGCAATTCGGCGACATCGTCGAGGAGCACGTCCTGAGGGACGGCGGCGGGGGCTTCGACAAGGCCGTCAGGCCCACCATCCAGGCGTTGGTCAAGCTGGCGGACGTGGACGCCGACGACCACATCAGTCCGGCGGAGTTCAAGACGTGGCTGGACGCCCTCGAGGTCGACAGCATCGACCCCGCCGACGCCTTCCGCCAGATTCACGTCGACGGCGACGGGGAGCTCTCCGTTGACGAACTGGTCCAGGCCGTCCGCGCCTACCACCTGGGCGAGATCGATGTCCCGCTGCTTGGACGCTGAACGAGCGGCGGATGGCTCAGAGCGGGGGAGCGGCGCACTCCGGGACTCGTTGGTCCGCCGGCCCTGGTCGCACGCCCCGCTCGGACCGGTGTCCGAACCGGAGAGGGTTCGCTGTTCCTCCATGGCGGCCCGCGTCACGGACCTGAGCCGCGGTGGCGCCCGGGAGCGGCGGACCTGCCTGCGAGGGGTGCGCCGCAGCAGCCGCACCGGCCGTCCGGCCGGCGCCGTCACGTCGGGGTCGCGGTCCAGGGGCATCGGCTGGGTGCGGCCGCGCCGACACCGGCCGTCGGACAGACGCGCAGGGGGCGGGAGGAAGCCGCCCGAGGGCGAACGGTGTCGGCCATGGGGTCGAGTCCGTCCGCCGATGGCCGCAGGGGAGCGTTCGGCCTGGACCGCCGGCCGGCGTCGACGAACACGAGCGCGCCGTGAGCCGCCCGGTGAGCGGGCCGGCCCACACCGTTCCCGAGGTCACCTCATCCGCCCGCGGGCCTGCCTCACCTCGCGGTCGACAGCCCAGGCGTCGGCGACCGGCCCGAGGTGGCCGAGCTTGTCGGGATTGATCACTGAACGAATGGTCTGGATACGCCCGTCGAGCACCTCGAGGACCAGGACGTGGAGCACCTTGCCGTCCCGGTCGCAAAAGACCGCGCCCGGTTGCCCGTTGATCTCGTGCGGCGCGAATGTCACGTCGATCCGGGCCATCACGGGGAAGACGGTGGCGAGAAGTCGGGCCACGTTCTCGGTGCCGCTGACGGCCTTGGCGAGCTGCGGAGCCTTGCCGCCGCCGTCCCCGATCAGCTGGACGTCGGCGGCCAGCAGATTCCGCAGCCCGCCCACGTCACCGTCCCTCAACGCGTCGAAGAACCGCGTCGCCAGCTCCTGCCGCTCCTGACGGTCCGCTTCGAAGCGTGCCCGCCCGGCCTGCATGTGCCGCCGTGCCCGCACCAGCAGCTGCCGGCACGCCGCCTCCGACCGCCCCAGCGCCGCGGCGACCTCGTCGAACCCGAAGCCGAACACCTCACGCAGGACGAACACCGACCGCTCCAGCGGGCTCAGCCGCTCCAGGAGCAGCAGCGCCGCCATCGACACCGAGTCGGCCAGCTCCGCCGAACGCGCCGGATCCTGATACGGATCGCTGAGCAGCGGCTCGGGGAACCACGGGCCCACATACTCCTCCCGCCTCACCCGCGCGGAGCGCAGCACGTCGATCGAGATCCGCGTCACCGTGGTCGACAAATACGCCTTGACCGACGCGACGTGGGTCGTCGAGCCGTCGAAGCGCAGCCACGTCTCCTGCACCGCGTCCTCGGCCTCACCCACGCTGCCCAGAATCCGGTAGGCGATCGAGAACAGCAGCGGCCGCAGCTCCTCGAACTCCTCGACCTTGTTCACCGGGAACTTCCGAGGATGCCCCGGCCTTCAGGCCGGGGAGGAGTCGGACCCCTGCGGAGCAGGGCAGGGAACGGGGTTTCGCCGTCAGGGCGAAAGACCGTCCACACCGTCGGGTGAGCCGATCGCGGTGCGTTGCGAGAACCAAGCAGCGCGTACACCGTGCTGATCGAGAGCCGAGACAGCACATGCACCTCCTGGATTTGTTTCATCGAACCGGGCTGGTCTCAACCCGGCTGGTGTCGGTCGTGTAAGAGCTGACGGACCGCAGGTCCCAGCCCACGTGAGCCAGGAATCCCCCTGCTTCAGCGGGGGGAGGATTCAAGTAACGGACCCCCTCCTCGCGTACTTTCCCACCCGGCCGCACTCGCCGGCCCCGACATCTTCTGTGATCACCCGGACCACCGGTGGTCACGCCGACGCCACCGGCCCGGGCCCGGAGCCCGCAGTCGGCCCCGGGCCGGTCGCGGATGCCGTCAGTGGAACTGTCCGGGCTCGTAGGTGCCGGCCGGCTGCCGGGTGATGATGTTCAGCCGGTTCACCGCGTTCATGAAGGAGACCAGGACCACGAGGGCGGCCAGCTGTTCCTCGTCGTAGTGCTTGGCGGCGTACGCCCACACCTCGTCACTGACGCCCCTCGCCGCATCCGCGACCCGGGTCCCCTCCTCCGCCAGCCCCAGCGCGGCACGCTCGGCCTCGGTGAAGACCGTGGCCTCCCGCCACGCCGCGACCAGGTTCAGCCGCACCGAAGTCTCACCGGCAGCGGCGGCCTCCTTGGTGTGCATGTCGATACAGACGGCGCAGCCGTTGATCTGGCTCACGCGCAGCGCCACCAGCTCCTGCGTCGCGGCCGGCAGCGGCACGTCCTTGAGCGCCCTGCCCGCCGACATGAAGTGCTTCACAACCTTGCCGGCGGTCGGGTTGGCGAAGTAGTCCAGTCGCGCGTCCATGGTGTGCTCCTTTGGGGTCGTCAGTGGCTACACCGCCTGAGACGAGACAGCCCGACACCCTGTGACATGGACGACGGTGACGGTCTCCTCCCGCTGTGAGCACCCGTCAGGTGGCGGAGAGCTCGCCGTCCATGGAGCTTCCAGAACCGGCCACAGCCGACGCGCCGATGTCCGCCTCGGGGCGGAGCCCGTAGCCGAGCACCTCGCCGATGCCCCGCCACGACCCGGCATCCGTAGGTACTGGACCGCGCTGATCGGCTTCACCGTCCTGCTGGTCGCCGTCTGCGTCGCCGGCAGTCGGCGTCTTCGGGGCGGGCACCGCCCCGCGCCTGCTGTCGAGGTTCGGTAAGAGGCTGACTGCGGCTGCTGAACCGAAGTGGCCTGCCGCTCTCCCGCCGGGGCTGTGACGAACGGCAGTGGTGACCTCCCAAGCGCGCGTCGCGGGGAGCCGTCAGCGGGTGCCGGGGGCGTGACGTCCCTGGATCGCCTGGCCGGGCGGGCGTCAGCCGAGCACGGAGAGGAGGTGGAGACTGGTGTGGCTCTCCGTGCCTGGCACCGCGGTGTAGACCAGGAGTCTTTGCGACTGGTCGGGGTCGACGAGCGTCTGGCAGTGCAGTTCCAGGAGTCCGACCTGCGGGTGCTGGAAGCGTTTCGCCGCGCAGGAGGGGCCCAGCACGGGATGCCCGCGCCACAGCGCGGCGAACTCCGGGCTGGCCTGGTGGAGCGCGTCGACGAGTTCGCCGGCCGGAGAGTCGCCGCCGTCGCGGGTGTACGTGCCGTACAGGTCCGCCGCCATCAGCCGGCTCTGCTCGGGGACGTCGCTCTCGGGCACCAGCCGGGAGGACGGATCGGTGAACCAGCGGTAGTGCGCGCTGCGGGCCCAGCCGGTGTACGCCGTCTGGTCGCCGAGCAGCGCGACGGCCAGGCGGGTCTGCTTCAAGGTCTCGCCCAGGTGGTTCATCACCTGGGCCGGAGTGTCCTCCAGGCGGTCCAGGATGCGCAGCATGCCCGGGTTGATGTGGTCGCCGCGGCGCACCCTGCGTGGCAGGGCGTGGCCGGCGAGCCGGAACAGGTGGTCGCGCTCCTCGAGCGACAGGTGCAGCCCGCGGGCGATCGCGGCGAGCATCTGCTCCGAGGGGTGGGGGCCGCGCGGCTGCTCCAGCTGGCTGTAGTAGTCGACCGACATGTCGCACAGGGCAGCCACCTCCTCGCGACGAGCCGGCCGGCCGTGACCGGGGATTGCCGGCCGTCCTCCGGGTCGCGACGCCGACTGCGGTCCTTGGAGATCACGAGCGGGTAGGCGTCGTTCTTCGTGGTGGTCCGCGCCATCCGTTGCGGACTCGCCTCGAGAGACCCGGCATGTGGCTCCTTGCCGTGCGCACCACCGGCGCCGGCTGACCCGCCGTGCCGGCGCGGCGCTGCCGCACGACCGCGTGATTTTGGACCTTCTTCTCGCCCACGTCAAGCCCCGTGTTGTCGGAACGTGACCCGGGCACCGGGGCTCGGGCCTACTGGAGATGCGGGCCTCGCGGGACAAGAAATACGAGGCAAGCCCAGCAGAAGGAAATCATCACCCAGGCATTCCGTCGCTGGTCCGGATATTCCTTCGGCATTCCCCTTTCGATTCCCCATCCAAGGAGTTCGGTCATGTTTCACAAAACTCAGACTTCCGGTCAGGCTCGTTCCCCGCGCCGTGGGCTGCGAGCGGTGGTGCTGTTCGCGTCGGCTGGTTTGATCTCCGGTGCCATCGCCCTGCCGGCCTCGGCGGCGACGGTGGACATGAATAGGAGCACCACGGCCACGGCGGGTGTGGTGACCGACGGTGGAAAGGGCGGCGAGGGCGGCGCGGGGGGCAGCAGTGTCTTCGGTCCCGGCGGGGCCGGCGGCTCCGGTGGTTCCGGCGGCGGCAGCGTCTTCGGGAACGGTGGGGCCGGCGGCTCCGGTGGTTCCGGCGGTGGCAGTGTCTTCGGTCCCGGCGGTGGCGGCGGTGGCGGTGGCGGTGGCGGCGAAAGCGTCTTCGGTAACGGAGGCAGGGGCGGCAATGGCGGCTCCGGCGGCGGCAGCGTCTTCAGCAACGCCGGTAACGGCGGCGGCGCGGGCTCCGGTGGGGACAGCGTCTTCGGCGCCGGCGGTGGCGGCGGCAACGGAGGCTCCGGTGGGAACAGTGTCTTCGGTGATGGCGGCAACGGCGGAAAGGCCGGCGGCGGTGGCGGCAGCGTCTTCGGCCCCGGTGGCCCGGGCGGTGTCGGTGGCCCCGGCGGGATCAGCTTCTTCTGAGCACCGTCGGCGATCCTCTGACACCCCTTGGGGACGGCCCGCACCGCCAAGCGGTACGGGCCCTCCACCCCGGGTCCCGGCCCCAGGCCTGCGGGCCGACCGAAACCCGGGGCCTTTTTCACGCGGTTCTGCCGCGGATGTGGAGTATCCAATGAAGTCACACGGTGTATGGAAGCGTCCTTTGGTCCTGGTGGTGACGGCGGCCGCGATCGCCGGTGGCGTCGCCTGCTCGTCCGAGGGCTCGTACGGAGGAGCCTCGGCCGCCCAGACCCGCCACGACGGCGGCTCGGGAGCCGATGGTGCTCGCGGGGCCGACGCCGTCACCGGTCTTCCGGCGGGCTGCGCCCGTGGCGGGGAGGGTGGCAAGGGCGGGGCAGGCGGTCAGGGGGGTCGGCCCGGCGAGCCGGGGCAGCCGGGCCGACCGGGGGAGCGGGCTGGGGCGGGGTGTCCGCGGCTCGCTGACCTGCCGGACAAGCCCGCGGAGAAGCTGTCGGCGGTGGACAAGGTGCGGATCGTTTCGACCGTGACCTCCGGCCGTGCCACCCGTGCCGAGGTTGCCGAGAAGTACAAGGTTCCCGAGAAGACGTTTGATACGTGGAAGGAACAGGTTCTGGGCGGTGACTGGCTCGAGTTGTTCGGGAAGGGTCTCCCCTCCTCGCACTGATGCCCCCGCGCAGGCGGCCGTTGGCGCGGACATCCCCGGTATGCCCCGGCCGGTGCGGCCGGGGCATACGCATGCGGCGAACCGCACGGACCTCGCACCGGCTGGGGGCTTTGTGGGTGGTTGATGCCGGTTGTGCGCCGGTGGGCCTTGTTGTCCGACCAGACGTCGGACCGCCCTGCTGCGTGCCCGGGGCTTCGGCGTGCGTGCGATCGCGAGGCATCTGGGCCGTTCGCCCCTCCACGGTCCCGCGGGAGCTGCGGCGCAACGCGTCCACCGGGACCTGTTGCCTGGAGTGCCGGGCCTCGCCGGCGCAGTGGCACGCCGCGCGGAGCGCACAGAGGCCGAAGACTGCGAAGCCGGTGACCGGTCAACGCCTCCACGACTACGTTCAGGACCAGCCGGCCGGGACCCTCGTCCCGCCGCGCAGGGGCCGGTCGTCCAGGGGCCGCAGGTGCGACCGTCCTTCCGCTGAGGTCAAGTTGAGGCACACTCTGTGTGTGTCCCTGCCGGCAACCCGAGGATGGCTTTACACGTGATTACGCTGAAGAAGGAAGACGGCCCGGCGGATCTGGACGGAGTGACCCATCTGTCCATCGGAGTGTCGTGGGATCCCACTGCCGGCAGCAGCGGCGGAGTGATGGGCAAGCTCCGCCGTAAGAAGGGCACCGACCTTGATCTGATCGCGGTCGCGATGCAGGGCGCGGACCCGGTACGCCTGGCGGGTCTGGACTCGCTTGATCCGATGGGCAATGGTTCCCTGGTCCACAGTGGGGACAATCAGACAGGCCATGGCGACGGCGACGACGAAACAGTGACAGTCGAGTTCGCGCGTCTCCCGGCCCACATCACATCGGTCGTGTTTGTCGCCGCCGCCTACAAGAAGGGCAGTTCCTTCCAGCAGGCGCGCAACATCAGCTTCAAGGTGTACGACGCGACCGGGGGCAGCACGCAGCAGGTCGCCGACATCTGGCCGAGCTTGCTCAGCCAGGACAACGGATGCGCCGTGGCGAAGGCCGTGCGGGTCGGTGGCGGCTGGAAGCTCGAGGTGATCAACACAACGGGGAAGATCAAGCAGGGCGACGAGCACGCCTTGATGCGCTTTGCCATAAGTAAGTAGTCCGTGGAACGCATGCACGCCGGAGCCAGTACACGCGTCACGTCCCCCGCGGGTTCCAGGTCGGGAACGTGCTGGTCCGGCAGGCCCCGTCGCTTCGCCGCGGCGGGGCCCGCCCCTGCAAGCCGCCGCGCGGGTCTGCGCGCGCAACTCGGTCCCCGGCGGAGAGCGTTTGTACATGGGCGTAGGTGACGGGGGCGCCGTGTGACATCCCTGGAGCCCAGGTGCCGCACGGCGCCTCCATGGATCACGCGGCGAGGCGCTCCGCGAGTTCCTTGGCCTTGACGGCCGCGTCCTGGAAGGCCCGCTCGCGCGAGGCCTCGGACAGGGGGACCAGTTCGGACATGGCCGGGTTACGGGACGCCATGGTGAGTTCGGGAACGATGAAGTCGACATTCAGGCCGAGGCTGCCCGTGAGGACGGCCTCCAAGTAGTTCTGCACGAAGTCGTAGCCCTCGCGCGGGGTGCCTGGTGCGTACGAGCCGCCACGGCTGGCGACGACGACGATCGGCGTGCCCTTGGTGGAGGGGCTCTCGCCCGATGTGCGGCCGGGCATGATCACGCTGTCCAGCCACGTTTTGAGGGTTGAGGGGATCGAGAAGTTGTACATGGGGACACCCATCAGGACGGCGTCCGCCTGCTCCAACTCCTCGATGAGCGTCATGCGCGCAGCGAACGCTGCTGCCTGCTGAGGGGTGTGCTCGGGCGGGGCGGCGTAGCCGGCGGACCAGGCTGCTGCGGTGATGTGGGGGATCGGGTCCGCGGCGAGGTCGCGGTGGATCACCGTGCCCTGCGGGTCCTGTTCCTGCCAGACCTTGCGGAAGGCGGTTGCCACCGCACGGGATGTGGATGCTCCGCCGGGGAAGACGGACGAGTCGATGTGCAACAGCGTGGCCATGGACTGCTCTCCAGGGACGGCGGCCCGAGGCGGGAGCCAGGGGCCGAATGATTCACGTGCGACAACAGTCAAACACAAGAAAGTGTCGAGTGATACTATCGTGTTCATCACGGTAGTGTCGGAGACGACGTAGTCGCACGTTGGACAGGGAGGCGCGCGTCCATGGACATCTATGAGGCGGTCACGAGCCGACGTGCGGTGCGTGCGTTCACTGAGAAGCAGATCCCAGGCGAGGTGCTGGGGCGTGTGCTGTCCGCCGCTGCCTGGGCGCCATCGGCATCCAACCTGCAGCCGTGGCATGCCTACGTACTGACCGGTGGGCCGCTGGGCGACCTGAAGAAGCGCGTCGGCGAGCGCCTGACCTCGGGAGACCCCTGGGACGAACCGGAGTACGAGCAGTACCCGCCGAAGCTGAAGTCTCCGTATCGCGAGCGCCGGTCCGCCTTTGGTGAGCAGCGCTACGGCGCACTCGGCATCCCGCGCGAGGACCTGGAGGCGCGCCAGCGAGCTGCCGCCGCGAACTGGGAGTGCTTTGGCGCGCCTGCGGCATTGTTCTGCTACATCGACCGCGACTTGGGCCGGCCGCAATGGTCCGACGTGGGCATGTATCTGCAGACCGTGATGCTGCTGCTCCGTGCCGAGGGGCTGCACAGCTGCCCGCAGATGGCGTGGGCGAAGTTCCACAGGACCGTCGCGGAGGTCATCTCACCCCCGGAGGATCTCATCCTCTTCTGTGGCATGTCGATGGGGTTCGAGGATGCCGCGGTGGAGGACGGCCGTACGGGCCGCGCCCTGCTGGAGGAAACCGTCACGTTCATCGAGTGACAGCCGGCCGCGACACGCCCTCCCATGGGGGCGAGCCCGGCGTGGGTGGCGAGCTGCGGCGGTGGGTGGTCGCATCGCCGTCGGCAGTGACCTGCAGGGCTGCGGCGGCCCTGACGTCCGGCCCCGAGCGGCGACATGAGGGCCAGGAAAGGAAGATGAGCCCGCGGCAGAGCCTTCGGGACTCCCGGGCGCCCGGTCGTTGCGCCTGGATGGCCGCGAGAGGCCGAGCCGCGGACGGGATGGCGGCGTCGAGCCGCCCTGAGCGACGGCGGTCGCTCGTCCCCGGCGTCCGGGACCGTCGGCCGGCCGGACGGCCGCGCGCGGGCGGTCGGCTCCGGTCGCTCGAAGAGCCTGGAGGCAGTCCTGGGTCGCCTTGTCCGCCGGGAGGCGCCCCCGGCTCGACAGCGCGCCGGAGTTGCTCCGTGCGCGTCGACAGCGCCTCCCAGCTGGGAATCCGGCCATGCCGAGGTGCAGGCGGACGATGCCCCACTCGAACGACCGGAGTACGCCCCGGGCCATGAGGGGACTGCCCGCAGGGCGCCGGCTGGTGGTGCTGTCAGGGGTGCCCGTTGTGTCCCGGCCGGACCGACATCCGCAGGGCGCCGCAGGTCGAAGCCACTGCGGCGCGGGGGCGACAGCCGTCCAGGGGAGTACATCCAGAGGCGTACACGCTGCCACTGGGGCTGATTCCGGAGCTGCCGGGGCGTTTTTCGTGGGGCCGCCGGTGTCACGTCCTGCCGTGGGGCTGGGGCGCCGAAGTACCCGGCGGTGTGAAGGCGGCGAGGACCGTGGCCGTGATGTGGTCGGCTGCACGGTCGGGGTTGAGGCGGCCGGCGCGGATCTCTTCCGTTGCGCTGTGCATGACCGCCTGCAGGACGTTCACCAGCCACGCGATGGGCAGATCCGTACGGAAGGCGCCCTCGGCCCGTCCGCGGGCGACCAGTGCCTCGACCCGGGCGGCGGGCCCGGCGTGCAACTGCCGGATGCGTCCTGCGGGGAGCTCCCTCTGGGCGGCGACGAGCAGGGCCTGCGCCTGGTCCACCAGGTGCCAGCCGGCATCGATGTAGCGCTCCAGGGCGAGCAGCGGATCACCGGTCAGGTCGACCGCCTTCAGCGCCTCGTCGCCCCGGTCGAGGACGCGGCTCATCGCCGCGTCGACGACCTCCGCCCGGGAGGCGAAGTGCGCGTACAGCGTCACCCGGCCCACACCTGCGGCCCGCGCGATCTCGCTCAGGCTCGCGTCCGGGTTGCGCCCGAGACATTCGGCCGCGGCCTGCACGATCGCCTCGATGCTGCGCAGGGCGTCGGCGCGCTTGGTGGTGCTCTTGCCGCTCATGCGCCCACCGTACCCCAGAACTCGAACAAACCTGTTTGAGTTAGGGTCTCCACGTGCATAATCTGAACACCACTGTACGACTTGGCGAGGAGGGGTTGAGCGTCATGAGCGACACAGAAACCACCACCCACCACGCATCGCAGACACCACATCCGATGCGCTGGCCGGTCCTGGGCCTGCTGGGACTGGCCCAGTTGATGCTGATCCTCGACGTCACCGTCGTCGCGATCGCACTTCCGCACATCGGCGCCGAACTCGGCCTGGACCGCGCGGCACTGACCTGGGTGGTCAGCGGATACGCCCTCACCTTCGGCAGCCTGATGCTGCTCGGCGGCCGGGCCGCCGACCTGTTCGGCCCCAAGCGGGTCGTCCTGGCCGGACTCGCCGTCTTCACCGCCGCTTCCCTGGCCGCCGGACTCGCCACCGGCGCCCCGCTGCTGCTCACCGCCCGGATCGTCCAGGGTGCGGGCGCCGCGATGCTCTCGCCCGCCGCGCTGTCCGTGCTCGTGCGGCTGTTCGACGGCGACGAACGCAACCGCGCGCTGGGCATCTGGTCGGCACTCGGTGGCGGAGGCGCCGCCCTCGGCGTGCTGATGGGCGGTCTGATCACCGCAGGACCCGGCTGGGCCTGGGTCTTCTTCATCAACGTCCCCGTCGGCGTGATCGCCTTCGTCCTGCTCGCCCGGATCCTGCCCCGCCTGCCCCGCGCGGCCACCGGCTCGCTCGACCTCCCCGGCGCCGCCCTCGTGGCCGCCGCGACCGGCGCCCTCATCTACGCCCTCATTCGTGCCGGCGACCACGGCTGGGTCAACGCCGCCACCGTCCTCCTCGTCGCCACCGCGGCAGCCGCCTACGCCGCCTTCGCCACCTGGCAACGCCGAGCGGCCGCACCGCTGATGGACCTGCGCCTGCTCGCCCGGCGCCCGGTCGTGGCGGGCACCTTCGTGATCGCCGTCGCCACCGCGCTGATGGTGGGGGTCTTCTTCCTCGGCTCCTTCTACCTCCAGGACCGCCAGGGCCACAGCGCCCTGATGACCGGCGTGCTGTTCCTGCCGGTGGCGCTGCTGACCATGGCCGCCGCCACCGTCGCCGGCACCCTGATCGGCCGGATCGGAGCACGAGCGCTGGCTGCGGCAGCCCTGGTCGTGGCAGCGGCAGGGTTCCTCGTACCGGTGCTCTGGTCCGGAACCACCGCGATGGTCACCGGGGTGAGCATCGCCGCGGCGGGACTGGGCGCCCTGTTCGTCGTCGCCTCCACCACCGCCCTCGCCGGCGTCACCCCTCATGAGGCCGGCGTGACCTCAGGCATCGTCAGCACCTTCCACGAGTTCGGCGCCTCGGTCGGAGCCGCGGCCGCCTCCACCGCCGCCGCCACGAGCATCGCCGTCCACACCGGCGCCCAAGCCGGCTCCGGCTTCGACACCGCGTTCCTCGCCGCAACAGGCATGGCCGCAGCCTCCGCCGTCATCGCTTCGTGGCTGATCCCGGCAGCCAAGAACGAGTAGTCCGGAGCCGGCCATCGGCCCGCACCAGAGAAGCGCCACCGCCGCCCCGGACCAGTGGGCCGATCAGAGGCGTCCGGCCGGTCTTCGGCAGCACGCTCTCCGGCCGTGAGCACGTCCCGTCGCTGCTGGTTGCGCGCGAGCACGGCACGGAGTTCCTGCAGGGACCCCGACGCTCGATGCGGGTTGCCGATCGCGGTCGCCGGCGCAAGCCGCGGACGCCGAAACGAAGGAATCAGACATATGAGCTATGGGTGACGGTTACCTGTTCGGCCGATTGGGGCACATTCGTGTCGTCATACTCCTGGAAGGAACACTTCCGGTGGGGCGTGGGCACGGGCGATACGGGGTGGGCGTGACCGAGCACGGTAGGACCGGCCTTGCTCAGGGGCGGGGCAAGGGGCCGGGTGTGACGGGCCAGGGCGTCCCGCGCGCACGCGCGGCGGCGGCGGCGGACCAGCCGGGCAGGCGACAGTACGGCGACGAGCAACCGCAGGACGACAGGCCGGCGCGCGCGGTACCGCGGCACGTGGCCTGCGTGATGGACGGCAACGGCCGCTGGGCACAACGGCGTTCTCTGCCCCGAACGGCAGGCCACCGGGCCGCGGAGACCACCGTCATCGACATCATCGAGGCGGCCCGGGCCGCCGGCGTCCAGTGGCTGAGCCTGTACGCCTTCTCCACCGAGAACTGGAACCGTCCCGGCACCGAGGTCGACTATCTGATGCACCTGGTGCGGCGGGTCGTACGCAAGCACGCGCCGCTGCTGCTCGCCCGCGGCATCCGCTGCCGCTTCCTCGGGGCCGCCGACCCGCGAATCCCCCCTGGGCTGGCTCAGGATTTCGACGACCTGTCGGCTCTGACCGCCGACAACCGGGGGATGACGCTGACCGTCGCCTTCGACCACGGCGGGCGCCGCGACATCGTCGAGGCCGCAAGGTCGCTGATCCGCAGCGAAACGCCCGCCGACGAGGTGACCGAGCGGCTCTTCGCGGACCACCTGCCGTTCCCCGACACCCCCGACGTGGATCTGGTCATCCGCACCTCCGGAGAGCAGCGCATCTCCAACTTCATGCTCTGGCAGGTCGCCTACGCCGAGTGGGTCTTCCCCGAGGTGCTCTGGCCGGACTTCCGGGCTCCCGACTTCCTCACCTGTTTGCACGCCTACCAGCACCGCGACCGCCGCTTCGGCGGCGTGCCGGCCCGGACGATCGGAGACCCGTCATGACGACCGGAACCACGGGAACGACCGACGAGGCCCCCCTGTTCGGCCCGCAGTCGCGGTTCAGCACCTTCTTCGACGACCCGCGCTGGGCGCTGGCCGTCATCCGCGCCACCGTGCTGGAGGCCGCTCACCCGCAGATCGGCGCCGCGCTCATCGACCACTCCACCTTCACCACCCACCCCTGGCGCCGACTCCGCAACACCTTCCTCAGCATGCGGCGCATGTTCGACGCCGATCCGGCGGTGCGCGAACGGGAGGCCGCCCGGCTCAACCGGCTGCACTCCCGCATGAGCGGCGCCGACTCCCGCGGGCGCACCTACGACGCGATGGACCGCGCGACCCGTGCCTGGGTGGTCGCCACCCTCTTCGAGAGCGCGGTCACCATGTGCCGGCTGAGCGGCCAGCCGCTCGACCAGGACACGATGGAGCGGATGTACGCGGAGTACCGTGCGTACCTCGCCGCGCTCGACGGCGACGCCGGGGAACTTCCCGAGGACCTGAACGACTTCTGGCGGTACTTCGACACCGTCGTCGAGAACGAGCTGGAGAACACCGAGGCGGCCCGCGTCATCCTGTACCGGCTCTTCGACCACCTGCCCGCTCCGGCGCTGCTCAAGGGCATGCCCACAGTGTGGGCGGCCGGCCGGGCTGTCGCCGGACCGCTTGTCGGCGCGATCACCGTCGCCTCGCTCCCCGAGCCGTACCGGCGCCGGGCCGGCCTGCCCGAGATGCCCGGCGCCCCGGCCCTGATGCAGGGCGCCTACCTCGCCGCCGGACTCACCCGCTTCCTGCCCGAGGGCTTGGTCAACGTCGAAAGCATCATCGAAGTCCTCTCCCTCTCACCCGGGAGCGACGACCCCCGCGCCCGGACCGTGACCGCTCTGCGTGCCCGCATGAAGCGGGCATCGGCCCTGCTGCGCCTCCTCACACCACTGAGCGGCGACCTGGGCCCCACACCGGACCCGGCGCCTTCGTCGGGCACCGGGCAGAGCCGACGCTCGGCGGAGCAGTTCTTTCGCCAGGTGCTGGACCAGACCGGCGACGGCCACCTCGACTGGCCCGACCTCGCCGCCATGGCCCGCGAACTTGCCACCCGCCTCGACCTGGACGAACCCGAGGAGACCCGGCTCTACGACGCCTTCGCCGCTTGGTGGCGCGAACTCCAGGCCGCCCTCGACACCGACGGCGACGGCCGCGTCAGCGCCGACGAGTACGCCGCCGCCGTCCCCTCCCTGGCCGGACCCGCGCTCATCCGTGCCGCGGAGGTCCTCTTCGACGCCACCGACAAGGACGGCAGCGGAGCCATCGACGCCGACGAGTATCGGACGCTCTTCCGCACCGCCTTCCACCGCGACCTCACCATCACCGACGGCAGCTACGGCCGGAGCGCCTTCGTGGGCGACTTCCTCGCCTTCATGTCGGGCCGCCGCACGAGCACTCCGTACGACCCCCTCCTGGCCGACGCCTGACAAACGGTACCGCTTGGGGTGCTCAACACTCAGCGTCACGGTCGCCATCGGCTCGTGCCGGCGGCCTCATCCCGATCTGGGTACGGAACTGCTTGGGCCGCAGCCTGTTGACGTCCGCGGCCGCCCCTGGCATCGTTCCCACATGGCAACGTTCCCATAGTGCTGTGAGCGTCACGGGTGAGGGGAGTACCAGGCGTGAGCTGGACTCAGGTCAGTGATGACGTCTTCCGCTGGGAGGACACCTGTCACGTCTACCTTCTGCGGCGCGCGAACGAAGGTGTGTTGGTCGACTTCGGCTCCGGACGGGTGCTGGGACATCTGGCGGAACTGGGTGTCGACCGCGTCACCGACATCCTGGTGACCCATCACCACCGTGACCAGGTACAGGGCCTGGCCCTCGCGGCGGACCGGGGGATCCGCATCTGGGTGCCGCCGGTGGAACGCCATCTGATCGACGACGTGGACGAGCACTGGCGCACACGGCCGTTGGACAACGACTACGACGTCCGTCAGGACCGGTTCTCCCTGCTGTGGCAGGTGCCGGTCACCGGCACCGTGCCGGAGTACCGGACCCGGCGTTTCGGCGCCTTCGACGTCACCACGCTGCCGCTCCCGGGTCACACCGTCGGGTCGGTCGGCTACCTCGTCGAACTGCACGGCCGCACCCTGGCGTTCACGGGCGACCTGATTCACGCAGACGGGCGGGTCTGGTCCATGGCCGCGACCCAGTGGGCCTACACAGGCTTCCATCCCAACGCCGGTCTGGAGGGCGTGGCCGCCACGGTGCTCTCGTGCCGTCTTCTCATGCGT
This sequence comes from Streptomyces sp. ME19-03-3, assembly GCA_033793685.1. Classification (GTDB taxonomy): domain Bacteria; phylum Actinomycetota; class Actinomycetes; order Streptomycetales; family Streptomycetaceae; genus Actinacidiphila. The sequence continues at coordinate 27,668 of JARAXD010000023.1, read as the reverse complement.
GAGCGGCCGGACATCCTCCTGCCCTCGCACGGCGAGCCGGTCGTCGACCCCGAGGGAGCCGTGACCCGGCTCACCTCTCTGCTGCGCGAACTGCTCGACAGTCGGCGACGCACCCCGTGGGACCCGGACGCGATGCTGGAACAGCCGTGGCAGCATGTCACGCCACATCTCCTGCGCAACACCACGAGCGTCGCCCAGTCCTATGCCCTGCTCTCGGACCAGGGTGCCGCGCTCCTGCTGGACTTCGGCTACGACCTCACCACAGGGCTGCCCGGCGGACACGACCGCTCGTCACGGCGCCCCCTGCTGGCGTCCGTGGAGGCGCTGCGCCGCCTGCACGGCGTGGACCGGGTCGAGGTGGTGTTGCCCACGCACTATCACGACGACCACGTCGCCGGGTTCAACCTGCTGCGGGAGGTCCACGGAACCGAGGTCTGGTCGCCGGAGCACATCGCCGGGGTCCTGGCCGCACCCTCCGACTGGGACCTGCCCTGTCTGTGGTACGAGCCGATCCCTGTGGACCGCGTGCTTCCCAGGCAGGGGTCGTTCCGCTGGCGCGAGTACGAGATCGGTGTCCACGACCTCCCCGGCCACACGCTGTACGCCGCCGCCTACTCCATGACCGTCGACGGACGTCGTGTCGTGGCGAGCGGCGACCAGCAGAACACCGCGTGGGATCCGGAGCGCGGCGAGCCCGAGATCCTCAACTACCAGTACCGCAACCGCTTCCGGATCGACGACTTCACACGGAGCGCCGCACTGTACCGGCGGCTGCGGCCGGAGGTGATGATCAGCGGCCACTGGCCGCCCCTGGAGGTGACGGACGGCTACCTGGACATGCTGGCGGCCGAGGGCGACCGACTGGCCCGGCTGCACCGCGATCTCCTCCCGGCCGGCCTGGACCTCGAAGCCGAAGGGTTCGGTGCCCGTCTTCGGCCCTACCGTTCCGTGCTCGCGCCGGGCGGGACGCTCCGGGTGACAGTCGAGGCCCGCAACCCGCTGCCGCAAGCCGAGGTCATCCGTCTCGTACCCGTTCTGCCGCCTGGCTGGACCGCGGAGCCGCCGATGCGCGAGGTGAAGGCGGACGCCGGCACGACGGTGACCGAGACGTTCGGGATACGCGTGCCGCCCGGCGTACGGCGCACGGAAAGACAACGCCTGGCGGTGGACATGACCGTCGGCAGGGTCAACCTGGGACAGCAGGCGGAGGCTTTGGTGAGCGTGCGATGAGGAACGCGGAACAGGACGGACTCCCCGGAACCGCGTGGCCCTCCGCCGTGCACCACCCGGACGGATCCGTCGAGGTGCGCACCCCCCGATGGCGGATGACCGTCGCTGCGGACGGTCTGACGGCGCTCCTGCGCTCCGCAGGCGGCGGTCACCCCGTCCAACTGCAACTGGCGGGCGTGCTCGACCGCACGGACGTCATCGACGAGACACTGGGGGCCGGGCCGGCCACGTGGCACGCACAGGACGGCCGACCGGTGATGGTCCTGCCGCGCCGGAGCACCGCATGGCAGGAGGCGGTGACCCGTGTGGTGTGTACCGACGAGGGACCGGAGGTCTCCTGGGAGGTCCGCGGCACGGGCGTGTTGCGTAACGTGCTGCCCCTCGCCGTACGGGCTGCCTTCGGCGGCCGCGGGGGAGGGCTGCGGCCGAGCGGACACGCATGGACGACCATGTTCAGCCCCAATCCGGGGCCTCCCCGGCGACTCCTGCGCGGCTCGGGGGAGAGCGCGGTCATCGGCGCGGTGGGCGACGCCCGCCCCGGCCGTGGCAACTGGTTCTTCACCCCGGCTCCGCTGTGTCTCGCGCTCACGGAGGACCCTTTCCCCGATGACACCGACCCCGAGCGTGCCCGCGGCCCCATGGGCTGGTGGACCGTCGCGGTCGGTGCAGCGGTGACCGACCTGACGTTCACGCAGCTCCGGTACGTTCCTTCCGACGGCGGCTTTCACCTGTGTCTGGAATACGAAGGGCACACCGACGTCGACGGGTGGTACCGCACACCCGCCGTCCTCATCTCACCGGGACACGTGGACCCGTACGAGGGGCTCGGCGCACACCGCCGCTGGCTGGAGCGGCGCGGCTGGGCCTCCCGCCGGCACGGCGGCACAGCGCAGCGGCCGGCCTGGTGGAGCGAGCCCATGTTCTGCGGGTGGGGAGCCCAGATGGCACGGTCCCGCGTCACCGGCCTCCCGGCCCCCCAGCTGAGCGCACAGGCGGAGTACGACGCGCACCTGGCCCATCTGAACGCCCACGGCCTCGACCCGGGGACCGTGGTCATCGACGACAAGTGGCAGCAGCGGTACGGTTCGTGGCGGCCGGACCCGGCGCGGTGGCCCGACCTGCGCGCCTGGATCGACGACCAGCACCGGCAAGGCCGCAGGGTTCTGCTGTGGTGGAAGGCCTGGGCCACCGAAGGGATACCGGACGAGCTGTGCGTCCGCACCCCCGACGGCCGGCCGGTGACCCTCGACCCCGGCCACCCCGCCGCCCGGGACTGGCTCGCGGAGAACGTGCGGCACATGCTCGCCCCCGACGGTCTGGACGCCGACGGACTCAAGGTCGACTTCACCGCCGACACCCCGTCCGGCGAGTCTCTGACCGGGCACCCGGGGCGGTGGGGCATCGCCCTGCTCCACCAGTACCTCGAGATCCTCTACCGCTCCGCGAAGCAGGCCAAGCCCGAGGCGCTGGTCATCACTCACACCCCGCACCCCGCGTTCGCCGACGTGACGGACATGGTGCGCCTCAACGACATGCTGCGCCTGGACGACCCCGACCCCTACGCCCCGGTCGTCCCGCAGATGCGGATGCGTGCCGCCGTGGCAGCCGCCGCCTGCCCCGGCACCCTCATCGACACGGACGACTGGTGCGCCCCGGACCGGGAACAGTGGCGTGCCTACACGGGCGTCAAGGACCGGCTCGGCGTTCCCGCCCTGTATGTTTCCACTCACCTGGACCGGACCGGCGAACCTCTCGAGGAACTCGACTACGCTGCGCTGCGGCAGTTGTGGAGCCGTTGGCGAGCCCGTCTTGAGGGCGGAGAGAAAGGCGGGAGGCAATGGCAGGCGACGCGTCAGCGCGGGGCAGGCGGTCCCGGGTAACTCTGCGCGATGTCGCCGAGTCGGCAGGCACCTCGCCCTCGACCGCCTCCCGGGCGCTGAGCGGCACCGGATACGTCGCGGACCACATCAAGGAACGCGTGCAGGCGGCGGCCGACAGCCTGGGGTACGTCCCGGACGTGTCCGCCCGCACCCTCAAGGGGCGTTCCAGCGGGGTGATCGGTCTCCTCGTCTCGGACCTGCGCAACCAGTTCTACGCCGAGCTCGCCGCCGGTGTGGAGCACACCCTCTCGGCCGAGGGCTACCAGGTGGTCCTGGTGGACGACCACGGCAGTGCGGAGCGGGCGGTCGCGGCATCCCGCGCCTTCCTCGCGATGCGGGCCGACGGCGTCCTCCTCGCGCCCGTCGGCCGGGCGGCCACCGAACTCCTCGTCGAACACGGCATGCCGGTCACCGAGGTCGACCGGCGGTCGGGCGTGCGCGGCTGCGGCGTCGTCACCATCGACAGCGAGGCCGGCGCGCGGGCCGCGGTCGACCACCTCGTCGCTCTCGGCCACAAGAACATCGGCGTCGTCATCGACGAGACCTTCTGGGACACGGGCCGCGACCGGCTCAAGGGATACCGAGCGGCGTTGCGTGCCGCAGGGCTCGCCGCGCCGCGCAGGTTCGTCCTCGACCTGAAGGGCACCGAGTGGGTAGCGCAGGACGTGGGCCGGTTCCTGGACTCGCAGCCGTCTATCACGGCCATCTTCGCCGCCAACAACGTGGTGGCGGAAGCCGTGTGGCTGGAGCTCAAGCGCCGGGAGGTCGCCGTACCGCGGCAGTGCTCCGTGGTGTCCTACGACGACGCCCGCTGGATGCGCATGGTGGAACCCGGTGTGACGGCAGTGCGCCAGCCGGTCTTCGCCATGGGAGTGAGCGCCGCCGAGCTGCTGCTGGAACGGGTCCGTCGCGGTGGGGTCGGCCGGACCGTCTCCGACGTGCTGCAGCCTGAACTGGTCGTGCGAGACTCTTCGTCCCCACCGCGGGGCTGAGCCGGCGACGGCACCTCCCACTCATATCTGTCCGGCCCGCTGCCTGTTACCGGCTCCGCACTGACGCCCAGCCCGCTGCGGGTGCGCCCGGGGCGGCGATCAGCTGCGCCGCCGCGTCGTCGCGCGGCGCTGCGCACGGCCTGACGGCTCGCTGTGCTCACAATGTCGCGCAGCGGTCGGGGAGTTTCGCGGGACGCAGGCTGGCTGACCTGCGGATCCGGTGTGCTGCCTCCAACACCTCCCATGGGCGCGAGATGGGCGCCGCACTGACGAACTCCTTGTTCACCAACCGTTGACGTTGCGGCCGGGTGTGGTTACGTTCTCATGTGGGATCGATGCCACATCGGGCGCCGCTTGGCCCGTCGTTGTCGCGTCAGCCTTCGATCTCCCTCCGTGTAGCCAGCTTCCTCAAAGGAGAGCCGATGGTGGCAGCACATCACCGCACCACACGCCGCATCCTCGCGCTGCTCGCCGCAGCCGCGTCGCTCCCCGCACTGGCGGGCTGCGGCGGTGTGAGTTTCGCGGGAACCGCGTCCACGACGTTCACCACGCTCGGGTACGGGACGGACGACGCCCTGGCAGCCGACCGCGTCACGACCGCGCAGGCCGCCCTGAAGGGACTGCACGTCCAGGTCAACGAGGGCCAGTTCGACGAGCAGCAGTTCCTCTCCTCGCTCGCCGCGGGCGATCCCCCCGACGCCGTGCACATGGACCGGACCCTCATAGGCGGCTATGCCGCTCGAGGCGCCCTGCTGCCCCTCACGGACTGCGTCAAGAAGGAACATATCGACCTGGACGTGTTCAACAAGACGGCCCTCGCCGAGGGATCGCTCGACGGGACCGTCTACGCACTGCCCGACTCGTACAGCAGTCGCCTGCTGCTCATCGACGACAACGTCGTCAAGGAGAACGGGATGCGGGCGTCCGACGTCACGACCGGCGACTGGGACGCACTGCGGGAACTCACCGAGCGGCTGAAGAGGACGGACGGCGCGAAGCTCACCAGGATCGGCTTCGATCCCAAGATCCCCGAGTTCTTCCCCCTGTGGGCCAAGGCCAACGGCGCCGACATCATCAGCGCCGACGGACGCACGGCCCATCTGGACGACCCCAAGGTCGTCCAGGGGCTGACCTACGCGGTGTCTCTCGTCGACACGCAAGGAGGCTGGGGCCGCTTCAAGTCCCTGCGGGACTCGTTCGACCAGTTCGGCGCCAAGAACCCGTTCGCCACGGACCAGATCGGGGCCATGCCGATGGAGGACTGGTATGTCGACGTCCTCGCCGACGCCTCACCCGACGTACGCCTGGCGACCGATGTGTTCAAGGACCGCCGGGGCAAGCCGCTCAACTGGACCTCCGGCTTCGGATGGGCCATTCCCCGGGGCACCCACCACCTCGCCGCGGCCTGCACGTTCATCAAGACCATGACCGCGACCAGCACCTGGGTGCACGCGGCGCGGGCCAAGGCGAAGGAGGTCCGGGACGACGGCCACGCCTACACAGGAGACGTCACCGGCAACCTGGAGGCCGACCGGATCATCGAGCAGGAGATCTGGCAGCCCACCGGCAACGCGGCCTTCGACCGGGCGACCCGCACCCTCTTCGACATCTCCCGGCAAGGGTTCGCCGTCCCCTCCAACGCCGCCGGCACCGAGTTCAAGAACGCCTGGCAGAACGCGGTGAACCGGGTGCTGTCAGGAGAGCAGACCCCGCAACAGGCCCTGGAACAGGCACAGAAGCAAGCCCAGAGCGCCCTCGACATCGCCAACGAAGGGAGGTGACGCAGTCATGACGACCACCCGCCCCGCCACCAGCGCCACCGCGACCGTCAGAGCCGGACGCCGTCGCGAGACCTGGGCCGCCTACGGCTTCCTGTCCCCGTGGGTCATCGGGTTCCTGGTCTTCACCGCCGGACCCATGATCGCCAGCCTCGTGCTGTCGTTCACGGACTACGACGGCATCGGCGCCACGCACGGAGTCGGAACAGCCAACTACGAGCAGTTGTTCGCCGACCCCTCTGTTGCCAAGGCACTCAGCAACACCCTGCTCTTCACAGCGCTGCGCGTACCCCTGCAGATGGGTCTGGCCCTCGTGCTGGCCATGCTCCTGATGAAGGCCGGACGCGCATCGGGCTTCTTCCGCACCGTGTTCTACCTGCCCGTCATGACCCCGCCCGTGGCCGTCGGCATCCTGTTCCTGCTGCTGTTCAACGGCAACGTGGGCCTGGTCAACCAGGTGCTGGGCTGGGTGGGAATCACCGGCCCCAGCTGGACGACGGACGCACCGTGGGTCAAGCCGGGGTTGGTGCTGACGAGCCTGTGGTCGGTCGGATCGACGGTGATCATCTACTTCGCCGCGCTCCGCAACGTGCCCGCGGACCTGTACGAAGCGGCCGAACTCGACGGAGTCGGACGGTGGAACCGGTTCCGCCACGTGACCGTGCCGCAGATCTCCGGGACGCTCTTCTTCACGCTCGTCGTCAACACCATCGCGTCGCTGCAGACCTTCACCGAGGCGTACACCGCCTTCTTCGGCAGCGCCAACTCGCAGACGTACAGCAACGACGCGGCCCTGTTCTATGTCGTCTACCTCTTCCAGCAGGCCTTCCAGTACCTGCACATGGGCTACGCCTCCGCCCTCGCGTGGCTGCTGTTCCTCGTGATCGTCGTGATCACCCTCATCCAGACCAAGGTCAGCAAGCGGTTCGTCTACTACGCAGGGGAGGAGCGGTGACACAGCTCTCCGCAACCGAGGCAGGCGCCCGCGGCGCACATCCGGACGCCCCCGGTGCGCCCGCCTCCGGCACGCGCCCGGCAACCGGCGGGACGCCCCTCGCGCAGCGGGGCAGACCGGCCCCCGGCAGACGCGTCCTGCGCGCCCCGGCCCTGGGTGCCGCCACGGTCGTCTTCGTCTACCCCTTCCTGTGGCTGCTCAGCGCCTCCCTCAAGCCCTCCGCGGACGTCTTCGACAACGCGCTCGTCCCGCACGTGTGGCAGTGGAAGAACTACACGGCCGTCTGGGACGCGGTGCCACTGCTGACCTGGATCGGCAACAGCGTCGCGGTGACCCTCGCCGCCGCCGTCACCGTCACCGTGAGCAGCGCGCTGGTGGCCTTCGGGTTCGCCTACTTCCGCTTCCCCGGCCGCAACGCCCTGTTCGCCGTGGTGGTCGGCACGATGATGCTGCCCGCCGCGGTCACCATGGTGCCGCAGTACCTCGTGTGGAACTGGCTCCACCTCGCCGGCAGCCAGGTGCCGCTGTGGGCGCCGAACCTGTTCGGCAGTGCCTTCTACATCTTCCTGCTGCGGCAGTTCTTCCTCGGGCTGCCGAGGGAGCTGTTCGAGGCCGCACGGGTGGACGGTGCCAGCTACTGGACCCTGTTCTGGCGGATCGCCCTCCCCCTGTGCCGGCCGGCGCTCGTCGTCACATTCATCTTCGAGGTCCAGGCGTCCTGGACCGACCTCGTGCGCCCGCTGATCTACCTCCGCGACCCTGCCCTGTACACGGTGCCGCGCGGGCTGAAGGCGGTGCTGGACCAGTTCGGTGCCGGCGGCGAGCTGCGCTGGGAGATCGTGTGCGCGGCGTCCGTCATCGTCACCGTGCCCATGATCGTCGCCTTCCTCGTCTGCCAGCGGCACTTCACCGAGGGCGTGGCGACGACCGGAAGCAAGGGATGAGGAAGCAATGACCCACGCCCCGGCAGACCCCGCCCGCGGGGCCGTACTCGCACTCGACATCGGAGGCACCAAGCTGGCCGCCGGCGTCGTGCGCGCCGACGGTGAGGTGTTGTCGTTCGTGACGTGCCCCACCGAGTCCGCGGCCGGCCCCGAGGCGTCCCTCGCGCGCCTGTTCGACTTGGGCAAGCACGCGCTCGACCAGGCCGGTGTGGACCCCGGCGACGCGCCGGCGCACCTGCTCGGTTGCGGTATCGGCTGCGGAGGCCCCCTGGACCCGGGGCGGGGCGTCCTCCTGTGCCCGCCCCATCTGCCGGGCTGGGTCGACGTCCCCATCACCCGGCTGGTCGAGGACACCTACGGACTGCGCGCCGTCCTGGACAACGACGGCACGGCCGGCGCGGCGGGGGAGTGGCGCTTCGGCGCCGGTCGCGGTACGCGCCACCTCGTCTACCTGACGGTCTCCACGGGGATCGGCGGCGGGTTCGTCGTCGACGGCCGCACCTACCGCGGCGCCGCGGGCAACGGTGGCGAGCCCGGCCACATCACCGTGCGCTCCGACGGCCGGCCCTGCCGGGCCTGCGGCCGGTCCGGCTGCCTGGAGGCGTACGCCTCCGGCACGTCCATCAGCGAACTCGCCCGGGAAGCCGTCGCCCTGGGCGAGGCCACGTCCCTGCCGCCCGACGCCACCGCCGTCGACGTGTCCCGGCAGGCACGCGCCGGCGACCCCCTGGCCCGCCGCCTGTGGGACCAGACGACCAGCCTGCTCGGTCAGGGTGTGACCTCCATCGTCAACCTCTACGAGCCCGACGTCGTCGTCCTGGGCGGCGGTGTGACCCGGGCCGGCGAACAACTGCTGTCCCCCGTACGCCAGGCCGTCGCACGCCTTGCCATGGGCCCGGCCGCGCGGGCGGTACGCGTCGTCCCCGCCGGGAACGGCGACCGGGCCGGGGTGCTCGGCGCAGCGGCCGTCGCGTTCGAACGGCTGACCGGAACCGCCGCCGCGTCGCAGGTTCCGGACACCGCAGCCCTCACCTGACCCGCCGCCCGGCCGCGGCCTGTCGCACAACGCTGCCGCGAACCCGGCCCGAACAGTTCCAGCCCGCCCCGCACGCGTCCCGCCCAGCCGGCCCACTGCCCCGGCCGGCCGCCGCGCCCACACCTTCGTCACCTCTGGAGAAGCATGCCCACCTCGAGTGCCCGTTCCGGCGGGCCCGTCGCGCCGACCGACCAGCTGGCCGACCACCTCGCCGCCGTCGAAGGGCTGCACGCCCTGCTGCCCGCCCTGCGCACGGTGGGCGACCGGCTGATCGACGTGTACCGGCGCGGTGGCCGCCTGTACACCTTCGGCAACGGCGGCAGTGCCGCCGACGCCCAGCACCTCGCCGGTGAACTCATCGGGCGCTATCTGCGCGAGCGCCGCCCGCTGCCCGCCGTCTCGCTGGTCACCGACCCGACCGTCGTGTCGTGCATCGGCAACGACTACTCCTTCGACGAGGTCTTCGCCCGTCAGGTGCAGGCGCTCGCCACTGCCGACGACATGGTGATCGCCTTCAGCACCTCGGGCCGCTCCCGCAACGTCGTGCGCGGACTGCAGCAGGCACGCGACGCCGGAGCCGTGACCGTTCTGTTCGCCGGCGGAACCGACGGCGGCATGCCCGCCGCGGAGCACGCCGACCTCACTCTCGTGGCGCCGGCCAACACCACCGCGCGCATCCAGGAGACCCACCTCACCCTCCTGCACCTGCTCAGCGAGCATGTCGACGCCTGGGCCGCGGACGACCGGGAGACCGGGGGCGACGCCACGACAGCACCCCACGACGACCGACAGGAGACCGCCGCCGTATGAGCACGCCCCGTCCCGCCCCCCGCGACCGTCAGCTCCACCTCGTCGGCAACGCGCACATCGACCCCGTGTGGCTGTGGCGCAAGCCCGAGGGCCTGCAGGAGATACGGGCCACCTTCCAGTCCGCCGTCGACCGCATGGAGGAGTACCCCGACTTCGTGTTCACCTGCGACTCCGTGATGTACCTCGAGTGGATCGAACAGCACGACCCCGAGCTGTTCGAGACCATCGCCAAACGCGTCGCCGAAGGACGGTGGCAGGTCATCGGCGGCTGGTGGATCGAGCCGGACTGCAACATCCCGGCCGGCGAGTCCTTCGTCCGCCAAGCCCTGTACGGGCAGCGCTACCTGCTGGAGAAGTTCGGGCGGCTCGCTACGATCGGCAGCAACCTCGACCCCTTCGGGCACAACGCCACCATCCCCCAACTGCTGCGCAGGTCGGGCATGGACGGTTACGTCTTCCTGCGCCCCGGCCCCCACGAGCAGGTCCTGCCGGGTCAGTTCTTCCACTGGGAGTCCCCGGACGGCTCCCGCGTCACCGCCTACCGCCTGCCCAACGAGTACGGCACACCCGGCGCGGACATCGGGAACCACCTCGACAAGTCCCTCGCCCTGTTGCCGCCCGACGAGCCCGAACTCATGGTCTTCTACGGCGTCGGCAACCACGGAGGCGGACCCACCAAGGCCAACCTCGACTCCATCCGGCGCCTGGACTCCCTGGGCGGCCTGCCCAGTCTGCGGCTGAGTCATCCCGAGGCGTTCTTCGCCCGGATACGCGACCGCCAGGACCTCCCCGTCCACGCCGGGGAACTGCAGCACCACGGGCCCGGCTGCTACTCGTCGCACTCCGGGGTCAAGACGTGGAACCGCCGGGCCGAGAACGAGTTGCAGCGCGCCGAGAAGTGGGCGTCCGTCGCCGCCGCCGTCACCGGTGAGCCCTACCCTGGCGAGCAGCTCACAGAGGCGTGGAAGCTGGTGCTGTTCAACCAGTTCCACGACATCCTGGCGGGCACCTCCATCCGGTCCGCCTACGACGACGCGCGCGACGAGTACGGCCGCGCCCGCTCGATCGCCGCCGACGTGCTCAACCGGGCCGTGCAAGCCGTCGCCCGCCGCATCGACATCCCGTTGCGCGAGCACACCACACCCCTGGTCGTCTTCAACCCGCACCCCTGGACGCTCGACGGCGACGTGGAAGTCGAGTTCGGCCAGGCGGCGGCAGTGCGGCTGACCGACGACAGCGACGCACCGGTCCCCGTCCAGCTGACCCGCTCCGAGTCCACCATGGCCGGCAACCGCGGACGCCTCGCCTTCCGGGCGAGCGTCCCGCCGCTCGGACACCGCGTCTACCACCTGGTGAACGGCGCGGAGCGCGCCGGCGAGGGGCCGGTGACCGCCACCGGCACCAGCCTGGAGAACGAGTACCTGCGGATCGAGGTCGACCCGGCCACCGGCTGGCTGCGCTCCCTGTTCGACAAGGAGACCGGCGCCGAGCTGATGCCCCGGGACCGAGCCGAGCACGCCGTCGTCATCGACGACGCGAGTGACACCTGGGGACACCGCATCCGTTCCTACGACAAGGTCGCCGGCGCGTTCGCTCCCGGCCGCTGCCGCCTGGTCGAATCCGGACCCGTCCGGGCCGTCCTGCGAATCGAAAGCAGCTACGGGCGCTCGCGGATGGCCGAGGAGCTGGTCCTGTCCGCCGGCTCACGCCACGTCGAGGTCCGCACCGTCGTCGACTGGCACGAGCAGTTGAAGCTCCTCAAACTGCGCTTCCCCACCGCCCTCACCGACGTCACCGCCACCCACGAGATCCCCTACGGCCATCTGGAGCGCACTCCCGACGGCACCGAGGAACCCACCCAGGCCTGGGTCGACGTCACCGGCACGCTGCCCGGCGGCGCCCGGGCCGGCCTGACGGTGGTCAACGACAGCAAGCACGGCCACGACGTGCGCGACGGCGAGATCGGGATGACCGCGTTGCGCAGCCCCGTCTACGCCTGGCACGAGCCGCAGGTCCTCGACGACGACGGCGTGTACGAGTACCTGGACCAGGGCCGCCAGGAGTTCCGCTACCTGCTCATGCCCCACGGCGCGGACTGGCGTGCCGCCGACCCCGCACGCCGTGCGGCCGAACTCAACCAGCCCGCCTTCGCCCTCCTGGAGACCTTCCACAGCGGCCCGCTCCCGCAGGTGCGGGCGAACGTGGACGACGGCGGCGGCGCGGTCGCCGTCAGCGTGGTCAAGAGCGCCGAGGACGGTTCAGGGGACCTGATCGTACGGGGCTACGAGTCCCGGGGCCTGCCCACCGACGCCCGCATCACGCTGCCCATGCTCGGGGACCGCGTCATCGAGGCCGCCTTCGGCCGGCACGAGATCAGGACCTTCCGCGTGCCGCGTGACCCCGCGCTGCCGGTGACCGAGACCGACCTGCTGGAGCTCGTCCCCGACGACACCACCGGGCCCGGGGACGCCTGACGTGGACGTCCTCACAGACGGCTGGGAACTGCGAGGCTGCCTCGGCGACACCTGGCGCTGGCTGTCCGGGCCCGGCAGGCCCGAGGGGGAACCCGGGTGGCTGCCCGCCCGGGTCCCCGGGTCGGTCCTCGACGACCTGCACGAGGCCGGCGTCGTGCCCGACCCCTACCACGGCACGAACACCCTGCTCAGCGAATGGGTGCCGCAACGCACCTGGCTCTACCGGCGCACGCTCACCGTCCCGCCCCGCGGTCCGGGCGGACGAGTCCTGCTCCACTTCGACGGTGTGGACCACGAGGCGACGGTCCTCGTCGACGGCGCCTGGGCGGCACACCACACCGGGATGTACACGCCCTTCACGTGCGACATCACCGACCGGGTACCACCGGGCGGCGGCAGCGTCCTGCTCGCCGTCGCCGTCCACCCCGCGCCCGCCGGCGAGCCCCAGGTGGGCCGTACCGACCGGGTGCGCACCCACAAGTCGCGCATGGGCTACGGCTGGGACTTCTGCCCCCGCATGGTGCACCAGGGAGTGTGGAAACCCGTCCGAATGGAGGTCGCCGGCCCTGCCCGGCTGGCCGGCACCACGGTCGCGGCCACCCTCTCCGACGACCACGCACACGGAACGGTGGACGTCACGGCCCGCGTCGACGCCACCGCACCCGGCAGTGTGCACGTCACCGTCCGCGACCCCGAACAGCGCATCGTCGCACGCACCGAGGTGCGCCACCCCGCCGGCGCACAGGAGGTCCCCGCACGGCTCGACGTCCCCGAACCCCGCCTGTGGTGGCCCAACGGCCACGGAGACCGGCCGCTGTACGCGGTCACCGTGGAACTGCGGGACGGCACCGGGAAGACCGTCGGCCGAGCCGAACGCCACTGCGGTTTCCGCCGGATCGCCCTGCGCCCGAACCCCGGCGCGCCCGCCGACGCCCTTCCTTACACCCTGGAGGTCAACGGCCGCCCGCTGTACGCCAAGGGGTGGAACTGGGTGCCCCACGACGCCCTGTACGGTGCCGCACGTCCCGGACGCCTCCAACACCTGCTCACGCTCGCCGCCGCCGCACACGTGACCCTGCTGCGCGTATGGGGCGGGGGGCTCATCGAAAGCGAGGAGTTCTACGCCGCGTGCGACCGGCTGGGCCTGCTGGTGTGGCAGGAGTTCAGCCTGTCCAGTTCCGGCATCGACAGCGTGCCCTCGGAAGACCCCGTCTACCTCGCGCACATGGAGGACGAGGCGCGACACATCGTTCCCGCGCTGCGCCACCACCCCGCGCTCGCGCTGTGGGGACCCGGCAACGAACTGCACGACACCGCCGCCGGCCGCCCGCTGTCGCAGGCCGACTCCGCCGTGATCGCGGTGCTCGCCCGCGTCGTCGCCGAACTCGACCCCGGCAGGGCCTGGTTGCCCGGATCTCCCTCCGGACGCGCGTTCCTCAACCGGCTCGACGTGATCCACGCCGACCCCGACGGGCAGCACGACGTGCACGGTCCGTGGGAACACCAGGGCCACGGCTTGCACCAGGAGCTGTACGACGCCGGAACCTGTCTCCTGCACTCGGAGTTCGGTGTCGAAGGCATGGCCAACCGCCGCACCTGGAACGCCGTCGTACCCGAAGACCGCCAGTGGCCCACCGGACGCGACAACCCCGTCATGGAACACTTGGGTGCCTGGTGGAACAACACCCCGCTCGTACGGGCCGCCTTCGGCGGCCGGCCCGGGGACGTGGACGGCATGCGCCGCGCCAGCCAGCACCTCCAGTACGACGGGCTGCGCTACGCCGTCGAGGCCAACCTCCGCCGCGCCCCGCGCAGCAGCGGTGCCCTGCCATGGCAGTTCAACGAGCCCTTCCCCAACGCCTGGTGCACCGCCGCCGTCGACCACCGCGGCGACCCCAAACCCGCCTACTACGGAGTGCGCCGCGCCTACCGGCCCGACCACGTGTGCGCCTCCTTCGCCACCCAGGTCTGGGACGGCCGCCCCCTGTTCACCGCCACCCCCCATGCCTGGCGCTCCCTCCGGGGCTCCACCGGCACCGCATCCCCCGGCACAGTCCTGGCCCGCGTCGTCACCCTGGACGGGGAGACGATCGGCGCCGGCAACGGCACGCTCAGCCTTCCCGTCACCGACATCCCCGGCGCGCTGTTCCTACTCGACCTGGAACTACGCGACGACGACGGAACGCTGCTGGCCGCCAACCGCTACGTGCACAGCACCACCGCCGACCTGGGCCCGCTGTTCGACCTCGCACCGGCCCGGATCGGCGCCGTCACCGAACCCGGCCTCGCCGCCGTGCGACTGACCCACACCGGCGGCCCCGCGGCACTCGGGCTCTGCCTGACCGACGCACGGCCCATCACCGCCCGCGGCTGGGCCACCCCGGACGACTCCATGGTCGACCTGCTGCCCGGCGAAAGCGTCCGCATCCCCGTCACCTGGCGCGACGCCCCCGCCGAAGGCCGTGCCCTGCTCCTCGAAGGCTGGAACACCGATGCCCGCGTCCTCCACTGAACCGACCGCGCCCGCCGCCCCTGAGGACTGGCCCAACTTCCCGGAACTCGCCCTGCGCGACGAGGCCGAAGGCCCAGTGACACTTCCCTACCTCGTCGCCGTCCTGGCCGGCGACGGGACCTGCCGGCCCGTCCCCCCGGCCGCGGTCGTGCGCGACCCCTCCGGTGCGGTGCACGCCGTCGGCTCCGCCGGCGGCTTCCACGCCGACCTGCATCTGGAACCCGCCCGTCACGGAACGCACGCGGCAACCCTCACCGTCACCCGCACCGCCGACGACGCCGCCGTCGCCGGGCTCCGCGTGGAAGTGCGGCTCGGCCCCACCGACGACCCCGGATGGCTCGTCCCCGGTGTGTTCTACGGGCAGAACCGCCTGCCCGGCTCCACCCGCCCCTTCCCGCGGTTCGCCCCGGAAGAAGAACCGGACCCCACGGGTCTCACCGCCCGCGCCTGGTCCTTCCGCGCCGACCGCTGCGCCACGCCCGCCGTCTTCGCCCGGGACCGCCGCGCCGGCGCCGCACTGGCCACCGGCGAACACGGAAGCCTCGGACAGCAGGGCGTCGGATTCGCCCTGCTGGACCAGGACCGCCCCGCCCTGCGCCTGCACGCCCCCTACCGCGAGGAACCGGTGTCGTACTACGGCTCCGACCGGCCCCGCCCCGCCGACGTGCCTCGGCATGTGTGGCAGCCCGGCGAACGGCACACCGTGCACTTCACCGTCCACCTCACGGACGCCGACCCGCACGCCTACGCACCCGTGCTCCGCGCCCTGCACACGGCCGCCCGTACACCGGCCACACCGGCCGCATGGGTGGGCGTCCACGAGGCGGCCGCCCTCAGCGCGGAGGGCTTGCACCGCTGGCACTACCACGCCCACCCGCCGGTTCTGCTCGAGACCGCCGCCTTCGACCGGGAAGCACTCGGCGCCAATGGCGACCGGCAGGCCATGCACGTCTCCTGGATCAGCGGAACACCCTACGCGCACGCCCTGCTGCTCCACGCCCGCCGTACCGGCGACGCGGCCAAGGCCCAGGCCGCCATCGGCGTACTCGACCACATCTGCTCCCATCTCACCCCCGGCGGCACCTTCTGGGGCCAGTGGTCCCGCAGCCGCGGCTGGACCGCGGGTTGGACGGGCGACCGCGACCGGCTGCACGCCCGCACCCTCGGCGACGCCACCCTCTTCACCCTGCGCGCCCTGCGCGCCGAACGTTCCCGGGGCGTCGAGCACCCGGTGTGGGAACACGCGGTACGCTCCAACCTCGCAGCCGCCCTCAAGGGCCAGGACGCGGCCACCGGCCGCCTGGCGGCGGCCCACCACGTGGAAACCGGCGCCGCGCTCGACCACCACGGCTCGGCCGGCCTCGCCTTCGTCGCCGCCCTCGTCGAGGCCGCCGCCTACTTCGACACCCCCGCCTACCTGCAGGCCGCCCGGCGTGCGGGTGCCGCCTTCGCAGCCGACGTCGCCTCGGAATACCTGTGCGGCGCACCGGAGGACGTCTCCCTCGCCCCCACCTCCGAGGACGGCTACAACGCCGTCATCGCCTACACCCTCCTGCACGAAGCCGGCGACGAGGACGGCCGGTGGCTCGACCTGGCGCGGCGGGCCGCCGACTGGACACTGACCTTCCGCTACACATACGACGTCCGCTTCGACCCGCACACCCTGCTCGGCCGCTACAGCTTCCGTACCCGCGGGGCGGACCAGGCCTCCCCCTCCAACCAGCACCTGCACGCCTTCGGGCTGATCTGCCTGCCCGAAACCGTCCGCCTCGCCCGCCACCTGGGCGACCCGTACTACCTGCGCTCCGCCCGCGAGAACCTCGACTGCTTCCGGCAGTTCGTCGCCCGCGCCGACGGCGACTTCAACGCCTATCGCGGCATGGTCAGCGAGCGCTTCTACCAGACCGAATGCTTCCAGGCCAAGGGCATGCTGCTCACCCTCTCCCACGCATGGTCGGCGGGAGTCCTGCTCTACGCGTGCGAACACGCCCTGGGCCTGCCCGAATTCTCGGAGGACCTGTGAGCACCGACCGAACCGGCCCCGTGGACACCGCGGCCCTCCGCTTCCCACCGGGATTCCGCTGGGGCACCTCCACTTCCGCCTACCAAGTGGAGGGCGCGGTGGGCGCCGACGGGCGGGGCGAGTCCATCTGGGACCGCTTCAGCCGCGTACCCGGAGTCGTCGAGAACGGGGACACCGGCGACGTCGCCTGCGACCACTACCGGCGGGGCGCGGAAGACGTCGCCCTCATGGCCCGCCTCAACACCAACGCCCACCGCTTCTCCCTGGCGTGGCCGCGGATCCTGCCCGACGGAAAGGGCCGGATCGAAAAGCGCGGCCTCGCCCACTACGACCGCTTCATCGACTCCCTGCTCGAACGAGGCATCGAGCCTCTGGTGACGCTCTACCACTGGGACCTGCCGCAGACGCTGCAGGACACCGGAGGCTGGCGCAACCGCGACACCGCCGAGCACTTCGCCCGGTACGCCGCCGTGTGCCGGGACGCCTTCGGCGACCGGGTACGCGACTGGGTGACCGTCAACGAGCCCTGGATCGTCGGCGTACTCGGCCACCAACTCGGCCTGCACGCACCGGGCGAGAAGGACCTCAAGGGATCAGTCACCGCCATGCACCACCTGCTGCTCGCGCACGGTCTGGCCGTCGGCGAACTACGCACCGGCCCCCGCCGGGACACCAGGACCGGCATCGCCTACAGCCTGTTCCCGCACACCCCCGACGATCCGGACGACCCGGCGGACCGGGAAGCGTCCCGACACTCCGACGGCTACGTCAACCGCTGGTTCCTCGACCCCGTCCACGGCCGCGGGTACCCGCAGGACATGCGCCGGCACTGGGAGGACGCCGTCGGCCCGCTCGACTTCATCCGGGACGGCGACCTCGATGTCATCGCCGCCGGCAGCGACTTCATCGGCGTCAACTACTACACCCGGCGCATCGTCCGCGCCGACCGAGGCGACGGCCCCTGGCCCTGGAAGGTCGTCGAGGGCCGCCCCGGCGTGCCGCGCACCGACCTCGGCTGGGAGATCGTCCCCGATGACCTTCGGGACCTGCTGCTGAGGCTGCACGCCGCCCACCCCGGCGTACCACTCCTGGTCACGGAGAACGGCGCGATCTACCGGGACGAGCCCGCTGCCGACGGCATCGTCCACGACCAGCGCCGCATCGGCTTCCTCCACGGCCACCTCAAGGCCGTTCACCAGGCACTGGCCCTCGGCGCCCCCGTGGAGGGCTACTACCACTGGTCCCTGATGGACAACTTCGAGTGGGCCATGGGCTACTGGCCACGCTTCGGCCTCGTCCACGTAGACCGCCAGACGCAAGCCCGCACCATCAAGGACAGCGGGCACTGGTACGCCCGGGCGGCGGCCGCGGGAGCCATCCCCACCTCCCTCACGCCGGGCGATCCAACGCCGGAGGCGACGTGACCGGCCACCCGCGCACCACGCTGCTCGCCGGCGCGGACATAGGCAGCACCCACTGCAAGGCGCTGCTCACCGACCTGTCCGGAAAGGTCGTGGCCCGCGCCCAGCGCCGCACCCCGCGCGGCAGCGACCCGCACACCCACCCCGCGGACGCCCTCATCGGCGCCGCGCTCGACGCCCTCACGGACTGCGTACGGCAGGCGGGCCGCGCACCCGTGGCCGTGGGACTGACCGCGATGGCCGAGGCCGGTGCGCTGCTCGACCCGGCCGGAGCCACACTGACCCCCGTGCTCGGCTGGTCCGATCCCGCGCCGGCTCCCCACGCGCTCCGGCTCAGCGCCACCCACGGCGCGCGCGCCCTGCACGCTCTGACCGGCGTCCTGCCCAGTGCCAAGGTCCCCCTGGCCAAGTGGTGCTCGCTGGCTGCCGACGACCCCGGCCTGCCCGCCCGGGCCGCCGCCTGGGCGGGTGCGGCCGACCTCGTCGCGCACGCCCTCACCGGCGAACTCGGCACGGACGCCACCTTCGCCCAACGCACGATGGCCTGGAACCCCCACACCGGCTCCTGGATCCCCCACCTGCTGGCCGAGGCGGGACTCACCGAGGACCACATGCCCCCGGTACGGCCGCCGGGCCACCCGGTGGGCCGCGTCACCGCCGGCGCGGCCGCCGCCACCGGCCTGACAGCCGGGACCCCGGTGGTCGTCGCCGGCCACGACCATCTGGTGGGCGCGTGGGCCGCGGGGGTCCGCACGCCCGGGCAGGTCGCCGACTCGATGGGCACGGCAGAAGCAGTCGTCACCGTGAGCGGCGACGTGCCGCCCGCGGGCGCCGCGGCGCAGCACGGCATGTCCTTCGGCCGCCATGTGGACGGCTCCCACTGGATCGTCCTGGCGGGGACGGGCAGCTCCGGCGCACTCGTCGAGTGGTTCTGCGACCGGTACATGGGGCTGGCCGAGCTGCCCGGACCCGAGCGGTACGCGAAGTTCGCCCGCCTCGTCGGAGCGGCCCCGAAGCACCCCACCGGCCTGCTCGTCACCCCCTACCCCGACGGCCGGTCCTGCCCCGATCCCGACCCGGGCGCCCGCCTCGACATTCTCGGCCTGCGCCCGCACCACCACCTCGCCGACCTGGGCCGAGCCCTGCTCGAGGGCGCCGCGCACCACGCCAGATGGATGACCGACACCCAGGCCGCGCTCACCGGTATCCCACCGGCAACCGTGACACTGCTGGGCGGATCCACCCGCCAACACCACTGGACGGCCGTGAAAGCGGCCGTCAGCCCCTGGCCCGTCCGCGTGTGCCGGGAGCCGGAGGCACCTGCGCTGGGCGCGGCCGCCTGGGCCGGCGCCGCCGTGGGCGGCGACCCCGCGACCTTGCGGGCCACCTCCACCGACCTGCACCCCGACCCGGACACCGCCCGCGCCTACCGCACCGCGCACGACCGCGGCTTCCTTCCCCACGTCGCAGCCGAACGCACCACCCGGACGGACACCTGACGGCGGATCCGGTACGACGCGCAAACCGACCGCGAACTATGGCAGACGACCGACCACCCGCGAGGAGACACACATGACCGACCTCCACCACCCCCTCACTCTGGCCGGAGGCTCCGTCGCCCCGGCGTATCTGGCCCGGGCCTCGGGCACCTTCGCCATGGTCGCCGCCGACCAGCGCGACTCGCTGCGCACGATGATGGCCCAGAGCGCCGGCGTGCCCGGCGAGGCCATCGACGACGCCCGGCTCAGCGACTTCAAACTCGCCGTCGCCCGCGAACTGGGTCCCCTCGCCTCCGCTCTGCTCCTGGACCGCGACTACGGATACCACCAGGTGACCGCCGCCGGGGTCCTGCCCGCGTCGTGTGCGCCGATCCTCGCCGTCGACGTACTCGACCAGCCCCCCGGCGGCGCCGTCGACGACACCCGGCTCGACGAGGCCGCCGACGTGCGGGCGGCCGCCTCGGAAGGCACCCGCGGGCTGAAGCTCCTCGTCATCTGGCGCCGTGACGACCGGCGTGAGCGGCGTGTCGCGCTTGCGCACCGCTTCGTGCAATGGTGTCGTGAAGCCGGTCTCGCCTCCGTCCTGGAGCCGGTCGCACGGCCGACCGCGGAGGAGGAGGCCGCCGGTACCTTCCATCTGAACGACGCGATCGTGGAGGCCGCACGCGAACTCGCCCCCGCGAAGCCGTCGGTCTACAAGTGCCAGGTCCCGGACGGCGGACGGGGAACCGTCGCGCAGATCGCAGCCCAGGCCGAGCGCATCGACGCGGTCGTCGACGTCCCCTGGGTCGTCCTCTCGCAGGGAGTCGCGGCCGGCGACTTCCCCCGCGCCGTCGAAGCCGCCTGCCGTGCCGGGGCCTCCGGATTCCTGGCCGGACGCGCCCTGTGGAGCAACGCCCTGGACAGCGCCGACCCCGTACCCGCCCTGCGCGGCACCAGCGCCGACCGGCTACGCCTGCTCACCGACATCGTCGACACCCACGGCCGCCCCTGGTGGCAGGCCGCCGCGGCGAAGGAGACCACCGCCTGATGCCCGCCGATCGCCCCCGCCCCCGCGTCTGCGTCCTGCACACCGTCGCCGCGCTGCCCGCCGTCTTCGACCCGCTCCTGCGGGAACTCGCTCCCGACGCGGACGCCTACCACGTCGTCGACGAGAGCCTGCTCGCCGACACCGTGGCCCACGGTCCCCTGCCGCGCACCGCCGCCCGCCTCGCCTCGTACGTGACCGCGGCCGCCACCGCCGGCGCGGACGCCGTACTCGTCACCTGCTCGTCCATGGGACCTTTCGCGGAAGCGGCCCGGCCCCTGGTGGACATCCCCGTCCTACGGGTCGACGAGCCCATGGCCGCCCAGGCAGTGGCGCACGGACCGCGCATCGCCGTCCTGGCCACACTCGAATCCACACTGCGTCCCACCACCGACCTCGTGCAGCGGCATGCCGCGCGGGCCGGAGCGCACATCACCGTCACCACCACCACATGCCCGGGCGCCCACCAGGCGCGCATCGCCGGAGACACCGCCCGGCACGACGAACTGGTCGCGGCAGAGGCCCGCCGCCTTACCGCCGACCACGACGTGCTGGTGCTGGCGCAAGCCTCGATGGCCACTGTCGTCGACCGGATGCCGGCCGGGCAGATCACCGTGCCGGTCCTGACCTCACCGCGTGCGGGAACCGCGCAGCTCGCCGCCCTGAGCCCGCGTGAGGAGCCGGCATGACCCCGCTCGGCTGCGTGGCCGACGACTTCACCGGCGCCACCGACCTGGCGGGCAACCTGGTGACGGCCGGCCGGCGCGTCATCGTCACCGTCGGACCACCCGACCGGGTACCGGAAGGCGCCGACGCCGTGGTGGTCGCGCTCAAGACCCGTACGGTGCCACCCGAGGAGGCCGTCACGGTCACCCTCGAAGCCCACCGGAAACTGGTCCGAGCCGGCTTCGAGCGGACGTGGTTCAAGTACTGCTCGACCTTCGACTCGACCGCGCGCGGCAACATCGGACCTGTCACCGACGCCCTCCTGGAAGCGACCGGATCCCCGTGGACCATCGTGTGCCCGGCATTCCCGGCCAACGGGCGCACCGTCTACCAGGGCCATCTCTTCGTCGGCGACCGGCTGCTCAGCGAGAGCGGAATGCGGCACCACCCCCTCACCCCGATGACCGACCCGGACCTGGTACGGGTGATGGGCGCGCAGAGCCGCCACCGCGTCGGCCTGCTGCCGCATTCCGTCCTGCGGGCCGGGGAGCAGGCCGCACGCGACCATGTGGACGGCCTGGTGGCCGACGGCGTACGCGTCGTCGTCACCGACACCGTGGACCAGCAGGACCTGGAGGTCATCGAGCGCATCACCCGGTACCTGCCGCTGATCACCGGCGGCTCCGGACTGGCGCTCGCCCTGCCGCGGGCGCGGAGCACCGCGAGCGCCGCACGCATTCGCCGGGCTCCGGGTCCGATGGCCGTGCTGGCGGGCAGCGTCTCCGACACCACCCTCGCGCAGATCGGACATGCCCGGTCGGCCCTGCCGCACCGCCTGCTGCCCGTCCGCGACCTCGTCGAAGCGCCGGAACGCACCGTCGCCGACGCTCTCTCCTGGGCTGCCGCGCACCTGGACGCAGGCAGTGACGTCCTGCTCCACTGCGCCGACGACCGCGCCCAAGTGGACGCGGCCCAGACCGCCTACGGCGTCGAGCGCAGTGCCCGGGCCGTCGAGAGCGCCCTCGCCCACTGCGCCCGCGCCTTGGCGGACCACGGCGTACGCCGGTTCCTGGCAGCCGGCGGGGAGACCGCCGGAGCCGTCGTCGAGGCACTGGGCGTGACCCGGCTGCGTATCGGCCCGGCCATCGCGCCGGGCGTCTCCTGGGCCGAGGCGGTCCGAGACGGCCACACGATCAACCTCGCCTTGAAATCAGGAAACTTCGGGGCGGAAGACCTCTTCACCACCGCGCAGGACATCCTGTGAGCCGGCACCCGGATTCCTCCGCCCACACGCTCGCCACCGCGTGCCGGCGCATCGCCGCCCTCGGACTGAGCCCCGGCAGTTCGGGCAACGCCAGCATCCGCACCGCGGACGGCTTCCTGACCACGCCGTCGGGACGGCCACTGGGCGACCTCACGGCGCAGGACATCAGCGTCCTGGACCCGTCCGGACTCCACCGGGACGGCCCGCCCCCCACCAAGGAGGCCCCGCTCCACCTCCGCGTCTACGCACGGCAACCACACCACCGGGCGATCGTGCACCTCCACTCCACCCACGCCGTCGCCGTGGCCTGCCTGCGACCCGTCCGACCCGCCGACGTCTTCCCGCCGTACACCCCCTACGGCGTGCTGCGGCTCGGCGCCGTTCCCCTGCTCCCATACGCCCCACCGGGCAGCGAGAGGCTCGCGGCGCTCGCCGACGACCTGGCTCCCGACACCCGCGCGTGCCTGCTCGCCCAGCACGGCTCCATGACCATGGCGCCGGACCTGCACACCGCCGTCGAAGCCGCCGTCGAGGTCGAAGAGACCGCCCGGCTCCATCTGCTCCTGGCCCCGCACCACGCCGTGCGCACCCTCAACGAAGACCAGTGCGCCGAACTGCGCCCGTAAAACCTCGGCCGCCGTGACAGCCCCGCCGAACCGGCGCGCCGCCACAGCCCCGGCCGGCCGCCCACCCGACAGGAGACCCCGCAATGCCCCCATCGGCCACCTGGTGGCGCAACGCCGTCGTCTACGAGGTCTACGTCCGCAGCTTCGCCGACGGCAACGGAGACGGCGTGGGCGACCTGCCCGGCGTCATCGCACGACTGGACCACATCGCCGACCTCGGAGCCGACGCCGTCTGGCTGACGCCCTTCTACCGCTCACCGATGGCCGACGCGGGATACGACGTCAGCGACCCCCGCGACGTCGACCCGCTCTTCGGCTCCCTCGACGACTTCGACGCACTGCTCACCCGTGCCCACGACCTCGGCCTGCGTGTGATCGTCGACATCGTGCCCAACCACACCTCCGTGGAACACCCTTGGTTCCAGGAAGCCCTGGCCGCCCCACCCGGCAGCCCAGCCCGTGCGCGCTACGTCTTCCGCGACGGGCGAGACGGCGGGAGGCGGCCACCGACCGATTGGCAGTCCGTCTTCGGCGGCCCGGCATGGGAACGTGTACCGGACGGCCAGTGGTACCTCCACCTGTTCGCCCCCGAACAGCCCGACCTGGACTGGAGCCACCCGGAGGTCGTCGCCGAGACCCATGACGTGCTGCGGTTCTGGCTCGACCGCGGCGTCGACGGATTCCGATTCGACGTGGCCCACGGCATGGCCAAAGACCTCACCGAACCCCTCCGGGACCTGGGACCGGGGCAGGTGCACCACTCCATCGTCGGGGAGGGCTGGGAGGGACGGCACCCCTTCTGGGACCGCGAAGAGGTCCACGCACTGCTGCGCGGCTTCCGCGAGGTCGTCGACTCCTACACCCCCGCCCGCGCCACCGTCGCCGAATCCTGGGCAGCGCTGGACCGGCGGCAGCTCTACACCCGCCCCGACGAGCTCCACCAGACCTTCAACTTCGACTTCCTGCAGACAGCGTGGGATCCCGCCGCGCTCCGAGCCACCATCGACCGGTCGCTGTCGCTCGCCCGGCGGACGGGCTCGGCGCCCACCTGGGTCCTCTCCAACCACGACGTCGTCCGGCACGCCTCCCGGCTGATGCTGCCACCTGGCACGACACCGGAGGCCTGGCTGCTCTCCGCCGGCCTTGAGCCACCCGTCGACGCCGACGCGGCCGTGCGCCGCGCCCGTGCCGCCGCGCTGCTGCTCCTGGCCCTGCCAGGGGCCGCCTACCTGTACCAGGGCGAGGAGCTCGGCCTGCCCGAGGTGGCCGATCTGCCCGACGAGGTGCTGCAAGACCCGGTCCGCCGCCGCTCGGGAGGCGGACGCAAGGGCCGCGACGGTTGCCGGGTACCGCTGCCATGGAACGGCGAAGCCCCGTCCTATGGCTTCGGAACGGCCGCCCCCTGGCTGCCCCAGCCCGCGTCCTTCTCCCGTCTTTCCGTGGAAGCACAGGCCGCAGACCCCGACAGCACCCTTACCCTCTACCGCAAGGCCCTGCGCATCCGTCGCACCGTCCCGGTCGACAGCGCGCTGGAATGGAACGAGGGCGACCTGCGCACCTTGGACTTCACCGTGGGCCCCTTGCGCTGCGTGGTCAACGCAGGACTCGAAGACGTGCCGATGCCCGGAGGTACCCGCCCTCTGCTGGTGAGTACGCCGCTGCCGTCCGACGCGAGACACCTCCCGTCGGACACGGCTGCGTGGTTCGGTTGACATCCTCCCGGGCCTGAAGGCCCGGGATTCCCGCCTGCTCCCACACAAGGCGTGTGGGTCGCTTCGGATGGGCTCCTGCTTCGCTGCGCGGTGCGGGCACGGGTGCCCGTCTGACCTGCGCTCCACAGGCTGACACCGCCAGTCCGGCGGCCTTGGCGACGTTGACCGCCGCGTTCACGTCCCGGTCCAGGACGTCCCGCACGCCCCGCACGTCCACTCGCGGACGCTCAGCGGCTTGCGGACGCTCAGCGGCTTGAGGCCGTCCTTGACGCCGCACACGCTGGAGGAACGATGACGGCTGCGACGTCGAAGGCGGACTCGTGCAACAACCTGGCGCTGCGCAAGGCGTCCAGGTATCTCGGCGCCACCTACGACAGGGCCCTGGCCCCGGTCGGCCTGCGTTCGACGCAGTTCAGCATCCTGCAGACGCTCAGTGCCCACAAAGAGCTGACCATCACGCGTCTCGCAGACATGATCGCCATGGACCGGACGACGATGGCGTCCAATCTGAAGCCGCTGGCGCGGGAGGGTCTGGTGAGGTCCAGACCTCGGCGGCTGAACGCCGTGCGCGTATCGCTGCGATCACACCCGAGGGAGCGGCTCGGATGAAGGCGGCCCTCCCGTTGTGGGAAGGCGTCCAAGCCCGGTTCGAGGACACGTTCGGCGCCGACCGCGCGGCTGAGCCGCGCACCTTTCTGGACGGCATCCTCGACTCCGGATTCGCCCCCTGGGCCGAATGAGCAGTCCTCCTGCTCGGGTGCTCGGCCTGGTGCGTCTGCCGGCCCGGATGGGCGGGTTCGGCGAGACGGTCTTGCCGCGGCGGGCGAGGTGGTCCACTGCCCGACCGGCGCGTCCATGGTGAGCAGGCCCGGCCATGTGCCTCGACGACCTGCGCGGTCCTGCCCAGGCTGAACCACGGGCAGACGGCCGCTCGGGAGCGCGGACGTCCGCGAAGTCCCCGTTCGGCTGATCCCGTACGGGTGTCCGTCAAAGCGGAACAACCTTCCGGCTGGAGGGGGTGTGCGGATCAACTCGGCCTCCGTACGCGGCCACTTCGTCGACCACGTGGAAGACATCGGCAGTCGCTCGGCGCAGCACGGGGGAGGGTCGCCACTCGAGATCCCCGGTGCAAGCCGGCTGGGCGTCGTGGTCGCGTGGCCGGCCGGACAGCGCTCACCGGCCTGAGTGCACACACTCGCGGGAGGCGTCGTCGCGTCCGTGTTCGCCGGAGCGCCGAAGGGGGCGCGCTGTGGCTGTTGTGCGGCGCGGCCTTGCCTGATCGCAGATAGGAGCATATGCTCATAAATGTTCGGGGTGGACCCGTCAGCCGTCGGAAGCCCGCACTGTCCCAGCGGTGACGCCCGGCGCCAGAACGAAGAATGCGGTTGGCGCGCCGCCGGGCACCGACCAGCTACGTGCCTCGCGGACACCCCGCGCACGCGCTCACTCGGCCCGAGGCCGTAGCGAGCCGGAGAGCAAGAGCCGCGCTGTACCCGCATCGTGAAAAGGAGCTACACCCATGACCGTGGTCAAGGCCGCTGCCGTACAGATCAGCCCCGTCCTCTACAGCCGTGCCGGCACGGTCAGGAAGGTCGTGGAGAAGATTCAGGAGCTGGGAGACAAGGGAGTTCACTTCGCGGTCTTCCCGGAAACCGTCGTCCCCTACTACCCCTACTTCTCCTTCGTGCAACCGCCCTACGGCATGGCCAAGGAGCACCTGCGGCTCCTGGAAGAGGCGGTGATCGTACCGTCCGCCGACACCGACGCGATCGCCGAGGCTGCCCGAGCGGCCGGCATGGTCGTCTCGATCGGCGTCAACGAGCGTGACGGCGGCACGATCTACAACACCCAGCTGCTGTTCGACGCCGACGGTACGCTGATCCAGCGCCGCCGCAAGATCACCCCGACGTACCACGAGCGGATGGTATGGGGCCAGGGCGACGGCTCCGGCCTGCGTGCGGTCGACAGCGCCGTCGGCCGTATCGGCCAGCTCGCCTGCTGGGAGCACTACCAGCCGCTGGCGCGTTATGCCCTGATCGCCGACGGCGAGCAGATCCACGCCGCAATGTACCCCGGCTCCTTCGGCGGCCCGCTGTTCGCCGAGCAGATGGAGGTCAGCATCCGCCAGCATGCGCTCGAGTCGGCCTGCTTCGTGGTGAACGCCACTGCCTGGCTCGACTCCGACCAGCAGGCCCAGATCGCCAAGGACACCGGCGGACCGGTCGGCGCCATATCCGGCGGCTACTTCACAGCCATCGTCGACCCCGAGGGCCGTGTCCTCGGGGAGCCGCTCACCTCCGGCGAAGGCGAAGTGATCGCCGATCTGGACCTCGGTCTGATCGACGTACGGAAGCGCCTGATGGACGCGCGCGGCCACTACAGCCGTCCCGAATTCCTCAGCCTGCAGATCGACCGCACCCCGGCCGCCGCCCTCCACGACCGCGGCACTCACACACCCGCCCAGATCCTGCACCAGGCTGACGGCGAGCGTCCCGAGGCCTGAGCACCCCAGGACACGACATCCTCTGGCAGGCCGCCCGCGCATGAACGCGCTCACGTCCACGGTCGGTGGACGTCAGGATGCCGCATCAGGAGCCGTATCAGTCCGAACGGTCCAGCACGGCCACGGTTCCCCGTGCGCGTCCATGACGAACGTGGTGCTCGAGGAAGTGATGTCAGCGGGCGGCGGCAGGGGTGTCCTGGTCGATGTGCGCCCGTGCGACGGTCCGTTCGACCTGCGGCACAGGGCATACATGTCGCAACTCCTCCATGGTGACGAAGACAGCGGCGGCCATGGACGCGACCGACTTCTCACCCTC
>JARAXD010000022.1:86176-120192 GCA_033793685.1 Streptomyces sp. ME19-03-3 | reverse complement strand
ACCGATCAAACCGATCGACTCACCCCGGTACGCGGTGAAACTCACCCCGCGCACCGCGTGCACCTTACGCACGTTCGGATTGGCCTCGCGGCGGACCAGGCGGGACAGGGCGCCGACAGCGCTGCCCCGGCCGCCGCCGGCGCCGTGCACCCGGTACACGATGTGCAGGTCGTCCACGATCACGGTGGGGATGCGCTCAGCCACGGCCGTACCTCTCCTCAGCCTTCCAGAACCACACGAAGCCCCCGACGCCCATGACCAGCGCCCAGCCGAGGGCGAGCGCCCACACATGCGGCGGCATCTGCGCGGAGGTGAAGCTGTCGATCAACGCGAAGCGCATCAGGTCGATGTAGATCGACGCCGGGTTCAGGCCGAGCACGATCCTCACGATGTGCGGCGCGTGCGCGGTCACGTGACTGATGCTGTACATGACGCCGGAGATGTACATCCAGGTGCGCAGGATGAACGGCATCAGCTGCGCCAGGTCGGTCATCTTGCTGCCGAGCCGGGCCATCACCAGCGCCAGGCCCGCGTTGAAGACCGACTGCAGGACGAGCGCCGGGATGGCGAGCAGCCAGGACGGGCCCGGCACCTCGCCCGTCATCAGCACGATGGTGACGAGCACGAGCATGGACATCAGCAGCTGCTGCAGCTGGACCAGCGTGAAGGCGATCGGCAGGCTCGCGCGCGGGAAGTGCAGGGCCCGCACCAGCCCGAGGTTGCCCGAGATTGCACGGACGCCGGCCATGACCGAGGACTGGGTGAAGGTGAAGACGAATATGCCGGTGACCAGGAAGGCGATGAAGTTGTCGACGCCCCGGTCGGTCCCCAGCAGCAGGCCGAAGATCAGGTAGTACACGGCCGCGTTGAGCAGCGGGGTCAGTACCTGCCACAACTGGCCCAGCCGGGCCTGCGTGTACTGGGCCGACGCGCGGGCGGTGGCGTACGAGCTGATGAAGTGCCGGCGTCCCCACAACTGCCGCACGTAGGCGCCGAGGCCCGGCCGGGCGCCGCTGACCGACAGGCCGTACGTGGCCGCCAGTTCTGCGGGGGTCGGCGCCAGGGCGCCGGGCGGCGCGGGCGCCGCTGAGGAGGACTCGATGTCAAGGCTCACGAGGGGGCGCTTCCGTTCGGGTGTGATGCGCAAGGGGGGGGCGGTTGTGCACCGGCTGGAACGAGACCGTATCGTCGTTACCGGGACGTTAGACCACATGGGCGTTGGAACGCAACCGTTCCGTCCCGTCGTCGCGTAGGCTTCCGGTATGGCTCCGGACACCGCACACCCGCGACGCGCCCCCGCCGGGGCGGCAGTGCTCCGAGACGATGTCACGGAGGCGATCCGCGCGGCCGTCTTCGAGGAGCTCGCCGCGGTGGGGTACGGCCGGATGTCCATCGAGGGGATCGCACGCCGCGCGGGCGTCGGCAAAGCCGCGGTCTACCGGCGGTGGAGCTCCAAGCTGCCGCTCGTCCTCGACGTGGTCTCCGCCATCGCGGCGCTCGGCGTGCCGGCACCCGCCACGGGCAGCCTGCGGGGCGACATCAGGATGCTGCTGGAGGTGACGGCGCGGGCGCTGCGGCACCCCGTCGCCTCGCAGATCATCCCCGACCTGCTGGCGGAGGCCGCCCGTAACCCGGAGATCGCCGAAACCCTGCAGACGGCTCTGCGCGACACCCAGCGCGGCATCGCCACCGCCATCGTCGAGGCCGCCGTCGAACGCGGCGAGCTCCCCGCCGGCACCGACTGCGACCTCGCCCTCGACCTCATCGCCGGTCCCCTGTACTGGCGCCTGTCGGTCATCCGCTCCCCCCTCACCCCTCGCTACCTCGACCGCCTCGCCGCCGCCACGGTCGCCGCCCTGGCGGCCGCGGCCTAGGTGTTTCCCGGAGCGGGCGTGGGACGCGAACGCGGACCCGTTCACCGGCGCTCTGCGCGTCACGGTCTCGGCACTGCGCGAAACGGCTCGGTGAGCCCCGGGTCACCGCCATGGTGACCGCCGCCGGCCGCCCCGCGGCCGGCCCGGTGTCCGCCCGGCGCTCGCACGCGACCCCGCCCCGGCCGGGCACGCCGCCGGCGCCGCACACAGGGCCTGGCCGCGTCGCGCCGGTCAGCCGCGCGGGACGGCGAGGTCCTCGAGGCGTGCCTGCTCGGGGGCGAGGGCGAACCAGGAGCCGGGCCAGGAGAGAACGGCGAGGGCGGAGGTGGGGAACCTGTCGGCGGCGCGCAGCAGCAGGGTTTCCGCGGCGACCTCGCCGGTCAGGCGGTGCACGAGGTCCTGGACCCCCGGGTTGTGGCCGACCAGCAGGAGGGTCGCGGCCTCGTCGGGAGCCTCGCGCACGACGTCGAGGAGGGCGCGGGCGGTGGCCGCGTAGAGCCGCTCGTCGAGGCGCACCGGCGCGGGCGGCGTGGCGGCGAGGGCCCGCGCTGCCAGTTCCCAGGTCTCCCGGGTGCGCCGGGAGTCGGAGCAGATCACCAGGTCGGGGGTGTGCCCGGCCGCGCGCAGCCAGCGGCCGACGGCCGGGGCGTCGCGGCGGCCGCGGGGACCGAGCGGGCGGTCGTGGTCGAGGACGTCCGGCGGCCAGGCGGACTTGGCGTGCCGGAGCACGATGAGCCGTCGAGGACCGTGGGTGCGGTGCCTCACGCCCGCACCCCGCCGACCTCGCCGGTCAGCTCCAGGGCCAGCACCCGGTCCGCCTGGGCGAACGTCTCGAAACGGGATCCGTCCGGCAGGGCGGCCTCCTCCTCCAGCCGGTCGAGAGCGGCCAGGTAGGCGGCGGTGTCGAGGTCCGCGCGCAGGGCAGCCTGGAGGCGTTCGGCGTACTCGGCGCTCATCGGCCTGGACGGCGACTCGGCCCAGCGAGCCACCGCGCCGCGCCAGCGCCGGAGGGCGGTGTCCGCGGCCGCGAGGGCCGGCGGGGTCAGTTCCGCCGGGGCCCGGCGGTCCAGGCGAAGCAGCGCCAGTCGTACGGCCGGACCCGCGGTTACCTCGTCCGGGTGAACCGGCCCGACGTCCACGCGGGGCCCACCGGTGTCCGTGCCCATCGGTGCGACGTGCACCCGGGCCGGTCCTGCGAGCGCTTCCTGCGCCTCGCCCACGCCGTCGCCTCGGGCCGCGGCAGGCTTGATGCCCAGCGCCGCGGCGGCGGTGTCCAGTGCGGGGTCGGCCGGGCCCACCGCGGCGACCAGCACCTGGCCGCCGCGGGTCTCCGCGGTGCGCGCCAGCACGTCCGCCTGCAGCAGCACCCGCAACGCGGTCGTCCCTCCCACCGCGCCCGTGTGGGCCAGCACCCGCAACGGCACGCGCCGCCCAGGGTCCAGTTCCACGGCCTCGCCGCTCCTGCCGTCCACGATGCGCAGCACGGGTCCGAATCTAGCCCGTACCGCCCGCCGGCGCAGGCGTCCTTGCCCGTTGGCAAGGACGCGCGGACCTCTTCCCGCCCTTGCGCAGGTGAACGGCCGCGACGCGCCCCGCGGCGGGCCGGCCCACCCCGCCCGGAGGTGCCGCGCGGCGCAGGGCCGCCCCGGATCGCCGAGCGCGGCGGCCCTGGTGGACGTCGCCTCCGAGGCGTCGCATTGTCCCCGGGCGCGACTTACAGTTGCGCATATCAGGGCAGAACGGGGGACATCACCACGCGGCGCCTCTGGGAGGGCATATGACCCGCATCTCGGTGAAGGTGGACGGCACTGCCTACGAGGACGAAGTGGAGCCCCGCCTCCTGCTCGTCCACTACCTGCGGGACCGGCTCGGTCTGACCGGCACCCCTGTCGGGTGCGACACCACGAACTGCGGCGCCTGCACCGTGGACCTCGACGGGAAGAGCGTGAAGAGCTGCTCGGTGCTCGCCGTCCAGGCCGACGGCGGCGAGGTGACGACGATCCAGGGGCTGGCCCGGGCGGACGGCGAGTGGCACCCGCTGCAGCGGGCGTTCCACGAGCAGCACGCGCTGCAGTGCGGCTTCTGCACCCCAGGCATGATCATGGCCGCCCGCGACCTGCTGCGGGAGAACGCCGACCCCACGCCGGAGGAGGTCCGCGAGGCACTGGAGGGCAACCTCTGCCGCTGCACGGGTTACATGAACATCGTGCGCGCCGTCCTCGCGGCCGCGGCCGAGGAACGCAGGCACCGGGCGCCCGAGCCCGGCGCCGAGGCCGAGCACGCCGCACCCAGCACGGCAGGAAGCGGGGCGCCGGTATGACCGACCAGCTCACCGGACGCGAACCCGAGGTCGGCCGCGCCCGGGTCCGCAAGGAGGACGCCCGGCTGGTGACCGGCCGGACCAACTGGACCGACAACATCACCGTCCCGGGCCTGCTGCACATGGCGATCCTGCGCAGCCCGATGGCGCACGCCCGGATCGAGCGGATCGACGTCGCGCCGGCCCTCGAGCGGCCGGGTGTCGTCGCCGCGTACAGCGGCCGCGACCTGGCCGAGGGGCTCGGGTCGCTGCCCTGCGCATGGCCTGTCACCGAGGACATCGTGCTGCCCGAGCACCCGCCGGTCGCCGTGGACGAGGTCCGCCACACCGGCGACCCGGTCGCCGTGGTCGTCGCCCGGGACCGTTACGCGGCCGCCGACGCGCTGGAGGCGATCGACGTCGACTACGAGCCGCTGCCCCCGGTGCTCGACATGGAGGCGGCCCTGGCCGAGGGCGCCCCGCTGGTGCACGCCGACAAGGGCACCAACCGCTGCTACACCTGGCCGCTCGCCACCGGCGAGGACTACGCGGCGGTGCGCGAGCGTGCCGACGTGGTGGTGCGCCGCCGCTTCGTGCAGCAGCGGCTCATCCCCAACGCCATGGAACCGCGGGCCGTCGTGGCGGTCCCGCCGGGCACCTCGGACCAGTACACCCTGTACTCCGCGACGCAGATCCCGCACATCGTGCGCGTGATGATGGCCGTCGTCACCGGCATCCCCGAGCACCGGCTCCGCGTGGTCGCGCCGGACGTCGGCGGCGGCTTCGGCTCCAAGCTGCAGGTGTACGGCGAGGAGGCACTCGGCCTGGCCGTCGCCCGCAGGCTCGGCCGCCCCGTGAAGTGGACGGAGTCCCGCTCGGAGGGCTACCTGGCCACCCACCACGGCCGCGACCAGATCCAGGACCTGGAACTGGCCGCGACACGTGAGGGGAAGCTGCTCGGCCTGAAGGTTGACCTGCTCGCCGACATGGGCGCGTACCTGATGATCGTGACGCCGGGCATCCCGCTGCTCGGGGCGTTCATGTTCCCCGGCATCTACAAGATGGACGCCTACGACTTCACCTGCACGGGCGTCTTCACCACCAAGACCCCCACCGACGCGTACCGCGGCGCGGGCCGTCCCGAGGCGACGTTCGCGATCGAGCGCATGATGGACGAACTCGCCGCCGAACTCGGCATGGACCCGGTCGAGGTGCGCCGCCGCAACTGGATCGGCCACGACGAGTTCCCGTACACCACCATCGGCGGACTGACCTACGACAGCGGGGACTACGAGTCGGCGACGGACAAGGCGCTCGCCCTCTTCGGCTACGACGACCTGCGTTCCGAGCAGCGGGAGCGGGAGGAGCGCGGCGACCGGATGCGGCTCGGCATCGGCGTGTCGACGTACACGGAGATGTGCGGGCTGGCGCCCAGCCGGATCCTGCGGGACCTGCGCTACGGCGCGGGCGGCTGGGAGGCGGCGTCCATCCGCATGCTGCCCACCGGCAAGGTGGAGGTGCTGACCGGCACCAGCCCGCACGGCCAGGGCCATGTGACGAGCTGGAGCCAGATCGCGGCGGACGTGCTGGGCGTGCCCTTCGAGGACGTCGAGGTGCTGCACGGCGACACGCGCACGGTGCCGCAGGGCATGGACACCTACGGCTCGCGCTCGCTGGTCGTCGGCGGGGTGGCCGTGCACCGCGCCGCGCGGAAGGTGGTGGACAAGGCCCGCAAGGTCGCCGCGCACCTGCTGGAGGCGAGTGAGGGCGACCTGGACTTCGCGAACGGCGTCTTCTCGGTGAAAGGCTCGCCGGACGCGCGCCGGACCATCCAGGAGGTGGCGTTCGCGACGTTCACCTCGCACGACCTGCCCGACGGGCTGGAGCCGACGATCAACGCCGAGCACGTGGAGGACCCGGAGACCTTCTCCTACCCGCACGGCACGCACCTGTGCGCGGTGGAGGTCGACACCGAGACCGGCCGGGCGCGGATCCGCTCCTACGTGTGCGTGGACGACGTGGGCAAGGTCGTCAACCCGATGATCGTGGAGGGCCAGGTGCACGGCGGACTGGCGCAGGGCATCGCCCAAGCCCTGTTCGAGGAGGCGGTGTACGACGACGACGGCAACCTCGTGTCCGGCACCATGGCGGACTACCTGGTGCCCTGCGCCGCCGACCTGCCCGACTTCCTCACCGACCGCACCGAGACGCCGGCGACCACCAACCCGCTGGGCGTCAAGGGCGTCGGGGAGGCCGGGACGATCGCCTCGACCCCCGCGGTCGTCAATGCCGTGGTCGACGCGCTGCGGCCGCTGGGCGTCACGGACGTGCGGATGCCGTGCACGCCGGAGCGGATCTGGCGGGCCCTGCGGGACGCGCGGTCCGCCCGGCCGGAGGAGGCCGGCTCATGATCCCCGCGTCGTTCGACTACGCCAGGCCCCGCACGGTGGAGGAGGCGGTGCGGCAGCTCGCGCTCGCCGGGGACGAGGCGAAGGTGCTGGCCGGCGGCCAGAGCCTGCTGCCGATCCTGCGGATGCGGCTCGCCTTCCCCGAACTCGTCGTGGACGTCGGCCGCATCCCCGGCCTGCGCGGCGCCCGGCTCGACGGGGACACCCTCGTCGTCGGCGCCCTCACCTCGCACCACGACGTCGTGCACGACCCGCTGGTGCGGCGGCACGCCGGACTGCTGGCGGCCGCCACGGCCACGGTGGCGGACCCGGCGGTGCGGCACCGCGGCACCATCGGCGGCGCCCTCGCGCACGCCGACCCGGCCGGGGACGTACCCGCGGCCGTCCTCGCCCTGGACGCGGAACTGGTCGTCCAGGGGCCGGACGGGCGGCGGACCCTCCCGGCCCGGGAGTTCTTCACCGACTACCTGCAGACGGCGCTGCGGAGCGACGAACTCCTCGTGGAGGTGCGGGTCCCCAAGGCGGACGCCTGGGGCTTCCACTACGAGAAGTTCCAGCTGAGCGCACAGGCGTGGGCCGTGGTCGGGGTGGCGGCGATGGTGCGGCGCGACGACGGCCGGATCGCCGAGGCCCGGGTCGGGCTGTCGAACATGGGGCCCACCCCGGTGCGCGCCGCCGCCTGCGAGGCGGCTCTGGAGGGTGCCGACGCCGCCCCGGAGGCGGTGGCATCGGCCGCCGGCAGCGCCGCGGAGGGCACGCGTCCGGCGTCGGACCTCTCGGCGTCCGCCGAGTACCGGGAGCACCTGGCGCGGGTGCTGACCCGCAGGGCGGTCCTCGCCGCGGCGGACCTGACATGAGGAGCGGACCCGGCACATGACGTGGCCGGCGCACGGGACTCCGCCGGGGCGGGCGGCCCCGGCAGGCCCCTCCTGCGGACCGCTTCCCGCCCCGACGGCGTGCGCCGGCGCCGTGGACCGCTCCGGCTCGCACGCTCCCGGCGCCCGGGCCTCCGCGCCCGGGCCCGCCGCCTCCGCGCCGTCCGGCCCCGCCCCCGCCGCTGCCGCCCGTGCGGACGCGGCGGCACGGGGGATCACCGGCCCCGAACAGATGAGGGCCCGGCTGGAGGGGACCGGCTACCTGGTCGACGACGGCCTCGCCGTCGCCTGCTACCTGGCGCTGACCCTGCACCGACCGCTCTTCTGCGAGGGCGATGCGGGCGTCGGCAAGACCGCGCTGGCGCACGCGCTCTCCGAGGCGCTCGGCGCGCCGCTGATCCGGCTGCAGTGCTACGAGGGCATCGACGCCTCGCAGGCACTGTACGACTGGGACTTCCCCCGGCAGTTGCTGCACCTGCGGGCGGCCGAGGCGGCCGGCGTCACCGACCCGGAGGCGCTGGAGGGCGAGCTCTACGGCCGGCGGTTCCTGCTGGCCCGGCCGCTGCTGCGGGCCCTGGAGACCAACCCCTCGGTGCTGCTGGTCGACGAGATCGACCGCGCTGACGACGAGTTCGAGGCCTTCCTGCTGGAACTGCTGTCGGAGTACTCCGTCACCGTCCCGGAACTGGGCACCCTGCGGGCGCAGTCGCCACCCGTGGTGGTGCTGACGTCCAACCGGACCCGCGAGGTGCACGACGCCCTGAAGCGGCGCTGCCTCTACCACTGGTTCGAGCACCCGGACTTCGCGCGGGAACTGGCGATCGTGCGGCGCAGGCAGCCGCACGTGGCGGCGCGGCTCGCGGAGCAGGTGACGGCCGTGGTGCAGTGGCTGCGCGGGCAGCCCCTGGTGCGGCCGCCCGGGGTGGCGGAGACGATCGACTGGGCGCAGGCGCTGGCCGCGCTGGGGGCGACGGAACTCGACGCGGACCTGGCGATGACCACGCTCGGCTCGGTGCTGAAGTACCGCGAGGACGCGGAGCGGGCGCGCTCGCTCGACCTGTCGGAGATCCTCGCCGCGCGGGCGGGCGGGACCCGGTGAGCACGATGCGCACGCTCACGGCGGACGCGACCGCAGGGGTCGTGGGCTTCGCCCGCGCCCTGCGGGTCGCCGGGGTGCCGGCCGGCCCCGACCGGGTGGCGGCGTTCCTGGCGGCGCTCGGCCGGCTCGACCCGGCGCGGCGCGGCGACGTGTACTGGGCGGGACGTTCGACGCTGTGCGGCGGCCCGGACGACCTGGAGCGCTACGACCGGGTCTTCGCCGCCTTCTTCGACGGCGAGCGGCCACCGCCCCGCCGGGCGCGTCCGGCGGTCCGCCCGGTCCGGCCGCACTCGCTGCCGCGGACCGGGCGTGAGCAGCGGTCCACCGGGCAGGAGGAGGGCGGACCCGCCGCGACCTCGCCCGCGAGTGCGACCGAGATCCTGCGGCACCGTGACGTCGCCGCTATGACCGCGGCCGAGCGGGACCAACTGAACCGGCTGCTGGCGGTGTTCGCGCTCGACGGCGAGCCGCGG
The DNA here is from genome assembly GCA_033793685.1 of Streptomyces sp. ME19-03-3. Taxonomy (GTDB): domain Bacteria; phylum Actinomycetota; class Actinomycetes; order Streptomycetales; family Streptomycetaceae; genus Actinacidiphila. Next base: position 111,164 of record JARAXD010000022.1, on the reverse strand, counting down.
CGCAGTTCCCGGCGGCGACCGGCACGCCGCGGCGGCGTGGATCCGCGGCGCACCATGCGGGAGTTGCTGCGCCGGGGCGGGGAGCCGGCCGCGCTTCTGCGGCGCGCGCCCGCCCGCAAGCCGCGCCGGGTGGTGCTGCTGCTGGACGTCAGCGGGTCGATGGCCCCGTACGCGGACGCGCTGCTGCGCTTCGCGCACGCCGCCGCGCACGGCTCCCGCGGTCGTACGCCCACCGAGGTCTTCACGCTGGGCACCCGGCTGACCCGGGTCACCCGCGAAATGGCGCGCCGCGATCCCGACGCGGCGCTGGCCGCGGTCGGGGCGGCGGTGCCCGACTGGAGCGGCGGCACCCGGCTCGGGGAGACCCTGCGGGCGTTCCTGGACCGCTGGGGGGCGCGGGGCACGGCGCGCGGCGCGGTGGTCGTGCTGCTCTCCGACGGCTGGGAGCGCGGGGACCCCGCGCTGCTGGCAGCGCAGATGCGGCGGCTGGCGCGGCTGGCGCACCGCGTGGTGTGGGCCAACCCGCGCAAGGCCGGCCCGGGGTACGCTCCGCTCGCGGCGGGGATGGCGGCGGCGCTGCCGAGCGTCGACGTCTTCGTGGCGGGGCACAGCCTGGGCGCGCTGGAACGTCTGGCCGCCGTGGTGAGAGGAGCCGACGGTGCGTGAGATCCTTCCGGCGCTGGACGACTGGTACGCCTCGGGAACGCCCTTCGGGCTGGCCACGGTGGTGGCGGTGAGCCGCAGCGCGCCGCGCGGACCGGGCGCGGCCATGGCGGTGGGACCCGGTGACGAGGTCGTCGGCAGCGTCTCCGGAGGCTGCGTGGAGGGCGCGGTCTTCGAACTGGCCAAGGAGGTCGTCGAGTCGGGCGAGGCCCGGCTGCACACCTTCGGCTACAGCGACGCCGACGCCTTCGAGGTCGGCCTGACGTGCGGCGGAGAGATCACCCTGCTGGTCCGCCCGGTGTCCCCGGCCACGGACGCAGGCTTCGGCGAGGTGGCGGCCTCGGTCGCCGCGCACCGCCCGGTGGCCACCGCGACGGTGCTGGACGGTCCCGCGCCGCGCGGCGCCACCCTCACGGTGTGGCCGGACCGGGTCGCCGGCACCCTCGGCTCGGAGGGCCTGGACGCGGCGGTCACCGACGACGCCCGCGGCGAGCTCGCCCAGGGCGCCACCGGGCAGCGCCACTACGGCAGGCACGGCGAGCGGCGCGAGGACGACGTGACGGTGTTCCTGCAGTCCTTCGCCCCGCCACCGCGGATGCTGGTGTTCGGCGCGATCGACTTCGCGGCGGCGGTGGCCCGCATCGGGCTGTTCCTGGGCTACCGGGTGACCGTCTGCGACGCGCGTGCGGTGTTCGCGACCCCCAAGCGCTTCCCCGAGGGCGTCGAGGTCGTCGTCGACTGGCCGCACCGCTACCTGGCCGGCACGCAGACCGACGACCGCACGGTGATGTGCGTCCTCACCCACGACCCCAAGTTCGACGTTCCGCTGCTGGACGTCGCGCTGCGTCGCCCCGCCGCGTACATCGGGGTCATGGGCAGCCGGCGGACGCACGAGGACCGGCTCAAACGCATGCGCGACACGACGCTGGGACCGGCCGAACTGGCCCGGCTGCGCTCGCCGATCGGGCTCGACCTCGGCGCGCGCACCCCCGAGGAGGTAGCCGTGTCGATCGCCGCCGAGATCATCTCGCTGCGCTGGGGCGGCAGCGGCACCCCGCTGTCGGCCACGGGCGGCGCGATCCACCCTCCGGTGCTCAGGCCGGTGTGACGAGGAGGACATCATGGAACTGCACCACGAGTTCGGGGTCCCCGTCCCGGTGGCGGACGCCTGGCGGGCGCTGCTGGACATCGAGCGCGTCGCGCCGTGCATGCCGGGCGCGACGGTGGAGGAGTACGACGGCGAGACGGTCACGGGCACGGTGAAGGTCAAGGTCGGCCCGGTGACGGTGACGTACCGCGGCACGGCGGTCTTCGAGGAGCGGGACGGCACCGCGCACCGCGTGGTGCTCGCCGCCCGCGGCAAGGAGGTCCGCGGCCAGGGCACGGCACGGGCGACGGTGACCGGCACGCTGGCGGAGAAGGACGGCACGACGGTCGTCTCGGTCACCACCGACCTCTCCGTGACCGGCCGGCCCGCGCAGTTCGGGCGCGGTGTGATGGCCGAGGTGGGCGACCGGATCATCGGCCAGTTCGCCGACTGCCTCGCCGGCCGCCTCGCCGCCCCGCGGTCCCCCGCCGGCGAGGAGGACGCCGCCGAGGGCGCGCCGCCCCCGGTACCGGCGGACCACCAGGACGAGCCCATCGACCTCCTGCGCGTCGCCGGCGCCCCCGTCGCCAAACGCGCCGCGGCGGCGGGACTGGCGGCGGCCGTGGCCGCGGCTCTCGTCGTCTACCTGGTACGCCGCCGCCGCTGAGTCGCTGCGCACTCGGCCCCCGCGCCGCCGTGGGGCTGCCGTGCGGGCACTCGCGCGGGCGACGAACCGGCCCGTGCCACCGCGCGGCCTCAGAAGTTGATCATGTGGCCGGCGAGCCCGTGGACCGCCTCCTGGACGGCTTCGCTGAGCGTCGGGTGGCCGTGGACGTTGCGGGCCAGTTCGGTCGCCGTGAGGTCCCACTTCTGGGCGAGCGTCAGCTCCGGCAGCAGCTCGGTGACCTCGGGGCCGATCAGGTGGCCGCCGAGCAGTTCGCCGTGCCGCGCGTCGCTGAGGAGCTTGACGAAGCCGCTCGCGTCGCCGAGGCCGTGCGCCTTGCCGTTGGCGGTGAAGGGGAACGTGGCGACCCGCACGTCGAAGCCCCGCTCACGGGCCTGCGCCTCCGTCCACCCGAAGCTGGCGATCTGCGGGTGGCAGAAGGTGACGCGGGGGATCATCACGTAGTCGAGCGACATGGTCTCGGCCTGCGCGATGGTCTCGGCGGCCACCACGCCCATGGCCTCGGCGGCGTGCGCGAGCATCAGCTTCGCCGTGACGTCGCCGATCGCGTAGATGTGCGGGACGCTGGTGCGGCAGAACTCGTCGATGTCGATGGCGCCGCGCTCGGTCAGCCTGACCCCGGTCTGCTCGAGGCCGTAGCCGGAGATCCGCGGCTGGAAGCCGATCGCCTGGAGCACCTTGTCCGCCTGGAGCGTCTGCCGCTGGCCTCCGGTGGTGACCATGACCTTCACCGAGTCGCCGGCGTCGTTGATCGCCTCCACCCGGGTCGAGGTGAGCACATCGATGCCGAGCTTGCGGTACTGGCGGGCGAGTTCGGCCGAGACCTCCTCGTCCTCCAGCGGCACGATCCGGTCGAGGAACTCCACGAGGGTCACCTTCACCCCGTAGTTGTGCAGGACGTAGGCGAACTCCACGCCGATCGCCCCGGCGCCCGCGATCAGCATGCTCCCCGGGAGAGTGTCCGTCATGATCTGCTCCTCGTACGTCACGACCCGCTCGCTGAGCGAGGTGCCGGGCAGGAGCCGGGTGGTGGCGCCGGTGGCGATGACGCAGTGGCCGAAGGTGACGGTCTCGCTGCCGCCGGAGCGCAGCGCGACGTGGAGGGTGTGGTCGTCGGTGAAGGTGCCGTGGCCCTCGAACTTCGTGATGCCGTTCTTCTTCATCAGGAAGTGGACGCCCTTGACGCGGCCGTCCGCTGCCTTGCGACTGCGCGCGTAGGCCTCGCGGTAGTCGAAGCTGACCTCGCCGTTCACCCGGATGCCGAAGGTCTTGGCCTCCTTGGTGAAGATGTGCGCCAGTTCGGCGTTGCGCAGCAGGGCCTTGGAGGGGATGCACCCGACGTTGAGGCAGACGCCGCCCCAGTAGCGCTCCTCCACGATCGCCGTACGCAGGCCCAGTTGGGCTGCCCTGATGGCGGCGACGTACCCGCCGGGCCCCGCGCCCAGGACGACGACGTCGAAGTGTGTGCTCATGCGGCGACCCCCTGTGTGGAGCACGGTGCGGAAGCTCGAGCGGGCCTGAGCGTCCCGTGGCCCACGATCACGCGCCCGGGGCGGCCCCGCAACACGGGGAAGGCGTCGGGCGCGTCGGATCGGCTGCCTGGGTGTACCTCCGGGGCCTACGGCGGGTCAGTTCTCCCCCTGACCCGGCGTAGGCCCCGGCGGGGCGGCCGCGGCGCCGGCCGGGACCCCCTTCGAGCTGCGGGGCAGCAGGGTGCACGGGAGCGGGTGAGTTCGTGCGGCGGGTGCCCGAGGGCCCCGGGTTACGTCACCCCGGACGCCGTCCCGGGGGTGCACGGGAGCGGGTGAGTTCGTGCGGCGGGTACCCGAGGGCCCCGGGTTACGTCACCCCGACGCCGTCCCGGACGCCGTCCCGGGGGTGCACGGGGTCGGGGTCGGTGTCGATATCGATCGGTGCACCGGGTGCGTCGCGGACGATCGCGGGGGCTGCGACGGCGTACCGACCCGCCCGCCGCGCACGACAGAGGCACACCCTTGCGGCGCGGGCCGAAGGGAACTCCGGTCGGGGCCGATACGTACGTCGCGCCGGAGGTCCGCCGTCCGGGCAGGCCGGGGGCCTGCCGACCGGGTCGGCGACCGCTGCCCGCAGGCCGTTTGTCGCGAGCATGCCGATAGGACGAAAGTCCCGGCGACGAGGGACCCGAGGAGGACCGAAAGCCCGAGGGCGTGCCGCCACCCGCCGTCTACGGTGGGGGGCTGATCCGCACGCCGGGCGTGCGGCTGTCGGCCCCAGGAGGTACCCGTGGCACTGACCACTCGCGCGCACCGAGCCCTCGGAGCAGTCGCGGCGGTGACGCTCACCGGAGCCGCGCTCGCCGCCTGCGGCACGGAGCACACGAGCGTCGGCGCCGCCGCCTCCGCGCCCTCCGTGCGTGCCACCCCGTCCGCCGCGCCGTCAGTGCCGTCGGTGCCGTCGGTGCCGTCGGTGCCGTCGGTGCCGTCGGTGCCGTCGGTGCCGTCAGTGTCCTCAGGGCCCTCGTCCGCCCCTGCCGAGACGCCCCCCGCGGGCCACGGCGCCCCGTCCGGCACCCCTCGGGCAGCCCGCACCCGGGCGGGCACCAGCCACCACGACACCAGCCACCACGGCACCACCCGCCACGACACCACCGCCCCGGGGTCCGGCCGCCCGCAGGCCCCCGGGGGCGGCACGGACGCGCCCCGCGGCACGGCGGCCCACGGCACCTCCGTCCAGGCCCCCGCCCGCGACACGGCCGTGACCGCGCTGTCGATCCAGCACGGTGTCGAGGCACCCGGCAGGTCCGTGGCGCTCACCTTCGACGACGGCCCGAACCCGGTATGGACTCCCGAGGTCCTCGACGTGCTCGCCCGGCACCACGCCAAGGCGACCTTCTGCGAGATAGGGCCCAACGCCCGGGCCCACCCCGACCTGGTCCGCCGGATCGTCGCCGCGGGTCACCGGCTGTGCGACCACTCCGTCCACCACGACGAGGCGCAGAGCCGCAAGTCCCAGGAGTACAACCGGCACGAGATACTCGACGCCCGCGACGAGATATCCCGCGCGGTCGGCTCCGCCGGCACACCACTGTGGTACTACCGCGCGCCGGGCGGCGACTTCTCCCCCGCGATCCGCGCCATCGCCGCCGACCACGGGCTGCGCCCGCTCGGCTGGACGGTCGACTCCGAGGACTGGCGCCGCCCCGGCACGGACGCCATCCTCGCGACCGTGAACCGCGAACTGAAGCCGGGCGCCATCGTGCTCATGCACGACGGCGGCGGCGACCGCAGCCAGACCGTGCGGGCGCTGGGGATCCTGCTCGACCGGCTCGACGCGGCCGGCTACACGTACACCTTCCCCCAGCGCTAGGCCGTGGGTCAGCCTCCTGGCTGCTCCTGCACGACACCGGCCATCAGGAGGCCGGTCTGCCGCCACTCGGCGGGGGTGAGGCCGTAGACCGCCCGGAAGGTGCGGCTGAAGTGCGGGTGGCTGACGAAGCCCCAGCGGTGCGCGACGGCCGCCACGGTCAGCCCCGCGAGTTCGGGGCGTACGAGGTCTCTGCGGCAGGCCTCGAGCCGGAGTCGCTGGATCCAACGGCCGACGGTCGTGGGCTCGTCCTGGAAGAGCCGGTGCAGGTAGCGGACGGAGATCTGGTGCGCGGCCGCGACCGAGGCCGGGGACAGGGCGGGGTCGGCCAAGTGGGCTCGGATGTACGCGCGGACGCGCTGCAGCAGCACCTGCTCCACCGCGACCTGCTCCCCGGGTGGGCCCTCCCGGGCGACCAGAGCCGTCAGCACGTCGACGATCCCCCGCCTGAGGGATTCCCTGGAGGCCGGCGCGCAGTCGCATTGGTCGGGGGCGCAGTTGCAGTGGTCCGTGATTGTGGCGAGCCCGCTCACGTACGACGCGAGGATTCCGCTGATTCCGTGTCCCGGGGAATAGGCCCGGCCCGTGGTCAGGCGCAGCGCTGAGTCGGGGAGGTCCACCAGCGCGCGCGGGACCGTGGCGACGTGCTGGCGTACCGGGTCGGAGAAGTCCAGGCTGTAGGGCCTGCGGGTGTCGAGGATGACGAACTGACCGGCCGCGACCGGGGTTTCCCGGCCGTCCTGGGTCACGACGCCGGCCCCGGCCTTCTGGAGGCTCACGACCAGCGAGTCGTCGCCGTCCGCGGCGATGAGCGGCGCGGTCCGCGCCATCCGTTGCGGGCTCGCCTCGAGGGATCCGACGTGCACGCCGGCGAGGCTTGCCCGTCGAATGGCGCCGTGGATCCTGGTCTCCCCCCGCGTGCGGACCTCCAACCGGATGAACGCCCTGCCTACGGCCTCCGTCCAGTACTCGGCCCGCTCGGCGGGTGGTGTGACGTCCGTGGAGAAGGCTTGGACCACGATGTCCTCCGCGGACCAGGAGTCAGCGGGTTCCCGCTGACGCTCGTGGCGTGGGCGACATCGGGGAACCCCTTGCGCTGCCACGGTAACGTTCGGCAGCGGTCCTGGACGGCCTGCGGGAATGACTGCGGGACACCCGCATTCACCCGGCTTCGCAGACTGCGGGACTCCCGCGGGCGGCCGGGTGCCGCCCTGCGGTTCGCCGCACACTCCGCTGACGTCACCGGACCGGCCCGGCCGATGGCAGTGCCGCGGCTGATCACTCGGCGGCCCCTGGCTGAACCGCGACGAACTACCCATCCCCCACGGCACATTGATTTGCCTGAAGGTCGAGCACCTGCCAGGCGACCGCGATCCGAAACCGGGCTGTGGTGCTCGACCACCGCCGCCACGCCGGTGGACGTGGACCGCTGGCGGCGGGCCTTCCTCCGCCGCTTCGACCTCGACCACGCCTTCCGGCTCATGCCCAGGGCAGCTCTGTGACGACGACGCACATCAGATTTACTTGCCCGAGCAAGTTGTGAGTACGATTCCGATTGATCATTCACCCTCGGTGTTCGCTGCCGATCAGGGTGCTGCCAGTGCTTGGCGCGTCCGCCTCTCTGCAGGTCAGACGGCAGAAGCCAGGGTTCACACCGAGGGCCCCAACCCATTCAGCATGCTCCGAAGCATTCGGAGCCGTCATCAGGGAAGTCAGTTGAGACAAGAGTTCCTCCGAAGAGGCTGGCACACAGCCGGTGCGGCGCTGGTCGCCGGCATAGTGGGGCTGGTTTCGGCGCTGGTCGCGGTGCAGGTCGCCCTGCGCGTCGTGATCAGGCACAGCAGCTCATATTTTGATGTTCTCGTGGCGAAGCACCTCGTCCCGGACCTCTCCGGCACCGTGGGTGGATTCGTCGCCGGTTCCGGGGTGCCGGTCGACTGGCACATGGCGCTGTTCTCCGGCCATATCTCAGCCCCCTGGATACTCGAGCAGCGTTCCGAGTTGCTCCTCATAGGCATCGGCCCGGTGCTCGGTACCGCCGCGCTCGGGTGGTTCGTGGCCGCCACGGCGCGCGTTCTCGCGCTGCCGAAGTGGCCGGTGCTGGCCGCCTCGGCGGGTTCCTACGCGGTCCTCACGGGTGTCGCTCAGGTGGCGACCGGCGACCCTGGCGGGACGGCGGTGATGGAGCTGTCGATGTCGACCGTCTGGGCGGTCGTCGCGGCGGCCGCCTGGGCACTGGCCGTCGGTGGTGCCGTCGTGCGCTTCTACCCGGCGACGCGGCAGCGTCCGGTCAAGGCCGTACGGGCCGCGCGACACCGCGCCGTGCGGGGGACGGCGGTCGCGGCCGCCGTGGCGGTCATCGCCTCGGTGCTGACCGCCGGCACCGCGGCGGCAGCGCCCACGCCGACGCAGCCGCTGCCGAAGTGGCGGCCCTCAGGCGTCAGTGACGCCCTGAAGGAACTCCAGCGTGAGACCGGCCACAAGCTCGACGTGGCCGCCAATCCGCAGACGGGCACTCCCTCGACACTCGGTGGTCTGCGCAGCCGGCTGGCCGGACGCGACGTTCGGGCCTGGCTCCACGCACATGCGAAGCTCTTCGGTGTCGCGGACACCGACGGCATGCTCTCGAAGGTCACCGGCCGCGTCCAACTGCCCGACTCGACCGGCGCCCACCACGTCTGGTACGACCAGTCGATCCACGGTGTACCGGTGTACAACGCCCGTCTGGGAGTGCACCTGGACCGCGGCAACACCACGGTGACCGCCGTCACCAACGGGCTGCGCCCCGACCTGGTCCCCCCGGCCTCGACGGTTCCGACGGTACGCCAGAAGGACGCTGTCGCCGTCGCCGGCAAGACGATGCGGCATGCGCAGACAACCGCGGCCCCCTCGCTGGTGGTCTACCCCGGCTCTGCGAAGCAGGGATTCAAGAGCCCCTCGGCCCTGGCCTGGCAGATCGATGTGAAGGACAAGGGCGGGTTCAGCGAGCGGGTCTTCGTCGATGCTCTGCACAAGGGAGTCATCGTCGGCGTCCAGCCCCTCACCGAGACGACCGCCGCGGCCGCGGTTCCCGACCCGCCGAGGGCACTGCCGCAGAACGCCACCGAGAACGACCTCAAGTGGGAGCCGGCCGTCGACTACGACGGCAACGCCTGCTACAACGTCCCGGCGATCGGTCCGGACGGCGCCATCTCCCAGGGTCTCGACCACAACAACACGACGAGCTCGGAGAACTGCCGGGACCAGTCCGACCTGGACAACACCAACGCGTACTCCCGGCAGCGGTGCAACTTCAACTGGTGCGTCTACCTGTACGACTACTACTTCGAGAAGGACGTGGCGGTCGAGAACGTCGCCGACGCCGGAGGGCACGTCCACGACTGGGAGCACATCGCGGTCTGGGTGACGGACGACAAAGCAGAGTACGTGGCGACGTCCGCGCACGGTGAGTACCACGTCCACCCGGCCGGTGACGTCCTCTGGGACGGCACCCACCCCAAGGTCGTCTACCACAAGGACGGCGCCTCGACCCACAATTTCCGCCTCGCCGACGCGGGCGACGAGCCGCCGGAGAACCACTACCACAACTGGCGGCGGCCGGCGCTTGTCTCCTACAACGGCTTCCCCAGCGGAATCAGGGACAAGCTCTTTGCCGCGGACTTCGGCAAAGCGACGATGGGCATCAAGGACTCGGAGTTCGCGGAAAACATCGACAAAGCGGGCCCGATGGTTCCGGGTGAGTGTCATACGTCGCCCACCGGAGCGACCATCTGCGACCCTCCGCAATCAGCCTTCCCGTTCCTCCCCTTCGCTGACGAAGGCTCCCCGGGCTATCCACCGGTCCACCCCCAGGACCTCTACCGAGCGATCTTCGACATGAAGCACCAGGAGAGCCTTTCCGCATCCGTGCGGGTGAGAGAGGAGGGTGGTCCGGCCACCAACGACGCCGACGCGGACGACGCATACGACCAGAGCGGCGTGGTCTACAACTTCTACAAGAGCAAGTTCGGGCGCAACAGCATAGATGACCTCGGCATGTCACTGAAGTCATATGTGCACTACGGCACGGACTACAAAAACGCATTTTGGGACGGCGAGTACATGACGTACGGGGACGGCATGCTGTCGCAGGACGTCTCCGGTCACGAGATGACACACGGCGTCACCCAGTTCACCGCAGGCCTCCAGTACGCATTCCAGTCCGGGGCGCTGAACGAGAGCATCTCCGACTTCTTCGGTGAAATGACCGAGCGAGCGACAAAGGGAAAGAACGACTGGCTCATAGGTTCCGACATGAAGGCCATGGAGCCCATCCGGTCCATGGCCGACCCCACCATCTTCGGCGATCCGCGACACATGAGCGCGTACTCCGAGACCTGTTCCGACAACGGTGGCGTCCACACCAACAGCGGCATTCCGAACTACGCGTTCTACCGCATGTCCACTCTCATGGACCCCGACACCACCACGAACATCCTGTGGCGGGCGATGACCCAGTACCTCTCCCCGACGTCGACGTTCGCCGACGCCGAGACGGCCATGGTGACCGCTGCCTCCGACCTCTACGGCCCGACGTCCCGTCAGGCATCCGTGACCAACAGCATCTGGGAGAACGAAGTCGGGATCACGCCGACCACCCCGGACCCGCGGCCTGAGGGATGTACTGGCGGCGGCGGCATCGTGTGCTCGACTCTGGCGCAGGTCTACAGCGGTTCCGGGGCGCTGACGGCCGACGGTGCCCCGCTCGAGGACGTGGTCGGCTCGCTGGTTCACATGTATGAACTCGGCACGATCTCCGAGTCCCCTGCTGTCACCTATTACGAGAAGCTCTTCCTCGACAACAGGGACGATTTCAACGACACGCTGAGGCTCGAAGGCCCGCTCCTGGACCAGTTCGTGAAAACCGTCCAGGCCTTGGCGCCCGTGTTCCAGGCAGTGGGAACGGACCAGGCCGACACGGTCATCATCAGCCAGGAACAGATCGACTCGGCCGGCGCTTTCAAAGACGCTGTGGTCACCGCCGCCAATGACCAGGGCAAGACACATCTGGCCCAGCTGATCCCCCAGGAATGGGACAGAATCGACGCACAGCACCTGGTGGGCCTCAGCGTCACCGGAGGTCTCCACTACCTCGACACCATCGCCCAGCAGGTGCCCGCTGCCACCCCCGGACCGGCCGCACCGTCGCTGGCCTCCACCTTCAACAACGTGTCCGTCACCCAGGACACCGCCACCAACGCCGGTGACATCGACGGCAACGGGGCAAGCTTCTCCGCTCAGGCACTCGCCCAGGCGGGCGTCACCCCCGGCACGACGGTGGCTCATGGCGGTGTCGCCCTGACCTGGCCGTCCACCGCCGGCAGCGGCAAGGCGGACAACACCGTCGCCAACGGTCAGACCATCGCGCTCAGCGGCACCGGCGACAGCCTCGGGTTCCTGGTCTCGGCCAGCTACGGACCCGCGGGCGGCAACGGCACCGTCTTCTACTCCGACAAGACCAGCCAGCAGTTCAGCCTGAACAGCCCCGACTGGTTCAGCGGCGACGGTGACGTGGCCATCGCCACCGCCTACCAGAACCGCCAGGGCAACCAGACACACCAGGGATCCGCGTACGTCCACTACGTCGGAGTACCGCTGCAGTCCGGCAAGACACCGGTCAGCGTCCAGCTGCCCAAGGTCAGCACCGCAGCCGCCCCGAGCACACCCACGCTCCACGTCCACGCCATGGGCCTCGGCAAGGCCGCAATCCCCCTGGCGTCGGCATTCAACAACATCGCCGTCACCCAGGACACCGCCACCAACGTGGGCGACTTCGACGGCGGCGGGGCCAGCTACTCCGCTCAGGCACTCGCCCAGGCGGGCGTCACGCCGGGCTCCACCGTCACCCACGCGGAGCTGAGCTTCACCTGGCCCTCCACCGCCGGTGCAACACAGACCAGCGGAACGGGTACCTTCGGTAAGCCCGACAATGCCGTCGCCAACGGTCAGATCGTCGCCGTCAACGGCACCCAAGGCAGCACCCTCGGGTTCCTGGTCTCGGCCAGCTACGGACCCGTCGGCGGGAACGGCACCGTCTTCTACTCCGACGGAACCAGCCAGCAGTTCAGCCTGAACAGCCCCGACTGGTTCAGCGGCGGCGACGACGTCGCCATCGCCACCGCCTACCAGAACCGCCAGGGCAACCAGACACACCAGGGATCCGCGTACATCCACTACGTCGGAGTACCGCTGCAGTCGGGCAAGACACCGGTCAGCGTCCAGCTGCCCAAGGTCAGCACCGCAGCCGCCCCTGACACACCGACCCTGCATATCTTCGCGATGACCCGCGGCTGACGACCGGCCAGGGAGACAGTTCCCCATGTCGGGGCCGACCTAGGTGTGATCCTGGGCCGGCCCCGACATGTGACGGCGCCGCAACCCCGAGCAACACGAGGCCACCGTCGGCCTGGACCTACTCGCCAAACCCCCCGCCACGGCCCGCGTTCCCTGTCGGCTTTGCCGACACCAGCGACCAGCCGAGAGCAGTCGGGCGAGCAGATCAGGGCTCGCCGCCGTATGCCCCGTGCGGCCCCGGATCGAGGACCGCCATCCAACCGGTCAATGCGGCACGCAGCGCGTCGCGGAGCCGGAGGGAAGCCAAACCGCCGGATCCGCGCCCGAACTCTGGCACGACTATCAGGATGCCGGATCGTGATCTGGCACCCTGGGTAGCCGAGCCTTCGAGCAGCTGGTGGTCACCCTGGCTCGTCGGCGCTGCTGCCGTCCGGCGTGTGAATCTCCGACTGGCCCCCCTCATCTGCGTGGTCGCCGAATTCGGGCGGCAGGCCACGGACCGCAGGGACCCCGCGAGCGGCGACGCCTCGAGTACCTGCCTGCCACCGACGCGCCATGCTCGGCGGCCGGCGGCGGGGATTTGGTGCGGCTCCAGGTCCGTGTCGGGGTGCCGTCGGTTTCGACACGGTAGCGGCCCTTCGCGGCCGAGCAGAAGGCAAGCGACGCTCGGCGCCTTCTGCATCCCGCGGATGCCGCCCGCCCCACGGCTGCCGAGCCCTTGAAGGGCAGCACATCGGGACGCGCCGCTGCGCCAAGCGCAGCGGCGGCCGCTTCAGCGCAGGAGCCGCGGACCGACCGACCCGGCGAGCCGAAGCGGTCGGAGCACGAGAGGACGCGCGCCCCGCGGACTGCGAGCAGACCGACGCGTTCTCGTGTGCGACGAGCCGTTCGCGCACGGGCCGGTCGGCGGCCGGTACCTCGGCGTACCGGGCCGGGGGACGCGCCGTGATGGTGGAGTCCGCCGACACGGTCCAACCGATGTCGTCAGCATCGTCGGCCGCTGCCAGGAGCGCGGCAAGGATCCGCTCCCAGGTGCCGTCCACGGCCCACCTGAGCAGCCGTTTATGAGAGGTCTGGAGCGAGCCCAGCTCGTCCGGCAGATCCCGCCAGGGCGAGCCGGTGCGGTAGTTCCACACGATGGCCTCCAAGGTCCGACGATGGTCGGCCCATCGCCGACCACGGACCGGATCAGCCGGCATCAACGGCTCGATCCGGTCCCACATCGCATCAGTGATCACCAAGCGGACAGACACATCCGATCAACCGACGAGCAGATCAAGGAGACACGCTCTATCTGCCGGGCTCACCAGCACGCCGCCGGAGCCAGGAAAAAGGGGCGCCAGATCGGGTCGAGCCCGATGATCATGCGCTCGGACGTTCCCGCGGCGGCCTGCGTACGAAGGTCCATCTCGTCAGCGACAGCCATGCACGGCTCTTGGCCCTCCGTGTCTCCGCAGGCCAGGCAGGCGACGCGCCGGCCTTCGAGGTGGTCATGGCAGGCATCCGTGTTCCGCGAAGCGGGCCGGGAAGGCCGCGGACCCGGCCGGACGCCGTGCTGGCAGACCGGGCGTATTCGTCTCGTTCAATCCGGGGTCACCTCCGCCGACGAGGGATCCATGCCGTGACCCCACAGCCTGCCGACCATGTCGGTCGCCGACTGCGGCGAGGTCGCGCCGCTGGTCGCCCACCTGGCTTCGATGCCGAGGCATACAAGCAGCGCAACGTCGTCGAGCGGTGCATCAATCGCCTCAAGCAGTGGCGGGGGTCTGGCCATGCGAACGGACAAGCTCGCCGTCGCCTACCAGGCCGCACTGCACCTCGCTGCAATTCTCATGTGGACACGACCCTGACCAAAGGCCAGAGCCTAGGTCAGTGGCCGCCCGTCAAAACCAGTCCGGTTGACGCCACGAGGTGAGAACGTCATCGGCCCTATCCATCCCTGGCGGACGAGTGCGATCTGGGAGGGCAGCGGTGACACCGGGTCGAGTGCTCTCCCGCGCGTCCATCACGAACAGCCCCTGAGTCGTTTCGACGGCGGACACCACCATGGTCACCTTCAGGTCCCCGTCGCTCCAGGTGTTCCACAGCGCCCAGCCCTCTGGCCTGGGGTCGACGCCGATCCGTGCGCATACCTCCTCGTACGCCTCCTCCACCCCGGCCGGCATGGCCCCGGGCCTCAACACCGAGGCTCCGACGAGGCGGACCAGAGGCCGGTCCTCGTCCAGGCAGCCGTCACCCTCGAAGTGGTAGTGGCGCAGAGCACGGGCAAGCGCGTTCACGCTGCGCTGGAGCGGTGTCGCCTCATCCGGGTCTGCCTGGAACGAGAGCCATCCTTCGTTGGATGCCTCCACAGTGACGCGGTTGGCGAGACGCTCGATCTCCCGGAGGTAGTCCAGGTCACTGAGCTCGGGTGAGGTCATGGCCCGAAGTCTCGCACCATGCCCGCCGACGCCGACACAGGTTATCGATCTTGCATGCAGCCCCTGCGCACCGCACTTCCAAGAGACAGGCTCTAGACCCCGGATCGTTCCCCGCCGGACCCCATGCCGACCCGCCCCGCGACCGCGGCCCCGCGACACGGTGCCGCATGTCACCGCAGCCCACCACGCACGCCTACCGAACACCCATACCTCCGAGGGGAGTTGCGTCAGCGCGGGGTCGCGGTGCTGGTCGCGGCCCAGGTGGGCGCGGTGCTCCAACCGTGACCTGCAGCACCTCTTCCCGACATGCCGACCAGTCGGTATCGTGCGGCCACCCCGGGGCACCGACACCCCCGGGCGTACCGGTCGAAGCTGCCCGTCCCCCGCCGCGCCCGTACCCGCACACGCTCACCACGCAAGCCGCTTGGAGACCGCGCGATGAATCCGATTCTGATTCGGTCGGGCCGCAAGGCCCCCTCCCGCACGGCGGGCCACCGCGCCACCGCAGGGCCGGACGGCCCGCACGAGGTCCGCTCCCCGATCCCCGTCCCCCCGCTCTCGCGTCCCGTACCGCGCCGCCGAACTCCCAAGGAAGGGTGACTGGTGGAAAGCCTCCTGCGCATCGACGGACTCGGCGTCTCCTTCGGAGGCCTGTCCGCGCTCGATGCGGTGTCCCTGTCGGTCCAGCCGGGCGAGGTGCTCGGCGTCATCGGGCCCAACGGGGCAGGAAAGACGACCCTGTTCAACGCCGTGTGCGGCTTCGTGCGGCCGGCCGCCGGGACGCTGCACTGGCAGGGCCGGGCACTGCCCTGGCCCCGCCCGCACCAACTGGCCCGGCTGGGCATCGCCAGGACCCTGCAGGGCCTCGGACTGTTTCCCCGGCTGACCGTGCTGGAGAACGTCATGGTCGGGGCGAGCCGGCACGCGCGGGCGGGCTTCGCCTCCGCGCTGCTGGGCCTGCCCCGCTCGGACCGTGACGAGCGGCTGCTGCGCCACCGTGCGCTGGCCGTCCTGCGGGAGCTCGGCGCGCAGGACGCCGCCGACCGGCTCCCCGGCGAACTCCCCTACGGGGTGCAGAAGCAGGTCGCACTCGCCCGGGCGCTGGCCGGCGAACCGCGGCTGCTGCTGCTCGACGAACCGGCCTCGGGGCTGTCGGAGGACGGCATGCGCGAACTGGGCGAGGTCATCGGCGGGTTGCGCGAACGGATGGCGGTCGTCCTGGTCGAGCACCACATGGACCTGGTCATGCGGGTCTGCGACCGGGTCCTCGTCCTCGACTTCGGCAAGGTGATCGCCTACGGCACTCCGGACGAGGTGCGCGACGACCCGCTGGTGACCGAGGCGTACCTCGGCGACGAGGTCACCGAGGGCACACCGGCGCCGGGCGGCACGTCGGCGCCGGCCGCCGCCGGGCCCCGAGAGGAGTCCTCCCGTGCTTGAGGTCCGCGAACTCGTCGTCTCCTACGGCATGGTGCGGGCCCTGGACGAGGTGTCCCTCACCGTGGACGCGGGCGGCATCACCGCCGTGCTCGGAGCCAACGGCGCAGGCAAGACCACGCTGCTGCGCGCCGTCAACGGCCTCGTCCGGCCCCGCTCCGGCAGTGTCCTGCTCGACGGCACCGACATCACGCGGCTGCCCGTCGAGGAGGTCGTCAGGCTGGGCCTCGCCCATGTGCCGGAGGGCCGCGGCGTGATCACCGAGCTGACCGTCCACGACAACCTCCGGCTGGGCGTCCTGTGGCGGGACCGGCGCGAGCGCGGGGCGCTGCAGTCCGCCGGCCTGGAGGAGGTCTACGCCCTCTTCCCCGCGCTCGCCGAGCGGCGCGCGCGGCTCGCGCAGACGCTCTCCGGCGGCGAGCGGCAGATGCTCGCCATCGGCAGGGCGCTGATGACCCGGCCGCGGCTGCTGCTGCTCGACGAGCCGTCACTCGGGCTCGCCCCCCGTGTCACCGCCCAGATCCTCGCCGTGCTGCGGCAGTTGCGGGAGCGGCAGGGGCTCACCGTGCTCCTGGTGGAGCAGAACGCGCGCAGCGCCCTGTCCGTCGCCGACCACGGCGTCGTGCTGAACCTGGGGCGGGTGGTCGCCGCCGACGCGGCCGCGCGCCTCGCCACCGCGGACGACCTCCGCCACGCCTATCTGGGGTTCTGAATGTACTTCATCAATCTGACACTGGGCGGGGTGACCAGCGGCATCGTCTACGCGGCGGTCGCGCTGGCGCTGGTGCTCATCTGGCGGGCGACCCGGATCGTGAACTTCGCGCAGGGCGGCATGCTGATGATCACGAGCTTCGTCGCCCTGGGCGTGATCCACGCGACCGGTTCCTACTGGCTCGGGCTGCTGGCCGCCCTCGCCTCGGGCTTCGTTCTGGGGGCGGTCGTGGAACGGGTGCTGGTCCGCCCGGTGGAGAACGGACCGCCGATGAACGCGGTCATCATCACCCTCGGGCTGCTGCTGTTGCTGCAGGCGGTGGCCGGGATGGTGTGGGGCGGTTCGCCGCGCTCCTTCCCGCCGCTGCTGGGCATCAAGGGCTTCACCGTCGGTGACGCCCAGTTGCTGCTGTCGCCCTCCGACCTGTTCGTCATCGGGGCCGTGCTGGTGGTGATGGCGCTGCTCGTGCTGCTCTTCCGGGTGACCCCGGTGGGGCTTCGGATGCGGGCGGCCGCCTTCTCCCCCGAGGTGGCCCGGATGTTCGGGGTGCGGGTCGGGCGGGTGCTCACGCTGGGCTGGGCGCTGGCGGGGGCCGTCGGAGCGCTCGCCGGGGTCCTGGTGGCGCCGGCGACCTTCGTCGGCCCCAACCAGTTCGACGCGGTACTGGTGTTCGGCTTCGCCGCCGCCGTCGTCGGGGGCCTGGACAGCCCGCCCGGTGCGGTGGTCGGCGGGCTCGTGGTCGGGCTCACCCTCTCCTACGTGTCGGGGTACCTGGGGTCCGAGGTGGCGCTGCTGGGTGCGCTGGCGGTGCTGATGACGGTGCTGATGATCAGGCCCAACGGCCTGTTCTCGCGTACCTCCGTGCGACGGGTGTGAGGCCATGACCGACTCGACCGACACCACCAAGGGCCCGGGGCCGTCGCTCGGGTCCCCCACCGTGGCCGGCCTGCGGGCACGGCTGCGCGGGCCCGCGGACCGCACCGGGGTGCGGCATCTGGTCCCCGCGCTGCTCGGGCTGCTGGTGGTCTGCGGCGTCAGCGCGCTGCTGTCGCCGTACCAGAACCTGGAGGTCGCCACCGTCGCGACCTACGTGTGCGCGGTCGCCGGGCTGACCGTGCTGACCGGGACCAACGGTCAGATCTCACTGGGCCACGGCGCGCTGATGGCGGTCGGCGCCTATGCGACCGGCCTGTTCCTCACCGAACGGGGGTGGCCGCTGGCCGTCTCGCTGGTCGCGGGCACCGCTGTCGCGGCCGCCGTCGGCGCGCTGGTGGGCGCGGCCGCGGCCCGGCTTCAGGGGCCCTACCTCGCGGGCGCGACGCTCACCCTGGCCGTCGGGCTGCCCGCACTCGCGAACTACCGGCACCTGACCGATCTGCTCGGCGGCGAGAACGGGCTCGTGGTGGCCTCGCCCCCGCCGCCCGAGGCGCTGGGCCCGTACTTCCCGCTGGAGCGCTGGCAGGCCTGGGTCTGCGTGCTGTGCGCGGTGGTCGTGCTGGTGCTCCTCGCGGACCTCGGGCGCAGCCGCTTCGGGCGGTCGTGGCGGGCGATCCGGGACGACGAGGTGTCCGCGGCACTGGCCGGCATCCACGTGGCCCGGCTGCGGGTGCTCGCCTTCGTGGTCAGCGCGGCCTGCGCGGGCCTGGGCGGCGGGCTGCTGGCGGTGGTCAGCTCGCTGGCCGCACCCGGGGCGTTTCCGCTGGCGCTCTCGCTGTCCCTGCTGACGGCGGCGGTGCTCGGCGGCCTCGGCAGCCTGGCGGGCGCGGTGTACGGCTCGGTGCTCCTCGTCCTGCTGCCGAACTGGACGGGCGACGTCGCGGACGCGCTGCACCTGTCCCGGGGCTTCTACGCGAACCTGCCGCTCGCCCTGTACGGCCTCGCCCTCGTCCTGTCGATGCTGCTGTTCCCGCAGGGCATCCAAGGCGCCCTCGTCCGTCTGGTCCGGCGGCTCCGCACCCGGGGGCCGCGTACCTGACCGTGCCCGCACGTTCCCGCCTGCTCCCGCACGTTCCCGCCTGTTCCCGCCCGTTCCCTCGACCAACGGCACACCACGTGTAATCCGTTCACAACCCGCCGAATCCGATTCGGTTCCAGGAGGGGTCATGAGAAGAAGCCACCGACAGGGCCTGCGTCTGCGCGGCGGCGCCGCGCTGGCCGTGCTGGCCCTGGTGCTCACCGCCTGCTCGGGCGGCTCCGGAGGCGGCTCCGCCGCGCCGGGCGTCACCAAGGACAGCATCGTCATCGGCAGCCACCAGCCGCTCACCGGGCCCGCGGCGCCCGGCTACAGCAACGTCTCGGCGGGCGCCAAGGCGTACTTCGACCACGTCAACGCCAAGGGCGGGGTCAACGGCCGGAAGATCGACTTCCGGTACAAGGACGACGCGTACAACCCGACCCAGACGGTGAAGGTCACCAAGGAACTCGTCCTGGAGGACAAGATCTTCGCGATGGT
Organism: Streptomyces sp. ME19-03-3; assembly: GCA_033793685.1. GTDB lineage: Bacteria > Actinomycetota > Actinomycetes > Streptomycetales > Streptomycetaceae > Actinacidiphila. The sequence continues at coordinate 92,033 of JARAXD010000022.1, read as the reverse complement.
GGGCGGCCTCGGCACGCCGACCCACACCAAGGTGGTCGACTTCCTCAACAGCCGCCGGGTGCCCGACCTGTTCGTGTCCTCCGGCTGCCGCTGCTGGGACGAGCCCGGCAAGCACCCGCAGACCTTCGGCTGGCAGCCGGACTACCTCGTCGAGGGCAAGATCCTCGGCCAGTACATCAAGCAGAACTTCGCGGGCAAGAAGGTCGCCTACTTCTACCAGGGCGACGACTTCGGCCAGGACGGCGTCGAGGGCCTGGACCAGTACATCCCCAAGGAGTCCGTGGTCAGCCGGCAGAGCTACCAGCCCGGCGGCACCGACATCGCCCCGCAGGTCACGGCCATCGCCCAGTCCAAGGCTGACGTGGTCGTGCTGTTCACCATCCCGACGTACACCGCGCTGTTCAAGCTCACCTCGCTCAAGCTCCGCTACAACCCGCAGATGGTGGTGACCAACGTCGGTTCCGACCCGACCACCCTGGCGGGCCTGCTGGACTCCTTCGCGAAGAAGGCGGGCGGCACGGCCGACCCGGCGGCGCTCATGGACGGCATCATCACCGACACCTACATGCCGCCCACCAACGACGTCTCCAACAGCTGGATCAAGCTCTACCGCGAGATCCACGACACGTACGTCCCGAAGCTGCCCTTCGACGGCAACGTCGAGTTCGGGATGTCCCTGGCCTACACCTTCGTCCAGGCACTGCAGGCCGCCGGGAAGGACCCCACGCGGGAGTCGCTGGTGAAGGCCGTGGAGAAGGGCGGCTTCACCGGGCCCGGGCTGGTGCCGTTCCGGTTCAGCGGTGACTCCCACGCCGGCTACACCGGCGTACAGATCGGCATCCTGAAGGGCACGGAGATCGCCCTGCAGGGCACGCCGCTGGTGACCGACGACGAGCGGGGCGCCATCACGCCGTACACCGTGCCGCAGCCCGCGGCCCCGGCCGACGGCATCCCGGCGTCCTGAGGACGAGGGGTAGTGTGCTGCCCCTCCAGACGGCGGGTTCACGGCGCGACGCGACCGTGACGGACGGAAGGTCCCGGGATGGGCGACACACACGGTGACGGACTGCTCATCGGTGTTCCCGCCGACCCGCCCACGATCGGTGGGGCGTCCGGGCCGGCGGCCCGGACGCCCCGCCGGGCGGCGACCACCCGGCAGGCACTGCTGAAGGCGGCCCGCGAGGTCTTCGCGGAGTCGGGGTACGCGGCGGCGGGCATCGCCGAGGTGGTGCGCCGCGCGGACGCCAGCGTCGGCGGCCTCTATCACCACTTCGACGGCAAAGCGGACCTCTTCCTGGCCCTGTGGGAGGAGTTCCGCACCGCGCAGGCGCAGACCACGGCGCGGGCGGTGGCCCGGCTCCGGGAGACCGGCGAGAGCCGCCCCCGCGCCCTCTTCCTCACCGGCACCCGCGCGTACCTCGAGCACACCCGGGCCCGGCGGGACATGGCCACGCTCTTCTACACCGGGGACACTCCGCCGGGTTTCGACCTGCTGGGGCGGCGGAACCTCAGGACGTGGATCAGCCACAACGCGGCCCTGCTCGGCATCGCCCAGGAGCGGCCGGGCGACCGCGCCCTGCTGATCGCGCTCACGACGACGATCGCCGAGATCGGGCGGGAGCTCGTCGCCTGCGACGACGCGGCCGAGGCCGCCGGCCTGACGGACACCGCCGTGGAACTCATCGGCAGGCTCTGCGACTTCGGCCTGTCGGCCGCCGCCGGCGATGCCTCCGGCTGAGTCCTTCCGGCCGCCGGCCCGACATCCCGCACGCCGCGGGTCCGTCCTGCTCAAGGCGGGCGGAACGGCTCTGGAGCAGGGCTGAACCCGCGCGCACCCGCCGGCAGCGGCCGGGCCGCAGGCCGCGCACCGTCCCCATCCCCGGCCCTGAGCCGGCGGCCCCGCATCCTCTTCCTCGACGCGTCCTCGACGCCGACTGCTCGGTCGTCATGGAGGACGGCCGCGTCGGGGGGGGAGGGCTGTTCCGCCGACCTGCCGGCGGACCCGGGCGGCCGGCTCCACGAGCTGGTTCGACGTCAGATCAGACAGAGCAGGGGGGACGACGCCCCGTACCTGCGGACGGTCTGCGTACGGCTGACGCGGCGTTGTTGCCGACTTCCGCTCTCGTCGGTTCCGGAGCGGGATCGCGAGGACTCCTGCGGTGGCGGAGCCGGGGTGGGGGTATCCGCACGTGCCGTATGTGGTGGTGCCCGTACGGCCTACGAGTGCGGTCTCGGATCCCTGGCAGGCGGGAGCACTTGCCCGATGGACAGGGGAGCTTCGTTCCGCTCGGACCGTGTCCTGTCCGGGCGGTCGGCTGGGTGGTGGTGTGCGCGGCGCCCCGCCGCTGCACTCGGTCGACCGTGACTCACGGTGTCGGCATCCCGACACCTGTCCGCAAGACGACAGGCGGTCGGGTGCGGAAGTCGCTCAGGGCCCCGGCAGCATGCCGCCACCCCGGGAACCCCGCGCTCAGCCCCCAGGAGCGCGGACCGAACCGCCCCCACCCGTATCCGGGTTCACGCTGCTCACAGCTTCGGGAGGCTCGAGTCCGCGCACCTCGGCGATCGACTGGGCACCGTTCCCGTCGCGGGGAACCGACCGCGCCCGTGGCAGGTGAAACACCCCCGGCAGGCGGCCGCGGCGGCGCCCGACGGGACGGATCGTCATTCGAACGTGATCTTCCCGTAATGGGCCGGAGGTTGGGTGTGACGGACATTCATTCACTTCATGGGAGGAGACTCGTGGTCACGAGCGCGAGCCTTCGACGACGACGCCGAATCGCAGTGGCGTCTGCAATCACCGTTTTCGCCACCATATTCAGCGGCTTGGGCAGCATCGGGCCGGCCGCGGCACAGACCGGTGCTCCGCTGCCGGACCTGAGGCTGGGCCAGTACGACCACTCCCGGCCCGCCCTCACGGGCGGTGGCGCCCTGCACACCGCCGCGCAGCCCGACACCATCAAGGGGCAGTACGTCGTGCGGCTGCGGGAAGCGCCCGTCACCTCGTACACGGGCGGCGTCAAGGGACTCGCCGCGACGAGGCCGGCGGCCGGGCAGGAGCTCCAGCCTCATTCGGCCGCGGCCGAGAAGTACCGGCAGCACCTGGGCGAAGCCCAGCGCGACGTACTCGGCGACTTCGGTGTGCGGGCTCAGCGGACCTACACGACCGCCTTCAACGGCTTCGCCGTCAAGCTGACCGGCGCGCAGGCCGGCAAGCTGTCCAAGGACCCGCGCGTCGCCGCCGTCACCCCGGCCCGCCTCGTGAAGGCCGACGCGGCGACGACGCAGACCACGCGGGCGGCACAGCACACCGCACAGGCGCCGGCGCGGACGGCGGCGCAGACGGCGGCGCAGGCCAAACCGGTCCACGGGTCCGATGTGGTCATCGGCGTGATCGACACCGGAATCTGGCCGGAGAGCGCCTCCTTCGCCGCCACCATGGCGCCGCCCGCGGGCTGGCACGGCACCTGTCAGGCCGGCGGGGACTTCCCCGCCACCGCCTGCAACGGCAAGATCGTCGGGGCGCGGTACTTCGCCGACGGGTGGCTCAGCGCCTACGGCTCGCTGCCGGAGGGGGAGAGCCTCTCCCCCCGGGACATGCAGGGACACGGCACCCACACCGCCTCCACCGCTGCGGGTCTTCCCGTCAAGCACGCGATGGTCCTCGGGCATGACTACGGCGCGATCTCCGGAGTGGCGCCCGACGCGCGGATCGCCGTGTACAAGGCGCTGTGGGGCGGCTCGGGCATGGACGCCGACATCATCGCGGCGATCGACGCGGCCGTGGCCGACGGCGTCCAGGTGATCAACTACTCGATCGGCACGGCGATGGGGGACTACCAGCCGAACAGCCCGATCGGGAACGCCTTCCTCAACGCGTACCTCGCCGGGGTCTTCGTCGCGGCGTCCGCCGGCAACGACGGCATGTCCGGAATGATCAGCAACGCCGAACCCTGGGTCACCACGGTCGGCGCGACGGTGGAGCGGTCCCACGAGGCGACCGTACGACTCGGCGACGGCACCCGCATCGTCGGCACCTCCATGGACCAGCTGCCGTCGGGTCGCAGCACACCGATCGTCTTCGCCGACCAGGCCGGATCACTCGAGGACGGCGCGCAGTACTGCTGGTCCGGAAGTCTCGACCCCGCCAAGGTCAAGGGCAAGATCGTGGCCTGCGACTTCATCGACTCCGTCGACGCGGTGGCGACGGTCAAGGCCGCCGGCGGTGTCGGCGTGGTGCTGTTCCAGTCGACGGGCAACGTTCGCCTCAACGTGATCTACGACTTCCCGACCGTCTACCTGTGGAGCGCCGAACAGGCGGGGAAGCTCTTCAACTACCTGTGGGCGCACCGTACCGACGGCACCGCTTCGCTGGCCGAGGGCGGGGACGGCAGCAGCGTCGTGGGACTGCCGAGCGTGGCCGGACTCTCGTCCTACGGCCCCGACCAGACGCACACCGGACTGCAGAAGCCCGACCTCGTCGCGGACGGCATCGACGTGGTCGCGGCGGTGTCGCCGATGGCCGGCGGGCGTCTCTTCGACGCCTACTCCGGCACCTCGATGGCAGCCCCGCACGTGGCCGGCATGGCCGCACTGCTGCGCACCCGGCACCCGAACTGGTCGCCCGGCGCGACCGCCTCGGCACTGCGTACCACCGCCACTGACACCCAGGGCACGAGCAGCCCCCTCCGCCAGGGCTCGGGCCTGCCGCAGACCTCGTCCGCCGACGATCCCGGGCTGGTGATCGAACCCTCGGCGGCCGAACTGACCTCCTTCGCGGCCGCGGCGACCCCGGACGGCAAGGAGATCAACCTGCCGTCGATCGCGCTGCGCGAGTACGACGGGACGAAGCCGGTGCGGCTCACGCGGCGGCTGACCAACGTCGGCACGCAGACCGAGACGTACACGGCGCACGTCGACGGGCTCGCCGGGATGAAGGTGACGGTCAGCCCTCGGAAGATCTCGGTGAAGCCCGGAGCCACCGCCACGGTGACCGTCACCCTGGAGCGCGGCACCGCGACCTGGGACCGCTACACCACCGGCTCACTCGTCTTCAGCAGCGCCAAGCACCACGTGCGCCTGACAGTCGCCGGCCGGCCCTGGGGCTTCACGCCGCGGCCGTACGACGACACGGGAATCGAGTTCGGCCGCACCGGCGGCCAGGGCCAGGGATTCCTGGAACCGGGCTTCACCGGACCGCTGACCGGCCGCACCACCGGGTACACCCCCGTCACCTGGACGGACAAGAAGCTCACGACCACCGTCAGCGGCGGCGTCTTCTCCCCCGGCGGGGTGGGCACTGAGGGCACGAAGATCGTCGTACCGCGCGGCTCGGCCGGGCTGGTCGTGCAGACAGCCTCGGACGACCCGGGCACGAATCTCGACCTCTACCTCTACAAGGACGGCAAACTGGTCGATCGAAGCTGGGCCTCGTGGCACAGCAGCGAGCGCAGCGTCCGGTTCTTCCCCGAACCCGGCGAGTACACCGCCTACGTACACGCCCAGACGGCGACCTCGTCCGACGTTCCCTACCGGCTCGGCGTGACCGTCGTCCCTGAGGACGGCGACCGGCACAACGCCACCTTGAGCGCACCGGCGAAGGTGGAGCGGGGCGGGTCCTCACAGGTGACTCTGAACCCCGTGGGTCCGCAGCCCGACGTCGAGCAGTGGGCGTACACCGAGTTCCGCACCGGCCGAACCGTCGTACCCGGCCTGCTGATCAGTTCCCGCTGACCGCAGACCGATGCGCTGACCGTTTCATGTCGAGCCGGGGCCGGCCGGCCCCCGGGGCGGGCGGCCCCCGCGCCGCCACACCCCCCCGGAACCCCGACCAGGACCCAGTCCCCCGGCACACCCA
>JARAXD010000022.1:0-86166 GCA_033793685.1 Streptomyces sp. ME19-03-3 | reverse complement strand
TTTGCCGGGCTGCCCGCTCCCCTAGGGCGTCCCGTTCTCTTCTCGCCCGGGGCCGCCCGTCCCGGGGGCCCGCCCGCCCCCGGCTCGACAGCACCCCGACTTCACCAGGACCTGCACCCTGACACCGGACTCACCGCGCTCTGCGGTCGTGTCGGTCCGGCCTCGGCGGGACGTGGTCGGCGAAACCCGCGGGCCCGTCGATCACCCTCGCGAACAGGCGAGTTGACAGTGACGAGTTCGACCCGCGGCTCGGTCGTTCGTCACGTCAGGGCGTTCGGCTCGTTCCCCGGCCGGCCGGTCCGCGCAGAGGGTCCCGCGGGCCGCCGTCACGGGACAACGATGACGGGCCGCTGGGCGCGGCGCGCCAGGCGGTCGGCGACCGGGCGGAGGAATTTGATGCCGGCTCCGCGTCTGCGCCCCACGATGATGGCGTTCGCCCGGTACCTGCGGCCGGCCTTCTCCAGTTCGTCCGCGACGGTGCCCTTGCGGTGGATCAGCGTCCAGGGCAGCCCCGTCAGATGGTCCTCGCAGGCGAGCTGCCGCAGGAGCGCGTGTTTGCCGCCGTGCGGCCCGCTCCCACCGGCCGGTCCCCCGCGGGCCTCGTAGCCGAGCAGCGACGCGACGGGGTTCTGCCGCACGACGTGGACGACCAGGAGCGCCACGCCCGTACGCCGCGCCATCCCGGCCGCGTACGACAGCGCGCGCCCGCTGGCGGTGGAACCGCTGTATCCGACGAGCACCCCGTACGTGGCGACCGCCTGCGGTCCGCCGGTCAGGAAAGCCGGCTCCCCCGCGGTGGACGACCACGGCAGGGGATCGTCGCCGAAGGGGCCGGGAACGCCAGGGCCTGCCATCAGAAACCTTTCGGGGCGTGGGCTACGGAAGACGGGCCCGGGAACCGGACAGGGCCACACCGGGACGACCGGGCTTCCACCGCTACCGACCGGCACGGCCCGCGAAATGTGACAACCCCGGCACCGCGTGACAGGACGGCGCACCCCGCGGCGCGGATTCTCCCGGCGGTGTCACACGGGCGGGGGACGTCCGGTCTTGGTGGAGGAAACAGATGTCCCCCCGGAGATGCGAGGAAACCCACGGTGAGCGAGGAAGCGGTTCCCGGGGCGGCGCGGGGCGGCGTGCGCCGCTGGGACGGCACCGGCGTGAGCGCGCCGCAGGCCGCCGGTACGGCGTGGCGGCGGCGGATGGTGGCGCGGGTCGCCGACGAGAAGCACCGCAGCGCCACCGCGCTGGAGCTGTTCTTCGACCTCTGCTTCGTCGTGGCCGTCGCCGAGACCTCCACCGCGTTCGAGGAGGAACTGGCCGCGGGGCGCGTGGGGAGCGGCGTCCTCGGCTACGCGCTGGTGTTCTTCGCGATCTGGTGGGCGTGGATGAACTTCACGTGGTTCGCCTCCGCCTACGACACCGACGACATCCCGTACCGCCTGCTCACCGTGGTGCAGATCACCGGTGCCCTGGTCATGTCCGCGGGCACGGCGGCCGCCCTGCAGCACGCCGACTACACCGTCATCACGTGGGGCTACGTCCTCATGCGGCTCGCCATGGTCAGTCAGTGGCTGCGGGCCGCCCGCTCCGACCCGCAGCGGCGCCGGTGCTGCCTGCGGTACGCCGTGGGCATCCTGGTGGTGCAGACCGGCTGGCTGGCGCACCTGGTGATGCCCGGCGCCCTGCGTCTTCCGGCGCACGCGGTCCTCGCGCTGGCGGAGCTCGCGATCCCCGTGTGGGCGGAGCGGGCCGCCCACACCACCTGGCATCCGCGGCACATCGCCGAGCGTTTCGGCCTGTTCACCCTCATCGTGCTGGGCGAGTCCATCGCGGCCGCGGCCGGGGTGGTGCGCGCCGCCCTCGACACCGACGTCGCGTTCGGCGACATCGCCACGCTGGTGCTGGGCGGCACCCTCACCGTGTGCGCCCTGTGGTGGCTGTACTTCGCCCAGAACGCGTCCCGCCGCCTCGGCGGCTTCGCCACGGCCACGCTGTGGGGGTACGGCCACTACGCGGTCTTCGCCTGCGCCGCGGCGGTGGGTGCCGGGCTCGCCGTCAACGTCGCCCGGGCGACCGGGCACGGCCATCTGACCGCACAGGGCGCGGCGGCCGCGTACACGGTGCCCGTCGCCGGATTCGTGCTGTCCGTGTGGCTGCTGCACCGCGGGGCCGCCGGGCACCCCACCGCACCCGACGTGGTGCACGCGCTCGCCGCCGCGGCGATCCTCGCCGCCACGTTCACCCCCGCCCCGGTCCTTGTGGCGGGTGTCGTGGCCGCGCTCCTGGTCGCCGCGACCTGCGTACCGCGCGGGCACCCGGGCCCACGGGCAGCGGCGGCCTGAACGGGCGCCACCGGCGGAACGAGTCCCGCCGCGACCGCGTCCGCCCGGCACATCCCGGCCGCGGTGAGGACGAGGCACTCGTGAGGACGGCCTGACGCCGGGGGCCCCGCCGGGTCGCGGTGGTCACCGGCGGCGCGCCCTCGAGCAGGCGCGTCGAGCGAGGGGTACGGAGCCCGCGACCGGACCTCGCACCACGTGGCTCCATTCCCGCTGGGTTCCGCGGGGGCGCGGGAGGATGTCCGCCGGGCACGCACCGAAGTGCGGCCCGGCGGGCGGCGGTCAGGTGCCTGCGGTGCGGTCCGGCGGCGCCGGGACCGTGCGCTGGTGCGGCAGCGTTATCGCGTCGGCCTGCCCCTGACGCAGCACCACGTTCCGCGTCGGGAAGGCGATCTCGATGCCCTCCTTCTGGTAGCGGCGGTGCAGGCGCTTGATGAACTCGTGCTTGATCCGGTACTGCTCCCCGTACTCCGAGGTCCGCAGGATCACCGAGAAGTCGATCCGCGACTCGCCGAAGGTGTGGAAGCGGACGGCCGCCTCGTGCGAGGGGATGCCGCCCTCGACGTGCGCCATGACCTCGCCGGCGACCTCGAGGGTCACCCGCTCCACGTGCTCGAGGTCGTTGTCGTACCCGACGCCCGCCTGAACGATGAGGGACATCTGCTGCTCGGGCTGGTGGAAATTGGTGGCGATCGCGCTCGCCAGTTTGGCGTTGGGGATGATCACCAGGTTGTCCGACAACTGGCGCACCACGGTGTTGCGCCAGTTGATGTCGACGACGTAGCCCTCCTCACCGCTGCTGAGGCGTATGTAGTCGCCGGGCTGCACGGTCTTCGACGCGAGGATGTGGACGCCCGCGAAGAGGTTGGCGAGCGTGTCCTGCAGAGCAAGGGCGACGGCGAGACCGCCGACGCCGAGGGCGGTGATCAGGGGCGTGACCGAGATGCCCAGGGTCTGCAGCAGGACCAGGAAGCCTATCGCCAGCACGACGACGCGGGTGATGTTGACGAAGATCGTCGCGGAGGCCGCGACCCCGGAGCGGGCGAGCGCCAGCGTCCGTACCGTCTCGGCGACCATGCGGCCCGCGGCGATGGTGGCCGCGAGGATCATCGCCGCGAGGAGCACCTGGTTGACGGTCCGGTCGACGACGCGCGTCAGCGGGAGCGCCGCGGCCCCCGCCCAGGCCCCCGTCGCCAGCGCGGCCCACGGCACGACGGTACGCAGAGCGGCGACGACGATGTCGTCGCCGCCCCACCGGGTGCGCGTGGCCCGCTCGCCCAGCCACTTCAGGGCCAGTCGCAGCAGCAGCCCCGCCAGGGCGCCGACGAGGATCGCCGCACCGGCGGCGACCAGGTCGTGCAGCGTGAGGGCGCGGTTCACCGGTCGCCTCCCCACGTGCGTGCGGATTCGCCCACAGGGCGCGGGGAATGCTGTGTCGTCACTGGTCGCCTCATCGTTCGGGGGACGTCAGGGGGAGGTGCGGGGGCGTGCGGTGATCGCGGAGACGCGCCGAACAGGCTTCACCCCGGCGTGATCTGACACATCCTCCCGCAGCTTCACGGCCGCCCGCAGGCGGCCCCCGTCGCCGTGACCCGATCCCGCGAAGATCTCGGCGGCGGGCCGGTGCGCCCGGCGACGTGCCGGTATCCTTCCTGGTCACGATGCTCGTCGCCGTTCGGCGTTCGCGACGTCCCGTCGTTCCCGGTGAGGACTTCCCTGTGGCACCACGCTTCGACACCGCCCGCTTCCACGTGGCCACCGGCCCCACGGCGCTCTTCGCGCGGGTGCGGCACGTGCTGCGCGAGCCCGTACGGCTCACCGCGCGCGGCCCGCACGTGACCGAGCGCCTGAAGCGCCGCGGAGCACCGGTCGATGCGCTCCTCGCCTTCGACCCCGCGTCCTGGGAGCTGGTCTCCGCGGAGGTGCGGACCGACACCGGCAAGTGGGTCAAGGCGACGTGGCGTGTGCGGGCGGCCGGACAGGACTGGTGGGCGGTGATCGGGTTCGGCAACACCCTGGTCACCGTCATCGACGTGGCGCCGCACCGCCGAGGGCTCGGGGACGACGTCGTGCGCGAGGGTCCGCTCCACGCGCGCGTGGCGGCCGTCAACGAGGCCCTCATGGCGCAGGAATGAGCCGCGCGGGAGTGAGCCGCGCAGGAGTGAGCCGGACCGGCTGAGCCCGACCCCGCCCGACGACTGTGGTCCTGCCCGCGTCGACATGGGGCGAGGATGCCCAGCTCGCGAACGGCGGTCGGCGGCGGCTTGGCGGTGCGCAGGTCCCGGTGGCCTTTCGGGTGGTCCGGCACGTGGACGGCGCGATTCCCGGACGCGGCGGCCGGCGGGGCGGGCCGTCGCGGTGCCACCGCACGACGCTGCGGACGGAGGGCGCCGGGGTGAACCCGGCCGTCGCCCTCCCGGGCCCGCCGGTGCGGGGGTTCGTCGGTCGTCGCGGACTTGCGGTGCGGGCCGCGCTGCCGGGCCGGCACCGGGCCGGCGAGGACACCAGAATCACCTCGCGCCGTGACGGTGGCACGACGGCTGCGGTACGCCAAAGCACGGCCGGGCTCCGCTCGTTCGCCACGGATCGCGCCACCGTGGCGGGCGGCACGCGATGAACGCGAGTGCAGGGAGCGGGCCCGGCCCGCTTCGCTCGGTTTGCCGGGCACCTCGCGCGGCCTTGCCGGCCGCCACGGCAGCGACGTCTGCGGGAGCGGCCGGCTGTCCGGGGGCGGACGCGGTCGAACTGGGGGCCCGGCGACGAACGGGTTCGGGCACCCGTAGCCCCCATCGCGGCAGGCGCGTGTCCTGTCGCTGCCGCTCCCGCGGCCCTCCGGCGACCGGGCCACCGCCACGCCGCAGGCGCCGTGTGCTTGCATGTCCGGGTGTGCGACGAGACGGCAGGTGCGGCGATCCGGATCCGACGCCGGGAGGTGCGCGACCTCGACCCGTGCGTCCGGGTGCTGGCCGCCGTCCACGAGCGGGACGGCTACCCCGTCGACTGGCCCGCCGAGCCGGCGGCGTGGCTCTCCGGGGCGGAATCGCTCGGCGCCTGGGTCGCCGCATCGGACGGCGCCGTCGTCGGCCACGTCGGACTCGGCCCGGGCACCCCGGGCGACGCGGCGCCCGGGCTGTGGAGCGCGCGCGAGGGCGTGGCCCCGGCCCGCGTCGCGGTCGTCGGCCGCCTGTTCGTCGCGCCGACGTCCCGGGGCCGCGGCGTCGGGGCCCTGCTGATGGCCGCGGCCGTCGCGGAGGCGCGACTGCGGGGCCTGCACCCGGTGCTCGACGTCGTCGCGTCCGACACGGCCGCGGCGGCCCTGTACGAGCGGCTGGGGTGGACGCTGCTGGCCACGGTCGAGCAGCGGTGGGGCCCGGACCGGACGGTGGCCGTCCGCGCCTACGCCGCGCCCCACCGGGGCGCCTGACCGCCTGGGTCGCCCAGGCGGTGCGCCGCCTCAGTGACGGGTGCGGACGCCGTCGAGCGCCACGGACAGGATGCGGTCGCGCTGCGCGTCGTCGAGGAAGTTGGTGGCGCTGATGCCGGCGACCATGCGGAGCAGGTCGTCGAAGGACATGTCGTCCCGGGCCTCGCCGGCCCGCTGGGCCCGCTCGAAGAGGGGACCGCCGGACCGGAACATGGACTCGCGGCAGGCGGCGATCACGTCCGACTCGTAGTCGAGGGCCTCGCGGATGGCGCGCTTGGTGACCGTGTAGTCGACGAAGCGGCACAACCAGGAGGTGAGGGCCTCCCAGGGACCGAGGGACGCGACCTCCTCGGCGACCCGGCACAGATCTTCGACCTCGCCCGCGTAGACGGACTCGAAGAGGTGCCGGCGGGTGGGGAAGTTCCGGTAGAGGGTGGCGATGCCCACACCGGCGCGGCGGGCGATGTCCTCGAGGGAGGCCTCGGCCCCGTTCTCCGCGAAGGCCTCACGGGCCGCTGCCAGCAGGGCGTCGTAGTTGCGCGCCGCGTCCCTGCGGTTCGGGCGCCGGGACGCGACGATCGCGCTGACGGGGAACGTGTCGGCCGCCACTGCTGCCTCCCGGTCGGAACGGTTTGAAGTGGAGGGTGGCCTCCGCTACAGTGGAGGCATACCTCCACTTTATCAGTCGGGGTGTGCCCGCCGTCGCCATGTGCCCCGCACACGACGGCGAGGCGTCCGCACCCGGATGTGACCCCTCGGGCCCTGCGCCGACGCATCGCCCCTCCCCCGCCTCCCCGGCGGCCGCCGCGCGCGACCGCCGGTCCCCCGGGCTGCCCGCGCGGCCCGTACGACCACGGCCGGACGATCCGGCCACGCCCCGTTCCGAACCGGAGAGGCTTTTCATGCCACAAAAGTCCGCCCGCCTCACCTTCGCGGTCCTCGCGACCGGTGGGGGCGTGTTCTCCATGCTCCAGTCGCTGGTCGCGCCGGCCCTGCCGACCGTCCAGCACGCCATGCACACCTCGCAGTCCACCGCGACCTGGGTGATGACGGCCTACCTGCTGTCCGCCTCCGTCTTCACCCCCATCCTCGGCCGGGTCGGCGACCTGATCGGCAAGAAGCGCACCCTCGTCGCCGTCCTGGTGGCCCTGACGCTCGGCTGCCTGCTGGCGGCGCTCGCCCCGTCCATCGGCGTCCTGATCATCGCCCGTGTCATCCAGGGCATCGGCGGCGCACTGTTCCCGCTCTCCTTCGGCATCATCCGGGACGAGTTCACCGCGAGCCGGGTCGGCCCGAGCATCAGCAACCTGTCCGCCGTGCTCGCGGCGGGCGGCGGCGTCGGAATCGTGGCGGCGGGCCCGATCGTCTCGGCGCTCGGCTACCGCTGGCTGTTCTGGCTGCCCGTCGGCGTCGTCGCGATCACCGCGCTGATCGCCTTCCGCTACGTGCCCGAGTCCCCGAACCGGGCCGAGGGACGCGTCAACTGGCTCGGCGCCGTCCTCCTGTCGAGCTGGCTCGTGGCCCTGCTGCTGCCGCTCAGCCAGGCCACCCAGTGGGGCTGGACCTCCGGCCGCGTCCTCGGCCTGTTCGCCGCCGGGGTCGTCCTGTTCGCCCTGTGGCTGGCGACCGAGGCCCGTTCCCGGCACCCCCTCATCGACCTGCGCATCATGCGGCTGCGCGCCGTGTGGACCACCAACACCGCCGGCCTGCTCTTCGGCGCGGGCATCTACGCGATCTGGTCCTTCCTCCCCGGCTTCGCCCAGACCCCGAGCGCCGCGGGCTACGGCTTCGGCGCCAGCGTGACCGGGGCCGGCCTGCTGATGCTGCCGATGCTGATCGCGATGTTCCTCTCCGGCGTCCTCTGCGGCCGCCTGGAACCCGTGGTGGGCGCCAAGCGCCTGCTCACGGCCGGTGCCGCGCTGGGCGCCGTGGCCTGCGGATCCCTCGCGGCCTGGCACGACCGGCAGTGGCAGGTGGCCTTCGCGGCAGGCCTCTTCGGCCTCGGCATCGGGCTCGCCTTCTCCTCGATGGCCAACCTGATCGTGCGCAGCGTCCCGGCCGAGCAGACCGGCGCCGCGACCGGCATGAACGCCAACATCCGCACCATCGGCGGTTCCATCGGGGCCGCGGTCACCAGCGTCCTGGTCACCGGCCGGCTCCAGCCCTCGGGCCTGCCCTACGCCGCCGGCTACACCCACGCCTTCAGCCTCCTGGCCGTGCTGTGCCTGGCGGCGGCCCTCGCCGCGCTCCTCGTCCCCGTCCACCGTGCCGCCACCGCCCGCCACGATGCGTCCCGCCCCGCACCAGCTCCGGCGGAGGCCGAAGCGGCGCCGTCCGGCGCACGCGGGTGAACCCCTGCCGGGTGCGGCGCCCCTGCGAGGGGCGCCGCCCCGGGCGAAGGGTCCTGCGGCTCTTCCGGGCCGTGTCGTCACTTGCCCTGCTGCCCCGCGACGCTCCCTCAGTCCTCGGCTGGGGGCCCACCTTCGACGTGCCTCGTGGCGGGCGGCGAATGGGCCGTGCGCCTCAGGCCGCCGTCCGGGGTGAGATTCAAGTGCGCCGCCCTCTGGTAGGAGAGCCGCACGGGCCGGGCCGCTGCCCCGGGCGGCCCTCGTACCAGAGGGTGCCCCCACGCGGCGCTGATCGACCGAGCAGCCCACTACAAGGACGGCTCTCCGCCTTGCGATGCACCGCGCCACGGGGCACCTCCCGGCGGAGCCCGGAAGGTGCCCCAGGTGGCGACACGACCTCGAACGGGCGCGGCGTGCTCGGCCCTGGAGCGGGTCCGCGCGTCGTGACGCCAGGAAGAACGGAGCGTGCGCGAGTGGGGCGAGGGGGCGCCTTCATGCGGCACCTCCGCACGCCGCGCGACTCCGGTCGCGGCGTGGGCACCGCGACCACGGCGGGAACCGGCCGTCGCCGGCGGGCAGGCGGGACGCGCGCCCGCCGCGGCGTCGTCCGGCGTGCCCGCCGGTGGCGGACCTCACGCAGGAGCACCGCGCCCCTCGGGTCCTGTGTCACTCACCCGACTCGGCCAGGTGCTTCCGCCGCCAGTCGGGATGGCGCCCGTAGATCTTGACCCAACGGGACCACGCCGGGTCGGCCAGCATGATCTCGAGGGCGTCCTCGGCACCGCACACGGCGGGGCCGAGCACGTGCCGGGTGATGACGACGGCGACCGGCGGGCCCGCATCCGCGGCCAACCGCCTCTGCAGGCCCGGCATGCCCTCGCGCTCATGGATGTCGCGGTACAACGCGAGCCAGGGGGACATCCACCAGTCCCGCAGCGCCGCGCCCTGCGGGGCGCCCTCGAACGTCGGGGCCAGCGCGTCGGTCAGCCGGCGGCCGTACGTCGCCGCGTCGCCACCGAGGTGGGGATACTCGGCCACGAAGTGCCGCCATTCCACTTCCGGCACCAGGTCGCCGAGCGCGTGCGCGGTGACGGGACGCAGCGCGTACGACCCCTCCGCGTCGAGGAAGACGTCGCGGAGCACCACGGGGCGCAGCCGGCAGGACTCGGCGAGCAGCACCGCGTCGTACAGGTCCTTGCCCTGCGGATGCCTGTCGCTGACCAGCCACATCAACTTCCACGCCAGCGACAGTTCCGCGCAGACCCCGAGCACCACCGCCTCCGGGCCGTCCGCCGACAGGGCGGGGAGCAGGTCCGGCTCCGGCGGCGTGGGCAGCCGCTCGTTGAAGACGACGTCGATCTGGACGATCCCGCCGGGGAGCCCGTGCGCCGTCCACGGCAGGACGAGCCTGCGTCCGGGGACGCGGTCGTACGTCCAGATGTCCTCGGCGACCGCCTCCTCCGCCGAGATCCGCACCGGCCCGGCCGCGCCGACGTGCCCGGCCGCGCGCGCGATGCCCTCGAACAGCTCCGTCGTCCGCGGCTCCTCGATCCGCCACTGCCGGGGCACGACGACGAAGTCCAGATCGCCCGGCTCCCGGGCGGCGTCACCGAACCAGGCGCGCAGCAGCCTGCTGCCGCGCAGCACCAGGTGCTCCGCCCACGGTGAGTCGGCGACGGCCGCGAGGACGAGGTCCGTCGCCCGGCGCCGCGCCTCCAGCCAGGCGGCCTCGACCGCGGGATCGGTGAACCGCGGGTCGGCCGCCCGGTACGCGTTGAAGTGCTGCTTCAGCGCCGGGTCGAAGACCGGCCGCTGCACGGCCCGCCGGTCCTGCACCGCCCGCAGTGTCAACGGCACCTCCGCGCGCAGGCGTTGCCGGTCGTCGAGCGGTGCCTGCGGCACCTCCTCGGCCCTCCAGTCGAAGCCCTTCCACGACCGGTGCACGGCGCCCCCCTCTGTCCTGCGTGCCTGACGGGCTCAGCCTCGCGACCGCCGCGCCGCCCCGCAACCGGGTTCCTCCGGCGCCGCGCCTCCGTTGTCCGGCGCCATGACCGGTGACGGCGCGCCGTGGGCCGAGTACCGTACGCGCAATGCGCATCCTGCACCTGTCCGACACCCATCTCGACCGCTACGGCTCGCCGAAGGCCGGCGGTGTCAACGCGAGGGAGTCACTGCGCGGGCTGCTCAACGACCTGGAGCCGGTGGCGGACATCGACGTCATCGTCATCAGCGGCGACATCGCCGACGACGGGTCGCTGGACGCGTACATCTCCGCGCGCGACATCGTCCGCGACTTCGCCCTGCGCCGTCAGGCGCCGGTCGTCTACAGCACCGGAAACCACGACGAGCGGCGTGCCTTCGCGCGGGCGCTGGGGAGCGGGCACCTGCGCCCGGACGGCCGCAACCACGCGCGGGCGATGCTCACCTCGCCCGCCGGGGAACGGGCGGCCGTGAGCCTGGTGGACGGCTACCGCTTCATCACGCTCGACTCGCTCGTTCCCGGCATGGGGTACGGCCTGATCAGCGGTGCGCAGCTCGCCTGGCTGCGCGAGGTGCTGGCCGCCCCGGCCCCCCTGGGCAGTGTGCTGGTGCTGCACCATCCGCCGATCGCCCTCGACGTCGAGGTGCAGCGCGCGCTGGGGCTGCGGAACCCCGGCGAGCTGGCCGACGCGATCCGCGGCACGGACGTCCGGCTGATCCTCTGCGGCCACTTCCACCTGCAGCTATCCGGGCACCTGGAGTCGGTCCCGGTCTCGGTGACCCCGGGGGTCGTCGGCCGGGTCGACCTGACCGCCCCGCCGGGCACCGAGCGCGCCGTCCGGGGTGCCTCGGCCGTCCTGGTCGAGATCGGCGCCCACGGCGGGCCGCTGTTCCACACCCTGCACGCGCGCGACCCGCGGGCCGGCGAGACGATCTACGAACTCGACCGGACGCAGCTCCGCACGATCATCGAGCGCCTGGGTCCGAGGGGCTGGACTCCGACGGGCCGTTGAGCGCCGGAGAACACCGGCTCCGCAGCGGCGGAGCCCCCTGGCCCCTGCCCGATTGCGTAAAGACCTGCCCATGCGTTGCTCCGTTTTCGTGATGCGCCGAATACGGGTGAACCGGGGCGGCCGGCGGGCCGTACAGGCTTGTCGGTGGCCCGGGCCTCTTTCGGCGGGTCACCCTCCGTCAGTGTGACCCGCGCGGAAGGAACTTCGGGGTGTCGCTCTCCAGCGCTCATCAGCGATCGGCCAAGGACCAGGCGGACCCGGGGGACCCGAGGGAGCAATCGCCTTCGGGTGACGCCCCGGAGCAGAAGGCCGCGGAGGGGGTGAGCGAAGCGGCCCGCGCCCGGGAGCAGGCCCCCACCGACACGGCCCCACCCCAGGAGCCGGCACCCACCCCCGGCGCGCCGGAACGGGAGCCGGCACCCACCCCCGGCGGCCCGGAGCGGGAACAAGCACCCACCGACACGGCCCCGCACCAGGAACCGGCACCCACCCACGGCGCGCCGGAACGGGAACAGGCACCCACCCACGGCGCGCCGGAACGGGAACAGGCACCCACCCACGGCGGCCAGAAGCGGGAACAAGCACCCACCGACACGGCCCCACCCCAAGAGCCGGCACCCACCGGCGGCGGGCCGGAGCGGGAACAGTTTCATGAGGAGGACCTCAGCGGACCGGCCGCCGTGGCGAAGAGCGCCCGCGCCGGGTGGCGGGAGCGGCGTCCAGGCGTCGTCCGCACCGTGTCGTGGAGCCTCACCCTCCTCGCCGCCGCCCTGGTGCTCGTCGCCTTCCTGCTGCCCGACCGGCTCACCCAGCTGACCGCCTCCCGCTTCGCCCGCATCCCCGCGGAGCCCATCCTGCTGGCCGCTCTCCTGCTCGTGCTGCCGGCCCGGCCCCGGCGCGTGGTGGCGGTCCTGACCGGTCTCGTCCTCGGGCTGCTGGTCGTCCTCGACTGTGTGGACATGGGCTTCCACCAGACGCTGGAACGCCCCTTCCACCTGCTCTTCGACTGGCCGCTGTTCTCCGACGGGCTGTCCTTCCTGAAGGACTCGGCCGGAGGGACGACCGCGTACGGCGCCCTGGCCGGGGCGCTGCTCGCCGTCCTCGCGCTGCTCGTCCTCCTGCCGCTGGCGGTGGTGCGGCTCACCAAGGTGATGCTGCGGCATCCCTCGGTGGCGCGTCGCAGCACCCTGGTGGCCGGCGTCGTCTGGATGACGTGCGCCACGCTCGGCATCCAGGTCTCCGGGGTGAACCTCGCCGCCAGGGACGCCGCCGCGCGGGTCCGGGGACAGGTGGACATGGTGCGGCAGGGCATGGCCGACCGGAAGGTGTTCGCCGCGAAGGTCGCGAACGACCCGTTCGCGCGGATGCCACCGGAGCGGTTGCTGTCCGGGCTCCGCGGCAAGGACGTCATCTTCACGTTCGTCGAGAGCTACGGTCGTGGCGCGGTCGAGGACCCGGCGATCGCGCCGGAGGTCGACGCGGTGCTCCGCGACGGCACCCGGCAGCTCGCGGACGCGGGCTTCTCCGCCCGCAGCGGCTGGCTGACCTCCCCCGTCACCGGCGGTGGCAGCTGGCTCGCCCACACCACCTTCCTGTCCGGACTGTGGGTCACCGACCAGCAGCGCTACCGCTATGTCAGCTCCAGTGACCGCATGACCCTGACCAGCGCCTTCAAGCGCACCAGCGACTTCCGGACGGTCGGCATGATGCCAGGCGTCACGCGGGCGTGGCCGGAGAGCGCGTTCTTCGGCCTGGACCACGTCCACGACTCACGCGGCATGGGCTACCGGGGGCCCAAGTTCGCCTGGTCGCCGGTGCCCGACCAGTACACCCTGACCGCGTTCGAACGCATGGAGCACGGGAGGGCGGCCGGCCGGCCGATGATGTCGGAGATCGTGCTGACCTCCAGCCACAACCCCTGGGCCCCGATCCCCCGCATGATCGACTGGGACCGGGTCGGCGACGGCTCGGTCTACGAATCCGTCAAGAAGGAGGGCAAGAGCCGCAAGGAGGTGTGGAAGGACCCGCGGCAGGTGCGCCAGGAGTACGGCAGGGCCATCGGGTACTCGCTGAACAGCCTCGTCGAGTTCGTGACGAAGTACGGCGACAAGAACACGGTGCTGGTCTTCCTCGGCGACCACCAACCGGTGTCGACGGTCGTCGGCGTGGGCGCGAGCCGTGACGTGCCGGTCGCCGTCGTCGCCCACGACCCCGAGGTGCTCGACCGGGTGTCCGGCTGGGGCTGGAGCGAGGGACTGCGGCCCCGGCACGACGCGCCCGTCTGGCGGATGGACGCCTTCCGCGACCGCTTTCTGGGCGCGTTCAGCTCCGCGCAGCCGTAGGCCCTGTCGTCACATGCCCGGCTGACCCGCGACACTCCCCCGGCTTCGCCGGGAGGTGCCCCCATGCTGCGTTCCCGAAGTCGTCCGAGTAGCCCCCTACGAGGTCGACTCTCCGCCGTGCGATGCACCGCACCTGGGGGCCGGGGAAGCCGGGGGGAGCCGGGGGGAGCCCGCCCTCCGGGCGGGCTCCGCTCATGTGACGACACGACCTGGGGCGTCTTCGCCCGCCCGCCTGGGCGGCGGGGGGCCGCGGCGGGCGCGGGGCACCGGGAAAACCGGCTGCCCGCGCGAACACGGGCGTGGTAGCGTCACCGCCCAGTGACGACCGAGGGGGTGAGACCCATCAACGCTGTATCAGGCCGGGTGCTCCCCTCCCGCACGGCTGCGCGGACCCTCTGACGCAGGTGTCCCCGGGAGTGCCCGCAGGCATCCCGAAAGGCACCGACCCATGCGCTTCCTCTCGGAGACGACCGCCGACGGCGTCTCGGAACACCTCTTCGTCCTCGACGACATCACCGGCGTGCTCTGGTCACCCGCCGGCGCGGGCGGCGTCGACCGCCCGCTGGTCCTGCTGGCCCACGGCGGAGGCGGGCACAAGAAGGCCGCGGGCCTCCTGGCCCGCGCCCACCACCATGTGACGACCGGCGGCTTCGCGGTCGCCGCCATCGACACACCCGGGCACGGCGACCGTCCGCGAACCGCCGCCGACGAGGCCGCCGCGGTCCGCATCAGGCAGGCGGTGGCCTCGGGCGGGCCCGTCGCCCCGCTCGTGGCGGGCCACAACGCCGCGCTGGCCGCCCGGGCCGTCCCGGAGTGGCGCGCCACCCTGGACGCCCTGCAAGGCCACGGCCGCGTCGGCCGGGACGTCCCCGTCGGGTTCTGGGGCATGTCACTGGGCGGCGCGGTCGGCGTACCGCTCGTGGCCGCCGAACCCCGCATCACGGCCGCCGTGCTCGGGCTCGTCGGGCACGAGTCGCTGACCGAGGCGGCGGCCCGGATCACCGTGCCGGTGCGGTACCTCCTGCAGTGGGACGACGAGTTGGTGCCGCGCACGTCCGCGCTCTCCCTCTTCGACGCCTTCGCCTCCCGCGACAAGGCACTCCACGCCAACCCCGGACGGCACGCCGAGCTGCCCGCGGACGTGGTGTGGAGCGAACACCGGTTCTTCGCCACCCGCCTGACCGGGGGCACCGGTGCGTCGCGTGCACTCCGCTGACCCCTCAGGCCCCGCCACCGCGCTCGTTCCGCACACCGCCGAAAGGACCTCCGCCATGCACTTCTTCCCCTCCTACGACGGCGCCAGGCTCGCGTACCACGTTCTCGGCTCGGGCCGCCCGCTTGTGTGCCTGCCCGGTGGCCCGCAGGACTCGGTGTACCTCGGTGACCTCGGCGGCCTGTCCGCGGACCGGCGGCTGATCCGGCCGGACCTGCGGGGCACCGGCCTGTCCGGGCTGCCGGACGACCTCGCCTCCTGCCGCTGCGACCGGCTCGTGGACGACGTCGAGGCCCTGCGCGAGCACCTCGGCCTCGACCGGATGGACGTGCTCGCGCACAGTGCCGGGGCGAACATCGCCGTGCGGTACGCGGCCCGGCATCCGGCACGTGTGGGCGCGCTCGTCCTCGTCACGCCGAGCGTCCGCGCCGTCGGCATCCCCGTGGCCGGTGCTCTCAGACGTGAGACGGCCCTCCTGCGCCGGGACGAACCATGGTTCGCCGAGGCGTTCGCGGCCCTGGAGGCGATCACGGCGGGCGAGGGCACCGCCGACCACTGGCAGGCCCTCGCGCCGTTCTCCTACGGCCGCTGGGACGAGGCGGCGCGGGCCCACCAGGCCGCGGAGCGGGAGCAGACCAGGGACGAGGTGGTGGCCGCGTTCGGCGCCGAGGGCGCCTTCGACCCGGACGGCACCCGTGCCGCGCTCGGCCGACTGGCGGCGCCCGTCCTGCTGCTGGCCGGGCAGGTCGACCTCGGGGCGCCCCCGGCCGCGGTGGCCGAGTTCGCCGGTCTCTTCCCGGACGCCGCACTCGTCGTGCAGCCCGGCGCCGGGCACTTCCCCTGGCTCGACGACCCCGGCCGCTTCGTGACGGCCGTCGCGGAGTTCCTCGGGGGTGACGTGGGCGTCAGCGCCTCATGACGTACGGCGGTGGCGGAACGCCCGCAGCGCGCGGGCCAGGACCGGTGGGACGAGGTCCTTCGCCAAGCGGCGTGCGGCGACGGCCCGTTCCCTGACCGGGGACGTGCCGCTGTGTGGCGGCGCGTGGCGGGAGACCGGTGCGGCCGGGGACTGCGCCTTCGTGCCCCTGATGCGGATCAGGGGCACGCCCGCCACCTGGTCCACGGCGTGCCACAGGTCCTGGCGCGCCCTCAGCCACCGCTGCAGCTCCACGCCCGTCGGGCCCGGGTCGCCCCAGGTTCCGTAGAGCTTGGTGCTGGTGACCGCGATGGGCTTGAGTCCGTCCGTCGCCACCGCCGCCCACACGGCGGCGGCGACGCCCGGGCAGTGCTCGCTGCGGAAGTCGTCGAAGGCCGCGATGCCCTCCGGGGCCAGCAGCTCGCGCGCCGCCGCGACGTCACCGCGGACGTGCTCGTACAGGTGCGAGGCGTCGACGTGGACGAAGCGGCAGCTGCCGGCGCCGACGTGCGAGGTGATCACCGAGGTCGGG
This sequence comes from Streptomyces sp. ME19-03-3, assembly GCA_033793685.1. Lineage (GTDB taxonomy): Bacteria > Actinomycetota > Actinomycetes > Streptomycetales > Streptomycetaceae > Actinacidiphila. The sequence continues at coordinate 70,056 of JARAXD010000022.1, read as the reverse complement.
CCCTGCACCATGGCGGGGAGCCGGTCGTGGAACGACAGGTAGTTCGCCTCGAATGCGCGCCGGGTGAGCGTCGCGTACGCCTTGTCCATCTCGGCGCTGTTGGGGTCGTCCACGGCCGGCGAATCCCACAGGTCGCACACGGTGAACCGCTCCCCCTCACGGAGGAAGTTCCCCATGAAAATGGCGCTCTTCCCCAGGTAGGCGCCGAGTTCCAGCAGGTCACCCCGGTCCTCGCGGTCGTTTCGCCCGCGCAGGAACCATTCGAAGAGCAATTGGTCCACCGGCCAGAACCAGCCTTTGACGTCGGCGAACCGCTGCGGCCGGGGAATTCCGTCCGCGGTTTCTCCCGCGTGTGGCATGAACTTCTCCCTGGAGAGGTGGTCCGCCGAAGTGAACGTGAGGATATCGATCGCGCGCCGGTATGGTGGGACGCTGCTCCGCGGAGCATCGCGTCGCCCCGGGCCGCTGCCTGCCGGATCCGCTTGACCTCAAGGGCGGTGGAGGTTCTACGGTCAGCTCCATGAGTATGGAGACCACGGCCTGGACCCAGTTGCACAGCGTGATGAACGCCACGCAGGACCGCCGCCCCCTGGCCCGCGACACCCTGCGCCGCGTCGGCGCCTTCGCCCGGCCGCACCGGCGCCGCATCACCGGATTCGTCCTGCTGAGCACCGTGACGGCGCTGCTCGCCGTGGCGACCCCGGTGCTCGCCGGCCGCGTCGTGGACGCCATCGTCTCCGGCGGCGACCCCGGGCGGGTCACCACGCTCGCCGTGCTCATCGCCCTGATCGCCCTCGCCGAGGCGGGCCTGGGGCTGCTGGGCCGCTGGCTGTCCGCGAACCTCGGCGAGGGCCTCATCCTCGACCTGCGCACCGCCGTTTTCGACCACGTCCAGCGCATGCCGGTCGCCTTCTTCACCCGGACCCGCACCGGGGCCCTGGTCAGCCGGCTCAACAACGACGTGATCGGCGCCCAGCGCGCGTTCAGCAACACCCTCTCCGGGGTCGTCGGCAATCTCGTCACCCTCCTGCTGACCCTCGGCGTCATGCTCACCCTGTCCTGGCAGATCACCCTGCTCGCGCTCGTCCTGCTCCCGGTCTTCGTCGTCCCGGCACGCCGCATGGGGACCCGGATGGCCCGCCTCCAGCGAGAGGCCGCGGCGCACAACGCCGCCATGGGTACGCAGATGACCGAGCGCTTCTCGGCGCCCGGCGCCACCTTGGTGAAGCTCTTCGGGCGGCCCGCGGACGAGTCGGCCCGGTTCGCCGAGCGTGCGAGCCGGGTCCGGGACATCGGCGTGCGGACCGCCATGGCGCAGTCGGCCTTCATCACCGCCCTCACGCTCGTCTCCGCCCTCGCGCTGGCGCTGGTCTACGGGCTGGGCGGCCGCTTCGCGCTCACCGGTGCCCTCGACGCCGGCGCCGTCGTCACCCTCGCCCTGCTCCTCACCCGCCTCTACGCGCCGTTGACCGCGCTCGCGGGTGCGCGCGTCGACATCATGAGCGCCCTGGTCAGCTTCGAGCGGGTCTTCGAGGTCCTCGACCTGCGGCCCCTGATCGCGGACCGGCCCGGTGCCCGCCCGGTGCCCGACGGGCCGGTCGCCGTCGAGTTCGAGGACGTCCGCTTCGGCTACCCGTCCGCCGACAAGGTGTCGCTGGCCTCGCTTGAGGAGGTCGCGACGCTCGACACCCGCGCCGGCGGCGAGGTCCTCCACGGGATCTCCTTCCGCGCCGAGCCCGGCCACACCGTCGCGCTCGTCGGCTCCTCGGGCGCCGGCAAGTCGACCATCGCGCAGCTGCTGCCCCGCCTGTACGACGTCGACGCCGGCGCCGTCCGCGTCGGCGGCACCGACGTGCGCGACCTGACCGCCGCCTCACTGCGTGCCACGGTCGGCATGGTCACCCAGGACGGCCACCTCTTCCACGACACGATCCGCGCCAACCTGCTGCTCGCCAGGCCCGACGCCACCGACGACGAACTGCGCGACGTGCTGCGCCGCGCCCGTCTCGACCGGCTGGTCGCCGAACTGCCGGACGGCCTCGACACCGTCGTCGGCGAACGCGGCTACCGGCTCTCCGGCGGCGAGCGCCAGCGCATGACCATCGCCCGGCTGCTCCTGGCCGGACAGCGCGTCGTCATCCTCGACGAGGCCACGGCCCACCTGGACAGCACCTCGGAGGCGGCCGTCCAAGAAGCCCTCGCCGAGGCCCTCGCCGACCGCACCGCCGTCGTCATCGCCCACCGCCTGTCCACGGTGCGCGCCGCCGACCTGATCCTCGTCGTCGAGGACGGCCGCATCGTCGAACGCGGCACCCACACGGAGCTCCTCGATGCGGACGGCCGTTACGCGCAGCTCCACCACACCCAGTTCAGCGCGGAGGGGATCCTGCCGGACACGCTGCGCTGACGCGGCCCGCAGGCACCCGTCCTGGGGCGCGGTGGCCGCGACGGATCGTACGCGTACGCCGGGGCGGACGGCGGGCGGCGGCGGCCCCGACGACCGCGGCCCGGTCCCCCCGCCCAGGCATCACAGCGCTCGGACCGTCTCCCGCGCGCCCAGGACCGCGGCAGGATCCACGGCGGGGGCGGGCGTTCGGGTTGGCGGGCAGCGCCAGGACGGCGGCCGACCACCGGGCCGGACGCCGCCGCCGCGACTGGCGAGCGGCGGCTCCCCCTACCCGCCGCACCCGCCGCGGCCCTTGGCGCCGTCCGCGAAGTCGAACGTGGTGAAGTCGATGACCGGCAGGTAACCGATGCGCTGGTAGACGCTGTTGCCGGTGGGATTGGCCACGTCCGCGAACAGCACCACTTCCGCCGCGCCCGCGGCCGGCGTGACCTCCTGACCCCACGACTTTGCCGCGACGGAGCTGCCACGCCCAGTGTGCGGCAGCGCTCCGGGCCGCGGGTCCGCTCCCCGAGAAACGCGGGCCGCGGGCTGCCGGCGCCGGACGCTCCGGCAACGCGGCCCGTGCGTCAACCGCAGAAACGTCGCATCACCCATCTGTCACTCCCGCGAGGGATTTCCGACCTTTGTGCGCATTGCCAGAATCAAGATCACGCGAAGTAGATCTTGGCTGCGTGTTCCGCAGCCCACGCAAGAAGGAGCCTGGATGAACAAGGTCTGGTCCACCCTGGCGGTCGCGGCCATGAGCTCGGTCCTGCTGTCCGCCAACGTGGCGGAAGCGGGAGCGGCGAAGTACACCCGGCACAGCGACGCGGCTGCTCAGTTCAGGAAGGCGGGCGTCTCCTGGACGTCGAGCGGGGGCTGCGACAACTGGGACAAGAAGGGATGCACCTCGTTCACCCGCATCAACAAGGCCACGGTGGCCGGCGTGATCGCCTTCAAGCGGCTCAGCAAGTGCCGCGTGGTCGTCACCGCGGGGACCGAGAAGGGCCACTCCAGCGGCACCTACTCCCACCGCAACGGCTACAAGGTGGACATGTCCCGGCGGGACGGCTGCCTGGACCGGTACATCACCAGCCACTTCAAGCGGGCCGGCGCCCGCAGGGACGGCACCAAGCTCTACAAGTCGCCCGCCGGGAACGTGTACGCGCGTGAGGGCAGCCACTGGGACGTCCTGTACTACAACAGCCGCGCCTGACCGGCGATCACCGCCCCGCGGCCCTCTCAAGGACGGTCCGGCCGAGCCCCGCGCCGTACCGTCCTTGACGGTGCGCGCCTCCGCCACGTGCGGCGCGCAGGCATCCCGCGAGGGCGGCGGTGTACGGGCTCGCCCAGGACCGGCTCCGCTCGGTGGTCGAGTGGAGCCGGCCCCGGGCGCCCGGTCACGGGGTGACCAGGACCTTGCCGATCAGCGGCAGGTGTTCGGAGGCCGTCGGGTCGGTCCGCACCACGCGCGTGACGAGCGGCTTGACCTGGTCGATGGTGTGGATGGCGTCGATGCGCTCGGTCGGGGCCTCGGCAGGATAGGTCGCGCCGTCGCCCCGGCCGGCGGCGTGCGCCGCCGGACCAGGACCTCCGCGGACCGCGGGCATGTCCGCCCAGCGACGGGGACGAAGTGGGCGGACGGTCGGCGTCGGAGCCGCGTTCGCCCCACACATCCCGCGCGGCACTCGTGGGGGCGACCCCGGCCGGGCGGCCGTCCGTTGCGCGTCCACCCTCAGTCGCCGGGAGCTAACACGGCGTCGCATCACTCTGCCCTTACGGCGACCCGTTCGGTCGGAAACTTCTCCAGATCCGAGGGGCTCCGGCTCCCGGCTGCACCGGCCCCACCACGCTGTCAGTGGGGTCCGCTACCGTCGGGGCCATGTCGATCACCGCACAACTGCGCGCCTCGGTGAAGCTGCCGGGCGCAGGCGCGCTCGTCAACGGGTTCGCTTTCGACGGCCACGGGAGCGGTGCGTACCGCGCCCTCCTCGACAACGGGAGCGAGCTGAGGGTCCACGACCTGGACGAGGTGTTCGCAGGTGGGCGTGCGCCGAGCGCGGTGTTCCCCCTTCCTTGGCCGGGCTGGAACCGCGGCGTCCACTCGGTGAGTCCCGATGGCACCTTCGCGGTGTTCTCGGGCCAGCGCGCGGTACGGGCGGTGGGCAAGGGCGGTGAGACATTGTGGGAGTACCGGCACGCCTGCTGGGACCCCCGGATCGGCCACCCGCACACGGGGGACGAGCAGGAGGTGTGCCCCGGTCACGAGCACGGATCCTGCCGGGTCTCGGACGACGGCCGGCTCGTCTGGGCGCATGTCGTGGCCGAGCCGGCGGAAGGCGGCTGGGAGGAGCGCTGGGTCGTCCTGGACGCCCGGGACGGGCGGGAGACGGCCTGGCTACCGCTGGGCAGCGCGGCCTCCGGTTCACACCAACTGTCCCACCCGGACGGTGTCCACATGGGTCTCTGCATCGGCATGGGCCAGGACGGCGTTCTCCTGCACTGGGCGCGCCAGGACGGCGACATGCTGACAGGCTGGGACCTGAACGAGGGTATGGACCGCATCCTGATGGACGTCAACGCGGGGCATCCGGGCTTCCTCACCGTCGAGCACAGCGGATGGGACCTGCAACTGCACGCCCTTGACGGCACCGTACTCGCGGAAGCGTCGCCGGCGCCGTCCGACGACGAGGATCCGCCCCGCTGGGACTACGGCTGCGGCTTCGTGGACGCCGACACCGTCATCGCCTCGACGATCGACTCCGCCGAGGACCCCGGACAGGCCCACCACTGGCTGCTCGATGCCCGCACCCTGGAGATACGGGGGACGGTCACGTATCCCGCGGGTCCCGTCGACAGCTACGTACGTCCGCTCGGCGACGGGACCTGGCTCACCTACGACGACAGGACTGAGACGTTGAACCGCTGGGGGGAAGCGCCACGTCGGGTGCGGTGACGGACCGGGCCGTGTGGTTCGCGGCGCGCCACTTCCCTCACCTGCATGCGCAGGACGCCCGCCGGCCGGCGGGCGTCCTGCGGTTCCGCCTCCTCGCCCCGGGTGCGCGTCCCCGGGACGGCCGTGGAGAGGAGCCGGCGGGTCCGTCAGCCCTTTAGACCGTCTTGAGGTTGCAGAACTCGCGGATGCCTTCCGCGGCGAACTCCCGCTGAGGCCCGAGTCCTTCACGTCGCCGAGCGGCAGTTCGGCGTAGGGGGCACTCGTGCCGTTGACGAAGACAGCGCCCGCCTCGAGACGTGGGATCAGGAACCGCTCCTCGCTGGGGTCGGTGGTCCACACCGTCGAGTTGCCTGCACACGTCGTACGTGCCGGCCCAGCCGCGCCCGTGGTCGCCATCGCCTCCGCCGTGATCGCGCCCACGATGGCGGCCTCGCGGTCGTCACCCGGCCCGGCGTCGACACCGTGCGCGGCAGCTTCTCCACGCCCCAGTCGGTGAACGAGGGGCGACCTGAGTGGTCCAGCCGTTCCGGGCTGCCGTACGGGCGACCTGGATCGCGCCCGGTCCAGCCGTGCGCGGCGTCAGCCGGCGGCGGCCAGAATCAGATCACGCAAGGCAGATCTTGGTCGCGCCCTTCCGCGGCCAACCCGAGAAGGAGCCTGGATGATCACGGTCTGGTCCACCCTCGCCCGGGGCCCGGCCGCTCGGTGGTCGAGCGGTCGGGCGCCCGGTCACGGGGTGACCAGGACCTTGCTGATCAGCGGCAGGTGGTCGGAGGCCGTCGCGTCGGTCCGCACCACGCGCGTGACGAGCGGCTTGACCTCGTCGGTGGTGTAGATGACGTCGATGCGCTCGGTCGGGGCCTCGGCGGGGTAGGTCGCGCCGTCGCCCCGGCCGTGCGCCGAACGCGCCCAGGCGTCGGCGTAGTGCGACTGCAGCGGCTGCGACTCGGGGGCGTCCGGCAGGGCGTTGAAGTCGCCGACCAGGACGGCCGGCTCCTTGTCGCCTATCAGGTCCACGATCTGCGGGCTCTGCTGGAGGCGGTCGGTCTGCGAGCTGGCGGCCAGGTGCGTGCAGTAGAAGTGGACGGCCTTGCCACGGACGTTCAGCGTGGCGTGCAGCAGTCCGCGCTGCTCCTGGCCGGGCGAGTTGTACAGCCAGGTGTTCTCCGACGCGGTGATCGGGTAGCGGGACAGGATGGCGGTGCCGTACTGGACGCGGTGGTCGCTGCCGGCCGGGGGCGCCTTGTCGATGTTGGCGCCGAACACGACGTGGTAGCCGAGCAGCTTCGCCAGATCGGCGGCCTGGTCGGCCCAGTCGCTGCGTGCGGAGTAGTGGTTGTCGACCTCCTGCAGCCCCACCACGTCGGCCCCGCTGCTGCGGACGACGTCCGCGACCCGCGGGACGTCGAGCACGTCGTCGGTGCCCTGCGCGTGGTGGATGTTGAAGGTCATCACGTTCAGCACGCGCGCGCCCTTGCCCTCGGCGGCCGGCGCCTGGCCAGTGGTGGCGGCGGCGGTGCCGCCGGCGGTGGCGGTGAGCGCGAAGACGACGGCGAGTGCGGACACGGTCCGGCGCAGCATGGCGGGGATCCTCCCGGGACGGCGGCAACAACGGTCACGATCATGGTCGGTCGCCCTGGCCGGCACATGACGGTCCGGTGAAGACCGCTGTTCCTCCGGGCGTCGGCGCGGCGCGAGTGGCCGCCCACCTGCGGGGCGCTGACATGGGCGGAATCGGGTGGCCTTCACCGACTCGGCTCCGGGCCTCGCCGCCGCCGCGTTCCTGGAGGAGAACGACCCGACGGGCGCGGACACCGCCAGGATCCAGGACCGGGTCCGCAAGGGGTACCTCGTCCGCACACGCGGCGACGTGGCCTTCGGCTCCGCGAAGACCGGGCGACACCACCCGGCTCAGGGCCGCTCCGGCAGGCGGCGCCCGGATCGTCAGCACCGACTTCCCGAGCCGCCCGCTACGGCACCGACTACGTCGCCCGGCTCCCAGTGGGGGGCCGTCCGCTGCAACCCCGGGAGCCTGCCTATGCCCTGTCACTCCGTCAGGGACCGACCGACGACATTGCCACCCCTCGATGGTCCGGACGCCTGGCGTCGGGTCCCCCTCGCGGTACCGGCGGCCGGGAAGGAAGTTGACCCTCGACCTGGTGGAGGGGGCAGAGTCCCAGGTGTGGAGAACGACATGCGCAGTATCGGTGAACTGGCCCGGGACAGCGGACTGGGCGTAAGCGCGTTGCGCTTCTACGACACCGCCGGGGTGCTGGTCCCGGCCCGCGTGGACCCGTCGAGCGGGTACCGCTGGTACGGCCCCGAGCAGCTCGACGAGGCGCGGTTGCTGGCACGGCTGCGCCGGACCGGCATGCCCCTCGCGGACGTCCGCCTGGTGCTGGCCGGCTGGTCCGGTGCCGACACCGGGCTCGTCCGGACGTTGCTCGAGGCGCACCTGCGCCGCCTCGAACAGGGGCTGTCCGACGCCCGCGCCGAGTTCTCCGCGATCCGCGCCCTACTCGACCGCAAGGAGAATTCCATGTCCTCGTCCCTCACCGCCGGCACCGTCCGCATGACCGGCCCCTCGTCGGGCCTGGCAGCAGCACTGGACGCGGTCCGCTTCGCCGCCGGGACCGATCCCGAACTGCCGGTGCTCGGTGGCGTCCTGTTCGACATCGAGGGGGAGACGCTCCATGCCGTCGCCACCGACCGGTACAGGATGGCCGTGGCGCGGACCGCTGTCACGGGTTACGACGGGCCCCGTCGGCAGGTCGCCGTACCGTCGCCGCTGGCGGACGCCATGCGGGCACTGCTGACAGGCGACGATGCGCCCGTCGAACTCACCGTGGACGGTGACCGGGTCGCGCTGGCGGCAGGCGACCGTCAGGCCGCCGGTCGCTGCCTCGGCGACGGCTTCCCCGACTACCGCCGCCTCGTGCGTCTGCCGGAGGGTCGCCGCGTCCCGGTCGAGGTCCCGGCGCTGCGCACCGCGCTGGAGAGCGGGCCCGTGCGCGTCGGCGAGGCGCGGGGGCAGGACGGCGGATCGCCCGGCATCAGCGTGCTCGGAGTGGCGGCCGACGGTACGGTGGGCGTGCGGGCGGAGGGTGAGGAGGGACCGGACGACATCGCCGTCAACCGCGCGTACCTCCTCCAGGCCCTCGCCGCCGGAGCGCGGGACAGGCTGGTGCTGGAGTTCGGCGCGCCGACGGCTCCCCTGGCGATCCGCCGGCCTGACGCCGACGGTACGTTCTCGATCCTGATGCCCGTCCGCCTGGAGGCCTGACCGCCACGGGGGCCCGGTCTCCTACCTCTGGCCCGCGGTGCAAAGTGGCCCGACACGACGAGGTCACCGCGCTACGGAAGGAGCTGGGGTCCGCCCCACACGCCGTGGTCCGCACGCTCCCCTCCCGACGAGACGTTGACCTTCCCGCTGGCGGCAGGGTTGCACGATGACCGGCATGAACAGCACCGCACCGCAGAGCAGCAGGATCGTCGGCGTCACCGGGGCCGGCACCGGCATCGGCCGGGCCACCGCCCGCGCCTTCGCCGCCGAGGGCGCCCACGTGGTCGCGATCGGACGGCGCGGCGAACCGCTCAAGGAGACCGCGGCCGGGCACGACCGGATCATGCCGCTGCCCGCCGACATCACCGCCGAGGGCGAGCCCGAGCGGATCGTCCAGGCCGTGTTGGAGACACACGGCCGATTGGATGTGCTCGTCAACAACGCCGGCATCGTGCGCAGCGGCACCCTCGGCACGCTGACGCCGGGGATGATCACAGACCAGCTCGCCACCAACCTTGTCGCCCCCATCCTGCTGGCGCAGGCTGCGCTGCCGCTCCTGGAGACGTCGGGCGGAGCAATCGTCAATGTGAGCACCTCGGTGGGGCAGCGGGCTTGGCCCGGCAGCTCGGTCTACGCGGCGACCAAGACCGCCTTGGAACTGCTGACCCGCAGTTGGGCGGTCGAGCTGGCACCCCGCGGGGTCCGGGTGGTGGCGGTCGCCCCCGGAGCGATCGACACCCACATCGGCGAGCACCAGGGCCTGACGCCGGAGCGGATCGCCGCAGTGCGGGAGTGGCAGCTGGCGCACACCCCGCTGGCCCGGATCAGCCGCCCGGAGGAGGTGGCCTGGGCAATCACCCGGCTTGCCGCACCGGCCGCGTCGTTCGTCACCGGAGTGGTACTCCCGGTCGACGGTGGAGCGGTCGTGGCGTGATAAGAGTGGCCCGGGAGGTGGGACGGGTGCGGATCGGTGAGCTGGCCAGGGCAACTGGGACGACCGCTCGTGCACTGCGGCACTACGAGCAGGCCGGACTGATCTCCCCGGAGCGGGCCCCCAACGGCTACCGCATCTACGACGAGCAGGCTGTGGTGCGCGTCCGCAACATCCGCCACCTGCTGGGCGTCGGGCCCACCCTGGACGACGTGGGCGTGTTCCTGCCGTGCCTGGACGGCGATGTGGCTGCCGCACCGCCTGCGGACAAGGGCCTGCGGGTCGCGCTGGAACGGCTGGCGGTCCTCAACGAACGGATCGCCGCTCAGACCGAGGCCCGCGACCGGCTGGAGGCCGCACTCCGACAGAGGACCGGTGATCACATCCGCCCGGTGGCCTGATTAGAGACAGTCCCGATGGGACGTGTCTCGTGCACGGCTATCGTGCGAAGCCGATGCGGATCTCGGTGCGGACGGCGGACTCGGCGACCAGGAGTTCGAACCGGCGTCTCAAGTGGCGTGCTCCTGCCGGAAACGGTGGTCGCAGGTTGGTGAACCATCCGGGTTTCTGGAGGAGTTTCTGAAGGCACTGGGGCCTTTCCGGCGGCCGCCCGGCTATCTCCAGCAAACGATGGTTTCTTGAAGGTCGACACGGGCCGATCGACATCGGCCGTCCATCTCGACGGGCTGAACCGACACGTCTGTACAACGGCCAGTGGGTGGCAGGCAGGCTGTCGAAGGCGGTGTCGGGTAGGGGATCGACGGCCAGGGTCTGGCGGTTGCGCGCACTGTTCGGGCGGTGGAGGTGCGGGTCTGCCGCCGAAGCTGCGGCGGGCGATCGTGGCGCGTTGCCGGCTACCGGACCACTGCTTTGTGGCGAAGCAGTGGCGTGCGTTACGCGTCAGCCGAAGGGGATGGGGCGTGACATCGGTGGGCGGCTGCGCTGCCTTGGTCAGCGAGGTCCTCATACACTCCGACCTTGAACCTGATCAGGTCCAGGCACTCAGTGAGCCTGCCGATCTCGGTGGTGACGCGCTCCTGGTGCTCGCGCATGAGCGCGAGTCGCTCTTCCTCATTGCCTGCGCCGTCTCTGACGAGGTCGGCGTACCGGCGGAGCGCGGTCAAGGGCATGCCTGAGGCGCGGAGAATGATGCAGACGTTCAGCCAGGCCACGTCGTCCTGGCTGTAGACGCGGCGCCCGCCAGGTCCGCGTCGCACGGTGTTCACGAAGAGGCCCTCGTGCTCGTAGAAGCGCAGCGCGTGCACGCTCAAGCCGGTGGCCTTGGAGACCTCTCCGATGCTCAGAGTCGTTGTGACCGCAACCATGCCCCCAGGGTATCCGGGGATGATCGGGGGTTGATCTAGAGGGGACTCTAGTTCCTAGGGTGCCTCGTGCGATCGACGCTCTGTCGGTCCGCCTCATCGATCGACCCAGTAAGGAAGCATCACCATGCGCTACCGCACCCTCGGCAGAACTGGTATCGAGGTCAGCGTCCACTGCCTCGGGACGATGATGTTCCAGAATGGCTGCAACTCCGACCACGACGACTGTGTCCGCATCATTCACGCCGCCCTCGACCAGGGGATCAACTTCGTCGACACCGCCGACATGTATGGACAGGGCGAGTCGGAGGAAATCGTGGGGAAGGCGCTGCGGGGGCGCCGTGACGACATCGTGCTCGCCACCAAGGTGCACTTCTCGATGGGCGAGGGCCGTAACCGCGGTGGCAACTCGCGGCGGTGGATACTCAAGGCGGTCGAGGACAGCCTCAGGCGCCTGAACACCGACTGGATCGACCTCTACCAGGTCCACTTCCCCGACCACACCACGGACATCGAGGAGACGCTGTCCGTGCTCACCGACCTCGTACGCCAGGGGAAGATTCGCTCCTTCGGCTGCTCGAACTTCCCGGCCGATGAGATCGTCGAAGCACACCACGTCTCAGAGCGGCTCGGCCTCGGGCGCTTCCGCACCGCCCAGCCGCCCTACTCGATTCTGGCCCGCGGGATCGAGGTCTCGCTCCTGCCCGCCGTCGCGCGCCACGGCATGGGCGCACTCGTCTGGAGCCCGCTCGCCTTCGGGTTCCTCACCGGCAAGCACCGCAAGGACCAGCCGATCGACCTGGAAACCGGCCGTGCCGCGATCCGGCCGGCACTCTTCGATCCCGCGATTGCGGCGAACGCCGCCAAGCTCGACGCCGTCGAGCAGCTCATCGAACTCGCGACGAGCATCGGCTGCACCCTTCCGGAGCTCGCCGTGGCCTTCACCGTGGCCCACCCGGCCGTCACATCGGCGATCATCGGGCCGCGGACCATGGAGCAGCTGGAGGGTCTCCTCAAGGGCGCCGCGCTGACCCTCGACGACGCGACGCTCGACCGGATCGACGAGATCGTGCCGCCCGGGGTGAATCTGTACAACCCGTACGCCTCCCTCCCTCCGCGATCACTGACCGACACCGCCTTGCGGCGCCGCCCACTCGCTGAACGCGCCGCGGCCTGAGTGACGAGATCGCGGTGAACGGGTTCCTCACTCGGGCGGCACCGGCACTCATCGGTCACCGTGTGCCGAACCACCGGCAGTGCACGACCAGTTGTTCCTGGCGTCGGCGTGGCAGCCGATCCCCGCCCATGGCTGCACGGGGTACGCGGATGCGGCATCGCCATCGTCGGTTCGCGCCTTCCGTGCAACCCATGCGCGCTGATCCGTGGTCATCAAGGATGAAGGGGTCAGTGCCGTCGGGCTCGCGGATGACGAGACGTCACCGCCGTGGCCGGACGGAGCCGTGCACATGAGGCCCGTCAACCGGGAAGGGGAGCCGAGTTGTCCACATCCAAGACGGTCGTTATGGCGGCCGCACTGCTGGGCGGGATCCTGTTGCTGACGGGGTGCGCCGAGACCTCCGGGTCCGACTCCGCCGCCCACCCGACCACTGCTCCCTCTCAGGACGCGCCCGCGGAGGTGTCCGGCTCTGTCGCGCCCCCCTCGCTCCCCGCACCGCCGCCCTCGTCCCGCTCCCGCTCCACCGCGGCGGCGGCCCCTCCCAGCACCCGGCAGACGCCCGCCTCGGTCCCCGGCTGCCGCAACGTGACCGTCACCGGCGAGGTCAAAACGGCGGTGACGCGGGCGTACCAGCGCGGTTTCAGGCGCCTCGCGCACATCGAGCCGGAACCGCGCACGTTCTTCTACGGCCGATGCGGCACCGCTCGCTACGCCGCCACCAGGTTCCAGCCCACCCAGGGCGCGTCCGAGGGCGAACTGGTGGGACTGCAGGACGAGGGCGGCGCCATGAAGTACTTCCGCGCCACCTCTGGCAGCGACTGGAGCTACATAGCCACCGACGGCTTCCCCCCGGGCCCGGGCGGCTGCGGCGGCATCCGCCAGATCCCGCGGGCCCTCGCCGCGGAATGGAGGAAGTGTGCCATCGCGCGATGACGTCGCGCGGGCCCCGGGCCGGCGCGACCATCGCACCCGGCCGTGACGCGCCGGCGCCGAGCGTCCGGCGGGTCCTCGACGCCGGGGATCACCTGACCGAACAGGGGCTGACCGCGGGCCGCGGGCCGCGGAACACGCGCGATCAACCGGTCGCGTCACCGGGACGGCGCAGCGCCGCAGCGGCGCTCCACCCTGGCCGGAGGCCCGGGCCGGCAGGAAGGTCGCAGGTCAGGGCCCTTCTGGCCCGTCGCACTCCAGTCGACCGGGGCCGTTCCTCTCATCGCACCGAATGTCGCGAATGGGTAGATTTCCGGAGAGCCGCCCTGAGGCGAGGCGCCACCAACCCTTCGGCCCGTCGAGGCCGCCGGAGAACGGGGAAACCGACGATGGCCACTGACTCACCCGTGCAGCTCGGCATGATCGGGCTCGGCCGTATGGGCGCGAACCTCGTGCGCCGGCTGATGCGCGACGGCCATCCATGCGTCGTCCACGACCTCAACCACGACGCCGTGCTGGAACTGGAGAAGGAGGGGGCCACGGCCGCCGGCTCCCTCCAGGACCTCGTGGCGAAGCTGGAACCGCCCCGGAACGTGTGGCTGATGCTCCCGGCCGGGGTCGTGCAGTCGACGCTCGACGAACTCACCGCCCTGCTGGAGCCCGACGACACCGTGGTCGACGGCGGCAACTCCTACTACCGCGACGACATCGCCCGGGCCCGGCAGCTCGCCGCGCGCCGGCTCCACTACGTCGACTGCGGCACGTCCGGCGGCGTCTGGGGGCTCGAACGCGGCTACTGCCTGATGATCGGCGGCCAGGACGAGCCGGTGGCGCGGCTGGACCCGATCTTCCGCACCATCGCGCCCGGCCGGGGGAACGCCGAGCCCACACCGGGCAGGACCAGGACCGACGGGACCGCGCCGGAGGGCTATCTGCACTGCGGGCCGAGCGGCGCCGGCCACTTCGTGAAGATGGTCCACAACGGGGTGGAGTACGGGATGATGGCGGCCATCGCCGAGGGACTCAGCATCATCCGGCACGCGGACGCGGGGCTCGGCCGCAGGGCCCTCGACGCCGAGACGGCGCCACTGCGCGAGCCCGAGGCGTACCAGTACGAGATCGACGTGGCCGAGGTCGCCGAGGTGTGGCGGCGCGGCTCCGTGGTCGGGTCCTGGCTGGTCGACCTCGTCGCCGACGCGCTCGCCCGCTCTCCGCAGCTGTCCCAGTACTCCGGCCGGGTCTCGGACTCCGGGGAGGGCCGCTGGACGGTCCAGGCGGCGATCGACGAGAGCGTGCCCGCCCCCGTCATCAGCGCCTCGCTCACCGAGCGGTACGCGTCGCGCGGTCTCGGCGAGTTCGGCGACAAGGTGCTGTCGGCGATGCGCGGCGAGTTCGGCGGCCACGCCGAGAAGGCCGGGTGAAGGCGCCGTGACCCACCGCTCCCCCTCCCCCGGTCACGGTCCGGTGCCCGACAGCCACGTGGTGGTGCTGTTCGGCGCGACCGGCGACCTCGCCCGCCGGAAGCTGCTGCCCGGACTGTTCCACCTGGCCAAGGCCGGACTGCTGCCGGCCCGCTACCGCATCGTCGGCTCGGCGCCCGCCCAGAGCGCGCTGAGCGACGAGGAGTTCCGCAAGCACGCGCGCGAGGCGGTCGCGGAGTTCGGCCGGTCGAAGCCCGAGGGCCGCGCGTGGCAGGAGTTCGAGGCGACCCTGTCGTTCGGGGCGTGCGACCCGGGCGCCGCCGAGCCGCTCCTCGCGGCCGTACGGGAGGCCGAGCAGGCCATCGGGGGAGAGCCCCGGCGCCTGTTCCACCTGGCGGTCCCGCCGAGCGCCTTCACCTCCGTGGTGGAGACCCTGGGGGCGACCGGCCTCGCCGAAGGCGCCCGGGTGATCGTGGAGAAGCCCTTCGGCACGGACCTCGCCTCGGCCCGCGCGCTCAACGCGTCGATCCACGCCGTCTTCGACGAGTCCCGGGTGTTCCGCATCGACCACTTCCTCGGCAAGGAGTCGGTCGACAACATCCTCGCCCTGCGTTTCGCCAACGGCCTCTTCGAGCCGGTCTGGAACCGCGACCACATCAGCCATGTACAGATCGACGTGCCGGAGCGCATCGGCATCGAGGGCCGCGCGCAGTTCTTCGAGGGCACCGGCACGTTCCGGGACATGATCGTCACGCATCTGTTCCAGCTCCTGGGATTCATCGCCATGGAGCCGCCCACAGCGCTGCAGGCGAGCTCCCTGCGGGACGAGAAGGAGAAGGTCTTCGAGTCGCTGCAGCCCGTGGACCCGGCCCATGTCGTGCGCGGGCAGTACGAGGGGTACCGGGCCGAGCCGGGCGTGGACCCGAAGTCGGACACCGAGACCTTCGTCGCGCTGCGCGTGGGAATCGACAACTGGCGCTGGGCCGGCGTGCCCTTCTACCTGCGGTCGGGCAAGTCCATGGGCGAGGCACGGCACGTCGTGACGCTGGGCTTCCGGGAACCGGCGCTGCGCATGTTCCCGCTGGCGGCGCGTGGCCACGCCGGGGCCCGGAGCAACACGCTGGTGATCGACTTCGACGACCCGGGCCGGATCACCGCCTGCTTCCTGGTGAAGGAACCGGGCCCGGCAATGCGACTGAGCACGGCGGAGATGGTGTTCGGCTACGCCGACTCCTTCAACACGATGCACGCGCTCGAGGGCTACGAACGCCTGCTGCTGGACGCGATGCTGGGCGACCAGTCGCTGTTCACCCGCTCCGACGGCATCGAGCGCCTGTGGGAGGCGTCCACCCCGCTGCTGGAGAACCCGCCGCCGGTCGAGCCGTACGCCCCGGGCTCCTGGGGCCCGGACAGCGTCCGCCGGCTGATCGCGCCGCACCACTGGACCCTGCCGCACCGCAGGTGAGCGCGGGCTGCCGGGCCGGACTGCCCGGGCGTCCCGCGAGCGGGCCGCGGCGCGCGTCACCTGCGGACATCCGCCCCGGCCAGGGGGTGGATTCCCCGTGGCCGAGGACGGCGGTGCGGTCGGCCTCGGCCTCTCGTCAGGGACCGCCATCGCTGTCAGCGCGCTCACGCAACCCGACCCTGGCCCCGCCCGCGCCCGCGCCCGCGCCCGCGCCGCGTGAACCTGCCGCACGTCGAGCCCCAGGAGAACCACCCCACGCGAGGGGTCGAGCGGCGCAGGCCCCCGGCACCCCTGTCAGTCCGCCAAGGGAGCCGTCAGGTTCCCGATCCGCGTGACCGCCCAGCGCACCATGATCACCGTCACCATGGCGCTCGCCGCGACAGCGGTGACGAGCGAAGCGGCCGAGCCGGAATGCAGCGCCGTCAGGAACGGGACGACCAGCGTGACCACCGCCGCCAGCGCCCCGGCGCCGTACCAGCCCAGGAACAGCACCGGGCCCATACTGCCGGTGGGAGACTGAGCCGACGACATCAGAAGATGATGCTTGGTCGCCCCCCGGCATGCGTTGACCAGCGAAGCACCCACCAGCGGCGGCACCAGGACCGGTACCAGCAGCGCGCGAGCCCCCGAGCCTTCCCCGGCCAGCACCCCCGCCGCCACCAGCGCGCCCACCAGCCCCAGCACCAGGGGCACCGCCGTGTGCCGCAGCATCAAGCCCCGGTACGGATAGGGCGCCCACGACCCGCGCCGGGTGTCGTCGGTCTCCACCCGGGCCGGCTCCATCAGCTGGGTCAGCGACCAGTAGCCGAAGACCAGTGAGGCCAGTGCCGCCGCCACGCCCGGCCAGCCGTGCGCCGAAGCCGCCAGCACCGCGCCCAGCACCGCCGGCACGCCCAGCACCACTGCCCGGCCCAGCCGGCCCGGAGTCCGCAGCAGCGCCAGGGTGTCCCGCCACGGCACCGCCAGTTCCGGCCGGCGGGGCGCCGGCACCCTCCATCGCGCCGACCGGGCGCCGCCGGTGACCCCGGCCACCGCCTGCCGCGCGGTACGGAACTCCACCGTGCGCAGCGCGGCCATCACCCCGGTCGCGGTCCGCGAACGCCGCCGTACCGCGGACAGCGCCAGCGACCCGGTGAAGCGGTGTGCCGCGGCCAACGCGCCGGCCACCACCACCGCCAGCAGGACGCCGGCGGCCGGGCCGCCCGGCAGCGCGGCCGGCGTGGGGGCCAGCGCCGCCAGCCCGGCCCAGCCCCAGGGCCCGGACCACAGCTCCACCCGTTCCAGTGCCGGCAGCCGGTCGCCGCCGACCGCCATCACGGTCTGCGCCACCAGCGCCAGCACCGCCATGCCGACGTACGGAGTGGCCAGCCGGGCCCAGCGCGCCACCCGCTCGCTGCCTTCCACCGCGGTGGCCAGCGCGGTCGCCAGCAGCGGCAGACCGCTGCCGCCCAGCAGACACCACCCGAACGCGGCCGGCAGCCCCACGCCGACCGTCAGGCCCAGCGCGACCATGCCGATCGCCGAGACCAGCAGCCCGGCTCCGCCGGAGATCGCCGCCGCCCCCCAGAACCACGGCCGCAGCACCCTGGCCACGTGCACCGGCTGGGCCAGCAGCCAGTCCACGGTCTCCCGCGGCGGCACCACCGGACCGCGCCACTGGGCGTCCCAGGCGGCGACCAGCAGCCATCCAAGACCCAGCGCGCAGGACCCGGCCGGCAGCGCGGCCAGGATCGCCGGTCCGTGACCGGAGTAGTCGGCGCCCATCGACTTCTCGAGGAACAGCCCCATGGTCGGCAGCGCTCCCCACACCGCGAGGAGCAGCGCCACGCAGTACAGGGTGTAGGCGATCTGGCCGGTCCTCTTGCGGCGGTGCGGGCTGCGCAGGTCGCGGACCAGCCGCAGCGTCTCCCGCGTCCAGTCGTCCTCGTCGGACCAGGCCGCGGAGTGCTCCCCGGTCCCCTCGGTCTCCTCGGCGAGAGTGGTCACCGGGCACCCTCCGGGCTCTCGGCCAGCCAGGTCAGTCCGTCGGTCCCGGTGGCGAGCACCTTGTCCGGGTGGCCGTCGGCCACCACCTTGCCGTCGCTGAGGACCAGCACCCGGTCGGCGACCGCCCGGGCCAGTTCCCCGTGGTGTGTCACCAGCAGCACTCCGACGCCGGCCGCGGTCTCCTTGGTGATCAGGTCCGCCAGCTGCCGCCGCGCGCCCGGGTCCAGTCGCTGCTCCGGCTCGTCCAGGAGCAGCAGGTCGCGCGGCCTGACCATCGCGGAGGCCAGCAGCAGAGACTGGAGCTGCCCGGAGGACAGTGCCCCGGGCAGCGCGTCGGCGTGGTCGGTCAGCATCCGCTCGGCCAGTACGTGGCCGATCCAGTCGCCGGCGTCCTCCACCCCGTGGGCCACCGCCACCAGCTGCAGGTGCTCGCGCACGGTCAGGTCGGGGTAACAGGCCGCGGTGTCGCCGACCACCGCCACCCGGGCCCGGACCGCCGGGTCGTTCTCGTTCATCGGCTTGCCGTCGAACGTCACCGTGCCGGTGCTAGGCCTGTCCCGACCGGCCGCTATGCGCAGCAGTGTCGACTTGCCCGAGCCGTTGTGGCCGAGCAGCGCCACGCACTTCCCGGACCGGACTCGCAGGTTCATGGTGGCCAGCGCCGTGCGCCTGCCGTAGACCCGGCTGACGCCGCTGAGCTCGAGCAGTGGTGGTGCACCCATGTCGCCGGGCCTCTCGTCGAACACGATCGCTGTCCCCGCTTCGACCTCGGGACGACGGCCCGGAGCGGCCCGGCCATTCTCCATCCTCGGCCCGGCCGCAGACCACCGGCGCCGGCCGCGGCCTGGACGCGGTGCCGCTGCGCGAGGTCGCCACCGCGCCGGACGTCCGTGCGATGCGGCCGTACGACTGCGTCGCCGGCGTCGCCGAGATCGTTCGCCACCTCCAGGAGGAAGGCCACGTCATCGCCTGCGAGGACCTGGTCCGCAACTCGTCGTAGCTGACTGAGCACATCCGCCGCTTCGGCGAGTACTCCTCCCACGAACTCGGCATCCAGCCCGAGGCGTACGACAAGGCTCCTGGCGGCTACTCCCTGGTCATCCCGTCACTTCCACGGCAACACCCGGCTGCGGCCGCGTCCGTACACCCCAGCGGGCAAGAGGTGGGCCGGCAGCACCCAGCGCCGCGAAGAACAACGCCAACAGAAGCCAGCCCGGCGTGCCGAGGCCGAGTACCACCGTGGTGAGGATGGCCGGGGCAAGAGCTTGGCCCGTGCTGAAGCCGAGGCCGAGGACACCTTGGTATTGACCCTGGGCATGGTCGGGGGCAAGACCGAACCCCAGAGCGAAGCCCGCCGAGGACTCCCAGACTTCTCCCAGGCTGTGGATGAAGATCGCTGCCAGGACCAGTCCCGCTGCCGCCCAGACAGGGGCGTACGCCGCCAGCTCCATCATCGGACAGCTGACGAGGAAGAGTAGCCCCGCGGTGCGAAACGCCCTGCCGCCGTCGTACGGGGTCTCGATACGGGAGCCGATCCTGGTCTGCGTCAGTACGCAGAAGGCGGAATTGACTGCGAACAGCGCGGCCACCGTCCAGCGCGGCGCTTCGGTGTGCTCGGAGATCCAGATCGGCAGGAGCAGGGAGACCACCGGGTACTGCAGTCCCATGGCCCCGTAGAGGGCGGTGAAGGTCAGGAACGGACGGTCCGCGAAAGCGAGCCAACGGCGCTGCCGCGGCGGTGGGGCGGGTACCGGGTAGCGGGGTAGCAGGAGCAACAGCATCGCGCACAGGGCGAAGCTCGCCGCGTTGCCGAGAATCAGCGTGATATAGGCGCCGCGGCTGTCCGCGGCCAGCGCCAGCCCGGCACCCACCGTTCCCAGGACGACGCCCAGGTTGACGAAGGTGCGCAGCTTCGCACGGAACATGGCCGGTCGCTCACCCCCGACCCGGGCCACCAGAGCCCCCCACGCCGCCCCGCCGACCGCCGCGGCGACCTGGTCGACCGTCGCGATGATCGTGAGCGCGGCCCAGCTCTCGACGAGGACGAGGGCCGCCATCGACACCGCCTGGACCGCCAGGGCCAGCATCATGATCACGCGTGCGCCGCGCCGGTCAGCGAGATGACCCCCAGGTATCCCCGCGCACAAGCCGATCACTCCGGCGATGGTGAGCGCGGCGCCGACCCGCACCGCAGGCAGGCCCACGACCAAGGTGAAATAGAGCGCCGACGCCGCGTTGAACAGACCGTTGCCGACCCGGTTGACGAAACTGGCGGCGACCAGCACGCGCTCCGGCCCGCTGTCCCCCGCCATCCGGCCTATTCGACCTGCCAGACCGCCCTTGATCATGGAGCGCAGGCTAACAGCGCCGCAGAACCCGCCACCGTCGTTCGAAGATCGCGTGCCCTGACGGCGACGCCGGCCCCGACGCGTGTTCCATCCCTTGAAGGCCGGTGTCGGCGAACGAAGGGATGAAGAGCGGAACGGCGGGCGTCTGATGAACCCGGACTTTCCGGGGCCCCGCGGCGCCGCGCATCCCATCGGATCCGATGACGGATGAAAAGCCTCCTGAAACCCGACCCCGACTCGGACCGCGCACGCCGGCCGGCGGGGAGACCGCGGTGGCCGCGCCGGGGGCGGGTGAACGCGTACGCGATCGGCGCAGTGCGTCGGGAGGTCGCCGCGGCCAGTGGATGCCGGTCCCGGCGGTCGGCGAGGGCCTCCACCGGAATCAGCGCGTGCCGGGCCGTTTCTACGACTCGGGCGCGAGGTCGGCGAGCAGGGTGTCCAGCACCATTTCCTCCTCCACGCGGACCCCGTGACCGGCCAGGGCTTCGGCGAGTGGCGGGTCCCACGGGGAGGACGCGGGGAGGCCGGTCAGGGGCAGCGCGCTGTCCCTGGCGGCAGCGCGGTAGTCGGCGGCCGTGTAGCGCCAGGGGGTCCAGGGCACACGGGCGAGCAAGGCGGCGGCGATGCGCAGGCCGCCCCAGTCGAAGTCACCGTGGTAGTGCAGGCTCGCACCGTGGTCCGCCATCCGGCGCAGAAGCGTGAGGGCGGCGGCGGAGGGCTGGCCCTGGAGGCACACCAGGGGTGGGCAGTGCGCGCCGTGCGCGTCGGCGGCGGCCGCCACGACCGCGGGGTTCTCGCAGACACGCACCGTGCCCCCCGGCGCGAGCGGCACAGCGCCCGACCCGAGTTGACGGAGCGTCAGTACGGCGGGCTCGCCGTTCGTGGTCAGCCAGTCCAGAGCAGGGGTGCCGCGCAGCCCGAGGGTGAGGACGGTGGAGGACAGCTCGTCGCGCAGCAGTCCGGCCGAGGCCCACGCCTCACGCCGCCACCCCGTCCCGGAGCCTTCGGGGAAGCCGGTGAGCGCGCGGATGCCGGACAGGGTGAGGGTCGCCAGCGGCGTGCCGTCGTCGAGCGCGTGCGCCGAACCGAGGACGCTGGCCGCGAAGGCGGGCAGCAAGACGGCGGGGTCGGCGGGCAGTTCACGCAGCGCTCGAGCGGTGCTCGCCAGCAACTCGTGGGCGGCCCGCGGCGTGCGGGCGAGGCGGCGCACCACCCCGTCCGCCTGCAGCCGCTCCGCCCAGGCGGCCAGTGCGGGCAGCTGATCCAGGGGCCCGTAGGCGACACGCCAAGCGCGGTCCTCCTCGGCACGGGTCTGCCGGGCGGGGACAACGGGTCCGGTGAGGGCGACGACAGCGGCGGCGATGCCGTCAGGGCTGACCGCCGAGCGGCGCAGCACCTCGTCCACGGCCTCCAGCCGGACGGTCAGGGAACCGCCGCCACCGGGCGGCCGACCCAGCAGGCGCTCGGCGGCCCGGCGCTGGGCCTCGGTAGGAGCACGCAGGGACACCGCGCCCGTGAGGGGTTCCTCGCGTTCCATCCGTCGGCGGACCCGTTCAACGAGCCAGCCGAGGTCGGGCCCGCCGAGCAGGCGTCGCAGGCGCGCCGTGTCGACGGGCGCCGGATCGGCCGTCCGCGCACCGGTCGGCCCAGGGTCCGGCTGTGGCAGCCCGCCCATGAGCGCAGGCGGTGAGCTGCGCGGCACACCCGGCACCACGAGGGCCGCCCCCTCCGGGGCCGCCACCGGTCCCGCCGAAGCCCCGGCCGACGCCTCGCAGGGCACCGGCGGGGTGGCGGTCACAGCGGGCGCGGCGGCGGGCGCACGCGGATCCGGCGCCGGAGGGCCCACCCCCGCGTGGAGGGCGTCCACCGCGGGGCCGGACGGGCGGCGCGTGCCTGGCGTCGGCTGCGGCAACTCGCCGCCCGGTTGCCGGGTCACGGCCACCGGCCCTCCGTCCGCGCCGCGGCCGGTTCCACGGGCTCGGCTCCCTGCGGCCCGGCAGCGGACCCGGGTTCCTGGCCCCGGGTCCGGGTGGCGCCGTCCCACTCCCAGCGCGTGACCAGCACCGCGGCGACCTCGTCGATCCGGGAGAGCTGGGCGATGGCGACCCCGGGCACCTGCGGGTAGCAGGCCCATTCGCGTTCGCTGGTCATCACCACGTCCAGGTCGAAGGCGTGCAGCAGCCCGAGGCACTTGGCGCGGGAGTCGTCGTCGACGCCCGCGAACGCCTCGTCGAGGGTGACCAGGCGCGGCGCGTGGGGGTTGCCGGCGGTGGCGTAGTGGGAGGAGGCCGCGGCGAACAGCGGCACGCTGACGGCGAGGACGCGCTCGCCGCCGGAGGCGGGGCCGGTGGCCGGCACCCACCGGCCGTGCTGGTGGCGTTCGATGCCGAACTCGTGCCAGGCGCGGTAGTCGAGGGCGGCGGTCAGGTGCTCCAGCCAGCTGCCGGAGGCGTCCTCGCTCTGCCGTGCGGCGATGCGCGCCTGGAGGAACTCGCCGACCGCGGCCCGGTCCTGCGGAGTCCACGCGTCCGCGGACTGGCGGAGCCGGGCGCGCGCCTCGGCCAGCCCGGCCGGGGCCTTGCGGGAGGGGCGCCACACCAGGCGCAGTTTCATCCCGGTGGAGGTCGGTCGCTGCTCCAGCTCGTCGTTCATGGCGGCGACCTGGCGTTCGGCCGTGCCGATCAGTTCCTGGAGGGTTCCGGCGACCTCGGTGACGAGGTGGGTCTCCAGGATCTCCCGTTCGTGGGCGGACAGGATGCGGGTCAGTTCGCCGACCTCGGCGGCGAGGGCCGCGGCCAGTTCGGGCACGGCGCGGGCACGGCCCTGGTAGACGATGTCGACGACCATGCCCTCCTCCACCATGCGCACGGCGGCCGAGTGCCCGTGCCGGGACAGGGCGTCCTGAAGGGTCTTCAGTTCCTCTCCGAGCCGCTTCTGGACGCGTTCCCAGGCGGCCTCGGAGTCGTCGGTCGCGCCGAGCCCGGCTTCGACGGCGCGGGCGAGGCCGATGGCGGCGGTGGCGCTCCACGGTCCGGCGTCGGGATCGGGGACGTCGGTGCCGGGCAGCGCCACGGTGAGCAGTCCGGTTCCGGCGAAGCGCTGGAGTGCGGCGATGGCCTCGGCGCGGGCGGCCACCGCCCCGGCGATGTCCCGTTCGAGCTGCTCGATGCGCCCCGCGGCCCGGCCGGCGCGTTCGACGGCGGCGGTGTGGGCGTGCCGGGTCTGCTTCTGCCCGGTGGCGTTCTCCCGCAGGGCGGCGGCCGTGTCGGCGAGGCGGCGTTCGAGTTCCGCTACGGCGGCGCCGACGGTGGAGCGCAGGGTGGTGTGGCGTTCGTCGGCGGCCGCGGCCTCACGCGCGGCCTCCTCGGCGCGCAGGGCCAGTTCCGCGGCTCGCTCCCCCGCCTGACCGGCGTCGTCGCGTTCGGCTCCGACGGCGGTGGCGGCCTCGGCACGTTCGCGCAGGGCGGGCCACAGGGCGGCCAGGGCGGTGTCGAGGTCGGCCAGGGCACGGCGTACGGCGTCGAGGCCCGGGCGGTCGGCGGGCAGCCCCAGATCGGCGGCGACGCCGGTGAGTTCGCCGGCCGCGCGCTCGGCGCTCCCGGCGGCCTCGGCGGCCTCGGCGGCCCTGTCGTCCCTGCGCGCAGCGGCCCTGGCAGCCTGCTGGGCGGTGGCGGACAACCGGGCGTGCGCCTGCCGCAGCGCGTCGTCGTCGGGTACGGAGTCGAGTTCGGCGTCCAGGGTGCGGCGGCGCGCCGCCAGGGACTCGGCCTCGGCGGCGACTGCCGCCGCCTGCGCGCCGAGCCCGGCCAGCTCCGCGCGGAGCTCGGTAATCCTGGCCCGCCGGGCCTGCTCGCGGGCCCCTTCGCCGATGTACTGCGCGGCGGGTTTCACCCAGCGGCCGGTGAGCGCGCCGACCCGAAAGCGGCCGTCGGCGTGGATCCAGGTGTCCGTGCCCGGCGTGTCCGGTGCCGGGCCGGCGGGCCCGTATCCGACAGCCGTCAGGAGCCGGGCCACCGTCGCCTCCCCCACGGCGGCGGCGCCCGCGTCACCGCCGTCCACGGCCGGGCGCAGCACGTCGGCGAGGCTGGGTCCGTGAACGGGGCCGCCGCGCGGGTCGAGCAGGATGTCGTGGCCGTCGGCGCCGCGCGCCGAACCGTCGGGCCGCACCCAGGCGTCCAGGAGGCCGGAGGCCTCCAGCGCCGCCTCGATCCCGGCGCGCTCCGCCTCTCCCAGCCCGTCACGGAAGTCGACGAGCCGCCACAGCGGCGCGCCGGTGCTCCCCTCGCGTACGCCGGGGGTGCGCGTGTGCGGCGCCTGCGGTCCTCGCTGGCCGCCGGACTCCAGGGCGGCGACCTCCCGTTCGGCCTCCTGACGGCGCAGCGTCAGCGCGCTGTGGCGTTGGGCCGCCTCAGCGGCCTGGGCGGCGAGTGCGCCGGACCGTACGCGATGGGCGCGGGCCGCCGTGTCCCGCGCCAGGTAAGGACCGGTCAGCCGCCCGGTCCACTCCTGAAGCTCGTCCAGCAGTCCGGTCGGGTCAGGGTAGGCCAGCTCCGTCCAGTCGGCGGCACGTTCACGGACGGCGTCCAGCAGGCGCCGTGCCTCCGCCCGCACGGCCGCCTGGGCGTCCTCGCGCTCTCCTTGCGCGTGGCCGAGGTCGGCCTCGGCCTCGTCGAGCCGGCGGGCCGCGGCCTGGTGCTCGGCGGCGGCGCGGTCGGCCGTGTCGGCGAGGGCGTGCACATGGTCGAGACCGCGCCGGCGGCGATCCGCGGCCGCCTCGACGGCGTCGCGGGTGGGCTCCCCCTCCTCGGGAAGGGGGACCCGGGCTGCGGCGGCGGCCTCGCGGACCCGGTCCAGCGCCCTCGCTGCCCGGTCGTCCGCGGCCGTGAGCCGGTTCTGCGCGGCGGACAGCCGCGCCAGGGCGCGCGCGTGCACCTGCTCGGCCTGCCGCCGGTCGCCGTCGGCGCGTTCGCGGGCGGCGGCGGTGCGCTCGGCGTGCCCGGCGGCCTGCTCGAGTTCGCGGGCGCTGCGCATCTCGGGGCCCTCGCGCAGGGCCGCGTCCTGCGCCTTGAGCCGTGCCTCGGCGTCCGCGAGGTGGGTGAGCCGCTCCTCGGCCGCGCCGCGGTCCGCCGCGGCGGCCGCCTGCTCGGCTCGTGCGTCGGCCAGGTCCCGTTGCAGCGCCTCGTACTTGGCATGCTCGGTGCGCGGCAGCCGGGCGCGGCGGCGGGAGGCGGTGCGCGCGTAGCGGCGGTAGTGGTCGAGGAAGGCGGACGCCGCCTTCTCGGCCTCGGCGGCGGCGCGCAGTTCCTCCTTCTCCTCGTCCAGGGAGCGGAAGGCCTCGGCCACGTCCGCGATGACGGCCTGGTCCACCGGAGGCAGCGCCTCGGTGAGCGCCCTGGACAGCGCGGCCTCGTTGGGCCGCTTGGACAGCTGGGGCTGGCGCAGCTGGATGAGCAGGTCCACGAGGGCGGCGTAACGCTGCTCGCCGAGCCCGAACAGGGCCTCGTCCACGGCTCTGCGGTACGCCGCCGCCTGGTCGTAGACCATGCCGTGCCCGGCGACGGCCTCGGCGATCCGGTCGCGGGACAGTGGGGTGCGCGTGGCGTCCAGGAAGCTCAGGTCCTCGCCGACGCGCTGGTCGGTGACCAGGTACCAGTGGCGGACGACGCCGCGTCCGGAGACGGCTTTCAGGCCGCAGGCGAGGGTGCGGTAGTGCTCCTCGCCGGTGGTCTCGTCGCGGCGGCCGAACTCGATCCAGGTGTAGCCGAGGCGCTCGGGGTGCGGGTGCTCGCCGCCGAGCAGCAGGTTCCACTCCATGCGTTTGCCGGGGTCGGCGTCGGGTTCGACCCGCCGGGCGGACAGGTCGCCGTCGAGGAGGAAGGGCAGGGTGAGGGCGAGGACCTTGGACTTGCCGGTGCCGTTGTTGCCGCGCAGCAGCAGGCGGCCGTCCTTGAAGTGGAACTCCTCGCAGTCGTAGAGGAAGAGGTCGACCAGGCCGATGCGCAGCGGCTGCCAGCGGGAGCGGCCGGGGCGGGGCAGCGAGGCCCCGGGGGCGGGGGCCGTCGAGGGGTGGCGTGGGGCGGGGAGCGTGGTCATCGCTGCGGGGTCCTCGGCTGGGCGGTGGTCTTCGCTGTGTCGTCGGCGTGTGCCGGTTCTGTTCTGTCTGTGCCGCGCGTCGTTCCCGTGACGCGTACGACGGTCTCGCCCACGGCGTAGCGGGCGAGGGCGGGGCGGGGCGCGACCCCGTCGGGGGTGCGGACGGCGAGGGAGAGGGCGGTGAGTTTGGCGACGGCCTGCTCGACGAGTTCACCCTCCGACCCCGGCTCGCGGGCCGCCTTCGACCAGAACCCGCCGTGTTCGGTGGCGAGTTCGCGCACCCGTCGGCGCAGCTCCTCGGTGCCGACCAGTCCCTGGCGCGTGGCGAGATACTCGGCGAGCAGGAGGGTGACATGGCCGTGGGTGCCCTGTTCGGGCATGCGGACGTCGGTGAGGTCGTCGTCCGGGTCGACCATGGCGATCCCCTCGGCGCGGACCTCGGGCACGAGCCCGGTGAGCTCGGTGATGCGGGCGGTGAGGAAGCCGCGCTGGCGGGTGAGGTAGCCGAGTTCGGCGTCGGTCAGGGTGTCGTAGTAGAGGACCGGGTCGTCCAGCAGGCGCCGGGTCAGGCTCTGCCGCAGGGCGCGGAAGCGCAGTTCCTCGCTGTCGAGGGCGGTCTCGGCGGTCAGCGCGGCTAGGCGCTCCTCGAAGCCGCCGACCTGGATGAGGGAGGGGCCGTGGCGGGTGGCGAGCAGTCCGGCCAGCACCCGCCGCTCGACGTCGTACAGCGCGTCTCCGGCCCCGCTGACGTACGCGTCCTCGTCGCCGGCGACCCGGCGCAGCACCCCGAGGGCGAGCAGCAGGCGGACGACGGCGGCGAGGTCGAGGCGTTCGTCGCGCCGGTCGAGGGTGAACGCGATCCCGGCGGCGACCAGTTGCGGGTCGGCGGCGTCCAGGACGACCTGTTCGGCCAGGCGGCCGAGCGCGATCTGCGCCTCCCCGCGCTCCAGCGCCGCCAGGGCCAGGCACAGCAGGACGTAGCGGCGGCGGGTGAAGGGGGCGGCGGTGCGGTTGGCCTCGCGGGCGGGGTGGGTGGGGTCGGTCAGGACGCCGGGGGTCTTGCGCAGGCGGGCGGCGTCCGCGTCGACGACGAGGGACCAACCGGTGTTGCGCTCGAACCATTCGCGCAGCTCGGAGGCGTTCTGCCGGACCAGCCGGAAGGCGTCGGCATACGGGCCCCGGGCGAGCAGCAGCGGGTGGGCCAGCAGGGCGCGGGCGGCCTTGCGCTGGTCGGCGGCCCGCTGCCCGTCGAGGACCTCGGCGAGGGGGGTGCTCACGGGATCTCCTGGGTGAGGTCGACGATCTCGACGAGATGGTCCGGCCCCCGGAAGACCCCTCCGGGGGTGTGGATCTCGGCCGTCGTCCCGTCGCGAAGCGCGGTGAGGCGGATCTCCATGGAGCCGTCGTTGCTGGTGGCGACGGTGTGCTCCAGGCCCGGCCGCCAGGTGGCGAGGGCGTCGCCGAGCAGATGGAGGAAGAGGGAGAAGGCGAGCGGGTCGAGTTCGCCGAGCGCGGAGAGCCGGGTGGTGCCGTCGGTGGTCAGGCGGGCGCGGGCAGCGGCGGTCTCGGCGGCCTGCTTGGCGGCGAGCTCCGCCAGCCTGGCGCGCGCCGCGGAGCGGTCCTCGACCCTGCGGGGTTTGCCGCGTCTGTCGTAGCTGCCGGTGCGGCGCAGCTGGGGGCTGATGCGCAGCGGCTCGGCCGCGGCCCAGGGCGTGGCGGCGGGCAGCGGGTGCGCGGTGCGGGCGGCGAGGGTGTCGGCGTCGACGCTGAGGTGGCGGGCGGGATAGAGGCCGAAGGCGGCACGCCACAGCCGGTGCCGGGCGTCGTCGTCGGGGGCCTGCGCGAACCAGCGGGCGAGGGTGCGGAAGTCGGCGGAGCGGTCCGAGCGTCCGGCGCGCCGCTCGTTCAGGGCCCTTACGACGGCCAGCAGCTGCGGGATCGCGCCGAGCGCCCGGCCGCGCAGCAGCCGGGCCTGCGACTCGCGTCCGTCGCGGCTGATGAACCAGTCGCCGAGCCCCGCCCAGCGTGCCGCCCAGCGCTCATGGGCCTCGCGCTGGGCGCTGCCGGCGGCCTCGGGGGCGGCGTCGGCGGCCTCGCGGGCGGCGGCGACGCGCAGCAGCGGTTCGATGCGGTCGTCGAGTTCGCCGATGAGCGCGGCGATGCGGCCGCCGAGGGTGATCAGGTCCTGGATGAACCGCTCCAGGTAACCGATGAGCTGGTCCTTGTAGGCGAGGAAGGCTTCCTCGGAGACGTCGTGCAGGTCGATGGTGCGCTGCAGCGACCCCATGAAGGCGCGGGCGTTGTCGGCGAGGGCGGCGAAGCGGCTGGCCAGTCCGTCCAGGGTGAGGTGGGTTTTGGCGGGGTCCGGCTCGTCCTCCGCGGCGAGCACGAGCAGGGCGCGCAGCTGGGTGACGATGTCGTGCAGGGCGACGGCCTGCAGTGAGCCGCGCCGGCCGAGCGCGTCGTCGTAGGCGGCGAGCGCCTCCTCGGCAGCCTCGCCGGCCTGGGTGAGCTGGTAGACGTACCGCTTGCGGTAGAAGTCCTCGACGGCGGTGACCCGCGCGGTGTCGGGGTCGGCCCGCAGGTTGCCCCACTCCGGCTGACTGAGGCTGCCCAGGGCCTTGGCCACTGTCTCCGCCTCGGCGGGCCGCACGTCGAGCGGCAGCGCGGCGTGCACGTCCTCGGGGCGCAGGTGGACGGCGTACCGCTCCTTGGTCGCACCAGAACGGCGCGTGAGGGGTGAGGCGGTCACCTGCTCGGCAAGCATGTAGTTCAGCCCTGCGCCGACAGCCATGCCGACGCCGGGCTTGCCACCGATCCACACATACACATCCGATCGACGGATCACCTCTTAACGTCCTATTGACGATAAGCGGGCCGCCGTGTGAAGCTGACACCGCATCACGCCGGAGATCCCTGCCGGTCGCCTCTGGCGCCGTCCGCGACGACCGCATCCGGTCAGGACAACGCCCGCCCCTGCATCTACTGTCCGGCCCGTCACGCGCGCCGCCGGACCACGTGGAGGACGCCATGACCCGCACGCCCATACCCAACCCCGAACTGGACGCACGGGCCGCCGACCGGGCTGCCGGCGTGCTGCTCGGCGCGGCCGTGGGCGACGCGCTGGGCGTACCCTACGAGTTCAAGGCGAGGCTGGGCGCGGATCAGCAGCCGGAGATGATCGGCGGCGGCCTGGGGCCGTACAAGCCCGGCGAGTACTCCGACGACACCCAGATGCAGGTCTGCATCGCCGAGGTGGCGGCGACCGGAGCGGATCTGCGCAGCCCTGAGGCACTCGACGCGATCGCCGCCAACTTCCTGGGGTGGCTGCGCGGCGGTGCCAGCGACGTCGGCAACCAGACCCGTACGATCCTGACCGCCGCGGGCAACGCAGCCGACTCCGCGGGCACGGCGATGCGGGAGGCCGCCCGCGCGTACACCGCCGGCAACCCCCGTGCCGCCGGGAACGGCTCATTGATGCGGACCGCCGTCGTCGCCCTCGCGCACCTCGGTGATCCCGTCGCGATGGCCGAGGCCGCCACCGCCGTCAGCGCGCTCACCCACCCCGACCCCGACTGCGCGGACGCCTGCGTGCTGTGGTGTTCCGGCGTACGCACCGCGGTGCTGCACGGAACCTTCGACGGCGTACGGGAAGGGCTGGAACTGCTCCCGCCCGAACGCCGTGAGACGTGGGCGCAGCGGCTGGACGAGGCGGAGGCGCACCCGCCGCACCACTTCACCAACAACGGCTGGGTCGTCCACGCCTTCCAGGCGGCCTGGTCGGCGATCACGCGGACCGCTGTGCCGCGGCTGAGCCCCGCCGACCGCAGCTTCCCCGCCCAGCACTTTCAGTCGGCCCTCGAGGCGGCGGTGCGGGCCGGTACGGACACCGACACCGTCGCGGCCATCGCGGGCGCCCTGCTCGGCGCGCGCTGGGGCTGCTCCGGCATCCCGCTGGAGTGGCAGCGGGCCGTCAACGGCTGGCCTGACCTGAACGCGGCCGACCTGGTGAGGCTGGCCGTGCTCACCGCCCGGGGCGGGAGTGACGACAGCGTCGGGTGGCCCTCCGCGTCGAGCCTGCCGACCGGCGGGCACGAGAGCTTCGCCGTCGCGCACCCGCACGACGCGGCGGTGATCCTGGGCAACCTGGCCCTGGCTCAGGGCGCGGAACCGGTCCCCGTCGACGCCGTTGTCTCGCTGTGCCGCGTCGGCACGGCCCCGATCCGGCCGGGCGCCGACGTCGAGCACATCCGTGTCTGGCTGGTGGACAGCGAGGGAGCGAACGCCAACCTCCACTACGCGGTGGACCAGGCCGCCCGCCAGGTGCTGCGGCTGCGGCAGGAGGGCAAGCGGGTGCTGCTCCACTGCCTCGCCGGGCAGAGCCGCACCCCGGCCGTCGCCGCCGTCTACAGCCACGTGGCCAAGGGCATCGACGCGAAGAGCGCGCTGGGCGACCTGCGCCGCGCCCTGACCGGCGGCTGGCACCTCGAGGCGCACCCCGAGCTCGCGGCCGCGGTGTTCGCGCTGACCTCCGCCGGCGGCGGGACCCAGGCCGAACGCAGTGCGGTCCGGCACAGCAGCACCGTCGAGCAGGAGGCGCTCGACGTGAACGCTGACACCGGCGAAAAGACTGGGCAGTTCCTGAAGGAGAAGACGTCCCTGTCCCGGGTTCGCGGGCTGCTGCTCGGTCTGGCGATGGGCGACACCCTGGGCCGCGACCATGGCAGGCTGCCGGCCGAGGGTCCGCTGCGGGTTGGGGTCAGCACCCAACTGGCCTGCTTCACCGCCGAGGGTACGATCCGCGCTCTGGTCCGCGGCGCCCACAAGGGCATTTGCCATCCGCCGTCGGTGGTGTGGCACGCGTACTGCCGCTGGGCCGCGCTGCAGGGTCTGGAGGCCCGCCGCTGGGGTTCCGGCGGCGAGGCGTGGCCCGATGGCTGGCTCGCGCAGGTGCCCGTCCTGGCCGAACGGCGCGGCTCGGCACCGGCGACCGTGGCCGCACTGGCCCAGGCCGAGATGGGCACCGCCGAGGAGCCGACGACGTCCA
Organism: Streptomyces sp. ME19-03-3; assembly: GCA_033793685.1. Taxonomy (GTDB): domain Bacteria; phylum Actinomycetota; class Actinomycetes; order Streptomycetales; family Streptomycetaceae; genus Actinacidiphila. The sequence continues at coordinate 38,711 of JARAXD010000022.1, read as the reverse complement.
GCCGTGGCTGCCACGCGCTCACCCGCACCCTCCCGGTCGCGGTGATCGGAGCCGCGCACGGCTACGAGCAGGCGGCGCAGTGGGCCCGCGAGATCGCCGCCCTCACCCACGGCGATCCGCAGGCGCACGCCGCGGCAGCCCACGCGGCGGTCCTGGTCGGTCACTGCCTGACCGGCCCGAACGTGCGGCAGGCGCTGCAAGAGGGGCTGCGGAAACTTCGTGCGGCCGGCAGGGCGCTCGACGGCCTCGACGTGGCACTCCAGGTGGGCTACGAGCGCGGGGGCGTCGCCACGCGACTGGCGAGGCTCGCGCCGGACGCCACCGCACCCTCGGCTCTGCTCGGCGGCGTGTACGTCGCCGCCTCCTTCCCCGAACGGGGCCAGTTGACCGACGCACTGCGCTTCGCGGCCGGGGCGCCGGACGGCGACTCGGTGGCCTGTGTGGCCGGTGCGCTGCTGGGCGCGGTGCACGGTGCCGACGCCCTGCCGGTGGACCTGGTCAGCCGCCACGAACTGGCCTGGGCCCTCGACACCTTGGCCCGCGACCTGGTCACCCAGCTCACCGACGCACCCAGTGGGAGCGAGTACAGCTCGGGGTGGGACGCGCACTGGTGGGACCGCTACCCCGGCTGGTGACCCGCACCCGCGATCGCCGGGCGCGACGCGGCCCCGGCGCCCGTCCCCACCACGCCTACGCAACGCAGCGCAGGAAGCACCATGCGGGTCCCCCGGGACCCGCATGGGTGCCTGCGCGCGGTTGCCGCCAGTTCGCCACGGCCGCCGCGCGCGGCTCACCGCGGAAGACCTGCGAGGTGTGCCATGCGATGTGCTCGGCGGCGACAGGGGCGCTGCCGGGCTGCGGGCCGAGCAGCGGCCGTCCGGCCAGGTCGATCACTGCGTCCAGTCCAGGGGCGGACTCCACGTGGCTGTTGTCTTTGCGGCCCTGAGGGCTGCGTTACCGCTGACCACTTACGTGTCGGGGTGCTCCGGCAGGGCGAGCCAGTCCGACCAGGAGATCTCGCGGCCGAGGAAGCGCGGCTGCTCGAACGGCCAGTCGACGGCGATCCACTGCGGCACCAGCGCGTCGAGGGCTTGCTCGACCTTGCCGCCCACCAGCTCGTCCACCACCCACCAGGAGATCTCGCCGTCCGCGCCGGCCCTCTCCGGTGGGTCGATGTAGACGCAGCCGAGCAGAGCTGTCTCCGCCGCGTCGAACAGCGCGTAGTTGAAGGACTGGTGCGCGGCGATCTCCTTCTCGTGCCGCAGCAGGTCGGCCTGGTCGGCCTCGTAGGTCATGGTGGCCGCGGGCCAGCCCCAGGCCGGGCCGAAGATGGTCCACAGCCGCTCGCGCGAGCCCATCACAGCCGGATAGTCGAGCGGGGTGTCGGCCTCCCGGATCGGCCGCAAGTGATGACCACCGCCCGGCAGCGGTACCAGTACGGGGTGGACGAAGTCATCGGGAAGCCAGCTCATGGCGCCCGACCGTAGCAGCGCGCGGCCGTCCGCTCCCCTGGATTTTCCCCGCCTATCGCCAGGCCCTGCTCTCATACCGGGCAGGCCCGCGATCACCCGATCGAGACTCCCGTTCTATCGGCAGATCCCATGACCGGTACGGCAACGGCTTCCAACGGGTGGTGCGCACGAGGCGTGCGGATTGCCATGGAGCCACGAGGAAGTCGACTGCGCACGGAGCGACCGGTGCCCGGCTTTCCGGGGGTTGGTGATCCGGGACGGGCCGTGGACGGCCGGGGGCAGGCGGTCCGGGTGACACCTACCAAGGACTGTGGGGGAAAGAACCGGAACCCCACCCCACCTGCCCTCTCCCCAAACAGTCACCCGTAGGGGTGACTTGGCGGCGCGGGGCCGGAAAGTGGGGGTAGGGTCGCGGCAAACAACCCCACACAGACAAACGGCCCCGGCAGGGACTACCGATCCCAACCGAGGCCTGACCACCCAGGAAGAGTTGACCTTCCCGATGGCTGAGCCGCAGTCTAGCGCGCCCACGCGCCCGCCCGCCGAGCCTGTGACATCCGGTGCCGTCCACGTACGGCGCCGCCTCACGGCCAACTTCACCATCCTGTCCAACCGCCTCGCCCAGCGCCCCGGAAGCGCCGTGACCGTCGGCGTCGGGGCCTACCTGATGTCCGTACCGGACGGCGTGCCCGTCAGCATCGAGGCGCTGCGCAAGCACTTCACCGAGGGCGAGACCCGGCTGGCCCGCGCCCTGAACGAACTGGAGGCGGAAGGCTTCCTGGAGCGGGTGCCGGTGCGCGCGGCGAACGGCCAGGTCCGCACCCTCACCTACGTCTACGACGACCCCTCCCCCGCCGCACCGGCCACCGGCGAAGCGGGCAACGCGGCCCCACCGGAACCGGAACCCGCGCGGGGGCCGAAGCCGCAGCCTGCGACCGCGCCCGTCCCCAAGCCCACCCGGGCGACGCCACCACCCACCGCCGAGGCGATCGCCGTACTCACCGCCCTGCGGCTCGAGGACCCACGCCTGTTGCTCTCCGAACGCGACGTCACCCGGCTGGCACCGGTAGTGGACGATTGGCTGCGGCGCGGAATCAACCCCGAAACGATCGCGGCGACCCTCAGCACCGACCTCCCCGGCCCGATCCTCCGAAGGCCCGCCGGGCTGATCGCCTACCGCCTGCACCACCTCAAACCGATCGAAGCGGCACCGCTCCCCGCCCCAAGTGCCCAGCGCCCGCACGTCCTCCCGATGCAGAACTGCGACGCCTGCGACCGCGCCCACAGAGCCGAACACCCGGGCCCGTGCCGTGACTGCGCGACGACGACGGCGGCGGCCGCCTGACGGGCAGGCCGGCCGCCGACCGCTGCGCGGCGCGCAACTCCACCGAGACAGAACCGCTGGCACGCAGGGCATGGCGCGATCAGCCCGAGACGCCGTGACCGAGACCCAGCTCGGGTCTCGCCAACCGCCGGTACGCCAGGGCCCACACATCAGTCTCGTGGCGTACGCGCCTCATCGTGGACATCGGATCCTCAGCCCAGCCCTCGAGGAGGAATGCGGCGGCTGCCTGGCACGACCGCTCGAAGTCCACGGCACCCTCGGCACTGCCCAGCCCGGCTTCCAGAAAGCCGACCGTTTCGATGGCACGCGCGGACATCTCGACACGGGACACGGCCTCACCTCCGCCCACATGCGCGAGGGCGGCAGCGGCAAGGTGTCGGTAACCGACGAGGAAATCCCGGGGCAGAGGGAGCGCGGGAGCCTGCTCCCACAACGTGCGGTTCGCCTCCTCGGCCTCGTGCATGAACCTGGGGTCGACGGTGGAACCGCGCAGATGGCGCCACACGGACTGACCCCCGCGTCCAGCCGGTAGTACAGGGACTGGAGCCGGTCATCCGGACACACGACGAGGACCGCGCTCCCGATCCGGAGGACGATGGATGCGTTGTAAGCCAGGGCGGCGCCACGGTCCAAGTCCTGCATGTGTCCTCCACCCTCGCTACGGCCGTGGGGGGAAGCGAACACACCCGCCCCCTCCGACGACATTCAATGTCATGGCCGCCCCACACGTACCACAAGCCCGAGGCGCGAGGCAGCAGGGCTTGCCGACCACACAGACGCGGGAACTCGAGCTCCTCGTCGGCCGCATTTACGGCCGGCTGCGGGACGCGATGGCGAAGGTACCCGACCTCGAGCAGCGACGACGGTGGCAAGGGTCGCAGCGTGCCGTGATCTGACTGGCCGTCACCGCCGAGTGGGGTCGGTCGAACCCCGGACAACCGACCGAACGGCGCGGAGAAACTTTCTTCACGCCTTTTTTCACGTCTTGACAGAACACGAACAACGCTGTTTCGATCTGCTCGCACCCCGAGGAGGGAGACGGGACACATCCTTCGGGGGATCGGGACCACGTACGACCGCGCATCCCACCAGAAAGGAAGTGCATCGTGAGACGTTCCCTCATCGGGGCAGCCGCTGCTCTCACCATGGTCGTTCTCGCCGGCACGGAGTCCGCGGCCCCGGCCGCCCTACCCCACCACGCCCCCTCGGTGGCGGGGACCTACTCCACGGGGGCCGGCCACGCGTGGCAGCCATTGCCCGCCGTGAGCCCAGGCGCCCCTGTCGACGCGACCGTCGTCGTCGACCCGAGCAGCCCGCGTCAGAAGTACTCGGGCATCGGGTTCTCCCTGGACGAGACGAGCGTGTCGAATCTGTGGAAGCTCACCCCCGCCAAGCGCGAGGAGGCCGTACGGCTGCTCGTCGACCCGAAGACGGGCGCCGGGCTGAACCGCTTCCGCCTCACGATCGGCAGCCCCGACCTCATCGAGCACCTGCCGTTCTGGTCGGAGGACGACCTGCCCGCCGGAGTCACCGACGACTTCCAGCTGAAGCACTTCTCCATTCAGCGCGACATCGACCTGCACATCGTCGACACCATCAAGCTGATCCAGCGCTACAACCCGAAGGCGACGTTCTTCGCGTCCGCGTGGAGCGCTCCGGCGTGGATGAAGACCAACAACCGGTTCACGGGCGAGGTCGCGCTCAAGCCCGGGAGTACGACGGACCACTACCAGGTCGGCAAGCTCCGGGACGACTGCATCGACGTCTTCGCCCGCTACTACGTCAAGTTCGTCCAGGCGTATGCCCGGCACGCCATCCGCGTCGACGCGCTGACGCTGCTGAACGAGCCCGGCATGGACGTGGTCTACCCGGCGATGGACATCGATGTCGCCCAGCAGCAGAAGCTCGCGCTCGCGATCAAGAAGGCCCTGCGCAAGGCCGACCTCAACACCGGGCTGTACGTCCACGACTTCAACTTCTGGGACTGGCGCGACCCGAACAGCACGGCGACGAAGAACTACTACCGCATCTTCAACGACGCCCCCGACGGATCGGTGACCGGCAAGCAGGTCCTGAACGCGACGGACGCCGTGGCCTTCCACCCCTACTGGGGCGACCCGAAGGTGATGCGCGACGCGTTCGAGCAGACGGGCAAGCCGGTCCACATGACGGAGACCAGCGACCTGTCCGCGGCGACCATCCTGAACTACTTCCGGCTCGACGCGAGCTCCTACGTCCTGTGGGCGCAGGCCACCGACCAGGACGGCGGCACGCTCCACTGGACGCCCGCACGGGACAACGACGTCGACTGGGACGAGGTGGCCGCGACCACCAAGTGGCCCGACCGCCTGGTCAAGGTGAACACCACGACGAGGGACTTCACCGTCCGCGACGAGCTCTACACCATGGGGCAGTTCGCCAAGTACCTCACGCCCGGCGATGTGCGCGTGGAGTCCAGCACCACGGACCATGGCGTGAGCAACGTCGTCTACCGGCACGGCGCCGACGGCTTCGTCGCGGTCCTCGGCAACGGCAACAGCACCGACGCCACGGTGCGGGTCGTGCTCGCGGGCAAGTCGTTCGTGGTGAAGGTCCCGGCGAACTCCTACGCCACGTACCGCTGGAAGCAGCGCGTCCCCCGGCACCCGCGCAACACGGCGCCAGCGGTGAAGCCCGTGGGGGACGTGGTGGCCGACCAGTACGGCACGGTGCAGGTCCCGATCAAGGCGACGGACCGCGACGGCGACCGGCTCGCGTTCTACGCGACGGACCTCCCGGACGGCGTGACCGTCGACCCCGCCACAGGAACGGTGACGCTCAAGCCGACGGCGGCCGGCGAGAGCGACGTGACGGTGGTGGTCACCGACGGGACGGCGCACGCACAGGTGACCCTGCATGTGACGGTGCGGCCGCACAGCGCACCGGTCGGGGTGCGCGTGGAGGCGGAGTCGTACGCGGCCCAGCACGGCTGGACGGCGGGCGGCGCCAACTTCGTCGAAGCCAACCCGGCGGCGAGCGGCGGCGCGAACGTGGGCTGGACGGCGGCGGGCAACTGGCTCGACTACGCGGTCGACGTGCCGAAGACCGGGACGTACGACCTGGAGCTCCGCGTGGCCACCGGTACGGGCGCGGCGGTCCCGGAGGCACTGTCCTTGCGTGACGCGAGCGGCACCACACCCCGAGTTCATCAGTCGATGGGCACATGAGCCAGGTCGGGCTGGTGTCGTAGCAGGTCAGCGCGGTGCGACCCGGCGGAGGGCCGCGAAAGTGTGGGCACACGATTTTAGGGAGGATCTTCCTCTGTACTGGCCTGTTGTGTGATCATGCGGGCATGTACTTGCGGAAGACTCAGCGCCGGAACAAGGACGGCAGCGTCGTGCGGTACGTCCAGCTCGCCAACAACCGGCGGATTGACGGGCAGACGCAGGCCGAGGTGCTGGTCAACCTGGGCCGCGAGGACCGGCTCGACCTGGACGCGCTGCGCCGCCTGGTCGCCTCGATCAACCGCTACCTGGGCGAGGAGGACGACGTCACGGCCCCGCTCGGGGCCGAGGCCGGCCCGCTGCAGGTGGAATCCTCCCGCCCGATCGGCACGGTCTGGCTGCTGGACCAGCTGTGGAAGCTGCTCGGCATCGACACCGCCCTGGCCCGGCACCTGGACGGGCGCCGGTTCCGCACCGATGTCGAGCGGGTGCTGTTCGCGCTGGTCGCCAACCGCGCCGTCGCCCCTGGCTCCAAGCTCGCCGCGGGCGAGTGGGCCACCCGCGACGTGGTGGTGCCGGGCCTGCCCGAACTGGACGGCAACAACCAGGCATTGCGCGCGATGGACCTGCTCATCGAGGGGGACGCGACCGGGGCCGTGCAGGAGACGGTGTTCTTCGCCGCCGCCCACCTCCTCAACCTCGAAGTCGACCTGATCTTCTTCGACACCACCAGCACCTACTTCGAACGCGACGGTGAGGACGAAGACGGCGGCGACGAGGCCCTGCGGCGGTTCGGGCACTCCAAGGACCACCGCAAGGACCTGCCGCAGATCGTCATCGGGCTCGCGGTCACCCGCGAGGGAATCCCGGTCCGCTGCTGGGTCTGGCCCGGCAACACCTCCGACACCACCGTGATCGAGCAGGTGAAGGACGACCTGCGGTCCTGGCGCCTGGGCCGGGTGGTCACCGTCGCCGACTCCGGCTTCTCCTCCGAGGCGAACCTGGCCTACCTCACCCTGGCCGGCGGCCACTACATCACCGGCGTCAAGATGCGCGAGACCAGCAAGAAGGCCGACGCCGCCCTCGCCCGCCAGGGCCGCTACCAGGAGGTCCGCGACAACCTCCGGGTCAAGGAGGTCCGCCTGGACGGCGACCCCGGCCGCCGCTGGATCGTCTGCCACAACCCCGCCGAGGCCGCCCGCGACGCCGAGCGACGCGAGCACCAACTCGCCGCCATCACTGAAGAGTTGGACCGCATCGCCCAGGCCCGCGCCACCGATGCGAACAAGGCCCGCGCCAAGGCGGCCAAGACCGGCAAACGCCCGGCGAAGCCGAACGACGCTGTCCACCGCAAGGCCGAATGCGCCCTGCGCGACCACCCCAGTCTCGGGCGCTGGCTCAAGCAGCACCCGACCACCGGACGCCTGTCGATCGACCGGGCCAAGGTCGCCGCCGAGTCCCGGCTCGACGGCAAGCACCTGCTGGCCACCTCCGACCCGGACCTGTCCGCCGAGGACGTCGCGCTCGGCTACAAGAACCTGCTGGAAGCCGAGCGTTCCTTCCGCACGATGAAGTCCACGCTCTACCTGCGGCCGGTCTTCCACCGCCTGGACGACCGGATACGCGCCCACGTCCTGCTGTGCTGGCTGGCCCTGCTGCTGATCCGCGTCGCCGAACGCCGCACCGGCACCACCTGGCGCACCATCAGGAACGAACTTGGCCGGATCCACCAGGTCACCCTCGCCGGACCGGCCGGACGCCTGCAGCAGACCACCCGCATCACCGACGCCCAGGCCCGGCTCTTCAAGGACTGCGGCGTGCCGACACCGCCAAAGATGAGCGGCGTCCAGGCCACCGAATAGCCCCTGAGCTGGGAAAACAGCCGCTGGAGCCGTGGACACACGCCTCCAGCGGCTCCGCATGCCGTTCCCGCAGGTCAACCCGAGAATCCGCCGACCCCGTGTGCCCGCCTACTGATGAAGTCGGGCACACTGGCCACGGTGACGGTCCCGGACACGGGCGGCTGGGCCGCCTACCAGTCCGTGCACGTACCGGTCACCCTCGCGGCGGGCGACCAGGTGGTCCGGCTCTACTGCGAGAGGGGCGGCTTCAACATCGACTACCTGCGGTTGTCGTAGCGCAACGGGCGGCCCGTCGTCACTCCTTCATCGCCGGGGAGTGACGGCGGGCGCCGGTCGCCGGGGGATGCCCATGGCGTCAAAGCGCTGCATGAGCGAGGGCTTGCCCCGGTGCACGACCCGCAGTTCGCCGGCCCGCTGGTCGAAGTCAGCCGTGCCGCCAGTGCGGGCCTCCATCTCGCGCAGGTCTGTCAGGAGGGCGACGGCGGAGTCGTAGGCGCCGGCGCTCTTCCGCGCGATCAGGTCGTCGACGTCCTGCCATGCCTGCTCGACGTCGCGGGCGAGGCGGTCGAGGTGCGCCTCGCGCGCCTCGGCGGCGGCGCGCGCCCGGCTCCGTTCAGCCGCGGCGCGGGCAATGCGCTCGTGCTCCCGGCGTTCCGTACGCCGGGCGTGGGCCAGGTCCAGGAGTTCGGCCGCGCTGCGCGGCCCGGTACCGCTGCGAGGAGCCGGAACGGTGGTGGCGCGGTAGCGGGCCAGGAGGTGCGGGCCGGGGGAAGGCGCCTTACCCAGTGCGGCCTCCAGCAGCAGGGTGTCCTTTTCGGCGGCGGGGATCCCGGCGATGAAGGCCGCCAGGGCCTTGCGGTTCACGGGGTCCGCGGTGGCGGGTCCGCTGGCCTCGGCGGCGGCCGCAAGCAGGTCCATGTCGACGCCGATGAACTCCGCCAGGGCCCGCTGGGGACCGGTGAGCGAGCCCAGACCAGCGGGGACGGGCGGCTCGACCTCTCGGGCGTACTCCTCCTCGTCATCCTCCGCGAGCTCCCAGACGGTGAGCCCGGCGAGCCATCCCAGATACAACGGGCGCAGGTCCCCCGCCGCGAGTTCGGTGCGCAGTCCCACGAATATCGAGAGCGTGTAGTGGGTGTCGAAATCCCACTCGCTGCCGTCTTCGGAGGAGACGGAAAAGTCCAGCAAGGTGCGCCCGGAGCGAGTCCAGACGGCGAGCGACTCCTCCATGGCGTACGTGGTGGCCTTCTTGGCCGTGAGTGTCCCGGCGGGCAGACGCAGGACGAGGCGGCGGCTGCCCCAGTTCGCGTAGTACAGGTGGGCGTCGTAGAGCTTCTCGACCAGTTTCGTCGTATCACCCTTGAAGTCACCCCAGTGGTACTCGTTGACGAAGCTGGTCGCGGTGATGTCGGCACGCGTGGACAGTGCCCGCACCTGACTGACCTCGTCGTCGTCCAACGGGCGGTCAATCGCGAGGAACTCGTAGTACTGGTACTCACTCACGACCCGGCAGCCTATCGGCTCCCACCCTGCCTGCCCTCGAGCCGTCAGCACACGATCGGCGCAGGCAAGCGGACGTGGACGGCCAGGGGCCGGCGGCTTGGGCGACACCTAACCAAGGACTGTGAAGCAACCGGCCCCGGCCCGGTCCGCGGACCCCAGCACGGCCCGGCGCGTCACCCCCGCCGCGGACAGCCCCGCCTGGTCGGTGGCGTCGGTGTACGGAGCCGCAGCCGCGCCCGCAACCGCGGCCCGTGCCGGAACCCGAACCACAGCCCGCACCCGCGCCGCCCTCGGCGGAGACCGAGTCCGCGGGCAGCGAACATCCCTGTCGCTCCAGGGCGTCCGACACATCATGGACACGTCGCAGTGCCCGGAACCATTCGTTCCAGACCGCCCGCGTCTCTGTGCCGCGCATGGTCACCTCGGTCAGGTCGACCTCGGTGAGGCAGCGCAGCGCCTCTGTCCCGGCCCCGGCCAGCGGCTGCGGCTCTGATCCGGCGGCCGCCTCACCGACCGCGGCACGCCACGCGGCAGCGGCCTGCTGCACGTCGTCGTACGTGGGCAGACCGCATCTACCCCGGGTGCCCGCCATGGCGCGCCCCCGCCGGTCGGACCATGGTGGCTGGATCTGACGTGGTAAGGCCCCGTGAAGGGCGGAACCGGGGGGCATTCAGCGCACAGGCTGCGGAACCCGGCGCTCCGCCGCCGGGACCGCGAAGGTTCACACCGGGAGATGTGCTACATATGCGAGGAAGTCAGCCCACTCGGTCGGGGAGACGGCGAGCCGCGGTCCGTTCCTGTCCTTGGAGTCACGGACATGGACGGCCTCGGGCCCGAAGGCGACCTCCACGCAGCTGTCGCCCTCAGAGCCGCTGTAGCTGCTCTTGAACCAGTCCAGCTCGCCGATGGTGCTCATAGGGCTCCTCGCGTCCGCCGCAACAGCTCTGCCGAGTCCGCCGGGGACAGGGCCTGTGAGCGCATCTTGACATAGCGCATCTGCAGAACGCTGACCGCTTTCCGGTCGGTGATCAGCTGGCCGGTCTTCTGTCCCTCCGAGTACCCCATCCACTGGTGGTCCTGCGTCTCCAGAAGCTGCATCGGGCCGTCCGCGCCCGCGTGCTGCGGCTGCCGCAGCGGCATGATCTGCAGCTCGACGTCACAGCTCCGCGCTCGCGATGAGGCGGTCGAGGAGATGCCGTGTGACGTCCTCGCCGCCTGTGTGCCGCAGCAGCACCGCCTCCTCGACGATGAAGCTGAAGGCGATCGGCGGCGTGCGGGTCAGCAGTTCCTGCCGCTCCAGGCGAGCGGCGATCCGCTGCGCGACCTCCTCCTCGGTGGGCGGCGGGGGGACGTTCAGCATCACGGCACGTGCGTAGCCCTCCGTCTGCAGCAGTCCGGGCACCACCCGGCACTCGTACGTGCACAGGCTGACCGCCGTCACCTCCCACTGCGCCCACAGCCGGAACCACGCCGCCAGACCGGGCTTGCGCGCCATATGCCGTGCCGCGGCCCGCAGCACACCGAACGCGTCCAGCACCTCCTCCGCCCGCTCGACGAAGTCGCCGGGCGGCAGCCGCCGCCCCTGCTCGACCAAGCCGACGAAGTGCGGCGAGTAGCTCAGCCGGGTCGCGAGCTGCTCCTGGGTGAGCGCGGCCCGCTCACGGAAGACCTTGAGGACGGCGCCGAAGGACTTCAGGCTGTCGGACGGCCCGGGTTCACCAGTGCTGTTCGCCATCGGCGGCCCCCGTCGTACGCGTCGTCCTGCTCGTCCGCCCTGCCTAACGAGACCATGGCAGCAGTCGGTTACTCGTACGGTCCAGAGTGCGCGCTCGTACGCCCGTCTCTGTACGAGCCGTCGTCATGGTGTGAGGTGCGCCGACGCCGCCACGGTGGACCCATGACAGCCTCAGCGGACGCCACTGACCCGCAACCCACGGCCGCCGCAGCCGTGTTCACGCAGGGCCTCAGCTCCACGCGCCGCGGAGCGCGGCTCGCCCGCCTCCTCGCCGTCGAAGCCCTTGCGACGTGGGGATACGCCCGGGACAGCGAGCTCGCCCTCGCGGCGGCGCAGGTCGTGGCCGAACTCGCCGCGAACGCCGTGACGCACGGGCGCGTGCCGGGCCGTGACGTCGAGGTGCGGCTGGCGCTGGACGACCGCGTGCTGCGCATCGCCGTGTCCGACGCGCGGGGCGAACGACCGCCACAGGCCGGCCGAGCGGCGGCCGACTCGGATTCGGGCCGCGGACTCCTGCTCGTCGCCACCCTCGCGTCCAGGTGGGGCACCGATCCCCGCCCACACGTGGGCAAGACGGTGTGGGCGGAACTCGACGTGCCGCTGGGCCTCTCGTGAGCCGGCCTCCGGTGCCGCTTCGCCCGGCCCGCCGCGGAGCCGGAGGCCGAAGGGTCTTCACCGTCGGACGGCGACCGCCTGCCGCTCCAGACCGCCCAGTTCACGCAGCTTGTCCCGCGTCCCCGGGTCAGCCGAGTACACCACCGTGCCGACCATCCCCCCGGTCGACGGCGTGCGCTACCCCGGCCAGGACCTCGTTGGGGCGGCCGGTGTGGGTGCCGCGGTTGACGACGATGGCCTTGTACCGGCCGTTGACGCGCAGCGACTCGGCGATCGCGTCGACGTCGCCGGTGCGCGGGTTGGGGTGGTTACAACACAAGGTTCGTCGATCGGCACCGCCAGCGGCAGCAGCGACTCGGGAATGCGGGCGGGCGCAGCACTCAAGGCAGGAGCCCTTCGTGTAGGAGCGTGCCCCCACGCCCCACGTCCACCAACCCTAGAGGATCAGGCTGGGCAAGCCAGTTCCCAGCCCGGCTACGGCCCGCTGCGGGTCGGTCGCCCAACGCTCAGGTGGGTGAGCCCTAGCTAGCTCGGCCATCTTCCGGGTCTTCGATACCCCCATACAAGTCGGCGGTTCAGGTTGTGTCCGCGAGGACCACAGGCTGCCGCCCCTGTTTGTCTCCCTGCCCATCTGCGAGGGAGATGATGTAACGCCCGCAACGCCGATTACGGACACGATTCGCCGAACTTCACCGCGATGAACGACACCGGCTGCCCGCGCAATGCAGTCCCGGCTGCTGGCTGCTGTGCACACACCTTCCAGTTCGTCTCCATGAGAATCAGCCGATCGTCGCTGCTGGCATCCTTGGTGCTGATGCTGGTCGACGCATCGAGGGCGTCTCGCGCGGCGGCGAGCGACTTGCCGCTGAAGTTCGGCATGGTCTTGCCGGCCTTAACCGTCTTGACATCACGGCTAGGGCAGTCCTCTTCAAGCTTTACGGCACCGAGATCGATCTTTGTGCTCTGATCGCGCCGGCCAGGCTTGACGGACTGGAAGCAAACCTTCCAGTCCCGATCGAGGATCTGCATGCGGCTTCTGCCTAGGCTGTCGTGCGATGCGAGGTGGTAGAACCCGGCTTCCTGGGCGGTGTCCTGCGCAGACTGAAGCCCCATGCCCACGAGGTTCGGCAGGGCCGCGGTCTGTGGTGTCTTCGCCGCGGTGGTGGGCGAGGAGCTGGGTTCCGAGGCCGCCAGGGCCGTTGGAGATGCGCTACGGGTAGGCGTAGGGCTGGCGGCGGGGGCAGTGCTGGTTGCAGGTTTGCTGGACGCAGTGGTCTTTTCGTCGTCGACGAGGTTGCCGAGTGCTCCGATAAGGACGAAGAAGCCGACGATTCCGACAGCAATGTGCCAGCCGCGGACCTTGCGCGGCCCCCCGGTTTTGGGCGGCTGCGGAGCCCCCCAACTGGGCTGCGGCAGCTGCTGCCAGTCGCTGTGCTGCGGCTGCGGCTGCCAATTGGGTTGTGGCTGCATGAGTCCCCTCTGGGTGGTGCGACGTACGAACCCGCACAGGGTAGTGCACGCGTGCTGATGTTGCGTTGGAGGTGTGGTGGAGTTGTGACGGGAAGGAACCTCACGTTCACGTACATCGGGCGGCGAACGGAAACCGGGGCAGAAGCTGTATGTGGGTAGAGCGGCGGCATGGCGCGGCCGCGCCATCACCGGTCTGGCTCAAACCAGGGAGATGCCGCCCGGCGCACCGCTTGGGTGCGCTGCGCGATCTGGACGGCGGAAGCCTGGAACGAAGGCACTCCCTATCGGTCGTTGCAGCGACACACGCCTTGTGCCGTGCACCAGGAGTCGCAGGAGTTACACCAGGTCGCACCCGGATGCGGCGGGGCGCTCCGGGCCTTCCCGGCCCGTCGGGGCGGGGCCTGCCACTGGAGGCCTCTTCGATGCCTGCCTGCAGTTGGGCGTAACCCCGGCCAATTGGGGCAGTGTTTTGCGTGCCCCCTCCTCCGCCTCTCTACTCACTGCTCCCCCACATCGCAGAGTGAATCGGTCCCCGGCGGCATCATCGCCACCGGCTCACAAACCGCTAGACCTCGACCTACGCCGGCCGTCAAGGGGCGTAAGGAGTGCAGTTAGTTAGCGTGAACAGACAGTCAGAAATCAATACCTCGACCAGTTCGCCGACCTCTGCCCGCCAGGTGCGGACCTGGTCGTAGGTGGGACCGATCTCGTAGTGGTGGTAGTGGCACCCCAGGCACAGTTGTGACCAGACGGCGTTGGCGCGGCGAGCGGTATTCGTCGCGGTGTAGCAGCGCAGGCAGAGCATCTTGGCTCGCGTGGTGGTGAGGGCGAGCCCTGGCACCGCGGCGTCGAGCGTGCGGTCGACGGCGATCTCCAGGGCCGTACGCAGGGCCAGTGAGGCCCCGCGGTGGCGGCCGGCCGGCGTGGCGCGCACGCGGTGGCCGGCGATCAGCCGGTCGGCCGTCAGGAGAAGGTCGTCAATGGAGGTGACGGGGACGTTCATCACGCGGTCACCTCCGGCTTGCGCACCTTCTGCGCGATGGCCTCGATCTCGTCGACGAAGCGGTGAGGGTCGCCGATCGCTGTCCCGGTGGCGTGGGCTCCGTTCTGGCACCGCTTGATGAGGCTCACGGCATCGGGGCCGCAGAGGGTGCGCAGCCTCTGGTAGACGTCACCGGTCCGTTCGACGTCGCCGAACAACGCCAGCGCGGCGACCTTCATCAGCTTGTCGGCGTCGGTGACGGCGGCCTGCAGCGCGTGCTCGGGCCCACCGGAGCGGTGGTGCCGGATCCACGCGGCCTCGATGAAGGCGTTCTCCAGGGCGATACGGCAGAGGCTGGGCAGGACATGGGTCCGTGCAACCGCCGGCAGGTCAGCGGTGCTGGCAAGGGCCCGCGCGTCGTCGAGCGCCCGCCGGACCGGATCGGTCACGGACCTGACCTTCACCTTGGACGACTCGCCCCGCTCGACCTCGAACACGGTCACCGGCAGGTCCTGGCTGACGAACGCCCGCTGGAGCCGGGTGTCATGGGTGAATACGACCACCTGCCGGTGCTCGCCGAGCTCGTGCAGGACCTGGGCGAGACCGCCCACCTTGGCGGGGTCCATGGACTGCACGGGGTCGTCGATGACGATGAAGCCGAACGGACTGTCGGCGGTCGCCGCCCGAGGCAAGAAGAGGGACAAGGCGAGGGAGTGCTGTTCTCCCTGGCTCATGACGCTGAGCGCCGGCGCCTCCTCACCGTCGACGGAGACGTCCATGACGAGCTTGCGGACGACGGCCTTCTCGCTTCCCCGGAGGCTCACCGTCTTCAGGTCGATGTTGCTCTCCTGACGGAGCTTCTCCCAGATCCGCTGCGAATGGTCGGCGAAGCCCGCCATGCGCCTTTCCCGCAGCTCGGTGGCGAGTGCCTTGATCCAGGCGCGGGCCTTCTTGATATGGCTGAGCCGGGGCTTGCCTTCCTCCGCGGCGCGGGCCCTGTCCGTCCAGCTCGCCAGGCGCGTGACGAGCTGCCCCCACCGCTCGTCCCGCTTCTCCAGCTCCCCGACGGCATACTCCTTGACCGCCGCGCAGGCATCGGCCAGCGTCGCCGCGGTCTCGACTGCGCGCCTGGCGAGCTCACCGGGGTCGGTGATCGTCCGGCAGGCCAACCAGGCATCCCACGGGTCGACCAGCGCGACCGGGATGCGCTGGGGCGTCTGAATGAGGTTCTGCACCGCCCGCGAGGCCGACCGCAGCTCGCTGCGCGCGTCCTCGGCGGCCTTCGCCTCGCCGCGCAGGACGGCGATCTGCGCGGCAGCACTCGCCGCCCAGGCCGGGTCCAGAGCGCGGTCCGTGCCGCACACGGGGCACGACTCCTCGTCGGGGTGCCGACTGCTGTGGTCCAGCGCCTTCTCAAGGAGGTCGGCGCGCTGCAGGGCGTCCTCGGCACCGGTCAGGCGCACGTCCTCGACGCCGGCGAGCGCCTCGCGCAGCCGGTCCACCGCGGGACCGATCTGCTCCATGTCGGGGCCCTGAACTGCGATCGAGGCGCGCAGCTCGGTGAGGAGGCCGTCGTCGGCAGCGGGCAGCCCGGTAATCAAGGCCTCGAGGGCCTCGAAGTCCGGGCGTCCCGTAGTGTCGATGGCCACAAGCGCCTGGACCGCCCGGTCGTCGTCCTCCAGCGCGTACAGAGCTTCCTTGAGTCCTGGTACCTCATCCTTCGCGGCCTTGACCGCGTCGCCCAGTTCCTTCTCCTGCCGCTGAAGGCGTCCGTCGGCGGCGCTGAGGTGGCCCAGGCCGAGGATCGTGGCGATGGCGTCGTACATCTGGGCCGGCTTGCCGCTGATCATGCGGTCCAGGTCGACATACGACAGGAAAGGCCGGTAGTCGGTGAGGGCCTGGTTCCAGCCCACCTGGTCGAGGGAGACGCGGCCGTGCCCGGGCCGCTTGAACTCGCCCTCACTGTCCGCGAAGTCCTCGCCCTTCCAGGTGCGGGTGAGGGTGCTCCGGCCGGCATCGCCCTCGATGGCGAGCTTTACCTGGATCTCCGGCCTAACGCCGTCGTGAAGGTTGCGCCAGTTGCTGCTGCGCGTCGCGTCCTGTCCGTACCACCGCATGTTCGCGCCGGTGAAGGCCGTCTCGATGCCCTCGGCGATGCTGGACTTACCGGAGCCGTTGCGGCCCACGACGAGGGTTACGCCTGGGCGAGGGCTGAGGTTGAGCCAGGCACGCGGGCCGATGCCGCGGAATCCCGCGACGGACACGGAGTCGAGATAGATCCGGCCGACAGTGGACCGCCCTTGGGCCGCACCGTCGCCGAGGGCTTCCTGCAGGAGCTCTTTCACCGGCTCGCTGAGCGCTGCCTGGGCCAGGCGGACCTGCACCAGCTCGGTGATGGACTCGGGCCGCAGAGCGGGATCCGGTCGGGCAGGGGCGATGGAGGGGTGGGCGGGCTGCTCGTGCCGTTCCGTCGAGGACATGAGGTGTCTCCAGGTTCCGGTTCTGGTGCGGAGAGAGGGTGGGACACCGGCGCTCGGTGGAGGGTGGCTCCTGCGGCCGATATACCGACGGACGAAACCGTAGGGACAGCGAGTCGATGTGAATCCTATGCAGTCTGATAACCCTGGTTATCAGGGTATTGTTGTCAATTGGAAGTTCGCAGTGCGACATTGCGTCGACACCGCAAAGCGGCAGGGTCGGCGGAGCCGTCTCCGTGGTTGACCCGCGTGGCTATCGTGTGTTGGTACCGCTGGGGGGTAAGGCACGGCAGGGGTGGGGGCAATGAGCGGACCTATGGCATTTGACGGCGAAGGCTCGGATGTATCGAGCGGGGTGCCAGTCGATGACGACATGATGCGGCTGCGATACAGCCCATGGGGCGACATGGACGCTGCCCGCGGGTTGGTGGGTGACGTACCGGAGGTTCTTTACGACGTCCAAGGGGCTGCAGACCGGCTTGGCCTGCCGCACATGCGCCAGATTCCGACGGTCGCGCTCGCCGACGTCCGCACCCTGCCGTCCGGGGTGTACGTGTTCCAATCAAGGCGGGGGCCGAACGGTGTCGTATCGGCAGCGCTCGTGCTGAGCAGTGGCGGCGACTCGGTGCCGTCCGAGCACAAGCGGCTTCGGGACATCGACGACGACCACATGTTGCACCGCGCCCTGATGTTCTATCGGGAGTGGCGGGAGAGCGCGCGCAGCGGTGCGTCGGCTACTCCAGCGGCCCACGCAGTGGGAGACGTCGTGCGCGTGACCGCTCGGGACGGAGTCTTCACGGTCACCGGTGTGCGTGCGGTGCGCGGGGCCGGCCATCAGTACACGCTGCGGGGTCCGGACCAGCGGCCGATCAAGGTCTTCGAGGACGCCCTGGAAGCCGTCGACGACACGTCCGATGAGCCGGAGGACTGGATCCGCGGCGCTCCTGTATCGGCCGCGGACACGGCATTGAGGCTGACGCTGGCCAAGCTGAGCACGCCGCTCACCGACACGGTGTACTCGTTCCAGTCGAGCCGGACGGTTTTCCGGCCATACCAGTTCCGCCCGGTACTCAAGCTGATGAACTCCGACCGCCAGCGGCTGCTGATCGCCGACGAGGTGGGTCTGGGCAAGACCATCGAGGCGGGGCTGATATGGAACGAGCTGGAGCAGCGTACACATTTGGCCCGTACGGCCAGACGACGCGCTGCCCTTCACTTTCGTGGCCTGGTCGTCTGCCCGGCGGCGCTGGTGCACAAGTGGCGCGACGAGATGAGTCAGCGCTTCGACCGGCAACTCCGTGTCCTCGACAACGAGGGGATGGAAGAGCTCCTCTCCATGTTGCGCCGGGGCGACGACGAGCAGCCCTTCGCGGGGGTGGTTTCGCTGGAGCGGCTGCGGCGTGCGGGCCAGCTCACCGAACTCGCCGAACTCGAGCCCCGCTTCGACCTGGTGATCGTCGACGAAGCCCACTATGTGCGGAATCCGGCCAGCAGGAGCCACGCTGCGGTGAGTCAGCTGGCGGACTGGGCCGATGCCTTGATCTTCCTCTCTGCGACCCCACTGAACCTCGGCAATCAGGACCTGTACACCCTTGTCCACCTGCTCGACCCGAGCGCGTTCCCGGATTCCCGCGTCTTCGAGAGCCAACTGGAACCCAATGGCCACCTGAACGATGTCGCCGCCCGTCTCGCGCAGGGCGCGGGGAACACCCCAGGTGGAGCGAATGTGCTGCTACCGGCCCTCAAACGTGTCAATGGCTCGAGGTTCGGACAACTGGTCGCCAGGCGCCACGAGTTCAAGCGCCTTCAGCGAATTCTCGACACTCCGGACGCGCTGACCGCGCGGCAACTGTCCGAGGCCAGGAGGTGCATCGCGGATCTCAATGCCTTGGCCGGCATCGTGACCCGAACCCGGAAGGCAGACACCCCCGACGCGAAGGCGGTGCGACAGCCCGAGGACGTAGAGGTCCAGTGGACCGTGCACGAGCGCGAGTTCTACGAGCGGCTGCACGACTGGTGCCTTCAGCGGGCCGCCCGCAGCGGTACGGCTGCAGGGTTCGCCGCGCAGATGTGGCTCCGGCAGGCCGCAAGCTGCATCCCCGCCATGCAGAAGCGGCTGCGGGAACGCTTCCGGGAGGAGGCCGCCGACCACGGGATCGAAGAGGAACTGGTGCTGGAAGACCACACCGAGAGCGAGATCGCCGCGGAGGAGGTCGCCCGGGCGGCCGACGACGAGGCCGAGCAGTTGGCACGTCGCCTGCCCGTGCTCCTCAAGCCACTGCCCGACACGAAGTACGACGCCTTCATCGCCATGCTGAGGAGCGCCCGGGCCAAGGGACTCCGGCAGGCCATGGTCTTCTCCTTCTTCACCCGCACCCTGGAGTATCTGGCCGGCAGGCTCCACGGAGAGTTTCGTGTGCGGGTCATGCACGGCGGCGTGCCGCAGGAGGAGCGCACCCGCATCATGGCGGACTTCCGTGCCGGGCGCTTCGATCTGCTCCTGGTAAGCGAGGTCGGCAGCGAGGGCCTGGACTTCGAGTTCTGCAACGTGCTGGTCAACTACGACCTGCCGTGGAATCCGATGCGGGTGGAGCAGCGCATCGGCCGTCTCGACCGGTTCGGGCAGAAGCACGAGAAGATCTTCATCTTCAACATGCAGGTGCCGGGCACCATCGAGACCGACATCTTCCAACGCCTGTACCAACGCATCGGCGTCTTCCGGTCCTCCATTGGAGAACTCGAGCCGATCCTGCGCGGCAGCCTCCGCAACCTTCAGCGCGTCGTGCTGGATCCGAATCTCAGCCCGCAGGAACGCCGCCGCCAGATCGAGCGGATCGAAGTCGCCCGGGTGGACCGTGAGAAGGACATCCAGACCCTGGAAAAGGCCCGGGAGGTCCTCACCGGTCTGGACGATCTCCTCGTCGAAGGCTTCGACGAGGAAAGCCCGGGCCGCGGCCGTTACCTCGGCCCCAAGGAACTGCGCCGACTGGTGGAGGCGTTCCTAGAGGAAACCGGATACGGCAAGGTGCGGCAGCTTGCGGATGCCGAGGACTTGGTGGACATCATCGGCAGCGCCGAGCTGCGCAAGACCATGTACGAGGCCAGCAGCGCCGGAGCCTTCCCCTTCCCCCGGGGCAGCGACCTGATGGCTCGGGTAGGGGGCGGCGCGCAGCAGGCGCTGCGCGCCTGCTTCACCTCCCGTACGAGCACGGAGACGGGTGCTCCGCTGCTGAGCGTGCGGCATCCCCTGGTGCGTACCGCGCACTGGTGGTTCACGGACCACGAAGGAAGACTCGGCCGCTACGGCCGGGTACGGGTGCCGGGACTTCCACCGGGATCCCGCTACCTGGTGCAGGTCACACTCGCCCGAGTGGACGGTGCCCGTCCGCGCCGTGAGCTGTGGACCACCACCATCGACTCCGCTACCGGCAGGGAGGTGCCGGAGGTGGGGACCGCCATGCTGACCGCCCTGGCCGCCGGCCAACTCGAGGACGTGCCGCAGGCCATGCCGGCTCGGGTGTCGGCGGCCATGCCCGGGATCCTCGATGCCGTGCAGGGTCTGGCGGCGGAGAAGGAGTACCAGGCCAAGGACAGCTACAAGGTGGAGAACGACGCCGTGGCGGCAGGCCGTCGCGCGACGGTGGTCGACACCTTCCGCCACAAGATCGAGCAGGCCCGCCGACTCGCCGACGAGGTGGACAATTCATCCATCAGGCGCCTTCACGCCAGCCGAGTCGGCCACCTGGAGACCCAGCGTGAGGCCCGCCTCGCCCAGATGGACCGGGACTCCCGCTTCAGCCTCTCCACCGAGGCGGTGGCGCTGGTGCTGGTCGAGGGCTGACGATCACTGGTGGGGGTGGGAGTAGAAGTCGGTGAATTTGAACGCGTCAGCGCCCCGCTGCCCCGGGACCTTGTTCATGGTGCTCAGCTTCACGGAGGTGCGTTCGCCCCCGCGCAGGATCGGCCACCGGTCCACGCGGAAGCGTGACTCGCGGTAGGCGCAGTCCCTTACGTAAATCTCGCCGGAGACTTTCAGCGCGAACGTGAAGTCCGTGTACCGCCGCAACGAGACCGGAAGATGGGGCATCGGGCGGCCGTCGATCAGGAAGTCCAGCGGGTCGCCGTCGACCGAGAGGGCCCGCAGAGCCGCTGTGGTGTCCCGGGTCAGGCCGCCGACCTGTCGCTCGTAACGGTAGGCGAGGTCTCTCTCGCGGCGGAAGATCTGTTCCAGGGTGTAGAGCGGCTCGAAGGCCGGGTAGAGCGTCTCACGGCGGATGTCGCCGTACTCGCCCTGCCACTCCAGCACCAGGTCGAAGCCCGGTCGGGGAAGGGAGAGCCGGTGATAGCGGTCGGAACGCACCACCAGACCGGTCGCGACGGATTCCTCCGGGGCTTCCAGTGACAGGTCGTACTCCACTTGGGCGTGCGGGAAGATGCGTACGAACTCCTCGCGCACCAGGGGGATCTGTGACATGCCGCCGGCCAGGAGGACGTACTGGACGTCGCGGGCCAGTTCCTCCAGGGGTGTGCGGGCGAGCGAGTCCAGGTCCGGCAGGGTCCGGCGGCGTAGACGCCGCTCGCACAGGGCGGCCCTGACATGGTGCATCGCCCTGTCCAGTTGCGGACGGAAGGCGCGCTCCAGGCGCTCCCGCGTGTACTCCAGCATCGGCAGGGACGTGTAGCCGCCGCCGATGGGGACGCTCTGGGTGCCGAAGCGCGTATCGGAGAGAAGGACCTTGAGGCGGCGGGCGGCCAGCAGGAGTAGCGACCGCACGGTCTGCGGTTCGGGCAGACGATCGACCCGGAAGCCTGCCGCCTCCAGGTCCCGTTCCAGATCCTCCGCGATCCGGCGGTCGAGGTCGTCGCCGGCCTCCGCGACGCCCCGGGCCGACAGCACGGTCAGTTCCGGCTCGGCGTCGTCGAGGTCCTCGCCCACTGACATGAGCGCGATGTCGAGCGTGCCGCCGCCGTAGTCGAAGACCAGGACGGTACCTTCGGGCGCATTACCGTCGCGGTCGTGAAGACCCTCGGACCACGCCAGTCCGGCTGCGATCGGCTCGTCCACGATGTTGGCGACGGCCATCGGGATCCCGGCATCCGTGGCGAGGGAAGCCAGCCGCTTACGGCGGGGCCCGTCCCAGATCGCAGGGCAGGCGAGGCGGAAATCCGCGTCGTCGACCTCGGCGCCGTTGGCCTTGGCCAGCAGCATCACATGCCGCAACAGGCCTACGATGAGCTGGTCCGGAGTGAACGCCGCTGCGTTGCGAGCGTCCGACCTGAGCAGCAGCGGCTCGTTCCGCTCCTCGGTGATGCTCCGCTTGACGGATCGTATGGCCCCCGGGCCTCCGGCGGCCTCCGCGGCGTCCCCGAACACAAGCTCACCGCGCGGTGAGGCTGCGACGACACTGGGGATCCAGGCCGTACTGGCGCCGATCGGCACGGTCTCGGCGTAGCTATGCGGCATTCGCTGGGTCACCAGCGTGGTTGCCGTGCCGAAATCTATGCCTACCAGCGGTCTGTCATCGCTCACGCGTGTCCTCCTGAGGGCCGGCCGTCCGACCGACCGAATGGTGCGAACGGCCCCTGTGATTCTTGTTCGACTACCGTTCTGCTCGCCGGACCAAGGCCGGCAGCAGCACGACTTCTTCCTGCGAGCCACCGGCCCGCCAGGCGAATCCCGGCCGCTCGACGACGACCCGCTCCGCTTGGCCAGTCGGTGCCTGATGGTGTGAGGGATCGAATGCGGTCTCCTCGCCAATGGCGCCGATGTCCACGAGACCGGCCGTCGCCGCCTGGGTCAGTACCCTCCGGTACAAGGCCCGGGACGGATCCGACTCGTCCGCCGCGTGCGCCGCCTGGTCTGCGACCTCCGCCAGCACGGTCGCGAGAACGCGGAGCCCGTCGATTCGCGCTTGCCGCAACTGCGCCTGTGAGGCGGCTCGTCCTGCCTGACGCGCCTGCCGCAGCTCCTGCTCCCGCCGCTGTGCCTGCAGGGTCAACGCCTCTTGGCGCCGAGTGGCAGCCGCCAGCTCCGCCGTCACGGCCTCGAGTCGGGTGCGCAGCTCGGCGAATTCCTCGTCGGCACGTTCGTAGCGCCGCTCACTGGCCGCCAGGTCCCGCTTGAGTTGGTCCCGCTCGCTACGCAGAGCGTGCGCCACAGCGCGTTCCCGACTCAGGGCTGCTTCGAGGCGGCTGCGCTCCTCGGAGGGGAGTGCCGCTTCAGGGAACGGAGCTCCCGCGATGCCCGCGGGTGTTTCAACTACCCCCCCCGGAGCGTGCGCCGAGGGGTTGGCCTCGGCAGGAGCGGCCGTTGTCTCGGGCTCGGGCTGCTGCTCCCGCCGTTTCGGCTCTTCGCTCGCCACCTCTGGGGCCGGCGCCACGTCGACGGTGACGTCGCCGTCACCGACGGCTTCCGGCTCCTCTGCCGGGGCGTCGGCCTCGGCAGGGACCGGCGTTGTCACTGGCTCGTTCTTTGGCTCCTGCGTCTTCTGTTCCTCGGGTGAGGCCTTGCTGGCCGACGCGGAACCGCTTTCCTCTGAGGTGGCGTGGGCGAGCTTCCCAGAGCCCGCCGCCGAGGCAGCGGGCGATTCAGGGTTCTCGGCCTCGTCCGGCGCGCCGGCGAGAGATGCCAGGACGAGTGTCGCCCTCTCGCGGCCTCCGTCCGGGCGATCCGCAAGGGCCTCCAGCGCCGCCGCCAGATCCTCGGCACAGCGCGCGGCGATACCGCGCCGGAGCGTGTGTTCGGGCACCGCGGACAGGACCAGGTCGACCCACTGCCACTCGGGGTCGGACGGGAGGTACTGCCCCGTGGATCGCAGGAGGAGTCCCAGCGTCCGCGCCAGGAGTTCCTCCGCGAAGGCTTCGCGGCGCTCGGCGGGGACCAGGGGGCTTTCCTCGAGCGCACATGCGAGCAGCACGGCGCCGCGACGCAGCAGGTGGTCACCGCCCACCGTGCGACCCTCGGTGTCAAAACGCTCCATGACCGCCATGACGCATGCCTGTGCTGCGAGCCCACGTGGCAACTTCGTCGCCTGGTCGGCTGCGCCGCTCTCCTCCGGTGTCGTCACCAGGCCCACGAGAAGGGGAGTGACCGCCACAGCTGGCGGGGCGCCCAACTTGCCCAGTTTGGGCGACGGCTCGGTCGTCGGGTTGTTGGCGCGGCGTAGGCCTTTCGTCACATCAGCGAAGAATTCGACGGCCATGGCCAGCACCTTTTGCGACACACCCCGGGGGTCGTATGCGTTCATGACCGCCGGCCAAGAGCGCAGAGTGGTCTTGAGCGTGCGAGCCGCGACCCGCTCGTACGCGGTCAGTTCCGACTGTCCGGCCTGGACCGCTTCCCGCAGTGCCAGCTCGAGCCCTCTCGGTCGCTTGGTCGCCGGCGTCGCCAGGGCCTCCAGGGCCTCCCGTGCGGGCAGACTCCGCTCCTTCTGGAACGGATCCTCGATGATCTTCAGCGATCCCTGCGGCCTGCTTTCGGTGACCCGAGGATGCTCGAGCAGGCGCTTGCGGGTGCGGCTCCACCACGTGCTGTCGAGCTCGCCCGCCAGCCCGAGACGGCGCGTCTCGTCGCGCAGTTGCTTGATGGCCACCTCCTCTCCCATCTCTTCGAGGAGTGCCACCAAGACGGGCACGGGCGCCTTCGCGAACTCCTTCTCCAGTTCCTGGAAGTCCCTCAGCGCGCGATACTGCACCGATCCGGCTGGTATGACCGCGATACCGGAAGGTGTCGGCAGCGGGATCCGTTCTCGGCGGCCGTCCGGCCACTCGATGACGGCACTGTCTGCCTCGACCAGCCGGACCGTTCCGACGTACTTTTCGCCTCTACTGCCGTCCTGACGGCGCATCACCAGATATCCGCTTTCCACGAGCGCACACTATCGGTCTGCCGGCGGGCCGGGCTGGGCGAACCAAGGGAACTCGGACATCAGGCGGCAGCTGACAGGGAACGGTCTGGGGAGCCGAGGGAGCGCAGAATCCGTGCCTCCTCCTTGCGAGCCATGGAGGGAGAGATCCGGCCGGTGGCGCGGCGGAGGGCAAGTCCCGCGAACGCGTCCGCGGTTTCGTTGAGGTCGTGCCCGATGTGCCCCTTGAGCCAGCGGACCTGCACACGGTCGCGGTGGTGCAGCAGGCGGTCCATGAGGTGCCGGCTTTCGGGCAAGAGCAGGGTGCGGTGGGCCGCCGCCGGGTCTGCGCTGTCCAGGGCCGCGTTCGTGGCCTCTACTGCCTCAATGCTGTCGCACAGCAAGACGATGGGCGCCTCCTCATGGCGGTCGAGGAGGCTGAGGGCCGCCGCACAGATGCCGATGACTTCGGCCTCGCCGCTGCTCGAGGCCATGGAGTCGCCGTAACCGGTCGTCCCGTCCTCGGCAGCCCAGCCGTAGCCGCACAACGCTGAATCGTCACCGATCGCGGCATCGGCGACGGCTACGACGGCGGTGCCGGGAAGATCGCTGAGCAGGGCGTAACGGTCACTTTCGGCCAGAGGCGTTGCCCTGCCACCTTCGCCGTCGCCTTCCTCGCTCGTGTCGGCGGAAGAGCCGTCCACGAGGACGGCGGCGAGCGCGCGATGGCACCGCGGACAGCCATCGGCTCGTTCGGCACACTGTGCCTGGTGCCGGACAGTCAGCTCCCGCACGTCGTGCCACAACTCGGGCTCGCCGGTGGCGAAGCGCTCCAAAGCTGCGGCGCGGCACTGGGCGACGAGCTCCGTGAAAGCTCCCGTGGCCATGTACGCCCGCATCCGGTCATGGAGATCCGCGCCCCGGAGTTTCGCCTCACGAGCGCGGGCGGCGAGAACAGCGGCGTCCTGGTAGGCATCCTCCAGGGCGTCAATCCGCGCACGTCGTGAAGGGAGCGGGCAGGCAAGCAATTCGCGTTCGGCCTGACCGATGGCGTAACGGCCCCAGGCCAGCGCGGTACGGGCGTTCCGGCTCCACCGCTCTACCACCGCGTCGTGCGCCAGGTACGGGTTCTCCTCCTCCCGCGCGTCGCGCAGGAGGGCCTGGACGAAGGCGTCGTCATGACAGTCCCGCAGTTCGCTCACCGGTGCCGGCGGTTCGCCGCCGGCCGATTTCCGTTCCCATGCCCACTGAGCGAGGTCGCTTTCGGGCGCCTGCGGTGTCCCCTCCGGCAACCCCCTGTCACGAAGTTCCTTCCGCAGGGCCTCGGCGTAGGCCCCCGGGTACGCGGAGCGCGCCACCCGCAGCTCCAGCACGTCCACCGGCCGCGACGGCCCGGCAAGGCGGCGGGCACGCTGCTCCTTGCACACGGCGTCCGCCTGAGACCGGGCCCGACGCACCCTGCGCGCGTGCTCCCGCAGCCGCCGCAGCCGCTGAGGGGGCTCGCCCAAGAGTTCGGCGCACCGGATGTCGCCTCGAGCGAGGACGTCGGCGTGGGCGAGAGCGACGGCGATGGGGCCGGCGAGCGACGCGTGTTCCAGTGCCGCGGCGGTCTCCGGGGCGCAGATCCCGTTCATGCGGGCGAGGACGGCCTCCTGCAGGGTGGTGAAGTCCTCGGCGAAACGACATATCAGGTCGGTGTGCTCGGTGATCGTCACGATGGCCTTCCAGGTCGCGAATGGTAGTGAGGGGGCCGTGCGCGTGGTGTGGCGACGTGGGTACGGGCGACCCGTAGGCGCTGCCTCTGGGGCGCCTGGTGGTGCGGCGCAGGGATCCGGCCCCCGGCCGGGTGGTGATGCCGGGGGGCGCCCGGAAGGGCCCGCTGCCGAGCCGCGGTTACCGCACCTGGCCGGTGAAGATCGCCGTGCGGTACCAGCCCGAGGCAGAGGTGTCCATCGGCATGATCTCTATCTGGACGTCCTTGGCCGTCTTGGGGAACACGCACGCCGCCTTCCAGGTCTGCGACTTGCCCGGCAGCAGGTGGGCGTCCGGCGTGCCGGCGAAGCCCCCGTCCGTGTCGAAGATCTCCTCGGCGCCGTCGGGGCAGGACAGGCTGACCATGTTGAGGTCGAGCGGGGACTTGGAGCCGTTCTTCACGGTGACGGAGAAGGCCAGGTATGCCTTGCCGGAGGGGAAGGCGTACTGACCGGAGGTTCCCCGGCTGAAGCCGCTCAGGTGCGCCTGGACGCCGTTGTTCCACGTGGCGGTCTTGTCCAGCGCGACGGTGATGGTGTCACCGTCGGAGTCATTCTCGGTGTCCGCGGTGTCCGCGGTGTCCTGGGTGCTCTGCGCGTCCTGCGAGGCGCTGACGGTGGCCGTCGGCAGCGCTGTGTCGGTCTGGGTGCCGCCGATGGTGGAGCAGGCGCTTAGGGCGCATCCCAGGCCCACCGCGGTCACGGCGAGCACGATCCGGCGCGTGGGGTTCACGGGCTCCGCGATCCGGGCGACGAGCGCGGAAACACCGCGGCCGAGCCGCGCTCCGCGCCACATGGGCTTCTGCCCGGCCGGCGACTGCTCGTAGGCGGAGGTCACCGGCGACACGGCACCCCGCCCGGGGGCCAGGCCGGAAACAACAGGCTGCTGGGGAGTGGACGGCGTGGAAGGCGTACGGGTCATGGCTGGGGACCTCCGGGTCTCGTGCACCGGGTGTTCCGGTGTCTGGCGACGCCGGCCAAGGTGCCCCGCGGCTGCCGTAGCGGTCACAGAGAACTCTGATAACCGGGGTTATCAGATCGCTGTCACACCGGCCTGTTCGATGGCTGTAAAGTTCTGGAATCCGCCGTCGGGCCCGGGCATTCCGTCCCGGACTCGGCAGGGCAAAAGGCCGAGGTGAAGGGGGGACGGGGCTCGATGACCACTGCGCACGAAGCCGCATCGCCCATCGTGCCCGAGACGCCGGCCTGGCGGATCACTTACGCCGAAATCGCCGCCCTCGCGCAGGTTCAGCGGCCGGTCCCCACCACCTGGAGCCGCAGGCATTCCGATTTTCCGGCGCCCGTCGCCCACAACGAGGGCCGGCCCTTGTTCGACGCCCGCGCGGTCGTCGACTGGCTGACGACGACGGGCCGCGGCAACGCCGACCCGCGCCACCTGCGGGCGGAACTGGCCCTGCACACCCTGGCCGCCCAGCGGACACCCGACCTGCCTGCCCCCGTCCTCGTGGGCGCGCTGACCGCGCTGATCTGCCTGCGCCGCCAGCTCGACGCCCCCGTCTCGGGACAGAGCTGGGAGGCGGTCCTCACCCAGGCCGCAGACCTCGACTCCGAGGACACCTTTCTGTCGGCCGAGCTGCGTGCGGTGCCGGACCGGGTACGCACCGGCCCGGCGCTGGCCGCACTCGCCGACGAGCTGATCGAGGCCGCCTACACCCCCGCCGAGGCCTTCGACTGGGTTCTGGAGGCCCGCCGCCGTCTCGGCTCCCACGACCTGGCCGCCGACGAGCCCACCCCGGCGGTGGTACGCGCCCTCGCGGCCCTGTCCGGCGTCGACACCCTCGACGAGGGCTCCGTCATCGCCACCCCGCACGCCCGCTCCGGCGACCTCCTCGCCGCCCTGCACGCCCGGGCCGCCGATGACGCCGGCCACACCTACCTGGCCTGCGACCCCGACCCGGCCCGCGTCCGCCTGGTGCGCCGCCGGATGCTGGTGCGCGCAGTGAACGAGTTCGACCTCGGTGTCGCCGAAGGGGAGGACCTGCCCGTCGACGACTGGGGAGACCCCCAGCTGCTGGTCTGCGTCCTCCCCTATGAAGCGGCGGAGACCCGCAGCCCGCAGGCCGTGCTGGAGCGGGTGCAGGCGCTCACCGATTACCTCGGCGACGGCTCGACGGCCGTCGTCCTCGGCCCCGCCGACGTACTCGTCCGCCCACTGCCCCGGCACGGCGACGCCGACCGCCTGCGCCGCTCCTTCCTCCGGGACGGCCTGCTCAAGGCCGCGGTCAGCCTCCCCGACGGCGCGTTCCCCTACCGTCCCGGCTACCGCACGGCGGCCTGGGTGCTGGCCCGCACACCGCGGGAGGACCGTTCGGGCCGGGTGCTCCTCTCCGACTACTCCGCGCAGCCGCTCACCGACCCGGTCCTCGACGCACTCGCCGAGGACATCGCCATCTGGCGTGCCTCCGGCTGGCGCGGCGACCGCCGGCACGAACCCCGCCACGCGGTGATCGTCCCCGCGAAGGACCTCGACGACCGGCCGGGTGCCGCCTTCACCACCCAGCACCGCCCGGCCGCGGCCCGCTACACCCGCAACGTCATCGAGCGCCCGGCCCGCATCAGCGACCTGGAGCTGCGCCTGGCGGAGCTCTACGAGCAGTCCCGGCAGCGTGCCGACCTGCGCGCCACGCTGGGCGCTCGGGCCGTGCTGCGTCCCGAGGACCAGCAGGTGCGGCGCACCACCGTGCGCAAACTCCTCGCCGCGCGCCGGCTACGCAAACGCCCCGGCCACCGCATCGCCGACGAGCACCTCTCGGCCCGGGGCCACTACACGGTGCTCACCCCGGACGAGGTCCTCGGCACCGCCCGCCCGGGCAGTCGCCGCATCGACCGCGGTGTGTTCCTCACCGGCTACGAGCACGCCCAGTTCACCGAGCCGGGCGACATCGTCGTC
Source organism: Streptomyces sp. ME19-03-3 (assembly GCA_033793685.1). Lineage (GTDB taxonomy): Bacteria > Actinomycetota > Actinomycetes > Streptomycetales > Streptomycetaceae > Actinacidiphila. The sequence goes on along the minus strand of JARAXD010000022.1, from coordinate 9,541 downwards.
ACCGCCAGCCCCCGCTTCGGCGCGTACGTCGACGAAGGAGGCCTGTCGCTGGTCGCCGCCCCGGCCCGCATCCTGCGGGTTCGCCCCGACGCCGACCCGCCGATCCTGCCCCGGGTCCTCGCGGCGCTGCTGCGGGCGGCCGCCGCCGAGTACGCGCGCACCAGCGGTGCGGTACGGGCCTCGCGGGGCATCGAGGACCTCCTCATTCCCGACCTGAGCTGCGACGAGGCCGAGCGCTTCGACGCCATGCTCGCCGAGCTCGACAGACGCGCGACCCTCCTGCGGGAACAGTCCGCCGCCCTCGACGACCTGGCCCGCACCACCGCCGCCGGCATCGCCGACGGCACGCTCACCCTCCAGAACCTTCCCGGCACCGACGACTGAAGGAGACGCTCCACCCCATGATTCCCGGCCAGAAGAAGCCCGCCGACCAGGCGGAGCTGTTCAGCGCCTCCACGGCCAAGGAGATCCAGGACATCCTGTGGAAGGCCGCGGACAAGCTCCGCGGCTCCATCGACGCCGCGCAGTACAAGGAGTTCGTCCTCGGGCTGATCTTCCTCAAGTACGTCTCCGACGCCTTCGAGGAGCGCCGCACCCAGCTCGCCAAGGAGCTCGCCGAGGACGGCATCGCGGAGGACCGCCTGGAGGAGTTCCTGGAGGACCGCGACGAGTACACCGGCGCACATGTCTTCTGGGTGCCGGAGACCGCCCGCTGGTCGTGGATCGCCACGCACGCCAAGAGCCAGGGCGTCGGCAAGCTCCTGGACGACGCGATGGACGCCGTCATGACGGAGAACGGCGCGCTGAAGGGCGTCCTCCCGAAGATCTTCAACCGGGACAACGTCGACCAGAAGCGCCTCGGCGAACTCGTCGACCTCATCAGCGACGCCCGCTTCGGCGGCAGCGAGGACAAGCCCGCGCAGGACGTGCTCGGCGAGGTCTACGAGTACTTCCTCGGCAACTTCGCCCGCGCGGAGGGCAAGCGGGGCGGCGAGTTCTACACGCCCCGGTCCGTCGTCCAGCTGATCGTGGAGATCCTGGAGCCGTACGAGGGGCGCGTGTACGACCCGGCGTGCGGCTCGGGCGGCATGTTCGTCCAGGCGGCCAAGTTCATCGAGGCCCACCGGGGCAGCGGCCACAAGGCCGACATCTCGGTCTACGGCCAGGAGCTCAACGAGCGCACCTGGCGCCTGGGCAAGATGAACCTCGCCATCCACGGCATCGACGGCAACTTGGCTCCCCGCTGGGGCGACACCTTCGCCGACGACAAGCACCCCGACCTCAAGGCCGACTTCGTCATGGCCAACCCCCCGTTCAACATCAAGGACTGGGCCAGGGACGAGAGCGACCCCCGCTGGAAGTACGGGGTCCCGCCGAAGAACAACGCCAACTACGCCTGGCTCCAGCACATGGTCTCCAAGCTGGGCGAGCGCGGCACGGCCGGCATCGTCCTCGCCAACGGCTCCATGAGCTCCCAGCAGAGCGGCGAGGGCGAGATCCGCCAGGCCCTGGTCGAGGCCGACCTGGTGGCGTGCATGGTCGCACTGCCGTCGCAGTTGTTCCGCACGACCCAGATCCCGGCCTGCCTGTGGTTCCTGGCCAAGGACAAGACCCCGCAGGGCGCGAAGCATCTGGCCGACCGGCGCGGCAAGATCCTGTTCATCGACGCCCGGAACATGGGTGAGATGGCCGACCGGACCGAGCGCGTCCTGACGGAGGCCGACCTCGCGAAGATCGGCGGGACGTACCACGCCTGGCGCGGCACGGCGTCGGCGCGCGAGGCGGGACTGACGTACGAGGACGAGCCCGGCTTCTGCTTCTCGGCCGACCTCGCAACGGTCCGGGAGCACGGGTACGTGCTGACGCCGGGGCGGTACGTGGGGGCCGTCGAGGCGGAGGAAGAGGACGCGGAGGCGGTGGCGGAGAGGATCGCTGTGCTGACGGAGGAGCTCTTTGAGCTCTTCGAGAAGAGCGATGATCTGGCGAAGACCGTGCGCATGCAACTGGGGATGATCCATGGCTGAGTTGATTTTGGGAGACGCCCTATCGGCGCTCATAGACCATAGGGGGAAGACGCCCAAGAAGCTCGGCGGCGATTTCACAGATTCCGGCCCTCGGGTAGTTTCTGCCCTCCTCGTTCAAGGAGGGAGGTTGAACTTGACTGAAGCGCGTCACGTGTCGCAAGAAATGTGGCAGAAGTGGATGAAGGTGCCGACTCGATCTGGGGACGTGATCCTGACTTCAGAAGCTCCACTCGGTAGGTGTGCGCGAATCCCGGACAATTCTAAATATGTCCTGGGGCAGCGAGTTTTCGGACTTCGCGGGAAGGATGGCGTATTGGATAGCGGTTTCCTGTACTATGCCCTTCAATCCAGGTATCTGCAGGATCAACTGTCCAGTCGCGCCTCCGGAACCACCGTGACGGGAATTCGCCAGTCAGAGTTGATCAAGGTGCGAGTTCCCGATCCTGGAATCAGCGAGCAGAAGCGAATTGCTTCTATACTCACTTCGCTGGATGACAAGATCGCCGTCAACGAGCGCATCGCAGCCACGGCCCGTCAACTCGGATCCACTCTCTTCGGTCAGGCCATCCTTAGCGGCAGCCCAATAGAGACTGATATCGATTCGGTGTCCAGTGTCGTTACCCGAGGAGTTGCGCCAAGATATTCGGAGTCCGCGGATGATCTCGTGGTCCTAAATCAGAAATGTATCCGCGATGGTCGCGTGAGCCTTGCTCCTGCGCGTCTCACATTGCGCGAGAAAGTTAAGCCTCCGAAACTCCTGCGCCACAATGATGTACTCGTCAATTCAACCGGTGTAGGAACCCTTGGTCGGGTAGGGCGATGGACTTCTGACGATTCGGCGACCGTCGACTCGCATATCACGATCGTCCGGTTCGACGAGTCAGAGGTCGACCCGGTCTGCGCAGGCTTTGCCATGTTGCGCGCGCAACCCGAGATCGAGGCGATGGGTGAAGGAAGCACAGGCCAGACCGAACTCCGGCGTACTCAGCTCGGCGCGCTGGAGATCACTCTCCCCAGCGAGGCTCAGCAGCGACGACTCCGCCCCAAGCTCGACGCACTGGAGGCGCAAGCCGACCATGCGCTTGCGGAGTCGGTAGCCCTCGCCGCCCTCCGCGACACCCTCCTCCCCCAGCTCATGTCCGGCCGGCTTCGCGTCAAGGACGCCGAGAAGATTGTCGAGGACCACACGTGACGCACGACGACGAGAGCGGAAGAAACCAGCACCACCGCCCCCTGGAGGCCGACTGGGAGCTGCTCGCCCTCGAAGAGCTCGCCGAGCTGGCCTGGCTGCCCGCCTCCGGCAACGAGTTCGCGCCCGGCTCCGAGCACCGGAAGTCGTGGGACGACCTGATCCTCTACCCCGACCTGCGTGAGGCGATCGAGCGGCTCAACCCCGAGCTGCCGCCGGACGCCGTCCGCGATGCCATCGCCACCGCCGCGACCCCGGGCTCGCAGGACACGTACGAGGAGAACCGCACCGCGCACGCGTACCTGACGGCCGGCATCCGCTCCGTCACGTACACCGACTCCTTCGGCGCCGAGCACAACCCGACCATCCGTCTCGTCGACCTGACCGACCCGTACGCGAACACCTACCGCGCCCTCAACCAGGTCACGGTCATCGACGGGGAGAAGAACCGTCGCTTCGACCTCGTCCTGTACGTCAACGGACTCCCGCTCGCCGTCCTGGAGCTCAAGCGCGCCGGTGACGAGGACGCCACGCTCCAGACCGCGCACTCCCAAGTCACCCGGTACGTGGAGGAGTTCCCGACCGCCTTCCGCTACAACGCCGTCGTCCTGCTCTCCGACGGCATCACGGCGAAGTACGGCACGCCCTTCACACCGTACGAGCACTTCGCGCCCTGGAACACGGACGAGTCCGGCGCCCGCGTCGACCCGCTCGAGGCGGAGGGGATTGCCGACTCGGGCCAGAACCTGGCGCTGCACGGCCTGTTCACCCAGCCCCGGTTCCTCGCCCTCGTCCGGTCCTTCGTCAACTTCGTGCCGTCCAAGCGGATGAAGCGCATCGCCAAGCCGCACCAGTACCACGCCGTGACCCGCGCCGCGGAGGCCGTCCGGGAGGCCGCCGCCACCGACGGGAGGGCCGGCGTCGTCTGGCACACGCAGGGCTCGGGCAAGTCCGAGGAGATGGTGCTCACCACGACGATGGTGATGCGCGATCCCGCGCTGCTGAATCCGACCGTTGTCGTCATCACCGACCGCAACGACCTCGACGACCAGCTGTACTCCACCTTCCAGGAGAGCGAGATCCTCCCGGAGGCGCCGAAGCAGATCCTGACCCGCGCCGAGCTGCGCGAGGAGCTGGCGGCCAAGCGGACCGGCGGCATTCTCTTCACCACCCTGCAGAAGTTCGGCAGGACCAAGGAGGAGAGGGAGTCCGGCGCCGAGCACCCGCTGCTGTCCGACCGGCGCAACGTGGTGGTCGTCGTCGACGAGGCCCACCGCAGCCACTACGACAACCTCGACGGCTACGCCCGTCACCTGCGCGACGCGCTCCCGCACGCCACGCTCCTGGCCTTCACCGGCACCCCGATCTCCGAGGCCGACCGCAACACCCGCGAGGTCTTTGGCGACTACATCGACATCTACGACCTCAAGCGGGCCGCCGACGACGGCGCGACCGTCAAGGTCTTCCACGAGGGCCGCGTCATCCAGCTCGTGCTGGACAAGGACATCGACCCGACGAAGATCGACGAGGAGGCCGACCGCATCACCGACGGCCTCGATGACACCGAGCGCCGCCGCGTCGAGCAGGCCGTGGCCACGATGAACGCCATGTACGGCGCGCCTGCCCGGATACGGGACCTCGCCCGGGACCTGGTGGCGCACTGGGAGGCGCGGCGCGAGCGGATGCAGCCGTTCGTCGGCGTCTCCACGGAGGGCGGGGCGCCCGGCAAGGCGATGGTCGTCTGCGCCACCCGCGAGATCTGCGTCCGGGTCTACGACGCCCTGCGCGAGCTGCGGCCCGAGTGGCACAGCGACGAGGTCGACAAGGGCGCCATGAAGATCGTCTTCTCGTCGGACTCCCGGAAGGACCCCGACCACCTGCGCGTCCACGCCCTGCGGGACAGCCAGCGCAAGGCGGTCATCAACCGGGCCAAGGACCCCGACGACGAGCTGGAGCTGCTCATCGTCAACAACATGCTGCTGACCGGCTTCGACGCCCCGCCGGTCCACACCATGTACCTGGACCGGCCGCTCAAGGGCGCCAATTTGATGCAGGCCCTGGCCCGCGTCAACCGTCGCTTCCGCGGCAAGGAGGACGGCCTGCTCGTCGGATACGCGCCGCTCACCGAGAACCTCCAGCGGGCGATCGCCGAGTACACCGACGCCGACCAGCAGGACCGTACCCTCGGCCAGGACCTCGACCGCGCCCTGGACGAGCTGCGCAACGAGTACGACATCCTCACCGACATCCTGCGCGCCTTCGACTGGCGGGCGCGCCTGGACCGGCCGACGAAGACGGCCTTCATCGACGCGGCCCTGAAGACGGCCAACTACCTGCGGGACCCGCGCACCCCGGGCAACGACCCGGACAAGTTGGACGACCCCCGCCAGACCCTCGGCCGGCGCTTCCGCGACCACGCCCACCGCCTGGAGCGCTTCTACGCGCTGTCCGGCAGCGCCGCGAACATCGGCGAGCGATTCCCGGACCACCCGTCCTGGCGCCGCGACATCCAGTTCTTCGTCGAGGTCCGGGCCTACATGGCCAAGCTCGACGCGATGGACCGCGAAGCCCGCGGGCTGCCGGTGGCCCGGGACGTGGAGCTGTACCTGGCCCAGTTGACCTCGTCGGTCGTCGAGACCGGCGGGATAACGGACCTGTTCGCCGAGGCTGGCCTGGAGACCGCCGACCTGACGCACCTCAACGACGCCCTCGTCGCCAAACTGCAGAACAGCGAGACGCCCCACCTGGCGGCGGAAGCGCTGCGGCGGCTCGTCGAGCAGAAGATGCGCGAGGTCACGCGGCACAACATCGTCCGCCGCACGGCGTTCTCCGAGCGGCTGCAGGACCTCATGACCCGGTACATGCGCCAGCAGCTCACCAGCGCGGAACTCATCGCCAAGCTGGTCGAGATGGCCAAGGAAGTCATCGAGGACGCCCGGCGCGGAGAGAAGTTCGAACCGCCGTTGAACTGGCGCGAGCTCGCCTTCTACGACGCGGTGGCCGACCACGACACGGCGCGGCAGCTCATGGGCGACGAGGTTCTGGCCGCAATCGCCCGTGATCTCGTCGCCGAGGTCCAGAAGAAGCTCAAGCCCGACTGGATCGCCCGCGAACCGGTCCGCGCCGGCCTGCGCAGCGCCATCAAGCGCCTGCTGGCCCGCCACAACTACCCGCCGGACCGCCGCCCCGAGGCCGTCGACCTGGTCCTGAAGCAGATGGAGCACTTCGCCAACGAGTGGTCCACGAACGGCGTCACGGGAGACTGACGGCGTCTCCGTCCGTCCCCGTTCCGAGGGGCCGGTCCCCCAGGTCCGGCCCCTGCCCGCCCCGGCGCATTCCGCTCCTCTTCTCCTCCCCTCCGCACACCCGTCTTCTCCCCTCCGCACAGCCGCTGAGAAGCTTTCGCTGCGGACCTCCCCGAAGGGCAGTTCGTCTCGGTTGCCGGCCGGACCGACGAAAACAGACCCGGCGTGGAGATGTTCTGTGCGACTATGCCGCCCTACTCAAGATCGTTGATGCAGACAATTTGTCTTTCAGTGGAGGTAACGCGTGTTCCACTACCGCGAGTCGAAGGCGGGGAAGTTCTATCTCGAAAGGGATCCCCAGCAGCGCAGCTCGCCGAGCGAGATACCACCATTCCTGCGTTTTGCCTCCAGGAGGGGCGTAGCGCTTGACCTCTGGAAGGGTGAAGGGAAAGAGGCGGATCCACTGCTCGCCTCTGCGCGCCTGGACTGGACCGTTGAGGCCCGAGACATCCTTGCGCCGATTGGACATGGCAACCGGCAGGCAACGCAGATTCGCGGTTACAGGGCACTGGTGCGACCCGACACCGAGCAGGTCATGTCGGTAGTGACCAGCGCCTACAGCGTCGCCGAGAACGAATGGGTCGTCCTGGCGCTGGAACGGCTCTGCCAGCGGTTCGGGAAACGGGAACCGATCCTCGCCATCGCCAGTTTCGGTCACGACGCGGAACGAACCATGTTCGCTGGATTCGTCAAGGGCGATCAGGATGAGGCTTTGTGCTTGCTCGCTTACAACACCCACGGCGGGGAGGGTGCGGTTCGGTTTCAGCTAGTAGAAGTCAGTAGGAGCGACAAGAGTACTTTCGTTCTCGACTCCGCTCACGCCTCCCTCTCGATTCCGCATGTGGGCAGAGTGCAGGACCGCCTGATGGAGGTATCTTCGCCAGATCGGGACGAGACATTCATCGAGCGGTACCTGTCCGAAACCACGCCGCTCTGGCAGCGACTGTCAGAAGCGCTCTGGACGTCGCGACACACCAACGCTCTTATCAAGGAACTTTGGGGCACCACACCGTCACTGACCAGGGTCGCCCCCAACGGAGAAGTGCACTCCACTGGCGAAGAATGCGCCCGTCACCCCGGACACCACCTCACCGAGTCGATGAAACAGATCAGCGATGCCGCGAGCGCCTACGTAGCCGTCTGCGACTGGATCGACAACAGGTCCGAGGCTTGTGAGCGCGGCGACTTCACCAAGGACCGAGACGAGCGACTCGCTCTCGGGGCGGGAAACAGGCACAAGCAGCGTGCGTGGCGCTGGATCGTTGACAAGGCCTACTGACCCGCAGGGGGCCGGTGAGTCGATTCGGGCATCGACTCCCGCACTGCGGCTTCACCCACGTGTCGGCTGGTAGGCCAGCGTGGACCAAGCGATCAGAGACGAAACGGAGAACCTGAATGAGCACTCACGCCGACACACCCGTTGACGGTGCATCCCCGATGAGCCCGTACGAGGCGCAGGTGTGGAATGCGCTCAATGAGCACTGGCAGCGTCGCAGCAACCGCCGCAAGGGGCTGCCGAACTGGGCGAGCACCGCGCTGGATCGCACCGGTGAGGTCACGGGAAACGCCGTGAGACGTATGAAGGACGCTGTGCCGGAGGCGGTCGCGGAACCGATCCGTCGCGCGAGCGACGCCGTCGCCGACACGGCCATGCGACCGGCGCTCGCAGGAGCAGCAGCGTTGCTCGAGCTGGTCAACGACTGGGCCATGGATCTCAACGACCCGAAGACCGTCGAGAAACTCGCGCGCAAGCAAGGCGTCGAGATCGACAGCTTCACCAAACTGCGGCAGCAGGACCTGCAGGTCTGCGACCGCCTGCTGACCCGCACCACCCTCAAGTCGCGGACCACCGGAGCACTCGAAGGCGGCGCCATGGGTCTGCTGGCTCTGGTGCCCGTGGCCGGTATCCCCGCCGCGATGACAGCGGACATCCTGGTCGTCCAGGTTCTGACCACGTCGATAGCGTCGCGCATAGCGTACTCATACGGCTATGACGCCAAGGACCCCGAGGAGCAAGACTTCATCCAAAGCCTGGCACAGCAGTCCTTTCTGACGCAGGCGGCCAAGGCCAAGCCATTGCGTGACGTCGCACGGGCAGCGGACGCGCTCAAGGGACGTGTGAACTGGTCGCAGAAGCTTCGCAACGACCACCGCCTCGTGGCCGCTCTCGAGAAGTTGATGAAGCAACTCGGCCCGACCGGGGCAAGGGTGCCGGTGAAAAACGTCGCCAAGGTCGTGCCGTTCGTGGGGGTCCTCATCGGTGCCGGCATGAACTCCGCGGTCCTCGGCAAGGTGGCCGCCGAGGCCCAGCGGTACTGCCAGACCCGATTCCTGTGCGACAAGTACGGACTGCCGCTGCCGACCGCGCTGACGACCGGTGGCCACGACGACCCTGAGGCCGACGCCATGTGACCTGCACAGCCGGATCCAGGATGCCGCCACCGAGGTCCGCGCTCACGACCGGTGAGCGCGGACCAGCCCGGGCCTTGGACGGTTGTGCTCAGGTGCGAGGCGACGTTGCCCCTACCGCCTCGGCCGGTAGGCGGCGGCCGGCGAACCCGATCTGACACGCAGCCGAGTACGGACTGTCCGGAGTGGTCCAGGAGCCGGGAGGTGGCAAGTGACAGATAGGTCACTCGGGCAAGTCCTGCTGACCCCGTCATTGAGTAAGCCTGCCCACTCGGAACGGCCAAAACAGAGGGGTGCCGCCGTTGCCCGTGGCTGCCGAGTAGTTCCGTCGCGGTGCCCGACGCACATCTCGGTGGCTCAAATGTCACGGGAGGGGGCGGTGCGGACTCCTGCGTAGGCGGTCAGGAACAGCTTCAAGCGGGCTGCCTCGATGGGGGACACGTCTCCGGCAGTGAGGCGTGCGCGGGACTCGCGGTGGATGCGTCGCAGGTAACCGTTGCGGTCCAGGTGCTGCCAGCCCTGGGTATTCAGCGGAATTAGGTCATCTGACGGCCTGGTAGCAGAAAGGTGCCGCTGACCTGCGAGGATGTGAGTGTCTACGTCATATCCGCTGC
>JARAXD010000021.1:0-120267 GCA_033793685.1 Streptomyces sp. ME19-03-3 | reverse complement strand
GAACGGAAGCTTCCTTCGAGACCGTCTCACCGGCCCCTCCGGGCTTTCCCTTCGTTGTCTCCAACCTTACCAGATCCGTTTCGCGTTTCCGCTCTTCGTCTCCGGCCCCCTGTTGGAGCGGGGTTTCGCCTTCCGACTTTCGCCTTCCGACGTCTCCGACTTTATCAGACTCTTTCGCGCCCGATTCCCGCCGGCGGGATTCCCTGCTATTCCTGCTTTCGCGTTTCCGCCTTTCGGCTTTCGCGCTCACCGACCTTAGCAGATGCTTTCCGTCGGATTCACCGACCGTGGTGAGGACGTACGTCTCCGTGGCGTTCTCATCGCGGGGTCGACCCAAAGTACTGGAGGACCCCGGCCGGAGCAAATCCGAGGTCCTGTGCGGCGCCGCCGCGTGCCGGGCCGAGTGGGGATGGCAGACTTGAGTGGTCTGGACCACTGCTTGGAGGCTTCATCATGACGACTGTCTCGTCGCCCCTGACCGGGCGCGCCATCGGTCTGGCCGCAGTGCCCGACCCCGTGTTCTCCGGCGCCATGGTCGGCCCCGGTACAGCGATCGACCCCGTGCGCGAGCCGTCGGTGGCCGTGTCGCCGGTGGACGGTGTGATCGTGTCCCTGCACGCGCACGCGTTCGTCGTGGTGGACTCGGACGGTCACGGGGTGCTGACGCATCTCGGCATCGACACGGTGCAGCTCAACGGCGAGGGCTTCGAGGTGCTCGTCAACAAGGGCGACACCGTGGTGCGCGGCCAGGAGATGGTGCGCTGGGACCCCTCGGCGGTCGAGGCCGCCGGCAAGTCCCCCGTGTGCCCGGTGGTGGCGTTGGAGGCGACGGCCGACGCGCTGACCGGCCTCGTCGAGGACGGAGAGGTGACCGCCGGGGCCGCGCTCTTCTCCTGGACGTAGCCTTTTCGGCAAGGCCACTCCTGATGCGTACACACAGGCAACGCGGTCGCGAGCGTCCGCGGCAACCGGAGACGGGTGAGATGGAGACAACGCTGCGAGGCGTCGGTGTCAGCCACGGCGTGGCGATCGGCGAGGTACGGCACATGGGAACCGCGGTTCTCGAGCCCCCGGCCAAGCAGATTCCGGCCGACGAGGCGCCCCGGGAGCAGGCCCGGGCGCGCCAGGCCGTCGAGGCGGTGGCCAACGACCTGATCGCGCGCGGCAACCTGGCCGGTGGCGAGGCGCAGGCGGTGCTGGAGGCACAGGCGCTGATGGCCCAGGACCCCGAGCTGCTGGCCGACGTGGAGCGCCGCATCGCGGTGGGCAGTTCGGCGGAGCGCGCGGTGTACGACGCCTTCGCCTCCTACCGGGCGCTGCTCGCCAACGCGGGCGAGTACCTGGCGGGGCGCGTCGCGGACCTGGACGACGTCCGCAATCGGATCGTGGCTCGGCTGCTCGGCGTGCCGATGCCGGGAGTCCCGGACAGCGACGAGCCGTACGTGCTGATCGCGCGGGACCTCGCGCCGGCGGACACGGCTCTGCTGGACCCGTCGCTGGTGCTCGGGTTCGTGACCGAGGAGGGCGGGCCCACCAGTCACAGCGCGATCCTCGCCCGTGCGCTGGGCGTGCCCGCCGTGGTGGCGCTGCCGGGTGCGACGGAGCTGGCGGAGGGCACGGTCGTCGCCGTGGACGGCAGCACGGGCGACATCTATGTCGATCCGGGCAAGGACCGGCGTGCCGAGCTGGCGAAGGCCGCGCAGGAGCGCAGGGCGGCACTCGCCGCGGCCTCCGGCCCCGGTGCCACCTCCGACGGGCACAAGGTGCCGCTGCTGGCCAACATAGGCGGTCCCGCGGACGTCGGGGCCGCCGTGAAGGCGGGCGCGGAGGGCGTGGGCCTGTTCCGCACCGAGTTCTTGTTCCTGGACGACTCGAAGACCGCGCCGTCACAGGAGAAGCAGGTCGAGGCGTACCGGCAGGTGCTGGAGGCCTTCCCCGAGGGCCGGGTCGTGGTCCGTGTGCTGGACGCGGGGGCCGACAAGCCGCTGGAGTTCCTGACGCCCGCGGACGAACCGAACCCGGCGCTGGGCGTGCGTGGTCTGCGGACGCTGCTCGCCCACCCCGATGTGCTGCGGACGCAGCTGCGGGCGCTCGCTGAGGCGGCCGAGGGCCTGCCGGTGTACCTCGAGGTCATGGCGCCCATGGTGGCGGACCGCCTCGACGCCAAGGCGTTCGCGGACGCGTGCCGGGAGGCGGGGCTGCACGCGAAGTTCGGCGCCATGGTGGAGATTCCGTCCGCGGCGTTGCGGGCGCGTTCGATCCTGCAGGAGGTCGAGTTCCTTTCCCTCGGGACGAACGATCTGGCGCAGTACACCTTCGCGGCGGATCGCCAGGTCGGTTCGGTCTCGCGGCTGCAGGACCCGTGGCAGCCCGCGCTGCTCGATCTGGTGGCCGCGGCGGCCGAGGCGGCGCGGGCCGAGGGCAAGAGCTGCGGTGTGTGCGGTGAGGCGGCCTCCGATCCGTTGCTGGCGTGCGTGCTGACGGGTCTGGGCGTCACGAGCCTGTCGATGGGAGCGGCGTCGATTCCCTACGTACGAGCGACGCTGGCGAAGTACACCCTCGCGCAGTGCGAGCGTGCGGCGGCCGCCGCACGAGCGACCGACACGGCCGACGAGGCGCGGCGCGCGGCGCAGGCGGTGCTGTCCGGGGAGTGATCGCTTCCCGCCCCCGAGAGGCGTCCCACCAGTGGTGGGGCGCCTCCCGGCGTTCGTGTGCCGTTCGTGTGCCCGGGCGTGCCCGGCTGTGCGCCGCGCCGTGTTCAGCCGTCCTCGGGTGGCGGGAGGTCGAATCCGGGGCGATGGACGACGCCGGGCTCCGGGGGCACGGGGTCTCCGGACTCGCCGTCCGTGCAGTAGGCGTTGAAGACCTGCGCCTCGGTGAGAGGTCGCAGCCAGCCGTCGCGCAGGGTCCAGCCGCGGACTTCGTCCGGGCGGTCCGGCGAAGGCTGCCGGGTGCCCGTGCCGCTGCGCAGGACGACCCCTCCCGGGCTGTCCTTCGCGATCCCGGCGGCCAGCACGGTGCAGCAGACCAGAGCCTCGGACTCGGCGAGGTGGATCATGCCTTTCTCGTCGCGGCGGGCGTGCATGGCGGCGAGTAGCGTGCCGTCCTCGGCGGACACGCTGCACACGAGGTGGTGGTGGCCCGCTCCGGCGGCTTCGAGCAGGCGCATCAGCGCTTCGGAGGCCCGGTCGAAGGAGGTGCGGGCGAGGTCGTCCCCGCAGCCGGCGCAGTCCCCGGCACCGGCCAGGATGCCGGAGGCCCGTTCCCAGGTGGCCTGGCGGCCCGCCTCGTGGGCGAGTTCGGTGACGAGGAGTTCCAGGGGCTGTCCGGTGTAGGCAACGGTGGGTCCGGCCGTGGTGACGTCGGCGGCGTAGCGGGTGCGGGAGCGCGAACTGTCCGGGTCGTGGCCGGTGTCGGCGCAGTACTCGGCGTACTCGGCCGGGTCGAAGGGGCCGACGCGCACGTGGATGCCGCGTGCGGTGAGCGAGCGCAGCAGGCCCTCGATCTGCCGCAGGTAGGTCGGGTGGTCGTCGAAGGAGAAGCTCCGGTAGCCGCGCATGGCGGCGAAGCCGGCCGGGTCGGTGACGACGGCGACGGTGGTCGGTGCCTCGCGGCGCAGGGTGTGGCGGCCGGTCTTCGTGGTGCGGCGGGCAGCGCGGGTGGTGTGCTTGCGGTGCTTGGTGTGTGCCATGACGGCTCCCCCTCGGTACGGCGGTCAACTGTCACTCAGCGTAATCGCCGCCACTGACAGTGACCGTCTTGCCGACGAGGGCGGAAGTGCCGCCGCTGGCGGATCCAGGCCTGTCCAGGGCGTCCAGCCGGTCCAGACGACGGCGTACCAGGGTGCGCTGCCCGACGGAGACGGCGGCGAGTCCGGCGCCGAGTCCCACCCAGCCCAGCGGGCCCGCGGCCATGACGGCGGAGGTGAGCAGCAGCGGTCCGGCGGAGCGCTGGGCAGACTGCGCGAGTCCGTGGACCCCGAGGTACGCGCCCTGGGCCCGGCCCGGGGCGAGGGCGAGGGAGAGTTCCCAGGAGATCGCGGCGTGGAGGACCTCCGCGGCGGTGAAGGCCGTGGCGGCCACGATGAGGGCGACGACGGCGACACCGGCCGAGTCCACGGCCGAGAGGGCCATGGCGCCTCCTGCGACGAGGAATGCGGCGCCGATCAGCGGCAGTGAGGCGGCGGCCCTGCGCGGCTCGTCGCCGAGGCGGCTGAGGCGGACCTGGAAGAGCACGACCATGACATTGTTGAGCACAAAGAGCAGGGCGACAAGGCTGTGCGGGGCGGCGGTCGCGGTGGCGATCCACAGGGGCAGGCCGACGTTGATCGCCGTGTCGTCGAGGAACAGCAGGGCCTCGGTGGCGGTGTACGCGAGGTAGCCGCCGTCGCGCCAGGGGCCGGCGGTCGGCGCCTTGCTCGGGGCCGGAGCCTCGTCGCTGACGGTCGCCGCGCTGGTCACCACGCGGGCGGGGGACGGTGGTTCGGCGCAGCGCAGGACGAGCAGGGCGGCGCCGACGAAGGAGAGTGCGTCCCCGATGAGCATGGCCCGGTAGGCGCTGTCGGTGCCGATCGCCAGCGCCACGGCTGCGGCGAGGCCGCCGACGCCGAAGCCGATGTTGACCACGGTGCGCTGGAGCGCCTGGTAGCGGACGCGGTCCGGGCCGGCGACGCGGGCGGCGTACAGCTTGGTGAGGACCGAGGCGGAGCGGTCACCGAGGCTGCCGAGCGCGGCGATGGGCAGCAGGAGCCACAGGGTACCGGTGAGCAGGATGCCGAGGGCGGCCGCGGCGCGCAACGCGTGGACGGCGGGGAGCAGCCGGGTGAGCGGGACGCGGTCGGCGAGGCGGCCCGCGACGGGCGTGCCGGCGATGCCGACGGCCCCGGCGATGCCGAGCAGCAGGCCGATCTCGTGTGGGGCGAGTCCGGCGACGTAGGTGTAGTAGAGCGCCGAAGTGCCGTACCAGAGGCCGGATCCCGCCTTGTCGGTGAGGCTCACCCAGAGCATGCGGCGGCCGTCGCGGCCGCCCGGTACGAGGTCTTCGATGTCGCTGCGGCTGCGAGGGAATCGCATGCACTGGCCCCCTTGACCCGAAGTTTGTGTTGATACATAATCATGAATGTGGCAGCACAATATGCGATCAGCGGTACGAGCGCCAAGGGCATTGCGGCGTCCGTCGAACGGGGCGTGGCCGACGGGACGTTGGGCCCCGGGGTCGCGCTCCCGCCGGTACGGGCGCTGGCCGATCGCCTGGGCGTCAGTCCCGGCACGGTGGCGACCGCCTACAAGGAGCTGCGGCAACGCGGCATCGTCGTCACGCGCGGGCGTGGCGGCACCGTCGTCGCGCAGGCGCCGGCGGTGGCGTCCAGGCGGCCTCCCACGGTGCCCGCGGGCCTGCGGGACCTGGCGGGCGGTCACCCGGACCCGGCGTTCCTGCCGGAGTTGCCGCCGTCGGTGCGCGTCACCCCGGGGGAGCGCTCGCACCGGTCGGCGCCGCGGCTCGCGGAACTGGAGGAGCTGACCCGCTCGTGGTTCGACCGAGACGGGGTGCCGGCGAACGATGTGACCTTCGCGCACAGCGCCCTCGACTGCGTGGGACGGCTGCTCTCCGTCGAACTGCGGCCCGGCGACGCGGTGGCCATGGAGGATCCGGGCTACCACCATCTCCTCGATCTGGTACCCGCGTTGGGGTTGCGGATGGTGCCCGTCGCGGTGGACGACGAGGGCATGCGGCCCGACGCGCTGCGCGACGCGCTGCGGGCCGGGGCCCGCGCCGTGGTGTGCAGCCCGCGCTCCCAGAACCCGTACGGCGGGTGCTTCTCGGCCGAGCGGCGGGACGCGCTGCTCGAGGTGCTGGGGCAGGCGCAGGACGTGCTCGTGGTCGAGAACGACCACGCCGCGGAGATCGCGGGCGTGCCGCTGCACAGCCTGGCCTCGGGCGGGCTGCCGCGGTGGGCTCAGGTGCGCACCGTCACCAAGTACCTGGGCACGGACCTGCGGTGGGCGGCCCTCGCCTGCGACGCGACGACGCTCGCCCGGCACGACGGGCGGCTGCTGCTCACCTCGGGGTGGATCAGTCATGTGCTCCAGCAGATGGCCGCCCGGCTGATGACCGACGCGGCGGCGCGGCTGCTGGTGGAGGCCGCACGGGACGCGTACGCGCAGCGGCGGCAGGCCCTGGTCGCGGAGCTGGGCGGGCGCGGGATCGCGGCGCACGGGGCGAGCGGGCTGAACGTGTGGGTGCCGGTGCGGGACGAGGCGGCGGTGGTGAACGGCCTGCGCTCACGCGGGTGGTGGGTGGCCGCCGGGGCGCGGTTCCGGCTCGCGGCGGGGCCGGGGGTGCGGATCACGACGACGGGGCTGCGGCCGCCCGAGGCGGCCGCCCTGGCCGCCGACTTCGCCGACGTGCTCGGCGAGTACGGAGCGACGTACGGGGGGTGAGGCGGGACCGGCGGACCCGCCTCACCCCCCGGGCGCTCAGCCGCGGGTGCGGGCCAGGTCCGCGTAGAAGCGCAGCAGCTCCACGTCGTCCACGGAGCCCGGGTTGACGGCCTTCTCGATCGGCGTTCCCTGCAGCAGCTTCTTCACCGGGACCTCGATGCGCTTGCCGGTGAGGGTGTGCGGGATGCCGGGCACCGGGATGATCTCGTCGGGGACGTGGCGGGGGGAGAGCTGTGCACGGATGGTGCGCTTGACCTTGTCGCGGAGGGCGTCGTCGAGCACCGCGCCCTCGGCGAGCTGCACGAACAGGGGCATCCAGTAACCGCCGTCGGCCTGCTCGACGCCGATGACGAGCGACTCGCGGATCTCCGGGAGCCGTTCGACGGCCTCGTAGATGTCGGCGGAACCCATGCGCACGCCCTGGCGGTTGAGGGTCGAGTCGGAACGGCCGTGGATGATCACCGTCCCGCGCGAGGTCAGGGTGATCCAGTCGCCGTGCCTCCACACGCCGGGGAACATCTCGAAGTAGCTCTCCCGGTAGCGGCTGCCGTCGGGGTCGTTCCAGAAGCCGACGGGCATGGACGGCATGGGATGGGTGACGACCAGCTCGCCGACCTCGTCGGTGACGGGCTTGCCGTACGGGTCCCAGGCCTGCAGGTCGGTGCCGAGGCAGGGCGCCTGGAGCTCGCCGACGTACACCGGCAGCGTCGGGACGCCGCCCGCGAAGCAACTGCACACGTCGGTGCCGCCGCTGACGGAGGCGATCCACAGGTCCTCCTTGACCTCGTCGTGGATCCAGCGGAAGCCGTCCGGCGGGAGCGGGGAGCCGGTGGTCGCCACGCAGGTGACCGCCGACAGGTCGTGGTCGCGGCCGGGGCGGACGCCGGCCTTGCGGCAGGCGATGACGTAGGCCGCGGAGGTGCCGAAGACGGTGGTGCCGGTGCGCTCGGCCACGCCCCACTGCGCTCCGGTGTCGGGGAAACCGGGGCTGCCGTCGTACAGGACGATCGTGGAACCCGCGAGCAGGCCGCCGACGAGGAAGTTCCACATCATCCAGCCGGTGGAGGTGTACCAGAAGAACCGGTCCCGCGGGCCGAGGTCGAGGTGGAGGCCGGTCTGCTTGAGGTGCTCGAGCAGGATGCCGCCCTGGGACTGGACGATGGCCTTGGGCAGACCGGTGGTGCCCGAGGAGTACAGCACCCACAGCGGGTGGTCGAAGGACACCTGCTCGTACACCGGCTCGGGGTCGCCGGAGACCAGGGACTCCCACTCCAGCGCGCCCTCGGGCGCGGGGGTGCCCAGCAGCGGGATGTGCACGACGGCACGCAGCGAGGGCAGTTCGGCGCGCAGCTCGGCGACGACGCCGGTACGGTCGTGCTCCTTGCCGCCGTAGCGGTAGCCGTCGACGGTGAACAGGACGACGGGCTCGACCTGCTGGAAGCGGTCCAGCACGCTGCGGGCACCGAAGTCCGGGGCGCAGGAGGTCCACACGCCGCCGACGGCGGCCGTGGCCAGCAGGGCGACGACGGCCTGGGGGACGTTGGGCAGGTAGCCGCTGACCCGGTCGCCGGGACGGACGCCGAGTTCGCGCATCCGCTCGGCGAGGGAGGCGACCTGGCGACGCAGATCGGCCCAGCTCACGGCGCCGATCTCATGGCGCTCGTCGAGGTGCAGCAGGGCGGGCTCCGCGGCCCGCGCCGCGTCGTCGGCGGGACGCAGGGCGTGCTCGGCGTAGTTGAGCGCGGCCCCGGGGAACCATGTCGCGCCGGGCATGGAGGCGTCCGCGAGGACGGTCTCGTACGGCGAGGAGAAGCGCACGTCGAACCACTCGGCGACGGACCGCCAGAAGGCCTCGGGCTCGCGCACCGACCAGGCGTGCAGCGCCTGGTAGCCGGCGACGGGGTCGGCGGTGTCGGGGGCGGGCGCGCCGTGGTGCTCGGCGGACCAGGCGTGGAAGCGCGTCACCTGGGCGCCGGAGACCCTGTCCGGTCCGGGCTGCCAGAGGGGCTGCCCGGGCGCCGGGGGGGCGGTGGGCTCAGGTGCGGTGCTCATGGGGCGGCTCCCGGACGGTACGCGACGCTGCGTGAGGTGCGGCTGGACCCCGACGGGGCGGAATGTCCCCGGTCGCGGCTGGGCAGGACGATGCCACGTGATCGTCTCCGGCGCCAGGGCACACCTCACACATTCGGGGGTGCGAGCATGTGCCCGGCCGCCAGGTGGAAGGCGGCCGGCCGGCGGCGGGGCGGCCGGGAACGGTGAGAGGGTGGGGACTCATGGATGCGCGGGACCTGGTGCGGCAGGCACGGCAGGTCGGATCGGCGAACGGGCTGAGGGCGGTACGCGCGGCATGGCGCCGGCAGCGTACCGACGCGCGTGACCTCCCGCGGCGGGGGCCGGAGCGGGCCCGGGTGCCCGGACCCGCCGAGGGCGCCGACCCGCTGCCGGGCGGCGGGCTGGTGCGCTTCGCCCGCTCGACCCTGCGGGTGCGTGTCGCGGCGGGCGGCGCGGTCTTCTGCGGCTGGGACGGCGCCGAGCCGGAGCCGTCCTACGCGCTGGACGGCGGCTGCCCTGCCGCCGACAACCGCGCGGTCGTCGAGCCCGACAAGGACGGCTGGCGGGTGGTGTCGGAGCGGATCACGGTGCTGATCTCCCGGCACGGGGCGGTGGAGTTCCGTACACCGGGCGGCCTGCTCCTGCGGCGTGACCTCCCACCGCGCTGGTGGGACCCGGTGGACACGGTGCGGGGAGCGCAACCGCGCTGGGTGCAGCGCTCGGAGACGGCGGCCGACGCGGCCGTGTTCGGGCTTGGCGGGCGGTCCTGCGGGCCGCGGCTGGGCGAGGGCTCCTACCGGCTGTGGAACACCGACCCCGGCGGCGCCTTCGAGCCGGAGACCGATCCGCTGTACATCACCATGCCGCTGCAGTTCGTCGTCGCCGACGCCGGCAGTCATCTGGTGTTCCACGACAACACCTGGAACGGCACGGTGACCCTGCGCGAGGGCCAGGAGGGCGCCGGTTCCGGCCACGACCGCCCGGGCGGCTGCGAGACGCGGATGGACGGCGGCCCGCTGCGCTACTGGGTGATCCCCGGCACTCCCGCGCGGATCCTGTCCTCCTGGACGGCGCTGACCGGCCGGCCGGCGCTGCCGCCGCGCTGGGCGCTGGGGTACCAGCACGCGCGCTGGGGCTTCGGCACGGCTGCTGAGGTGCGGCGGGTCGCCGCGGGTTACCGCGAGCGGGAACTGCCGCTGTCCGCACTGCACCTGGACATCGACCACTACGACGGTCACCGGGTGTTCACCGTCGACCGCGAACGCTTCCCCGACCTGCCGGAGCTCGCCGAGGAGTTGCGCGCACAGGGCGTCCGCCTGGTGTCGATCGTCGACCCCGCGGTCAAGCTGGAGCCGGGCAACCCGCTCCATGACAGCGGGGCCGCCGCCGACGCCTTCGTACGGGACGCGCGCGGACGCACCGTGCGCGGAGTGGTGTGGCCGGGCGACGCGGTCTTCCCCGACTTCACCGACCCGCGGGTGCGCACCTGGTGGGGCGGCCTGTATGCGGAACGGCTCGCGCAGGGCTTCGCCGGGGTGTGGCACGACATGAACGAGCCGGCGTCCTTCGCCGCCTTCGGGGACACCACCCTGCCCCGCTCCGCCCGGCACGTCCTGGAGGGCCGCGGCGGCGACCACCGGGAGGCGCACAACGTGTACGGGCTGACCATGGCCCGGGCCGGCCACGAGGGGCTGCGCGAACTGCGCCCTGACGTCCGGCCGTTCCTGTTCTCCCGCTCCGGGTGGGCCGGTATGCAGCGGTACGGCGGCACGTGGTCGGGCGATGTCTCCACGGGCTGGCCGGGGCTGCGCTCCTCGCTCTCCCTGGTGCTGGGGCTGGGCTTGTGCGGGGTGCCGTATTCGGGGCCGGACGTCGGCGGCTTCACCGGGTACCCGTCGCCGGAACTGTATCTGCGCTGGTTCCAGATGGCCGCGTACCTCCCGTTCTTCCGCACCCACTCGGCGATCGACGCCGGGCGCCGCGAGCCGTGGGAGTTCGGGCCGGAGGTGCTGGCGGGGGCCGGAGCGGCGATGCGCGAGCGGGAGCGGCTGATGCCGTACCTGTACACACTGGCGCACACCGCGCGGCGTTCGGGCGCGCCCTATGTGCGGCCGGTGTGGTGGGGCGATCCGGAGGACCGCAAGCTGCGTGCCTGCGGGGACGCCTTCCTGCTGGGGGACGCGCTGCTGGTGGCGCCGGTGCTGGAGCAGGGGGCGACGGAGCGGGCGGTGCGGCTGCCGCGGGGCCTGTGGTACGACACGGCGACGGGCCAGGCGTACCAGGGGCCCGGGCAGGTGCTGCTGCCCGCACCCGCGGACCGCATCCCGGTGCTGGCCAGAGCCGGTGCCGTGGTGCCGGTGGCGGAGGCGGACGGCACGGTGGGCCTGGAGGTGTGGGCGCCGCCTTCCGGGCGTGAGGGGGGCGGCACCCTTGTCACCGACGCCGGCGACGGCTGGGCGGACCCGCGTGTGGAGCGTTTCACCTCCCGGACGGTGGACGGCGAGACCGTCGTCGTACGTGAGGAGTACGACGAGGTGGGGTACCGCGTGCGGGTGCGCGGCACGGCCGTTGGCTAGGCGGTGTCGTCACATGCCGGCTGCCCGCGACACTCCCCCAGCCTTCGGCCGGGGGTGTTCCGACGAGGACGGCTCCCCGCCTTGCGATGCACCGCACCTGGAGGCACCGCCGGCGAAGCCGCGGATCAAGCCCTCCGGGCGGCCGCCGCACATGTGACGACACCGCCCAGCGGCCTCCGCCAGGCTCAGTAGCGGCCGCCGAACCAGTTGTGCACCGCCACGGTGTGCAACGGGAAGGCCAGGTCCGCGGGGGCGAGGAGGATCTCCCGGCCGTCGGTCTCGTCGGTGGCGACGGCGGGCGGGAGGTCCTCGGCGGCGCGCTCCGGCAGGAGGCCGAAGACCAGCAGGTGCCCGGTGTCACCGCTGAGGGCGTCGGCCAGCCGCACCTCCCCCGCGGCGGCCTCGATGCCGGTCTCCTCGTCGAGTTCGCGGACCACGGCCTCCTGCCAGGTCTCGCCGAGGTCCACGAAGCCGCCGGGAAGGGCGAGCAGTCCGCGCTGCGGCTCGATGGACCGGCGCACCAGGAGCAGGCCGGTGCCCTGTGGGGTGCGGACGGGCAGCAGGGCGACGGCGACTGGAAGCGGATTGCGGTAGGTGATGCCACCGCAGGCGGCGCAGCGGCGCGGCCATCGCGCGTCGGAGGCGAACTCCGCGCCACAGGAGGAGCAGTGGCTGTCCTTCTGACGAGTGGTCACCCGCGGACTCTAGCGGACCGCGTCCGAGGAGCCGCCGGATCGCGTACGGGCAACCGGGCGGGACGGGATCGTGCGCGCCCCTGTCCGTCGCGGGGGAGGAAGGGCACACTGGCGTCCGTGACATCGCGATCCCTCGCAAAGGGCGCCAATCTGCCGGTCCCGGTGCCCGCCGTACGGGCGGTGCTCGACTGGGCCGCCGGTCCCGGCGTGCCCGACGTCGACGCCTCGGCGCTGCTGCTGACCGGCGAAGGACGGGTGCGTTCGGACGCGGACTTCGTCTTCTACAACCAGCCCGGGCACTCCTCCGGCGCCGTGCGGCACCCAGGGAGACGGCCGGGCCAGGGGCCGGCGTCGGACGCCCTCGACGTGGACCTGGCCCGCGTGGAGCCGGCGGTCGAGCGGATCGTGCTGTGCGCCTCCGCGGACGGCGGCACCTTC
Source organism: Streptomyces sp. ME19-03-3 (assembly GCA_033793685.1). Lineage (GTDB taxonomy): Bacteria > Actinomycetota > Actinomycetes > Streptomycetales > Streptomycetaceae > Actinacidiphila. The sequence continues at coordinate 108,066 of JARAXD010000021.1, read as the reverse complement.
GGCCAGGTGCCGGGACTGCGGCTGCGGCTGCTGGACGCGCGCGACGGGGCCGAGATCGCGCGGTTCGACCTGCGGGCGACGACGGAGTCGGCGTTGCTGGGTGGTGAGCTGTACCGGCGCGACGGGGTGTGGAAGTTCCGCGCGGTCGGGCAGGGCTGGAACTCCGGACTCGCCGGCCTGGCCACGGACTTCGGGATCACCGTCGACGCGCCGAAGCCGCCGCGGGCCCAGGACGGGCCTACCGCTCGTCAGCCGTCCCCTCCTCGACCTCGGCATCCACGGCCGGCGTTGCCCGTGACCGTCCCCTCGCCGCCACCCCCGCCGCTGCTCCCGGCCGCGTCCCCGCCGCCGGCCGCGCGGCTCACCAAGGGCGAGGAGCACCTGCCCTCCGACATGCGCGAGCGGCTGAGCCTGCGCAAGGAGCAGGTGGCCGTCAGCCTGCGCAAGCACGGCGCGGCGGGCGTCGTGGCGCGGGTGATCCTCGTGCTGGACGCGTCCGGCTCGATGGCCGGCCTGTACGCGCGGGGGGTGGTCGCCGACGTGGCCGAGCGCATGGCGGCCGTCGCGGCGCAGTTGGACGACGACGGCGACATGCAGGCGTGGACGTTCGCCTCGCACCCGGCGCGCCTGCCGGACCTGCGGACCGCGGACCTGCCGCGGTGGCTGCGACTGCACGTCCGGGTGGGCGAGCTGAGCCTGTTCGGCCGTCCCAGGAAGCCACGGCGCGGGCTGCAGCCGGGACAGGTCGACATGCGGTTCGTCGGCGTCCAGAACGAGGAGCAGAAGGTCATCGCCGAGGTCCGGAGCTTCGTGCGGGCGTACCCGACGGCGGTGCCGACGCTCGTGCTGTTCTTCTCCGACGGCGGTGTCCACCGCAACACCCAGATCGAGCAGCAGTTGCGGGAGGCGGCGGAGGAGCCGGTGTTCTGGCAGTTCGTCGGTCTGGGCAGGGCCGACTACGGGGTGCTGGAGCGCTTCGACACCCTGCCGGGGCGCCGCGTGGACAACGTGGGCTTCTTCGATGTGGACGACATCGCCACGGTGCCGGACGCGGAGCTCTACGACCGGCTCCTGTCGGAGTTCCCCTCCTGGATCATGGCCGCGCGCCAGGCCGGGATCATCCGCTGAACCTCTGGCGGCGGCCGTCGAGCCGTGGGACTCCAGGGCAGCGGGCCGCCGACCGCATCTGGCCGGGCGACGGGGTCGGGCCCGGCCACGCCCCGGCGCCGGGCCGACCCCGTGCGGTGGGGGCGGCCTGGCAGCCGAGGGGCGTGGGCGGGGCGGGCGCCGGGCAGCCGCGTCCGCCCGGCGGCGCGGACGCGGAGCAGGCACGGTCGCGGCCGGCGGCCGGCGTCGAGGTGGGTCACCACCCGGGCGCCCGCTCCGCCGCCGGCCTCGACGGCGTGGGGGTGCGCGCGACGGCGTCGACGTGGCCGGTGCGGCGGAGTGCGCCCTGCCGGCGGCGGTCGCCGTTGTGCAGTGCGGGCGGTGCTGAAGCCGAGGCCCAGGTCCTCGGTGACGTGCGGCCGGGGCCGTGGTGCACGCCCCTGTCACGCGGAGCCGGCAGGCCTCCTGGCCGGCTTCCGCCGGAGTCGGACGAAGACGGCGGCCTCGCTCCGCGCCCGGGCAGGGCCGTGCGGGGGTGGGGCCGTGCGGGGTAGGACGAGGCGGCCGCCGGGAAGGGCCGGGCGGTCTCGACGGCGGTCGAAGGCGCGGGCGCGGTGTTGTGCGGGCGGGTGTTGTGCGGGCGTACGGGCGCGGGGCGTGCCGCGTCGGTCACGGGGGTCCTCTCGGTCGAGGCGCAGCGGTGCCGGTGCGCGGAGCCGGGCGTCGCCGGCACGGTGGAGGCGGCCCCCGGGGGCCGCCTCTGGAGCCGCCGCGGGCTGCGGTGGCGGGGGTGCACCGGCGGAGCCGGGCGCCGAGGGGACCATGCGGTGGGGGTCGCCGGCGTGCGCGGTGCGGCGGATCGCCTCGTCGGCGGAGCGGAGCTCGGTGGGGCGCACTCGGCGCCGAGGAGGGCGGTGGCCGGCAGGGTGTACGCGAGGTCCGCGCGGGCCCGGTCGACGCCTACGGCGCGGATCGCGGCGTGGTCGACGACGGGTCGGCGACGTGGCGCCGGGTCGACCTCGGTGCCCACCGCGACCCGGCCGGGGCGCGGCCGCACCCGGGTGAGCAGGGTCTGGACGGCGTCGGCGCCGTCGAAGCCCTCACCCGCCCCGGCGGACGGCAGATCGGCCGCCGGTCCTGCTCCTCGGCCGGACCGGCGGCCGGAACCACCCCCGTGGATCCCGGCCGGCCGGTCCTGCTCCTCGGGACGCGCGAAGGGGGCGTCCCGGTTCCCCTGTGGCGCGAGTGCAACGGCGGGGCCCCAGGCCGCCGTCCGCTCGACTGTCGCGGCCGGTGCGACAGCGACGTCGCGCGGACTTCCGGAGTTCGGGTGGCCCACCGGGCCCGCGCCGGGGGTGGCGGGCCCCGGTCGGTTCGCGCACGGCTCGTCGGTGGTCGTAATCGGGCGATCTGTCCGATACCTTGACGCTCCAGCACCCACGACACCACTCCCGGGTGGCGAGGAGGCCGGGCGGGAGCCGAGACCCTCGCGAGAACCCGCGTCCGCGTGCTCCGTTCCCGGCGGCCCACGCGCGGCGCGTGCGCCCGCACGAAGGAGCCGTCATGTATTCCAGCGAAGACGTGTGTGCCGGCGGGATCACCAAGACGGTGATGCTCATCCTGCCCGGTGCGGGCGTGGTGGCCACGGTGGTGCTGCCCAACCACTCGACGGGTCCGGCATCCGGGTGGACCACGGCTCCCTTCCGGCCGGGACTTCGCCGTCCCGTCCGGCGCACGCACCGCGGTCGCGTCGCCGGGCGGGCAGCGGAACCACGCCGTCTTCTTGTGCGTCGCCGTCCCCCGGGCGGCCGACTGCCGCTCGAGCTCGCCGGGCAATTCGCCGGCGCGGTGCCGGGTACCGCCCTGTGCGGGCTGGTGCGCCTCGGCCGGTTCGCGGCCACTCGCGCCGAGGAGACCCGCGGATCCTCCCTCTCCCCCTTCCGCGCCGTTCCCGGAAACCGCCCCTGGTGGCAGAATCCGACCATGGAGGCGATAGCCACCATGGTCCCCGTCCTGCCGGTCCCCGCCCTCGGCCTCGGCCTTGTCAAGGGCCTCGGCGAGACCGGCACCGGCACGCTCGTGGCGCTGCCCGTAACCGGCAGCGGCCGGTGTCCGGGCGGTCGCACGGGCCACGCCGTCGATCCGGCCCCAGTCCTTAGGCCGCACCGTCCACCGCGCCCCGCCGATTCCCCGCGAGGGCCCCGCCGGCTGGGCGTACGCCCGGATCCCGGGCGCCGGTCCGCTGATCGGCGACGCCCCGTCCCTTCGCATCCCCATCGTCGCGTTCAAGTGAGGCGGTCATGACCGAAACGTCCGGCACGGCGACCCGCTACGTGGCCGCCATCGACCAGGGAACGACATCCAGCCGTTGCATCATCTTCGACTCCGGCGGATCGATCGTGGCGCTCGACCAGCGTGAGCACCGCCAGATCTTCCCCAAACCGGGTTGGGTGGAGCACGACGCCACCGAGATCTGGTCCAAGGTGCAGGCCGTGGTGGCGGGCGCGCTCGCCAAGGCCCAGCTGCGCGCGGACCAGCTCAGCGCGCTCGGCATCACCAACCAGCGCGAGACCACAGTCCTGTGGGACCGCACCACCGGGCGACCGGTGCACAACGCGATCGTGTGGCAGGACACCCGTACCGCCGGGCTGTGCGCCCAGCTCGGCGGCCAGGACGGCCAGGACCGCTTCCGCGAGTCCACCGGGCTGCCGCTGGCCAGCTACTTCTCCGGGCCCAAGGCGCTGTGGCTGCTGGACAACGTGCCGGGGCTGCGCCGCCGCGCGGAGAACGGCGAGATCGCCTTCGGCACCATCGACTCCTGGCTGATCTGGAACCTCACGGGCGGCACCGAGGGCGGCCGGCACGTCACGGACGTCACCAACGCCAGTCGCACCATGCTGATGAACCTCGAGTCGCTGGAGTGGGACCAGGCGATCCTCGGCGCGATGAACGTCCCCGCGGCGGTCCTCCCGGAGATCCGCTCCTCCTCCGAGGTGTACGGCACCGCGGTCGGCCAGCTGGGCGGCGTGCCCGTGGCCTCGGCGCTCGGCGACCAGCAGGCCGCGATCTTCGGTCAGGCCTGCTATGCCACGGGCGACGCCAAGAACACCTACGGAACGGGCAGCTTCCTGCTGCTCAACACCGGGCACCGGCCCGTGCCCTCGAAGAACGGCCTGCTCACCACCATGGGCTACCGGCTGGGCGGGCAGGCACCGGTGTACTGCCTGGAAGGGTCGATCGCCATCACCGGCGCCCTGGTGCAGTGGTTCCGCGACAGCCTCGGCATCATCACCGCGGCGGACGAGATCGAGACGCTCGCGGCGACCGTCCCGGACAACGGCGGCGCCTACATCGTCCCCGCCTTCTCCGGGCTGTTCGCCCCGTACTGGCGCTCCGACGCGCGCGGCGTGATCACCGGCCTGACCCGGTACGTGACCAAGGCGCACCTGGCACGGGCGGTGCTGGAGGCGACCAGCTGGCAGACCCGCGAGGTCGTCGACGCGATGTACCAGGACTCCGGCGTGCACATCACCGGACTCAAGGTCGACGGCGGCATGACGGCCAACAACCTGCTGATGCAGCACCAGGCGGACGTCCTGGGTGTCCCGGTGGTGCGGCCCCGGATCTCGGAGACCACGGCGCTGGGCGCGGCCTACGCCGCGGGGCTCGCCACCGGCGTGTGGGACGGGCTGGACACGCTGAAGGCGCACTGGCAGAAGGACGCCGAATGGCATCCGCGGATGGACGAGAAGACCCGCGAAAAGGAGTACCGCCGCTGGAAGAAGGCGGTCGAGCGGAGTTTCGGGTGGCAGGACGACGACGAGGACGACGGCCCCGCGCCGGGCGCCGGGGGCTGACCGGCCGGCCACGCCCCCACCCGCCGCCGCACGGCTCAGCCGGCGGCGGCCGCCCGGCGGTCGCCGGCCACCTGGGCCGCGTGTTCGACCACGGTGATCAGCACCTTCTTCGCGGAGGCGCGGTCCCGTGCGTCGCACATCACCAGCGGCACCTCGGGGTCGAGGTCGAGCGCGTCGCGCACGGTCTCGGCGGGGTGCCGCTCGGCGCCCTCGAAGACGTTGACGGCCACGGCGAAGGGGATGCCGCGGCGCTCGAAGTAGTCGACCGCGGAGAAGCAGTCCTCCAGGCGCCGGGTGTCGGCGAGAACGACCGCGCCGAGGGCGCCCTGGGCGAGCTCGTCCCACAGGAACCAGAATCGGTCCTGGCCCGGTGTGCCGAACAGGTAGAGCACCAGGTCGTCGCGGAGCGTGATCCGGCCGAAGTCCATGGCCACGGTGGTGGTGCGCTTGGCCTCGACACCCGCCGTGTCGTCGACGGGCCGTCCGGCCTCGCTGAGCGTCTCCTCGGTGCGCAGCGGGCGGATCTCGCTGACCGCGCCGACGAGCGTGGTCTTGCCGACGCCGAAGCCGCCCGCCACCAGGATCTTCAACGTGACGGGCTCGACGGGGGAAGGACGGCTCTCAGAGCGTCCGAAGGCCATGGCTCACTCCTCCGGTCGTGCCGTTTACACAGGTCAGAGACATCCTGGGTCCTAGGGACTGCATCGGGAGATCAGCTGTGGCAGTGGAACACTACTACGGTCCTACTGATCAACTACGGGCGGTCCCCGGGGAGTTGACCATCGCTACGCCCCCCTGCCGGGCCGTGGACCCCAGGCCCCGGATCCCACGGGCGCCGCCCAGGGGTACCACAAGGGGCACCGCGGGCGAACGGCGTGCCCGCGGTGCCCCCATGAGCGGCTCAGAGCGCGCGCAGGCCGTCGATGACGTCACGGAGCAGCCCGGCGTCGGGCAGCTCCGCCGGCGGGACGGGCCGGCTGACATGGACCAGGCCGGCCTCCAGGACGTCGCCGATGAGCACCCGGACGACGCCCACGGGCAGGTCGAGGTCGGCCGCCAGCTCGGCGACGGACATCGGCTGCTCCCGGCACAGTTCCACGATGTGCAGGTGCTCGGGCGACAGGGTGCGGTCGACGTCGGCGTCGTCCTCTCCGTCAAGGGACTCGGCGATCACCAGGGCGATCAGGTCGAGCCGGGCTTCCGCGGCGTGGCTGGTACGGCCGCGCGTCATGGCGTAGGGCCGCACCACCGGCCCGGCGTCGTCGTCGTACCAGCGGTCCGCTTCGGAGGTCATGACGTCCTCGTCACACCGCCCGCGCCGCGTCGTCGTCGGTGCGCGGGGCGGTGGCGAGGTGCACACCGACCCGTTTCACCAGCAGCGCCATCTCGTAGGCGACCTGCCCGATGTCGGAGTCGGCGTCGGCGAGCACGGCCAGGCAGCTGCCGTCGCCCGCGGCCGTGACGAACAGGAACGCCTCGTCCAGCTCCACGAGGGTCTGCCGGACCTTGCCGGCCTCGAAGTGCCGTCCGACGCCCTTGGCGAGGCTGTGGAAGCCGGAGGCGACGGCGGCGAGATGCTCGGCGTCCTCACGGGTGAGGCCTTCGGACGCGCCGGTGGCCAGGCCGTCGCTGGAGAGCACCAGCGCCTTGCGGATGCTGGCCACGCGGCCGACCAGTTCGTCGAGAAGCCAGCTGAGCTCGCGGGTCGGGCTCGTTGGTGCCGTCATGGACCGTTCCCCTCCGTGGTGGTTCTGGTTGTGCTGCCGCCTCGCTCCCCCGGGACGGTTCCCGGGCGGTCGGCGGGGCGGACGTCGTGGGTGCCGTCGGTGCCGATGTCGTCGGCGGTGTCCGCGCGGCCGCGCAGCCACCCCCGCTGCAGCGAGGCCATGCGGTCGCGCACCTCCTCGGGCGAGGGCTCGCGCTCGCCGCCCTCGTCCGGGCCGCCGGCGGCGGCCGTACGCGTCTGGGTGGTGCTGTCGCCGCGCAGTTGCGGGGCGAGGCTGGCCTGGCGGACCCGGCGGGGCAGTCCGGCGCCGGCCGCCGCCCCCTGCGGCGCGGGCACGGCGGGCTCCTCCTCGGCGGACCCGGCGGGCGGGGAGGCCTCAGCCACGGTCCGGCCGTTCTCGGCGACCAGCACCGGGGCGCGGCGCCGGCGAGGCAGGATCGTGCGGCCGTCGCCCGGTGCCGGGGAGAGCCGCGCCTTCCGGGCCGCCGCGGGCGTGATGGCCGGCGCAGGCGCGGCTGCGGGCCCGATGACCTGCGGCAGGTGCTCGCGGGGCGCGTCGTCCGGCTCCGGGACCAGACCCCACTGGCGGAAGCTGTGCTCGGTGGCGGCCGACATCGGCCCCACCGGCGGTGCGTCCGGCTCGGCCGGCGTCGCCTCGTCCGCCACCGGGGCCCCGTCCGCGCGCGTCTCGGGCTGCTCCTGGCCGGGCTCGGTCAGCAGCGAGGCGGGGACGAGCACCAGGGCTGTGGTGCCGCCGTACGGGGACTGGCGCAGCGAGACGCGGATGCCCTGGCGCTGGGCGAGCCGGCTGACCACGAAGAGGCCGAGCCGGTCGGTGTCGGCGAGCTCGAACGCGGCGGTCTCGGCGAGGCGGAGGTTCGCCTCCAGCATGGCGTCGGGGGTCAGACCGAGGCCGCGGTCGTCGATCTCGAGGACGAAGCCGTTGGCCACGGACGCGCCGTGCACCTGGACGTTGGTGTGCGGGGGCGAGAACACGGTGGCGTTCTCGATGAGTTCGGCGATGAGGTGGGTGAGGTCGGCGACGGCGTGGCCGGCGACGGCGAGCCTCGGCAGCCGGCGCACGTCCACCCGCTCGTAGTCCTCCACCTCCGCGACGGCCGCCCGCACGACGTCCATCAGCTGCACCGGCTTGCGCCACTGCCGGGACGGCACGGCGCCGGAAAGGATCACCAGGCCCTCGGCGTGCCGGCGCATGCGGGTGGTCATGTGGTCGAGCCGGAAGAGGTCGGCCAGTTCCTGCGGGTCCTCGGTGCGCCGCTCCATGGCGTCCAGCAGGGTGAGCTGGCGGTGCAGCAGCACCTGGCTGCGGCGGGCGAGGTTGACGAAGACCTCGGAGACGCCGCGGCGCAACTGGGACTGGCGCACGGCTGACTCGACGGCGGCCCGCTGCAGGGTGTTGACGGCCCTGCCGACCTGGCCGACCTCGTCGTTGGGGTAGTCCAGCCGCGGCGCCTCTGTCTCGATGTCGACCTCCTCCCCCGCTGCGAGCCGGCGCATCACGCGCGGCAGCCGGATCCCGGAGACCTCCTGGGCCTCTTTGCGGAGCCGGGACAGGTCACGTATGAGACTGCTGCCGATGCGTATGGAGACGATGACGGAGGCGGCGACCGCGATCAGGCCGAGGCCCCCGGCGATCACGGCGGTGGCGACCAACCGCATGGCGATCGGTTCGGCGCGCTTCTTGTGCAGGTCGCCGGCTTCGACGCCCATGCGGTCGAGGTCGGCCAGCGCGGTGGTGGCCTTGGTCTGCCAGGACACGCGGTCGGCGGCACGGGGCGCGCCGGAGGCGCCCGCGGAGATGACGGCGTCCTCGGCCGCCCGCAGGGCGCGGCCGGAGGGCCCGGCCCAGTACGCGTCGTAGATGGCGCGCTCGTCGCGGGTCAGCAGGTGCAGGTTGTCGGCGTAGTAGGCACGCTGCTCGGCGACGGCGAAGGTGAAGGAGCGCATCTCTGCGGCGCTCATGCGGCCCGCCGCGATGGCCGACACCATGAGGGCGTCCTCCTGGCTGATCGCCTCGCGGGCCCGGGTGATCTGGATGAGGGCGCGGCCCTGCTTGTCGATGGAGACGTTGTTGATCGGGTTCAGCGAGTCCAGGAAGGCGTAGGCCGGGTCGAAGAGGCCGCTGTACGCGCCGAAGGCATCGTTGCGTGTGATCCGCCCCTCGCCGACCTGGTCGCGCAGCGCTTCCAGGCCGCCGAATCCGCGGACGACGAGATCGAGCCGGCGCAACGACTCCGGGGTCAGCCGTTCCCGGTTGTCGGCGGTGCTCGCGTTGACGCGCAGCCGGGCGATCGCCTTGTCCGTCTCGCGTTCCCGGGCCAGCAGGGTGCCGCGGGCGTCCGACCGTCGGGGATCGGCAAGATGGAGCATGGCGGACCGGCGTTCCCGCTGAAGCGCCTGGATGCTGTCCTCGACCGGGTAGCCGAGTTGGTTGACGGTCTGTTCGACGCCGAAAAGGCCCCAGACCTGGCGCCCCGCCAGGGTCGCGGCAAAGGCCCAGATGGCCGTGAGGGACACCAGCGGAATGAGCAGCAGTGCCACGATCTTCCGCCGGATCGTCGTACCGCGAAAGCGCATGGCCTCCCCAACGTCAAACCCGGTCAAGGGCTGTCATGTTCCGACTGCAAACGGCGTGAGCCTACTACTGCCGGATACCCAAACCGAAAGTTCCGCTTCCGCCCTTGCCGTGCGACGGCCCGATCCGGGTGCGTGAGCAGCCGGTTCGGCCGACCGAAACGCGGCGGGCCGGGAACCCGCGGAGCCTTTCCGACGTATGACAGATGGGGAGGGCTGCTTCGGGACGCGGGGCGTTCATCGGCGGAAACCGGGCAGCTACTGTGGAGTCGGGCATCGGGGATCCGGCACCGCACCACCGGTATGCCTTAGGGGAGCAGATGTCATGGACGACTCCGTCGAGGACGCATTGAATCGCGACATGCCGCCGCCGGGGGCCCGGCGGCCGTTGTGGGTGGAGGAGCCCGTGGGGCGGCCGCGCATGCCGGACCCGGTGCGCCGGGCGGCCGTGCGGGCCGTGCTCGTCGTCTCGTTGACACTGATCGCCGCGGTCATCGCCGCTCTGGGAACGGTAGGTGAGTCCTGGCTCGCGGCGCCGGCGATGCTCACCGCCATAGCCTTCACCGTCCTCGCCACCTGGGCGGTGCTGGACGTGTGGATCACACGGCAGGTCTGGAGGCAGCGCAACGGCGTGGTGTCCAGCCCGAGCAGCGTGGCCCGCAGGCTCCGGCGTGAGCGCAGGCGGGAGCGCAGGCGCGCCCGTTCCGAGGCCCGCGACGCCGAACGGCGCCGCCGTGTGTCCGGTGCCCGTACCGCCTGAGGAACGCGCGGCCTCGGGCACCCGGGCGGACGGAGAAGCCTGAGGCCCCCGGGCCGGCTGCCGGGGGCCTCCGGCGGTCAGCCGGCCTGCGGGGCCGGCCGGTCCGCCGGGCGGCGGTACATCCGCGTCGCCGTGATCTCCCCGTGCACCGGCTCGGACTCCGGGTCGGCGACGGGGAGTCCGGGCCGCAGGTGCTCCTCGACGCTGATGTACTTCAGGCCCGCGCGCAGGTCCGCGTCATTGCGCAGCCGTACGACCAGCGGGAACTCGGCGAGCGCCGTGGTGTCGAACAGGCCCGTGGTGTAGATCAGTTGAACGCCCAGCGCGTCCGCGACCGCACGCTGCAGTTCCAGCAGGTAGGTGGCGTTGGCGCGGCCGATCGGATTGTCGAGGAAAAGCGTGCCCGCGTGCCGGTGCCGGTCCCTGCCGCGGTCGTTGCTGCGCAGGGCGGCCATCGTGCAGTACAGCGCGATCGCCGCGGTGAGCAGCTGGCCGCCGGAGAAGACGTCGCCCATCTGCCCGACGGGGACGCGCTCGGCCCGCAGCACGGCGTCCGGCTTGAGGATCTCGACGGCCACGCCCTTGGGTTCGAGAGCGGCCCCGCAACCGCGCAGCAGCAACGACATGCCGTCCCGGCGCAGGTCGGAGTTCTTGCGCACGGCGGCTCGGGTCGCCTCGTCGATCACGGCGCCGAGGCGGTCGTTGAGCTCCGCGTGGTCCGGGTCGTCGAAGCGGATCCGCAGGAACTCCTGCCCCGACCACTCCCCCAGTCCCTCTGGCAGGCGGGACAGCCGCTGCGCCGACCGCAAGGTGGCCAGCGAGGACTCCACCATGCCGCGCAGCCGGTCCACGATGCTGTCGCGGTTGCGCTCCAACTGCTCCAGTTCGTCGGTCAGGACGCGCAGCCGCGGCGCGAAGGCGGCGTGCCAGGACGCCGCGTGTTCGGGCAGCGCGGCGCCGGGCAGTTCACGGATCTGCTGACGGGCCGGGGTGCGCACCTGCTCGTAACGGACCGCGTTGGCATGCCGCACGAGGACGTCGCAGGCCTCGCGCAGCTGCGACTCGGCCGCTGACAGGTCGGCCGCGCAGCCGCGCAGGCCGCGGCGCGTCTCGGCGACGGCGGTCCTGGCCTCCTCCACGGAGCCGGAGTACGGCTCGGGCTCCTCCTCGCCCTCCTCGGGCTGCCGGTCGCCGTCGCGGAGCAGGTCCCGCAACAGCGTGGCGAGTTCGTCGAAGCCGGTCGCGGCCTCCTCGGCAGCGCGGTGAGCGCGCACCAGGTCCCCATGACCGTCCCGGGCGTGGGCCAGCGCCTCGGTGCGGGCGGCCAGTTCGCCGTTGGCGCCGCGCAGCAGCTCCTGGGCGTGCTCGGCGTCACGGGGCAGCAGCTCCTCGGGGAGCTCGGTGTGCGCCACGCCGTCCGCCGGGGCGTGCCGCTCGGCCTCGCCACGCAGCCGTCCGAGCTGCTCGCTGGCCGCGGAGGCACGGGAGTCGAGGGTCGCCACCAGCTGTTCGGCCCGTGCGGCCGCGGCCTGCCTGGCCGGGCCGTCTGCGCCGTCCGGGCCCTCCAGCAGCTGGGCGGCACGGGTGCGCACCTTGTTGGTGAGGCGCTCCAGTTCGGCGAGCGCGGTCTGCTCGGTGCTCTCGGCGCGGGCCTGCTCGGCCCGCAGGTCGGCGCCGACGCCCACCTTCTCGTACACCTGGGCGGCGGCACGGTACGCCTCGCGCAGGGCGGGCAGCGAGCCGGCCGGCTGCTCCGCGCCGTCCACGTCGTCGAGGGCGTCGTCGGGGGCGCCGGTGATCTCCGCGCGCTCGGCGCGGAGCACGCGCGCGGTGCGGCGCGCGTCGTCCGCGGCCCGCTGGGCGGCGCGTCGGTCCTCGTCGGCGGCGCGTGCCAGGGTCAGGCACGCTTCGGCACGGGCCTCGGCCTCGACGGCGTCCTCGACCAGTTCGCGGATCCTGCGCTGCCAGTTGGCCCGCTCCCGCAGACGGAAGGCGAGGCCGGCGAGCGCGTCGGCGGCCCGCCGGGCCTGCTGCACCGTCTCCTGGCGCTCGTCGCGCCACGCGGTCGCCTCGGCGGCGGCCTCTTCGGCCTCCCCGCGCACCGAGCGTGCCTCGGCCAGCTCCTCGCGGGCGGCTTCGGCGGTATGCCGGGCGGTCTCCACGGCCGCGGCGAGCTCGGCGAGGCGGCCGCTCGGGCACCCGGAGCGCCACGAGGAGAGCCGGGTCGCCAGCGTCCGGTCCTCGGCCAGGCGGGCGGCGAGCCCGCGGATGTCCTCCTCGCGGGCGCCCGCGCGGGCGCGCAGCGCCTGCCGCTCCCCGTCGGCGGCCAGTTCGTCGTGCATGGCCGGGTTGGGCGGGACGAGGAAGAGCTCGGGCTCGGCGCCCACCGGGGGCGGTGGGGCGAGCAGTGCCGCCGCCGTGCCGACCGTGACGGTCGACCGCGGCAGCAGCGCCGCCTGCGCCAGCACCTCGCGGGCCCGGACATAGCTCTGGGGGTCGGTGACGACCACACCGTCCACGAGTTCCGGGCGCGCGGCGAGCACGGCGGCGTGGTCGGCCGGGTCGACGGCCTGCGCGAGGTAACGCCAGCCGGGGAGCGCGGGGATGCCGTGCTCGCCCAGGTGCTCGACGGTGGCGAGGACGTCGGGTCTCGGCGGCAGCAGCCCGCCGTCGCCGAGCGCGGCAAGGATGCGGGCGTCGTCGGCGGCGGCGGTGCGCAGGTCGAACAACTGCCGCTCGGCGGAGGCGACCGCGCGGTCCAGCATGTCCTGCAGCGGCTCGGCGAAGGTGTCGAGCTCGGCCGCGGTCAGCGGACCCTGACCGGTGGGCCCCCGTCCGGCCGCCGGGGCGCCGCGCCGGGCCGCGGAGGTCTGCGCGGGGATGGCGCGGTCCCGGTCCGGGCCGGTCTCCCCCGCCCTGTCGGCCGCGACGTCCCCCGGGCTCTGCCCGGGCGGCAGGCCGAGCAGTTCCGTCAGGCGCGGCTCCGCCGCGAGGGCGTCCGCGACGCGTGACTCCGCGGCGTGGGCCGCCTCGGCAGCGGCGAAGGCGTCGGCCGCTCGGGCAGCCGACAACTCGGCGCGGGCTTCGACGGCGGCGGCCTCCCGGGCCCGGTCACCGGCCCGTCGGGCGGCGTCACGGGCGGTCTCCGCGGCGGCGGCGGCCGTCTTCTCGGCGTCCGAGGCCTCCAGCGCGGCGCGGGCGGGGTCGGCGTCGGCCGCGGAGTCGTCCAGCCAGCCGGCCCTGACCGCCTCGGCGGTTTCCTGCTCGACCTCCGCCAGCCGCTGCACCAGGTGCCCGGACTCGCTGCGGGCGCGCTGCGCCTCCGTCGCGGCGGCGGTGGCGTCGCGGTGCGCCGACTCGGACTGCGCCTGGAGCCCCGCGGAGCGTTCCTCCTCCGCGTCGGCCCGCTCGTCGGCGGTGCCCGCCGCGGCCCGCAGGGCGCGGACGAGGTCGCCCGCGGCCTTCGTACGGGCGGCCAGCGCCGGCGCGGCGTCCCGTTCGGCCTCGTGGATGGCGGCCGTGACCCGGGCGAGGCGGTCGGCCGCGGCGCGGTGCCGGAGCACGATCTCCGCGGCGTGCCAGGCGGACTGAAGCGTACGGGCGTCGTTGAGTTCGCGGCGCAGCGCGGTGGCGCTCTTCTCGCCCGCGGCCAGGGCCAGCGAGGCGTGGCGGTAGGCGAGTTCGGCCGCGACGAGGGCGCTGCGGCCGCGGCCGGCCTCGGCGTCGGCGACGGCGTGCGCGGCGCGGGCCGTCTCCTCGGCCAGCTCGGCAGCGCGACCCCGCTCTTCGCGGGCGCGCGCCGACAGGCGGCGGGCCAGCGCGCGGGTGCGGCGCTCGGACTGGGCGTGCACACCGCGAGCCTGGTCGCGGGCGCCGGTGGTCGCGACGATGCGGCCGAGCAGTTCGAGGGAGCCCGCCGTGAAGTCGCGTTCCGCGGTGAGCTCGGCCCGGCGGCCCAGCTTGCCCGCGAAACCGTGCACGAGGTCGGCGAGGCCGTCGGTGTCCCGGGTGTCGGTGACCGCGCGCAGCAGCAGGTCGGTGAAGTCGGAGTCCTTCTTCACCGCGAAGAGGCCGGCGGCCTCGCCCTCGTCCGCGTTCATCTCCCGCTGGTAGCGGAAGAGCTCCGGGTCGAGGCCGAGTTCGCCCAGGTGCTCGTTCCACCGGTCGTGGATCTCCTCCCACATCACCTCGAGATGCGGGTAGTGGCGTCCGGCGTCGGTCAGGGCGTCCCGGAAGCCCTTCATGGTGCGGCGGCGGCCGCGGGCTCCCGAGGCGCCCTCGGCGGAAGGCCGGACGGCGGTGGACTCCGCCACGGGCAGCGAGTCCAGGCTGAGCCCCGGGCCGGGCCGGAAGGAGTACCAGGCCTCGGCGAACCTGCGGGGGTCGGAGGAGACCTGGCGTCCGCGCCACTCACTGACCTTGCCGACGACGACCAGCTCGCCGGTGACCGTGTGCTGCCACTCCAGGGCGACGTGGCCGCAGTCGTCGGCCAGCAGGAACTTGCGCAGCACACCGGAGCTGGCGCCGCCCAGGGTGTTGCGGTGGCCGGGCAGCATGACCGAGAAGATCAGCTTGAGGAGGACGGACTTGCCGCCGCCGTTCTCCAGGAAGAGCACCCCGGCCGGAGCCGGGCGGCGCGGCGGGCCGACCGGCTCGTCCTCGAAGAACTCCGCCTGTGCGGGGGCGGGCCGCGGCACGAGTTCGCCGACTCCGCGCAGGTCCAGCACGGTGTCGGCGTAGCGCGCGCCGGCGGGCCCGATGGAGTAGAGGCGGACCCGGGACAGCTCGTACATGAAAGGCTCTCGTCGTGGTGGTCTGTGGTCTGTGGTCGGCGGTTCGGGTGGTTCGGCTGTGTTGCGGCTCTGTACGGAGGCGGGGCCGCCTCGGTTCAGGAGTGGAAGGGCAGTCCGCCCCCGGCCACGAGACCGAGGTCGTCGCCCTCCGCGGCCGGCACCAGCGCGGCCGACTCGCCGGCCTTGGGCACGATGCCCAGGTCGAGGAGTTCGGCCATGGCGGCGCTGCCGGCCATGTCGCGCACCTGGAGTTGGTAGCGGGCGGTGGTGCGGTAGGTGCCGCCCGACTCGTCACCCGTGCGCTGCAGGAAGCCGGAGTCGACGAGGAAGGAGACGGCCTTGCCCACGATTCCGGTGGTGGAGCCCGCCAGGCGGCGCGCGTCCTTGGTGGCACCGGTGGAACTGCGCCGCACATAGACCCGCCATGCGGCCTCGAGGCCGGGGGCGTCGGTGGCCGGGTCGGTGTTCTCGCCCTGCTCCTCGGCCCGCTCCTCCAGCCGGCGGCAGGCCTGGCGCAGGAAACCGTCGATGCCGTTGACGGTGACGCGGCCGATGTACGCGTCGTCGGCGAGGTCCTCCGGGCGCGGGAAGGCCATGGCGGCGGTGGCCAGGTGGGCGAGGCCGTGCAGGAAGCGGTCGCCCGCGTCGGAGGCGGCGCGGCGCGAGTAGTCGCCCATGCGGACGGCGAAGACCGACTCCTCACCGGCGGCCAGCGCCATGCCCGCCCGGGGCGAGACCTCCAGTACGACCAGGCCGAGGCCGGCGGCCACGGCGTCGGCCGTACGCGAGAACAGCGGGTCCTCGCGGTAGCGGCGGATCAGCTCGGCGTACTCGGCGTCACGCGCGGGCAGCAGCTTGGGCTGGAGGCCGAAGGAGACCAGGCGGGCGGCGTCCGCGGCGTCGCCCGGGGTGAGGGCCGCCGGGCCCGGGGCCGCTGCGGGCGGCTGCGCGCTCTCGCCGTCGCGGTGGTCGCTCACGGGGTCGTCTCCTCGGTACGGATCGTCGGTTCGCTCATCGTCACGCCACCTCCGACCGCTCGGCGGCCATCCCGGCGGCGTCCAGCCGGGCCGTGCCCACGATCAGATCGGCGCCGCCGAACTCGGGGTCGTCGAGCCCGGTGCCGTCGTCCACGGCGAACAGCAGCCGCTCGTCTCCCTGACGGTAGGCGGTACCGACCGGCGGGCTCGCCGCGTGTACTGCCAGCAGGGCCACCAGATAGGGCAGTTCGGGGTCGAGGCGGCGGGCCTCGGCGAGCAGCCCGGACAGCCTGCGGGGGGCGTCGTGCGGGAGGTCGAGCAGTTCCATCGCGGTCTCGAGCTGTTCCTCGCTGAAACGGCTGTCGTCCGGAGTGGCGACGAGGTCGGGCTCGGGCATCTCGGCGCCCAGGTGCTCGCGCTCCAGCGGCGGGGTGAGCAGCGCCTCCACAAGGTCGGTGACGCGTACCGAGGCGGGGGTGCGCAGGCCCGTGCCGCGGGCGAACCAGGCGTCGGTGACCCGGGTGGCCTGTTCCACCGGCAACGGCAGGACGGGCGCGACCAGCTGACCGTACAGGTCGAGCAGGCCGACGAGGGCGCCGCCGCGGGGTGCGGCGAAGGCCTGGCGGTCCTGCTCGGCGCGGAAGATGGGTCCGGCCTCCAGCAATCGGGACTGCAGCTGGGTGTGGCGGCGGATGCAGTCCTTGACGATGTCGACGAGCTCGGCCGCGCGGCGCTTGTGCTCGGGTTCCTCCGACTCGTCCCTGGCCTTGCGGATGTTGGTCAGGATGGCGTTCTCGTGCCGGTAGCGGTCGGCCACGTGGTCGAGCGCCTCGACGATCATGTCGGGGACGGCGCGGATCCAGTCGACGGCACGGACGTTGCGGCGGGTGGCCTCGAGGGCGCGACGCAGCGTCTCCGCGTACTGGACCGTGCGGTAGCGGGCCTGTTCCGCGGCGAGCTGGGCGTCGGCGAGGCGGCCCCGGTTGATCAGCACCTCGAGTTTGACCTCGGCGGCGATCTGGGCGCTGGTCACGTCGGTGTCGAGGGCGCCGACCAGCACGTTGACCGCCTCGTCGGTGGTGCGCAGGTAGACCGTGCCGTCCCGCCCCGGGACCTCCTCGATCAGCTTGAAGTCGTAGTCGCGGCGGACGTACGCCCCGTCGGCCCCGAACGTGCCGTAGACGGCGCGGAAGCCGCGGTCGACGCTGCCGACGTTGATCAGGTTCTCCAGGACCCAGCGGCCCACCCGCTCGTGCTCGGCGGCGGGACGGCCGGGCGCCTGGGCGGCGATGCGGGGCAGCAGCCGGGAGATTATCTGGTCGTGGTCGGCGCCGGTGTCGAAGTCCATGTTGAGCGTGACCAGATCGATGGCGGCCAGGGCCACTTCCGCCATCGCGTACACCGCGTACTCGCCCGCGAGATTGGCCTTGCGCGTGTCGAGGTCGTGCAGCGGCGCGGTGCAGGCCAGGGCCTTGAGCCGGCGGGCCAGGCCCTCGTCTGCTGCCGGGCCCGGCGCGGGCCGGACACCGCCGCTGAGCTGGTGCGAAGCGGTCGTGGTCACGACGCACAGACTAGGCGCTCGGACCGACATCGGCCCAAACGGCGCGGTCCGGGCACCCTGCTCCGGGCCGCTCAGGCGCCGGCGGCCCCGTAGCCGCCCCCGCCGGGCGTGGCGACGACCAGGACGTCGCCGGGCCCGACGTCGGCGGAGTCGACCCCGCCGAGCGGGGTGACGGTGCCGTCGGCCCGTTCGATCCGGTTCTCGCCGAGCGCGCCGGGCTCGCCCCCCGCCAGGCCGTAGGGGGCGACCCTCCGGTGGCCGGACAGCAGGGCGACCGTCATGGGCTCCAGGAAGCGGATGCGGCGTACGACGCCCCGTCCCCCGTGCCACCGGCCCTCGCCGCCGCCGCCGTCGCGCAGCGAGAAGCCCTCGACGCGGACGGGGTAGCGCCACTCGAGGATCTCGGGGTCGGTGAGCCGGGAGTTGGTCATGTGGGTCTGGACGGCGTCGGCGCCGTCGAAGCCCTCACCCGCCCCGGCACCGCTGGCCACCGTCTCGTAGTACTGCACCCGGTCGTTGCCGAAGGTGACGTTGTTCATCGTGCCGGAGCCCTCGGCCTGCACGCCGAGCGCCGCGTACAGGGCCCCCGTGACGGCCTGGGAGGTCTCCACGTTGCCCGCGACGGTGGCCGCCGGATACCGCGGGGCGAGCATCGACCCCTCGGGGACGCGGACGTCCAGGGGCTTGAGGCAGCCGCTGTTGAGCGGGATGTCGTCGGCGACGAGGGTGCGGAAGACGTAGAGCACGGCCGCCATGACGACGGACCGCGGCGCGTTGAAGTTGCCCTCCTGCTGCGGCGAGGTACCGGTGAAGTCCAGGACGGCGGAGCGCTCCTCCCGGTCGACACGGACGGCGACACGGATGACGGCGCCGTTGTCCGTCTCGTACGCGCGCTCGCCGTCTTCGAGGCCGGCGACGATGCGCCGCACGGACTCCTCGGCGTTGTCCTGCACGTGCCGCATGTAGGCGTGCACGACGTCGAGGCCGAACTGCGCGGTCATGCGCCGCAACTCGGCGATGCCCTTCTCGTTCGCGGCGATCTGCGCCCGCAGGTCCGCGATGTTGGTGTCCGGGTCGCGCGAAGGGTACGGGGCGTCCGCGAGCAGCGCACGGGTCTCGTCCTCGCGCAGGCGGCCGTCGCGCACCAGGAGCCAGTTGTCGAAGAGGACGCCCTCCTCGTGCACGGTGCGGCTGAAGGCGGGCATGGAGCCGGGGGTGAGCCCCCCGATCTCGGCGTGGTGGCCGCGCGAGGCGACCAGGAAGAGCAGCGACCGCCCCTCGTCGTCGAAGACGGGCGTGACGACGGTGACGTCGGGCAGGTGGGTGCCGCCGTGGTACGGGTCGTTGACGGCATAGGCGTCGCCGGGGCGCATGGTGCCCTCGTTCCGCCGCAGCACCTCCTTGATGGACTCGCCCATGGAGCCGAGGTGCACGGGGATGTGGGGGGCGTTGGCGATCAGGTTCCCCTCGGGGTCGAACAGGGCGCAGGAGAAGTCGAGGCGCTCCTTGATGTTGACGGAGTGGGCGGTGTTCTCCAGACGCACGCCCATCTGCTCGGCGATCGACATGAAGAGGTTGTTGAAGATCTCCAGCATCACCGGGTCGACCTCGGTGCCCACCGCGACCCGGCCGGGGCGCGGCCGCACCCGGGTGAGCAGGAGGTGGCCGTGCTCGCCCACCGCCGCCCGCCAGCCGGGGTCGACGACGGTCGTCGCGTCGGCCTCCGCGATCACGGCGGGTCCGTCCACGATGTCGCCGGGGCGCATCGCCTCCCGTTGGAACAGGGGGCAACCCTGCCGCCGGCCCTCCGCGTACAACGACACCTCGGCGGCCGGTCGCAGCGGGCCCTCGCGGGCGGGAAGCTCCACGAAGTGGCGTTCCGACGGGCCCGCGGAGCCGGTCGCCTCGACCGAGACCGCCTCGACGACCAGGGGCTTGTCCATGGTGAAGGCGTAGCGGGTGCGGTGCTCGGCGGTGAACGCCTCACGCATGGCGTCAGCCGTCCCCATGAGCACCGGGAGCGCCGCGTCGGTGCCCGCGTAGCGGACGTGGACGCGGGTGACGGTCGCGACCGTGTCGTCCGGGACGCCGTCCTCGCGCAGTTGAGCACGGACCAGGCCGTCGAGTTCGTCGCGGACCTTCCGCAGGGCGGGCAGGTCGTCCTCGGTGAGGCCGCTCTCCACCGAGCGTTCCCGCATGGCGGTGGCGTCGGCCAGGCCGATCCCGTACGCGGACAGCACACCGGCCAGGGGCGGCACGAGGACGGTGTCGACGGACAGCGCGTCGGCGACCGCGCAGGCGTGCTGGCCGCCGGCTCCGCCGAAACTGGTCAGGGCGTAGCGCGTGATGTCGTGGCCGCGCTGCACGGAGATCTTCTTGACGGCGTTGGCCATGTTCGACACGGCGATCTCCAGGAAGCCCGCGGCGACCTCCTCCGGGGTCCGGCGGTCTCCGGTCGCTTCGGCCACCTCGTCGGCGAGCCGGGCGAAGCCGGCCCGGACCACCTCGGTGTCCAGCGGCTGGTCGCCGTCCGGGCCGAAGACGGCCGGGAAGTGCGCCGCCTGGACACGGCCGAGCATCACATTGGCGTCGGTGACGGTCAGCGGGCCGCCACGGCGGTAGCACGCGGGGCCGGGGTCGGCGCCGGCGGAGTCGGGGCCGACGCGGTAGCGCTGCCCGTCGAAGTGGAGGACCGAGCCGCCGCCGGCCGCGACCGTGTGGATGTTCATCATCGGCGCCCGCATCCGAACACCGGCCACCTGGGTGCCGAGGACGCGTTCGAGCTCACCCGCCCAGTGCGAGACGTCGGTGGAGGTACCGCCCATGTCGAAGCCGACGACCCGGTCGAACCCGGCCTGACGGGAGGTGCGGGCCATGCCGACCACTCCCCCGGCGGGGCCGGACAGCACGGCGTCCTTGCCGCGGAAGTGGCCGGCCTCGCGGAGCCCGCCGTTGGACTGCATGAACATCAGCCGGACGCCCCGCAGTTCGGCGGCCACCTCGTCCACGTAACGGCGCAGGACCGGCGACAGGTAGGCGTCCACGACAGTGGTGTCGCCGCGCGGGATCAGCTTGATCAGCGGGCTGACCTCGTGGGAGCAGCTGACCTGCCCGAATCCGGCCTCGTGGGCCACCCGCGCGACGGACTGCTCATGGGCGGGATGGCGGTACCCGTGCAGCAGGACGACGGCGACACTCCTCAGGCCGTCCCGGCGGGCCTCGCGCAGGGCCGCGCCCGCGGTGGCCGTGTCGAGGGGCCGGACGACCCGGCCGTGCGCGTCGATCCGTTCGGGGATCTCGATGACGCGCTCGTAGAGCGCCTCGGGAAGCAGGATCCTGCGGTCGAAGAGCCGCGGCCGGTTCTGGTACGCGATGCGCAGCGCATCGCGGAAGCCTTCGGTGACGACCAGGACGGTCGGCTCGCCCCTGCGCTCCAGGAGGGCGTTGGTGGCGACGGTGGTGCCCATCTTGACGGCCACCACCCTGTCGGCCGGCACGGGTTCGCCGCTGCTCAGGCCCAGCATGCGCCGGATTCCCTCGACGGGGGCGTCCCGGTAGCGCCCGGGATCGTGGGACAGCAGCTTGCACGTCTCCAAGGCGCCGTCGGGCCGTCGGGCGACGACGTCGGTGAAGGTCCCGCCCCGGTCGATCCAGAACTCCCAGCGTCCGGTCACGCCCTCATTGTTCCAGGGACGTCGCCGGGCCGTGCGCGCCGGCCGTCCATGCTCGGGAGCCCGGTATCGCCGCGGCGTCCCCGACCGCGGGGCGCGCCGGGCGGTCGGCGCCCCGGTCAAGGCACGCCTTCGGGGCGGCAGGTTGGGGTAGGCATCGGGGCGGGCGTTGGAGCGGGGCAAGCGCGCACGGCGGTCGCAGGCGCCACGGCGCGCGGCCTGGGGGCGGACGACGGAGCGGCGCAGGGGCTCCGGGACCGCACCGCGCCATGGACGCGCCGCACAGCGGCAGCCGAGGGAGCCGCACCGTGGCGGCCGGCCTCAGTGGGCGGGGTCGCCGGAGCTCAGGCGGCCGCGGACGGCGGTCTGGACCTCGGCCTCCTCGGCGGGATCCGCCGCGAGCCTGCGCAACCGCGCCAGGACCCGGATGTCCGAGGTCGTGGCCGTACGGGCGGCGAGTTCCCGGGTGGTCTCCTCGCAGTCCCACAGGCACTCGACGGCGAGTCCGGCGCCGAAGCCGGCATCGGTGCGGGCGAGGGCGTGGGCGGCGACGCCGCGCAGTTGTGAGGAACTGGTCTCGCGGTAGACGTGGCGCAGCAAGGGGGCCGCGCACTCGATGGAGAGCCGGCCGGCCCCCTCGACGAGCACGGCCAACCCCTCGGCGTCGGCACCCTCACGCTGCACGAGGCGGCGCAGCGCCCCCAGGACGCGGTCCGCGTCCTGGGCACCGCCGCGGCAGGCGAGCATGCGGGCGGCGGCGACGCCGAGTGCGTCCTCGCGGCGCGACCAGGCGCGGGCCCGGGTGAGGGCCGCGACGCCGCGCATCCGCTCGAAGGACTCGACGGCGGCACGGACGACGCGCTCGGACGTACTGAGGGCCGCGGCCTCGACGAGGTCGAGGGCCTCGCGGTCCTGGCGGTCGCAGAGGTGGCGCAGGGCGGCCGCGCGGGCCGCCTCGGGACCGCCGCGAGCCGCCTGGACGAGCTCCTCGCGATCCTCGGGGCCGGCGACGGCGGCGAGGCAGCGGGCGGCGGGGGCGTCACGCTGTTGCGGTGGGTGGGCGGCCAGTCCCTCCTCGGCCCACTCCAGCACGGCGCCCACGCTCCAGCCCGGGGTCGGCCCGGCGGGCCGCATCTGACGCTGCCAACGGTCGAAGGCGGTCTGTTCCGATGCCCTGCGCACGCGTTCGGAGACGGCGGGGTCCGGGCTTTCGGCCCACAACCGCCAGGGCCGTGGCTCGTACGCCTCCCGGAGCGCGGCGGCGAGCTGGGCGTCACCCTCCGTGGTGCGCGGGAAGCGGGCCAGCACGGCCGGCCCGAGCGCGCGCAGCGCGTCGTCCTCGTCGCGCACGGCGAGCTCGTCCAGTGCCCACTCCCAATTGCCGCCGGTGGCGGCGTAGCGGCGCAGCAGCAGGACCGCGTCCCGGCGGCCGTAGCCGGCGAGGTGGCCGAGGACGGACAGGGCCAGGCCGCAGCGGTGCTCGTCGGGGCTGACGATGTCGTCGGGGTGGAAGAGGTGCTGTTCGATCCCGTCGAGCGGGCCCTCGAGCTCCGAGAAGAGGCGCGCGTAATACAAGGAGCGGGACTCCACGCGCCAGTCGTGCCGGGGGTCGCGCAGGACGCACTGCTCCAGCGCGGCGAGCGCGTCGGCTCGCCGCGCCGCGAGGGCGTGCAGGGTCCCGTCTCCGCGTCCTCTCTGGAGGAGGCCGAGAAGGGTACCGCTGGGCGCTATGTCGGGGTCGAACATGAGGTCAGCATCCGGTGCGGGAGGTCGGTTGGCAACGGGATTTCCCGTTGCCGACTGCGAGGTATCTTCGCAGATCGCCCCGGGTTCAAACCCTGCGCTACGGCACCCGGGCCGCTCGCGGGGACGTTCGCGGGCGGAGTCCCGCAGCTTACCCGGACCGAGGCGTTCCGCCGAGTTCCCGGAGCCCGGCGGCACCCAAGTCTTCTGGCATATGCCACGAGCACCACCGGATCGGGTATCGCGGAAACCCTTACGGGCCATCACTCCTTGTGCAAGAGTCGTGACCGGCCCATCCGTACGGCCCCTGAGGCCGGCGCCCGGTTCGGAGACACGTTCGGAGAGCGTCATGCCGCCCCATCTGCATGAGGAAGCCGCCACCACGAGGCCGGAGCCCGGCACCGTGGACGCGCTCATCTCCCAGACCCGCCAGCTGCGCGGCAAGGTCGACGCCGTCCGCCGCGACGCCGCCGCCGAGGACGAGGACGATCCGCAGCTGCGCTGGCAGCGCGCGCTGTGCGACCTCGCCGTCCACCAGCTCGACGACCTGGGCGTGCACCTCGGGCAGCTGCGGGACGGACTGCCCACACCGGGCGACCGGGAGGCGGCTGCCGAACCCGGATCCGCCGCCCGCGCGGGCCGGGCCCGGGTCCCCGCGCCGGCCCCTGGCGCCATGCGGAGCCTGGGGCGGGCCGGCAGCGCCGAGTGGGACCTGGTCACGGACGGCGTCCAGTGGTCGGAGGAGCTCTACCGCGTCTTCGGACGCACCCGTGAGGACGGCCCGCTGAGCCTGGACGAGCTGCCTTCCTGGCTGTTCGCCGAGGACCAGCAGACCCTGACCGCCGCCGTCACCGATTGCCTGGTGGACGCCCGGCCGATCGACTGCGAGTTCCGCATCGTCCGCCCGGACGGCGCCGTCCGCACGGTGCACATGGTGGGCGAGCCGGTGCTCGACGCCGCCGGCGCCACCGCCTCCATGTGGGCGGTGCTCCGCGACGTCAGCGAACTGCGCCGCGGTCAGCGGACGCTGCGCGAGACCGGCGACTCGTTGCAGCACGAGCGGCAGACCGCGCGGACCGAACGCCGGCTGGCGGTCGAACTGCGGGAAGCCGTGTTGCCGCCCTGGCGGGGTTCCCTGCGGTTCCCGCAGGACGGCGGCCCCACCACGGTCGACATCGCCGCTCACTACCTGCCCGCCTCGACCGCCGCCCTCGTCGGCGGCGACTGGTACGACGCACTGCAACTGCCCGACGGCTCGGCGCTGCTCACCGTGGGCGACCTGACCGGACACGGGGTCCCGGCCACCTCCGGCATGGCCGTGCTGCTCGGCGCGCTGCGCGGAATGGCCACGACGGGGCTGGACCCGGCCCCGCTGCTCAGCGGGCTCAACCACCTGCTGGACAGTTCCGGGCAGCCCGCCCTCGGCAGCGCCCTGTGCTGCCGATACCGCCCCGAGGACCGCTCGCTGGTGTGGGCCCAGGCCGGGCACCCCGCCCCGCTGCTGTTCCGCGACGGGACGGGACGCCCGCTCGACGCGCCCGAGGGCGTACTGCTGGGGGCCACGTCCGGGGCCCAGTACGGCCAGGCCACCGAGCGACTGCACCCCGGCGACCTGCTGGTGCTCCACACCGACGGGCTGCTGCCGCGCCGTGCCGGTTCCGTGGCGGCCTCGGACGCGGCAGCCGCGCGGCAGCTACTGGATCTCGGCCCGAGGTTCGCCCGGGCCGGCACCCCTCAGGAATGCGTGCGCATCGTGGTGGAGGAGTTCGGCGCCTCCGAGCGCGACGACGACGCCTGCGTGCTCTTCGCCACGTTCCGCTGAGGTCCGCACGCCCACGAGGCGTACGGGCCTACGGAAGCTCCGACCGGCCACCGGACGCCAAGCGAAAGCCGCGCCGCGCCCCGATGCGGCACAGGTGGTCGCCGTGTGGACGTGTCGTCGCAACACCGTGAGAAGGACATGTGGGGGAGCCGGCTCGTTCGGCGTCGAGTCGGCTGGTCCCGCTCATCGTTGTCCGCTCGACGTCCGTACGACGTCCGTACGGCGTCCGTACGGCGTCCGTACGGCGTCCGCGCCGTACGCGGCGGTCCCGCCGCCCGCGGCCTCCGCGCTCGCGCTCGGCCCGTTCAGATGCCTGGGCCAAGGCGCTTGGGGCCGCTCGGCAGTGCGATCTCGATCTCCTCACGCAGGTCCTGGATCTTGGTGAACCCCGAGTAGCGGGCCGTCAGGCGGTACATCTCGCGAAGCCGGTCCCAGGTCCGCAGCGACGAGTTCTCCCTTATGCTCAGCAGCGCCAGTCGCGCGTAGCGGTCGGCCTGCTCCGGGTCGTCGGCGATGAAGCACGCCGAGGCCAGCGAGATGTAGTCGAAGATGTTGGACCTGTCCCGGCCCCTGCCGCGCAGTTCCAGCGCCTGCTTGGCGTGCTGCTGCGCCGTCCGCGCGGCCGTCGGCTCGTGCTCGGCGAGCGTGCGGTACGCGAGCGCCTGCATGCCGTGCAGATCGGCCTGGTCGAACATCTGCATCCAGCTCGGCGGCGGAACGTCGCCGCGGTCGGTGGCGAAGAGGTCCTCGGCCTTGCCGAGGGTGCGGCGCATCGCCTGACCGTGGCCCATGGAGGCCTGCGCCCACGCTTCGATGGTGCAGAGCATGGCGCGCGTGCGCGGCAGGGTCTCCTGACCGGAGCCGGACTGCGCGAGCTTCATCAGGTCCAGGGCGTCGTCCGGGCGGCCCAGGTGGACCATCTGCCGGGCGGCGCGGGACAGCGCCTCGCCCGCCCTGGGCCGGTCCCCGCCCTCACGGGCGGCGTGCGCGGCGATGACGAAGTACTTCTGCGCGGTCGGCTCCAGGCCCACGTCGTGGGACATCCAGCCCGCCAGGACCGCGAGGTTGGCCGCCACGCCCCAGAGCCTTCGCTGCAGGTGTGGGGGGTGGTGGTAGGCGAGCATGCCGCCCACCTCGTTGAGTTGGCCGACGACCGCCTTGCGCTGAAGTCCGCCGCCGCGGGAGGCGTCCCAGGCGCGGAACACCTCGACCGAGCGCTCCAGCGCCTCGATCTCCTGGGAGCCGACCGGGGCCGCCTCGTAGCGGTCGTAGGAGGCGGCGTCGGCGGTGAAGGGGTCGTCGGTGGTGGGGGCGTCGGCCGCGAGCGCCGGATCGGCGTGCAGCCAGTCGTACATGGCGCTGCTGAGTGCGGAACCCGCGGCGAGCGCGGCTCCCGCGCCCACCAGACCGCGTCGGTTGAGCATGAGGTCCATTCCCGTGAATTCGGTGAGGACCGCGGCTGTTCGCTCCGGTGGCCAGGGCAGCCCGTCGGCGCTGACGGTCTGCTTCCTTCCCGTACGCCGATGCCGGCCGAACCCGAGATCCTCGATGGTTACGACACGGCCGAGACGCTCGGTGAACAGGGTCGCCAGCACGGTTGGCACGGGTTCGCGGGGGGATTCGCCGGTTTCGACCCAGCGGCGCACGCGCGAGGTGTCCGTCGCCAGCTGCGGGTGGCCCATGGCCGCCGCCTGCCGGTTGACGAGCCGCGCGAGCTCTCCTTTGGACCATCCGGTGAGTGCGAACAGGTCCGCCAGCCGTGTGTTGGCTTCCTTCTCCATCCAAGCCCCCAGGTTCCTCGGCACTGTTGACACTAACGGCCGGTCAGCGACGCCGCGAGCATTCGCCATGGTTCGCCAGGGTGCGCCAGATGGTCTGCCACCCGCATCCGGTGGTCGAGTAGGAACGCGCCACCCGGCCCGGCACTCGCCGGCTCGCGAACAGTCACACATGGGCAACTTTCGGGGAACGCCGATCAGCGTTGAACAACTCGAGAGTCATGTGCGTACCGATGCGCGAGGGGCGTACGGCGCGTGGACGGTTCGGGCCGTCGGCCAGGACCCGCATTCCCCAGGATGCGGGGCCGGACGCCGGCTCCGGCTCCGGTCACGCGCCGGCCCCGTCACCTCGTCAAGAGCTCGTTGGCACACGAAGGGATCTGTCTCCCCCTATGTATTCAGCATCGTCCTCCGTGTCCGCACCGCCTCGGCCGACCCAGCTCCCGGGGTTCTCCGGGACCGGAACCGCCATACGTCCCCGCCCGGTGCTGCCCGCTCCGCGCAGGGGCTCGCCGGGGACCTCCCATCCGCTCAGCGGGAGGCTCGACCTGACCGGCCCCCAAGGCGCACAACTGCGCTCGGCCATCGCCTCGGTGCACCGCATCTGTCCCGAGTTCACGCCCGTCCAGATGCTGCGGCGCAGCGGCCGCTCGGTGCTGCTGCTCGGCACCTCCGGCCGCGCCCCCGCCGTCGCCAAGTGCCTGCTGGACCACTCCCCCGCCTGGGTGGAACGGTACCGGCACGAGATCTCCGCGTACCGGGCGTTCGTCCGGCACCGTCCGCCGGCCAGGGCGCCTCGGTTGATCGCCGCAGACCCCGAGAGCTGCACGCTGGTCATGGAGCGCATGCCCGGGCGGGTCGCGGCCCTGCAGCGGCACCCGTCGGAGGCCCCGGCACGGGCCGACGTGCGGATGGCCCTCAGCGCGATCTCCCGGGTCAACATGTGGCGTCCGCCGGCCGGGGTCTTCGACGCGCCGATCGACTATGCGACAAGGCTGTCCCGGTACCACGACCTGGGCCTGCTCACCGACCGCGACATGGGCGACCTGCAGAAGCTGCTGCACGGACTGGCCCACGCGCAGGGGCAGTTCAACCACGGCGACGCCCTGCTCTCCAACATACTGCTCTCCCCGGCCGGACCGGTGCTGGTCGACTGGGAGCACGCCGGCTGGTACCTCCCCGGCTACGACCTGGCGGTGCTCTGGATGATCCTGGGCGACGACGCGGTCACCCGGCGGCAGATCAGCCAGTTGGCGCAGGCCGCCGGCCCGTCCGCGCGTGACGCCTTCCTGGTCAATCTGATGCTGGTGGTCACCCGCGAGATCCGCACCTACGAGACAGCCGTGCAACGCACGATGCGCGGCACCGTCCCGGTGAGCCCGGGTGCCGCCGAGGCGGGCGAGGAGCAGCGGCTGCTGCTGCGACGGCTGCACGACGACGCGGGCCTGGCCCGACGGGCCGTCAGGGCCGCCGTCGGCACGAGGTGATCCGCAGGCCGGTTCCCTGACCGCAGAGGAGGACCGGTGCCCGGTGGGCGACGGACCCCGTGGGCGACGGAATCGGGAGCGACGGAGCACCGCAGCGCGGCCCGGAGGCCAGGGGAGACCTCCGTCCCGTCGCGGTGCCGCCCGGTGGCGCGTCGGTCCGGGCGGGCCCGCCGAGTGATCCGGCCCACTGACGCGCCACAGGCCCCGGCGCCTTCGCGAGGGAAGCTGCCGCGCGGGCGCCGACGGGCGTGAACGGATGCCACCGCACCATTGACGGACGTCGGCCAACAAAAACGCGGCAACGCGGAGGTCAACGCCACGTCGGTCGGCATCGAGCACGAAGGCGTCCTCACCGCTCCAGGGGCCGGGTACACCGAGGCCATGTACCGGGCGTCGGCGAGGCCGGCCCGCCACCTGGTGCAGCGCTGCGGCATCTCGCTGGACCGGCAGCACGTCATCGGCCACGACAACGTCCAGGGCCGACCACCGCGAACATCGCGGGCACGCCGCCCGGCACGTGGTGGTGCGCGGGAAAGCGGCTCTCCTACGAGATCCGGCTCGGCCACGGGGTGGCCTGGGCCAAGACCGAGGAGTGCTCCCGCGACCCCCCTGGGCCGCGTTCAGCCCTGCCGGAACATCTCCGCGGGGAGGGGCTTGAGCAACTGGTAGAGGTCGTCGGTGATCGGGCGGTCCCAGGTCGCGATGGTGACCAGGACGCCGTCGCTGCGATCGAACTGGGTGCAGGCGATGCGCTCCTCGGAGATCTTCACCTTGCGGACGATCAGCAGGTTGTCACCGTGCATCACCGGGGTGTCCTCGGTGCCGACGACCTCCACCGGCTCGTCGTTGCCCAGGGCCAGCAGCAGCTGCGCCACCTCGAAGGGGATCTGGCCCTCTTCCAGGTCGCGGGCGGGCGAGCCCTCGGGGAGGTTGCCGATCAGCATGGCGGGGCCGCGCCCGCCGAAGAGGTCGTAGCGCAGGAAGATGCCCTGGCAGCTGCCGTCCTCGCCGGGCAGCATCCCGGCTCCGAGTTCGCCAGGCCAGTCGCCCGGGTCCATGGCCAGGACGTCGAATTCCGGCCCTGTGGGCGTTGCGGCGTTGCGGCGGCGGAGGAACGACATGCGCCCATCGTACGGTCCCCGGGCGGCCCGCGTGCCCGGGGTCGCGTCGCTACGGCGTGAGGGCCTTGGCGAGGCCCGCGCGGTCCGTGCCGATCTTGCGGTAGACCGCCGAGAGCAGACGGGTGACGTTTTCGACGTCGGTGTCCAGGCCAGCGGCGATCTGCTCGTCGTCCGCACCGTGGGCGGCCCGTGAGGCGGCCGCCCGCTCCTGGGCGGTGAGGGTGTCGGTCTCCGTCGTGCGAAGCCTGCGCGGGCGCAGTCCGGCGGCGGCGAGTTCGTCACGGGCCCGTTCGGCCAGTGTGTCGGCGCCGCAGTGGACGGCGGTCTCCAGGCCCCGGTAGAGCTGTTCGGACGCCTCGTGGAGCCGTGCCTCGCGGCGTAGTGCGGCGCCGTGGTCGACGAGCGCGAGGGCGAGTTCGTAGCCGGCCGGTGAGCGCTCCAGGTGGGCGACCGCCTCGTCCAGCAGCTTGAGCCGGTCGGACTCCGCGGCCACCTCGGCGCTGACCCGCAGCGCCTGCCCGATCGCGGACGCGGTGCCGTACTGGCGGGCACGCTCGACGGCTTCGGCGGCTGTCGCACGGGCCCGCACCGGGGTGTCCCGGGCCTCGGCGAGGGCGAGATGGAGCTGCCACGGCGACCAGGCGGGGTTGCGCATACCCCGGGGGTCGAGCCGCCGACCGCAGGCCTCGAGCTGTGCGATGGCGTCGTTGACCAGGCCCCGGGCGAGCAGCAGCTCCCCGTGGACGGTCTGGGCGTCCGGGAAGGTGACCGCGGCGGGGAACGGCTCGTGGAAGTCGTACTCCTCGGCGAGGGCCGCGGCCTCGCGGATCCGGCCCCGGGCGAGCAGGATCTCGACGAGGATCGCCACGGTGTACCAGACGACCGGGGTGCCCCGGCCGACACGGTCGGCGAGCCGCAGTCCGTCACGGGCGAAGTCCTCGGCCTCCGCGAGCCGGCCGCGGCGGTACCGCACGTAGCCGAGCAGGGAGTAGCCGAACGCGAGGTGTGCGCCGCGCCATCCCTGGCGTTCGTAGTCGCCTATGCCGGCAGCGAAGAGTTCCTCGGCGCGGCCGGGCCGGTCGGCGTACATGTACGTCATCGCGACGAGGACCGGGACCTCGAAGCCGAAGTCCTCGCTCGCCCAGGGCAGGCCGCCCCGCAGTGCGCGGTCGGAGTACCGCAGTGCGGTCTCGGCGGGCTCGGCGCGCAAGGTGGCGTCCCAGGCACGCAGGCCGATGATGTACCGCTCGGTCAGGTCGCGTCCGGACAACCGGTCGGCGAGTCGGGCCAGTCGGCGCGAGCGGGCCGGGGAGTTGGGTTCGTCGGAGCGGAAGGCGTCCCACATGAACTGCTCTTCCTGCATCCGCAGCCGTGCCCGCGCGTTGGTGGCGGTACGGGCGGCCTGCCCGACGGTGTCCGCGGCCTCGCCGAGCCGGTCGGAGTGCGCCAGGGCCTGGGAGAGCCGGTAGGTGATCGCATCGCGCAGGGCCGGGTCGATGATCGGTTCCTCGAGCGCGGCGCGCAGGTGGTTGACGGTGGTGGCCGGCTCGGTGAGCAGGGAGGAGCAGCCCAGCTCGAAGAGCACGGCCGCCCGGTCCTCGAACGGGGGCGGCTCGCGCAGGGCCCGCGCGAGGTAGCGCCGGGCCGCGTCGGGGGCGCCTGCCCGGGCGGTGTCCCGGGCGGCCTGGCGCAATTGGGTGACGATCCAGGGGTCGCCCTCGGGGTGCGTCTCCAGCAGGTGGCGGGCGGCCGCGGCGGAGCCGAGCCCGGCGTCCACGACGGACCAGGCGGCCTGACCGTGCAGGGCGACCCGCACCGCGTCGGGGATCGCCCGGTACACGGCCGTCGCGATCAGGGGGTGGACGAACTCCAACACGTCGCTGCCGGTGAGGATACGGGCCTTGCGCAGCCGGTCGGCCGCGTCGGTGGCCTCCTCCCCGCCCAGGCCCGCCACGCTCGCGGCGATCGCCGGCGAGATGGACGTGCCGAGGACGGCGGCGGCCCACGCCATGCGGACGGTGGAGGTGCCCAGGCGTTCCAGGCGGGCGATGAGTCCGCTGCCCTTGGCGTCGGCGGCGAGGTCGCGCAGGAGGTGTGCGCTGGACTCGTCGGGTCGCAGCCGGCGGTCGAGGACCTTGGCGGTGAGCTCCACGGCTTCGAAGGGGTTGCCCGCGGTGACGGCCCAGGCCTCCCGGCAGAAGACCTCGTCGGCGTGCTCGCCCACGGTCTCGCGGACGAGCCGGCCGATGGCAGCGGCGCTGAGCGGCTCCAGGCCGAGCGGGCGGGTGCCGGAACGGTCGGGCAGCCCACGGAACGCCGCGGCGTGGGCGGGGAGTTCGTCGGGGCGGTAGGCCACGACGACGAGCATCGGAAGTTCCTCGGCGCGCGGGGCGAAGGCGGCAAGCCAGCGCAGGGACTCCGCGTCCGCCCAGTGGGCGTCGTCGAGGACGAGGACCACGGGGGCGCGTCGGACGGCGATGTCGGTGAGCACCCAGTCGAGTCCGTCGGCCAGGCCCTGCGGGTCGGGGGGCGCGCCCTCGCCGTCGGTGCACAGGCCCAGGGCGGGGCCGACGATGCCGTACCAGCTGCCGAGCGTGGAGCGGAGCACCTCGTCGCCGGCTCCGGCGAGCTGGGGCTGGAGCAGTTGGCGGGCGACGTGGAAGGCGACGCCCTGTTCCTGGTCGCCGCCTCGGGCGTACAGGACGGTGCAGCCGAGGGCGGAGGCCCGGCGCCGGGTCTCCACGAGCAGTGTCGTCTTGCCGAGGCCCGCGGGGGCCGCGAAGGCGAGCACGCCGCCGCGCCGTGCGCCGCCGCGGGGGTGACCCCCCTCGGTCGGTATGCCCGTGAGTTCGGCGAGCGCCTCGTCCACGGCGACGAGTTCGGCCTCGCGTTCGAGGAGCGGCCGCCGGGACTTCGGTGTGCTCCGCACGTTAATGCACCCCCTGCCCCTGAACCGGCGCGCGCCGGGTGCGCGCCGGTGACGTTCGGACACCTGTCCAGTGACACCTCAGCGTACGCCACCAGAGACCCTGCGTAAGGGGATCCATACGAACTGATGACGGCTGCTCAAAACCGTTCGAGGAATGATCGACTTTGCCCGATGGGGTGCGCCCCCATACGGGCGCACCCCCATCGAGACACCGGCGGCCGACAGCCGCACGAACCGAGGTACGACCATCCGCCGGAAAGGCTCCGCGGGGGGCGTACGCGGGAGCGCGCGAGAACTCCCGGGGGCTGTGCGCGGTGCGCGCCCCGGGAGCGCCGGCGGCCCGCCGTCGCGGACGAGGGCGGGGCCGCCGGAGCGGCGCCGGTGAGGCCCCCTCAGGTGAGGTCGAACTCGCCGTCGCGGGCCCCGAGGACGAAGGCCCGCCACTCCGCAGGGGTGAAGATCAGTGAGGGGCCCTCGGGGTTCCGGCCGTCCCTCATGGCGATGTAGCCCTCGACGAAGGCGATCTCGACGTCCCCCGTACCCTGGCTGCTCGACTGCCATGTCGCGTTGGCCAGATCAAGCTGCGGCTTCTTCCCGTTGGCCAACGGCGATCCGATCGTGCTCTCGGCCACGTCCGCTCTCCTCCCGACTCCGTCGTCCGGGCCAGCCTAGCGACCGTGCCGGGGCCCGGACAGGTCATGCGAGAACCTGCCCGAACCCGGTGACCGTTCATGCCCGGTTCACTCTCCGGGGTGCCGCTGTCCGATCACCCATACGACGGAGATGATCGTCCCTGACCGCTCCGGTGCCGGTTGCGCCCCGTGCGGCCGGCCCCGCCGGCGCTTCCGGAGGCCGCCGCGAGCGGGCGCGTCACGCACCCGGGCGCCGACCGCACCGCCGGACGGTACACCCCTGAGCGCGGGCGGCCCACGTCGCGCCCGGTACCGCCTGCGGGCGACGTCCGCGGGCCGCCCCGGCCGCCCCCCTCCGGTCCGGGGCGCGACGCCCGGCCGCCTCGTCGGTGGGCACCGTGCGCCCGGCCCGCACGGTGTCAGGTGACGGGGTGGCGCCGTGATCGGCGGGCCCGGCCGGCGGTCCGCCTGCCACCCGGTGGACCCTCGCCAAGGCGGTCAGCGGGTACGCGCGGGGACCGTCCGCGACACCCGCCCACACCCGCTCGGGCACCCGTGGCGCGGTGCGAACACGGATCAGGGCCGGTAGCCGCGGGCCGGCACCACCGAGTCCGCATCACGCCCGGCGGGGCCACCACCGCGCGGCTCGCCGACCCGAATGCACTGCGCGAGCGGGCGAGCACCCGCAAGCCGCCCAGGCCGGTGGAGGCGGAGCACGGACGCACCAGCTCAGCGTTGCCTCTCCAGCGTGAGGATGGCATCGGCCGCTGACGGCAGGCGGTTGGGGCCTGGCGATCGGGTACCCGTTGGCGTACGCCATCGCCTTCAAGGCCGGCCGCCGGCGGGCCGCGTAGCGCCGGCCCGCCGCGTGCCGAGCGGTAAGGGGATCGCGGACCGGCGCACACGACGCCTAGCCTGGCGCGATGGCTACCCAAGTGATCATCCTCAACGGCGGCTCCAGCTCCGGGAAGTCGGGCATCGCGCGCAGCCTGCAGGCGGTGCTGCTCCCGGAGGCGTGGCTGACCTTGGGCACCGACACACTCGTCGACGCCCTGCCCGCCGGGCTGCGGGACTCCGGGTCCGGCGCGGGCATCGGCTTCGGCGCCGACGGGAGCGTGTCGGTGGGCGGCGCCTTCCGTGCCCTGGACGAGGCCTGGGCGGTCGGCGTCGCCGCCATGGTGCGGGCCGGCGCCCGGGTGGTCGTGGACGAGGTGTTCCTCGGCGGCCCCGTCTCGCAGGACCGCTGGCGGCGGGCCCTCGACGGGCTGGGGGTGCTGTGGGTCGGCGTGCGCTGCGCTCCCGACGTGGCGACGGCCCGGGAGACCGCCCGGGGCGACCGGGTGGCGGGGATGGCGGCGGCGCAGGCCGAGGCGGTCCACCGAGGCGTCGTCTACGACCTCGAAGTGGACACGACACACACCGGGTCGACGGAGTGCGCGCGGATCATCGCCGCTCGGGTCTCGTCCATGGGACGGCTGCGACGGTGACCGCGACGGCACGAGCGGTCGTGTGCTTTCATGGCCGCATGCGCGCGAACATCTGGAACCTGGGCCCCCTGTGGCCGGGACGCCGCGCGCACCACTTCGACCAGAGCTGTCGCCGGGGCTGACCTCCGTAGCCCCGACCGCCCCATGACCAGCCCCCGCCCAGGCGGGGCACGTCGTGTTCCCGCTCTGGAGCCTTTCCCACGGCCCTGCACGACCGGGCGAGCGGTCCCACCCCGCTCGTCCTCCCCCGACTGCACACGCTCGCCCGCCGATACGCCGCCGTCGAGGCCGGGACGCGCCTCCCCGTCCACCTGCCCGACCGCCGCTGGTACACCCGGCTGCACCAGGACCCCTATGTGGACGTCTGGCTGATCACCTGGCCCTGCGACACCTCCACCGAACTGCACGACCACGCGGGTTCGCTCGGCGCCCTGAGCGTCGTCGGCGGCGCCCTCACCAAGCACCGCTGGGTCCACGACGACCGGGGTCACGGCCGTATCGCGACCCGTGAACCGGCCGCGGGCGGCCGTGCGGCCTTCCCGCTCGGGCACGTCCACGACGTCGCGAACGCCTCCGCCGCCCCCGCCGTGAGCGTGCACGCGTACTCGCCGCCGCTGACGGCGATGGCGTACTACGCGGTCGACGACGCGCGCTCCCTGCGGCGCACGCGTACCGTGCTGACGGACGAGCCGGAGCCCTCGGCGGTGCCCCGCGCCGCCCGTCTGTCAGATGTACTGCCGTGACCGCACCCACGTCCGCGATCGCCCTGGAGGCCGCCCGATGAACCCGTCCACCACCGTGAGGTCCGGCATCGACCGGCTGCTCGACAGCGCCCGGGCCCGACTCCAGCGGATCGGGCCCGAGGCGGCGGCGGCCGAGATCGCCGAGGGCACAGCGCTGCTGGTCGACATCCGCCCGGCGGCCCAACGGGCGCGGGAGGGCGGGTTCCCGGACGCGTTGGTGATCGAGCGCAACGTCCTCGAATGGCGGCTGGACCCGCTGAGCGACGCCCGCATCCCCGAGGCCACCGGCCCCGACGTGCGCTGGATCGTGGCGTGCTCCGAGGGCTACACCTCCAGCCTCGCCGCGGCCTCACTGCTGGACATCGGCCTGACCCGGGCGACCGATCTGGAGGGCGGTTTCCAGGCGTGGCTGCGGGCCGGGCTGCCGGTCGACGGCGCGTCGCCGCGAGCAACGCCCTGACCTCCGCGGGGAAGCCGGCAGGCCGGCCCGGTGGACGGGGTGCGGGCGCCCGGCCCGCACGGCGCCGCCCCGCCCCATCGGCGAGAGCGGGGCTCGGACCGCCGAGCGTCTCACAGCTCCCGGCGGCCCGGGGCACTGCCCGAGCGACCGGACGCCGCGACGACGCGTCGGGCACGGTCGCGTCCCCTGCGGGGCCGGACGCGGGGCCCGCCGCCGCACCGCGCGTCGCGGCGCCCGCGTCGGGGCCGCGCCGATCCGGGACGTACGCTCGCGCAGCGGCGTGAGCGGCGAGCGGCGGGACACCCACGTGGCCGTCACCCGTTCCGGTGAAGACCGGCAGCCGTCCGCGCGCGTCAGTGGGGGACGACCGCCACCGGGCAGGCCGCGTGGTGCAGCACCGCGTGGGCCACCGGGCCCAGGTGCGGACCCACCCCGACCGGCCGGTTCCGGCACCGTCCCACGACCAGCAGCGAGGCGCCGGCCGCCGCCTCGACCAAGGGCTGCGCGGCGTTGCCCGCGGCCACCTCCTCGACGATCTCCACGCCGGGCTCCTTCTCCCGCCACGGCGCGAGGACGGCCTGGACCGCGTGCCGCTCCGCCGCCGAGATCTCCGCGCCGCACGTGGGGTCCATGGCCGCGGGGACGTATCCGTAGGTCGGCGGGTACGACCACGCGTGGACGACCCGCAACTGGGCGCCGCGGCGCCGGGCGTACTCCACCGCGAAGGCCATCACCTTGTCCGCGCCCTTGCGCAGGCTGAAGCCGAGCACCACGGGCCGACGGTCGCCGTCGTCCTCCTCCTGCCCGCTGCGGACGACCACGACGGGGCCCTCGGCGCGCGCCAGCGTCACCTGCCCCACGGCCCCGAGGAGGAAGCCACTGAGCCCGCTCAGCCCCTGCGAGCCGAGCGCCAGCAACTCGCTGCGCCCCGCCTCCGCGACCAGCAGCTCCGCCGGCGGGGCGTCGGCCACGTCGGTCGTCACGGGCAGCTCCTTGTGCCGCTCGGCGAGCTCGCGTGCCGCGTCGCGCACCAGTGCGTCGCCGTACGGGTGTCCCCCGGCGTGCACCAGGCGAAGCGGTGCCGATCTCCGCAGCGCCTCCCCCGCCGCCCAGTGCATGGCGGCACGGCTTTCGGGCGAGCCGTCCAGGCCGACGGTGACGGGTCGGGTCATCGGATGTGCCTCCCTCGCCTCCACAGTAGGCGCCGCCGCCCCGCCCGGCGCTTCGGCGCGGCTGCCGCCCGTCCCGCCGTCACAGGGGCCGTGTACGGCCCTCCGCGTGCGGGTCGCACAGCCGGCTCGCGGACTCGCCGCTGGGGGCGCGGATCAGCGCGTCGGCCCCCCGTCACCCCGGGAACGCGCCTGCTCGCGCAACCGGTGGGCGGACGGGTGGGTACCGGGACCGAGCCGTCCGACCGCCCTGAGGATGTGCCCGGGCGGCAACTGCCAGCGCAGGTACGAGGGGATCGTGCGCAGCAGCAGGCCCGTTCCGCGCAGCCGCCGCCCGGTCACGGGCACGGCCGGGGCGGGCCGCCCGTAGAGCTCGTGCGCGAAGGGCGGCAGCGCGGCGTAGGCCAATGCGGTGGCCCGGCGCCAGACGGCGAACCGCAGGGGCAGCAGCGCCGATGGCACGGGCGGCTCCTGCAGGAAGGCGTACACCTCCAGGGCCTCGGACGTGGCGGCGAGCTCGGGCCGCACCTTCTCGAAGTAGGCAGCGAGCGACTCGGTGTCGTCGGGGACCTCCGCCGGGTCCAGGCCCACCAGCCGTGCGGCCTCCCGCTGTTCGGCGACGTAGGCGTCGGCCTGCGCGTCGGAGAGGGGGAAGCCGGAGCGCCGCGCGACCTCCAGGTAGGAGTCGATCTCGGCGCAGTGCACCCACAGCAGCAGCGCGGGATCGTCGACGGGGAAGCGCTCGCCGCTGTCCGGGTCGGTGGCCGACAACCGGCGGTGGATGGCGCGCACCTTGGCCCCGGCCCGTTCGGCCTCCAGCGTGGTGCCGTAGGTGATCGTGCCGACGAAGTCCGCGGTGCGCAGCAGGCGGCCCCACGCGTCCTGGCGGAAGTCCGAGTTCTGCGTGACGCCGCGCACCGCACGCGGGTGCAGCGCCTGCAGGTACAGGGCGCGTACGCCGGCGATCCACATCATGGGGTCGCCGTGCATCTGCCAGGTGACCGAGGCTGGCCCGAACAGCCCGGGGTCGGCGTCGCGCATCGCAGTCTCCTGTCGCCGTGCGTCCACGGGGGTCCCGCCCGTGACCGGGACGCGACCTATGGCGTGGTCTCCGCAGCGCCGAGCATAGGACCGCGCGGGGCGGCAGGTCCGCCCCGCGCGTCCGCCGTGAAGGGCGCGTCAGCGGGCGGGCGCCGCGTCGCCCTGCGCCCCGTGGAAGCGCCGGCGCTCGACCAGCGCCAGGCTTACCGCGCCGAGGACGATCAGGCCCACGCCCGTCACGATCTGGTTCAGCGGCGCGAGGCCGGCTCCCGGGTCGTCGAAATAGCCGAAGACGAACGGCGAGGCGATCAGGCAGGCTCCGCACACGATGGTGATGACGTCGCTGCCCGGCCCCCGGGTACGGGCGATCCGCGCGATCGCGTTGAGCAGGATGATGGTCGAGAAGACCAGGTCGACGAGGCGTACGTCGTTGCCGATGGGCGT
The DNA here is from genome assembly GCA_033793685.1 of Streptomyces sp. ME19-03-3. GTDB lineage: Bacteria > Actinomycetota > Actinomycetes > Streptomycetales > Streptomycetaceae > Actinacidiphila. The sequence goes on along the minus strand of JARAXD010000021.1, from coordinate 70,163 downwards.
GTCGGGGTACGCCAGCGCCCAGCCGGCGCAGAACAGCCACCCGCCGATCAGCAGCAGGGGCGCCGTGAACAACGAGTCGCGGACGTCCGACGGTGGCATCTCGGCGTGGCCCGCCGTCTTGACCCGGGTATCGGGGCGCTGAGCCAGGGACATGGTGCCCTCCTGCGGTGGGACCCACGTCGCCCGGGCGCACAGCGCTCCTACCGGCGCCTGTCGGCGGGAAACACACCCGCGTCCGCTCCGGGCGACAGGCCGGAGTGTGGACCTCTCCCATTTTAGGCCGGTTGTGCGGATCGTCCTGCTCAGGCCCAGATCGCCTGGGCGAGCGCCGCTCCGGTGAAGGCCGCGCCGAGCCCGGCGACCACGCTGGCCACGACGTTCGCGCCGGCGAAGAACCGCGCCCCGGTCTCGACGAGCCGCAGGGTCTCGTACGAGAAGGTCGAGTAGGTGGTGAGCGCACCGCAGAAGCCCGTGCCGATCAGGAGCTGTACCGAGTGGGAGGCCGCGCCGTAGGTGACCGCGCCGGCCAGCAGTCCCAGGACGAGGCAGCCCACCACGTTGACCGTGAAGGTGCCCCAGGGGAACACCGTGTCGTGCCGGGCCTGGACGGCGCGGTCCGTGAGGTAGCGCAGCGGCGCCCCGACCGCGGCCCCGGCGATGACGAGCAACCAGTTCAACCGGGGCTCCCCCTTCCCACGTAGCGGATGACCTCGACCTCGTCGAGGGTGACCAGCCCTTCGGTGACCAACTCTTCGAGCTGCGGCAGGAAGGCGCGGACGCGGTCCTCGTGGTCGACGATGACGACGGCCACCGGAAGGTTCTCGCTCAGTGAGAGCAGCCGGCTGGTGTGGATCAGCGAGGAGGCACCGAAGCCCTCGATCCCGTGGAAGACACTGGCCCCGGCCAGGCCGGCGTCGTGGGCGCGGCGGATGATCTCGGAGCACAGCGGCTTGTGGTGCCAGGTGTCGTTGTCGCCCACCAGGACCGTCAGCCGCAGCGCGGTGCCGTGCAACCGTGTCATGTCTGCCTCCGTCCGATCAGGCGGCGGACCGTGTGCGCCGCGCCCCACACCGCGGCCAGCGCGATCAGCGGCGTGGCGGCGAGGTAGGCCAGCCCGGTCCCGGCGTGACCGCCCTGGACCAGGCCGTGGACGTCGACGGCGTACGTGGAGAAGGTGGTGAATCCGCCGAGCACGCCGGTGCCGAAGAACGGGCGGACGAGCCGGTGCGCGGACCACATCTCGGTGATGACCACCATGAAGAGGCCGATCACCGCGCAGCCGAGCGCGTTCACGCCGAAGGTGATCCATGGGAAGGCACCCGGCGCGGTGGGCCACAGCAGGCTCGCGCCGTACCGCGCACACGCCCCCGTCGCGCCGCCGAGCGCGACCGCAGCGACGACGGGCGCCTGCTCCCGTGCCCGCACAAGCCGCGGCGGGAGCGGTGCGGGCTCGGTGTCGGAGGGTGCGGAATCGGCCATCGCGGGAAGGGGGGCCGGTGAGGTCATGCGTCTCCTACTCGTGAAACGCCCTGTTGGGGGCGCGTCGAACCACAAGTAGGGACCGTTGGCGGCGTCCTCACCGCGGTTCGGGTACGGCGGGCCCCACCGCCGCGCGGCGGCCACCGAGGCCACCACTGCTGTCAGGATACTCCGTGGTGGCCTGCGGACTTCGACTCCGGAGGGCACGATGATGACCGGTCAGGACGTGGTGGAGATCCTGGGCCTGCTGCGGGGGCGGGGATCCAGGCATGGGTCGGTGGCGGCTGGGGGTTCGACGCCCTGCCGGGCAGGCAGATCCGCGATCATCGGGACCTGGACCTCATGCACCGCCGGGAGCTGGAGGACACCGTGGTCCCGGCGCTCACCGCGGCCGGGTTCGCCGAATCCCTCGACCGGCGGCCGGTGCGCTTCGTCGTCACCGATGCCCGGGGCCGTGAGCTCGACCTGCACCCGCCGGCCTTCGCCGCCGACGGAGCGCGGTGCAGGCGTCACCCGTACCGGGGCGCCCGTTCCTCTACCCGGCCGCCTGTTTCGTCACGGGCGAGGTGGAACGGACCGCCGTCGCGTGCCTGTCGGCCGATCAGCAGGTGTACTTCCACCAGGGGTACGAGCCGGCCGACCGGGACCGCCACGACATGCTCATGCTCCGCGAGGCGTTCGGCATCACCACCCATCTCTGAGGTCGCCCCGGGGGAAGAGCCATGAGACATGTGCGTCATCAGGACTGCCCTTGCCGCCGCGGATTTGTAGGCTGATGTGACAGCGCAGCACCGCCAGACCCAGCCTTTGGACGGAGCCGTTCGATGAAGATGCTGATCAATGTCCCGGAGACCGTGGTGGCCGACGCGCTGCGGGGGTTCGCGGCAGCGCACCCGGAGTTGGCCGTCGACGTGGAGAACCGGGTGGTCGTACGCCGGGACGCGCCGGTCGCGGGGAAGGTCGGCCTGGTCTCCGGGGGCGGGTCGGGGCACGAGCCGCTGCACGGCGGTTTCGTGGGACGCGGGATGCTCGACGCCGCCTGTCCGGGTGAGGTGTTCACCTCACCCGTTCCGGACCAGATGGTGCGGGCCGCCGCCGCGGTGGACAGCGGGGCAGGGGTGTTGTTCATCGTGAAGAACTACACCGGTGACGTGCTGAACTTCGACATGGCCGCCGAGCTGGCCGAGGACGAGGGGATCGTGGTCGCGAAGGTCCTGGTCAACGATGACGTCGCCGTCACCGACAGCCTCTACACGGCGGGGCGGCGCGGCACGGGCGCCACGCTCTTCGTGGAGAAGATCGCCGGCGCGCTCGCCGAGGAGGGGGCCCCGCTGGAGCGCGTCGAGGCGGTCGCACGGCACGTCAACGAGGTCTCGCGGAGCTTCGGCGTGGCGCTGACCGCGGTCAGCACACCCGCCAAGGGAGCACCCACCTTCGACCTTCCGGCCGGGGAACTGGAGCTGGGCATCGGCATCCACGGCGAGCCGGGCCGGGAGCGGCGGGCGATGATGACCTCGGGCGAGATCGCCGAGGCGGCCGTCGACGCCGTCCTCGACGATTTCACCCCGCACGGCCCGGTGCTGCTGCTGGTGAACGGCATGGGCGGCACGCCGCTGCTGGAGCTGTACGGGTTCAACGCCGAGGTCCACCGCGTGCTCGGGGCGCGCGGCGTCACGGTGGCCCGCACACTGGTCGGCAACTACGTGACGTCGCTGGACATGGCGGGCGCGTCGGTGTCCCTGTGCCAGGTGGACGAGGAACTGCTGCGGTTGTGGGACGCGCCGGTGAACACGCCGGGCCTGCGCTGGGGCGCCTGAGCGAGGTTGAGGAGAGCGGGAGAGATGAGCGAGGCATCGTCCACCGGAGCGGGCCAGGTGATCGACTCGGCCTTCCTCCGCCGTTGGCTCACCGCCGCGGCCTCCGTGATCGAGCAGGAGGCGGAGCGGCTGACCGAACTGGACTCCCCCATCGGGGACGCCGACCACGGGGCGAACATGCGGCGCGGCTTCGCCGCGGCGCGCACCGCGGTGGACAAGGAGCCGCCGGACACCCCGGGCGGGGTGCTGGTGCTGGTCGGACGGCAGCTGATCAGCACGGTCGGCGGCGCGTCGGGCCCCTTGTACGGGACGCTGCTGCGCAAGGCGGGCAAGGCCCTGGGCGAGGTTCGGCAGGCGGCACCGGAGCAGTTCGCGCAGGCGCTGCAGGAGGGCGTCGACGGCGTGGCCCGGTTGGGCGGCGCGGTACCGGGTGACAAGACGATGCTGGACGCGCTGACGCCGGCCGTGGAGGCGCTGTCCTTCGCCCTCGACAAGGGCGCCGGACTCGCGGAGGCGCTGTCGGCGGCCGCGGTCGCCGCCGACGAGGGCGCGCTGGCCACCGTGCCCATGCAGGCCCGCAAGGGGCGGGCGAGCTACCTCGGGGAGCGCAGCGTCGGCCACCAGGACCCGGGGGCGACGTCGTCTGCCCTCCTGATGGGTTCTCTGGCCGAGACCGCACGGGGAGGTGCCGCGTGACGGTCGGGATCGTGCTGGTCTCGCACAGCGCCGAGGTCGCCGAGTCGGTCGCCGCCATGGCGAGGGGGCTGAGCGGCGCCGGCGCCGAGGTGCCGGTCGTCGCCGCGGGCGGCACCCCGGACGGCGGACTCGGCACGGACGCCGCGAAGATCGTGGCCGCCGCCCAGGCGGTGGACGAGGGCGACGGTGTCGCCGTCCTGGCCGACCTGGGCAGCGCGGTCCTCACGGTGAAGACGCTGCTCGCCGACGAGGACGAGCTGCCGCCCGGGGCCCGGCTGGTCGACGCGCCCTTCGTCGAGGGCGCGGTGGCCGCGGTCGTCACCGCGTCGGCGGGCGCCGACCTGGACGCCGTGGCCGCGGCGGCTCAGGACGCGTACACGTTCCGCAAGACCTGAGCGGCACCGCGGCCCTCGGAGCAGGTCAGCCGCGCCGGGCGGCGGCTCCGTACCGGCGCTCGAAGCGCTCCACGCGTCCCGCGGTGTCCAGGATGCGGGCGTTGCCGGTGTAGAACGGGTGGCTCGCGGAGGAGGTCTCCACGTCGACCACCGGGTAGGTGTTCCCGTCCTCCCAGACGACGGTCTTCTCGCTGGTCATCGTGGAGCGGGTGAGGAAGGCCTGGTCCGCGCCGCGGTCACGGAAGACGACCGGACGGTAGGCGGGGTGGATCGTGTGCTGCACGGTGTGCTCCAGTCTGCGGAAGGGACGGGGGACGGCGGCGTTCGCCGGTGTCAGCGCTCCTCGCGGAACGGCACGTGACGGCCGACGGCAGGGTCGTACTTGCTCAGGACCATCCGGTCCGGGTCGTTGCGCCGGTTCTTGCGGGTCACATAGGCCGTGCCCGTGCCCGCGGTGGAACGGAGCGTGATCACCGGGCGCTGCTCACTGCGTGCCATGGGGTTCCTCTCTGCGTCCATAATGGTTTTCATTTCCTTGGACGTGGGGTTCAACGCGGAGAGGGTCGCGGCCATTCCCGGGCGCCCCGTGTGGAGGCCGCGGGCGCACATCCGGTCCCCGCACGGGCCCGCAGGCGGCGCCGCCGCGCCGCCCGTCCACCGCGCCGCAGCCCGACGGCCTTCTCACACGCGCCTGCGCCCCCCGGCTGAAGCCGGGGGTATCCACGAAGGAGAGCCCCGATGACGACGAGGACCAGTGAACTGCTCGCCGCGGCCCGCGACAGGGCCCTGCCCCTGGTGCGGGCGGGCGCTGCCGGACGAGGCCATGGACGCGCCGACGCCGTGCGCGCAGTACACCGTGTGCAACCTTCTCAACCACCTCTTGCATGCGCTCGTCGGCTTCCAGGCTCTCGCGGCCCGTCAGGAAGCCGACTTCTCGGTCACCCCGGACCGTCTCGCAGAGCACGGCGACGGTGGCGGGCGTACTTCGAGAAGGAGACGGCGTCGCTGGTCGACGCCTGGGCCGTGCCGGGCGCGGACGCAGGGGTGACCGAAGCGATGCACCTGCCCGGCGCGCACCGTCGACGCCATGGTGCTGCTCGACCTGACGGTGCATCCCTGGGACCTGGCCCGCGCCACCGGGCCGCCGTTCACCCCGGACGCCGAAGGAGTGGGGGCACTGGAGGAGCTGGTGGCCGGGATGGGACCGACCGCCCGGACGATGGGCGCCTTCGGTGAGCCGGTACCCGTTCTCGAGGGGCCTCCCCCTTCGTGACGCTGCCAGCCGGCACGGGCCGCGATCCGCGCTGGAGCCGTCGCGGAGTCCTGGCTCGGGCGCGCGACGCCCCCTTCCGGCGCCGCGGCGGCGCCGGAAGGGGGCGGTGGTCACGCGCGCACGGCGCCAACGCGGCGTCGGTTCGCGTACGTCGACCGCCACGGCGCCCGTACGGGTGCGCGACACGCCCCGGGGCGCTGTGGTCTCGGCGTCGCTGAGCCGCGGGCACCCGGGGGCAGACGGCGGCCCGGCCCCGGACGGCGAACCCCCGCGGGCTCAGCCCGAGAAGGCGTCGAGGATGCGTGCCGCGGCCAGGGTCGGCGTCAACGTGCCGTCGCGGACCTGCCGTTCGATCTCCGGGGTCAGCCTGCGCACCTCGGGGTGACCCCTCAGGCGGCCCAGCAATTCCTCGCGGACCATGGCCCAGGCCCACTCCATCTGCTGGTCACGCCGCTTGGCCGCCAGCCGGCCCGTGGACTCCAGCAGGGCGCGGTGCTGCTCCAGGCGCTCCCACAGGGTGTCGAGGCCGGTGCCCTCGAGGGCGCTGCAGGTCAGCACCGGCGGGGTCCACGCGGCATCCACCGGGGTCATCATCCGCAGGGCGCCGGACAGTTCACGCGCCGCGGCGCGGGCTTCGCGCTCGTGCGGGCCGTCGGCCTTGTTGACGGCGATGACGTCGGCGAGCTCCAGCACGCCCTTCTTGATGCCCTGCAGCTGGTCGCCGGTGCGGGCCAGCGTCAGCAGCAGGAAGGTGTCGACCATGCCCGCGACCGCGGTCTCGGACTGGCCGACGCCCACGGTCTCCACGAGGACGACGTCATAGCCGGCCGCCTCCACCACGACCATGGACTCCCGGGTCGCCTTGGCCACGCCGCCGAGCGTCCCGGCCGACGGCGAGGGCCGCACGAAGGCCGAGCTGTCCACCGACAGCCGTTCCATCCGGGTCTTGTCGCCCAGGATCGAACCCCCGGTCAGCGTGGACGACGGGTCGACGGCGAGCACCGCCACCCGGTGGCCGGCGCCGGTGAGCAGGGTGCCGAAGGCGTCGACGAAGGTGGACTTGCCCACCCCCGGCACGCCGCTGACGCCGATCCTGCGGGCCTTGCCCGCGTGCGGCAGCAGTTCGGTCAGCAGCCGCTGGGCGAGCTCCCGGTGGTCGGCCCGCGACGACTCCACCAGGGTGATGGCGCGCGCGATCCAGGCGCGGGAGCCGTCCAGCACGCCCTTGGCGTATGCGTCCAGGTCGATGGTGGGGGGCATGGGCTCACAGTTCGTGGCCTAGCGCGGCGGCCAGCCGCGTGACCAGTTCGTACGCCGAGTCGGGGATGACGGTGCCGGGCGGGAAGACCGCTGCCGCGCCCATGTCGAGAAGCTCCGGGACGTCCTGCGGCGGGATGACGCCGCCGACCACGATCATGATGTCCTCCCGTCCCTCGGCCGCGAGTTCGTCGCGCAGCGCCGGCACCAGCGTGAGGTGCCCCGCGGCGAGGGAGGAGACGCCGACGATGTGCACGTCGGCCTCCACCGCCTGCCGAGCGACCTCGGCTGGGGTCTGGAAGAGCGGCCCGACGTCCACGGTGAACCCCAGGTCCGCGAAGGCGGTGGCGATCACCTTCTGCCCGCGGTCGTGGCCGTCCTGGCCCATCTTGGCCACGAGGATGCGCGGGCGGCGCCCCTCCGCGACCTCGAAGCGGTCGACCAGCGCGCGGGTGCGGTCCACGGAGGGCGACTCCCCTGCCTCGTTGCGGTACACACCGGAGATCGTACGGATCTGCCCGGCGTGCCGGCCGTACACCTTCTCCAGGGCGTCGGAGATCTCGCCCACGGTGGCCTTCGCGCGGGCGGCGTCGACCGCGAGCGCCAGCAGGTTGCCCTCCAGGCCCCGTCCGGCGCCGCGTCCGGCGGCGGCGGTCAGGGCGGCGAGCACGTCCTGGCAGGCGGCCTCGTCGCGCTCCTCGCGCAGCCGGCGCAGCTTGGCGATCTGCTGCGCGCGCACGGAGGAGTTGTCGACCTTGAGGACCTCGATCGGCTCGTCGCTGTCCACCCGGTACTTGTTGACGCCGATGACCGGCTGGCGGCCGGAGTCGATGCGCGCCTGGGTGCGGGCCGCGGCCTCCTCGACGCGCATCTTGGGGATGCCCGCGTCGATCGCCCGCGCCATGCCGCCGGCTTTCTCCACTTCCTGGATGTGCTGCCAGGCGCGCCGCGCCAGGTCGTATGTCAGCCGCTCGACGTAGGCGGAGCCCCCCCACGGGTCGATGACCCGCGTGGTGCCGGACTCCTGCTGCAGCAGCAACTGGGTGTTGCGGGCGATGCGGGCCGAGAAGTCGGTGGGCAGCGCGAGCGCCTCGTCGAGGGCGTTGGTGTGCAGCGACTGGGTGTGGCCCTGGGTGGCGGCCATGGCCTCCACGCAGGTGCGTGTGACGTTGTTGAAGACGTCCTGCGCGGTCAGCGACCAGCCGGAGGTCTGCGAGTGGGTGCGCAGGGACAACGACTTGTCGTTCTTCGGCTCGAACTGCTGGACGAGCTTGGCCCACAGCAGACGGGCCGCGCGCAGCTTGGCCACCTCCATGAAGAAGTTCATGCCGATCGCCCAGAAGAACGACAGCCGCGGCGCGAAGGCGTCGACGTCCAGGCCCGCGCCGAGCCCCGCGCGCAGGTACTCCACGCCGTCGGCGAGGGTGTAGGCCAGCTCGAGGTCGGCCGTGGCCCCGGCCTCCTGGATGTGGTAGCCGGAGATGGAGATCGAGTTGTAGCGCGGCATCTTCTGCGAGGTGTACGCGAAGATGTCGGAGATGATCCGCATCGAGGGCTTCGGCGGGTAGATGTAGGTGTTGCGGACCATGAACTCCTTGAGGATGTCGTTCTGGATGGTCCCCGCCAGCTTCTCGGGCGGTACGCCCTGCTCCTCCGCGGCCACGATGTAGAGCGCCAGGACCGGCAGCACGGCGCCGTTCATCGTCATCGACACGGTCATCCGGTCCAGCGGGATGCCGTCGAAGAGCTGCCGCATGTCGAGGATGGAGTCGATGGCGACGCCCGCCATGCCGACGTCGCCGGTGACGCGCGGGTGGTCGCTGTCGTAGCCGCGGTGGGTCGGCAGGTCGAAGGCGACCGACAGGCCCTTCTGGCCGGCGGCGAGGTTGCGCCGGTAGAAGGCGTTGGACTCCTCGGCGGTGGAGAAGCCCGCGTACTGCCGGATCGTCCAGGGCTGGTTGACGTACATCGTCGGGTACGGGCCGCGCAGGTACGGCGCGATGCCCGGGAAGGTGCCCAGGAAGTCCAGGCCTTCCAGGTCGCGGCCGGTGTACAGCGGCTGGACGCCGATGCCCTCCGGCGTCTGCCACACCAGGTCCTCGGCGCCGCGGCCGGTGGTCTCCTTGACCGCGGCGCGCCACTGCTCCTCGGTGGCGCCGTTCCCGGCGCCCGGTCCCAGCTCGATCTCCGAGAAGTCCGGGATCCGCATCACGCCACTCCCATCCGGTCGAGAACGGAGGTCAGGACGGCGACCGCGTCGCCGCCCGCGAAGACGAAGTCGTCGACGCCGGCCGCCGTGCAGGCCTGTTCGTGCTCGCCCGGACGCCCGGCCAGGAACACCCGGTCCGCGCCCGCGGCCTTCAGCGCCGCGGCGACGTCCGCGGCCTGCTCCTCGTACAGCGCGTCGCTGGAGCACAGGCACGCGACCCGCGCACCGCTGCGGGCGAAGGCCTCGGCCACGGTCGCGGCGTCGACCGTCACCGGGTCGTGGACGGGCTCGACGCCGCCGGCCTGGAAGAGGTTGGCGGCGAAGCCGGCGCGGCCGCTGTGCGCGGCGGCGGGACCGAGGGCGGCCAGGAAGACCTTCGGGCGGGACCCGGTCAGGGCCAGGTGGGCGTCCGAGCGGGCGCGCAGGTCCTCGTAGGCCTCGTCGCGGCGGACCTTCGGCAGGCCGCCGGTGGGGGCGGCCGGGGCCGGGTCGCGCAAGACGGGTACCTCGGACAGCAGCGGGAACTCGCTGACGCCGGTGATCGGCTCGCGGCGCCCGGCCAGCGCCTGGGTGCGCTTCGCCCAGGTCGCGGCGAGACGTTCGCCGACGAGGCCTGAGGCGAGGGCGGCGGCCTGGCCGCCGGCGCGCTCCAGCTCCTGGAACCAGGCCCAGGCGGCCCCGGCGAGCTCGTCGGTGAGCCGCTCGACGTACCAGGAGCCGCCCGCGGGATCGACGACCCGGGCCAGGTGCGACTCCTCCAGGAGGATGGTGGAGGTGTTGCGGGCGATGCGGCGCGCGAAGGCGTCGGGCAGGCCCAGCGCGTGGTCGAACGGCAGCACGGTGACGGAATCCGCGCCGCCGACACCGGCGCCCAGCGTGGCGACGGTCGTGCGCAGCATGTTCACCCACGGGTCGCGCCGCGTCATCATCACCGGCGAGGTGACGGCATGCTGGCGCTGCCCCGCCGCGGAAGCCGTCGCGCCGCACACCTGCGCGACGCGCGCCCACAGCCGGCGCGCCGCGCGCAGCTTGGCGATCGTCAGGAACTGGTCGGCGGTCGCGGCGTAGCGGAACTCCACTTGTGCGCAGGCCGCGTCGACCGGCAGCCCCGCCTCGGTGAGCGCCCGCAGGTAGGCCACGCCGGTGGCGAGGGACGCGCCGAGTTCCTCGGCGGCGGAGCCGCCCGCCTCGTGGTAGGGCAGGGCGTCCACGGTCAGCGCGCGCAGCCCCGGGTACTCCTCGTGCGCCCTGCGGGCGAGCTCCGCGGCCGCGGCGGTGTGCGCGGCGAGCGCGTCCGCCGCACCGGTGCGCGCGACGTGCCCGAGGGGGTCGGCGCCGAGGTTGCCGCGCGCCGCGCCCCGGGGCACGCCACGCTCCTCGTACAGCGCGAGCAGCCCCTGCCCGGCCGCCTCGAAGTCCGCGCCCGCGTCGAGCACGACGGGGGCGAGGTCGAGGTACACGCCGTCCAGGGCCGCGCCCAGCGCGGCTACCGGGAGGCCGGCGTCGCCCAGCACGAGCCAGAGGGAGGTGACGCCGTTCTCCAGGTCGGCCAGCACGGCCTCGTTCGTGCGGGCCGCGTCGGGCCGCGCGTGGCGCTGGCGCAGGTCCCAGCCGCCGGGGACGGCGCCCGCCGGGGCGCGGCCCCGGGTGAAGGGCGCGAAGCCGGGCAGACCCACGCGGTCACCGAAGGCGTCCGGCGCGTCGGGCGCGGTGTACAGCGGGCGTGTGCTCAGCCCGTCTTCGAGGCTGGTGGACAGCGCGTCCTCCGCCGCCTGACCCGGGACGTCCTTGCCCGCCTTGCGCAGGACGCCCTCTACGAGGCGCCGCCACTGCTCGTGGGTCGCGTCCGGGAACTCGGCGGCCAGAGAAAGCCCGTCGTCAGGCAGGACCGTCATGCTCAGAGGTTAATGCCCGTTAGCAGGTGAGCAGCAGGGGGCACACCTGTGACCTTGCCCATTCCGGTCGACCTTGATCCGTTCGGACGCGACGCGCTATTCGCCATGGTGTCTTCGAGGGCGCTGACCCCGCGGCGGGGGCGTGGTCCCGTGACCCACCGCCGTCATCTTGTGAAGGACCAGCACAAGGCGTCGCCGACGGCGCGGATGCCGCCGTACGGAGAGCCGTGCTCGCCTCGAGGACGGCCGCCACCAGGCCGCGGGGCCGGCGTGTGACGGTCGCTCAGGGGCCCCGGGGCGGTGGTCCGCTCGGGTCGCGCCGGACCGGGAGAGCGTCACGACGGTCCGGGGCGCCCCCGCTCGATCGGCTCGACGTAGCGGGCGCGCCACTCCGGGCGGGGGTCCGCGCCCGGGCTCGTCCAGTACTCGCGGCCGGCGACGACCCGCCCGTCACGGACGGTCCAGAACGACACCGCGCGGAACTCACCGAGGTCCACGTGCGGCACGTCGACCTCCGAGACGACCTGGTCGCCGTCGGCCACCACCCTGAGGACCTGAACCGACCAGCCCTGCGGATACTCCCTGTTGACGGCGAGGAAGTTGGCCCTGCCGACGATGCGCTCGCCGCTCACGGGCCACTCCACCACGGCGTCCTCGGCGATCAGTTCACCGGCACCGGTCCAGTCGCGTGCCTGGATCCGCTGCCACAACTCTTCGACGACCTTCGCAGACTCCACGCTCACATCATGCCGGACGGCGCGCCGCCGAGACCCCGTTCGGCGGAATCCGCCGGCGCACCCCGACGGTCGTGCCGCTCCCGGCCGCGCCGGCTCGTCCACCGCCTCCTGTGGGCCATGGCCGGCGCCCCGGGCGAGGGCTCCGGCCGATCGCGTCGGGCCGCCCGGCCCTGGCCCGGGCGCCTCACTCCTGTTTCTCGCCCGAGGCGAAGCGGGAGATGACCAGGGCGACGATGATGATGGCCCCGTTGAGGAACTGGTTCCACAGCGGGGGCACGCCGGCCAGGGTCATCACGTTGACGACGAGCTGCAGGGTGAGGACACCGGTCAGCGCGCCGAAGAGCGTGCCGCGCCCGCCGTTGAGGCTGACCCCGCCGATGACGGTCGCCGCGAAGACCTGGAAGATCCAGCCGCTGCCCTGGTCGGCGGAGATCGAACCGTAGTGTCCGCTGTAGAGCACGCCCGCGAAGGCCGCGAGCACGCCACCCGCGATGAGCACCACCCAGGTGATCCGGTCGACCCGGATGCCGGCGGTGCGCGCGGCCTCGGGGTTGCCGCCGATCGCGTACAGCGCCCGGCCGTGCCGCAGCCAGGCGAGCGCGCAGCCGCCGACCGCGAACAGCAGGGCACAGATCCAGATCGCGGCGGGCACCCCGGCCCAGGAGGCGTGACCGAGGTAGGTGAAGGAACCCGGCAGCTCCACGATGGAGCGGCCCTCGGAGACTGCGATCTGCAGCCCCCGCAGCATGGTGAGCGCGCCGAGGGTGACGATGAAGCCGTTCAGCCGCAGCTTGAGGATGAGGAAGCCGTTGACGGCGCCGATGACCGCGCCGACCAGCAGGCACACCGGTATCGCCGTCCAGACCGGCAGCAGCTCCAGTCCGGTGAAGCGGCCGCCCGTGGCGGGAAGGACCAGCCAGACGGCGATGACCGGCGCGACGCCGATGGTGGACTCCAGCGACAGGTCCATCCGGCCCGCGATGAGGATCAGTGCCTCGGCCAGCACCAGCAGGCTGAGCTCGGTGGACTGCTGGGCGACGCCGATCAGGTTGTCGGAGGTGAGGAAGGCCGGCGAGACGATGAAGCCGATCAGGCCCAGCACCAGGATGGCGGGGACGAGGGACAGTTCGCGGAAGCGGGCGAGCCCGCCCGGGACCCGGCGCGGCCCCCCGGTCGCGGCCGCGTCGGCGACGGACGCCGACAGCTCCGTGGTGTCAGTGGTGGTGGACATGGCTACCTTCCTCTTCCTCTCCCTGCTCGGCGTCCCGCTCCCGCGCGGGGGGTCGGGCGGCCACGCCCTCCATGGCGGCGACCAGTTCCTCGTCGCGCCAGCCCCGGCCGAACTCCGCGACCACCCGGCCGTGGAACATGGCCACGATCCGGTCGCACGCCCTGAGGTCGTCGAGTTCGTCGGAGACGACCAGCGCCGCCCGCCCGTCGTCGGCGACCCTGCGGATCCTGCCCAGCAAAAACTCCTTCGAGCGCACGTCCACCCCGTTGGTGGGACGCACCGCGACCAGCACGTGGGGGTCGGTGGCCAGGGCGCGGGCCACCACCACCTTCTGCTGGTTGCCGCCGGACAGGGCGGTGACGGGGGTCCCGGCGCCCGGGGTCCTGATGTCCAGGTCCTTGATCATGCGCTCGGCGAACGCACGGGTCCGCCCGGGCAGTACGGTGCCGTACGGCCCGAGCTGACCGGTGACGGTGAGGGTGGCGTTCTCGGCCACGCTGCGCGTGCCGACCAGGCCCTGGTGGTGGCGGTCCTCGGGGACCAGGCCCACCCCGGCGGCGAGCGCGGCCGGCACGCCCGGCACGCGGACCTCGCGCCCGGCCACGCTGATCCGCCCCGCGTCGGCGCGGTGCAGCCCGGCGAGGGTCTCCGCCAGCCGGACGTTGCCGCTGGCGGTGGCCCCCGCGAGGCCGACCACCTCACCCGCGCGCACCTGCAGGCGGACGTCGGTGTAGGCGCCGCGCAGGGTCAGTCCGGTGACGTCCAGCAGCGGCGCGCCGGTCATGGCAGGACCGGGCTCCGGGGCGACGACCGGGGAGACCGCCGCGACCGCCGCGGGCTCCCCGGTCATCGCCTCGACCAGGGCGTCGTGGGGGAGGTCCGCCACCGGGGCGGTGACGATGTGGCGGGCGTCCCGGTAGACGGTGACGGTGGTGCAGAGGTCGTACACCTCCTGCAGGTGGTGCGAGATGAACAGGAAGGCCACGCCCTGCCGCTGCAGGTCGCGCAGCTTGTCGAAGAGCCTGGCGATGCCGCGGGCGTCGAGCCGCGCGGTGGGCTCGTCGAGGATGATGAAGCGCGCCCCGAAGGAGAGCGCGCGCGCGATCTCGACGAACTGCCGCTGTTCCACGGAGAGGTCGCGGGCGCGTGCGGCCGGGTCGATGTCGACCCCGTACTCGCCGAGCAGTTCCGCCGCGCGGCGGCGCAGTGCCGTCCACCGGATGGGGCGCAGCGGTCCGCCGCTCTGCCGGTTGAGGAAGAGGTTCTCGGCGACGGACAGGTCGCCGATGACGGTGGAGCGCTGGTAGACGCAGGCCACCCGGGAGCGCCAGGCGTCGGTGTCGCCGACGGAGGGCGCCGGCTCGCCCGAGAAGCGCAGGGTTCCGGTGTCGGGCTGCTGGAGGCCGGTGAGGATGCCGACGAGGGTGGACTTGCCGGCGCCGTTGCGGCCCACAAGGGCGTGCGACTCGCCCGGGGCGACCGAGATACGCGCGTCGTGCAGCGCCACGGTGGCGCCGAAGCGCTTGCCGATCCCGGTCGCCTCGGCCACGGCCGGCGGCGCGGTGGCGGGGTCCGCCATGGTGTCTTCCGTTCTTCGGGTGCGGACGGGCGGTCAGCCGATGTTGTTGCCCCACAGAGCCTTGTCGTCGACGTTGTCCTTGGTCACCAGCGGCGCCGGCAGTTGGTCCTCCAGCCCGTTGGGGATGCTGACGATCGTCGAGTCGTGGTCGGTGGGTCCCGCCTCGAAGGTCTTCCCCTCGGCTGCGGCCTCGGCGTAGTACAGCGCGTACTTGGCGTAGAGGTCGGCGGGCTGGGAGACGGTGGCGTCGATCTCGCCCTTGCGGATGGCGTCCAGTTCCTGCGGGATGCCGTCGTTGGAGACGATGGCGATGTGGCCCTTCTGCCCGGCCGGCTTGAGCAGCCCCTTCTGCTTGAGCAGGGCCAGCGTCGGCTGCAGGAAGACACCGCCGGCCTGCATGTAGACGCCGCCCAGGTCGGGGTGCTGGGCGAGCAGGCTCTGCAGCTTGGCGGAGGCGACGTCGCCCTTCCAGTCGGTGGGCAGCTCGAAGACCGTGATGCCGGGGAACTTCTCCTTCATGCAGGCCGCGAACGCCTCCGAGCGGTCGCGTCCGTTGATGGAGTCCAGGGCGCCCTGGAGCTCGGCGACCTTGCCCTTGCCGCCCAGCTGTTCCCCCAGGAACTCGCAGGCCTTGGTGCCGTACGCCTTGTTGTCGGCGCGGACGACCATGTAGACGTCGCCCTTGTCGGGGCGGGTGTCGACGCTGACGACCGGGATCTTCTTGCCGGCGAGGGTGTCGAGCGTCGAGGCGACGGCGCCGGTGTCCTGCGGGGCCATGACGACGGCCTTGGCCCCGGTGTTCTGGAACACCTGGACGTTGGCGACGAGCTTGGTGATGTCGTTCTGCGAGTTGCTCCGGGGCAGCGCGTTCAGGCCGCCGTCCTCGATGCCCTTGTCGATGTACTGCGCGTAGGAGTTCCAGAAGTCGGAGTCGGAGCGCGGCAGGTCGATGCCGATGGCGGGCTTGCCGCCGGCCGAGCCGCCGGCGGTGCCGGTGCTGCCGCGGTTGCAGGCGGTGGCGAGGGCGGCCGTGACGAGGACGGCCGCGGCGATCGCGGCGGTGGAGCGCGTACGGGCGGGCTTCATGCCGTGTTCTCCCTGTCCGGGTGAGCCAGGTGCCTATTCATCCGAGGTATCCCGGACGAAAGGAAGGTAAGTCCGTCTCGCGAGCCTGACAACCCCTTATGCGAACACGATCCCATCGCGTTCGACTGGCAGGACATCCGAGGAATGGATTGCCAGTCCCGTCCCCGGGGCTCTAGAGTCACCGTGGCGCGAGACCTCCGATGTCTTGCCCGAGGCCGAGCGTGAAAGGCAGCCAGTTGTCCGCTACCTCCGCCCGCATCACCGCGATCGACACCCACGACATCCGCTTCCCCACCTCGCGGGAACTCGACGGCTCGGACGCGATGAATCCGGATCCCGACTACTCCGCCGCATACGTGGTGCTGCGCACCGACGCGGACGACGGCCACGAGGGGCACGGCTTCGTCTTCACCATCGGCCGGGGCAACGACGTCCAGGTCGCGGCGATCGAGGCACTCCGCCCCCATCTCGTCGGCCGGCCGGTCGACGAGCTGTGCGCCGACCCCGGCTCCGTGGCGCGCGACCTGACCGGCGACAGCCAGTTGCGCTGGCTGGGCCCCGAGAAGGGTGTGATGCACATGGCGATCGGGGCCGTCGTCAACGCCGTGTGGGACCTGACCGCCAAACGCCGGGGCCTGCCGCTGTGGCGGCTGCTGGCCGAGGCGGAGCCCGCGTGGCTCGTCTCCCAGATCGACTTCCGCTACATCGACGACGCCCTCACCCCCGAGCGCGCACTGGAGTTGCTGCGGGCGGGCCGCGCGGGAGCCGCCGAACGCACCGCCGCGCTGCTGGAGAGCGGTTACCCCGGTTACACCACCTCGCCCGGCTGGCTCGGGTACTCCGACGAGAAACTGACCCGGCTCGCCGAGCAGGCCGTGGCCGACGGCTTCACCCAGATCAAGCTGAAGGTCGGCGCCGACCTCGGCGACGACGTACGGCGCATGCGCGCGGCCCGCGCCGCCGTCGGCCCCGACGTGCGCATCGCGATCGACGCCAACCAGCGGTGGGGCGTGGCCGAGGCCGTCGCGTGGGTGACCGCGCTCGGCGAGTTCGACCCCTACTGGATCGAGGAGCCCACCTCCCCCGACGACGTCCTGGGCCACGCCGCGATCCGCAAGGCGGTCGCCCCGGTCCGGGTCGCCACCGGCGAGCACGTGCAGAACCGCATCGTCTTCAAGCAGTTGCTGCAGGCCGGCGCGATCGACGTGCTGCAGATCGACGCCGCGCGGGTCGGCGGGGTCAACGAGAACCTCGCGATCCTGCTGCTGGCCGCGGCCTTCGGCATCCCCGTGTGCCCGCACGCGGGCGGTGTCGGCCTGTGCGAACTGGTGCAGCACCTGGCGATGTTCGACTTCGTCGCGCTGGCCGGGACGACCGCGGACCGTGCCATCGAGTACGTGGACCACCTCCACGAGCACTTCACGACGCCGGTCGTCATGCGCCGCGGCCACTACACCGCCCCGGCGGCACCCGGATTCTCCGCGCAGATGAGACCGGAATCGATCGACGCCTACCGTTACCCGGACGGTACGTTCTGGGTGGCCGACCGGGCACGGCAGGAAGGTGGGACGGCATGAGCGGCGAAACGCGGGACCTGGAGGGCCTCTGCGCCCTGGTGACGGGCGGCGCCTCCGGGATCGGGCTGGCGACCGCGCGGCTGCTGGACGCCCGGGGCGCCCGGGTCGCCGTACTGGACGTGGCGCCGGACGGGCTCCCCGAGCAGCTGACCGGGTTCAAGGCCGATGTCCGCGACGACGCCTCCACCCGCGCCGCCGTGGACGCCGCGACTGAAGCGCTCGGCGGCCTCGACGTGCTCGTCAACAACGCGGGCGTCGGGGCGGCGGGCACCGTCGAGGACAACCCCGACGAGCAGTGGCACCGCGTGCTCGACGTGAACGTGCTCGGCATGGTGCGCACCACCCGCGCCGCGCTCCCCCACCTGAGGCGCTCGGCCCACCCCGCGATCGTCAACACCTGCTCCATCGCGGCCACAGCCGGGCTGCCGCAGCGCGCGCTGTACAGCGCCAGCAAGGGCGCCGTCCTGTCGCTCACTTTGGCGATGGCCGCCGACCACGTCCGCGAGGGCATCCGGGTCAACTGCGTCAACCCCGGCACCGCCGACACCCCGTGGGTGGCCCGGCTGCTGGACGCCGCCGACGACCCCGAGGCGGAACGCGCCGCCCTCCGTGCCCGGCAGCCGATGGGCCGGCTGGTGACCGCCGACGAGGTCGCCGCCGCCATCGTCTACCTGGCGAGCCCCGCCGCGGCCTCCGTCACCGGCACGGCGCTCGCCGTGGACGGCGGCATGGCCGGGCTGCGGCTACGCCCGGCCGGGAAATGAGGAAGCGGACCGCCATGCGCACCACCACCTTGGGCCGCAGCGGTGTGGCCGTCACCGAGGTCGGCTTCGGCGCCGCCCCGATCGGCAACCTCTTCACCCCGGTCGACGACGACGACGCCCGTGCGGCCGTGGACGCCGCCTGGGACACCGGAGTCCGCTACTTCGACACCGCGCCCCACTACGGGCTCGGCCTGTCCGAGCGCCGGCTCGGCGCCGCCCTGCGCGACCGCCCGCGGGCCGAGTACACCGTCTCCACCAAGGTGGGGCGGCTGCTGGTGCCCGGCGGGCCGGACGGGGACGACCTGGCGAACGGCTTCGCCGTGCGCGCCGGCCTGCACCGCGTCTGGGACTTCAGTGCCGACGGCGTGCGCCGCTCCCTCGAGGCCAGTCTGGAACGCCTGGGCCTGGACCGCGTCGACCTGGTCTACCTCCACGACCCCGACGACCATGCCGAGCAGGCCTTCGGCCAGGGCTACCCGGCGTTGGAGCGGCTGCGCTCGGAGGGCGTCGTCCGGGCGATCGGCGCCGGCATGAACCAGACCGCCATGCTCGCACGCTTCCTGCGGGACACCGATGTCGACGTGGTGCTGCTGGCCGGCCGCTACACGCTGCTGGAACAGGAGGGCCTGGCCGAGGTACTGCCCCTGGCGGCGGCCCGCGGCGCGAGCGTCGTCGTGGGCGGCGCCTTCAACTCGGGCCTGCTGATCGACCCTGACGAGGGCGCCACGTACGACTACGCACCCGCCCCGGAGTCCGTGCTCGCCCGCGCCCGGCGCCTGCGGGCGGTGACCGGCCGGCACGGCGCGCCGCTGCGAGCGGCCGCACTGCGCTTCCCCGCGGCCCATCCCGCCGTCGCGAGCACGCTGGTGGGGCTGCGCTCCGCCGACGAGGCGCGCGACACCGCCGCCATGCTGCGGCTGCCGCTGCCGGCCCCGATATGGGCCGACCTGCGCGCCGAGGGCCTGCTCGGCGCGGACGTGCCCGTGCCGGACGAGGAGGTTCGATGAGGGTCGCCCTGCACACCAGGGTGCGGCCGGACCGGATCGCCGCGTACGAGGCGGCACACCGCGAGGTCCCCGCCGAGCTGGCCGACGCCATCCGCGGCGCGGGCGTGCGGGAATGGACGATCTGGCGCAGCGGCGCAGACCTCTTCCACCTGCTGGACGTCGACGACTACTCGGCGATGCTGGCGGCGCTGGAGCGGCTGCCCGTCAACATCGCCTGGCAGGCGCGGATGGCGGAGTTGCTGGAGGTCGCCCATGACTACTCCGCCGAGGGCGCCGGGGCACCGCTGCCGGTGGTGTGGCGGCTGTGACCATGGCGGAGGGCATCGGGGCGCAGGGCATGGGGGTGGACGGCATCGGAGTGGACGGCATCGTCGACGCGCACCACCACCTGTGGGACCTCTCGGTGCGCGACCAGGACTGGATCACCGGGGAACGGCTGGCCCCGCTGCGCCGCGACTTCTCACTGGACGACCTGGAGCCGGAGGCGAAGGCCGCCGGCGTCACGGCGACCGTCCTCGTCCAGACCGTGACGGTGGCCGCCGAGACCCCGGAGTTCCTGGCGCTGGCCGCCGGCAGCGACCTGGTGGCCGGGGTGGTCGGCTGGACCGACCTGACGGACCCGGCGGTCGCCGACCGGCTGGCGACCCTGCGCGAACTGCCGGGTGGGGAGCGCCTGGTGGGAATCCGCCACCAGGTGCAGGGCGAACCCGACCCACAGTGGCTGCTCCGTCCCGACGTGCTGCGCGGGCTGCGCGCGGTGGTCGACGCCGGACTCGTCTACGACCTGGTGGTGCTCGCCGCCCAGTTGCCGGCCGCCGCCCGGGCCGCGGGCCTCGTACCCGAGCTGGTGTTCGTCCTCGACCACCTGGGCAAGCCGCCCATCGCCGCGGGCGCCACGCGGCCCTGGAGCGAGGACGTACGGGCACTGGCCGCGCGGCCCAACACCGTCTGCAAGCTGTCCGGCATGGTCACCGAGGCCGACTGGGACACCTGGACGACGGCGGACCTCGCGCCCTACGCCGCCACCGTGCTCGACGCGTTCGGCCCCGGCCGCCTCATGTTCGGCTCCGACTGGCCCGTGTGCCGGCTCGCCGCCTCCTACGCCGAGGTGGTCGACACCGCCCGCGCCCTGACCGCCGGCCTGAGCCGGGCCGAGCAGCGGGAGGTCTTCTCCGGCACGGCCGGCCGCGTCTACGGGCTCCGGCCCTGCGCACGTACCGCCCCGGGCGAGGAGTCGACACCACCCACGCCCTGACCCGCCGCCTGAGCCGGCCCGAGCACCCGAAGGTCTTCTCCGGCACCGCCCGCCCCACGGGCTCCGGCCCTGCGCACATACCGCCCCGGGCAAGGAGTCGACACCACCCACGCCCTGACCCGCCGCCTGAGCCGGCCCGGGCAGCCGGAGGTCTTCTCCGGCACCGCCCGCCCCACGGGCTCCGGCCCTCCGCACGTACCACCCCGGGCGAGGAGTCGACACCACCCACGCCCTGACCCGCCGCCTGAGCCGGGCCGAGCACCCGGAGGTCTTCTCCGGCACCGCCCGGTTCGACGGGCGGCGATCCCCGCACGAACCGGTCCGGGCGGAGCGCGGATGGCTAGACTCCCCACCCTGGCCGCACGAGGGACGGGCGTGGGCGCGTGAGCGACGGCAGAGCGGACACACCCCCGGCGAGCACGGCCGGGCGGCTCACCGTGCGTGACGTGCTCGATCTGGACCTGGTGACGCCCTGGGTGCCGGAGGTCGTGGCCGGCTCCGCGCATCTGCACCGCGCGGTGCGCTGGCTGCACGTGGCCGAGGCGCCGGACGTGGGCGTCATGCTCAGCGGCGGTGAGATGGTGCTGACCACCGGCCTGCTGCTGGCGGGCGACGAGCGGGCGCAGCGCGAGTACGTCGAGTCGATGCAGCGCGCCGACGTCGCGGCGGTCGTGCTGGGCCTCGGCCGGGCGTTCCACACCACGCCCGAGCCGATGCGCCGCGCCGCCGAGCGCTGCGGGGTGCCGCTGATCGTGCTGCACCGGCCGGCGCCCTTCGCGCGGCTCACCGAGGAAGTACACGCACGCCTGGTGCACGGCCGGTTCGCCGCGCTCGACCTCTCCGACCGGGTCCGCTCCTCGCTGACCGCGCTCAACCTCTCCGGCGCCGGCCTCCAGCAGGTCCTGGACGAGATAGCGGCGCACGCCGGGTGTCCCGCCGTCGTCGTCAATCTCGCGCAGCGCGTGCTCGCCTCGGCCGGGGACAAGGGTTCACTCGACGACCTTCTGCGCGACTGGGAGCGGGTCTCCGGTCAGGTCTCCGAACTGGCGGGCAGCGGCGCGGTCACGGTCGGCCCGGACGGATGGGTCGTCGCGCCGCTGGAGGCCCGGGGCCGGCAGTGGGGGCGCCTGGTGCTCTTCGGCCACCACGGTCCGGAGGAGTTCGGCCGGGTGCTGGGTGCCCGTGCCTCCGAGGCGCTGGCCATGCACCGCCTCCTGGGCGACCAGGAACGGGGCTGGGAGGACCAGGCCGCCGAGTCGCTGCTGCACGACCTGGCGACGGGCACCGCACGCACCGAGCAGTTGGTCAGCCGGGTGCGGGCCGCGGGGCTCCCGGTGGGCCGGCGCATCTTTGTCCCCGTCGTCGTCCGCCCCCTCGGCCCGGCGCCGCAGGGCCGGGACACCATGCCGGAGCTGCTCGAGCAGGCGCTGGCCGAACTCCCCGGGGTCGCGGGGCTCGTGGCGCGGATCGGCGCCGACGGTACGGCGGTCCTGCTGAGCATCCCCGCCGGTCAGGACGCCGACGCCGCCGTGCGGAAGGTGGCGGTGCGGGTACACGGGGAACTGGCCGGCCGGGGCCGTACGGTGGTGGTCGGCGCGGGCTTCGGCTGCCGCGAACTGGTCGAGGTGCGCCGCTCCTTCGTCGAGGCGATGCACGTGGCGGACGCGGCGGTCGCCGGCCCGCCGGACGCGCCGGTGGCCCGGCTGCGCGACGTACGGCTGCGCGGCCTGGTGCGCCTGCTGCGCGACGATCCGGAGCTTCAGGCGTTCATCGGGCGGGAGCTGGGGCCGCTGCTGGGGAAGCCGGCACTGCTGGAGGTGCTGCGCACCTATCTGGCGACGGGCCGCAACAAGTCGGCGGCCGCCCGGGCGTACCACCTCAGCCGGCCCGCCCTCTACCGGAGACTGCAGCGCATCGAGTCGCTGCTCGGCACCGACCTGGGCGACTGGGAACAGCTCACCTCGCTCTACGTGGCGCTGCTCGCGCACGAGGCGCAGCGCGCCGCGGGGCCCGGGTCCGGCCGCTGAGGGCGGCGGATCCCGGGCCGGGGACGCGCGGTCAGCTCCTGCGATCCGGCGCGAGCCTGCTGAGCAGGACGTGGACGAGGAGGGACGCCGCGAGGCCGACGGCCCACCCGTAGTCCGCGAGCGGCTTCAGGAAGGGGATCAGTCCGTCGACCGGGAACGGCCCCTGCTTGACGCCCTTGGCGTCGAGTCCGGAGTGCGAGCCGCCGATGGCGAGGACACCGCCGGCTGCGAACGCTGCCAGCGCCCGCCAGTTCCAGCCGCCGTCGTACCAGTAGCGGCCCTCGGACCTGTAGAGGTCGGCGAGTTCCAGCCGCGTGCGGCGCAGGATCCAGTAGTCGGCGATCAGGATGCCCGCCACGGTGCCGAGCAGACCGCCGACGGTGCCGAGCCAGGTGAAGATGTACGCCTGCGGGCTGGCGAGCAGCTTCCACGGGAAGATGACGACGCCGACGACCGCGGTGATCAGCGCGCCGGTGCGGAAACTGATCCGCCGCGGCGCGATGTTGGACAGGTCGAAGGCGGGCGAGACCACGTTCGCGGCGATGTTCACCGACAGGGTGGCCACCAGGATGGTGATCAGCGCGAAGAGCACGGCGGCCCAGTTGTCGAGCTTCGCGGCCAGCGCCACCGGGTCCCAGATCGGCTCGCCGTAGACCGCCTGCGAACCGGAGGTCACCAGCACGGACAGCAGCGCGAACAGCGTCATCGTGGTGGGCAGCCCGAGCGACTGCCCCCACAGCTGGGCGCGCTGCCCGGCCGCGTAGCGGGTGAAGTCGGGGATGTTGAGGGAGAGCGTCGACCAGAAGCCGATCATACCCATGAGGGCGGGGAAGAAGACCTTCCAGAAGTCACCGCCCCAACCGAGGGCGGAGGGCTGGTCGAGCAGCGGACCGAGGCCGCCCGCCTTGACGCTGATCCAGATCAGCAGCGCGATCGCGCCGACGATGACGAAGGGGGCCGCCCAGTTCTCGAACCTGCGCACCGTCTCCATGCCGCGCACGATGATCGCGACCTGCAGGACCCAGAACACGACGAAGGACAGCCACTGCGTCCACGGGTAGCCGCCGATCGTCCCGGCGTTCGCCCACGCGTCACCGAAGAGTTTTCCCGCGAGCAGGAAGATGCCGGAGCCGCCGATCCAGGTCTGGATGCCGAACCACACGCAGGCGACGGCGGCGCGGACCAGGGCGGGCAGGTTGGCCCCGCGCACCCCGAACGACGCACGGGCGAAGACCGGGAAGGGGATGCCGTACTTGGGGCCGGCGTGCCCGGTGAGCAGCATGGGCACCAGCACGATGACGTTGGCGAGGGCGATGGTGAACACCGCCTGCTTCCAGTCCATGCCGAGGGCGACCAGCCCGGAGGCGAGGGTCCAGGAGGCCACGTTGTGGGCCATGCCGACCCACAGGGCCGTGAAGTTGTACGTGGTCCACTTCCGCTGGGCGAGCGGAACGGGGAGCAGGTCCTGGTTGGCGTACGGGCCGGACGGGACGGAGTCGGGCGAGAGCTCGACGCGGCCCCCGCCCCCGGCTTCGCCGGCAGGGGGTGGAGCGGTGGCTGTCATGGCAGCCCCCTTCGTTCGAGGGGTACGGGGATCGAACGTGCTGTGCGGGGGGATGACGGATCCGGGATCGGTCGCGGAGTGGGGGACGACAGGGGAACCGTAGGCGTCGGTGACGGACTCCTTGACGTCGTGCGGGTCGTGCGAGTCGTGCGAGTCGTGCACCTCGAACGGGCCGTCGCCGTGCACCGGCCGGATGCCGGCCGTCCGACCCGCGGCGAGCGCGCTGCCGGTGGCGGCGAGGGGACGGCCCTCTCCTTCTCGCCGAGGACGTCCGTGCCGACCTCCTCCGCCGCGGTGATGACGAGACCGCCGCTGATCAGCGCTCTCGCCGTCCCCTCCCCTTCCTCAGGCCTCGGTCAGCGGGCCGTAGGCTTCGGGGCGGCGGTCGCGGTAGAAGGCCCACTGCTGACGGACCTCCTCGATCTTCCCGAAGTCCAGGTCGCGTACGAGGAGTTCCTCCTCCTTGTCGGAAGCGACGTCGCCAACGAACTGACCGCGCGGGTCGACGAAGTAGGACGTGCCGTAGAAGTCGTTGTCGCCGTACTGCTCCTGGCCGACCCGGTTGATCGCGGCGACGAAGTACTCGTTGGCGACGGCCGCGGCGGGCTGCTCCAGCTGCCACAGGTAGGCGGACAGCCCGCGCGAGGTGGCGGAGGGGTTGTACACCAGCTCGGCGCCGGCGAGGCCGAGCGCCCGCCAGCCCTCGGGGAAGTGGCGGTCGTAGCAGATGTAGACGCCGACCTTGCCGACAGCCGTGTCGAAGACCGGCCAGCCGAGGTTGCCGGGCTTGAAGTAGTACTTCTCCCAGAAGCCCTTGACCTGCGGGATGTGGTGCTTGCGGTACTTGCCCAGGTAGCTGCCGTCGGCGTCGATCACGGCGGCGGTGTTGTAGTAGTGGCCCGCCTGCTCGACCTCGTAGACCGGCACGACCATCACCATGCGGAGCTCCCTGGCCAGCGCCCGCATCCGCACGATCGTCGGTCCGTCCGGCACCGGTTCCGCCCACCGGTAGTGCTCGGGCTCCTGCACCTGGCAGAAGTACGGGGCGTTGAACACCTCCTGGAAGCCGATGACCTGCGCGCCCTGGGCCGCGGCCGCGCGGGCGTACCGCTCGTGCAGGTCGGTCATCGACTCCTTGTCGCCGGTCCACTTCGTCTGGACGAGCGCGGCACGCACTACTCGACTCATCGGTCTTCCCTCCGACGCCGTGGCAACGGGCGGGCCGCGGAAGTGCACTCCGGGCCGCCGCACGCCGACATTAGGAGCCGCGGGGTGCGCCGTGCAGTACCACGCTGTAACGCGCTGGGGCTCACGGCGTTCCGCGGCGTCACCCACGGCGCGGTCGGGGCGCGCGGCAGGTGCGATCAACGTTCGCCGCACGGCGCCGGGGATGTACGTGTCCGAGCCGGACGCCATGGCCGCCGGGCTCGCCCGGGTACTGGCCCTCGGCGGCCTGCTCTCGCTGCCATTGCGCAACGGCGACGCCCTGGCGGTGCCACCGGCGGGCCGCGCGACGCACCGCCGGGAAGGGGCGCCGGCTTCGCGTACCCCGCACGGCGCCACGACCCGCCTCGCCCGGGACACGGGACCGCCCCGGCCGGATCACCGGCCGGGGCGGTTCGCGTCGTGCCGGCGTCGCGTCAGGCGAGGTTCGCCAGCGCCTCGTTGAAGGTCGCGGACGGACGCATGACGGCCGCGGCCTTGGCCGGGTCGGGCTGATAGTAGCCGCCGATCTCCACCGGGGAGCCCTGCACCGCGATCAGCTCGTCGACGATCGTCCGCTCCTTCTCGGTCAGCGTCTGGGCGAGCGGGGCGAACGCCTTGGCCAGCTCCGCGTCGTCCTTCTGCCCGGCGAGCTCCTGGGCCCAGTACATCGCCAGGTAGAAGTGGCTGCCACGGTTGTCGATGCCGCCGAGCCGGCGGCTGGGCGACTTGTCCTCGTTGAGGAAGGTACCCGTGGCCCGGTCAAGGGTGTCGGCCAGGACCTGGGCGCGGGAGTTGCCCGTGGTGGTCGCCAGGTGCTCGAAGCTGACGGCCAGCGCCAGGAACTCGCCCAGGCTGTCCCAGCGCAGGTAGTTCTCCTTGACCAGCTGCTGCACGTGCTTGGGCGCGGAGCCGCCCGCGCCGGTCTCGAAGAGGCCGCCGCCGTTCATCAGCGGCACCACCGACAGCATCTTGGCGCTGGTGCCCAGCTCCAGGATCGGGAAGAGGTCGGTCAGGTAGTCGCGCAGCACGTTGCCGGTGACGGAGATGGTGTCCTCGCCGCGGCGGATGCGCTCGATGGAGAATTTGGTCGCCTCGACCGGCGACATGATCTCGATCCGGAGGCCCTCGGTGTCGTGCTCCGGCAGGTACTCCTTGACCTTGGCGATCAGGTTCGCGTCGTGGGCGCGCCCCTCGTCCAGCCAGAACACGGCCGGGTCGCCCGTCGCGCGGGCGCGGGTGACCGCGAGCTTGACCCAGTCCTTGATCGGGGCGTCCTTGGTCTGGCAGGCGCGGAAGATGTCGCCCGCGGAGACTGCCTGCTCCAGCACGACGTTGCCCGCCTGGTCGACCAGGCGCACGGTGCCGGTGTGCTGGATCTCGAAGGTCTTGTCGTGGCTGCCGTACTCCTCGGCCTTCTGCGCCATGAGGCCGACGTTGGGCACCGAGCCCATGGTGGCCGGGTCGAAGGCGCCGTGGGCGCGGCAGTCGTCGATGACGGCCTGGTAGATACCGGCGTAGCTGCTGTCCGGGAGGACCGCGAGGGTGTCGGCCTCCTGGCCGTCCGGGCCCCACATGTGGCCCGACGTGCGGATCATGGCCGGCATGGAGGCGTCGACGATGACGTCGCTCGGAACGTGCAGGTTGGTGATGCCACGGTCGGAGTCGACCATGGCCAGCGCCGGTCCCTCGGCCAGCTCGGCCTCGAAGGACGCCTTGATCGCCGAGCCCTCGGGCAGCGCCTCCGCTCCCTTGAGGATGCCGCCGAGGCCGTCGTTCGGGGTGAGGCCGGCGCTCGCGAAGGTCTCGCCGTACCGGGCGAAGGTCTTGGGGAAGAAGGTGCGCACGACGTGGCCGAAGATGATGGGGTCGGAGACCTTCATCATCGTGGCCTTCAGGTGCACCGAGAACAGGACGTCCTCGGCCTTGGCGCGCGCGACCTGCTCGGCGAGGAACTCGCGCAGCACGGCGACGCGCATGACGGACGCGTCCACGACCTCGCCGGCCAGGACCGGCACGGACTCGCGCAGCACGGTGGTGGTGCCGTCGTCGCCGACCAGCTCGATGCGCAGGGTGCCGTCCTCGGCGATGACGGCGGACTTCTCGGTGGAACGGAAGTCGTCGGCGGTCATGTGCGCGACGTTCGTCTTGGAGTCGGCCGACCAGGCGCCCATGCGGTGCGGGTGCGCCTTGGCGTAGTTCTTGACCGACGCGGGGGCCCGGCGGTCGGAGTTGCCCTCGCGCAGGACGGGGTTGACGGCGCTGCCCTTGATCTTGTCGTAGCGGGCGCGGACGTCCTTGTCCTCGTCGGACTTGGGGTCGTCCGGGTAGTCCGGCAGCGCGTAGCCCTGCGCCTGCAGCTCGGCGATGGCGGCCTTCAGCTGCGGGATCGAGGCCGAGACGTTCGGCAGCTTGATGATGTTGGCCGCGGGGGTCTTGGCGAGCGCACCGAGCTCGGCGAGCGCGTCGGGGATGCGCTGGCCCTCCTCCAGGTACTCGGGGAAGCTCGCGATGATGCGCCCGGCCAGGGAGATGTCACGGGTCTCCACGGCGACTCCGGCCTGGGAGGCGTACGCCTGGATCACGGGCAGGAACGAGTACGTCGCCAGCGCCGGCGCCTCGTCGGTGTGTGTGTAGATGATGGTCGAGTCAGTCACCGGGTGCTCCGCTCCACGTCTGCAACATTGCTCGACATCAAGATATCTCCCCGAGCGCCCGTCCCTCGAACGGGCCCTCCCCGCGGGCGGGACGCCCCGCGGGGAGGGCCCGGCCGGTCCCGCCGTGCGTCCCGGATGCGGGACGGCCCTTCCGGCCCCCCGCATGGTGGTAGCCCGCATACCCGGCGGGACAACTGTGGTGTGCCACCACATGGGAGCGTGACGTGGCCGTTTCTACGGTGTGGCGACACGGAAACGTCCCCGTCCCCCCGCCCGGAAGTGGTGACCATGGCAACCCCGGCACCCGCGCCCACCGCACCCGGCTCGCTCCGCAGAATCGTCGCGGCGAGCCTCATCGGCACCACCATCGAGTGGTACGACTTCTTCCTCTACGGTTCCGCCGCGGCACTCGTCTTCAACAAACTGTTCTTCCCCGAACAGGATCCGCTGGTCGGAACACTGCTGTCGTTCCTGACCTACGCGGTCGGTTTCGCCGCCCGCCCGGTGGGCGCCCTCGTGTTCGGCCACTTCGGGGACCGCCTCGGCCGCAAGCGACTGCTCGTCCTGAGCCTGCTGCTCATGGGCGGCGCGACGTTCTGCATCGGCTTGCTCCCGACGTACGGCACGATCGGGGCTGCGGCTCCGGTGCTGCTCACCGTGCTCCGCCTGGTGCAGGGCTTCGCGCTCGGCGGTGAGTGGGGCGGCGCGGTCCTGCTGGTCTCCGAGCACGGCGACGCGCGGCGGCGCGGGTTCTGGGCGTCGTGGCCGCAGACGGGCGCGCCGGCCGGCCAACTGCTCGCCACCGGTGTGCTGTCGGCGCTGACCGCGCTGATCTCCGACGCCGCCTTCACCTCGTGGGGCTGGCGCATCCCGTTCCTGCTGTCCGGCGTGCTGGTGATGGTGGGGTTGTGGATCCGGCTGTCGGTCGACGAGTCGCCGGTGTTCAAGGCCGCGCTGGCCAGGGCGGAGGCCCGCAAGACGGAGGAGGCCGCGATCGAGCGGCTGCCGCTGCTCGCCGTGCTGCGCGACCACTGGCGGGACGTCCTGGTGGCCATGGGCGCCCGCATGGCGGAGAACATCAGCTACTACGTCATCACCGCCTTCGTCCTGGTCTACGCCACCACACAGGCGGCGGTGGACAAGCAGACGGCCCTGAACGCCGTGCTCATCGCGTCTGCCGTGCACTTCGCCGTCATCCCGGTCTGGGGCGCGCTGTCCGACCGCATCGGGCGGAAACCGGTGTACCTGCTCGGCGCGGCCGGAGTGGGGCTGTGGGCCTTCCCCTTCTTCGCGCTGATCGACACCGGGGGCTTCCCTGCCCTTCTGCTGGCCATCACGGTCGGTCTGGTCCTGCACGGCGCCATGTACGCGCCGCAGGCGGCCTTCTTCTCGGAGATGTTCGCGACCCGCATGCGGTACTCCGGCGCCTCGATCGGCGCCCAGTTCGCCTCGGTCGCCGCCGGCGCGCCGGCGCCGCTGATCGCGACGGCCCTGCTCGCCGACACGGGCGGCTCGACCTACATCTCCCTGTATCTGATCGCCGCCGTGCTGATCACGCTGGTCGCGGTCGCCGTTGCCAGGGAGACACGGGGCCGGGATCTCGACGCCGTCGAGTCGGAGGCGGTGCGGGACGACCCGCTGACCCGGTCGGCCCCCGCGAGCTGACCGGCACGCCGGCACCCACCGTCCCGTCGCGCGACGGGCGGACCCCGCCACCTCTGTCAGTGGCGGGGTCTACTGTCGTGACCGTGGGTGACACGAGAGCGGTGACGGGGGTGCTGCACCATGTCGAGCTGTGGGTTCCCGACCTGGGGCGTGCGGAAGCCGAGTGGGGCTGGCTGCTGTGCGAACTCGGCTACGTCCGGTACCAGGAGTGGGCCGACGGCCGCAGCTGGCGTCTGGGGGCGACGTATATCGTCGTCGAGCGGTCACCGGATCTCGTCGAGGGGCGCCACGAGCGTCGGGGGGCCGGGCTGAACCACCTCGCCTTCCACGTGGCGGGCCGCGCGGAGCTGGACGCCCTGGTGGCGCGGTCGCCGCTGCACGGCTGGGCGCTGATGTTCCCGGAGCGACATCCGTACGCGGGCGGCGAGGAGCACTACGCCGCCTACCTGGAGAACGGCGACGGGTTCGAGGTCGAGTTGGTCGCGGGCCCGGATCAGTCCTGACCGGCGGGTCCGGGCGGCCGCCCCGGGCCCGTGGAGAGGCGGTGCAGGCGCAGCGCGAGCTGGACCTCCAGCGCGCGCTGCGGGGACTGCCAGTCGGCGCCGAGGAGGTGGGAGATCCGCTCCAGGCGCTGGGCCACGGTGTTGACGTGCACGTGCAGGGCGTCCTTGGTACGCACGGGGCTCATCCCGCTGGCGAAATAGGCATCCAGCGTGCGCAGCAGGTCGGTGCCCCGGCGGCTGTCGTAGTCGGTGACGGCACCGATCGTGCGGTGCACAAAGCCGTCGACGTCGCGCGCGTCGGTCAGCAGCAGACCGAGGAAGCCGAAGTCGTCGCCGGCGGCGCCCTCCCCCGCGCGGCCCAGGGCGCGCAGCGCGTCCCCGCACCGCTGCGCCTCCGCGTACGCCAGGGCGACGGAGCCGGGACGGCCGGCCGGTGCGAGGACGGGGCCTGAGGCCCCCACGGTGACGGCCGCCTGCACCGCCGTGCCCAGTTGCTGGGCGATGCGGCGGGCGGTGACGGATGCGTCGGAGCCCGGTTCCAGCGGAAGCAGCAGCACCGTGCCGCCGTCGCGCGCGGCGGCCAGGCCCCGCCGGGTGGCGGCGAGGTGGGAGGCGGCCGACCACAGCCGTTGCCGGTCGGCGGCGGCGCCGGCGTGCTCCTCGTCGACGCGGGCGGCGAGCACGACGTGCGGGGCGTCCAGGTCGGCGCGGAGCCGGCCCGCGCGTTCGCGCAGCAGTCCGGGATCGCGGTGCGGGGCGTCGAGCAGGTCGTCCAGGAGAGCGCCGCGGAAGCGCTGTTCGGCCTCGGCGGCGGTGCGCCGGGCGAGCAGCAGGAGGGAGGTGACCATGGCGGCGCGCTCCAGGGTGCGCTGGTCGACGGGGTCGAGTTCGGGGTGGCCGTGCAGTACGAGGGCGCCCAGCAGTTCGCCGCCCGCGGTGACGGCGGCCGTCCAGGTCTCGCCCTGCCGTACGGCGTGCCCGTCCTTGCGGGAGCGGGCGACGGCGTCGGCGAGCGCGTCGGGGACCGGATCGCGGTCGGTGCCGACGACCCGCACCCGCCCGGAGAGCACTTCGGCGACCGCGGCCGCGACGTCGTCCACGCCACCGCCGCGCAGGACGAGCTCGGTGAGCCGGTCGTGCACCTCTGAGGCCCGTTCCAGCACGGCGCTGTGCCGGCGGATGGTGTCGTTGGCGGTGCCGAGGTCGGCGAGCGCAGAGCGGGTCTCGTCCAGCAGGTTCGCGGTGTCGATGGCGACGGCGGCGAGCGATGCCAGCGAGGCCAGCAGGGCGATCTGGCCGCGTTCGAAGATCCGGGCCCTGCGGTCCGCGGCGTACAGCACGCCGATGACTCCGGTGCCCAGCACGAGGGGCACACCGAGGATCGCCACCAGGCCCTCGTCGTGCACGGCCGAGTCGATGGAGTGGGTGTGCCGGAAGCGCTCGTCGTCGAAGTAGGACTCGGTGACGTAGGGCAGGGCGGTCTGCGCGACCAGACCGCCGAGTCCCTCCCCCATCCCGAGTCGCACCCGCTGGAACTCCGCGGAGACCGACCCCTCGGTGACCCGCATGTAGGTGTCGCCGGCCTTGCGGTCGATCAGGCTGAGGTAGGCGACGTCCGTGCCGAGCAGGGATCTGGCCCGCTGCACGATGGCCTGCAGCACCGAGTCCAGGTCACGCAGCCCGGCGAGGTCGCCGGCCGTCTCGAAGAGTGCCGACAGCTCGGCCTCGCGGCGCCGCCGGCCCTCCAGTTCCGCCCGCACGCGCAGCGCCAGCAACTTGGCCTGCTCCAACTCCGCGAGCACGGCGGGCGGCGCGCCCTCGGACCTGGCCGCGAGGACCGGCCGCTCGTACTCCTCGGCCGGTGCCCCACGGGCGAGCAGCCGCAGGAAGGGGGCGTCGGAAGGGCTGTGGGGAGCCATGGTTCCGCCGTGGTGGTCGGGGGCTTCGCCGTCGGGGCAGCCGGGGGCTTCGTGTGGGTCGCGCGGCACGCTGTCAGGGATACCGGCAGATCAGTGCGCCGTCCATCCGCCGTCCATGGTGAGTGAGGCACCGGTGATGAAGGACGCCTGCGGCGTGCAGAGGTAGACGGCGAGTTCGGCGACCTCCGCCGGCTCGACCAACCGCTTCACCGCGGAGTCGGCGAGCATGATCTCGCTGACGACCCGCTCGGGTTCGATGCCGTGCGCGGCCGCCTGGTCGGCGATCTGCCGCTCGACGAGCGGGGTGCGCACGTAGCCGGGGCTGATGCAGTTCGACGTGACGCCCCGCGCCGCGCCCTCCAAGGCGGCGGTCTTGGAAAGCCCCTCCAGGCCGTGCTTGGCCGAGACGTAGGCGCTCTTGTAGGCGGAGGCCCGCAGTCCGTGGACCGAGGAGATGTTCACGATCCGGCCCCAACCCTGCCCGTACATGTGCGGCAGCGCCCCCCGGATCAGCCGGAAGGGGGCCTCCAGCATCACCTTCAGCACGGTGGCGAAGACGTCGGGCGGGAAGTCCTCGATGGGGCGGACGAGCTGCAGCCCGGCGTTGTTGACCAGGATGTCGGCGCCCTTGGCGATCTCCTCGGCGGCGTCGAGGTCGGTCAGGTCCGCGGTCATGACCTCCACGGCCCCGGGGCAGTCCGCCGCCGCGGCCTGTCCCGCGAGCTCGGCCAGGCCCTCGGCGTCCCGGTCGGCGGCCCGCACCCTGGCGCCGGCGGCGGCCATGCGCAGCACGCACGCCCGGCCGATGCCGCCGGCGGCGCCGGTGACCAGCGCGGTGCGTCCGTCCAGGTACGGGGGTGCGGACAGCGGGACGGGGCCTGCTGCGGGACGGGGCGTGGGGGGCGTGGGCGTCATGCAGTGCAGGCTAGGCAGACCGTGGGCCCGCACCGATGTGTGCGCCGCCCACACTCGTGGCACGGCCCGTGGTGGCCCAGCACACTCACCCCTGCGGCGATCCCGCGGGCGGTTCGAACCATGTGGGGCCGTCGGACAGGGCGTGCTTGAGTCGCAGCCGTCCGTGGTTGCCGAGGTCGGGCAGGCCGTCCACGTCGAACCAGCCGACCTCCAGCGACTCGTCGTCGGCCACCCTGGCCTGCCCGCCGACGGCATGGCAGCGGAAGGTGATGTCCACGTACTGGCAGCGGTCTCCGTTGGGATAGAGCACCGGGTCGATCGTCTGGACGAGAACCACGCGCTCCGCGACCACGCGCACCCCCGTCTCCTCCAGCACCTCGCGGACGGCGGTGTCGGCGGGCTGCTCGCCGGGTTCGGCGATGCCGCCGATGAGCGACCAGCGTCCGTTGTCGGCCCGCCGGTTCAGCAGGACCCGGCCGTCGCCGTCGAGGACGACCGCCGTGATACCGGGCAGGAGCAGCTGCCGGTGCCCCACAAGGGCCCGCAGCTCGCGGAGGAATTCGGGAATCGGCACGTGCCGAGCCTACGTCCTGGCCGCCCTCGCGCGGACCGCGCCGGCGTCGGCCTTCCTCGCCGCTTCCGCCGCAGCCGCCTCCGCCGCAGCCCCGCCGCTTCCGCCCGGGGCGCGCCCTCGTGGGCGGCGCCCCGGCGCATGGGCTGGGGGGTCGTTGCCTCACCCCGAGGTGCCGACATAGCATTGCGTCCGGCAGCGGTGAATCGATTCGACGAATCGATTCACCGAGGGGAGTGGACGACCGGCGCAGGAGCCGTGAAGGAGCCGTATGACCACCATCAAGGACGTCGCCGTGCGCGCGGGGGTCGCGCCCAGCACCGTGTCGTACGTCCTGAGCGGCTCACGCAAGATCTCCGAGGACACCCGCCGCATCGTGCAGCAGGCGATCGACGATCTCGGCTACCACCCGCGTGCGAGCGCCCGCACGCTGCGCAGCACGCGCAGCAACGTGCTGGCGCTCGCCCTCCCCCGCGTGGCCGGAGGCTACCGGGCGGTCGACGGGCGCTTCGCCATCGAGATCAGCGACGCGGCCCGCGCCCATGGTTTCGATGTCCTGCTCATGACCGCTCACGAGGGCGTACCCGGCCTGCGCCGCATCGCGGGCGGCGGTCAGGCGGACGCCGCGATCCTGATGGCCGTCGAGATGGACGACCCGCGCATCGAGGCCATGCTCGACCTCGGGTTCCCCACCGCCCTGCTGGGACGGTCGGCCGACGACACCGCACTGCCGTGGACCGACCTGGACTGGGAGGCGGCCGCCTCCCTCACCGTCCGCGAACTGGCCGCCGCCGGCCACCGGGAGATCGCGTACCTGGCCACCACCGAACGCGAGATGCAGGCGCGGCGCGGCTACGCGATCCGAGGCGTGGCCGGTGCCCGCCGTGCGATGCTGGAGACCGGTGCCGACGTGCGCGTGCACCCGTCGACCGGGGACATGGCGCTGCTCGCGCGGCTCGTCGCCGACCTGCTGCGCGGCGAACGCCCGGCCACCGCGCTGGTGGTGCAGCACGTGGCGGCGCTCCCGCACATCCTCGCCGCGGTGGCGGCGGAGGGGTTGCGGGTCCCCGAGGACCTGACCGTCGTGGCGGTCGGCAACCTCCCCGACGACCTGGGCGGTCTGGAACTGCCCCGCATCGAACTGCCCGTGTCCGAGATGTCCGCCGCGGTGACGCGGCTCGCGGTGGAGGCCATCGCCGCTCGCACGCAGGGGGCTTCCACCGCCCCGCCCGGGCACCGGTTGATCCCCCCGGCTTTCGTGCCGGGACCGCGGATCACCGCCCCCGGCCCACGCGCGGCAGGCGCCTGAACCCGTCCCCGTCCTCCTCCCCCTTCGTTGTCCGACCCATCCGTCCGCCGTTCAGCCCAGCCAGGAGCACTCCCCATGCCAGCAGATCTCCCGGTCTTCCCGCCCGGTTTCCGCTTCGGCGCCGCCACCGCCGCCTACCAGATCGAGGGCGCCCACGACGAGGACGGCCGCGGGCCGTCCATCTGGGACACCTTCAGCCACACCCCGGGCCGCACCGCCGAGGGTGCCACTGGTGACGTGGCCTGCGACCACTACCACCGGAGCGCCGAGGACGTACGTCTCCTCGCCGACCTGGGCGTCGACTCGTACCGCTTCTCCGTCGCGTGGCCGCGTGTCGTCCCGCAGGGCCGCGGCACCGTCAACGGCAAGGGCCTCGACTTCTACGACCGCCTCACCGACGACCTGCTCGCCGCGGGCATCTCGCCGGCCGTGACGCTCTACCACTGGGATCTCCCGCAGGCCCTGGAGGACGAGGGCGGCTGGCGCAACCGCGCGACCGCCGAGGCCTTCGCCGGCTACACGGCCGCCGTGGCCGAGCGGCTCGGGGACCGCGTGGAGCGCTGGATCACGCTCAACGAGCCGTACTGCTCTGCCTTCGTCGGCTACGCCGAGGGCCGGCACGCCCCCGGAGCGCGGGAGGGCACCGGCGCCCTGGCCGCCGCCCACCACCTGCTGCTCGGCCACGGCCTGGCCGTGCGCGCCCTGCGCGAGGCGGGCGCGCGCGAGGTCGGCATCACCCTCAACCTCGACCACATCGAGGCCGCGAGCGACTCCGCCGCCAACCTGGCCGCGCTGCGCCGCGCCGTGACGCTGCACAACGACACGTGGACCGAGCCGCTGTTCGCCGGCCGCTACCCCACCGGTGAGGCCGAGACGTGGGGCGCGCTCGCCGACGGCTCCTACCGCCGCGAGGGCGACCTCGAGGTGATCGGTGCCCCGCTGGACTTCGTGGGCCTCAACTTCTACCGCCCCCTCACCGTCACCGACGCGCCGCACGACGAGCCCGACCCGGCCCGCCGCACGGCCGTCGACATCGGTGTGCGCGAGACCGACCCGTACGGGACGCGGCACACCACCATGGGCTGGCCCGTCGTCCCGGAGTCCTTCACGGCGCTGCTGGTGGAGCTCAAGGAGCGCTACCCGGCGCTGCCGCCCGCCTTCATCACGGAGAACGGCTCCGCCGAGGCCGACGTCCTCTCCCCCGACGGCCGCGTCGACGACGCCGACCGCGTGGCCTACCTCCGCGACCACCTCCACGCACTCGTCGCCGCGATGGACGCGGGCGTGGATGTCCGCGGCTACTACGTCTGGTCGCTCCTGGACAACTTCGAGTGGGCCCGTGGCTATGGCCAGCGCTTCGGCATCGTGCACGTCGACTACGACAACGACGCCAAGCGCACCCCCAAGGCCAGCTACGGCTGGTACCGGGACCTGATCCGCGCGCACCGTGCCGTACCGCCGAAGCAGTCGTGACCCTGACGGCTTCCGTATGGATGCCGCGCCCTCGCGTCACGCCACGTGACGCGATCGGCGTCGCCGACGCCCCGGTCGGCGACGACCGGATCGTCGTGCCCGCCCCGGTCGAGCCTGTGCGGGGCACGGCGACCCGGTCGACAGCCCGCTGTCGGCGGCGGGACTGCTCGTCCCGCGCCGGAACCTGGACGCGGCCGTACCGCTTGGCCGGCGAGCGCCTCGCAACCGGGGCGTCGCGCGACCCACGTCCTCGGCGCGTTCCCGCCCGCCCGCGGGCCCCGCTCCCGTCGCCCTTCGGCGCCTTGGAGCGGGCTCCGCTGCGGCGACCGGGCGAACGGGGTCAGGCCGCGGGTGCACGCCCTGCCGAGGCAAGCCCGACGACCACCACGGCGCCGGCAACGGACGGCTCGACGGGCGCCGCCTTCGGCCTCGGCCGTACGGGTGGCACGGTCACGGTCGAGGCCCCGGGCGAGCGACCGCAGGCGCGCCGGGCCAGGCGCTGGGCGTCGGCAGGGAGGGCACAGAGGGCCACGAACGGCACGGACAGCCGCAAGGAAGTCGCGGGGCCGTGTCGGCCGACCGCACCGGGCCTGTGCGTTCTCGCAGCGGCGCCGCGGCAACCGGCCGGGTGAGCGGTGGCCGGCCGTGATTCGCGCCGGCCGTCAGGACCTGCGCCTGGGCCCTGCCGGGCTACGGGCGCACGCTCAGCCGGCTGCGAATGGCGTGGACGGCACCCTCGGCGTCGTCCACGGTGACGGTGAAGTGCCGGCCGTTGCCGAGGGCGATGACGACACCCGGCCCTCTGCGGACCACGACCGCGGTGCCCTGCTCGGGCCGCCAGCGATAACCCCAGCCGCCCCAATTGCGGGGACTGATGACGGGGACGAGGTGCGCGTCGTTGATCTCCTCCCACCGGAAGCGGCGCCGGGGCACACCGATGTGGCCGCAGCGCACCTGGAGCCCGTCACGGTCCACGTTGACGCGTACGTGTGTGAACGCGACGGTCCCGAACAGCACCAGCAGCCCTGCCGCGATGCAGCCCACCACCGACATGACCAGCGGCACCGTGCCCGAGGTGTGGGGCGAGGCCACGGCGAGCTCGATGCCGAGCGCCATGCAGGCGGCCCCCACGGCCGCGAGGGCCCACTGGAAGCGGTTGCTCGCGTGGCCCGTCCACACCTGGGATGTACGCGCCTGGTCACGCTGCGCGTCCGTCATAGTGCGCAGCCTACTCATCGGGCGGCGAATTGGCACCGTCCCGCGGGAGGGATACAGCGGAAAGGCTGCCGAGAGGCAGCGGTGGGGCGTGCTCAGCGTGCCTGCGCCGCCTGGGCGACGCCGGCGCCGAGGAAGCGGCCCTCCCCATAGGCCAACGCCTCGGGCGTGACCGTGCCCGTCCGGCCGCTGAGGATCACCGCGAGGCTGCCGGTGTGTGTCGCGTCCGGGCGCGGCTCGACGCCGATCCGGCGGAGCGTCTGGGCGGCGACGGCGTCGGCCGAGCCGTACAACCGGGCGGGCGCCGCCAGGGCGGCCAGGATGCGGTCGGCGACCAGTTCGTAGTGGGTGCAGCCGAGGACGACCGCCTCGACGTCGGAGGGCGTGAGCGCGGCCGCGGCGGCGATGGCGGCGGTGGTCGCGGACTCGTCGGCCCGGTCGACGGCGTCGGCGAGGCCGGGGCAGGGCACCTCGGTGACATCGGCGCCGTTGCCGAAGTCCTGGATCAGCGCCCGCTGGTAGGGGCTGCCGGTGGTCGCCGGGGTCGCCCAGATCGCGACCTTGCCGGCCCCGGCCGCGGCGGGCTTGATCGCCGGAACGGTGCCGATGACCGGGATCGCCGGCTCGAGGGCCGAGCGCAGCGCGGGCAGGGCGTGCACGGTGGCGGTGTTGCAGGCCACGATCAGCGCCTGCGGACGGTGTTCGGCGGCGGCGAGAGCACACGCGAGGGCGTGTGCGGTGACGTCCTCGGGAGTGCGCGGGCCCCAGGGCATGCCGTCGGGGTCGCTGGAAAGCACCAGGTCCGCGTCCGGCCGCAGCCGGCGGATGGCGGCGGCCGCGGCGAGCAGGCCGATACCGGAGTCCATCAGTGCGATCTTCACGGGGCACAACCTTACGTGATGCGATTGTCGGCCCGCTCTGCGGCCGTGGCGGCGAAATGACGCGTACGGGAGGGCGCCGGCGGCAGACTGCGGGAGTGACGTGGCTGACGTGGGTGACCGGGGTGTCGTTGCTGGCGTGGGTGTGGCTGCTGCTGGCGCAGGGTCTGTTCTGGCGGACGGATGTGCGGCTTCCCGCCGTCGTGGCGGAACCGCGGCAGTGGCCGGACGTGGCGGTGGTCGTGCCGGCCCGGGACGAGGCGGAGGTGCTGCCCCGGAGCCTGCCGACCGTCCTGGCGCAGCGCTATCCGGGTCGCGCCGAGGTCGTCCTGGTGGACGACGGCAGCACCGACGGCACCGGGGACGTCGCCCGTGCACTGGCGGGACGCGCGGACGGGCTGCCGCTGCGCGTCGTGACGCCGGGGCCCGTCCCGGAGGGCTGGACGGGGAAGCTGTGGGCGGTGCGGCAGGGCATCGAGGCGGCCGGCTCCCCTGACTCCTGCGGCTCCCCGGGCTCTCCCGAGTTCCTGCTGCTGACGGACGCCGACATCGCGCACGGTCCGCACTCGCTGCGCCACCTGGTGGCGGCAGCCCTGGACAACGACCTGGACATGGTGTCGCAGATGGCCCGGCTGAGGGTCGCCACCGCCTGGGAACGGTTGGTCGTCCCGGCCTTCGTCTACTTCTTCGCGCAGTTGTACCCGTTCCGCCGGGTGAACCGGCCGCGCGCCAGGACCGCCGCGGCCGCCGGCGGATGCGTGCTGATCCGCCGCACGGCGGCGGAGCGGGCGGGCGTGCCCGACGCGATCCGGCACGCGGTGATCGACGACGTGGCGTTGGCCCGCGCCGTCAAGCGCTCCGGGGGGCGGATCTGGCTGGGCCTGGCCGACGAGGTCGACAGCGTCCGCCCCTACCCCGGCCTCGGACAGCTGTGGCGGATGGTGTCGCGCAGCGCGTACGCGCAGTTGCGGCACAGCCCGGTCCTCCTCGCCGGCACGGTGCTCGGCCTGCTGCTGGTGTACGTGCTCCCACCGCTCGCCGCGATCGGCGGGGCGGCGGCCGGGGACCCGGGGCTCTGCGCAACGGGCGCTGCGGCCTGGGTCCTGATGTGCGGTACCTATCTGCCCATGCTCCGCTACTACCGGCAGCCGCCGTGGCCGGCGGTGCTGCTCCCGTTCACAGCCGTGCTCTACCTGCTCATGACGGTCGACTCGGCGGTGCAGCACGCCAGGGGCCGCGGGGCCGCGTGGAAGGGCCGCACCTATGCGCGGCCGCGGCCCGACGACGCCTCGGCGTAGAGGACGCCCCGGCCCGGACGACGGCGAGCCCGGACGACGGCGAGCCCCGGACGACGGCGAGCCCGGGCGCCGCCGGCCGCCGTGCCGCAGCGGCGGCAGGTGCGTTGCGCGAGGGACCGCCGGCCGACGCGCGAACAGCGGGGCGGTGGCGGCCGCAAGGGCCCCGCCGGCGACGGCGGCTCCCCTGCGTTCGACGAGCCCCGCCGGTCGTCCCCGACGACCTCGGGCCCCGGCGCCGGTGCGCGGCGCGACGACGGGTGTGTGGCAGCACGACCCGTCCACCGCGCGTACGCGGAAGCCCTCCAGGCGGCTCACCACGAGGAAGAGGAAGAGGCCGGCGTCCACGAGGATGCGCCACCTCGGCGCGAGACCGGCGGGCCCATGACGAAGTCCCCCGCTCCGCATTCAGCGGATGCGCTCGCCCGTCGCTTATCGGGGACCTGCGGCCGCGCGTTCGCCGCCGTCACCAAGACGCCGCGTTCCTCCTTCGTACGGGTGAGTTGTTCGTGCGGGACAGTAGTCGGCCCGCCACCCTCCGACACCGCCCGACGGGCGCTCCCGCGCGGCCCTTGGCTCCGCATGGAGAGCGGTAACTCCCCAGTCCCGGCGCCTTTACGAGTTCCGAACGGCGGCCCCGGACCGATTTCCTCCGATTCGCTCGCAATAGAGGTCAGCCGTCACTCAGTGCACGGGAAATGACCTGCTAATCGGTCTCCCCAACCAGCACATCGTGGGCTTAACTTATGGGCTATGACCTCCCCCCGCGGTTCTTACGGCGGTGGCTACTACACGTCGCCGTTCTTCCCCGACACCCCCATCTACGACAGTCTGGTCGCAGAACGGGGCACCCCCCAGATCGCGCCGATCCGCGTCCCGTCCACGTACGAGTCCGCCGGCAGCAATCTCCCGGCACTGCCGGCCGCGCTCCCCGCGCTGCCCGCCGGGCCTTCCCACCACGCCCCCGCCCCGAGTGTGCCGTCCTACTCCGGTCACCCGGCGCCCGCTTACCAGCAGCCCCCCTTGCAGCAGGCACCCGCGCCGTACATCCCGCAGCAGGCCACCGCGCCGCGCCCCGCCGCCTTCAACGGCGGCTACCAGGCGCAGCCGGCGCCGCAGCAGTACCAGGGCCCGGCCGGTTACGAGCAGGTGCGGCCCGCCGCGCCCCGTCCGGCGCCGCAGCGCCCCGTCGCGCCGGCCGGCTACGACGAGCAGCCGTACCAGCGGCGCAACCTCGGCCAGGGTTACTACTCCGGCTGAGGCCCGAGGGTGGCCGGTCCCCGCCGACGGGTGGCCGA
This sequence comes from Streptomyces sp. ME19-03-3, assembly GCA_033793685.1. Lineage (GTDB taxonomy): Bacteria > Actinomycetota > Actinomycetes > Streptomycetales > Streptomycetaceae > Actinacidiphila. The sequence continues at coordinate 29,414 of JARAXD010000021.1, read as the reverse complement.
GCCGCCTGGCACGATGGCGGAATGACGACGCCGACGCCGACACCCCGCCTCAGCTCTCTGCACGTCCACCCCGTCAAGTCGCTCGGTGGGCAGCGGTTGTCCGAGGCAGTGGTGGAGCCGTGGGGGCTCGCCGGAGACCGCCGGTGGATGCTCACCGACACTGCGGGACGATGTGTCACGCAGCGGGAGCAGCCCCGGCTGGCCCTGGCGCGCGCGGAGTCGTCACCCGGCGGCGGGTTGTCGCTCACCGCTCCCGGAATGCCGGTGCTGGACATCGCCGTACCGGGACCGTCCCCGACGGTCCCGGTACAGATATGGGGCGACGAGGTGGAGGCCGTGCCCGCGGGAGACGCGGCAGCCGCCTGGTTCGGCAGGTTCCTTGGGGCGGAGGTCGCCCTCGTCCATCTCGACGATCCCGCCCGCCGCCGCCCGATCGACCCGGGCTACGCACGGCCCGGCGAGACCGTGAGCCTCGCCGACGGCTTCCCCTTGCTCGTGACGACCGAGGCCTCGCTGGCCGACCTCAACGCCCTGATCGCCGCCGGAGATCACCCCGCGGAGGGTCCGCTGCCGATGGACCGCTTCCGCCCCAACGCCGTGATCGCGGGAACCGAACCCTGGGCCGAGGACACCTGGACCCGTATTCGCATCGGGGAAGTCGAATTCCGAGTCGTGAAGCCCTGCGGGCGTTGTGTGGTGACGACGACGGACCAGCGCACCGCGGTCCGCGGCCGCGAACCCCTGCGCACCCTCGCGCGCCACCGAAGAATCGGGGGCAGACTGGTTTTCGGACAGAATCTCGTGCCGGTACGACCCGGAACACTCCGGGTGGGCGACGCGTTGATGGCTGTGAGGTGAGTGCGTCCCGAGACCGCGGCACGGTCCGGGCCCCTGACGGGTTCGGGCGGGTGAGGTTTTCCCGCCGGCCTCCGTCGCACGGGTGCCGTGCTGGGTGCGGCACTTGGGCGGTGAAGGGGGTGCGAGCGATGACACCCACACACGTTCGGTGGTGGCGTTGGCGGAAGAACAGCCTGCGCCGCCGTTCCGACGTGTTCGAGGCCTGTGCCGGGGTCGTGGCCGGTTGTGCCATCGTCCTGGGGGCACCCGCCGCCGGGCTGACCACCGGGCTGGCGGTGAACCACTCCCTTCAGAACACCGTCAGTGTCGAGCACGCCACCCGGAACCAGGTCGGTGCCGTGGTGCTCAAGGCCGGGCCGCGTGAGGCCGCCGACCCCGACCCCGAGTCCGGGCGCGTTCGCGAGGAGCGCCGTGACGCCGTGGTCCGCTGGACCGCGCCGGACGGAAAGGTGCACACCGCGCAGGTGCGGGTGGGCGCCGTCCACGACAAGGGCGACCACGTCACGGTGTGGACCGACAAGTCCGGTGCGGTAGTCGTGCCCGCGCCCCTGGACGCCCGCTCCGCCACCACGCACGCGATGCTCGCCGGCATCGGCAGTTTCCTCGCCGCCGGCGCGTTGGGGTTGCTGGGACGGCAGGTACTCATGTGGCAGCTGATGCGCCGTCGGCTGGCGGAATGGGAACGCGAGTGGGCCGCTGCCGGTCAGAGCTGGGGCCGGGCCGGGGCGGGTGGCTGACCACAGCTGGTACGTAGGTCGCTGCCGCGGCTCATCCTCGATGGGTCTCATACGGCCGGATCCATCAGGTGATCCACCACTATCCGGGTGCTGTCGGGCGCCCGGCGCGCGCTACCGTTGAGGCCCCCAGGTCGGCGCAGCGCAAGAGGACGGGGCAGAGCATCTCCATGGCACAAGGCGTGGTTCAGGTGACGCACATCAGCAGCTCGCGTTGGCGCCGCCGCACAGGGGAGTACGAGAGCCTCGCCGCGGCCCTTGAGGCAGCCGCCGAGGGCGACGTGCTCTCGGTCAACCCGGGGACCTACCGGGAGAACCTCGTCGTGGAGAAGGCCATAACACTGCGCTCGGTCGAAGGTCCGGGCTCGGTACGGATCGCCCCGCCGGCCGGCGTCGCGCTGACCGTGCGGGCCGCCGCGACCGTCCAGGACCTCTCCGTCGAGGGACAGGACACCTCCGCCGCCGCCCTGCTCGTCGAGGGCGCCGCGCCCGAACTCACCGGGCTGCGGGTCAGCACCCGCTCGGCAGTGGGCATAGAGGTCCGGGACGGGGCACGGCCGACCGTGCGGCGCTGCACCGTCGACAACCCGGCCGGGCTCGGCATCAGCGTCCTGGAGGCTGCGGGCGGTCTGTTCGAGGACTGCGAGGTAGTGGCCGCCGGCCAGACCGGCATCTCGGTGCGCGGCGGGGCGTCCCCGCGGCTGGAACGCTGCCGGGTCCGCAACGCCTCCGGCGCGGGGCTCGCCCTCACCGGCGAGGGTACGGTGGCCGAGGCGGTCGGCTGCGAGGTGTACGAGGTCAAGGGCAGTGGCGTACAGGTCGCGTCGAGGGCCGCCGGCCACCTGACGGAGTGCCAGGTGCACCACACCACCGGCGACGGAATCACCCTCGACACCGACGCTGTCCTGACCCTCTCCGACTGCGACATCCGCGACGTACCCGAGAACGCCGTCGATCTGCGCTCCCGTTCGGTGCTCACGCTCACCCGCACCACGGTGCGGCGCTTCGGGCGCAACGGCCTGTCGGTCTGGGACCCGGGCACCCGGGTGGACGCCAACCAGTGCGAGATCCACGACAGCCTGGGCGACTACCCGGCCGTCTGGGTCAGCGACGGGGCGGCCGCCGTCCTCGACGCCTGCCGGGTGCACGACGTGCCCGACGCCCTGTTCGTGCTCGACCGGGGCTCGCGCGCCGACGTCGTCGACAGCGACATCTCCCGGGTCCGCAACACCGCGGTGTCGGTCAGCGACGGCGCCACCGTGCAACTCGACGACTGCCGCATCCGGGAGGCCTCCACCGGCGCGTGGTTCCGTGACCACGGCAGCGGCGGCATGCTCTCCGCCTGCACGATCGACGACACGGCGACCGGCGTCATCGTCACCAAGGGCGCCGACCCCACGCTGGAGCGCTGTGTGGTCACCAACCCGGCTGAATCCGGGTTCTACGTCTCCGCGGGTGGTCGCGGCACCTTCACGGGCTGCCGGGTCGCGGACAGCCGGGGATACGGCTTCCACGTCATCGACGGCTGCCGCTCCACGCTCACCCGCTGCCGCACCGAACGCTGCGCCCGCGGAGGCTACGAGTTCGCCGAGCCCGGCCCGTTGACCGAGGACTGCACCGGGGACCGCAGCGGTGAGCGCCGCACCGTGCCGGAGTCATCGGGTGCGCTGCCTCCCGCGGACGAACGTCTGCCCGCTGCCGCGTCGTTCGGGCTGCTCGGCGGGCTGCCCGTGACCCCGACCAGCACCGCCGAGCACCAGCCCGCGGCCGTTCCCTCCCCGGCACCGGCCGGGGAGGCCCGTCCCTCGGACGAGGTGCTGGCCGAACTCGACGCGCTGGTGGGCCTGGAGAACGTCAAGCGCGAGGTGCGCTCCCTGATCGATGTGATCGCAGTGGGCCGCAGACGGCGCGAGGCCGGCTTGAAGGCCCCCTCCCCTCGCCGCCACCTGGTCTTCACCGGCTCCCCCGGCACGGGCAAGACGACCGTCGCCCGGCTCTACGGTGAGATCCTCGCCACCTTGGGGGTGCTGGAGCGCGGCCACCTGGTGGAGGTGGCCCGCGTGGACCTCGTGGGGGAACACATCGGCTCGACCGCGATCCGCACTCAGGAAGCCTTCGAGCGGGCCCGCGGCGGGGTGCTCTTCATCGACGAGGCATACGCCCTTGCCCCCGAGGACTCGGGCAGGGACTTCGGACGGGAGGCGATCGACACCCTGGTGAAGCTGATGGAGGATCACCGCGACGCCGTCGTGGTGATCGTCGCGGGCTACACGGCAGAGATGGAGCACTTCCTGTCCGCCAACCCCGGTGTCGCCTCCCGCTTCTCACGGACCATCACCTTCGACGACTACACCCCGGCCGAACTGCTGCGGATCGTGCGGGCCCAGGCCGAGGAGCACGAGTACCAGCTCTCCGAGGACGCCGGCGAGGCGCTCTGCACGTACTTCACCGCGATCCCCAAGGGCCCGGCCTTCGGCAACGGCCGCACGGCTCGTCAGACCTTCGAGGCCATGATCGAGCGCCACGCGGGCCGGCTTGCCCGGATCAGCGAACCCAGTCACGAGGAGCTGCAGTTGCTCTACCCGGAGGACCTGCCCCCACTGCCCTGACCCTGCCCGGGCAGCACCCCCTCGGTGCCCCGGTACAACCAGCCGAGCAGCGCGCGGCGCTCGGCGGCGAAGGCCGGGTCGGCCCGGTAGTCGAAGTGGGTCAGCAGCGGCGCGGGCAGCGGGTGTTCCTGCGTACGGCCGTACACCGCCGGATCCGGCAGCGGAGCGCGGTCGACCGGTGGCCCGGGCCCGTCCAGGTGGACCGGGCCCCCGATCGGATCCGTACGACGCCACAGATTGCGCCAGGCGTGCACCTCGCCGTGGAGCGCGGTCAGGGCGGGGGGCCCGAAATAGGCGGGGAACCAGCGCCCGTACAGCCTGCCCAGTGGCGAACCGTAGGTGAGCAGGGCGATCCGCGCGCGAGTCGTCGGATCCAGCTGCCAGACCGCCGCCGCGGCCAGGACGCTCCCCTGGGAGTGACCGGAGACAATGATCTTTCCGCGGTGCGCCCGCGTCCAGGTCGTCATGCGCCAGGTCAGGTCGGGCACAGCGCGCTCGGCGTAGCAGGGCGGCGCGAAGGGGTGCGCGGCGCGCGGCCAGAACGTGCCGACGTCCCACAGGATGCCGACGGTGCGGCGCGCCCCGGCGTCGCGGTAGGCCCGGCGGCCGAGCGTGAACAGGGCGACCACCCCGGCGCCTGCCAGCCACGAACCGAGGTCCTGTGCGGTCTGCGCGACCGTGCGCACCCAGCCGGGTGCTCCTGCCCCGACCCGTCCCGGAACGGCGCCGCTCAGCCATGCCGCGCCCAGCGCTCCCGCGCCCAGCAGGAAGGCCACGACCGCGACGACCGCGAGGAACAGGGCCGCTTGATCGGTCAGTTCGGCCCTGGCCCGAGCCAGGGCGATCTGGCGGCTGCGCGCAGGCTGATGCTCCTCCCCCGGATAGTCCGACTCCACCTCCGGCACCAGGGCCCGGGTCCGGCGCAGCAGCCTCCTGCCGCGCACCGTGACCACCACGGCCAGCACCAGCAGCAGGACCGGGATCGCCGAGGCCTGCCAGGACAGCAGCACGGGTGGCCCGGCGGCCGGGCTGATTCCGCTGCCCGGCGGGGCACCCCGGTCCAGCCAGTCCGCGACTCGCTGGGTGATCCCTCCGGTGAGCACCCCGCCGAGGCAGCACGCGAGCAGCGCCACCGCCGGTCCGCCCAGACCGCGCAGTTGCGCCCGGCCGCCGCCGAAGCGGTGCATCAGATGAGCGACCGCCGCGAGCGCCGCGAGCAACAGCCCCTGGATCAGGGTGAGCCAGCCGAAGGCGTCGCCGGCCGGCAGCCGCCCGTCGGCGGTCCAGCCCGGGCGGTGCCAACAGGCGTACACGGCGGCGGCGAGTACTGCGGCGGCCGTCCCGCCGAGCAGCGCCCTGGCGAGCCGTGGATCCAGGGCCTCGTCCGGCGCGTGCTCGCTGCGTCCCACACCACAGGTCACGGCGACCACCGCGGCGGTCAGACCGGACAGGACGCCCGTCAGCGACCAGCCGAGGGAGGCCAGTACCCGGAACTCGCCGACGGCCATGTCCCGTGCCAGCGGGGGAACGACCAGCGCGACGGCGACCGTGAGCAGGCCGGCCGCCGTGTGGGCCGCGCGCAGCCGGGCCACCAGGCGCCGCCCGTACCAGAAGCCGCGCCGGGCCAGCGGCGTGACGTCCGCGCCCGCCCGCGCTCGCGGAGGCGCTCCTGGCAGCGGCCACTGGGACTCGTAGGCGTACCAGGTACGCCGCGACAGCCACCAGAGCAGCACGGTCAGCCCCGCGGGCAGTACGGCCCCGACGGCGATCCGGCGCCCTGGTTCGCCGACGGCGGGCAAGGAGAGCCCGCTCCTGCCGCCCGCGCAGGCCGCGTTGCCCGCGCACTGCCAGGCCACCAGGTCCATGGCGACCTCGCAGGCAGCGGCCACCAGCAGCGCCGTCAGCGACAGGGCCAGCAGCCGCACCAGGACGTCGTACGCCCGGTTCATGCCGGGCCGGGAGACCGGCGGCCGCATCCAGTGGGCGAGGTTGGCCACCATGAAGGGAAGCAGCAGCAGCCACAGCGCGCGACTGCCGTCCCCGGAGGTGAGATTGCACCATGAGTAGGCGTCCGCCACCGGGCTCTCGCCCTCCCTCCGCGGACGGTGCTCAGCGTCCGTGTCATCGGCACGCCGGTAGATCCCGGCCGTGTCGTCCCCGCAGACACGTGTGATACGAGAATCCTTGAGCATCGCCTGCGGGGTCGTCCCACCGACGCCGTGGACGAGCAGCTCGAGCGACAGCTCGCTACTTTCCGTGTCCGACCGCACTGCGATCGCCTCCCCGTCTTTCCCCGTGACGCGCGTACTGCATTGCGCGTATTCAGAATCGGGCAGACGTACCAGTGCTGGACAGAGGTGTTCACGGATGCCACCCGAACGTGTCATCCGCGGTACGTGTGGGACCGGTCACCCCGCGCCGTTCGTCCGCCGTCCGGCGGAGCAGGTCGTGGAAGGATGGCGAGACTGCCGGTCCGGGCAGCATCGGGATCACATCAGAGGATGGGACGGGACCTCGGGTGAGCGACAACCAGAACCTGCTCGCGGAACAGCGGCGTGCGCTGATCCTGGACGAGGTCCGGCGGCGCGGCGGGGTCCGGGTCAACGAGCTGACCCGGAAGCTGAACGTCTCGGACATGACCGTCCGCCGCGACCTCGACGCGCTCGCCCGTCAGGGTGTGGTGGAGAAGGTGCACGGCGGCGCCGTGCCGGTCGTCCCGGCCAGCAGCCACGAGCCGGGATTCGAGGCGAAGGCGGACCTCGAGCCCGGTGCCAAGGAGGCCATCGCCCGCGCCGCGGCGAGTCTGGTCACGCCGGGCAGCGCCATCGCGCTCACCGGCGGCACGACGACCTACGCCCTCGCACAGCACCTGCTGGACGTGCCCGACCTCACCGTGGTCACGAACTCCGTGCGGGTCGCCGACGTCTTCCACGCCGCGGCCATCGGCGCGACGGGCCGAGAGGGTGCCGCGACCGTCGTCCTCACCGGCGGCGTACGCACGCCTTCCGACTCCCTCGTCGGCCCCGTCGCGGACCAGGCGATCGACTCACTCCACTTCGACCTCCTCTTCCTGGGCGTCCACGGGATCTCGGTCGAGGCGGGCCTGTCCACCCCCAACCTCGCCGAAGCGGAGACCAACCGGCGCTTCGTGCGCTCCGCACGCCGGGTGGTGGTCGTCGCCGACCACACGAAATGGGGCACGGTGGGTCTGAGTTCCTTCGCCGCGCTGGAGGACGTGGACACCCTCGTCACGGACGCGGGCATCCCCGAGGTGCTGCGGGCGGAGATCGCGGAACACTTGTCGGACCTGGTCGTCGCGGGCGAGCCAGGGGACGTCGACCTCGGCGCCGACGACAGCGCCGTGTCCAACTGACCGCGGTCTCCGCCCGCGATCACCGCCTCACCGGTACTCCGCGAGCCGCGGCCGGACGCCCACCACGACGAGTACCGCGGCGACGGCGAGGACACCCGCGGGAACGGCGGGCCGGCCGTCCAGCCGGGAGTGCCCGGCGTGCGTGCGCGCGTCGAAGTCCTCCTGCCGGTCCTGGGCAAGGGCGTCCAGGGTGGTCGCGAAGTCCCAGAAGTCAAAGCCCACTTCACCGCGCCCGACGTCCGTGCGCACCACTGCCGCCTCGTCGGTTCGCTTGCCGGCCATCAGTTCCCCGAGTCTGCGGTCGTCGGCGCGGAAGTGCCCGTAGCGCTCGTCGACGTCGGCGTACGCGGGACCCTCCTCCCCCGCGGCCCGGCCCGCGGGGGCGAGCGGACCGTCCAGCCGCCGAGTGCGCGCGTCGAATGCGGCGCGCTGCTGCGGTTAGGCAGCGCTGACGAACCAGCGGCTCTGGGTGGCCGCGGCCCCGGAGGCGGCGGCCCGCGCCGGTGCGAGCCGCGACCAGGGGCGCGGGCCGTCCCGTGTGCCGGCGTCGAGGTCGGCTGCGGCTCCGGTGAAGGACAGCACCCCGGCGAGAGCGACGCCGAGCGCCGCGACCGTGGCGGCGGCCGGTGCCGGGTTGCTGCGGCGGCGGTATCGGAGCGTCAGGTCACGCTGCCGCCACAGGAGTCCGGCGACGGCGGCCAGTCCGAGGACTCCGACTGGCCACGGCCGAGCCCTCCGCGGCGTTCTGCACGGTGCGCGAGGCCGCGGTGGCCCGCGCGTCGCAGGCGTTCGCCCGGGCCTCGACACAGAACGGAACGGGCGGACCGGGTCAGTCCGACCAGCTGCCGGTCGCCAGGAAGGCGTCGATGGTGACGGCGTACGGCTGGACGTCCAGGCGCTGTTCGGCGACCCAGGCATCGGAGTAGTACTTGTCCAGGTACCGGTCGCCGGGGTCGCACAGCAGGGTCACCACGCTACCGGTGCGGCCCGCCGCGACCATCTCCGAGATGATCTTGAACGCGCTCCACAGGCCGGTGCCCGTGGATCCCCCGGCTCGGCGTCCGATGGCCGCCTCCAGGGCTCGCACCGCCGCCACGGAGGCGGCGTCCGGCACCTTCATCATCCGGTCGATGGCACCGGGCACGAAACTCGGCTCGACCCTGGGGCGGCCGATGCCTTCGATCCGCGACCCGCGGTCGCAGCGCACAGCGTCGTCGCCACTCACCCAACCGTCGAAGAACACCGAGTTCTCCGGGTCCGCGACGCACACCAAGGTGTCGTACTGCATGTAGTGGACGTAGCGGGCGATGGTGGCCGATGTACCGCCCGTCCCGGCCGTCGCGACGACCCATGCCGGGCAGGGGTTGCGCTCCAGGCGCAGCTGCTGGTAAATCGACTCGGCGATGTTGTTGTTGCCGCGCCAGTCGGTGGCGCGTTCGGCGTAGGTGAACTGGTCCATGTAGTGGCCGCCGGTCTCCTCCGCGAGGCGGGCGGAGACCTCGTAGACCGTCCTCGGATCGTCCACCAGGTGGCACCGGCCGCCCTGGAACTCGATCAGCCGCTGCTTCTCCCGGCTGGTGGTCCGCGGCATGACAGCGATGAACGGCACGCCGATCAGGGCCGCGAAGTACGCCTCGGACACCGCTGTCGAGCCGCTGGACGCCTCGATCACCGGCTTGCCCGGCCGGACCCAGCCGTTGCACAGTCCGTAGAGGAAGAGCGAGCGGGCCAGACGGTGCTTGAGGCTTCCGGTCGGGTGGGTCGACTCGTCCTTCAGATAGAGGTCGATGCCCCAGGCGTCGGGGAGCGGAAAGCGCAGCAGATGCGTGTCGGCAGAGCGGTTGGCGTCCGCCTGCACCTTCCGTACGGCCTCTTTGAGCCACCCCCGGTAGACCGGGTCGGTGCGGTCCACGTCGTCGATGGGCACGGCTTCCGCCGTCCCCGTACGGTCTTCGCGGGCGCCCTTCCCGTTGCCGCTCACCTGCGCCGCCTTCCGTTCGCCCCACTGCTCCGATCATAGGCGGACGCTGGTGCGGCGCCCCCCGAACCGGCAGACTGCGAACGGACGAAGGAGGGGATGCGCCGTGGACGAAGCGGAGTTCACCGCCACGGGGGTGCGGATCGGACGGCGGCTGCGCTCGCTGACCCGGGGCGGGCAGGTCCGCATCCAGGACGGCCGCCTGGTGCTGCTCACCAGCCGCGGGCGGGAGATCGACAGCGCCCCGGTCGAGGACGTCCACGCCCTGACCCCTCGTTTCGCCGTGCGACGCCGCACGTTGACCCGGCTCAACGGCACCGGCTACCTGCTGACCTTGCGCGAACAGGGCGCGACGTCCGCGGGTCGCTTCCTGGACGCCCTGCGAGCCGCACGGGAGCGGGTCGCACGCCGCTGACGCGAGCGGAACCGCACTCTCCGCGTTCACGGAGTTGCGGTGCGCATCCATCGGGGTGATCCTTGAGTGGCGTCACGGAGTCACTGCAGCAGTCACTCACAGCAATCCCGCAAAGGTGTTCCCATTCCATGCGGGCGGGGCACGCCCCGGTCACTGGGGCTGCCCTCACCGCGGAGGGAGTCGCAGCCGTGATCAGCTCAGAAGGCAGTAAGCGGCAGTGCGCTCTGGAACTTGAGGCACTGCCGTCCCGGATCCAGCAAGTACGCCGCATCGTCGCCGCTCAGTTGCGGTACTGGCGGCTGGACCCGCTGATCGACCCCACTCTGCTGGGTATCACCGAACTGCTCGGCAACGTCCACCGGCACGCCCGGCCGGACAAGCGCTGTTCCGTCGAGCTGAGCTTCGCCTCCGGCTGGCTCACCGTCGCCGTCTCGGACAACGATCCGCGCCTGCCGCGGGTACGCGAGTTCGAACCCCTGGCCACCTGCGGCCGCGGCCTCGCCATGGTCGTGTCGATGAGCGACAGCTGGGGCACCGAGACCCTCAACGGCGGCGGCAAGGTCGTATGGTTCACGCTCCGGGCCGAGGCCACGGTCTCGCCGAGGACGATGACCGAGCGGCTCTCGGCGGCCGTCGTCCGCAAAGTCGCCCCGCGAACGCTGCCGGTCGTCCCCGAGACGCCGGAGGCCTGGCCTCCGGTACTCGACCGCCTGGTTCCGGCCGCGGCCGAACCGGTGCTGCTCTGACGCGCGGCCGCCGCACCCCTCGAAGGGCTCGGCGGCCGTGACCCACGGGCCGTCGTCGGCGGAGTCGATCCGCGGCGATGGCCCTCCGCGTGTCCGGGCCCACCGCGCAGCCGGACACCGACCGCGCACCGGCCTTCTCGGCAGCGGCGCGGTCGACCAGCGCCTCACCGGAAGCCCGTGGCCCTGGGCCGGGGGGCGGCTGTCCCCGCTCCCCGAAGAAGCCGCCGCACCGCTCGCCCGGAACGGACCGGACATCCGACGCGCCACCGCGTCCTGGTGCGGTCACTCCCGGATGCTCCGCGGAAGCGGGGCGCGGCACCGCGATCGACGAACGCCCGCCGGCCGTCGTCGGGTCCCGCCGCAATGCCGCGTCTCCGCGCCACAGTGTGCGATGGCATGCGCATGCGGCGCCTGCCGCGACGTCGTCCGGGTCGCGGGACGAACGGGATCCGGTGGGCGGCCTTGTCCCGTGCCCGGCGAACGAGGTCGGTGCGACTGGTGTCCGTCGCAGCTCGCACGTGGTCAGCCGTGCCTCCCGCCACCACCGCGGTGGTCCGCGGGGGACCGACCTCCGGTCGACGCACGGCCGGCGGCACCATGGGGACGTCCGCGAAGTGCCGCCGCTGTCGGTGCCTGCGCCTAGCATGCGGATCATGTGGCGATGCGCAGGTCTGCGATGGGTGTCCGGGAGTCCGGTGTGGGCCTGGTGGCACCCCCGCCACGACGACCGACGCAGTCCCGTGCGCCTCGGGGACCCATTGACCCTCGCCGTGGAGCCGGGCGCGGTGCGGCAGTGCACGGGCGTACGGCGTTCGGGACGCTGGACGGCGTGCCCACGGGGCGCGGAGTTGCCCGCGCAGGCCCGCCGTGACCAGTGCGAGCAGTGCGCGGCGCTGGACCGCTCCCGGTCCGTGGCCGCGGACACCCGGCTGGACGACCCACGGCCCTTCGCGGTGTACCTCGCATGGTTCGGCCCGGGACTGGGCAAGGTCGGCATCACTGCGGCGGAGCGGGGCAGCGCGCGGCTGCTCGAACAGGCCGCGATCTGCTTCACGTTCCTCGGCCGGGGGCCGCTGATGGCCGCGCGTCGCGCCGAGTCCGTCCTCGGGACGGCGCTGGGCATCCCGGACCGGGTGTCCACGTCCGCGAAGCGTGCCGCCCGCGCCGCGCTGCCGCCCGCGGACGTACGGGAGGCGGAGCTGCGGTTGCTCCATGAGGCGGCGTCCGCGGTCCCCGAATGGCGGGACACGCTCACGCCCACCGGGTTCCGATCCGTGGACCACGCGGCGGTCTTCGGGCTGGAGCCCGACGCGCCCCGGGCGACCGCGGCGGTCACCGGACTCGCTCCGGGCACCGCCCTCAGCGGCACCGTCCTGGCGGTGGCCGGAGATGACCTCTACCTCCGCACCAGCTGGCCGTCCCGCGCTGTGGTGCTGCTCGACACGCGCCTGGTCCCGGGATGGCCGCTGACGGCATCGCCGCAGAGGCCGGAGGCACCGCCCGCCAAGGCGCTGCCGCCGGCCACCCGGCCTCCGGAGCCGCTCTTCTGACGGCCCGTCGATGGCATGGACGGGGAGGCTGGGTCGTGTCGTCACATGAGCGGCGGCCGCCCGGAGGGCGGGTTACGCGGCTCCGCCGGGGGTGCCCCCGGGTGCGGTGCAGCGCACGGCGGAGCGTCGTCCTCGTCGTGGGCCACCCGGACGATGCGGCAACTCCCCCGGCCGAGGGCCGGCGGAGCGCCGTGCATGACCTCGAAGCCGGGGGAGCGTCGCGGAGCAGCCGGGCATGTGACGAAACGGCCTATGCGCCGAGCGCCGTGAGCGGGTCGTCCAGCACCGGCTGCCAGGCCAGCTCGGCGGCACCGACGAGGCTGTTGTGGTCCAGGGCGCAGGCGAGCAGCGGGACGCCACCGCTGCGTCCCCACAGGCTGCGTTCGGCGACGACGGCGCGCAGCCGCTCGGGGTCCGCGTCCAGCAGCCAGCGGTGCAGGCCGCCGAGCAGGATCCGGTCGGGGTTGAGGACGTTGACCAGCCCCGCGAGGCCCTGGCCGAGGTGGTCGATGAGGCGGTCCGCGGCCCTGCGCACCGCGGGGTCGTCGTACTCCTCGCGGAGGAGGGCACGGCACTGGTCCGGCAGCGAGCCCTCCGGGCCGGGGATGCGACCGGCGGCCTCCAGGAAGGCCAGGGGATCCACCTCGACGTCCAGGCAGCCGCGGCTGCCGCAATGGCACGGCCGCCCCTCGGGGTTGACGGTGAGGTGACCGACTTCGAGAGCGAGTCCGGCGCTGCCCGTGTGGAGCTTGCCGTGCAGGACGAGGGCACCGCCCACGCCGCGGTGGCCGGTGGCGACGACCAGGAGGTGTTCGGCTCCCTGCCCGGCGCCGTGCCGGTGCTCGGCGAGCGCGGCGACGTTGACGTCGTTGCCGACGAAGCACGGAGGCGGCGCTCCGTTGGGCGCGATGATGCCGGACCGCTCGATCTGCTCGCGGAAGATGTCCAGCACGGGTGCGCCCGCGGGCCACGCGAGGTGCAGGGGGTTGAGCGCGGCCCCCTCCGGTTCCGCCACGGCGGACGGCACGGCGAGGCCGGCGCCCGCGCACTCCCGTCCGTGGGCGCGCAGCAGTTGCGCGCCGGCTTCGACGATCGCGCCGAGGACCCGTGCGGGGTCCGCGGGCACGCTCATGGCGAGCGGCTTGGACGCGAGGATGCGGCCCCCGAGTCCCACCAGGGCTGCGCGGAATCCGTCGGCGTGGACCTGCGCCGCGAGGACGACCGGCGCCTCGGGGTTGACGGTGAGCCGGTGGGAGGGGCGGCCCTGTGCTCCGGCGGGTCCGCCCGGCCGAGTGTCGACCCGGATCAGCCGTAGTGCCTCCAACTCGGCGGCAACGGCCCCTGCGGTCGCCCGGGTCACGCCGAGTTCGGCGGTGAGGACAGCGCGGGTGGGCGCACGCCCGGTGTGCACGAGCGCGAGCGCGGGACCGAGCGCACCACGGCCCCGCTCCAACCTTGTCCGAGTCTGGGTCACAGTCCTATTCTCACTTTGTGCCGAGCCTAAACAAAATACCGAGCCTACTCACCCGGCAAGATCACGCAAGTCCGTCGTTCCCGCTGCGGCAGCTCCGTGTCGCCCTCACCGCGTTCTTCGGCCTTGACGGATTCGTCTTCGCCGGCTGGGTCGTTCGCATCCCCGCGGTCAAGGAGCAGGTCGGCGCCTCGGCGGGGGCGCTCGGTCTCGCCCTGCTCGGCGTGTCGGCGGGGGCGGTCGTCACCATGGTGCCCAGCGGGCGACTGTGCCGGCGCTTGGGGGCTCCGTGGGTGACCGTCGGCACCGGCGCCGTCCTGTCGCTGAGCGTCGCCCTGCCTGCCTTCACCCGCTCCCCCCTCGCTCTCGGTCTGGTGCTGCTCCTGCTCGGCGTCGGCTTCGGCGGCATGAACGTCGCGATGAACACCGTCGCGGTCGACTTGGTGGCCGCTCTGCGGCGCCCCATCATGCCCGGTTTCCATGCGGCGTACAGCCTGGGCGGCCTCGTGGGGGCAGGTGTCGGCGGGCCACTGGCCGCACGGCTGACGCCGGCCCAGCACCTCGTCGGCGTCGCCCTGTTCGGGCTCCTGGCCACCGGGCTGCTCGGGCGGCTGCTCCTGCGGCACGCGATCCCCCGTCCCGCGGAGCACACGCGTTCCCCGGACCCCTCGGCCGTCACGGGGAAGGGCACGCACGGCGCCGGGCGTCCAGGCGGCAACCGGAGGATGGTCGCCGTCTTCGGGCTGGTCGCCTCGTGCACCGCGTACGGCGAGGGAGCGCTCGCCGAATGGGGTCCGCTCCATCTGCAGCAGGACCTGCACACAGGTCCCGGCCTCGCGGCCGCCGGCTACGCCGCCGTCGCCCTCGCGATGACCGTCGGCCGCCTCTTCGGCACCGCCCTCCTGCTGCGGCTCGGCCCGACCGGCGCGGTGGTGCTGGGCGGGCTGACGGCATGCGCCGGCATGTTGCTGGGGGCCTTCGGACCCGCGGTCTGGCTCGTCCTGACCGGCTTCGCGCTCACCGGACTCGGGCTCGCCAACGTCTTCCCCATAGCCATCGGCCGGGCCGGCGCCCTCGGCGGACCCGGCGGCGTGGCGACCGCCTCCACCCTGGGGTACGCGGGCTTCCTGCTCGGGCCGCCCAGCATCGGCTTCCTCGCCGACGCCCACGGGCTGCCGAGCGCACTGACCACGGTCGCCGCGCTGGCCGCACTGGCCGCGCTGGTGGCGCACACCACCCGCCGCGCGTCAGCGGCCGCCGGAAGCTGACGCGTCACACCACCAGCGGTCCCCGGGTACAGGCGCTTCTCCCGCTGACCTCGGAGGTCACCGGGCGGCCGAGGTCATCCGCGCTCGGGGTGGCCGGCCGGGTCGCCGCCCGTGGCCGGGTCGGCCCTGCCACGGCGCGCCACCGTCTCCACCACGCGCTCGCAACGCCCGGCGGCGCCCTTCAGGCCTGACCGAGAATCAGCTCCAGGACGGCCCGCTGCACGGGCTTGGCCTCCTCGTGGCGCGCCCGTCCGGCCTCGGTCAGGGTCACCCGCACCCCGCGCCGGTCCTCGCTGCAGATCCTCCGGCTCACCAGTCCGTCCTTCTCCAACCGGCCGACCAGCCGGGAGAGCGCGCTCTGGCTCAGGTGCACCCGGTCCGCCAGCTCCTGGACGCGGTAGGTGCAGTCACCCTCGTCCGGGTTCCCCTCGGCAAGCAGGTCGAGCACCTCGAAGTCGCTTGCACCGAGCCCGTGCGGGTTCAGCCGACGGTCGAGTTCGCACGCGGTGCGCGCGTGCAGGGAGAGGACCTCCCGCCACCGCTCCACCAGCAGGTGTTCACTCTTCGTGCCGGACATGGCCGCACAATACCAGCACATCGACACTAGATGCACGCGCATCGAATTGCCTGAATGCACTGACCGTGGACGGCGACGCACACGCATTCGCCGGCACCGCTCCCCGCGCCCGCCGTCCCGGCGGATCCCGGTGCGGGAGCGACCGGCTCGTCGCTGCGGCGGCGGGCGGTGACGGGCGGAACGCACGGGCGGTGACGACGGATCCGAGCGGAGGCACCTGATCGGCCTCAGGCACACGGGCGAGGCTCCTACTCCCCTGCGAGCACCCGCTCACACCGGATCCCCGTCTGATGCGCGAGGCCCGCGACGGCGTGGTCGAAGAAGTCGTCCCGCGCCTCGACCACGTTGTCGAACTGGCCGAACACCTCGAAGCTCACGAGACCGAAGAGCTGTGCCCAGGCGGCCACCAAGGGGGGGATCACCCGTGGCGGCAGCTCGTGGTCCAGGTCCCTGCTGAGCCGCCACGCGTCGGCGTGGACGGCCTCGGACAGCGGAGCGTCCGGCGAGGGCGCGGCGAGCGCCCCGGCGGCATGGGCCTGCGCGGCGACGGCGAGGAGGGCGAGCCCGACCCGGGACGCGGGCCCGATCGTGTCGAGCGGTGCGGAATAGCCGGGCACGGGAGAGCCGTAGATGAGGGCGTACTCGTGCGGATGACCCAGGGCCCAGCGGCGCACGGCCCGGCAGACCTCGCTCCAGCGCTCCACGGGGTCGCCGTCGGCGCGGGCGAGGGCCTCCTCCGCGGCGGCGCCCACGGCGTCGTAGGCGTCGACGATGAGGGCGGTGAGGAGCTCGTCCCGGCTGGGGAAGTAGCGGTAGAGCGCGGAGGAGACCATGCCCAGCTCCCGCGCGACGGCGCGCAGTGAGAGCCTCGATGCGCCCTCGTCGGCGAGCTGCCGGCGCGCTTCTTCCTTGATGGCCGCGGTCACTTCGTCGCGGGCCCGCTCCCTGGCGGTTCGGATGGCGCTCATGGGATCAGTGTAGGCGGGAAGGAAGCGGCGACCAAGAAAGAGAGCAGTGCTCTTGTCACCGCATCCGCGAGGGTGCACACTGTTCTCAAGCGAGAGCACCGCTCACAGCCCGGTCCCGGGCCACGTCCCCCCGCGCCACGGAGGAGTCCCCATGTCCGAACACGTCATCAAGCCCGGCTGGTTCACGGTCAACATCTTCAACCGCGCGGTGGCGTGGCTGACCCGACACGGCCTCAGCGTGTGGGGTTCCCGGGTTCTGGCCGTCCGCGGCCGCAAGAGCGGGGAGTGGCGGCGCACCCCGGTCAACCTGCTGGTGGTGAACGGGGAGCGCTACCTGGTGGCACCCCGCGGGCACGTCCAGTGGACGCACAACATGCGGGCCGCCGGCGGCGGTCGACTGCTGCTGGGCAAGACGCTCGAGGAGTTCGACGCGACCGAGGTCGCCGACGACGCCAAGCCCGAGGTGCTGCGTGCCTACCTCAAGCGCTGGAAGGCCGAGGTGGGGGTGTTCTTCGGCGGCGTGGGTGCGGACTCCACCGACGAGGAGCTCCGCTCCATAGCCCACAAACACCCGGTCTTCCGCATCACCGGACTGCGGCCCGTCAGCTGAAGCGGACCTCCACCTTCTCGAAACCCAGCGAGATCAGCAGCCGTTCCAGCATGGCCCGGGTGTTGGTCTCCGCGCGCTTCGCCAGTTCGGTGGCCTCGGCGGCCTGCTGGATCTTCCTCGCGGCGAGTTGCTGGACCTGCCGCTCGTCCCCGGGGTGGGAGGAGAAGAAGTCGCCGAGCCGGTCGAAGAATCCCCGCTCCTGGGCGACCAGGTAGGAACGGTCGGGGTCGAGCGAGGCACGCTCGAGGCGGGCGTGAGGCAGGACGAGGACCGCGGAGGTCCGGTCCTCGGAGACCGTGACGCCCTTCGGGCCCACGTCGCCGAGGTCCACGTAGGCGTCGACGCTGCCGGCCCCCACATAGAGCGTGCGCCTGCCACGCACGACGTCGGGAAGGAACTTGGCGTCCTTCTCGAGGTCGACCACGACTTGGAAGTCGCCACTGGCTCCCTCGAAGCGGTTCATGTCCTGGATCGCCTTGAGCACCACAGGACCGGTGCGGTCCTTGGTCTCCTCGGCGAAAGGGTTGGGCAGACCGGGTATCAGGTCCGCGCGTGCGACCAGAAACAGAAGTCCGCCGAGCACAACGAGCCCGGTGAGCGTACGCACCCACCACGGCAGTCTTCCGTCTTCATTCCTCAAGGGCATGACGAGGAACCTCCCACAAAGTCGTCTACCCCTCAACTCCCCTTATACGGCAGGCCGGAGGGCGCCCTTGAAAGATCAGCGGCGGTCCAGGGACTCCAGTGCGCGGCGGGCCAGCGGATGCGTGCGGACGAACTCGGCGAGCGAACTCGAACCCCTGGTGATCTTGGCGAAGGCGTTCCACGCCGGGGGGAGTGTGGTGAGAGCGGCGTGCAGCAGACCCGGGCGCTTCTCGAAGATGCCGAGCATGCGGCGGCCGACGCCCATCTCGGCGCCGAGGCCGGCCTTGACGGCGAAGGCGTAGTTCAGAGCCTGGCGACGCGCGTCCACCGCGTCGTGCGCCTCGGCGATCCTCACTGCCCACTCCCCCGCCAGGCGACCGGAGCGCAGTGCGAAGGAGATGCCCTCGCGTGTCCACGGCTCCAGCAGGCCCGCAGCGTCACCACACACCAGCACGCGGCCACGGGACAGCGGGGAGTCGTCGGCACGGCAACGGGTGAGGTGACCGGAGGAGATGCTCGGCTCGAAGCCGGCCAGACCGAGCCGGCCGACGAAGTCCTGCAGATAGCGCTTGGTGGCGGCGCCGTCGCCGCGCGCCGCGATGACACCCACGGTGAGGGTGTCGCCCTTGGGGAAGACCCAGCCGTAACTGCCGGGAAGCGGGCCCCAGTCGATGAGGACCCGGCCCGCCCAGTCCTCGGCGACCTGGGCAGGGACCGGGATCTCCGCCTCGAGCCCCAGGTCCACTTGGGCCATCTTGACGCCGACATGCGCGCCTATCCGGCTGGCCGAGCCGTCGGCGCCGACCACCGCCCGGGCGAGGATGGTCTCGCCGTCGTTGAGGACCACCGCGACGGTGCGGCGGTCCGGAACGGAGGTGCCGTGCTGCTCGATCCGGGAGACCGAGGCCCCGGTCCGCAGTCGCGCGCCCGCGTCGACCGCCGCGTCCACGAGCCGGGCGTCGAACTCGGGCCGGTTGATCAGCCCGAAGAGCATCTGCCGCGACCGGCGGGTCCGGCTGAGCCGGCCGTTGAGGCTGAACGTCACCGCGTGCACCCGGTCGCGCAGCGGGAGCTCGAAGCCAGGTGGCAGCGCGTCGCGGGAGGGCCCGATGATGCCACCGCCGCAGGTCTTGTAACGCGGCAGTTCTGCCTTCTCCAGCAGGAGCACGCGGCGTCCCGCACCTGCCGCGGCATAGGCCGCCGAGGCCCCGGCCGGCCCGGCACCCACCACGACGACGTCCCACACCTCTGTGCCGTCGACGCCGTCCGCCGTGACGTCGTCCTGCGCCTGGTACTCGCTGCTCACGTGTGCTTCCGCTCCCGTTCGACCCGCCGAATGACGTCGCCCCTGCTCAGCCGCATACTAATCCGCGGGATGAGCGAGGCCGCCTGTGGCACCATCGATCACGACCACCAGCCCGCGAACATCGGGTTCGACCAGTCCCACCCAGGAGCGCCCATGCCCGCCGCACCACTCGCCGCAACCGTCGCCGCCCTGATGCCGCGAGCCCGGACCGAGCTGGCCGAACTGGTGTCGTACCGCTCGGTGGCGGATCCGCGGCAGTTCCCCAAGAGCGAGTGCGAACGGGCCGCCTCCTGGATCGCCGACACCCTGCGCGCGGAGGGTTTCGAGGACGTGGCCCTGCTGGACACCCCGGACGGCACGCAGTCGGTGTACGGCTACCTGCCCGGCCCGCAGGGGGCCCCCATCGTGCTGCTGTACGCGCACTACGACGTGCAGCCGCCGCTGGACGAGGCCGGCTGGCTGTCGCCGCCGTTCGAGCTGACGGAGCGCGACGGCCGCTGGTACGGGCGTGGTGCGGCCGACTGCAAGGGCGGCCTGATCATGCATCTCACCGCGCTGCGCGCGCTGCGCGAGAACGGCGGGGTCCCGGTCGGGGTGAAGATCATCGCCGAGGGCTCGGAGGAGCAGGGCACCGGCGGCCTGGAGCGCTACGCGGAGGAGCACCCGGAGCTGCTCGCCGCGGACGCCATCGTCATCGGCGACTCCGGGAACTTCCGCGTCGGCCTGCCGACCGTGACGGCCACCCTGCGCGGCATGGCGCTGGTCGACGTCAAGGTGACCACCCTGGAGGGCAACCTGCACTCCGGCCAGTTCGGCGGCGCCGCGCCGGACGCGCTGGCCGCCCTGGTCCGCATCCTGCACACCCTCCACGACGACTCCGGCGCCGCGACCGTGACCGGCCTCACCGCCGACGCGGCCTGGGACGGGCTGCAGTACGCCGAGAGGGACTTCCGCGCCGACGCCAAGGTGCTCGACGGCGTGGACCTGATGGGCACCGGCACGGTCGCCGACCGCATCTGGGCCCGCCCGTCGGTCACCGTCATCGGCATCGACGCGCCTCCCGTGGTCGGCGCCACTCCTTCCGTGCAGGCCACCGTGGGGGCCAAGGTCAGTCTGCGGGTCCCGCCGGGCGTGGACGCCGAGGAGGCGGCCAAGCTGCTGATCGCCCACCTGGAGGCGGCCGCTCCCTGGGGCGCCCGCGTGGAGGCCGCCCAGGTGGGCAGCGGCCAGCCTTTCCGCGCGGACACCTCCAGCCCGGCGTACGCCTCCATGGCCGAGGCGATGCACGCCGCGTACGGCACCCAGATGGAGATCGCGGGCATGGGCGGCTCGATCCCGCTCTGCAACACCCTGGCGACGCTCTACCCCGACTCCGAGATCCTGCTCATCGGTCTGAGCGAGCCGGAGGCGCAGATTCACGCGGTGAACGAGAGCGTCTCCCCCGCGGAGTTGGAGAAGCTCTCGCTCACCGAGGCGATCTTCCTGCAGAAGTACGCCGCCAAGGCGGTCTGAGCACGTGGGCGGCCGGGTGGCGCCGGTCGCCCCTCAACCGCCCACGGGCACTCCGGCCTCGAGGTTGAGCACGGTGGCCCGCTCGCGCGCCCGCAGCGCCCAGCGCAGCCGGGTGTGCCGGACCGGCGGCAGCATGGCGGCGGCCTCGTCCTCCGTCGCGAAGCGCCAGCCCCGCAACTCGGCGCCGGGCAGGAGCAGGCGTTCGGCGTCCGCCGCCGGCAGCCGCCCGCCGTCGAAGAGCAGCCGCAGGCCGCCGAACCCGGGCGGCAGCGGCGGCTCCCAGTCGACGACCAGCAGGCGGGGCACCGAGGGCAGCCGCAGGCCGAGTTCCTCGGCGACCTCCCGCATACCGGCCCGGGCGGGCGGCTCACCCGGCTCGACGACCCCCCCGGGGAACTCCCAGCCGGGCTTGTAGGTCGGGTCGACCAGCAGCACCCGGTCGTGCTCGTCGAAGAGGAGCACGCCTGCCGCGAGGGTCTCGGCGGTCGGTTCGGGGGTCTGCACGATGTCGCAGGCACCCGCGCCCTCACGTATCGCCTCGGCGATCCGTTCGGCCGTAGTGCGCGGGGCCTGGCCCGCGGTGTCGACCACGTGGGCGTCAGCGGTGAGCCAGGGCAGCGCCTCCCGGTACGCGGGCAGGTGGTCCAGGCACCAGGCACGGATGCCCGCGCCGGCCTCGGCGTCGTCCGGGATGTCGGCGCGCTGGTCGATGCGCTCCCGCAGAATCGTTTCCTCGGCGTGCAACAGTACGTGCCGCACCGTGATCCGGCGGGCCGCCAGCCCACCGAATATCTCGTCCCGGTACTCCTGACGCAGCAGGGTCATCGGCACCACCAGCGGGCCCCCGCCCACCTCGGCGAGCAGCGCGGCGGCGGTGTCGACGACCAACCGCCGCCAGGCGGGCAGTTCCTGGTAGTCGCAGACCTCGCCCAACCGTTTCTGCGGCAGCATCAGCCGCAGGCCGCCGCCGATGAGTTCCGGATCGTAGAGCACGCTGCCCGGCAACAGTTCGAGCAGTTCGCGTGCCGCAGTGGTCTTCCCCGCGCCGAACGTGCCGTTGAGCCAGACGATCACGGTGCCCCCTCTTCCGTAGCCCGGTAGCCCCCTACGAATTGCCCGGATCATCGGCGTCGGCAAACGCGCGGGGTGGCAGGCACCCGCGGTCCCAAGGGCGCCGACGGCAAGCCGCACGCGACGCCGCCGGCCCGGCCGCGCGGCGGGCTCCGCGGTCCTCGGCCGACCGGCTCCCCCGCAAGGCCGTGCCGGGCCCCCTCGCACCGTCACTCAGGCACGTGCAGCAGGGGTGCCGGCCCCGTCCCGACCCACGAACGACCGGACCGCCGCCGGTTCGCGGTTCAACGGTGGAGACCATCCGGCCTGGAGCGGCCCTCGGGTGATGCCCCGGCGTCCGTCGCGGCCGTCGGAGTCCTCGGCCGGCTGCGGTCCGGCGCTGCGGCGAGCCGTCGTCCACGGCGCAGCGGGCCGGCCGCAGCCGTCCCGTCCCGGTCAGAGGTGCATCACGGTGTGGCAGTGCCGGCGCGTTCGCGCCGTGACCGAGCGCTACTGAGCCCCGGTCGCGAAGGCCTCCAGCCGCAGC
Organism: Streptomyces sp. ME19-03-3; assembly: GCA_033793685.1. Lineage (GTDB taxonomy): Bacteria > Actinomycetota > Actinomycetes > Streptomycetales > Streptomycetaceae > Actinacidiphila. The sequence goes on along the minus strand of JARAXD010000021.1, from coordinate 7,197 downwards.
GCCTGCGCCGCCGCGGCCGCCGCGCCGACCAGGCCGGCGTCCGTGCCGAGCACGGCGGGAACGACCCGCACCCCGGAGGCGAACGACAGCGTGGCGTACCGGCGCAGATGCGCGCGGAGGGGTTCGAAGAGCAGCGGGCCCGCACCCGCGACACCGCCGCCGATCACCGCCACGTCGATCTCCACCAGCGTGGCCGTCGCGGCGATGCCCGCGGCCAGCGCCTGCGCCGCGCGGTCGTACGAGGCCAGAGCGAGGGCGTCGCCGTCGCGGGCAGCCCGGGCGACGGCGGCGGCATCGGACTCCTCGCCGTGCGCGGGGCGCCAGCCGGACTCCAGTGCCCGCCGGACGATGTTCGGCCCGCTGGCCAATCGCTCGACGCAGCCACGACTGCCGCAGGGGCACACGTCGCCGTCGAGGTCGACGCTGATGTGGCCGATGTGCCCGGCGTTGCCCGTCGGGCCCGGGTGGAGTTTGCCGCCGAGCACCAGGCCGCCGCCCACGCCGGTCGACACCACCATGCACAGCGCGTTGTCGTGCCCGCGGGCCGCCCCCCGCCAGTGCTCCGCCGCGGTGATCGCGATGCCGTCGCCGGTGAGCACGACCGGCAGCCCGCCGACCCGCTCGCCGACCTGGGCGACCACCGGGAAGTCCCGCCAGGCCGCGATGTTCACCGGGCTCACCGTGCCGCGCGAAGCGTCGATCGGCCCGGCGCTGCCGATGCCCACCGCGACCACCCGCGGCCAGTCCGCGGACTCCCGCAGCCCGGCCAGCACCTGCGCGAGCGATCGCATCACCGTCGCCGCGTCCCGGTCGGCCGGTGTCGGGCGCTGCACGCGCACCACCAAGGCGCCGCCGGCGTCCACCAGGGCACCCGCGATCTTGGTGCCCCCGATGTCCACTGCGGCGATCAGCGGACCCGCCGCGGCGGCACCCGACGGCGGGACGATGGACTGTGCAGAGCTCTCGAACGGCATGGGCGTAGTGTCGCCCTTTGTTGACAACGTTGTCCAGCCCATAGGATCACGGCGTGACCGATATTCCGCGCACCGCCCGCCCCACCATGAAGGATGTCGCGGCCCGGGCCGGTGTCGGCCTGAAGACGGTGTCGCGTGTCGTCAACGAGGAGCCGGGCGTCACCGAGGACACCATCTCGCGTGTCCAGGCGGCCATCGACGCCCTCGGATTCCGCCGCAACGACAGCGCGCGGCTGCTTCGCAAGGGCCGTACGGCCAGCATCGCGCTGGTCCTCGAGGACCTCGCCGACCCCTTCTACTCCCCGCTCAGCCGTGCCGTCGAGGACCTGGCGCGGGCGCACTCGACGCTGCTGTTCACCGGATCGAGCGCCGAGGACGCCGACCGCGAGCAGGAACTGGTGCTCGCCTTCTGCGCCCGGCGTGTCGACGGGCTGGTCGTCGTGCCCGCCAGCGAGGACCATCGCTACCTCGAGCCGGAGATCGCCGCCGGTGTCGCCACCGTCTTCGTCGACCGCCCCGCGGGCGGCATCGACGCGGACGTGGTCCTCAGCGACAACGCCGGAGGCACCCGCGAGGGCGTGGCCCATCTCATCGCCCACGGCCACCGTCGCATCGGCTTCATCGGCGACCTCCCGCGCATCCACACCGCGGCCGAGCGCCTCCGGGGCTACCGCGAGGCGATGGACGCCGCCGGGCTTCCCGTCCACGAGAGCTGGGTATCGTGCGGGCCGACCGCCCCCGGCCGCGTCCGTGCGGCCGTGGAGTCCATGCTCAGCGGCCCCGAGCCGGTCACCGCCCTGTTCGCCGGCAACAACCGGATCACCGTGACCGCGGTGCGGGTCCTGGCCGACCGGCCCAGCGTGGTCGCCCTCGTCGGCTTCGACGACTTCGAGCTCGCCGACCTGCTGCGTCCCGCGGTCACCGTCGTCGCCCAGGATCCCGGGCAGCTCGGACGTACCGCGGCCGGCCTGCTCTTCCAGCGGCTCGGCGGCTCCGCCGGCGCCCCCAAGCGGGTCGAACTCCCCTGCCGGCTGATCCCGCGCGGTTCCGGCGAGCTCCCGCCGGTGCCGTAACGGCCGTACCTGCTCGCGTGGCTCCTGCAGGCGCCCACGGCGACCCGTCGCGGGCTACCCGCGGCCGGGGCCCAGCGTCGTCACGGCACCGGCCACGGCGGCGGCGGCGGCGCGGAACGCACCACGCGCACGGTCCACGGAGCGTCGCGGGCCGGCGGCGCCCACCTCGCGGCCGGCTCCCAGGGCCGAGGCGGCGACACGCCGGCCTCGGCCGCGCCCCGCGTTCGCGGTTTCGTCACCGGCGGACCAGGCGCACGCCGAGCACCGGCGGTGTACTCAGGCGCAGGACGGGCACAGGCCGCGGTATGTGACCTCTGCCTGGGAGACCGTGAATCCGAACCGCTCCGCGGGCGGAAGGTCGGCCAGCGGGTCCCCGGTCGGGTGAACGTCGCGCACGGTGCCGCACCGGGAGCACACCAGGTGCTGGTGCGGGCGGTGCGCATTGGGGTCGTAGCGCTTGGCCCGGCCGTCGGTGGAGACCTCCATGACCTCACCGAGCAGGACCAGTTCGCCCAGGGTGTTGTACACGGTCGCCCGGGAGATCTCGGGAAGCAGCCGTGCGGCGCGGGCGTGCACCTCGTCGGCCGTGAGGTGCACATGGTCGCCGTCGAGGACCTCCGCGACGACGCGCCGCTGGGACGTCATGCGCCAGCCGCGCCCGCGCAGTCGCTCCAGCAGGTCGCTCATGTCTGCTCACCCATCCAGCTCGGTGGACGCCCGGAACGCAACCCGTGGACGCGTCCGGGTTCTGATTGCCTAGGGAACTGACGGTCTTCTTGACTTGGACTGTGTCCATCGTAGGATCGGTTCCGGCGCCAGCCAAGGGACGGGAAGACCCCAGTACGGCAGAAGCCCCAGTACGGCAGAAGAGAGAGACGTGACGGGATCACCGCCGAGCAGCCGCGCGGTGCCGCCTGCATGTCAGGGGCGCGCGCGTCGCATCGCGGTGACCGGTCCGGCACCCCTCCGCCCCACGCCGCCCATGAGGCCGCCCAGCGCCCACCGCTGCGGCCACCGCCCGAACGCGTCCGACGGCCCGCAGTCCTGAGCACCGTGATCCGCCAGGTCCGGAAGGATTCCCATGTCTGAGAACCATGAAGCGATCGTCACCGACCCCAAGACGGAGGGTGTGGGCGGTTGCCCCGTCGCGCACGGACGCGCCCCGCACCCGACACAGGGCGGCGGAAACCGGCAGTGGTGGCCGGAGCGGCTGAACCTGAAGATCCTCGCCACGAACCCGGCGGTGGCGAACCCCCTCGGTGAGGACTTCGACTACGCCGAGGCGTTCAAGGCCCTCGACCTCGCGGCGGTCAAGCAGGACATCCTCGAGGTGCTGACGACCTCCCAGGACTGGTGGCCGGCTGACTTCGGCCACTACGGCCCGTTCATGATCCGCATGGCGTGGCACAGCGCGGGCACCTACCGCATCAGCGACGGCCGCGGCGGTGCGGGCGCCGGTCAGCAGCGTTTCGCCCCTCTCAACAGCTGGCCGGACAACGGCAACCTCGACAAGGCCCGCCGCCTGCTCTGGCCGGTGAAGAAGAAGTACGGCCAGAGCATCTCGTGGGCCGACCTCATGATCCTCACCGGCAACGTCGCGCTGGAGTCGATGGGCTTCGAGACCTTCGGCTACGCCGGCGGCCGCGAGGACGTCTGGGAGCCGGAGGAGGACGTCTACTGGGGCCCCGAGTCCACCTGGCTCGGCGACCAGCGCTACACGGGCGACCGGGAACTGGAGAACCCGCTCGGCGCCGTCCAGATGGGGCTGATCTACGTCAACCCCGAGGGCCCCAACGGCAACCCGGACCCGATCGCCGCCGCGCGCGACATCCGTGAGACCTTCCGCCGGATGGCGATGAACGACGAGGAGACCGTCGCCCTCATCGCCGGCGGCCACACCTTCGGCAAGACCCACGGCGCCGGGCCGGCCGACAACGTCGGCCCCGACCCCGAGGCCGCTCCCATGGAGGAGCAGGGTCTCGGCTGGCGGAACACCTACGGCACCGGCAAGGGCGCCGACGCGATCACCAGCGGTCTCGAGGTCACCTGGACCAGTACCCCCACCCGCTGGGGCATGGGCTTCTTCGAGAACCTCTTCCGCTACGAGTGGGAGCTGACGACCAGCCCCGCCGGCGCCAACCAGTGGGTGGCGAAGGACGGTGCCGGCGCGGGGACCATCCCCGACGCGCACGACGCCGCCAAGAGCCACGCCCCCACGATGCTGACCACGGACCTCGCCCTCCGGGTCGACCCGGTCTACGAGCAGATCTCGCGGCGGTTCCTGGAGAACCCCGACGAGTTCGCAGACGTCTTCGCCCGCGCGTGGTTCAAGCTGACCCACCGCGACATGGGCCCGGTCGTGCGCTACCTCGGTCCCGAGGTCCCGTCCGAGACCCTGCTGTGGCAGGATCCGCTTCCCGCGCGGACGCACGAGGCGGTCGACGCCGCCGACGTCGCCGCCCTGAAGGAGCAGGTCCTCGCCTCGGGCCTGACCGTCCCGCAGCTGGTGTCCGCCGCCTGGGCCTCGGCATCGACCTTCCGCGGCAGCGACAAGCGCGGCGGCGCCAACGGCGCTCGCGTGCGTCTGGAGCCGCAGCGCGGCTGGGAGGCCAACGACCCCGACCAGCTCGCCGTGGTCCTGCGCACCCTGGAGGGCATCAAGGAGTCCTTCGACGCGGCGCAGTCCGGTGGCAAGCGGATCTCGCTGGCGGACCTGATCGTGCTCGGCGGTTGCGTCGCCGTCGAGAAGGCCGCCGCGGACGGCGGTCACCCCGTGGAGGTGCCCTTCACGCCGGGCCGGGTGGACGCCGCGCAGGACCAGACGGACGTGGAGTCCTTCGCCGCGCTCGAGCCGACCGCCGACGGGTTCCGCAACTACCTGGGCAAGGGCAACCGTCTCCCGGCCGAGTACCTGCTGCTCGACAGGGCGAACCTGCTGACCCTCAGCGCCCCCGAGATGACGGCCCTCGTCGGCGGTCTGCGCGTCCTGGGCGCGAACCACGGACAGTCGTCGCACGGCGTCTTCACCGCCAGGCCCGGGTCCTTGAGCACCGACTTCTTCGTCAACCTGCTCGACCTGGGCACGTCCTGGAAGGCGACCTCCGAGGACCAGTCCACCTTCGAGGGCCGTGACACCGCGACCGGCGAGGTCAAGTGGACCGGCACCCGCGCCGACCTCGTCTTCGGCTCCAACTCCGAGCTGCGCGCGCTCGCGGAGGTCTACGCGAGCGACGACGCACAGGGCAAGTTCGTGACCGACTTCGTCGCGGCGTGGGCGAAGGTCATGGACCTCGACCGGTTCGACCTCGTCTGACCGTCCGCCTCGCCAGGATGTCCGGCCCGGTCCCCCAGGGGGCCGGGCCGGACGCTTTCACACGGGGGTCCTCAGACGCCGGCGCCGGGGGCCCGGCCCGCGAGGGCGTCGAGGTCGGCACGGGTCAGTCCCGTGGCGGCCGCGACCTCGGCGTGGTCCACCGCCCCGCAGTCGAGTCCGCGCAGCAGGTAGCCGCTCAGGGCCCGGGCGGTGGCGGGTTCGTCCATGATGTCGCCGCCGGCCTTGGCGACGTATGCCGCGAGCCGGCCCGCGGCCGCGTCCAGGCCCTCACGGTAGAAGGCGTAGACCGCCGCGTATCGCGTCGGCAGATGGGCGGGGTGCATGTCCCAGCCCTGGTAGTAGGCGCGGGCCAGGGACCGGCGGACCAGGTTGTAGTGAAGCCGCCAGGCCTCGTGGACCTGAGGGCCGGGGCCGACGGGCAGCACATTGGTGGAGCCGTCGGAGAGCCGCACGCCCGTGCCGCCGGCGGCGGCCTGCATGACGGCCTTCGCGTGGTCCGCGACCGGATGGTCCAGGGACTGGTACGCCGCGCTGACCCCGCAGGCGGCGCTGTAGTCGAAGGTCCCGTAGTGCAGGCCCGTGACCCGGCCCTCGGCCGCGTCGATCAGCCGGGCCACCGTGGCCCTGCCGTCGGGACCCACGATGGACTGGGTGGTCTCGATCTGGATCTCGAAGCTCAGGCGTCCCGCCCGCAGTCCGCGCGCCTTCTCGAACTCCTCGGCAAGCCGGACGAACGCCGTCACCTGCTGCGGGAAGGTGACCTTGGGCAGGGTCAGCACCAGGCCGCCGGGCAGGCCGCCGGCCTCCAGCAGGCCGGTGAGGAAGACGTCCAGCGTGCGGATGCCGCGGTCGCGGACGGCGGCCTCCATACCCTTCATGCGGATGCCGACGTACGGGGGCGCGGTGCCGTCCGCGACGGCTCCCGCCACGACACGGGCGGCGCCGGCGGCCGCCGCGTCCTCTTCCGCATCGGGCCGGTGGCCGTAGCCGTCCTCGAAGTCGATGCGCAGGTCCTCCACCGGTTCGTGGCGCAGCTTGGCCCGGACGCGGTCGTGGACGGGTGCGGCCAGTTCGCGCGGCAGCCCGAGCGCCGCGGCGAGCCGCTCCGCGTCGGGAGCGTGCTCGTCCAGGGCGGCGAGGGCGCGGTCGCCCCAGCTGCGCACGGTGTCGGCGCCGAAGGCGTCGGCGGCGACGTAGACGGTGTGTACGGGTTGCCGAGTGCCGGGGTCCCCGGGGTAGCGGCGGGCGAGTTCGGCGTCGACGGCCGCGAGCGAAGCGCTGATGTCCTGCCGTACGGCGTCGGCGAGCGAGGTGCGGACCGTCTCGTGCTGCGCCATCCGGCACCCTCCCGGTCTTCAACACATCGTTGAAGCGACGCTAACCTCCGCTCCTTCGCAGCGTCAACGACCCGGGGAAGGCCGGGAGCCCCGTGGTGCCGGTGGGGGCGTCACGGGGCTCCGGTCCGGTCGGGGCCGGCGCGGGGGCGGGTCAGCCCTTGCGGGCGATGACCTCCTCGGTCAACTGCGGCACGACCTGGAACAGATCACCCACCACCCCGTAGTCAGCCAACTCGAAGATCGGCGCCTCCGGATCCTTGTTCACCGCCACGATCGTCTTCGACGTCTGCATCCCCGCCCGGTGCTGGATCGCCCCCGAGATCCCCGCCGCCACATACAACTGCGGCGACACCGACTTACCCGTCTGACCCACCTGATGAGCATGCGGATACCAACCCGCGTCCACCGCCGCACGCGACGCACCCACCGCCGCACCCAGCGAATCCGCCAACGCCTCGATCACCGCGAAGTTCTCCGCA
>JARAXD010000020.1:0-132199 GCA_033793685.1 Streptomyces sp. ME19-03-3 | reverse complement strand
ACAGATCGTCACGCTTGCGAGCGAAAGGGCCTGACGTCCGGCTTGTCCGCCATGGCGCTGGGCAACTCTGGTTGCGGCGACGTCGCAGAGCCGGCGGTGCGGTCGGCCGACCGCACCGCGCACCTCGTATCCACTCCTCGGAGGCAAACACGTGGCAAGCATCCGTACCGCCCGAGTCCTGGCCACCCTGGCCGCACTGCCCCTGGCGGCGGCCCTGTTCGCCGGCACGGCGGTGGCCGACAACGGCGCCGTGGCCGGCGGCACCTCCAACGCGACGGTGGTGAGCAACAGCGGCGGCAACGTGGGCCGCGACAACTTCGGGACGGTGACGACCACGCAGCAGGCGGCGACCGGGGCGGGGGCCTCCAATCAGAACAGCACGGCCAGCGTGGTCGGCTCGGCCTTCACCACCGTCAACCAGCCGACACTGAACATCCACTTCGGGCCCATGTGGTGAGCTGACCGGCCCGCCGCCGGGACGGGCCGAAGGCTGAAGGGTCGACTGCGCGACGGCGATCACACTGCCGTCGCGCAGTCATGCGCGGAGGTTGTCCACAGGGTGTGGACAACATTCGCCGCTCGGGCACGGCCCTGCTCAACGCCCCGAGGCGGTGCGCCCGCCGGGCGCCGAACCCTACCGAGCGCGGGGCGTGCCGACCGGTCCCGGCGTGCGGCGGCGGCCCATCCGGGGCCGGGCGCTGCTGCGTACGACTGACACGGGGGGCGTGGCTCCCCCGGTTCCCGGCCACAGCCCGCGTTCACTCGGCGCATGCGCGAACACAGGCCGATCGTCCGGCACGGCGCGATCGTGGTGATGGTGCTTGCCTGCCTGCTGGCCGGTCCCACCGCGGCCGAGGCCCTCGTGCCGCGCCCCGCCGGGCCGGCCGCCGAACGGGCTGCGGTGACGGCTGCCGCGCCGGCCTCGGCCCGGACGTACCGGACGTACCGGGTGCCCGGCGACGCCGGTGACGACGGCCCGTACGGCTTCGGCGGCACCGGCCTCCTCGACGGCCTGGAGCTCCCCTACGGCCTCGGCGGCGACGAGCGCACCCCCTCCGCGGGCGCACCGGCCCGGGTCTACCGCGGCTACGGCTTCGACACCTGCCGGACACCGCCGCTGTCCACGATGCGCGCCTGGCTGCGCTCCAAGTACCGTGCCGTAGGCGTCTACTACGGCGGCCGCGCCCGTGCCTGCCGCACCCAGCGCCACCTCAACCGCACCTGGGTGCGTTCGGTGCACCGGATGGGCTGGCGCATCCTGCCGATCTACGTGGGCTCGCAGTCGCCCTGCGTACGCGGCCGGCACCTGCGCAACCACCGGATGGACACCGACGACCCCTGGGACCAGGGCGCGAGCGAGGCCTGGGACGCCGTACGCAGGGCCGCCGCCCTGGGCTTCGCGCCGGGCAGCGCGCTCTACCTCGACATGGAGGCGTACAACGTCGGGAACGCCCGCTGCGCCGACCAGACCCTCGACTTCATCCGCGGCTGGGACCGCGAGGTCGACGACGCCGGCTATCTGCCCGGCCTCTACAGCAGTTCGGAGTCCGGTATCCGGCACGTCGAGCGCGCCCGGCGGGAGGGCTACGACGACCTGCCGCGCGCCGTCTGGTTCGCCCGCTGGCAGGGCAAGCCCGCCGTGCGCGGCGAACCCGTCCTGGACCGGGACGCCTGGCACCCGCACGGCCGCATCCACCAGTACTCGGGGAGTGTGCGCGAGAAGCACGGCGGCCGGCGGCTCGCGATCGACCGCAACCGGGTGGACGGTCCGGTGGCCGTCGTCGGATGACGCGGCGCGCGCGGGACGTGAAGCCGCCGTCCCCGCCGGTGACCCGTAGGGGCGGCGGGCCCGGACTCAGCCCTCCGGAGGTGGGGCAGGCCCCCGTCCTACGACTTCAGGGTGACCTCGTTCCGGCACCTGCGGCGGATCCCCCGCACCGGGACCGGCTCCTAGCGTGGAGCCATGACCACGCCCGTGTGCCCCAGTGCCTCGCAGGCCCAGTTCACCCGCTACGTCCGGGCCAAGCGCCCGGCGCTGCTGAGGACGGCGCGCTCGCTCACCGCCGACCCCTGCGACGCCGAGGACCTGCTGCAGACCGCCCTGGCCAAGACGTACCTGGCGTGGGACCGGATAGCCGACCACCGGGCGCTGGACGGCTACGTGCGCCGGACGCTGGTCAACACGCGCACCTCGCAGTGGCGCAGGCGGCGGCTCGAGGAGTACGCGACCGACGAGTTGCCCGAACCGCAGGGCCACGCCGGGACCGGGACCGACGAGGCCGAGCGCCAGGCCCAGCGCGACGCGCTGCTGCGCGCGATCGCCCGGCTGCCGGCCCGTCAGCGGGCGATGGTGGTGCTCAGGTACTACGAGGACATGAGCGAGGTGCAGACCGCCGAGGCGCTCGGGGTGTCGGTGGGCACGGTCAAGAGCGCGGTGTCGCGGGCCCTGGGAAAACTCCGCGAGGACCCCGAATTGTGCCGGGGGTAGTGACATACCGCGCGGTATGCCAGCAGAATCGCAGCACCAACCCGCCCACTCCTAGCCGCTTCAACGAGGAGGCGCCCGGTGCTCAGCACGATGCAGGACGTTCCCCTGCTGGTGTCCCGGATCCTGACCCACGGCTCGACGGTCCACGGCCGGTCGCAGGTCACGACCTGGACCGGCGAAGGGGAGCCGCGGCGCCGCTCGTTCGCTGAGATCGGGTCCCGCGCCGCCCGCCTCGCGCACGCGCTGCGCGACGAGCTCGGAGTCCGGCGCGACGACCGCGTCGCGACCCTGATGTGGAACAACGCCGAGCACGTCGAGGCGTACTTCGCGATCCCCTGCATGGGGGCGGTCCTCCACACGCTCAACCTCCGGCTCCCCGCCGATCAGCTGGTCTTCATCGCCAACCACGCCGCCGACCGGGTGATCCTTGTCAACGGCACCCTGATCCCGCTGCTGGCACCGCTGTTGCCGGCCATGGAGTCGGTCGAGCACGTGGTCGTCGTCGGCCCCGGCGACACCTCGCCGCTGGAGGGCTGCCGGCCCACGCTGCACACCTACGAGTCCCTGCTCGACGGCCGCCCGGACCACTACGACTGGCCCGAGCTCGACGAGCGTTCCGCCGCCGCCATGTGCTACACCTCCGGCACCACAGGCGATCCCAAGGGCGTGCTGTTCTCGCACCGCTCGATCTACCTGCACTCCCTGCAGACGAACATGACCGAGTCGATGGGACTGACCGACGCCGACACCACCCTGGTCGTGGTCCCGCAGTTCCACGTGGGTGCCTGGGGCCTGCCGCACGCCACCTTCATGACCGGCATCAACATGCTGATGCCCGACCGCTTCCTGCAGCCCGGCCCGCTCGCCGAGATGATCGAGAGCGAGCGTCCCACGCACGCCGCCGCCGTCCCCACCATCTGGCAGGCCCTGCTCGCCGAACTCACCGCCGAGCCGCGTGACATCAGCAGCATGCGCCGCGTCACCATCGGCGGCTCCGCCTGTCCGCCCTCCCTGATGGAGGCGTACGACAAGCTGGGGGTCCGCCTGCTCCACGCCTGGGGCATGACCGAGACCTCCCCGCTGGGCACCATGGCCCACCCGCCGGCCGGCCTCACCGAGGAGGAGCAGTGGCCGTACCGGATCACCCAGGGCCGCTTCCCCGCCTCCGTGGAGGCCCGGCTGGTCGGCCCGTCCGGCGAGGTGCTGCCGTGGGACGGGGCGTCCGCGGGCGAACTGGAGGTCCGCGGGCCGTGGGTCGCCGCGGCGTACTACGGCGGCGCCGACGCCGAAGTGCTGCGCCCCGCCGACAAGTTCAGTCCCGACGGCTGGCTGCGCACCGGGGACGTCGGCACCATCACCCACGACGGCTACCTGACGCTCACCGACCGCTCGAAGGACGTCATCAAGTCCGGCGGAGAGTGGATCTCCTCCGTCGAGCTGGAGAACGCTCTCATGGCCCACCCGGCCGTCGCCGAGGCCGCGGTGGTGGCCGTACCCGACGAGCGCTGGGGTGAACGTCCGCTCGCCACGGTCGTCCTCAGGGACGGCAGCACGGTCGGCTACGAGGAACTGCGGGCCTTCCTCGGCGAGAGGGTCCCCCGCTGGCAGCTGCCCGAGCGCTGGGCCGTCATCCCGGCGGTCCCGAAGACCTCGGTCGGCAAGTTCGACAAGAAGGTGATCCGCGGCCGGTACGCGGCCGGAGAACTGGACGTCACCGAGCTCGCCTGACGACGCGGCACGGTGCACGCGGACGCGGGCCCCGGGGGTGTCCCCCCGGGGCCCGCGGACCGCCACTTCCCGCGGGCCGACCGGACCGGGTCACCGCGGCAGCGGGCGGAGCACGTCCGGGGCCGCGCCCGCCGCGCCCGCCGGGTCCTCAGGAGCCGATCTTGCCGAGCATGTCGACGATGCGTCCCTGCGCGTCCGCGCTGGTCGAGCGCTCCGCGAGGAAGAGGACCGTCTCGCCGGACGTCAACCGGGGCAGCTCCGCGGGGTCGATGTCGACCGCGGTGTAGACGACCATCGGGGTGCGCTCCAGCCGGCCGTTCGCGCGCAGCCAGTCGATGATGCCCTGCCGCCTGCGGCGGATGAGCATCAGGTCCATCACCACGAGGTTCGGGTGCATCTGCGCGGCGAGCGTCATCGCGTCCGCCTCGGACCGGGCGTGCGCGACGTGCATACCGCGCCGCTCCAGCGTCGCGGTGAAGGCCTGAGCGATCGGCGTGTGGGCCTCGATGAGCAGCACCCGCGGCGGGTGCTGCTCGCTGTCCCGCGGCGCCAGCGCCTTCAGGAGCACGGCGGGGTCGGCCCCGTACGCGGCCTCGCGGGTGGCCTGCCCGAGGCCGGCCGTGACGAGCACCGGCACCTCTGCCTGCGCCGCGGCCTGGCGCAGCGACTCCAGGGCGGTCCGGGTGATGGGGCCGGTGAGCGGGTCCACGAAGAGCGCGGCGGGCGGTTCGGCGACCTGCGCGTCGACCTCCTCGCGGGAGCGGACGACGACCGGGTGGTAGCCGCGGTCCGTCAGCGCCTGGCGGGTGGCGACATCTGGTTCGGGCCACACCAGCAGCCGGCGCGGCTCGCTCAGGACGGCACCGGGCTCGTGGGAGCTCTCCTCCGTGACGTCGACGGCGCCGTTGGGACCGTCGAGCGGCTCGGGGCCCTCGGTGGCCTCCGTGGGAGCGCCTATGGCGTACGCCCGGCCGGGGGTCTCCGCGACGTCGCCGGCGGCGGGCACCGCGATGGGCGCCGGGGGCGCTGGGGGCACCGCGATGGGCGCGGCGGCCGCGGCGGACTGCGCCGGCTCGGACTCCACGGGCGTGGCCAGCTTCCGGCGCCTCCCGGAGCCGTTCGACGGCTGGGCGACCTGCTCGTTGATCTGCTGGGTGAAGGAGACGCCCTGGCCCAGGGTGCGCACGCTGATCGCCGCCCGGCCGTGCGTGCCGCCGCCACTGCGCGCGGCCTGCGCCTCGGACTGCGGCTGCGCGTGCGCGAGTCCCTGGGGCGGGACCATCGGCTGCGGCTGCGGCGGTGCGACCGGTTGCGGCGGCGCCGCGGGCTGCGGCTGCGGACCGCGCTGCGTCTGCTCGGGGATCAGCGGCGGCTCGACGGCCGGTGGTTCCGGCTGCTGCGCCGGGGTGGGCGGGGGAAGCCGCCGCGGGTCGACGATCGCCGACGGGCGCGGGGTGTTCTCCACGATGCCGCGCGGGCGGCGGGCCGAACCCTGCGCCTCAGGCCACTCGGTCGCCGGGGCGGCCGGGACCGAGGGGGCGGCCGGCAGTGCGGGAAGTTCCGGCGTCGCGGACGCATGCGGATCGGCGGCCCGGCGCGCACGCCGGCCGTTGCCTGCCGTGCCCTGCTCCGGCGCGGGCGCCTCCGGCAGCGCGGGCACCAACCCGGGCTGCGGCGCCTGCGGGGGCACGCGGCGGGCCCGGCGGCCGCTGGGCTGCTCTTCCGCCGTGGCAGGGCCGGGAGCCGGAGGCAGCGCGGGCTGCGCCTGGGGCTGGGACTGCGGCTCCTCCGGCCGCCGCAGGGCACGACGCCGGCCGGTGGGGGTCGGCGCGTCGCTGGTGGGCGCCGCCGGCAACGCGACCGCGGCACCGGGCGCCGTGACGGAGACCGGGGCCGCCACCGACGCGGCCGGCCGGGGCTGCTGCGGGGCGGGAACAGCCGGCGGCTCCGGGGACGGCGGCTGCTGGACGGCGGCGGGGGCGGTACCGCGCACCGGTTCGGCCGGCACCGGCATGACGGTCGTCTCCGACTCGCGCCGGGTCTCGCGCACCGCCGTCCTCGCCCCGCCCTTGCCGACCGGCACCTCGATCACGTACGCGCTGCCCTGCCCGGGCACGTCGTGCGTCTGGAGCACGCCGCCGTGCTTCTCCACGATGCCTCGCGCCACCGGTACGTGGACCGGGTTGTCCCCCGCGTACGGGCCGCGCACCTCGATGCGGACGGAGTCACCGCGCTGCGCCGCCGCGACCACGATCGTGGAGTCGCCGCCGACCACGACGGGCATGTTGCCGGCCGCGTCGACGCCCGCCACGTCCGCGATCAGGTGGGCCAGCGCCTGCGCCATCCGCTCGGCGTCCACGCTCGCCTCGATCGGCGGCGCGTGCACGGCGTACTGGGCCCGCCCGGGGCCGATCAGTTCGACGGCCGCCTCGACACCGGACGCCACGACCTTGTCCATCGACGTCGTCTCGCGGCGCAGCTTCTCCTCGCCCCGGTCGAGCCGCTGGAAGGACAGGACGCTGTCGATGAGCGTGGTGATCCGCGCGTAGCCCGCGGTGAGGTGGTGCAGGATCTGGTTGGCCTCCGGCCACAGCTGCCCGGCCGGGTCGTTGGCCAGCCCTGCGAGATCGCCCCGCAGTTCGTCCAGCGGCCCGCGCAGGGCGTCGCCGAGCAGCGACTGCAGTTGCGCGTTGCGCGCGGCGAGCGCGTCGAAGCGCGTGCGATCGGTGAAGGTCATCACCGCGCCGACCAGCTGGTCGCCCTCCCGCACCGGCGCCGTGATCAGGTCGACGGGGACCGAGCGCCCGTCCTTGCGCCACAGCACCTGGCCGCGGACCCGGTGCTTCAGCCCGGAGCGCAGCGTCTGCGACAGCGGCGTCTCCTCCGGCGGCAGCGGGCTGCCGTCGGGACGGGAGTGGTGCACCAGCGGGTGCAGCTCCTGCCCGCCGAGGTCGGTGGCCCGGAAGCCCAGGATCTGCGCGGCCGAGGGGTTGACCAGGACGATCTTGCCTTCGGTGTCGACGCCGATCACCCCCTCGCTCGCCGCGCGCAGGATCATCTCGGTCTGGCGCTGCTGGCGGGCGAGTTCGACCTCGGTGTCCAGCGTTCCGGTGAGGTCCCGGACGACCAGCATCAGCAGCTCGTCGCCGGTGTAGCTGTAGGTCTCGGCGAAGGGCGTACGGGCGTCGTCGAGGTTGGCGCTCGTGACCTCCACCGGGATCTCGCTGCCGTCGGTCCGCCGGGCGACCATCCGGGTCGGCCTGGTGCGGCCCACGTCGTCGTCGGGGCGGCGCATCGAACCCGGGATGCGCCGTGCGTCGAACGCCGGCAGCAGGTCGAGCAGACCCCGGCCCACGAGGGCGGTGCCCGGCGACTCGAAGGTCTCCAGGGCGATGGAATTGGCGTTGACGACGGTCCCGTTGGCGTTCACCAACAGCAGGGCGTCGGGGAGAGCGTCGAGTATTGCTGCGAGGCGAGCAGCGCCTCGGGATGGCCTGCTGCTCACGAGACGCGTCCTCCCTGAAAACCGCACTTGCCGCCGCGCCACCACCCGCGAAGGGGCGTCCACCGGTGGCGGCCCATCTTGCCGCCGGCCGGGGGGCATGTCACTAGAGCGAGTGTACGGGCAGAGGTTGGCGGCGAGGCTCCGGATACCCATGTCCCGTACGGGTGAGTAGGGTTCGTGGCCGAGCCGTGCGGATGTGGTGTCGGTCACCCCCGCGCGTCACACGCCACCCCGCTCACCTGGCCCGTCGGCGACGGCGGGTGCGGGCAGCACCGGGGCCATCTGCCGCCAGCGGGCCGTCTCGCAGCCGTTGCTGCGGTCGTAGCGGGCGTCCACGGGCCGGCCGCGCCAGCTGCCGCGGACCGTCGCCCGCTGGGGGCCGCTGAAGATCATCGTGCACATCGTGCCCCGGGGTGAGGGCGCGACGGGACCACCCAGCCGCTCCAGGTGGGCGCACGCCCTCGACGCCTCGGGATGGGTCCCGCCGACGGGGTCGCAGCGCAGGTCGTACTCCGACACGTGGCCGCCCCCGTCGTCCACGGTCACCCGCAGCACGTCGGGCGGCCCGGCCGGCCCCGGGGGGCAGGCCAGGGCTGGCCCGGCCGCCGTCAGCGGCAGACCGAGCGCGAGCGCGGCGGTCAGGGACACACGAGTCAATCGCATGCTCCGTCCCTACCTCCCCCCGTCCGCCCCCGCCCGCCAATCCACCCGATCGTGGGCGCGCCGCCCCGGCACCCGCCGCAACGCCTTTGCCCTGGCGGTACGCGGCCTAGTAATCTGGTCAGCGATTGGTCCCAGCCCAGTGGGCTGTGCCATCATCTGCACACACCCGCTCGCGCGGGCGCACCAGGAGGCGTCGCCTAGTCCGGTCTATGGCGCCGCACTGCTAATGCGGTTTGGGCTTTACCGTCCATCGAGGGTTCAAATCCCTCCGCCTCCGCTCCACAGAAGCCCCGGCCCCCGGCCGGGGCTTCTGCCGTTCCAGGGCTCCCTGCTGGGCCACCGATCCGGCGTTTTCGCAGGTCAGGGCGAGTGTGCCTAATGGATTTCACCTCACGGCGCGGGTCATGTAATGTTGTTCCCGCAACGCCGACCGGCAAGAAAAAAGCCGGGAAGCCAAGCACTCGTAGCTCAACGGATAGAGCATCTGACTACGGATCAGAAGGTTGCAGGTTCGAATCCTGCCGAGTGCACAGCAGGCCAGAGGCCCCGGAGCGATCCGGGGCCTCTGGCGTTTCAGGGCGTACAGCAGCGGCGTACGGCAACGGCCCTGACTGGCCATGCTGCAGATGACCGCCCGTGCGTCCTCGACGGCCGCGGTCGCCAGGCGACTGCCGCCGGACGCGCCGGGCCGGCCTTCGCATGGCACCGGGGTGGCCGGGAGTGGCAGGTGCGACCCCGCGACAAGAGACGCGGACGTGCCCCACGTCGGCGTCGGGCGGCTATGACCCGAACTTCGTCCACTGCCCTTCGGAGACCACCTCGACGGCTCCGTCGACGACCTTGATGGCCGTCTGTTCGTCGATGGCGTAGGCCGGGCCGTCGATGTCCTCGGCCCACCGCTTCGCGTCGGCCAGGGTGTTCTGCGGGAAGGCTTCCAGGTGCGGGAAGATCGAGAAGTCGACGACTCCCAGGGTGCGGTCGTCCGGCGCGGACGGCCACTCGACGAAGTACGTCCCGATCCGGGGCGCCATCACCATGCTTCCGGCACTCACTCCCACCCAGACCGTGTCGGTGAGCGAGGGCAGCAGATCGGCGAGCCCGGACTCCCGCATCCAGTGGCACAGGTACGTCGCGTCGCCGCCGTCGACCAGGAGGACGTCGGCCTCCCGGATCCAGGGGACCCACCGCTCCGGGCCGATGGTGGGCAGCGCGGTGAGCTCGACGACACCGAGCGACGCCCAGCCCAGACCGGACAGGTGCTGCCACCTGGGTTCGGCGGCCACGAAGCCCCGCACCGAGGCCGGTCCGCACAGAGGGTGACCCCACTGCGCCGTCGGGACGCAGAGGGCGTGGCACTCGGCGATCGGCTTGCCGAGGAGCTGCACGAGCGCCGCGTGGATGCTCGGGTTCGTCACGCCGCCTGATGTGAGCAAGAGCTTCAAGGTGCCTCCGAACGTGCGGGGAAGGTGGATGCGAAGAACTCCTCGGACGCTGCCGGGACTCAGCGTAGTTCGGGGGGCGACCGCTGCAGAGGTCTTTCCGGTTGCCGGGCGCGATCGCTCATCGCTTCCGCACGCGGGTGCGGTGCGGGTTCGTGTCCTGCCGGTGCGCGGTGGCCTCCGAGGGCTCCGAAGAGGCCCAGGGCGCCCGGGGTGTTGGGGGCTCCGGGGCGGTACGGACCTCGGGCCCGTACCGGGCCGCAGGGGCGGTGGCTCGGGCGGGAAAGGGCGCGCCCCGGGCGGGTCGGTGAGGGCAGCCCGGCCTTCTCGGGTCGGCGGGGGCCGGGGTCCGGTCCGGTCCACCCACGCCCCGCCGCCTCTGGTGGCGCCGCGGCGGCTAGGGTGTGGGCAGTCAGGACCCGGTACAAAGGAGGGGTGGTCACGATGGCGGACATCGAGGCGGCCAAGAAGGCGTTCACGCGATTCGACGTCGACGGCGACGGGCTCATCACGGCGAGCGAGTACGCGAGCGTGATGGCGCAGCTCGGGGACTTCAACGTGACCGCGGGCATGGCGGAGAGCCTCATCGGTGCCGTCGACGGCAACGGCGACGGCAAGATCTCGTGGGACGAGTTCTGGGCGGCCCAGCAGGGCTGACACCGGTTCCGGTTGCCCCCGGTCGCGCCGAGGGACCGCGGGGAGCGTCCGGCCGGTCGTGGAACGCGATGGCTCGAGGCCCGTCCGAGGGGTGTCGCAGCCGGGTGCGGTCGCCCCGGGACGGCGGCCCGGCGGGGCCCGCGGCCGGTTCGCGGCTGGCGCCCTCGCCCGGCCCCGTGGCGGGGCCGGGCGCTGAACGCCCGGGCCGGGGCGTTCGTTCCCCTTCGTCGGGCCCTCAGTGACCGGCCGGCCCGAGTACCGCGGCCAGCCTGCGCCACTGCTCGCGCGGCAGTCCGGAGCGGTCCGCACCCGCGGGCAGTACCTGGACGGCGACGTGGTCGGCGCCCGCGTCGAAGTAGGCGTCGATCCGCTGCCGGACCCGATCCTCGTCCCCCCATCCGAAGAGCGCGTCGACCAGGCGGTCGCTGCCCCCGTCGGCGAAGTCGTCCTCGTGGAAGCCCAGACGCAGCCAGGCGTTGGTGTAGTTGGGGAGCCCGAGGTAGAACGCCAGCATCTCCCGGGCGGTCTCGCGGGCCCGGGCCGGGTCGCTCTCCAGGACGACGGTGAACTCCGGTGCCAGCAGAACTCCTTCGCCGAGCGCGGCGCGTGCCTGCGCGGTGTGCTTGACGGTGACGAGGTACGGGTGGGCGCCCGCCGAGCGGTCCCGGGCGAGTTCCAGCATCTTCGGGCCGAGCGCGGCCAGTACCCGCTTCCCGGCCGGCACCCCGGCGGAGTCCAGTGCGTCCAGGTAGCGGGTCATCGCGGTGTACGGGTGCCGGTACTGCTCGACGAGGGGGCCGTGGCTGACGCCCAGGCCCAGCAGGAAGCGCCCGGGGTGGGCGGCCTCGAGCGCGGCCTGGCGGGCGGCGGTGTCCTCGGCCTCGTACTGCCAGATGCTGAGGATGCCGGTCGCCACGGTGATCGAGGAGGTGGCCGCCACCAGGGGGGCCGCGTGCTCCACGCCGCTGCTGCCGCCGAGCCACAGGGCCCCGTATCCGAGTTCCTCCAGTTCGGCCGCGGTCTCGGCGAGTTCGGAGGCGCGGGCCGGGTCGGGATCGCGTAGCCCGGTGTTCCACAGGCCGTAACGGCCGATGGCCGGCGTCTGGTTGTCGTTCATGGGTCTGCTCCCGCCGCGAAGTCCGTCTCAGGTCCAGCTCGACGCCCTTCGTACCAAAGCGTGGTCCGCGGCCCCCGCATTCGCGTTCCCGGCGGCGCGTCAGGGTGTCCACGAGAACCGCCCCGGGCGACGCGCGCCCCCGGCCCTGCGTCGCCGGCTGCGCCGTGCGCGGGGTGGGCTCCTTCGAGGCATGCCGTCCGGCGGCGGACCGCCGGGACGCGGCGGGGGAGCACGTGCGGGCGGCATCGGCGCAAGGCGGGGCGCGGCTGTGGAGCAGTCGCGGACGCTGCGGGACTTCGCTTCCCCCGCCGGGCCGGGTGGCGGGAGCCGAGCGGCCGGAGACGGCGCCGACGCCGCTCGCGGAGGGCCGCCGAGGCCCGCCGAGGGCCGCTGCTCGTGCGGGGCTCGCCACTTCGGTGGGCGGAGCGCCGCTCCGAGCCACGCAGCGGAGGGGCGCGTCCAGGCAGCCGGGCCGCCCGCCCGGGTCGCGGGACGCACTCCGGGACACCGGATCCGCCGGCTGATGGACCGGCCGCAGTTCCCGGACCCGCCGTTTCAGCACCGACAGCGATCGTTCCCAGCCGATCCGCTCGGCGATCACGGTGGCGGGCATCCGCGGGTACCCCGCCGGCAGTTCCCGGATCGCCGGCTCCACCGCGCCCGGAGGGGGTGGGCGGCCACCGGGCCGCCGCCCCTCCGGGGAACGGATCGGCTAGTCCTTCGGGGCCAGCCGCGCCGGGAAGCCGCCCGTGGCGACCGGGCCCCAGCGCTGCGGGGTCACCCGCACCAGGGACTTGCCCTGCCTGACCATGGCGGAGCGGTACTCGTCCCAGTCCGGGTGCTCGCCCGCGATGTTGCGGTAGTACTCCACCAGCGGCTCGACCGAGTCGGGGGAGTCGATGACCTCGGCGGTGCCGTCGATCTGCACCCAGGGGCCGTCCCACTCGTCCGACAGGACGATCACCGAGGCCCGCGCGTCACGGCGGGCGTTGCGGGCCTTGGCCCGCTCGGGGTAGGTCGAGACGACCAGGCGCCCCGCGTCGTCGACCCCGCAGGTGACGGGCGAGCCCTGGGGGCGGCCGTCGGCACGGGTGGTCAGCAGCAGGGCGCGGTGGCGCGGTCGTACGAATTCGAGCAGCTGCTCGAGTTGAACGTCGGTGTTGGTCGCGATGTTGGCAGCCATGGACGGCAGCCTATGCGGCCCGCGGCTACCCGGCAGGGAGGGCCGCCCCCTGGACCGCCTGGATGTCGAGGGTGACCCTGAGCGTCGTCCCCATGGTCGCGATGCCGGCCCGGACGACCTGGTTCCAGTTCATCGCGAAGTCCTCGCGGCGCAGTTCGGCCGTCGCGCGGAAGGCGGCGCGCACGCCGCCCCAGGGGTCCGGCCCGGTGCCCAGGTAGGCCAGGTCCAGGTCGACGGGACGCGTGACGCCGCGCATCGTCAGCTCGCCGTGCACGGTCCACCGGTCGCCGGCGACCGGATCCAGCGAGCCGCTGCGGTAGGTGACGGTCGGGTGCCTGTCCACGTCGAGGAAGTCGGCGGAGCGCAGGTGCTCGTCACGGGTGCCGTTGCCGGTGTCGATCGACGCGGCGTCGATCACGGCCTCGACGCAGGACGCGAGCGGCTGCTGGGCGACGTCGATCCGCCCGGCGAAGGCAGTGAAGCGGCCGTGCACGCTGGACAGGCCCAGGTGCTGGGCGACCGCGCCGACCTCGGAGTGGGCCGGGTCGATCGTCCACGGTCCGGGCGGGGGCAGTTCCAGGCCACCCGCTCGGGCCAGCACGAGGGTCCCCAGGTCCGCCGAGCCGGCGGCCGTCACCAGCGCCGTCGCGGCTGCCGGACGGTAGCCCACGGCGGTCACGATCACGGTGTACGCCCCGGAGGGCAGCGCCGCGGTGCGCACTGCGCCCTCGGCGTCCGCCGGCTCCCGGGTGATCTGCTGCCCGGTCATGTCGGTGACGGTGACCACGGCGTGCGGCACCGCCCAACCGTCCTTCGTCCGGATCCGCCCGCGCAGCCCGGCCCCTGCCGTCGTGTCCATGTCCCTCGCTGTCCCTTGCTCGCCTGCGGTGCGTTCGCGTTCCGGTCGGTCCGGCCAGGACGGCCCCCTTCCTGGCCGGACCCGGTTCCCCGGCCGGTCCGCGCGGCGCGCGGACCGGCCGGCGGCTCACCCCTCCGGGTGGTGCAGTTCGACGTCGAAGCCGTCCTCGTGGCCGGCCGCGGCGCCGTTGCCGACGGTGACCTGGGTGGCCACCGGCGGGTAGCCGCTGGCGACCAGCGCGTACTCGCCGGCGTCCAGGTCGCCGAAGGCGTACGCCCCGTCGGCGCCAGTGGTCGCGGTCGCCACCACGTTCCCCGCGGCGTCGATCAGCGTGACCCGGGCCTCCGGAAGCGGTGTCCGGGCGACTCCGCCGAGCACGGTGCCGTGCAGCCGGGCCCCGGGGCGGAGCGGGACCTCGACGCGGGTGAGGCCGCTGCCCGCGACCTCGACCGGCAGCGCGGCCGGCCGGTGGCCGGGGGCGTTGACCGCGAGGGTGAAGTCACCGGCGGGCAGGTCCGCGAAACCGAAGGCGCCGTCGACGCCGGTTGCGGCGGTGGCCAGGACCTCACCGCGGACGTCGGTCACCACGACCATGGCGTCCGCGACGGGCAGGCCGGTCGCCTCGGCGACCACCGTGCCGGTGAGCCCGCTGGTGCCGGCCAGGACGACGTCGTACGGGACGGGCTCCGCGCCGACCACCACGGTCGACGCCTGCGGCTGGTGGCCGTCGGCGGCGGCGATGAGCACGTACGAGCCCGCGCCGGGCACGGCCAGCCGGTAGTCGCCGTCCGCGCCGGCGGAGGCGCGGCCGAGCTGCCGGCCGGTGAGCGAGACCAGGGTGAGCGTGGCCCGTTCGACGCCCGTGCCGTCGGCGTCACGCACCTGGCCGTGGAGTGCGGTGCCCTGGAGCGGCGGCGGCACCACCGGCACGGCGGCACCGACCGCGGCACCCGTCCCGGCAGCGGTACCGGCACCCGTCCCGGCGGTGTGCGCCGGTGCGGCCGGGACCTGCTCGGTGCGGCCGGGCACACCGGCCGCCTGCTGCAGACCGCTCGCGGTCTTCAGCGGCACCTCCTTGATGAAGAGCACCAGCACCAGCGCGAGGAACGCCACCGGGGCGGCGGCCAGGAAGACGTCGCCGGCGCCGTGGCCGTAGGCGCTCTCCACGACGTGGCGGACCGGCGCGGGAAGGGCGGCGAGGTCCGGGATGGCGCCGTCGGACCCGCCGGTGGACTGCAGGCCCAGTGCGGCCAGGCCGTCCTTGGCGTAGTGCGTCACGCGGTTGCCGAGTACCGCCCCAAGCGCGGAGACGCCGATCGCGCCGCCGAGCGTGCGGAAGAAGGTGACGACGGAACTGGCGGCACCGAGGTCGGCTGCGCCCACCTGGTTCTGCACGGCCAGCACCAGGTTCTGCATCATCATGCCGACACCGAGGCCCAGCAGCGCCATGTAGATCGCCAGGTGCCAGTACGGGGTGTCGGCGCGCAGCGAGCCCAGCAGGGCGAGGCCGCCGGTGAGCAGGACGCCACCGGAGACCAGGAAGGCCTTCCAGCGGCCGGTGCGGGTGATGACCTGGCCGGAGACGGTGGAGGAGAGGAACAGGCCGGCGATCAGCGGGATGGTCATGATGCCGGACGACGTCGGCGACTCGCCGCGCGCCAGCTGGAAGTACTGGCTGAGGAAGACCGTGCTGCCGAACATCCCGGTGCCGACGAACATGGAGGCGACCGAGGTCAGGCTGATCGTCTTGTTCCGGAACAGCCGCAACGGTATGAGCGGCTCGCGCGCCCGGGACTCCACCAGGACGAAGACCAGCACCAGCAGCAGCGCGCCCGCGGTCATGGCGTAGGTCTGCCAGGAGATCCAGTCGTATTTGTCGCCGGCGAAGGTGACCCAGACCAGCAGCAGGCTGACGGCGGCGGTGACGAAGAAGGCGCCCGCCCAGTCGACCTTGACCTGGCGCTTGACGACCGGCAGGTGCAGGGTCTTCTGCAGCACGATCAGCGCGACGATCGCGAAGGGCACGCCGACGTAGAAGCACCAGCGCCAGCCGAGCCAGTCGGTGTCGACGATGACGCCGCCGAGCAGCGGGCCGCCGACGGTGCCGAGGGCGAAGGCCGCGCCGAGGTAGCCGCTGTAGCGGCCGCGCTCGCGGGGGGAGATCATCGCGGCCATGATGACCTGCGTCAGCGCGGACAGACCGCCGGCGCCGACGCCCTGCAGGACACGGCAGGCGATGAGCATCTCCGCGTTCTGCGACAGGCCGGCGACCAGCGAGCCGACCACGTAGATCACCAGCGCGAGCTGGACCAGCAGCTTCTTGCTGAACAGGTCGGAGAGCTTGCCCCACAGCGGGGTGGTGGCGGTGGTGGAGAGCAGGGCGGCCGTGACGACCCAGGTGTAGGCGCTCTGACCACCGTGCAGATCACTGATGATCCTCGGCAGTGCGTTGGAGACGATCGTGGACGACAGGATCGCCACGAACAAGCCGAGGATCAGCCCGGTGAGGGCCTCCATGATCTGCCGGTGCGACATGGGGGCCGCGTGTCCTGCGTGGGCATCGGTCCCCCGCACACCGGTCGGTGGTGCGGTTGTTGCCATCGTCGTCCTCTTCATGTCGTGGAAGGTGTACGGGGGCGGCAGCCGGCGGCGAAGTCCCTGTGCAGCTGCTCCAGCAGCCGGGAGAACTCGGTGACGTCCTCGTCCGGCCAGTCCCTCATGTGGTGGGCCAGCGCCTCGGCGACCCGGTCCTGGGCGGCGCGCAGCATGTCCGCGCCGCCGGGGGTCAGACGCAGCAACCGTGACCGCCGGTCGTGGGGGTCGGGGAGCCGGTCGATCCAGCCGCGCTCGGCGAGCTGGGCCACGTGTCTGCTGGTGACGGACATGTCGACCTCGAGCAGCTCGGCGAGCCGCCCCATCCGCAGCTCGCCGTGGCGGCTGATCACCGAGAGCACGCCGAGTGAGGAAGGCGGGCACTGCGGCGGGCAGACCCGGCTGAGCTCCCTGGCGACCACCGGGACGGCGCGCAGCCGGTCCGCGAGTTCCGCGAACTGCTCCTGCGTCGCCATGGCTCCTCACTTTCACCCTGGTAAAGGTTGCCTTGAGCAACCTTAGGAACGTTGGTTGCTACAGGCAAATTCTTTCGGTTAAAAACCTATAAAAGGAACGACCCGCCTCCGGTCAAAAGAAGCGGGTCGCCGGGTAAAAGGAGCAGATCAGGCAGATGCCGCGGTCAGCTGCTCCAGCTCCGCCGAGGTCAGCTGGAGGCTCACGGAGGCCAGCAGCGCGGACAGCTGTCCGGGCGTACGGGCGCTGGCGATCGGTGCCACGACGGTCGGCCGGGACCGCAGCCAGGCCAGCGCGACGCTCGCCGGTTCCACGCCGTGCGCGCCCGCGACCTCGTCCAGCGCGGCCAGCACCCGCGGCCCGCGCTCGGAGTCCAGGTAGCCGCGGGCGCCCTCGGCCCGGGCGCTGTCCACCGTGACGCCGGGCCGGTACTTGCCGGTGAGGAAGCCCCGTGCCAGACCGAAGTACGGCACGGAGGCGAGGCCGTGCGCCTGGACGACATCGCGCAGCGCAGTGGCGCCTGCTTCGTACTGCTCGCGTTCCACCAGGTTGTAGTGCTGCTGCAGCGCCACGTACGTCGCCAGGCCCTCGCGTTCGGCGAACGCCAGCGAGGCCGCCAGCCGCTCGGGGCTGATGTTGGAGGCCGCCACGTGGCGGACCTTGCCCTCGCGCACCAGCGCGTCCAGGGCGGTGACGATCTCCTCGACCGGGGTCTCGAGGTCGTCGAAGTGCGTGTAGTACAGGTCGATCCGGTCGGTGCCCAGCCGGCGCAGCGACTCCTCCGCGCCGGCCTTGATCGTCGCGGCCTTCAGGCCCTTGAAGCCGGGGTGGGAGCCCACCTTGGTCGCGACGACGACGTCGTCGCGGCGGCCGCGCTTGGCGAGCCAGGAACCGATCACGGTCTCGGACTCGCCGCCGGTGTGGCCGGGCACCCAGGCCGAGTACACGTCCGCGGTGTCGATGAAGTTGCCGCCCGCCTCGGTGTAGGCGTCCAGCACCTCGAACGAGGTCGCCTCGTCCGCGGTCCAGCCGAAGACGTTGCCGCCGAGGCAGAGGGGGAAGACATCGAGATCAGAGTTTCCGATGAGTGCCATGTGGACTTGGACGCGGTGGGGACGAGCGCTATTCCCCGGCTGTTCCCCCGCTCAACGACGGGCCGGGGGTGACCCGCGCGACCTGACTTCGCTAGGGTCCTGCCCCATGACTACCCCTGACAACAACTACGACCCGGCCGGCAACACCCAGATGTTCCGCGCCTTCGTCGACGAGGAGCCCGCCCAGGTCCAGGCCTCGGGCGGCAACAAGACCGGCCTGATCGCCGGCGTCATCGCGGCTGTCGTCGTGATCGCCGCCGTGGTCTGGTTCGCGGTCGCCTGACCGGCGCCCCACCCCCCGTCCACCGACCCCACCGGTCGCCGGCGGCCGCCGGCCTGCGGCGGTCGTCGTGCGCCCGTGCCCGGCGGCCCCGTCGCGCTCGGCGAGACTGCGGGGCCGACGTGGCGCCCGAGGGCGGCCCGGGCCGCTGGAGTGCCGTGGGGTGGCCCGCCGCGTGCGGCCCTCGGTCCGCCGAGCGGGCGTCGAACCGCCCGAACGCCGGCGCTCCGACCCGCGGCGGGGGACCGCTGCCGGTCGCGCTCGCCGAGTGACGGACGGTCAGGAGGCGACCGCCCGGTCCGGCCCGCGGCCGGACCCCTCCTCCTACTGCTCGGCGGTCAGGCCCTCGCGCAGCTGCGCCAGGGTCCGCGTCAGCAGCCGGGAGACGTGCATCTGGGAGATGCCGACCTCCTCGCCGATCTGCGACTGGGTCATGTTGGCGAAGAAGCGGAGCATGATGATCCGCCGCTCCCGCGCGGGCAGCCGGGCGAGCAGCGGCTTGAGCGACTCGCGGTACTCCACGCCCTCCAGCGCGGTGTCCTCGTAGCCCAGCCGGTCGGCCAGCGAGCCCTCGCCGCCGTCGTCCTCCGGCGGCGGGGAGTCCAGCGAGCTGGCGGTGTACGCGTTCCCGACCGCCAGGCCGTCCACCACGTCCTCCTCGGAGACGCCGAGCGCCGCCGCGAGTTCGGAGACGGTGGGCGAGCGGTCCAGCCGCTGCGCGAGGTCGTCACTGGTCTTGGTCAGCGCCAGCCGCAGCTCCTGCAGCCGGCGCGGCACCCGCACCGACCACGAGGTGTCGCGGAAGAAGCGCTTCACCTCGCCGACGATCGTGGGCATCGCGAAGGTGGGGAACTCCACGCCGCGGTTGCAGTCGAAGCGGTCGATCGCCTTGATCAGCCCGATCGTGCCGACCTGGACGATGTCCTCCATCGGCTCGTTGCGGCTGCGGAAGCGGGCCGCCGCGTAGCGCACGAGCGGCAGGTTCAGTTCGATGAGCGTGTCCCGTACGTACGCCCGCTCCGGGCTGTCGTCCGGTAGCTCGGCGAGCCGCAGGAACAGCGAGCGGGAGAGCGTGCGGGTGTCGACGCTGGTGTCGACGGCCTCGATCACACTGTCGACGGCGGTGGTGTCGGCGACGGCGGTGCCGGCGGTGTCGATGGCCTTGCCGTCAGGAGCATCGTGCGGCGCGTCGGTGTCCAGCACCTTCGGACTGCCCACTTCTACGGACATGCCACCCCCTTGAGGTCGCGGACGGGTGTCGCGGGCGACGGTTCGTTCCTCCACTGGAATACCGGAGGCCGGACCGCGACAAACGCGGTTCCCGCAGAATGTCACATGTCGGCAACACGCTGTAGCGTCATGTCGACTTATTTCTCGGGGGGTGGGTACTCCGCAAGGGTTACGATTCGAGCTGGTTTGCGGATCGGAGTCGGGCGAAGCTGCGCGAGAGCAGCCGGGACACGTGCATCTGCGAAACCCCGAGTTCCGCACTGATCTGCGATTGCGTCAGATTGCCGAAGTAGCGGAGCAGCAGGATCCGCCGCTCCCGCTCGGGGAGCTGGACCAGCAGGTGCCGCACCAGGTCCCGGTGCTCCACGCCGGTCAGGGCCGGATCCTCGTAGCCGAGCCGGTCCAGCAGTCCGGGCGCACCGTCGCCGCCCTCCTGGGCCGCCTCCAGCGACGTGGCGTGGTAGGCCCGCCCGGCCTCCAGGCAGGCCAGCACCTCGTCCTCGGAGAGTCTCAGCCGCTCGGCGATCTCCGCCGTGGTGGGGGTGCGTCCGTGGGCCACCGTCAGGTCCTCGATGGCACCGCTGACCTGGACCCACAGCTCGTGCAGCCGACGCGGTACGTGGACGGTGCGGACGTTGTCCCTGAAGTAACGTTTGATCTCGCCGATGACGGTCGGCATCGCGAACGTCGGGAACTGCACCCCGCGTTCGGGGTCGAAGCGGTCGATGGCGTTGATCAGCCCGATCGTGCCGACCTGGACGACGTCCTCCATCGGCTCGTTGCGGCTGCGGAAGCGGGCCGCCGCGTAGCGCACCAGCGGCAGGTTCACCTCGATGAGGGCCGCCCTGACCCGGGCGTGCTCCGGGGTGCCCGGCTCCAGCCCGGACAACTGCTCGAACAGCACCTGGGTCAGCGCCCGCGCCTCCACGGCGTTGCTGTTGGTGCTCCTCTCACGGTGGCCGCCGCCGGTCGCCGTACCGGTCCCGCTCCCGTCTCCGGAGGTCGATGGTGACGCGGGTCGGGCCGACACGGACATGCCACTCCTCATCGGTCCACTCATCCGGCAAAAGCGGTCATAGCATCACAATTCATGTGGACTGTGTGCAAGTGAGGCGCGGCCCTCCGTGAAAAAGCCCTCCGGCCGGCGGGCGGAGGGCTGGACGTCAGGAGCGCGGCCCCAAGGGGTCGCCGCGGGGGTCACTCGAACACGTAGTCGGCGACCACCCAGGTGGAGAAAGCGCGCCACAGCGCCACCCCCGCCTGGTGCGCGGGGTGCTCCAGGTAGGCCTTGAGCGCCTCGGCGTCCGCCACCGAGGAGTTGATCGCGAAGTCGTAGGCGACCGGACGGTCCGAGATGTTCCAGCCCAGTTCCCAGGAGGCCAGCTCGGGGATCTGCCCGCCGAGCCGCTCGAAGGCGTCGACGCCGGCCGCGACCCGGGGGTCGTCGCGCTCGACGCCCGGGTCGAGCTTGAAGAGGACCAGATGGCGTATCACGGTGCTGTGCTCCTCGCGGGTTTCCTCGGCCGGTCAGTTGACCAGCGCGGTCATGAACTCCCCGACGCCCTTTGCGGCGTCCGATATGCCCTGGAAGCCTATCTGTACGAGATCGGCTGCGCGGGCCGGCGACGTCACGACCGTGTAGAGCACGAAAGCCACGATGACGTACATGGTGATCTTCTTCGCCTGCGCCATGGCTGGAGTGTATCCACCGGATGGCCCAACCAGACCGGGTCGCGGAAGGGCTCCTCGCCGGTCGCACGCGGCACCGCGGCGCCCGGGGTGTGGCGCTCGCCACAGCGCGTCCGGAACGTCCTGAAACACCGAAGCGCCCGGTCCGGGAAGGATCGGGCGCTTCGGTGCTGTCACTCGCAGCGGTAGCGGTGGGATTTGAACCCACGGAGGAGTTGCCCCCTCACACGCTTTCGAGGCGTGCTCCTTAGGCCGCTCGGACACGCTACCGAGAGAGAGCTTAGCGGACGTCCGGGCGTGCTCCGAAATCCTTTGAGCGGAAGAAACGCGTGAGGAGCTCACCGCACTCCTCGGCCAGCACACCGTGGATGACTTCCGGACGGTGGTTGAGCCGGCGGTCGCGGACGAGGTCCCACAGGGAGCCCGCCGCACCGGCCTTCTCGTCGACCGCGCCGTACACGACGCGGTCGAGGCGGGCGGCGACGACGGCCCCCGCGCACATCGTGCAGGGCTCCAGGGTCACCACCAGCGTGCAGCCCGTCAGGCGCCATTCCCCGAGCGCCTTCGCGGCCTCGCGGACGGCGAGCACCTCCGCGTGTGCGGTCGGGTCGCCGAGCGCCTCGCGTTCGTTGCGGCCGCGGCCGATGACCGTGCCCGTCGGGGACAGCACGACCGCCCCCACCGGAACGTCGCCGGTGCGGGGGGCGAGCCGGGCCTCCTCGAGGGCGAGCCGCATCGGGGAGACCCAGGGGTCGCGCAGCGGGTCGGTCCCGGTCAGCGGACCGCCTCCAGGACCTCGGCGCAGCCCAGCGAGTCGGCGATCTCGCCGAGCGCCTCCCCGGTCAGGGCGCCGTCGCCGCTGAGGGCCAGCAGCTCCTTGCCGCTCATGCCGAAGTCGGCGAGGAGCTCGGCGTCCCCGAGCGGGCCCACGGGGACGTGCACCTCCGTCGGGCCCGGCACCACGTCGTCGTCGAGGTCGTCGGCGTCACCTTCCTCGGTGCCGTCGAGGTCGACGATCTCGTCCAGGTCCTCCGGGTCGCGGCCCAGCAGCTCGTCGGTGAGCAGGATCTCCCCGTACGAGCTCCGGGCCGCCGTGGCGGCGTCGGACACGTAGATCCGCGGGTCCTCCTCACCGTCGACACGGACGACGCCGAACCAGGCGTCCTCCTGTTCGATGAAGACCAGGACCGTATCCTCCCCGGCTGAAGCCGCCCGGGCCAAGTCGGTCAGGTCGCCGAGGGTTTCCACATCGTCGAGATCGGTCTCGCGCGCTTCCCAACCGTCCTCGGTGCGCGCGAGCAGTGCGGCGAAGTACACCGTGACTCTCCCACAGGTCTCAGGCCGTCCGGACTTACGGGCGGGTTCGAATGATCTGGCGCAGGTCCCCGCCCACACTCGGCATCGTGGCAGAAACCTGGGCTTTGCGAAGGGTCTTCCGCGCGTGCCGCGTGCCAGGCATTCCGGGTTTTTCCCCGCGGCGGCCTGCGCGGACCCCGCGGGACTCCGCCAGGCGAGGGCATTGTGCCGACCTGGGGACTACCAGCGGAACGTGCGCATCCGCATCTGCAGGCGCGCGCGTGCCGCACGCGCCCGGCGCGGCTGGACGCGGTCACGCAGTTGCCTGGCCTCGTCCAGTTCGCGCAGGAACGCGGCGCGCCGCCGTCCGCGTTCGGCGTTCCGCGCCGCCTGCGTCCGGGCGTCGTCCGTGTCGTCCGTGCCTTCCGCGTCGGGGCCGTCGCTGCCGCGCTCGGCCATGGGGTACCACCCCCGAAGATCCACGTGCCCGGCGGGACAGTCCGGGCGTAGTGCACGCATTCCCCCTCCCGGGTGGTCCGAAGCCCGGCCGCCCGCACCGACCGGGCGGGCTGGGGCACAGGCCGAAGGTTAGAGTCGTGGACATGCGGATCCACGTCGTCGACCACCCCCTGGTGGCGCACAAACTCACCACTCTGCGCGACGAGCGCACCGACTCGCCGACCTTCCGTCGGCTGGCCGACGAGCTGGTCACCCTGCTCGCCTACGAGGCGACCCGTGACGTGCGCACCGAACAGGTGGACATCAGCACGCCCGTCGCGGGCACCACCGGCGTGCGCCTGTCGCATCCCCGTCCCCTGGTCGTGCCGATCCTGCGGGCCGGCCTCGGGATGCTGGAGGGCCTGGTGCGCCTCCTGCCGACCGCGGAGGTCGGCTTCCTCGGCATGATCCGTGACGAGGAGACCCTGGAGGCCAAGACCTACGCCACCCGGATGCCGGAGGACCTGTCCGGGCGGCAGGTGTACGTCCTGGACCCGATGCTGGCGACGGGCGGCACCCTGATCGCCGCGATCGAGCTGCTGATCGAGCGGGGCGCCGACGACGTGACGGCCGTGGTGCTGCTCGCCTCTCCGGAGGGCGTGGAGGCGATGGAGCGGGCCCTGGCCGGCAAACCGGTCACCGTGGTCACCGCGGCGGTCGACGACCACCTCAACGAGCAGGGCTACATCGTCCCGGGCCTGGGCGACGCGGGCGACCGCCTGTACGGCACGGCCGGCTGACGCCCGCCGTCCGCACGACGACGCACGAACCGGCCGCCGGGGCCTGACGCCCCGGCGGCCGGTTCCGTTGCGTCGCTACCGCGGCCTAGCAGGTGCCGGCGCTGGGCGCCGCGCTCGGGCGGGCCAGCGCTGCCAGGGCCTTCTCGACGGCCTTGTCGCCGGAGAGCTTGGTGAAGCCGGTGCCGAGCATGACGTCCACCGTGCCGGTGGGGCGGTCGGCGCCGGCGGCCGCGGGCTTCAGCGTGGTCGTGCCCTTGAACTGGGCGCTGACCAGCTTCATCGCGGCCTCCGCCGTGGGCCCGTGGCCGCCGATCAGCAAGGCGGCCACCTTCACCTTGCGGTCGTACTGCGGGTCGGCGTTGCCGAAGGTGCCCACCTTGAAGCCGCGCGCGGCGAACTCGTCCGCGGTGTCCTTGGCCAGGCCGCTCTTGGCGGTGGCGTTGTAGATGTTGACCGTGAGCTCCCCGGGTTTCGGGAAGGCGGTGGGGGCCGTGGCGGCGGCACCGGAGACGGCCGTGGCCTTGCAGGTGCGTTCCTTGGCGGCAGAACCGGCCTTGGCGGTCGTGTTCTTCGCCGGCGTCGACTTGCCGCCGAAGACGTCGACCAGTTGGAGCGTGCCCCAGCCGGCCAGGCCGACCACGGCGACGGTCGTCACGACGACCGCCACGATGCGCACCCTGCTGCGGGGGCGGCGCATCCGCGGGTACTGGTTCCCCGTGACCCGGTACTTTCCGCCCATGCCGGGGGGCGTCAGCATGCTCATGTGCGCAGCGTAGTGCGATCGGGCGGCCAGGCCTACTAAATGATCAACCAACCGGGGCCATTGGGGGGGACTTGTACCCCCGAAAGGACGAAGGAGCCCCCGGTGGAGGCCGGCCCGCCAAGCCGTCCTGAGGTCAGTCCATCTCCAGCACCCGGGCGTGCAGCACCTGGCGCTGCTGCAGCGCCGCGCGCACGGCCCGGTGGAGCCCGTCCTCGAGGTAGAGGTCGCCCTGCCATTTCACGACGTGCGCGAACAGGTCCCCGTAGAAGGTCGAGTCCTCGGCGAGGAGGGTCTCCAGATCCAGTTGCCCCTTGGTGGTGACCAACTGGTCGAGGCGTACCGGACGTGGGGCGACGTCCGCCCATTCACGGGTGCTTTTCCGGCCGTGGTCGGGGTACGGCCGCCCGTTTCCGATGCGCTTGAAGATCACACGGAAAGCCTACCGGGCAAGGGCGTACGGGCGCAGCAACGGCGCGGGAGTGCGATGGCGGGCGAATGCGGTGATAGCGGGAGCAGTGGAGTGGCGTATGGACACGCCGAACCCGCCGGGCGCCGCCCGGCGGTCGCCGAGGGGTACGCCGTCGCCGGCGCCGGACCGCCGCGTGGGCACCCGGATCGGGAGGGAGCACCCGGTCGCTCCTCGGCACGGCCGAGCGCCGCCGCCCTCGGGGTCAGGTCCCCTTCGCGGTCTTCGCCTCCTTGGCGGCCCGCTTCTGCTCCTGTTTGAAGGCCCGCACCTTCTCCAGCGACTGCGGGCTGGTGATGTCGGCGACCGACCGGTGGGAGCCCCGCTCCCCGTACGGGCCCGCCGTCTCCCGCCAGCCCTCGGGCGTCACGCCGAGCTGCTTGCCCAGCAGCGCCAGGAAGATCTGCGCCTTCTGCTTCCCGAAGCCCGGTAGTTCGTTGAGCCTGGTCAGCAGCTCGCGACCGTCGGCGACACCGCGCCAGACACCCTCGGCGTCGCCGTCGTAGTGCTGCACGAGGTACTGGCACAGCTGCTGGACCCGTTTGGCCATCGACCCGGGGTAGCGGTGGACCGCGGGCTTGCGGGAGAGCAGCTCGGAGAAGGCCTCGGGGTCGTAGGCCGCGATCTCACCGGCGTCCAGGTCGTCGCGGCCCATGCGCTCCGCGATGGTCCACGGGCCCGCGAAGGCCCACTCCATCGGGATCTGCTGATCGAGCAGCATGCCGACCAGGGCCGCCAGCGGACTGCGGGAGAGCAGGGCGTCGGCCTCAGGCTGCTGGGCGAGGTGGAGTGTGGTTGCCATGCACCGATGATCGCGCCTGCCGGGGTCCGCCGCCCGCGGGTCACCCGGACGGCGCAGCGCGGATGGCCGTATCGACCGGCCGGACGGAGCGTGTGGAGTGTCCGGCAGGCGAGCCCGGGCATCGAGGAACGCCGGCAGCCAGGAACGGGCATTGAGGAACGCCGGCAGCGAGGAACGGGAGCCATCTCATGAGCCAGCGGACACAGCCGGTCACGGAGCGCGCGCACGCGGGCTTGGCGGCGGGCGGCACCACCTTCGCCGGGGTGCTGCTCGTCGTCTCCGGTGTCGTGATGATCCTCGAGGGCATCTCGGCCATCGCCCAGGACGACATCTGGGTCCGACTCGGCGACTACGTCTTCAGCTTCAACCTGACGGCGTGGGGCTGGATCCACCTCGTGCTCGGCGTGCTGGTCATCGTGGTCGGCGCCGCCCTGCTCCGCAACGCCCCCGCCTGGGCCCGGACCGCCGGTGTCGCCCTGGCGGCGTTCAACATCATCGTGAACTTCGCGTGGCTGCCGTACACGCCGGTGTGGGCGGTCGTCGTCATCGCCATCGACGTCTTCGTCATCTGGGCGCTGTGCAGGAGCTGGGGAGAGCACGCCTCCCCGAAGCACTCCTGACCGGCACGGACGACGGCGGCGGGCCCGGGGTGCGGGCCGGCCGCCGGTGGTTCCGGAATGGTTTCACCCGTTCGTATGGGTTGCCCGCGATGCCGGATAGCGCCCGCGGCCCCGGGTAGCGCTGAACGAGTGACGCAGCCATTCGAACTGCCCGACTTCTACCTGCCGCACCCGGCGCGACTCAATCCCCACGTGGAGCAGGCCCGGGAGCATTCCCGCGGCTGGGCGCGGGAGATGGGGATGCTGGAAGGCTCGGGCATCTGGGACACCGACGACCTCGACTCGCACGACTACGCGCTGCTGTGCGCCTACACCCACCCGGACTGCTCCGAGCCGGCGCTGTCCCTGGTGACGGACTGGTACGTGTGGGTCTTCTTCTTCGACGACCACTTCCTGGAGGCGTTCAAGCGCACACAGGACCGCGAGGGCGGCAAGGCCTACCTCGACCGGCTGCCGGCCTTCATGCCGATGGACCTGGCGCAGGGTACGCCCGAGCCGCGGAACCCGGTGGAGGCCGGCCTCGCCGACCTGTGGGCGCGCACGGTGCCGGCGATGTCCCTGGACTGGCGCAGGCGCTTCGCCGAGAGCACCGAGCACCTGCTGGGCGAGTCCCTGTGGGAGCTGTCCAACATCAACGCGGGCCGGGTGCCCAACCCGGTGGAGTACATCGAGATGCGTCGCAAGGTGGGCGGCGCGCCCTGGTCGGCGGGGCTCGTGGAGTACGCCGCCGGGGCCGAGGTGCCGGCCGCCGTCGCCGGGGCGCGCCCGCTGCTCGTGCTGCGGGACGCCTTCTCCGACGGGGTGCACCTGCGCAACGACCTCTTCTCGTACCAGCGCGAGACCGAGGAGGAGGGCGAGCTCAGCAACGGCGTGCTGGTCCTGGAGACCTTCCTCGGCTGCACGACGCAGGAGGCCGCGGAGTCGGTGAACGACCTGCTGACCTCCCGGTTGCAGCAGTTCGAGAACACCGCGCTGACCGAGCTGCCGCCGCTCTTCGGCGAGTACGCGCTCGACCCGGAGCAGCGCGCGCGGGTGGTGGCGTACGTCAAGGGCCTGCAGGACTGGCAGTCCGGCGGGCACGAGTGGCACATGCGCTCCAGCCGCTACATGAACGGGGGCGGCGCGGCGGCCGCCTCCGGCGGCTGGTCGCCGTTCGCGCTGCCCGGCGGGCTCGGGCTGTCCGCGGGCACCGTGCGCACCACCGGTCGCGCCGAGGCCGCCCGCTACCGCGGGTTCACCCATGTGCCGCGGCGCACCGGGCCGACGCCGCTGCCCGACTTCCTCATGCCCTTCCCCGCCAGGCTCAGCCCGCATCTGGACGCCGCCCGGCGCCATGTCGTCGACTGGGCGCACCGGATGGGCCTGCTCCTGCCGCAGCCCGGGGTCCCGCACTCGCACGTGTGGGACGAGCACAAGCTGGTCGCCTTCGACTTCCCGCTGTGCGCGGCCGGTATCCACCCCGACGCGACCGCCGAGGGCCTGGACCTCACCTCGGGCTGGCTCACCTGGGGCACCTACGCCGACGACTACTTCCCCGCCGTCTACGGCCGCACCCGCGACCTGGCCGGCGCCCGTGCGGCCAACGAGCGGCTGTCGGACTTCATGCCGGTCGACGGTTCCGCCGCCCCGGCCCCGGCCACCGCACTGGAACGGAGCCTGGCCGACCTGTGGGCACGGACGGCAGGGCCGATGGAGCCGCAGGCGCGGCGCCGCTTCCGCACCGCGGTGGAGAGCATGACCGCCAGCTGGCTGTGGGAACTGGCCAACCAGGCGCAGAACCGCGTCCCCGACCCCGTCGACTACCTGGAGATGCGCCGCCACACCTTCGGCTCGGACCTCACGATGAGCCTGTGCCGGCTGGGCCACGGCCGGCGGGTGCCCGAGGAGGTCTACCGCAGTGGGCCGATGCGGTCGCTGGAGAACTCCGCCGCCGACTACGCCTGCCTGATGAACGACGTCTTCTCGTACCAGAAGGAGATCGAGTACGAGGGCGAGATCCACAACGCCCTGCTGGTCGTGCAGAACTTCTTCGACTGCGACGAGCGGACCTCGCTCGCCGTCGTCGACGACCTGATGACCGGACGGATGCGCCAGTTCCAGCACGTCGCCGCGCACGAACTGCCCGTGCTGTACGACGACTTCACTCTCGGAGCGGAGGCACGGGCGGTGCTGGACGGCTATGTGGGCGAGTTGCAGAACTGGCTCTCGGGGATCCTGACCTGGCACCGCGGCTGCCACCGCTACGACGAGGCCGAACTGCGCCGCCCGGTGGGCGGGGTCCGGCTGCCCAGCGGGCCGACCGGCCTGGGCACGTCCGCGGCACG
The DNA here is from genome assembly GCA_033793685.1 of Streptomyces sp. ME19-03-3. Lineage (GTDB taxonomy): Bacteria > Actinomycetota > Actinomycetes > Streptomycetales > Streptomycetaceae > Actinacidiphila. The sequence goes on along the minus strand of JARAXD010000020.1, from coordinate 103,692 downwards.
CCTGGCGGTCCTGGCCGCGCGCTGACCACCGGGGTTAGGGCGGGGCGGGGGCCCCGGCCCCGCGTCCCCCGCTCCCCGCCCCCCGGCGACGCGGGGGGCGGGTGCGCCGGGTCGGCCGGTCGTCCGCCCCTGCCTCGTCGCGGCGCGTGGGTGAACGGCACGCGGTGTACGGCCCGAGGACAGGGGCGGCTCCGCCGTCCGGGCGCGGGGCCGGCAAGTGCACGGGGCGCGGCGCCCGCGGCAAGACCGCCCACGCGGTGCCGGCCGTCCTCTCGGCCGGCAGCCCGGACCGTGCCCTCGGTGACGGCCAGGGCCATGTGCTGCGGATTCACCTCGGGCAGCGGGGCGGCGGGGCGGCGCCGAGGCGCCGGCGATCACCACCCCGGGCACGCCGCGCCGGCGGCGGGCGCCCCCTGCGGGTCGGCGCCCAGCGCGCTGCGCGGCCTCCGTGCGCCGGGACCGTGACCCCGGCGCTCCTGCAGCACGTGCGCCTCGGTGGTCTCGCTGCCGCGGGACACGGCGGGGGAGCCGTCGGGGTCGGCGGAGTCGAAGGCGAGGGTGCGCTCCTGCGGCTGGTCGACCCGTACGGTGATCCGCCGCGCGCCCGCACGGCCGGTCACCGTCCGGCGCGGCAGCCCGATGTCGGCGGTGAAGCGGCCGAGGCGGGCGCCCGGGTCCGGGCGGGCCGCCGTACGGCCAGTCGCGGGCGTCCTAGGCCGTGTCGTCACATGCCCGGCTGCCCCGCGACGCTCCCCCAGCTTCGCTGGAAGGTGCCCCCAGTCACGGCACTCCCCCAGCCTTCGGCCCGGGGGAGTTGTCGAATCGTCCGATCAGCCCACTACGAGGACGACTCTCCGCCTTGCGATGCACCGCACCTGGGGGCACCCCCGGGGGAGCCGCGTCACCCGCCCTCCGGGCGGCCGCCGCTCATGTGACGACACGGCCTAGCGCGGCCTGCGGAAGACCAGCGGGGCAGCCGCAGCCGACGCACCGTCAAGACCCCTTATGACGGAGGGTGTCACCCGCCCTCCGGGCGGCCGCCGCTCATGTGACGACACGGCCTAGCGCGGCCTGCGGAAGACCAGCGGGGCAGCCGCAGCAGACGCACCGTCAAGACCCCTTATGACGGAGGGTGTCACCCGCCCGGCCGCGCGGCACCCGGCGTCCGGTCGCCGGACCGCGGCGGTCGGCTTACGTTCGCGATGGCGTGCCCTCGCACCGCCCCCGCAGCTCCCCCGTCCCGCCCCGCCGAGCCCCGGCCCGAAGTGCCGGGACCTGCACGAAGGACAGAACCGATGACGCACCCGAGCGCCCGTCCGCGCAGGCTCCGCAGCGCCGTGCGCAGGGTCGTCGCGACCGCCCTCGCCGCCGCCGCGCTGCCCACGGCCCTGGCGTGCGGCGGGCCCGCGGACACCACCCGGTCCGCCGAGGGCGGCAGGACGGCGACGTCCGCGCCGGCCTCGCCGCTCGCGCGGGCCGAGGAGCGAAACCGGACGGCGGGACCGGCCGCCGCCTCCCCCGCCTCCCCGTCGCGGGTCCCGCCCAGCGCCTCGCCGGGCGCCGGCGGTGACTTCCCGGCGCTCTCGGGCGAAGTGGTCGAAAAGCTCGACGGCGCGCTGGAGGACACCCTGAGGAGGACCGGAGTGCCCGGGGTGAGCGTCGGGCTGTGGGCCCCGGGCAAGGGCTCCTACGTACGCTCCCTCGGCCTGGCCGACAAGACGTCGAAGGCGGGCATGGCGCCCGACCCCTACATGCGGATCGGCAGCGAGACCAAGACCTTCACGGTCACGGCGCTGCTGACCCTGGTCGACCAGAAGAAGGCCGGGCTCGACGACCCCGTCGCGAAGTACGTGGACGGCGTGCCCGGCGGCGACAACATCACCCTGCGACAGCTCGCCCAGATGCGCAGCGGGCTCTACAACTACACGGACGACCCCGACTTCCAGAAGACCCTCAAGGCAGACCCGCACCGGGAGTTCGTGCCCGCCGAACTGCTGGCCTACGCCTTCCAGCACCCCTCGCCGTCGGGTCCCGGCGCCCGCTTCCAGTACTCCAACACCAACACCGTCCTGCTGGGCCTGGTGGTCGAGAAGGCGAGCGGCCTGCCGTTCGGCGACTACCTGCAGCGCAACGTGCTCGATCCGGCCAAGCTCAAGCACACCGTCCTCCCCGCGGGACGCGCCCTGCCGAACCCGCACGCCCGCGGCTACACCCGGCAGACCAAGGACGGCAAGGAGGCCGACGCCACCGACTGGAACCCCTCCTGGGCCTGGGCGGCCGGCGCCATGGTCTCCAACCAGCAGGACCTGCGGGCCTGGGCCCGCATCGTGGCCGACGGCACCCTGCTCGACAAGGGGACCCAGGCGCAGCGCACCACCTTCCTCCCCACCTCCTACCCGGGCATCGGCTACGGCCTCGGCCTCTTCGACAACCACGGCTGGGTCGGACACAACGGCTCGCTGCCCGGTTACCAGAGCACCGCCGTGTACCTGCCCGACGCCGAGGCGACCATGGTCGTGCTGCTCAACAGCGACACCGCCGTGGGCGGCAACGAGCCCAGCAGCCTCTTCGCCGAGGCGATCACCAAGATCGTCACCCCGGACCATGTCTACGCGTTCCCGCCCACCACCGGCACCGGCACCAGCCCGAGCAGCAGCTGAGCGCGGCCGTCCCGGTCGCGCGGATCGGGTCAGCCGACCAGGAACGGAGGCCGGCGGTCCCGCCACGGGACGGCCTGCTCCAACTGCGCGGCCACACCCAGCAGCAGGTCCTCGCGGCCCTGGGCGGCGACCAGCTGCACACCGACCGGCAGACCCTCGCGGCTCTGCCCGAGCGGCAGGCTGACCGCCGGATGCCCCGAGACGTTGAAGGCCGCCGTGAACGGCCCGTACGTGAACAGCTCGCGCAGCCAGGAGCGCACCGTGTGCCGCGGGTCGTCGTAGTCGAGCGTGCCGTGCGGTGCGGGGAGGGCGCCGAGCGTCGGCGTGACGAGCAGGTCGTACCCGGTGAAGAACCGGCCCACGGCGCGGGTCACGCGGTGCTGCGCGTCGATCGCCGCCATCAGCCCCAGCGCCGTGCACGCCTCGGTCTCGGCGAGCACCGCCCGCGACACCGCCTCCAGCAGCGAGCGGTCCATGCGCGGCGCCGCCCGCAGCAGCGCCCCGCCGCCGGCGAACGCGGCCAGTGCGGCGGCCTCCACGAGGTCGTCCGCGTCCAGGTGCAATGTGTCCTCGGTGACATGGTGCCCGATCCACTCCAGCACCTTGCCCGCGTCGACGGTGACCGCGGCGACCCGCGGATCCACGGGCGTGCCCGTCCACGCGGCGGTGGTCAGGGCGATCCGCAGCCGCCCCGGGTCGGAACGCGCCGCACGCGCGTACGGGACCGTGGGCGCCGGGAGGGGGTGCTTGTCGCCGTACGAGGGCCCGCCCACGGCGTCAAGGAGTGCCGCGGCGTCCCGCACCGTCCTGGTCACGGCGAACTCCACCTGGAGTCCGAACGCCGCCTCGCCCGCGAGCGGCCCGCACGGGGTGCGCCCCCGGCTCGGTTTGAGCCCGACCAGGCCGCAGCAGGACGCCGGGATCCGGATCGAGCCGCCCGCGTCGTTGGCGTGCGCCACCGGCACCGCGCCCGCGGCGACCAGCGCGGCCGAGCCGCCGCTGGACCCGCCGACCCCTCGTTCCGGGTCCCAGGGGTTGCGCGTCGGCCCGTACCTGACCGGCTCGGTGGCGAAGCTCAGGCCGAACTCCGGCGCGGTGCTCTGACCGAGCGCCACCAGGCCCGCTTCCCGGAAACGGGCCATCAGATCGTGGTCGGCGTCCGCGACGGCCCCCCACAGGGCCCGACTGCCCAGGGTGAACGGCACGCCCCGCGCGAACGGCCCGCCGTCCTTGATCACGAAGGGGACGCCCCCGAGCGGCCCGTCCGCCCGGTGCGCGGGCGCGGGATCGAACAGCGGCAGCGTCAGCGCGTTGAGCTCAGCGCCCGCCGCCCGCAGAGCCGCGCGGGCGACGGCCTCGACCTCGCCCGCGCTCACCTCCCCGGCGCGGATCAGCTCCCGCAGCCCGGTCGCGTCCAGCTCCGCGTACTCGTGCAGCTCCAGCGTTCCGCCCTCCCCTGACCGCGCCCGCGGTCAGGGTGGCACGGGCGGGACTGCCGCGACCACGGGTTTTCGCTGGTGGGGGTGGGTCGGTGAGCCCCCCGGCGGGTGGCACGCCGGGGCGCTCCTTCGCGTCGTGCCGCTCGGGCGGCCGTCCTGGGGCCCGTCGCCGAGGCTCGGCGGCCGCGGCGCCCGGGCGGCCGGGATGTTGGTGGGCGGCCGCCCCCGGTGAGGTGCCCGTGCCTGCGGTGCGGGGCGCCCGACGTCGTGCCGGGTGGCCGCTGCGTCGTGCAGCGGCGGCTCGGGCAGCGTGCACGGGAGCAGGTCGGGCCGTGCCCCGCGCACCGCCGGCCGTCCGCGCGGGCGTGCCGGTCAGACGACCTTCCGGCGCACCAGCGCGCCCAGGACCAGCGCACCGGGGAGGAGGGGGAGCCAGACCGTCATCAGGCGGTAGCCGAGCACGGCGGAGGTGGCCGCGGTGACGGAGGCGCCCGTGGCGACGAGGGCGACCACCAGGGCCGCGTCGACGGAGCCCACACCGCCCGGGGTGGGCAGGGCCGCCGCCGCCACGCTGGCCACGAGGTAGGCGAGGGCCACGTGGCCGCAGGGCACCGGGACACCCAGGGCCGACGTGACGGCGACGAGGCCGGCGGCCTGCAGGGCGGGGAAGGCGAGCGAGCCGCCCCACAGCGCGAGGGCCCGCGACGGCCGGCGGTGCAGCGTCCGCGCGTCGGTGAACGCCGTGGCCAGGAACGCGACGACCATCCGCCGCAGCCGCGGCGCCGCGACCAGTACGACCGCCGCCACCGCGCACACCGCGGCCGCCACCCCCGCGGCCGGCCCGACCGGTACGCGGACACCGCCCGGCAGCAGCCCGTCGAGCCGCAGTGCGTGCGGGAACAGGGCGAGCAGCACCGCCAGCAGCGTTCCGCGGCCCACGCACTCGGCCAGGAGGTACAGCGCGACAGCCGCCGCCGACCGGGCGGGCGGCAGTCCGCACGCCCGCATGAAGCGCAGGTTGACCGCGCTGGCCCCGATGCCCGCGGGCAGCAGGTGGTTCGCGGCGCCCGCGGCGAACTGCGTGGCCAGCAGGCGTCCCGCCGGCAGCCGTTCGACAACCGTGCCCTGCCGCATGAACGACACCGCCACCCAGGCCAGCCCGGTCGTCGCGACGGCGGCGAGCAGCCAGCCCCGGTCGGCGCCGAGCAGCCCGCGTCCCCCGTCGGCGACCAGTCGCCAGTGCCGCACCGCCCACCACCCGACCAGCACGACCGGGGCCAGGCAGACGATCCGGCGCAGCATCGCGCCGCTCAGGAGGTGTGGGGTCGTCGTGGTGGTGATGGCCATGGTCCGGTCGCTCCCGCACGTCGTGCGCCTGTCCGCAGGCGTCGTCGCCCTTTCATGCCCTGCCCGCGCGACCTTCGCGTGTCCTGCGCCTGACGTCCTTCCGGTCCCCGGGCGGCGGAACGGCGTCGCGCCTGTGCCGCGCGCCGCACCGGCGCCACGCCGCCGCGCGCGGTCCGGTCTCAGCCGCGCAGCGCGATCCGTGACGAGGGCGTGACGAGGGTGCCCATGTTGCGCTCCATCATCCGCAGCGCGGCGTCCGCGAGGTCGCGGTGGATGTGCGCGACCGCGTCCGGTGCGACGACGGTCGCCACGTGGCGCAGGTGCGCGTCCAGCGCCGAGTAGAGCACGCACTGCTCGGTGACCTGTCCGCACAGCACCAGCCGGCCCACACCCAGTTCCCCCAGCAGGTACTCCAGCGGGGTCTGGAAGAAGATCGAGTGCCGGGCCTTCACCACGAACAGCGAGTCCGCGTCGGGGCGGACCGGCTCCACCAGGTCGGCGTGCGGGCCGTCCAGGGCCATGCCGAGGATCTCGTCGTGGTGGGAGCGCCAGCGGCCGAAGTTGTCGTTGACGTAGATGACGTCCACGCCCTCCTCCCGGGCCCTGGAGACCAGCCGCCGCACCCCGGGCAGCGCCTCGCGCACCGCGGGGAGCAGCAGTTCGGCGTCCTCGTGCTCATAGGTGTTGATCATGTCGATGACCACGAGCGCCGTGGTGCCGCCGGTGCCGTGCATGCGAGGACGTCCTCAGCTGGGGGAAGGGCCGCCGGGCAGCGTACGCCCGCGTCCGGCTGCCGACGCGGAGCGCGCGCCGGGAACGGCGCCGAGTCAGGCCGTCGGCGGGCCCCGCCGGTGGGCGGCGCCGGGAGCCGTTGCGCCGCACGGGCGGTGCGGCGCGGCGCGCGCGGCGTCGTGGGCCCGGGCCCGGCACCCCGGCTGGTAGCTTCGCCAGCCTCGCGGGTCCGCCCCAGTGCCGTGTCCCGCGCGCCATCTTCTCGGGGACGGAGACCTGGGTGACGGAACCGGTGGACGACCAGGACAACGGACACGAAACCGCCGTGACCGCCCCGGCGGCCCTCGACCGCCGGGGCTTCGTCAAGTCGGCCGCGCTGGCCGCCGTCAGCCCGGCCGTCCTCGGCGGCGCGGCCCACGCGGCCCCACTCGCACCGTCGTTGCCGGCGGCGGCGGTGCCGGCCGGTGCCGCCGCCGCCGCGGCACCGGTGGCGGCCCCCGGCCTCGCCGCGGCGGCCGCCCACGGCATGGTCGCCCGCCTGCTGGCCGTTCCCGCGCCCGCCCGTGGCACCGACTGGCTGAGGCAGGCCCTGCAGGTCGCCGTGGAACTCGAACTCGCCACCATCCCGCCGTACTTGTGCGCCTGGTGGTCGGTACAGGACCGGTCCGCCACGGTCGCCCGCCTGATCCGCGGCATCGTCACCGACGAGATGTTCCACATGGGGCTGGCGTGCAACATGCTGGTCGCCGTGGGCGGACGGCCGCGGATCGCCGGCGTCACCCCCGACTACCCCTGCCCTCTGCCCGGCGGCGTGCGCAGCGAGCTGACGGTCTCCCTCTCCGGCCTGACCCGCGCGTACGTGCGGGACGTCCTCATGGCCATCGAGACCCCGGAGTCGCCGCTCCCCGAGTCGTCCGTGGGGCCGCCGACCATCGGGGACTTCTACAACGGGGTCGTCAGCGCCTTCCTCGACCACCGCCCCGAGCTCAGCGTCCGCGGCCAGTTGGGGCAGCGCATCGGCCCCGACGAACTGCGGCCGATGCGGACCCTGGACGACGTCGTCGCCGCCCTGGAGATCATCAAGGAGCAGGGCGAGGGCACGTCGGACTCCCCACAGGCGCCGACCGGCGAGGCCACCGGGGGCCACCGTGCCCTGGCCCACTACTACGCCTTCGCCGAGATCTACCACGGCCGCACCCTGCAGGAGGAAGCCGGTCTGTGGGCGTTCAGCGGCCCGCCCATCCCGTTCCCGGACGTCCGCCCGATGGGCGTGGTCCCCCGAGGCGGCTGGCCCCACCCGCCCCGCGAGGCCGCGACCCTGCTGCGCCGCTTCGACACCGCCTACGGCGAACTGCTGCGCGACCTGGAATCGGCCTGGGACTCGGGGGGCCACGGGGCGCTCAACGGGGCGATCAGAACCATGGAACAACTCGAGGAGCCCGCCCTCGCGCTCATGGAGATCCCCCTGGGCGACGGACGCCACACCTACGGCCCCCAGTTCCGCCCGTCCGGCCCGGGAGCCGGCCCGCCGCCCGCGCCGGCGCACAGCAGCCCTCTCGGACGCCGACCGTAGGGGCCGGCCGCAGCGCGGCCCAGAGCTCGCCCGGCACCGCTCAGCAGGACCGTCCGGACGTCCGGTGACGGCGGTGCCCACCACCGGCGGGGGCCGGGCGGGCGACGGGGGAAGCGCGACGCGGGCCCCGCCTCCTCGGAGGCGGGGCCCGCCTGCCGCACCGGGGGCGGCCGCTGAGCGCGGGGGTCAGGCCAGTACGGGCTCGCCGCCGATCTGGCAGGCCTGGCAGGGCGGCCGACCGCAGGTGCACTGGGTGATCGCCTCGAGCACGCCGCGGTCGTGGTACAGGCACTCGTCGCGGCAGGTGTGGCGGGGGATGAAGCCGGCCTCGATCTCGCCGGGCCAGGGTTCGTGGCCGTCGCGGCAGCGGGCGAAGCGCTCCGGGTCGGTCGCGTGCAGTTCGTGCATCGCGGAGCGGGCCTCGTCCTCCAGCTCCCGTATCCGGGTCACCAGGGCCTTGAGCTCCGTGGCGAGGCCCTCGTAGCGCTCGGCGCCCGTCCGCACGTGGGCGGCCCGCAGGGCCATGGTTGCGTTGCCCAGGAACCTGCCGGCGTCCTGGAGGTCGGTGACGTGGTGCATCTGCAGGCCGTTCACGCCACGGACCCACACGGCGTCCATGCTCACTTCTCCACCTTTCCGGCGTTCGCCCAGTTCCGTGCGAAGCGCTGTGTGCCGTCCGACGAGCGCGGCGTCATCGCCACTGCATTCACGGACAAGGCCGATGCATATGAACGCTAAAGGCGCGAGTCGTGCCCGTCCAGAAAAAGCCCAGTGAACCGCCTCACAGCGGTCATACCGCCACATCCCACGTCCCGCGCCTCCCACCGCCCTCGCCGGTCGCGCCCGTCCCCTCCCGGCGTCGGGCGCCGTCCCGAGGCGGGAAGCGGGAGGGTGGGCGGCACGGGCCCCGGCCGCCCGCCTCCCACCGCCCTCGCCGGTCGCGCCCGTCCCCTCCCGGCGTCGGGCGCCGTCCCGAGGCGGGAAGCGGGAGGGTGGGCGGCAGCCCCGGCCGCCTCCGGAATTCCCGGAATGCGGGCGCGCCGGCGCTGAGGTATAAGCACGCCCCCGGTCCGGCAGGTAAAGGAAAGTGAATGGGATCGGGTGTTTCCGGCGGTGCAGGAAAGGGAACCCGGAACCAGCTTGCAGCGCGCTCCGGGCGCTTTCTGCCGACCTTGACAACTCTCTTGCGGTGGCGTCTCCTTGATATAGGGATTGTTCCCCCGGCGTGCGCTCAACGGGGTGTGTCGCAGACGTCGAGGTTGACCTGGGTGCGCCGACGACCGGAGGCAGCTACATGGCGACCTACGAATATCTTTGCAACGCGTGCGGGCCTTTCGACATCAGGCTGGCGATAGGTTCCGCGCCTGCGGCCCACGCATGCCCCACCTGTACGGGCGAGGCCCGCCGGGTGTTCTCCTCGCCCTCCCTCGCCGTGACGCCGCGCAGGCTCGCCGCCTCCCGTGAACGGGAGGAGAAGTCCCGCGAGAGGCCGGACGTCGTGTCCGCCCCGCCGCCGCGCGAGCGGCCGGCGCCGCGACCGCACCCGGCCCTTTCCCGGCTGCCCAGGCCCTAGCGCAGGGGCGGTGATCGGCAGGTCATGGCTGTTCAGGGGGGCCGACGCCGGAGTACGGACAGCGCTCCCGCCGAGGCGGGAAACGATGGCGTACCGGCGGCAACCCGTCCCCACGCGGACTTAGGAGGTGCGTCCCCGTGGCCAACGTGGGACTGCTCTTCGTCGGTGCTGTGCTGTTCATCAACGGCCTCCTGCTGCTGCAGAAGGTCGATCCCAGGTCGGCGGCGGTGTTCAACCTCTTCGTGGGAGCGCTGCAGGTGCTGACCCCGACGTACCTCATCTTCACGGCCGGCGGCGACCAGGAGAAGATCCTGGCGGCATCCGGGCTCTACCTCTTCGGTTTCACCTACCTCTATGTGGGGATCGTCCTCCTCGCAGGAATAGACAACGACGGTGTCGGTTGGTACTCGCTGTTCGTCGCGATTGCCGCCCTCGGATACTCGTTCGTCAATTTCCATCTCATCAAGGACTACGCGTTCGGTGTCATCTGGCTGTACTGGGCGTTCCTTTGGGCCTTGTTCTTCGTGGTGCTCGGTCTCAAGAAAACGGAGCACACCAGCTACGTGGGCTGGGTGACGGCGATCGAGGGCTGGGTCACCGGAGTGATCCCGGCGGGGCTGCTGCTGTCCGGCTACTGGAAGCACAACACGGAGACCGCCATAGCCCTGGGCGCCTTCGGCGTGGTCGTGTTCGCGGCGTTGTGGCCGCTCACCAGGAACGCGCGGGCACAGGCCCGGGCCGCCGCGTCGTCCGGGTCGTCGGGTTAGGCGCCGGGCCCGGCCGGTACGGCGAACCGCAGGCGCGCGGGAAGGACCACCGTCCTGACCGGATCAGAAAAGAGAGGCTGTCATGCCCGAAGTAGTTTTCAGCGTGGACCAGACCAAGTCGATGCGCGATCAGGACACCCCGGGACACAACAGGTGGCACCCTGACATACCTGTCGCCGCCATGGTGAAGCCCGGATCCGAGTTCCGGATGGAGTGCCGGGACTGGACCGACTGCCAGGTCGGCAACAACGACTCCGCCAACGACGTCCGCGACATCGACCTCACCATCCCCCACATGCTCAGCGGCCCGATCGGTGTGGAGGGAGCCGAGCCCGGTGACCTGCTCGTCGTCGACATCCTCGACCTCGGCCCCGTCCCCCAGCAGACCGGGGACGCCGCCGGCCAGGGCTGGGGCTACACCGGCATCTTCGCCAAGGCCAACGGCGGAGGCTTCCTGACCGACTACTTCCCCGACGCCTACAAGGCGGTGTGGGACTTCCACGGGCAGCAGGCGGTCTCCCGGCACCTGCCCGGAATCCGCTTCACCGGCATCACCCACCCCGGACTGTTCGGGACCGCGCCGTCCGCCGAACTGCTGGGCCGGTGGAACGCGCGCGAGAAGGCGCTCATCGAGACCGACCCCGAACGCGTCCCGCCGCTGGCCGTCCCGCCGGACTCCTCCCACGCGCTGGCCGGCACGGCCACCGGGGACCTCGCCGCGCGCATCGCAGCGGAGGGCGCCCGCACGGTGCCGGCCCGTGAGAACGGAGGGAACCACGACATCAAGAACTTCACGCGCGGTTCCCGGGTCTTCTACCCGGTGCTCGTGAAGGACGCCAAGCTCTCCGGCGGCGACCTGCACTTCAGCCAGGGCGACGGGGAGATCACGTTCTGCGGCGCCATCGAGATGGGCGGGTTCATCGACTTCCACGTCGACCTGATCAAGGGCGGCATGGAGAAGTACGGCATCTCGACCAACCCGGTCTTCATGCCCGGCAACGTCGAACCGCGCTACTCCGACTTCCTCACCTTCATCGGGATCTCCGTCGACCACGACACGGACACCAACTACTACCTCGACGCGACGCTCGCCTACCGCCGCGCGTGCCTCAACGCCGTCGAGTACCTCAAGAGGTTCGGCTACAGCGGCGAGCAGGCATACCTCCTGCTCGGCTCCGCCCCCATCGAGGGACGCATCAGCGGCATCGTGGACATTCCCAACGCGTGCTGCTCCCTGTACCTGCCGACCGCCATGTTCGACTTCGACGTGCGGCCGTCGGCTGCCGGACCGACGCGGGCGGACCGCGGCAAGGCGGCGCTGACCTCCTGACCCGCTGATCGACCCGCTGATCGACCCGCTGATCGACCCGCCGATCGGCGTGCCATTTGGATCCCGGCCCGTCCTCGGGCCGGGATCCGTTCCGTGTCCGCGGCCGGCGCCGCCTGGCGCCGCCTGGCGCCGCCTGGCGCCGTCGGTGGCGCGGTACGGCCGGACCGCGAGCGCCCGGGCCCGGGTGAACGCCTCCAGCGCCACGTCGCGCGACCGCTCGAAGTCGCCCGTCACCGGCTACTCAGGTGTGCGCGGCGCCCCGTGCCGACGGCCTCCTACGGTGCCGTCGCGGCGGGCTGGCCCCCCGTGGTGTGGCGGTCCACGTTGGCCGTCAACCGGCGCAACAGGTCCTGGGCCGTCGCGATCTCCTCGAGGGTCAGCCCCATGGCCTCCCCGATCGCCAGGGGCACGGTGCGGATGCGCTCCCGCAGCGCTGTCCCCTCCTCGGTCAGCGCCACCTCCACCACCCGCTCGTCGTCCGCCCGCCGCTGCCGCTTGAGCAGGCCGTGCGCCTCCAGCCGTTTGATCAGCGGCGTGAGGGTCCCGTAGTCCAGGTGCAGGGCGGCCACCAACTCCTTGACGGTCACGGTGCGGTGCTCCCAGAGCACCACCATGACCAGGTACTGGGGGTAGGTCAGGCCCGCCGCGTCCAGCAGCGGCCGGTAGACGCCGGTCACCGCGCGCGAGGCGGCGTACAGCGTGAAGCAGAAGTGGTCGTCCAGCAGCAGCGAGGGCTGCGCGGGCTCGCTGTTCCCGGGTGCGCGGGTGTCGTCGTTCACGACTCCTCCCCCTCCTTGGGCGTCGGTAGGTCCTCCGGCGGACATTGTCGCACCTTCCGCGCGAGCTATGTACTCGTGGAAGATTAACTTGCGCACAAGTTAAACGGACGCTAGGTTTCTTGCCATCGGCCGGAGCGGACGCCCCGGGACCGACCACCTGTCCGGCGCGCCCGCCGCACGACGTAAGCCAAGGAGCCACCGTGAACCTCAGGACCGTCTTCCGCCCCACCCGCAAGAGCGTCGCCGTCCTGGGCGCCGCCGCCGGTGTCGCGGCGCTCACGCTGACGGCCACCGCCCCGGCCAACGCCGCCAAGGCCGCGCACCGCCCGCAGGAGAAGAAGCCCACGGTCGTCCTGGTGCACGGCGCCTTCGCGGACTCCTCCAGCTGGAACGGCGTGGTGACCCGGCTGAAGCACGCGGGCTACCCCGTCGTGGCCCCGGCCAACCCGCTGCGCGGCCTGGCGAGCGACTCGGCGTACGTCCACAGCTTCCTGAAGAGCGTGAAGGGCCCGGTCGTGCTGGTCGGCCACTCCTACGGCGGCTCGGTGATCAGCGAGGCCGCCGCCGACTCTCCCAACGTCAAGGCGCTCGTCTACATAGCCGCCTTCGCACCGGACAAGGGTGAGACCCTCACGAAGATCTCCGACAGGTTCCCCGGCGGCACCCTCGGCGAGACCCTCAACCCCGTGTCCTTCCCGCTCACCGGCGGCGGCACCGGCACCGACCTGTACATCAAGGCCGACAAGTTCCGCGCCCAGTTCGCGGCCGACGTCCCGAAGACCGTCGCCGAGCAGATGGCCGCCACCCAGCGCCCGCTGGCCGCCTCGGCCTTCGACGAGAAGGCCGTGAGTGCCGCCTGGCGGACCGTTCCGTCCTGGGACCTCGTCACCACCCAGGACAAGAACATCACCCTCGCCGCCCAGCGCTTCATGGCCAAGCGGGCGCACGCCCACACCGTGGAGATCAAGGCCTCCCACGCCGTCTCGGTCTCCCGCCCCGACGCGGTGGCCCGCATCGTCGAGCAGGCCGCCCGCTCCACCGTCCGCTGACCCCGGCCGCGGTCCTTGTGCCGCCCGGTGGCGGCGCCGCTCGGCCGCCCAGAACGGTGATCTGCTCCTTCGTCATGGGATTCGCGTCGGCGTACCGCACCAGGTCGAGGAAGCGCCGGTAACGCACCACCGTCAGCAGTCGCCCCGCGGGACCCGGGGCTGAGGGTGAGCGGCATGGAGTGGCTCGGTGCCTCGATCCTTTCGCCCTGAGCGCCGCCGTCACGGCCTTCGACTCGCTCTGAGGGCCCCGGGCGCGTCGCCTGACGTGGCGTCAGCGGACCGCGACCACGACATGACCCCGGGTGACGTACCGAGCGTCACCCGGGGTCATGTCGTGGCCGGCGTGGCGGCGACAGGCCGTTGCCCTTGTGGGGCCCTGGGGACACGCCGCCCGGTCAAGTCGCCGCAGGACGTGGGGCGCCTTGCCGAGACGACGGACCGCCGGCACGCGGCACGTGACGTCTGGCATCTCCTGCCCGACCTGGCCACCGCGGACCTGCCCGAGCGCCGGGCCGCGTGGGGCGCGGCGCTCCGGCCCACCGCACGGCGCGTGGGCGCGGGCAAGGCGGGGTGGCGCTCGCCGTGGCGGGCGGTTCGTACGCCACGTCGTGCGGTCCTCCGGGCCGCCTCCGGAAGGGGACGGCCCTGACGTCGCCGCACAGCACCTGGGAGGTGCCTCAGCGGGGGTCGACGGAATGGCAACCGCGCAGGTCACCGACAAGTAACGCTGACGGAGAGGGTGGGTGCCACGATATGGTGCCGGGTTGAATGGGAGGGGACGCAGCACATGAAGAAACGTTTCATTCGGGGGGCGGCCATGCTGTCCGGCGTGATGGTCGCTGGCACCGCGCTCGCCACCGTCAACGCGGTTCCGGCCGCCGCCAAGGACGTAGCCGGCTGCACGGTGGGGTACTGGTGCGGTTGGACGAACAGCAACGGCACCGGGACGCGGTACATGACCAACAAGAACGTCGCGGACCTGGGTACCTGGAGCAACAAGATCCGCTCGCACGTCAACCGCACCAAGTCGGTCGCCTGCACCTACGACGCCAAGAACTACGTGCCGTGGGACGGCTACTTCCCGGAGGCCCCCGCCAGTTCCTCTCTGGCGTGGAGCAGCGCCTCCCCGACGATCAGCTCGATCAAGTTCGTCCGCACCGAGCGCGAGTGCAGCCAGCCCGCCTACCCGTCCTGGACCGCCGAGACCTCTCCCAAGGCCCTCGGCTTCGGTGACATGAACGGTGACCGCAAGGCCGACGTCATCACCCGCGACAAGGCCGGACGGCTCTGGTACACCCCTGGCGACGCCACCGGCCGGCTCATCGGCACCGGTGGCTGGAACGGCATGAACGCGCTCACCCGGCACGGCGACTTCAGCCGCGACGGTCGCGAGGACCTCATCGCCCGCGAGGCGTCCACCGGCAAGCTATGGCTCTACCCCGGCACGGGCACCGGCTCCCTCGGCTCCCGCAGGCTGATCGGCACGGGCGGCTGGAACGGCATGAGCAACGTCACCGCCTTCGGCGACCTCACCAGTGACGGCCGCTCCGACCTGATCGCGGTCCAGAAGTCCACGGGCAAGTTGTACGTGTACCCGGGCACCTCCACCGGCACGCTCGGCGCGCGCAAGCTCATCGGCACCGGTGGCTGGAACGCGATGAACGCACTCGTCGGCGTGGGCGACATGGACGGCGACGGCCGCCCCGACCTCTACGCCCGCGAGGCGGCCACCGGCAAGCTGTGGCTCTACCCGGGCCGCTCCGGCGCCCTCGGCCGACGCGTCCTGGCAGGCACGGGCGGCTGGAACGCCATGGCCAACCTCATCGCCCCCGGCGATTTCTCCGGCGACGGACGCCCCGACCTCGTTGCCGTGACGAACAGCAAGTACAAGATCGACGGCTACGCGGGCCATCTTGGCTGGCTGGTCACCTACCGCGGACGCGGCGACGGGCTCCTGCTCGGCGGCCAGCGGACCGACGGCGAGTGGTGGGGCCTCAACGGCTTCTGCTAGTCCCGGGGCGGATTCCGCCTGGCCCGTCCGTACGGCGCGCGGACGGGACCGCGGACCAGTCCACATCGGTCCCCTCCGAGTGCAAGCCGCTCGGAGGGGACCGATGTGGACATGGCCCGCCGCGCCGTCCGCGGCACCCCGGTTCTCCGCCACTGCCACGCCGAGATCCCGCGGGGTGGCGGGCACGCTCCCCTCAGGTCGCCGCCCGGGAACGGGCCAGGGGCGGACCCGCCACCGCCCGCTCAAGACTCGCCGGGACCTCGGCCGGCTCCTCGCCCTGCAAAAAGCAAGAGCGACTCGTACAACCATCGCCCCTTTTCGCAGGTCGGATGGGGCGGCACGCACGGATGTGCGTGCAGCTCGGCTCATCAGGAAGGACTTCCTTGGCTTCCATACGCAGCGCCCGACGCCGTCTCGGCGCCGCCGTCGCCACCGTTCTCGCCGTGACGGTCGGTGCGGGCGCCCTGGCCTCGCCCGGGGCCGTGGCCGCTCCCGCTGCCATGACCGGCGTCACCGCCGCATCCGCCGCCACCACCGGCGAGGCGAATCTGCCCCTCGACGCCGAAATCGTCAGCACCGGCGACACCGGATACCTCACGTCCCGGACGGACGACTCCGGCAACAAGGTCCTGGAGTGGCACACGTACGCCGACGGCGCGGTGCTGCCGATCAGCGCGGGCACCATGGGCTACGACAGCAACTCCGACATCGTCGTGACCAGCGACGGCGGCAGCATGGTCTTCCTGCGGGACATGGGGGAGGGCGCCACCTTCTCCGCGTCCTACGACCTCGCGTCCGAGTTCAAGCCCGGCGCGAAGCTCGTCGGCGTGGTCGGCGACAACCTCTTCGTGAAGGTTCCGACAGGCAGCGGCGACTACCACGAACTGTGGCAGCTCTCCCAGGCCGACGGGGTCGTCAGGAAGACGAAGCGCTCGTCCAACCCCTACGACATCGACTTCAAGGTCATCGCCTCCGCAGGCAACGTCCTGATCGTCCTGAGCAGCAACCGGCTCTTCAACTCGGCGACCTTCCGGACGGAGTACTGGGAGACGCGCACGGCCGTCAACAGCGACGATCCGATCGAATATGGCAGCAGGCAGAACATCGCCCCGTGGACCCAGGCCTCGACGGGCGCCTACACCGCCGACTACGAGGCGTGGGTCGAGTACCGAAACGGCGTCACCACACTCGTCGTGGAGGGGACCAGCGTTCAGAGCTTCGCCATGGACAGCTCCATGAGCGGTGCTGTCATCGTCGGCATCACAAGGGACACGCTGCTCTACGCGGTCCCGGGCAAGGCGGCCGACGAGAAGCTGAGCCCGCTGTACGCCCGAAGCATCAAGAACGCCACCGCCGCGCCGTACAAACTCCTGGAGCACTTCTCCAGCGTGGCCAACGCGCCGGACGGCGGCCTGCTCGTGCGCGGCGCCACGGCCGAGGCCGACGGGCTGTTCCGGATCTGGGAGGGGGAGGGCGGCCTCCCGAGCGCCACCCTTGTGGCGCGCACGAGCCGGGTCCTGGCCGTCAAGGTGACAGGATCGAAGGTCCCCACCGCGGTGGACCTGGAGAAGCCGGGCACCACGGTCCCGATGGAGTGGACCCTGTCCCGCTCGGACGCCACCGTCGACCTCACGCTCACACACACGGCCACCGGCAAGAAGCTCACCAAGCGCCTGCCCCAGCCGGTCTCCGACAGCCGCTTCGCCTTCGTCTGGGACGGCGTCCTGGACGGAATCAGTGCCTCGAACGGCACGTACACCTGGCAGATCGCCGCCACCCCGGCTGACGGCGTCGGCGGCCCGACGACCGCTTCGGGAAGCTTCCAGGTCTCGCGGCAGGCCAACCCGCACGACTTCAACGACAACGGCTCGACGGATGTCCTCGCGCGGGACGCCTCGGGTGTGCTGTGGCGGGACGACCTTTTCGACTGGCCGTCGGGTAGTCAGATCACCACCGCCAAGCGGACGAAGATAGGCGGCGGTTGGCAGATCTACAACCAGATCGAGGCCGTCGGGACGCTCGCCGGCGCCCCTGCGGGCGACCTCGTCGCCCGCGACGCCTCGGGCGTCCTCTGGCTGTACCTGGGCAAGGGCGACGGCACCTTCGCGCCTCGCGCCCGGATCGGCGGCGGCTGGCAGATCTACAACAAATTGACCGGTGGTGGCGACCTCACCGGAGACGGCCGACCCGACCTCGTCGCCACCGACACCTCCGGCGTCCTGTGGCTCTACAAGGGCACCGGCAGTTGGTCCGCCCCGTTCGCGCCCCGCATCCGGGTCGGCGGCGGCTGGCAGATCTACAACAAGATAACCGCCGTCGGCGACATCGCGGGCAGCGTGCCCGGCGATCTCGTCGCCCGCGACACCTCCGGGGTGCTCTGGCTTTATCAAGGCAACGGCGCGGGCAACTTCATCCCCCGCGTCAGGATCGGCTCCGGCTGGAACAGCTTCTCCCATCTCGTCGGCGCCGGTGACGCCACCGGGGACGGCCGCCCCGACCTGATCGCCTACGGCGCGAACGGGACGTACGTCTACCGCTCGACCGGCTCGACGACGGCCCCGTTCAGCCGGCTGACGACCAGCCTGTACGCGGGGGAAGGCACCAAGTTCAAGTACATCGCCTAGCGAGGCAACCCTCTGACGGGGCGGCCCAAGACGGTCGCACGCACTGGTGGAGCCCGGGATAGGGCGAGCCGGAGTCAGCAGGTGCTCGCGGAAGGGGGTGTGTCTCCCGCCGAGACACACCCCCTTCCGCTGCGATCCGGAGCCGGCGGCAACCGGCCGGTCAACTGCGGTCCCTGCGCCGCGAGTGCTGCCCGAGGGCGCCGACCTCGCCGTCGACACCCGCGAGCACCTCGACACCGTCGCGGCCTAGCTGAACGGCCGTCTGCGCAGAACGCGTGGAGGCACCTTTTCTTCACGCCCGACGACACCGTGGTTCCCGCGGTCTCCCGTGCGATCGGGCACACCAGAGGCACGACGCCCGCCACACCGCGGGCACGGTCCTCCTGCTTTGCGGCGTCCCGGACGCGATCATGGGCCGGCAGCCGGGAGGTGCGGCACGGACGCGGGCTCGCCACACGCACGTCACCGGGCCCGTGCTGAAGAACGTGGCTCGCCGGGTCGGCGAACGCTGTGGAACGCGCCGGATACCAACTGAGACGGAAACTGAGACGGAGAACCTCGAAGGGCCCCACCGCGAGCGGTGGGGCCCTTCGACAACGTGCCCGGTGAGGCACTGGCGGAGGATACGAGATTCGAACTCGTGAGGGGTTGCCCCCAACACGCTTTCCAAATGTTCGTCCGGGAGTCCTGGGGACTACGGGAACATCCTGGCCTGTGGTGCAGCTGGTTCGACGGGGGTTCGAACGGTGCTGTACGCCGGTGAATGCAACCAGAACTGCAACCACGGAGGTGGAGCAGCGTGAGTGTCTCCAGCTTCTGCTCGTGGTTCCTGGTGAGCGGGGATTCGCCTCCTTACTCCCGGTTCTGTGACCAGGCCGCGGTGAGCGCGGTGACCGGGTCTCCGTCGGCTGGTGCCGCGGGCCACCATTCGCCGTCGTCGTCCTGGAGGTAGGGGTACCAGCGGGCGTCGGGGCCCAGACGCAGCTGGATGCCGTGGCGGGTGAGGGTGAGGCGGTTGCGCCAGGTTCTGAGGTGGGTGGGGGAGTCGGTCATCTCGGTGAGGGCCGCTTCCAGGGTGGTGAGGGTGGCCTTCATCACCTTCGGGTCGGGAGTGTGGGGCTGTTCGGCGACGGTGATGCCCGTTGGGCCGCCGTGGCGCCAGGCGCGAGTGAGGCGGGCGAAGGCAGTGGGGTTGCTGCCGGTGTTCTGGATCAGGTGGTGGAACCACTCGGGTCCGGGGTTGTTCGCGGCGATGCGGGCGGCGTCCTGGTGCTGGGTCAGGTGCAGGTCGGCGGTGTCGCCCGCGAGGAGCCGGGCGGCGCGCGCGGTGGCGTCGGTCATGAGGCGTTCCAGGTCCGCGGCGGCCAGGCCGGTGCCGGGTGGCGGGGCGACGGGCAGTGCTGTGGTGTGGGCGGCGGGTTCCGGGAGTTCGGGCAGTGCGGGGGGCTCTTCGGCCCAGTGGGCGTACGCGGCGGCGGCCGGGATGCCGGCCGGTGCCGGTGGGGCGGCGGTCTCCTGTGCTGCCGTACGGAGTGCGCGCAGCTGGGCGAAGACCTCCTCGCGACCGCGGCCGCGCAGCGCGAAGAGCACGAACGGGTCGGTGTCGATGGTGGCGGCGATGGCGTAGCAGAGCGCGGCGGCGTGCTTGCAGGGGTGTCCCCAGTCGGGGCAGGAGCACTCCGGATCGAGCTCGGTGGGCAGCGGGAGCAGTGGGACGCCTGCGTGCCGGGCGTCGTCCACGAGTTCGGCGGGCATCTCGTCGTCGAGAAGTGCTGCGAGATGGCCGGCGCGGGCCGCGATCGTGTCGAGCAGGGTGTCCCACTGAGGGTCGGTGAGGACGGGCAGGTGGACTGAGGAGCGGTACGGGCGCGGGCGGCTGCCCTGGACAGCGGCATTGACCTTGCCCGGAGCGACGGTGACCGGGCCGACCATGCCTTTGCGGGCGTAGGTGCGTCCACGCGAGAGCCGTCCGGCGTCCAGGGTGGATTCCTCCAGGGCGGCCACCCATGCCTGGCCCCACCAGGTCGCGGCGAAGGCTCGCTTGCCGCGGGCGGCCGCACGGCGCGGGCCGGGGACAGTGGGGCTCATGACTGCCTTTCCAGGGCGACGAGTTCGGCGAGGTCGGCGTCGGACAGTTCGGTCAGGGCTGCCTCGCCGGAGCCGACGACGGCGTCGGCGAGGGCGCGCTTGGCTTCGAGCAGTTTCGCCACCTTGTCCTCCACGGTGCCCTCCGCGAGGAGCTTGTGTACCTGGACGGGTTTGTCCTGGCCGATGCGGTAGGCGCGGTCGGTGGCCTGGTCCTCGACGGCCGGGTTCCACCAGCGGTCGTAGTGCACGACGTGAGTGGCGCGGGTGAGATTGAGTCCGGTGCCCGCCGCCTTCAACGACAGGAGGAACACCGGCACTTCACCGCGCTGGAAGCGGTCCACCATTTCCTCGCGCCGCGCGACGGGGGTGCCGCCGTGCAGGAAGAGAGTGGGGACGCCGCGCTCGGCGAGATGCTTCTCCAGCAGAGCCGCCATCTGTTTGTACTGCGTGAAGACCAGCACGGATTCGCCTTCGGCGGTGATGGTGTCGAGAAGTTCGTCGAGCAGGTCGAGCTTGCCGGAGCGGCCCAGCAGGGGAGTGGACTGGCGCAGGCTGTGCTCTTTCAAATACTGGGCGGGGTGGTTGCAGATCTGCTTCAGCGCGGTGAGCAGCTTGAGTACCAGACCGCGCCGGGCGATCCCCTCCGACTCCGCGATCTTCGCCATGGTCTCGCGGACCTGTGCCTCGTACAGGCTGGTCTGCTCGGCCGTCAGCGGGACGACGTGGTCGGTCTCGGTCTTGGGCGGCAGTTCGGGCGCGATGCCGGGGTCGGACTTCTTGCGGCGCAACAGGAAGGGGCGTACGAGACGGGACAGACGCTCGGCTGCCTCGGGATCCTCGCCCGCCTCGATGGCGCGGGCATGCCGGTCACGGAAGGCGGTGAGTGAGCCGAGGAGCCCGGGGGTGGTCCAGTCGAGCAGTGCCCACAGCTCGGAGAGGTTGTTCTCCACGGGGGTGCCGGTGAGAGCGACGCGGGCGCGGGCGGGCAGGGCACGCAGTTCGCGGGCGGTGACGGCGTAGGGGTTCTTGACGTGCTGGGCCTCGTCGGCGGCCACCAGCGACCAGGCTGTCTCGGCAAGCACTTCGCGGTCGCGGCGCAGCACCCCGTAGGTGACCAGGACGATCTCGTTGCCGGCCAGGTCCCCCAGGTGGCGGTCGCCGCCGTGGTAGCGGCGTACGGGGGTGTGCGGTGCGAATCTGGCGGCTTCGCGCTGCCAGTTGCCGAGCAGGGAGGCCGGGCAGACGACGAGGGTGGGGCCCGCGGTGGCGGGGTCGCTCTGGCGGTGCAGGTGCAGGGCGAGAAGGGTGATGGTCTTGCCCAGGCCCATGTCGTCGGCGAGGCAGCCGCCGAGGCCGAGTGCGCACATCTCGGCCAGCCAGGCCAGGCCCCGCTTCTGGTACTCGCGCAACGTGGCCTTGAGGGCGGCGGGCTGGGGCACGGGGCTGCGGGACTCGGGGTCGCGGATACGAGCGACCAAGTCGCCGAGCGCACCGACCGCCGCACAGGGGACCCGGTCACCGTCCCGCTCGGCCTCGCCGGTCAGCGCGGCGCTCAACGCCTCCATGGGGGTGAGCGGTTCCATCCGGCGGCGCTTGGCGCGGGCCACCAGCTTCGGGTCGGCGACCACCCACTGGTCGCGAAGCCGGACGAGGGGACGGCGTGACTCTGCGAGAGCATCCATCTCAGCTTCGGTGAGCGGCTCGCCGCCGAGGGAGACCTGCCAGCGGAAGTCGAGGAGGGCCTCGGTGTCCAGCAGGCCGCCCGCGGCGGAACCGGGAGCGGTGCGCTGCCCGATCTCCGCGGTCGCAGTGAGCGCCTTGACCAGTTCGCGCGGCCAGTGCACGTCGATACCGGCCGCGCGCAGCGCGTCCGTGGCGTCCCCAAGGAGATCGAATGCCTCGTCGTCGGTCAACCGGAGCTGATCGGGAGCGGCGTCGTTGAGCAGCCGCCGCAGCGGGGGCCAGGCGCGGGCGCCGCGGCGCAGGGCGAGAAGGGTCTCGGTCTCGGCGCGCGGGCCGAGAAGCCGCTCCACTTCGGCCGGCTCGCTCCACAGTCGTGCGGCCTCGATGACGAGCGCCGGGTCCGCCGCGGTGTGCAGTTGCAGGACGGCTCGGAACTGCCGTCGGCGTCCTTCGGGTACGTCGACGCGCAGGGAGACACTGACCACGGCGGTGAGCGCTGCCTGAATATCCTCGGCCCATTCACGCAAGGCGGGCGCGGCGCGGGCCTCGCGCCAGGCGTACGGCAGCGCTCCCATGGCGAGCGGCGCGGCCGGCGTACGGACGAGATCATCGGCGACCGCGTCGCAGAACTGGCGTACCAGCGCGGCCGGTTCGGCGATCCGTACCGGAGCGGGGCCTGGCTCGGGCAGGCAGTGGGCGTGTGGCGGGAAGGCGGCGGCCAGGGCGTCCAGCGTCTGGCGCTGGGCGGCGGTGCAGGGACCCGCCTGCCAGGTGTCGTAACCGGCGGGGGTGAGGGCCGGGTGGAGGCGGCCGTCGGCGAGCAGCCGCAGTGCGAAGCGAGTGGCGGCCTGCCAGGCGGCGCCGGAGGGATGCGTCGGCTCCGCATTGACCAGGGCGGAGACAGCGACGGCGACAGGCAGTGCGTAACCCTCGACTCTGCGCCGCCTGACCGAGCGGCCGTGCGGCAGGATCAGCTCCACCGCCTCGGTCTCAAGGCCGGTGGGCGCCATACTGTCTCCGGCTGCTGCCCCGGTCGGCTTCCACAGCAGCAGCCGACCGAGGCGGGCGGGCTCACCGGGCAGGAACACCGCCGCCCAGCCGGCGCCGAGCAGCTCCCTCACGAAGGCGGATGTTTCCTGCCGGGCCAGCGGCGGTGCGCTCCTCGCGCCCGTACTCGGCTCTCGTACGACGATTCGTGCCACTCTCTTCCGCCCTGTCGCTTGCCGGGCCCTCTCCTGGGCCGCTCACTACCGAACCCCACCAGGCAACGTCACACGCTGGCAACCGCGAGCCTTGGCTTGACCGCCGGCGACGGTGCCACGACGGATATGCCGCTGCTGAACACACCGGTCCTCGACCGTACGGTGCGGCGCTACGGTGAGGTCATGAGCACCTGGGACCGAGCCGCGCTGGAGGCGTTGATCGAAGAGGCCACCGTCGACGCCTACGGCGAGGAGGAGCAGCTCACCGGCTTCTTCACGATGATCGAGGCGAGCCTGGCCGTGCCGTTCACCACGACTGTTCTCGGCGTCGAGGTGAACGCAGTCGGTGTCGATCTGACCGATGACGGACACGTGGTCGCACGCTGCGCCCGGGGGTCGGTCCGACAGGACATCGGAATTCTGGACCTGCCGCTGCCGGAACCCGCCCCCGAGGGCTCGCAATGGATCGAGGCGTACCGCTATTGGGCCCGCTGAACTGGCGCTTCGCACAACTGCTCAGCGGGGCCCCCGCTCGAACGGGCAGTCGCCCCGACTGCCGCCGGTTCGGACCGACTGCGGGGAACAGACAGCACGTAGCGCGCATACCGCAGTATGCTTGCGGCTATGGCTGACACCACACGGATCACGGTGACACTCCCCACCGAGCAGGTGGCGGAGCTGAAGAAGATCACGGACAACATCTCCGGCTACGTGGCTGAAGCGGTCGCCAGACAGATCCGGCACCAGCTTCTGGGGGCCGACCTGCGCAGCCACACGGACGAGCACGGTGCCTTCAGTGAGGAAGAGTTGGCCGAGGCGCGGGCGCGGATTTTCGGTACGACGTCGGCTGCCGGCGGCGCGAGCGCTGCGTGAGCGGGCACATGGAGACCGTCGTCCTGGACAGCGAGGGGCTGTCGGCCTGGGTGGCGCAGGACCGGAAAGTTCTGGCGATGTTCCAGGTGTTCCACGACATGGGAGCGGACCTTGTCGTCAGCGCCAACAGCATCGTGGAGGTGAGCCACGCCAGGGTGAACCTGCCCCGACTGCAATGGGCGCTCTCCCGGGTCAAGGTGGAGCCGGTCACGGAGGCAGCGGCCAAGGCGGCGGCCCAACTGCTCAAGGGTGCCGGTCTGCACGGACACAAGTACGCGATCGACGCCACCGTCGCGGAAGCGGCCTTGCGTCAGCCTGGCCCGGTCGCCATCCTCACGTCGGATGTCGATGACATGACCCGGCTGTGCGGTAGCAAGGTCCGGATGGTCGGGCTATGACCGCCACATCGTCCCCGGGGCCATGGACGGATCCGCGTGGATCCGCCGAGACCAGAGTCGCCGGAGGCCAACCCGTGATCGGTGAATAGGGCGGCATCGACGGATGCGGGGGCATGACTGCGTTCGGTGTCAAAGCTCCTCAGGGCGCAACGCCTGCTGGCGGCTCAGGGCGGCGACTGCCCGTTCGTCCACGCCGTTGAGGACGGCCAACTCATCGTGTGGGTACTGGCGGCCGGTAACCGTGGTGACGTATCCCGTCAGATGGTGTGGCTCCCCGCAGTCTGCGTCGGGCGCCCTGCAGGACGTGAGCGTGCGCCCTTCCTGCTTCAGGAATGCCCTACATGTCGCCTATAAATGCAACCGAAACTGCAACCAAGACACGCCGAAGAGCAGGACCGCAATGAGCGGTCCAGCTCTTCGTTTCGCCTGGTCAGGCGACTGCGGAGGATACGAGATTCGAACTCGTGAGGGGTTGCCCCCAACACGCTTTCCAAATGTTCGTCTGGGGGTTCGGGGAGGGACGGGGGCGTCTTGACCTGCGGCGGAGAGGGGCATCGGGAGGGCGGCGGGCGGTGCTGGACGGGGATGAACGAGACCAGAACTGAGACCAGGTGGCCGGGTCATACCTTCTTGACGACGATGGTGTCCGGGAGGAGCTTCTCCAGGTCGTCTACGTCCGAGGTGAAGACTGTGACCTGCCCTTTCTGCTGGCGTGCGATGACAGCGAGCACGGCATCGATCGCGTACTTGTGACCGTGCAGCCTGGCGTCGGCCAAGAGACGCCGGGCCTGACGGGCCTCGTCCTTTCCGATATCGGCGACCTTGAGTCGGGAGAGCACCCAGTCCCAGCGCTGCTCGGTGGTCCTGCCGTCATACGCCTCGACCAGCGTCATGGGAGACGTCACCACTTCGGCCTCACCCCCAGCCGCGAGGTCGAGCCAGGCGATCATCCTGCGGTCGCCGCGCACGGCCAGGGACAGGGCTTCGCAGTCGAGTACGAAGACGCGCAGTGGCCGCTTCCTATGCTCGCCGGCGCGCTTCTTCACGCGGCCTCTCCGGCGTCGTGTCCTTTGGCGGTGCGACGGCGCTCGTGCTCGGCGTCGAGATCGTCCAGTTCCGCGAGGGCTGCCGCGCGCTCGTCTGCCGTGACCGGCCCGTGCTCCTCTTGCAGCCAGTCGACCAGCTCCAGCAGCCGGTCCCGATCGCGTTTGAATCGCAGTGCTTCGGCTACATACGCCGAAAGTCCCCGCTCAGCCGCGTCGGCGCGGATCTCGTCGAGGAGATCTTCGGGGATCGTCACCGTGACTTTTTTCGTTGCCATACAAGAGACCATACTCCTGGTGTAAGCACCCTTACCAGGGGTGTTGAAGCGGTAAGGCTCAGGATGCGGATGGATGATCCCGGAGTCTTCCCTGCCCAGCCAGTCAGCGCGACGGCCGTGAGGTCGCCGCCGAACCGGACTGTGCCGGTGGCCTCGGGCAGCAGCCGCCGGCGCTCAGCGGCCACTTCCTCAGCGTCACCGGCCAGTAGTGCCGCGCCGAGCGGGGAGAGGGAGTCTCTGTCGATGACGCCCAGTCGCGCGGCCTCGCGGACCGACGTGGCGAACGGTGCGCTCTTGACATATAGCCCGACATGTGATGAATGTCAGGAATAAGTGAGACCGCGAATGAGACCAGGACATACCGAAGACCCCGGCCGCAGGAGCGGTCCGGGGTCTTCGTTTCGCCTGTTCAGGCGACTGCGGAGGATACGAGATTCGAACTCGTGAGGGGTTGCCCCCAACACGCTTTCCAAATGTTCGTCCGGGTGTCCAGTGAGGGCCGGGGGCGTTCTGGCCTGCGGTGGAGCGGATCGTTCAGTGACGCCCGGACGCAACTGAACGTGGGTGAATGAGACCAGAACTGAGACCAGGAGGCGACGGGTGGGTGGCTCACGTCGTTCGGTGGGCGCTGCACCAAGACCGAATTCCTACTTGTTTGATAATCTCTGTCCCATGAGCGAGATTCCTTACAGCGTCGGCGAAGGGCCGGCCACCAGGGTCAGCCTCTCCCTGCCCGAGGGGACGGCGGAGGCGATCCGCCGACGGGTGGGCAAGCGTGAGTTCTCCGCGTTCATCACCGAAGCGGTGGAGCGCGAGTTGCGCGGTCAGATCTTGGACGAGTACCTGGCCGACTACGAACGCCGTCACGGGCCGATCTCCGAGCACGAGCAGGAGCGGGCACGTCGGGTCTTCGACGAGGTGTTCGCCGAGGAGGGGCAGTGGCCCGCCGCAAGCTGAGTCACGAAGGCACCCTCGTTCTCGACTGCGAGGGCCTGTCGAAGTTCGTCAGTGATCACGAGCCCGTCGTCGCCCTCATCGCCGAAGCCCGCAAGCGGGGCATGGAGGTGGTCGTCAGCGCACTCACCATCATCGAAGCGGTGCATCGCCGGACCGACAAGGCGCGGTTCGCCTGGGTCCTGTCCGGCGTGCGGATCGTGCACATCGGCGATGAGGAGGCCAAGGCCGCCTCAGCCATGCTGATCAACGCGGGGCTGCATGGTCACAAATACGCCATCGACGCTGCCGTGGCCGAGATGGCGTTGCGTCAGCGCCGCCCGGTCGTCATGCTCACCTCGGACGTCGACGACATGACGAAGCTCTGCGGTGACAGAGTGCGCCTCGTCGCCGCGTAGTCGACGCCCAAGACCCGAACGCGGGGGACGGGAGGTCGGTCCGTACGTCCTCGTCCGAGTGTGGCGGGGCCGGTGGAGCAGTCGGTAGCACCCAGGGTTGTGAACGATGGCGTGGCCGGACGGCTCGTCTTTCATGGTGCTGTGAGGCTCAGCAGCCGCGCGTTGGCATCGTCCGGCGTGAAACGGTCAGGGGCGAATTCCGTGGCGGACCGAAGTCCGAGCCATACCAGCATGGCGTGGTGTTCCTCATGCGCCGGGTCGGCAAGGATCACTTTGAGGTCGCTGTAGCCGGGGGCGCCGCCGCAGTCCTCGGGCGGGCACGCCCCGGCGCCGTCCACGCAATGCGGATAGCGGAGCCCGGCTGAGGCTGTCTGGAACTGCTCCACGGTGATGAGGTGCTCCCAGGAGTCCCCGAAGTCGTACGTGTACACGAAGTGGGCGCCTGGGCTGAGTAGGGCGGCCAGTGCGGTGGTGCGCTCGTCGCGGAATCCGAGTTCGTCGTCGGGACGGCCGTACTGGACGCCGTCGATGGTGAACGCGTGCATGTGGCAGTTCTGCCAGCCCATCCCGTCCTGGATCACGGAGTGGAGCCGGTCCAGGTGGATCGAGGCGGGCACCAGCAGCTGACGCCAGACCCGGGGGTCGTCCACGTCGGCGAGCTCGACGAGGATCCGCAACACCGCGTCGCCGGGCTCGGGCTCGCCGCGCATCCGAGCCGTCTCGGTACGTCCGTCCGCCGTCAACTCGGCGGTGTTCTCCGTGAGATGGACTGCTCCCAGGGAGGCGATGGCCTTCAGGACCCGTTGGACGTCGTGGTCGTTGGCGGTGCGTAGATGCCCCAGACGGTCGCCAGACAGGTCGTCGAGCACGTACAGCGGGCTTACCGCTTGCCACACCACTTCGTACAGGTCGCTGAGCGGCACCGGAGCCGTGGCCGCATACAGCCGGTACAGCAACGCCCGCAGGCCCCGGTCGTACTCGCGCGTGAACAGGGATTCCAGCCAGCCGGAGACCGTCACGGCCGGGCCGATGTGCGGCAGCGCGGAGAACAGGACGCCACGCAGTTCGTCGGGGTGGTCCAGCAGCTTGGCGTTCTTCTTCACCGGCAACAGGCGCCCGCCCGCGGTCCGCAGCAGTCGTGCCGCCTTCGCCCACTCCACCAGCAGCGTGAAGTGGTACAGCTCCTCGCTGGACTTCGTCTTGAACGTACGGTCCCCGATCGCCGGGTCCATCCGGTCGCCGCTGTCCACAAGCTCCACCAGAGCCCGCGCGTCGGCAAGCGTCACACGGCCGGTCTGGGTCAGCTTGCGGCCCGTGCCGACCCAGGCGACCAGTACTCGCACCTGCTCGACGGTCCTGCCCACTGTCTCACCCATGCGGATCTGCCCGTTCCGGTTTCTGTGCCGTATCACCTGAACCCAGGATGGCAGCATCGCCGGCGCACCCTGTTCTTCGCATGGGGTGACACGGAAGTGAAAGACTACGACGGTGACGACGCACGACGAGGAACTGCTGGCTCGGGTCCGGGAGATGAGGGAGCGCGGCAGCGCGCCGAAGCAGATCGCGAAGGCGCTGGGGCTGCGCCCGGCCCAGGCCACCGCGCGGGTCTGACGGGTCGCCGAGGCGGCGCTGGCGAACGTCGCGCCGGATGAGCGGCCGGTGGTGGGCTGATGGGTCAACGCGGGCTGGAGCGCAGGACTGGACATGGCCGAAGCCCCGGCCTGGGCGGCGGCCGACCCCCTCGGCCAGGAGTCGGACCCGGGCACGGGCGGCTTCGCCTAGATTCTGCTGGCCCGCCAGGAACGTGGCAGCAGGGTGACCGTCACCGGGTTCCTGGTGGACGTGTACTGCCTGGGAGTCAAGAACGTCACCGATCCCGAGGTGATGGGGTCCGGATCCCTGACCACGTACGTACGTACCGATGTACTACTCGGCCTTCGACCACGGGCCGCTGCCGATCGGCGTGGAGCAGGCGCAGACGATTGTGCACGATGCGGTCGCCTTCGCGCGCGGTCTTGGCTTCGAGCCTGCGGACGGCTTCGCCGACGCCGCAGTGCACCTGGGTGCCCCGCCCGGCGACCGGCCCGTCATCGGCTTCGGTCGGGACGGCCAGCCGTTCTACCTCTCCGGCCCCTACGACGACCCGCGCAAGGTGGTCCAGATCCTCGAGCGCACCTGCGGTCCGGGCAACTACGACTACGTTGTCCGCCTGTAGATACGTTCCCCATCGGTAGGAACGGGACGCGAGTGGCACGAAGCGGGGAACACGAGAAGTGATACCGGTCGAACAGCAACAGGATCCCACCGGCGCTCCACGGGTCCGGTACACCGAGCACGAGGCGCAGGCCAACCTGCTGGCGGTGCTGCGCCTGTGCATGAGGGAGAAACTGCGGTGCAGCGAAAAGACCCGCCGCCCCGGCACGGCCACCGTCTCGGCGGTCGCCGACGTCCTGGACGGCGGCGACTTCTATCCACACGAGGCCATCGCCGCCTTCGCCTGGCCAATGCTGCTCCAGGCAGGCGGCCTCGCCCAGCTCACCGGCGGTCGGCTGGTGCTGACCACGCGCGGACGGGCCGCGCTGCCCCGGCCACCGCACCTGACCACTGCCCAGCTATGGCAACGCTGGCTGAACAACAGCCTCCTGGACGAGTTCTCCCGCGTCGAGGAGATCAAGGGCCAGCGCTCGCCGAACGTCCTGACCGCCGCCAAACCGCGCCGCAAGCTCGTCGGCCAAGCGCTGGCAGGCCTCACCCCGGGCGAGTGGACGTCCGTCGACGGCCTGTTCACGGACATGCGCGCGGCCGGCCTGAATCCGGTCGTCCACCGCAGTGAACGCGCCCTGTGGAAGCTGTACCTGGAGGATCCGCAATACGGCAGCCTCGGCTACGACGGCTACCACGGCTGGTCCCTCCTCCAGGGTCGGTACACCCTGGCGGTGCTCTTCGAGTACGCCGCCACGCTCGGTCTCATCGACATCGAGTACGTTCCCCCTGCGGGCGCCCGCGATGACTACCGGGACAACTGGGGTGGCGACTACCTCGACCAGCTCAGCCGCTACGACGGCCTGTCCGCGCTGCGTCTCAATCCCCTGGGCGCCTATGCCGTCGGCCTCATGGGCGACTATGCCCCTGCCCAGGTTTCCGTCTCGGCCGTCCCGACGGGCAGGATCACCGTCCTGGCGAACTTCGACATCGTCGCCCTCGACGGGCTGCCCTCCGCCGACGCACTCCTCCTGGACGCCTTCTGCGACCGGAAAACCGACCGGGTCTGGACGCTCACCACCGCTTCTCTTCTGCACGCCCTCGACCGCGGGCACACCCTCGACGAGCTCCGTGGCTACCTGAACCAGGCCGCCTCGCACTCCGTTCCCCAGACCGTCACCACCCTGCTCGACGACACCGGCCGCCGCACCGGCCGACTCCGCGATACAGGGCAGACCCATCTCATCGAGTGCGCGGACGAGGCACTGGCAGCCCTCGTCATCAGCGACCGCCGCCTGCGCGTGCTGTGTACCCGAATCGGTGAGCGCCACCTTGCGGTCTCCCCCGACCGTCTGCCGGCGTTCCGCAAGGCCGCCCTGGCCCTGGGCTACCCGCTGGCCTGATGGCACGAGGAGAGCCGCTTCGGGGTCCCTCTGGCTGGTGCCGGGGCGCACGCCGTTGCGTGGCGTTCCGGACCGGGTCATCGACCAGATCATGGGGTGGGAGCCGGGCGGCGCGGCCCGGATGCGGGCCCGGTACCTGCACGTGCCCGACCACTTGCTCAAGGAAGTGGCCCAGAGGATTGGGACGGCGATCTGGGGCCCGGATGCACCCGCTGTGGACAAAGACCAGGACAACGAGGGCTGAGGAACGTCGAAGGGCCCCACCGCGAGCGATGGGGCCCTTCGACAACGTGCCCGGTGAGGCACTGGCGGAGGATACGAGATTCGAACTCGTGAGGGGTTGCCCCCAACACGCTTTCCAAGCGTGCGCCCTAGGCCTCTAGGCGAATCCTCCGCCGCAAACACTACTAGACCGGAGGGAGTGCTCGCGAACTCGTTCCCCGGTGATCCGATCAGGTAAGGTGGGCGCAGCCCCTCACGTGGCGCTATCTCGCTGAACCCCCCCAGGGCCGGAAGGCAGCAAGGGTAGGTGGGCTCTGGCGGGTGCGTGAGGGGTCTTTTGCTGCCCACTCCCCCTGGGAACGCGACGGCGGCGGCCCCGGGTGTGGGGCCGGTCACATGCGCGGGGCCCGGGTGTCGGTGGGGGCCGATATCGTCGTAGGTGTGTCCCTCGCTCTGTACCGCCGCTATCGTCCCGAGTCCTTCGCCGAGGTCATCGGGCAGGAGCACGTCACAGACCCGCTGCAGCAGGCGCTGCGGAACAACCGGGTCAACCACGCGTACCTGTTCAGTGGACCGCGCGGTTGTGGCAAGACGACCAGCGCCCGCATCCTGGCGCGCTGCCTGAACTGCGAGAAGGGCCCGACGCCGACGCCGTGCGGCGAGTGCCAGTCGTGCCGCGACCTGGCCCGCAACGGCCCCGGGTCGATCGACGTGATCGAGATCGACGCGGCGTCGCACGGCGGTGTGGACGACGCACGTGACCTCCGGGAGAAGGCCTTCTTCGGGCCGGCGAGCAGTCGCTACAAGATCTACATCATCGATGAGGCGCACATGGTCACCACGGCGGGCTTCAACGCCCTGCTGAAGGTGGTCGAGGAGCCCCCGGAGCACCTGAAGTTCATCTTCGCGACCACGGAACCCGAGAAGGTCATCGGCACCATCCGGTCGCGCACCCACCACTACCCGTTCCGGCTGGTGCCGCCCGGCACGCTGCGCGAGTACCTGGCGCAGGTGTGCGAGCGGGAGGCGATCCCGGTCGAGGCCGGGGTGTACCCCCTGGTGGTCCGGGCCGGCGCAGGGTCGGTGCGTGACTCCATGTCGGTGATGGACCAGTTGCTCGCCGGTGCGGGCGAGGCCGGCGTGACGTACGCCATGGCGACCTCGCTGCTCGGCTACACCGACGGCGCGCTGCTGGACGATGTCGTGGACGCCTTCGCCGCCGGGGACGGCGCGGCCGCGTTCGAGGTCGTCGACCGCGTCATCGAGGGTGGCCACGACCCGCGGCGCTTCGTGGCCGACCTGCTGGAGCGGCTGCGGGATTTGGTGATCCTCGCGGCGGTGCCGGACGCGGTGGAGAAGGGCCTGATCGACGCCCCGGACGACGTCGTGGAGCGGATGCGGGCCCAGGCCGGGGTGTTCGGGGCGGCGGAGCTCAGCCGCGCCGCGGACCTGGTCAACACCGGGCTCACGGAGATGCGCGGGGCGACGTCGCCCCGCCTGCAGTTGGAACTGATCTGCGCCCGCGTGCTGCTTCCTGCGGCCTACGACGACGAGCGGTCGCTGCAGGCCCGCTTGGACCGGCTGGAACGCCGTGCGTCCGCCGGTGGTTTCGCCGCGTCCCCGGGTGGTCCGGCGGCCCCGGTCGCGGACATGGGGGAGCCGCTCCCGCCCGGTGGCGGCCCGGCCGCCGCGCGCGCGGCGATGGGCGGACCGGCCAGGCCCGCCGAAGCCGCCGTGCCCGTGCGCACACCGGCGCCGGCGCCCACCCCGCCTCCTCCGGCAGCCCCCGAGCCCACGCCTGCGCCCACCCCTGCGCCCGCCGCCCCGCCCGCGCAGCCCCCCGCCGCGCAGCGTCCCGGCGCCTGGCCGACCGCCACCGCCCCCGGCGGCGGTCAGCGCCCCGGTGCCTGGCCCACAGCGGCGGCGGCACCTGCGCCGCCCGCACAGGCCCCGGCGCAGGCCGCACCCACCGCACCCACCGCACCGGCCGCGCAATCCGTCGGCGACGCCTCGCGCGTCCACCAGATGTGGCCGACGGTCCTCGAGGCGGTCAAGCGGCTGCGGAAGGTGACCTGGATACTGCTGGACCAGAACGCCCGGCTCGTCGGCTTCGACGGGTCGACACTGCAGATCGGCTTCGACAACCCCGGTGCCCGCGACAGCTTCGCCAACCGCGGCCACGAGGAAGTGCTCAGGCAGGCGATCAGCGAGGCCCTCGGCGTCCAGTGGCACATCGAGGCGATCGTCAGTCCGGGCGGCGGCCCTGGAGGCGGCGGCCCCACGGGCCCGGGCGGCGGCCCCGGTGGGCCGCGCCCCGTCCCCGCCTCCCCGGCACCGTCCGCGCAGCAGCCCTACCCCTCGCAACCGCAGCAACAGCCGCCACAGCAGGACCGGCCGCCCCAGAACCCGGGACCGTCCGCGTCGACGCCGCCGCCCGCCGCGGCGGCGGCCCGGGCCGCGGTGGGCGCCGCGCCGGCCGCGTCCGCGTACCCGCCCGTCGTCGACGAGCCCCCGCCCGTCGAGTACGACATGCCCGAGGACGACGATCCGGACCTGGACGAGACGGCGCTCAGCGGCCACGACCTCATCGTGCGCGAGCTCGGCGCCACCGTGATCGAGGAAATCGCCAACGACTAGCCGCGGCAGCCCCGTTCCTCCCTGGGGCCATCGGTACGGCCGGGGCGGAACGGGCGACGCGCGCCGCTCGTTCCCTCGTACGGGTAGCGCGAGCGGGCGCCCGAGCACGTAGGCTCGCCCTACCCGCACAACCGATTGTCGTGAGGCAGGAGCGAGACCGTGATCCCCGGTGGTGGTCAGCCCAACATGCAGCAGCTGCTCAAGCAGGCACAGAAGATGCAGCAGGACCTGGCGGCGGCCCAGCAGGAGCTCGCCGAGACCGAGATCGAGGGCACGGCCGGCGGTGGCCTGGTGAAGGCGACCGTGACCGGAGCCGGCGAGCTGCGGGGTCTGGTCATCGACCCCGAGGCGATCGATCCTGAGGACACGGAGACGCTGGCCGACCTGGTCGTCGCCGCCGTGCACAACGCCACCGCGAGCGCGCAGGAGCTGCAGCAGAGCAAGCTCGGGCCGCTCGCCCAGGGGCTCGGGGGCATCCCCGGCCTTCCTTTCTAGTTCCAGGCGACGAAGAGGGCACAGCGTGTACGAGGGCGTGGTTCAGGACCTGATCGACGAGCTGGGCAGACTGCCCGGCGTGGGTCCCAAGAGCGCGCAGCGGATCGCCTTCCACATCCTGCAGGCCGATCCCGCGGACGTCCGGCGTCTCGCGCACGCCCTCGGTGAGGTGAAGGCGAAGGTCCGGTTCTGCGCGGTCTGCGGCAACGTCGCCGAGGCCGAGCAGTGCCGGGTCTGCCGTGACCCACGCCGCGACCCGGCTGTCATCTGCGTGGTCGAGGAGCCCAAGGACGTGGTGGCGATCGAGCGGACGCGCGAGTTCCGCGGCCGCTACCACGTGCTCGGCGGCGCGATCAGCCCGATCGAGGGGGTCGGCCCGGACGACCTGCGCATACGGGAGCTGCTGGCGCGGCTCGCGGACGGCGCCGTCACCGAGCTGATCCTGGCCACCGACCCCAACCTCGAGGGGGAGGCGACGGCCACGTATCTCGCGCGCATGGTCAAACCGATGGGACTGAAGGTCACCCGTCTCGCGAGCGGCCTGCCGGTCGGCGGCGACTTGGAGTACGCCGACGAGGTCACGCTCGGCCGGGCCTTTGAAGGAAGGCGGCTGCTAGATGTCTGACAACGCCCTGGACCCCGACGACTTCGCGTCCTCGATCGCGGACCAGATCGAGAGCTTCATCCTGTCGGTGCGCGAGGTCGCCAAGGGCGACGACCCCGACAGCGCGGTGCCGTACCTGCTGCTGGAGGTCTCCCAGCTGCTGCTGGCCGGCGGCCGTCTCGGGGCGCACGAGGACTTCGTCCCGGAGGAGCGCTACGAGCCCGACATCGGTCCGGAGCCCGACGCCGACGAACTGCGCCAGCGGCTGGCGGTGCTGCTGGAACCGATCGACGTCTACTCCGAGGTCTTCGACCCGTACGTGCCGCGCAGCACGCCGGTGGCCTGCCGGATCTCCGACGACCTCGCGGACGTGGTGACGGACCTCGCGCACGGCCTGGCGCACCTGCGGGAGGGCCGGGTCAGCGAGGCGCTGTGGTGGTGGCAGTTCTCCTACCTGTCCAACTGGGGGCCGACCGCCTCCGCCTCGCTGAGGGCCCTGCAGTCCCTGGTCGCCCACGTGCGGCTGAACAGCCCGCTGGACGCGTTGGAGGGCTTGGACACCGACCACGGCGCGGACGACGAGGAGCGGCTCGCCGCCGAGGCCGGCCGGGTGATGGCCGCCGAGATCGCGAGGCCCCTGGGGCTGCGTCCCTCCCGCTGAACCGGGACGGGGGAGCAGGCCCGTGGTCACCCCGACCCCGTCGCGCCCGCCCATTCCGGGGCGGGCGCGGTGTGCGTCCGGGCTCAGCCGGGGTCGCGGTGACGAGAGCATGCCGGCCGGTGTGCATACTCCGGAGTGTCGCCGGGCAGATCGTTCACGGAATGGGCCCGCCGTCTCAACATGCGGCATCGAGGGGTCCGTCCCGGCCCGCTCGCTAGACTGAGCCGAACGCAGTACCGGATTTGAGGAGCGCACGTGGGCCTTGTCGTGCAGAAGTACGGCGGCTCCTCCGTTGCGGATGCCGAGGGCATCAAGCGCGTCGCCAAGCGGATCGTCGATGCCAAGAAGAGCGGTCACCAGGTGGTCGTCGTGGTCTCGGCGATGGGCGACACGACGGACGAGTTGATCGAGCTCGCCGAGCGGGTATCCCCGATGCCCGCCGGCCGCGAGTTCGACATGCTGCTGACCGCCGGAGAGCGGATCTCCATGGCCCTGCTGGCGATGGCGATCAAGAACCTCGGACACGAGGCGCAGTCCTTCACCGGCAGCCAGGCGGGAGTCATCACCGACTCCGTCCACAACAAGGCGCGCATCATCGACGTCACGCCGGGCCGCATCCGCACCGCGCTCGACCAGGGCAACATCGCGATCGTGGCCGGCTTCCAGGGCGTCTCCCAGGACAGCAAGGACATCACGACGCTGGGCCGGGGCGGCTCCGACACCACCGCGGTGGCGCTGGCGGCGGCCCTGGACGCCGAGGTGTGCGAGATCTACACCGACGTCGACGGGGTGTTCACCGCCGACCCGCGCGTGGTGAAGAAGGCGCGGAAGATCGACTGGATCTCGTCCGAGGACATGCTGGAGCTCGCCAGCTCCGGCTCCAAGGTGCTGCTCCACCGCTGTGTGGAGTACGCCCGCCGCTACAACATCCCGATCCACGTCCGGTCGTCGTTCTCCGGCCTCCAGGGCACATGGGTCAGCAATGAGCCGCGAGAGGACCAGAAGGGCATGGAGCACGCGATCATCTCCGGTGTCGCACACGACACGTCCGAGGCCAAGGTGACGGTCGTCGGTGTGCCCGACAAGCCGGGTGAGGCCGCCGTGATCTTCCGGGCGATCGCGGACGCCGAGATCAACATCGACATGGTGGTGCAGAACGTGTCGGCCGCTTCCACCGGCCTGACCGACATCTCGTTCACCCTGCCCAAGGCCGACGGCCCGAAGGCGATCGACGCGCTCAAGCGCGTGCAGGGCGGCATCGGCTTCGAGACGCTCCGCTACGACGACCAGATCGCCAAGATCTCGCTGGTCGGCGCCGGCATGAAGACCAACCCCGGCGTCACGGCACAGTTCTTCGAGGCGCTGTCCAACGCGGGCGTCAACATCGAACTGATCTCGACCTCCGAGATCCGCATCTCGGTCGTCACCCGCGCCGAGGACGTCAACGAGGCCGTGCGCGCCGTCCACTCCGCGTTCGGCCTGGACACCGAAACCGACGAAGCGGTCGTCTACGGGGGAACCGGCCGCTGAGCACTCCGATTCCGGTCCGGTCGGCCAACTTCCCAGGTCATACCGCTTGATCGGAAGCCTGTATGGGCCAGACAATCTGAGCTCCCTGTGTGTCGCAACCGCGCGACGCACAGGGAGCGTCCTTGTGTCAGCGCACTGCCCTACTGTGCTGCGGGTCGGGCGCGGCTCAACAGCGCCGGGTTGAACAGGCATTGGGGAAGAGTGGGTGCGCATGGGCATATGGGCCACACCGTCGAGAACGGTGCCTCGGGCGTACAACCCTGACGGGGGGACGCGTGTCCAACAGACGTGGCAGAGGCACTCGGCATCGAAGTACCCCTTGTGGGGCGGAGCGGAGCTCCCGCCCGCCCACTCGTCCGGCGGCCGTCGCGAGCGGTCGGCGGCATCCCGGTGATCGCGCCCTGGCCTGTGGCGCAGGCGCCCTCGAACCGCGACGGCACTGACGAGGTGATGGCGGTCGGGACCACCGTCGACCACCTCACCGAGACCTACCGGGCCCACTACCGCTCGCTGCTCGGCGTCGCGGCACTGCTGCTGGACGACACCGCCAGTTGCGAGGACGTCGTCCAGGAGGCCTTCATCCGCGTCCATTCGGCGCGCAAACGGGTCCGCGAACCCGAGAAGACCCTCGCCTACCTCCGGCAGACCGTCGTCAACCTCTCCCGCTCCGCGCTCCGCCGCCGCATCATGGGCGTGCGGCTGCTGTCCAAGCCCATGCCCGACATGGCGAGCGCCGAAGAGGGCGCGTACGAGGCGCTGGAGCGCGACGAACTGAAGGCGGCGCTGCGCAAGCTGCAGCGCCGGCAGCGCGAGGTGCTCGTCCTGCGGTACTTCGCCGACATGACCGAAGCCCAAGTGGCCGAGACCCTCGGCATCTCCATAGGGTCGGTCAAGGCGTACGGCTCGCGGGGTCTCGCGGCGCTCCGCGTCGCGATGGAGGCCCCGGCATGATCAACCCCAACCCACCCGGCGGTATGCAACCCCAGCACGACATCGACGGCGGCAGCCCCGAGGAGCGGCTGAGCCCTGACGAACTGGCGCTGCGCCGGCTCATGCGCGACGCGGTGAGCGGCATCCAGCCCGGCCAGGAGGCACTGGACCACCTGCGCCGTGCGGTACCCGCCCGGCGGGCGCACCGGCGCCAGTTGCTGGCCGGTGCCGCGGCAGCGTGCCTGCTGGCGCTGGTCGCGCTCCCCGCGGCCCTCCACGCGGCGAACACCTCCAGCTTCACCCGGACGGGGACCAGCAACGCCGCCAGCGCCCGCGGCGCCGACGGCACGCAGGGCGGCCAGAAGGGTCCCGGCGGGGGCGCCGGCACGCCCAGCCCGTCCCGGGGCGACGGCAGTCCGGGCCAGGGCCCCACACGCACCAGGGGCTCCGAGGCGCAGGTCTCCCCCGGGGCCTCGGACAAGGCGGACCCCTCCGGCACGCTCGCGGCGGACTCCCCCGTGTGCACCACCGACGACCTCGGCGAGGCCGCCGCTCACGCCGGTGCCGCGGACGGTTCGGGCCGGGTCAGTGGCTGGTTCCAGGTGGGCAACGTGTCCAAGGGCTCCTGCACCGTCGACGGCGGCGGTGCGGTGACCGTCGCCACGCAGGGCGCGGCCGAACCCGCCCGCATCAACGTCCTCGACCACACCCTGAACGACGGTACCTCGCTGCCCGACTCGCCCGGCACGGCGCTGATCCTCAGGCCCGGGGAGAGCTACCGGGTGGAGTTCACCTGGGTCCCGGCCGCCGGAGGCCCGGGCGGCTGCACACCCCCGTCCACGTCGACGCCCACCGCGACCGCCACCGACAGCCCGTCCGGCGAGGCGTCCGCGCCGCCCGCGGGCGGGAACGGCCCTCAGGGGGGTGCGACGGCCGTCGTGCTCAGTCACACCCCCGAGGCCGGAGCGCCCGTCGTCAACACGACGATCGACGGTGCCTGCGCGGGGACGGTGTACCGCACCGGCGCCGTCGCGGCCCGGTAGCAGGGGGCGGTTCCCGGAGGCGGCCGCTCGCCCCGTACCGTGGACGGCGTGTACCGGTTCCTGCTGTCCCCCCGCTGGCTGGGCGGGCACCTCTTCGCGGTGAGCGCCGTGGTCCTCTGCACGTTCATGGGCAGCTGGCAGCTGAGCCGGTTCGAGGCCCGGGTCGACAGCCACCAGGCCGCCCAGGACATCCCCGCGACCGCCGCCCGCGACGCGGTGCCGCTGGAACGCCTGCTGCCGCGGGCGACCTCCGCGGTCACCACCGAGACGGCCGGTCGCACGGTCCGGGCCACCGGCCGCTACGACGCCGCGCACCAGTTCCTCGTACCCGGCCGTGAGCTCGACGGGCGCACCGGCTACTACGTACTCACCCCCCTGCACACCGGCGGCGGCGCGGCCGCCATGCCCGTCGTCCGGGGCTGGCTGCCGGGGAACGCGGACCGCGCGACCGCCGCCGACGTGCCCGCACCGCCCGCCGGCCAGGTCACCGTCACCGGGGCCCTGCAAGGCCCCGAGGGTGCCGACACCGGCGGCGCGATCGCCCGGGGCGGCCTGCCCGAGGGCCAGCTGGGGATCATCAGCGCGGCCTCCCTGGTCAACCTCGTCCCCTACCAGGTGTACGGCGCCTGGATCACCCAGACGGAGGGCGTCAGCGCGCCCCTGCGGGCCGTGCCGCCGGTCGCGCCGAGCGGCACCGGCCTGGACCTCAAGGCCTTCCAGAACCTGGGCTACACCGGCGAGTGGTTCGTCTTCGCGGGCTTCGTGGTCTTCATGTGGTTCCGGCTCGCCCGGCGGGAGGCCGAGGCCCGGCGCGACACCGAACTCGGCCTCGTGGCGCCGGAGGCGCCGGCCGCGGCCTCAGCCGCCGAGGTGGCGCCGGACGAAGTCCAGCTCCAGCCGTAGCTGCTTGATCCGCTCGTCGACGACGAGCGAGCCGTGGCCCGCGTCGTAGCGGTAGACCTCGTGCGCCTTGCCCAGGCCCGCCAGCCGCTCGACGTAGTTGTCGATCTGCCGGATCGGGCAGCGCGGGTCGTTGAGGCCCGCCGAGATGTAGACCGGGGCCTTGACCCGCGCCACGTACGTGATCGGCGAGGACGCCTCGTAGCGGTCCGGGACCTCCTCGGGGGAACCGCCGAACAGGGTGCGGTCCAGCGCCTTCAGCGCCTCCATCTCGTCGCCGTACGCCGTCACGTAGTCGGCGACCGGCACCGCCGCCAGGCCCACCGTCCACAGTTCGGGACGGGTGCCCAGCCCGAGCAGCGTCAGGAAGCCGCCCCAGGAGCCGCCGGACAGCACCAGCCGGGCCGGGTCGGCGAAGCCCGACTCCACCGCCCACGCCCGGACCGCCTCGATGTCCTCCAGTTCGATCAGGCCGACGCGGTGCTTGAGCGCGTCCGTCCACTCCCGGCCGTAGCCCGTGGAACCGCGGTAGTTGACCCGCACCACCGCGTAGCCGTGGTCGAGCCAGGCCGCCGGGCCGGCCGCGAAGGCGTCCGAGTCGTGCCAGGTGGGCCCGCCGTGGATCTCGAACACCGTCGGGTACGGGCCCTCGCCCCGCGCGGGCCGCTGGACGAGCGCGTGCACCGGCCCTCCGGGCCCGTCCACCCACACGTCCTCCACCGGCAGCGACCCCGGGGCCCGCTCGCCGGGCGCCTCCAGCACCACCGCGCCGGTCGTCGACCGCACCTCCGAGGGCGCCGCCGCCGACGACCACAGGAACTCCACGGTGCCGTCCGGACGGGCCGTCGCGCCGCTCACCGAGCCCGGCGGGGTGTCCAGCCGGGTCAGTTCCCCGTCCGCCAGCCCGTAGCGGTAGATCTCGCTGCGGGCCCGGTAGGAGTGCACCACCAGCAGCGCGGTGCCGTCCGGGTACCACTCCGCCGCGACGTCACCGGGCAGGTCGATCGACAGCGCGGTCTGTGTGCCCGCCGTGACGTCCCAGACCATCGGCTCCCAGCGGCCGCGCCGCTGGTGCGCCACCAGCAGCCGGCCGTCGCCCGGTACCGGGGCGAACCCCAGGCACTCCAGACCCAGTTCCTTCGTGCCGCCCTCGCTGTCGTCCAGCTCGGCGACCACCGTGCCGTCGGTCGTGAGCACCCGCAGCGCCGAGTGCATCGCGTCGCCGTGCTCGGTGTGCTCGACGACGACCAGCGTGCCGTCCTCCGACAGCGCGCCGACCCCGCCCGACTCCTCGTGCCGGTAGATCTCCACCGGCTCCGCCCCGGGACGCACGACGTGGACCGTCGTGCCCTCCTCGTCGGTGGAGCGGCCGACCACCGCCAGCCCGCCCCGGCCCAGTGCCAGCCCCGCGGGGTACGAGGGCTCCAGGCCGGGCGCCGCCGGCTCGTCCGGGCCGCCCTCGAAGGGCTGCCGCATCCAGACCCCGAACTCGTCCCCGTCGGTGTCCGCGAACCACCACACCCACGCGCCGTCCGGCGTCAGCGTCCCGTCCGACGTGCCGTTCGGCCGGTCGGTGACCTGCCGCTGCGCCCCGGTCGCGCGGTCCCACGCGTAGAGCTCGTACGTGCCCGTCGCGTTCGACACGAACAGACTGCGGTCCGGGGCGTCCTCCGCCCACTCCGGCAGTCCGACGCGTGGCGCCCGGAAGCGCTTCTCCCAATCCGGCATCCCAGCCGTGACGTCGCTCATGCCACCATCAAACCCGATCGCGCCCCGCCGCGGACCGTGGCCGCCGTCACCCGCCACGAACACGTCCCCGGACGCCGCCCGGCGCCGGCCCCCGGCCGGCTCCCGCCGTACGCCCGGGGGCGCCTGCCGTCGCCCTTTCCGCGCGCCCACCCGCGTCGTGCGGCGCCGTCGTCGTCCGCCTTCCTGCGGCCGCCCTGGGGGCGTGCGCCGGGCCCGAGCCCGTCGGGGGGCGCCCGCCGGATCGGTCCCGCGCACCACGCCGCGCGCTGCAGCCGCCGGCGCGCCCGCCGCAGCAGGACGCCGACCCCGCCGGCCATGGCTCCCTCCGCCGGCTGCCCGCTGCCCTCCGCCGGCTGCCCTCCGCCGGCTGCCCGCTGCCGGCTGCCGGCTGCCAGCTGCCCGCTGCCCGCTGCCGGCTGCCCTCCGCCGGCTGCCCTCCGCCCGCTGCCGGCGCAGCGCCCGCGCATCCGCGCCGGACCGGCGGCACCCCGATACCCTGCCGCGATGACCGCCGCCGAACATCCCCTCGTCCCCGCCGACTTCGCCGTCCCGGAGCCGCCCGCCACCGACCGCTTCCGGCTGGAACCACTCGGCCCGCGGCACAACGCCGCCGACCACGCCGCCTGGACGTCCAGCATCGACCACATCCGCGCCACCCCCGGATTCGAGGGCCGGTCCTGGCCGCCGCCGGGGGGCATGACCCCCGAGGCCAACCTCGAGGACCTGCGCGAGCACGCCGAGGACTTCGAGCGGCGCACCGGCTTCACGTACACCGTCCTGTCCGTGCCCCGAGGCGAGGTCATCGGCTGCGTGTACATCTACGGCTCCCGCGGCGAGCCCGGTACCATCGACGTCCGCTCCTGGGTCAGCGCCCGCCACGCCGGCCTGGACGCCGAACTCCACCGCGTCGTCGTGGGCTGGCTGGCCCGCGCCTGGCCCTTCGAACGCGTCGCCTACGCGCCCCGCTGAAGCCCTTCCACGCGCTCCCGGAGTTCACACGTCCGGCCCACCCGGGGCCGCCCCCACGCACGACGTGTGATGGTCTGGTCACGCAACGCGGTCGCGGGGCGCGGCCGAGCGCTCCGCGACACGACCGGACACGACCCCCGGGGCGGACCCGGGCGCCGCGTCCGGTGACGCCCCCTTCACACGGGCGCAGGAGGAAGGCGTGGCGATGATCGCTGTCCCGGACACCGGCGGCATACCCAGGCGCAGGCTGCGCGGCCCGCTCGCGGTGCTCAGCACCTGCGGGCTGCTGCTGACCGCGGCCTGCGCCACCACCGTCCCGCCACGGCCGGTGCCCGCGGCCGGCCGGCCCGCGGACCGGGCGGCGGGCGTACCCCCGGAGCTGAGGCGCTACTACGAGCAGCGCCTCTACTGGAAAAGCTGCCAGGGCGTGCCGGATTTCCAGTGCGCCACCGTCACGGTGCCCCTGGACTACGCCCGCCCGGAGGCGGGCGACATCACCCTGACCGCCGCCCGTATGCGGGCCACCGGCGAGGCCGCCGCCCGCGTCGGCTCCCTCCAGGTCAACCCGGGCGGCCCCGGTGAGTCCGCCGTCGACTACCTGGTCGCCGCCGTCGGCACCTTCTCCCCGGCCGTGCGCTCCGCGTACGACCTGGTCTCCGTCGACCAGCGCGGCGTGCAGTACAGCACCCCCGTCGACTGCGCCACCGACACCCCGGCCACCCCCATGGGCTTCGGCCTGCGGGTCTCCGGCGACGCGGCACAGATCGCCGACTCGTACGAGGCGTTCGAGAAACTCGCCGCCGCCTGCGAGCAGCGGGCCGGGAAACTGCTGCCCCACCTCGGCACCCCCGACGCGGCCCGCGACATGGACGTCGTGCGCGCCCTCCTCGGCGACGAGCGCCTGCACTACCTCGGCTACTCCTACGGCACCTACCTGGGCGTGACCTACGCCGAAC
The DNA here is from genome assembly GCA_033793685.1 of Streptomyces sp. ME19-03-3. GTDB lineage: Bacteria > Actinomycetota > Actinomycetes > Streptomycetales > Streptomycetaceae > Actinacidiphila. The sequence goes on along the minus strand of JARAXD010000020.1, from coordinate 60,590 downwards.
TCTTCCCCTCGCGGGTCGGCCGCATGGTCCTCGACGGCGTCATCGACCCCGCCCTCGACGGCTACCGCCAGAACCTGGACACCGCCGCCGGGTACCAACTGGCCTGGGAGTCCTTCGCCGCCGACTGCGCCGCACGCCCGAACTGCCCGGTCGGCCACTCCGTCGCCGAGGCCGGCCGCGTCCTGGACGGCCTGGTGGACAGACTGGACGGCGGCCCGCTGCGCCAGGGCAAGGACATCACCGTCACCGGCCAGGACCTGCTCACCGCCATCATCTCGGCCCTGCGCGACGCCTCCTGGGAGGAACTGCGCACGATGCTGCGCCAGGTCCTGGCCGGCGACACCACACAGGTGCAGCAGGTCACCGGCACGGACGGCACCGGCGGCGGCAACGCCGCGGACGCCCTCGTCGCCATCGACTGCCTCAGCGCCACGCTCGGCGCCCGCTTCTCCCGCGCCGAGGCGGAGGCCGCCCTGCCCGCCTTCCTGCGCGCCGCCCCCCAGTTCGGCACCGCCCTGGCCACGTACCTGGTGCTCTGCACCCACTGGCCCGTCCCGCCGACCCAGTCCCCCCGCCCCATCGCCGCCCGCGGCGCCGCGCCGATCCTCGTCGTCGGCACCACCCGCGATCCCGCCACGCCGTACGCGTGGGCGCAGTCCGTCGCCCGCCGACTCGACGCCGGCCGGCTGCTCACCTACGACGCCGACGGCCATACCGCCTACCACCGCGGCAGCCTGTGTGTCGACGAGGCCGTGGACCGCTACCTCACCGATGGCGAACTGCCCGCCACGGGCACGGTGTGCGGCTGACCGGAGCACCCGGCGGCCCAGGTGCCGGACGCGGCACGCCGCTCACTTCGGGGTCCAGGAGCACCGGCGTTGCCGCGAACAGGTTTTGGAGGCGCGAAGGCACACCGATGAGTTCCGGTGGCCGGCCCGGTCCATCAGTACGTACACCGGCAAGCCACCGACTGGAGACCGACCATGACGCATCCCGCACACCACGGCCGCATGCTCTTCGTGAACATCCCGGTAGCGGACCTCGAGCGCAGCAAGGCGTTCTTCGCCGAGCTCGGGTTCGGCTTCGACCCGAAGTTCACCGACGAGACCGCCGCCTGCATGTCGGTCGGCGAGCATGCCTTCGTCATGCTGCTCAGCCGCGAGAAGTTCGCCGAGTTCGCGAAACTGCCGATGGCCGACCCCACCACGCACACGCTGGCGTTGTACTGCTTCAGCGTGTCGTCCCGCGACGAGGTCGACACGGTCACCGCGGCTGCGCTCGCGGCGGGCGGCTCGGAGGCGGACGGCGCCGAGGACTACGGCTTCATGTACTCGCGCAGCTTCTTCGACCTCGACGGCCACGGCTGGCAGGTCATGTGGATGGACCCGGCAGCGGCGGAGCAGGGCCCCGAGGCGTTCGAGGTCTCCGCGCAGGACGCCGACACCCGGGCCTGACCCACCACTGGGTGAGGCACACGGCGAAGCAGTCGTCGGCGGCGCTGATCTGCGGCTCCCCCGACCATGCGGCGCGGGTGGAGACCGCACGCCAGGGCCTCGATTCCACCTGAGCGGAACATGGAACTGAGTCATAGATCGAAGCCAATGATTCCAGCTCGCTGAAAAGCGGTGCGTCAATCCATGTCGGCGCACTCATCGACGAAGGCGCAGAGCCGACGAATGAGGCTCAGGGAAGAGGGGGTCGGTTCCGTGGTGCCCTGCATGTGGGGTGCATCTTGGAGCCACTGTTGCCACAGGGCGCCGGAGCCCAGGAAACGGGCAGCTTGGTCACCTCGGAGATTCAGGTCGATGAACAAGAGAGCGCCCATGGCCGCAGTCTGGTCGTATGCGAGGTCGGGGCGGCGAAGATAGCGATCAAGGTAGGCGACCAGCAGCTCAGAGTCGTGCGGCGTCCCGAAACTGGCCAGGGCCACGCAATAGGCCAGACCAGCGCAGCAGACCTCGCTGGCCAGCAGGAGTTCCCCGAGTCGCTCACGGAACTCGGTCCGGCGAGAGACAGCCACGAGCCATGTCGCAGTCCTCCGCTCCCGCCACCCGCCCTCAAGGAGGGTGGCGATCTCTTCCGCGGTGATGACTCCCGAGTCCTCGCTCAGCCTTCGCATGAGGCGGTCGTATTCAGGACTCCGCAGGCGCAGCAAGCTGCCGCTGAGCTTCATGTAGCGCCGCTCGGGCGTGACGTAGCGGCGAACCAGGGCCAGCAGTTGGGGATCCTCATGAGCATGGCGCATCACAGGGCCGATCCTGCCCTGCTGGTGCGCAATGAGGCCACCTCCTTTGATACTGCGCTGCTCGGCTGTGAAAGGGGCGGCAACGTCTGCGCCTCGGTACCCCGGCCGCACTCGAACGCCCTCTGTGCACCGGGATACGGCACCTCCGGAACAAGTGCACTCCGCCAGTACCGACGTCGCTCGGCACGTGCGTTACCTGCGCCTACCCCTCCGAACAGCGCACTGAGTAGTTCAGGTCAGAACAGGCCGGCGACTACGGCGCCAACCCATGCGCCGTAGGTCTTCCAGCGATGTGACGTTCGGCAGTAGAGACGCGGCTTACGGCGTCCCCCCTGGTTGATGCGTGTCTTGCACCACCGGCAAGGCAGTTCGCCGTGGTAGCTGCCGTCATCCCGCAGGTAGGCCCCTTCCATGATCGGGACCCTACCGAACCCCCGATCGAGGCGTACCCCGCGGGACACGTCGCGTCCAGCTCATCGGGACTTCTGCCTGAACCGCAACACCGGAAGCCACCGCCCGGGACGTCAACCCGTCCCGGGCTTCCCTTTACGTGCCCCGGGAGCGGGGCAGTCTGCAGCCCCCGCAGCATGAGTGACAACGTGCGTTCGACTGTTCAAGCACCCCGACACCGACACCGCGCCCGCAGTAGACCCCAAGCCCATACCGATCCCCGACCAGCCGCAGGTCACGAGGCGTTGGGTCCGGTTGCGCCGCGAGGTGAAGTCGGCTGCGACGAATGAGCGCACTAGAACCGTGGCGCGTGCGGTGCCGGCACGGCATGTACGTCCTTGGTGGGACGCGGATCGTGGTCCGTCGCACGTGAGGAATGCTGCACGGCGGCCCGGTATGAGCGGATGCTGCACGCGGCGGAGGCCGCGGGGGCAGATCGATGAGGCGATGCAGTGGGAAGAGCGCGGTCATCGATTCCGCGCCGCCCGGCATCGTCGGCGCATGGACTCGCTGTACTCGTCCGCCCACGGCATCCCACTTGAGGTCATCACCCGCGTCGTCGGGCACAGCGGCACGGCCACGACGGAGGCGGTCTACCGCAAGCAACTGCGTCCGGTGATCACCGAGGGAGCCGGCGCCATGGAGATCTTCACGCTAGGAGAGGAGGGGGAGCAGGAGATGGCTTGATCGTCTCCCCCGTGGCCCCCCGTTTGGCTCCCTGACAACGCAGAAGGCACATACTCATGTGAGTATGTGCCTTCTGGTCTGGGTCGGGGTGGCGGGATTTGAACCCACGGCCTCTTCGTCCCGAACGAAGCGCGCTACCAAGCTGCGCCACACCCCGGTGTCGTGCCCTGGCCTCGGGCCCGGCGCGACGTGGATTACTCTAGCGGACCTCCCGCCGGAGACGAAATCCGGTTTTCGCGGACCGCTCAGGCACCGGGGGTGAGGGTGAGCAGCGTGGCCTCGGGCGGGCATGCGAAGCGGACGGGGGTGTAGCGGTTGGTGCCGCAGCCCGCTGAGACGTGAAGGTAGGAGCGGTGACCGGCGGCCTCGTGGGTGGACAGGCCCTTGACCCGGTCGGTGTCGATATCGCAGTTGGTGACCAGGGCCCCGTAGAAGGGGATGCACAGCTGGCCGCCGTGGGTGTGACCGGCGAGGATCAGCGGGTAGCGGTCGGCGGCGAAGGAGTCGAGCACACGCAGGTACGGGGCGTGGACGACGGCGAGGGAGAGGTCGGCGGCCTTGTCGGGGCCGCCGGCGATGGCGGTGTAGCGGTCGCGGCGGATGTGCGGGTCGTCGAGGCCGGCGAAGGCGATCTCGATGCCGTCGTCGAGCTTGAGGCGGCCGCGGGTGTTGTTGACCCCGACCCACCCGGCCACGTCGAAGGCGTCCCGGATCTCTTCCCAGGGGTTGCGGGCGACGCCGATGGCGGGGTCGTTCTGGCCGTTGAGGCCGTGCGCGCCCCGGACGCGTCCGACGAGGTAGCGGGCGGGGTTGCGCGGCGTGGGGGCGTAGTAGTCGTTGGACCCGAAGACGTAGGCGCCGGGCAGGTCGAGCAGCGGGCCGAGGGCGTCCAGCAGCTCGGGGACGCCGTGGGGGTCGGAGAGGTTGTCGCCGGTGTTCACCACGAAGTCCGGACGCAGTCCGGCGAGCGACTGCAGCCAGCGGCGCTTCTTGTTCTGGCCGCGGACCATGTGGATGTCCGAGACCTGAAGGACGCGGATCGGCCGCATCCCGGCGGGCAGCACCGGCACCGCCACCCTGCGCAGGCGGAAGGACCGCGCCTCGAAGCCGGCCGCGTAGGCCACGCAGGCCGCACCGACAGCTGTGATGCCCAGGGGTACTCCGTATCGCGCGCGCATGCCCCCATGGTGGCAGACGGCTCGTCAGGGTTAAATTCGCGGCCCTCCCGGCGGCTACCTGGCAGACTCGACGCCATGACCACCACGCTCAAGCAGCGTCTGCGCGACGACCTCACGACTGCCATCAAGGGGCGGGACGAGCTGACCTCGTCCACCCTCCGTCTCACCCTCACCGCGATCACCAAGGAGGAGGTCGCGGGCAAGCAGGCGCGCCAGCTCTCCGACGACGAGGTGCTGAAGGTGATCGCCCGCGAGGCGAAGAAGCGCCGCGAGGCCGCCGACGCGTTCGAGCAGGGCGGCCGCACGGAGGCCGCGGAGCGTGAGCTGGCCGAGGGCGAGGTGCTGAGCGCCTACCTGCCGAAGCAGTTGGACGACGCGGAGCTGGCCGGCATCGTCGCCGCCGCGATCGCGGAGTCGGGGGCCGAGGGGCCCAAGGCGATGGGCGCGGTCATGAAGATCGTCAACCCGAAGGTCGCGGGCCTGGCCGAGGGCGGCCGGGTCGCCGCCGAGGTGCGCAAGCAGCTCGCGGGCGGCTGACGGCGCGGCCGACGGCGCGGTTCGGCTTTGGCGGCGCGGTTCGGCTGCGCCGCCGAAGGTGCCCGACCGGCGCCTGCGGAGTCCGCAGCCGGTATGGCAGAAGGGGCGCCCGGAACCTGTCGGTCCGAGCGCCCCTTCGGCGTTCGCGTCGTTGGGCGGATCAGCGCGCTCCGGTGCCACCCGTCTCGGGTACGGCACCGGTGTCGCTTCCGGGGCCGCCGTTGGTCACGCCGCCATGGCCGCCGCCGGTGGTGAGGCCGTTCGCCCCGTCGCCGCCGAGGGTGTCGCCGCCCAAGAAACCGCCGAAGGCGCCGTCGTCGCCACCGCCGCCGTTGCCGCCGTTGCCCTGGCCGCCGTTGCCGTGGCCGCCGTTGCCGCCGTGGCCGTCCTCGTTGTCGTCGCGCGGCTTGTGGGGGTCCGCGATGGCGACCGTCGGCAGACTGGGCGAGACGGTTCCGGCCAGGGCGCCGGACATCGCGTCCTTCCAGATCGGGCCCGGGGTGTCGGCGCCGTAGACCTTGTCGTGGGGGTGGCCGCCGATGGTGATGTTGATCATCTGCCGCTTGTGGGCCGGGTCGCCCACCCAGACGGCACCCGCCATGTCGGAGGTGTAGCCGACGAACCAGGCGGCGTAGCGGTAGTCCGTCGTACCGGTCTTACCCGCGCTGTCGCGGTCGCTGAGCCCGGCCTGCTGGCCGGTGCCGTCCTCGACCACGCCCTTGAGCAGGGTGTTGATCGTGGAGGCGGTCTTCTCGGACATGGCCCGCTCGCACTCGGTCTTGGGCACCGGAAGCTTCTTGCCGTTGGCGTCGGTGATCTGCTCGATGGCGACCGGAGTGCAGTACTCGCCCTTGTTGGCGAAGGTGGCGTAGGCGGCGGCCATCTTCAGCGGCGACATCTCGTTGACGCCCAGGGTGAAGGAGGCTCCGAGGCCGAGCTTCGTCCCACCGGCGCGCTTGGTGATGCCGAGGGCGTTGACCATCCGCGTCACATCGCACAGGCCGGCGTCCGCCTCCAGGGAGACGAAGTAGGTGTTGATCGACTTCGCCAGCGCCTCCCGCATCCCGTAGGGGCCGACCTCGGACTTGCTCTCGTTCGGCACCTTGTCGCTGCTGGTGTAGCGGTTGCCCTTGCAGTCGGTCACGTCCGGGTACGGCATCTCGTACGGCGAGGGGTAGACCTGCGCCGTCGTCATGCCCTTCTCCAGGGCGGCCGCGGCCGTGAAGGGCTTGAACGTCGATCCCGGCTGGTAGCCGGCGCCGCCGCCCATGTCCCGGTCGACGGAGTAGTTGATCTGCGTCTGGTTCTTCTTGAAGCCGTACGGGCGGGACTGGCCCATGCCGACGATCTTGCCCGTGCCGGGTTCGACCAGCGTCACGGCGGTGGCGACGTCGTCGTCCTGGTACACGTGCTGGCTGATCGAGTCCTGGACGGCCCGCTGCGCCTTCGGCTCGAGGGTGGTGCGGATGGTGAGGCCGCCCTGGTCCCAGCGCTTGGAGCGCTCGGCCTTCGTCTTGCCGAAGGCCTTGTCGGTGAGGAAGACCTGGCGCACGTAGTCGCAGAAGAAGCCGGCGCCGTTCACGGCGGTGATGCAGCCGTTCTTGGGCTGGCTGACCTTGAGGCCGAGCGGCTTCTTCTTCGCAGCGTCGGCCTCGGCCTGGGTGATGTCCTTCCGGTCGGCCATGCGCTGCAGCACCACGTCGCGGCGCTTCCTGGCCTCTTCCGGGTCGTTGACGGGGTCGTAGCGGCTGGGCGACTGGACGAGGCCCGCCAGCATGGCGGACTCGGTGAGCGACAGGTCCTTGGCGGACTTGCTGAAGTAGCGCCTGGCGGCGGACTCGACCCCGTACGCCTGCTCGCCGAAGAAGGTGATGTTGAGATAGTTCTCGAGAATCTTCTTCTTCCCCAGCTCCTGTTCGAGCTGGATGGCGTACTTCATCTCCTTGATCTTGCGCCCGACGGTCTGCTGGGTGGCCTGGGCGACCTTGGTCGGGTCGTTGCCGGCCTCTTCGACGAAGACGTTCTTGACGTACTGCTGCGTCAGGGTGGACGCGCCCTCGGAGACCCCGCCCTGCTGGGCGTTCTTGTTCAGCGCGCGCAGAATGCCCTTGACGTCGATCGCGCCGTGCTCGTAGTAGCGGGCGTCCTCGATGGCGACGATGGCCTGCTGCATCGACTTGCTGATCTTGTCGAGGCCTACGACCGTACGGTCGCGCGAATAGACCTTCGCGATCAGATCGCCCTTGGCGTCCAGGATCCGCGTGCTCTGCGAGAGCGGCGGGCGCTTCAGCTCGCCGGGCAGCGAGTCGAAACCGGCCGCGGTGCCCTTGGCGCTCAGTCCGAGCGCCCCTGCCGCAGGCAGGGCGAGGCCGGCCAGCACGACGCCGGCCAGGACGCTGACGCCCAGGAACTTGGCGGCCTGCTGGGCGGAGCTGGTACCGCCGCTGCTGGTGGGGCGCGATCGCTTGTGACCCATGGGGTGCAGCTTACGTTGCCGTTCTCAGGACGTGGGCATGCTTGTTCGCCTAGTCTGTAACAGACAGGCGCCAACATTGCGCACACGTCTGTCTTCCCCCATCACTCTTGTGGGTGATGAGAGTGCCCGGATTCCTGTCATATGCCAGCCACATGCCCTGAATCGCGCGCTCCGATAGTGGCGAACTGACCGCTCTGTGGCATTTCTCCCATTTGCCGTCGGCTCACTCCGTCGGGTGATCTGCCGCGCACGCATAGTCCGTTCGGGCCATTCAAGATTGGGCCTGAAAGGGCTGTTGCGCCGTGCCCACCTTCCGTAACGTCCTCAACTGGCAACGGTGAATATGCCGCTTGCCGCCGTGGGGGAGCCTCGATTCGGGAGAGGACGGCGCCAGCATGAGCAGCTGGGTTACGGACTGGAGTACGCAGGCCGCGTGCCGCACAACGGATCCGGATGAACTTTTCGTCCAGGGAGCGGCGCAGAACAGGGCCAAGGCGGTGTGCACCGGCTGCCCGGTGCGCACCGAGTGCCTGGCCGACGCCCTGGACAACCGCGTCGAATTCGGTGTCTGGGGCGGGATGACCGAGCGCGAGCGCAGGGCGCTGCTGCGCCGGCGCCCCACGGTCACCTCGTGGCGCAGACTGCTGGAGACGGCGCGCACCGAGTACGAGCGGGGCATGGGCGTGCTCCCGCTCGACGACGAGGGCTACGACGACTACGCGGCCGTCGGCTGACCCTGCGCGAGGCGTTCGCCGATCGCGCGCAGGCCCTCGAGGTCGTGCACGTCGCCGGGCAGGGCCGCGACGTCCACCATGGGCACGTCGGGGTGCACGGAGACGAAGCGTTCTCGGGTGCGCCGCTCGCGTGCGACCAAATGCATCCGTTCGGCGTGCAGGCGCAGCAGACCGGCCGTGAGGCGCTCGGCGTTCAGTGGGTCCGGGTCCAGGTCCGGGTCCAGGTCCTGGTCTGTGGGCCGACCCGTGACGCGGTTCGGTGTGGGCACGGGAACGGCCGGGGATCCGGTGGGCGATTCGGGAGAGATCGTGTCCGCACTGTCCGTACCGGAGGTCCCTTCGTCGCCGTCGGCCGTACCGAGTCCAGCTTTCCCGCCGGGCTGATCCACAATGCCGATGCTTTGAAGATTTTCTGTAGATTCGTCAAACTTCCCGGTCAGCCGGGGGTTTGGCGGATCTCCGGCCGCGGGGTCGTCGTCAGCCACGTCCCGGGCGTCCAGGTCGTCCAGGGCCTCCGCCGCCGCCAGCGCCCGTTCCGCCGTGAGCTGTGCCGCTCCGCTGCCGTGCACGCGGTTGAGCACCAGCCCGGCGAGCGGCATGTCCTCCGCCGCCAGCCGCTCCACGAAGTACGAGGCCTCCCGCAGCGCGTCCCGCTCCGGCGCGGCCACGACCAAAAACGCTGTCCCGTTCGCCTGGAGGAGCCTGTAGGTGGCGTCCGCGCGGGACCGGAAGCCGCCGAACATCGAGTCCATCGCCGCCACGAAGGTCTGCACGTCACGCAGCAGGTGCGCGCCCATGACCTTGCTGAGCGTGCCGGTCATCATGGACATCCCGACGTTGAGGAACTTCACGCCGGCCCGCCCGCCGACCTTCGCGGGTGCCATGAGCAGCCGGATGAAGCGCCCGTCCAGGAAGGACCCCAGCCGCTTCGGGGCGTCGAGGAAGTCCAGCGCCGACCGGCTCGGCGGGGTGTCGACGATGATCAGGTCCCACGCGTCGAGCGCGCGCAGCTGGCCCAGCTTCTCCATGGCCATGTACTCCTGCGTGCCGGCGAAGCCCGCGGACAGGGACTGGTAGAAGGGGTTGTCCAGGATCGCCCGGGCCCGCTCCTGATCCGTGTGCTGCAGCACGACCTCGTCGAAGGTCCGCTTCATGTCGAGCATCATCGCGTGCAGTTCGCCGCCCGCGGACTCGTCGATCCCGGGCACCTGGCGCGGAGTGTTGTCGAGTTCCGTGAGGCCCATGGACTGCGCCAGCCGGCGCGCCGGGTCGATGGTCAGCACGACGGCCTTGCGCCCGCGCTCGGCGGCGCGGACGCCCAGCGCCGCGGCCGTGGTGGTCTTGCCGACTCCTCCCGAGCCGCAGCAGACCACGATCCGGGTCCTCGGATCGTCGATCAACGCGTCGATGTCCAATACCGGACTCTCCATGCTCATGCGACGCCCAACCCCTGTTTCCGCAGCTTTTCAGCCAATCTGTACAACCCGCCGAGATCGACCCCGTCGCCCATCAGCTCCAGCTCGTACGCCGGCAGTCCCAACGCGGCCAGCTCCTCGCGCTGGGCGCGTTCCAGGGCGGCCCGCTCCGCGTGCTCGTGCGCCTGGGCCAGCAGGGGGTCGACGAGCCGCTCCGCGAGGCCGCCGCGCCGTGCGCCGCCCAGACCCGCTTGCGAGAGCGCCTTGGCGATCGCCGTGCGCCGCCCGTCGCGCGCCGCGGCCAGGGCCGGGCCGTCCATGACCACCGGGCGCACCATGTTGACGATCACGGCGCCGGTCGGCAGCCCCGCCGTGCGCAGTTCCGCCACGCTGTCCACGGTCTCCTGGACGGGCATCTCCTCCAGGAGGGTGACCAGGTGCACCGCCGTCTCCGAGGACTTCATCACCCGCATCACGGCCTGCGCCTGGTTGTGTATCGGGCCGAACCGGGCCAGGCCGGCGACCTCGTCGTTGACGTTGAGGAAGCGGGTGATCCGCCCGGTCGGCGGCGCGTCCAGCACCACCGCGTCGTACGACCGCCAGCCGGCCCGGTCCTTGCGGCGCACGGCCTCGCAGACCTTGCCGGTCAGCAGGACGTCGCGCAGCCCCGGGGCGACCGTGGTGGCGAAGTCGACCGCGCCCAGCTTCTTCAGGGCCCGGCCCGCCCGGCCGAGCTTGTAGAACATGTCGAGGTAGTCCAGCAGGGCCTGTTCGGCGTCGATGGCGAGGGCGTACACCTCGCCGCCACCCGGTGCCACCGCGATCTTGCGCTCCTCATAAGGGAGCGCCTCGGTCTCGAAGAGCTGGGCGATGCCCTGACGGCCCTCCACCTCCGTCAGCAGCGTGCGCCGTCCCTCGGCGGCGAGGGCGAGTGCCAGCGCCGCGGCGACGGTCGTCTTGCCCGTGCCGCCCTTGCCCGTCACGATGTGGAGCCTCACACCTGCGAGCCTAACCAGTCGAGGGCGGGGCTACTCGGGGGCGGGGCTGTGCCAGGCATTACAGTCCCCTCATGACGAAGTGGGAATACGCGACCGTGCCGCTGCTGGTGCACGCGACGAAGCAGATCCTGGACACCTGGGGCGAGGACGGCTGGGAGCTCGTCCAGGTGGTGCCGGGCCCGAACAACCCCGAGCAGTTGGTGGCGTACCTCAAGCGCGAGAAGAACGCGTGAGCGCCGTCGAGCAGCGGCTCGCGGAACTGGGGCTGGAGCTCCCCGCGGTGGCCGCACCGCTCGCCGCGTACGTCCCGGCCGTCCGGTCCGGCTCGTACGTCTTCACCGCGGGTCAGCTGCCGCTCGTCGAGGGCAAGCTGACCTGCACCGGCAAGGTCGGCGCCGAGGTCACCGCGGAGGAGGCCAAGCAGCTCGCCCGTACCTGCGCGCTCAACGCCCTGGCCGCGGTCCGCTCCGCCGTGGGTGACCTCGACCGCGTCAAGCGCGTCGTGAAGGTCGTCGGCTTCGTCGCCTCCGCCCCCGACTTCACCGGGCAGCCGGCCGTCGTCAACGGCGCGAGCGAGCTGCTCGGCGAGGTCCTCGGCGAGAAGGGCGTGCACGCCCGCAGCGCCGTCGGTGTGGCCGTGCTGCCGCTCGACGCGCCGGTCGAGGTCGAGATCCAGGTCGAGGTCGAGGACTGACGTCCGGTACCCCTCCGGCGCAGCCGTGCTCCGGCCACCGGAGGGGTACCCGGCCGCAGCCCTGTCCGGTCCCTATCGAACATCCCCGCGCGAGCGCATAGCATCCGGCCCATGACCACCACGAACGGCCAGTGGTTCCCGCCGACCTGGCCCGACCGCATCCGCGCCCTCACCGCGGGCACCCTGGAGCCCGTCGTGCCGCGCCGTGCGGCGACCGTCCTGCTGCTGAGGGACGCCGACGGCGGCCCCGCGGTGCACATGCTGCGGCGCCGGGCCTCGATGGCCTTCGCCGCGGGCGCGTACGCCTATCCCGGTGGCGGGGTGGACCCGCGCGACGAGCGGCCGGTGGCGTGGGCGGGACCCTCGCCGTCGACCTGGGCCGCCCGGCTGGGCGAGGGCCTCGACCCGGCCTCCGCCCAGGCGATCGTGTGCGCGGCCGTACGCGAGACCTTCGAGGAGTCCGGCGTGCTGCTGGCCGGGCCCGACGAGGCCTCCGTCGTCGAGGACACCACCGGCGAGGACTGGGAGGCCGACCGGCGCGCCCTGGTCTCGCGCGAGCTGTCCTTCGCCGACTTCCTGGAACGCCGCTCCCTGGTGCTCCGCTCCGACCTGCTCGGTCCGTGGGCCCGCTGGATCACCCCGGCGTTCGAGGAGCGGCGGTACGACACGTGGTTCTTCGTGACCGTGCTCCCCGCCGGCCAGCGCACGCGCGACGTGTCGGGCGAGGCGGACCGTACGGTGTGGCTGCGGCCCGCCGAGGCGGTGGCCGGCTACGACCTCGGCGAGATGACCATGCTGCCGCCGACGATCGCGACGCTGCGGGAGCTGCTGCCCTACGACTCGGCGCGAGCGGCCCTGGCGGACGCCGCGCAGGGGCGCGACCTCACCCCGGTGCTGGCCACGGCCACCCTCGTCGGCGACGAGATCGTGCTGAGCTGGCCCGGCCACGAGGAGTTCACCAGGCGCATGGGGGCGGCCGAGTGACCCCGGTACCGCAGCCGGGCGACCCCCGCGGGGAGGTCGGCGGTCGGGCGACCGACCGCGCCTTCTGCGTGCTGGCGCCGAACCCGTCGCCGATGACGCTGGACGGCACGAACACCTGGATCGTCTCCGAGCCGGACGGCGACCTCGCCGTCGTCATCGATCCCGGGCCGCTCGACGAGGGCCACCTGAACACCGTGGTCTCCACCGCGCACTCCCTCGGCAAGCGGATCGCGCTCACGCTGCTGACCCACGGCCACCCCGACCACGCCGAGGGCGCCGGCCGCTTCGCCGAGCTGACCGGTACGCCGGTGCGCGCCCTGGACCCGGCGCTCCGGCTCGGCGACGAGGGCCTCGCCGCGGGCGACGTCGTCACCACCGGCGGCCTGGAGCTGCGCGTCGTGCCGACCCCCGGGCACACGGCCGACTCGCTGTCCTTCCACCTGCCCGCCGACCGGGCGGTGCTCACCGGGGACACGGTCCTCGGCCGCGGCACCACGGTCGTCGCCCACCCCGACGGGCGGCTGGGCGACTACCTGGACTCCCTGCGCCGGCTGCAGGCCCTGACGATGCACGAGAACGTCGCCACCGTCCTGCCGGGCCACGGCCCGGTCCTCGCCGACGCCCGGGGCGCAGTCGAGTTCTACCTCGCCCACCGCGCCCACCGCCTCGCCCAGGTCGAGACGGCCGCGGAACGGGGCCTGACGACGCCGTCCGAGGTCGTCGCCCACGTGTACGCGGACGTCGACCGCGCCCTGTGGCCGGCCGCCGAGCTGTCGGTGCGGGCGCAGCTGGAGTACCTGCGCGAGCACGGTCTGATCTGACGGCCGTGCGCGCCCGGACGGCGCAGGGGCCGCCTACCCGCGGGTGGGCGGCCCCTGCGCGGGCCTTCGTTCGTCAGCGCGAGCGCTTGGCCAGCCGCTCGACGTCCAGCAGGATGACCGCCCGCGCCTCCAGGCGCAGCCAGCCGCGGCCCGCGAAGTCGGCGAGGGCCTTGTTCACGGTCTCGCGGGAGGCGCCCACCAGCTGGGCGAGCTCCTCCTGCGTCAGGTCGTGGACGACGTGGATGCCCTCCTCGGACTGCACGCCGAAGCGGCGCGACAGGTCGAGCAGCGCCTTGGCGACGCGGCCCGGGACATCGGAGAAGACCAGGTCGGACATGACGTCGTTGGTGCGGCGCAGGCGCCGGGCGACGGCGCGCAGCAGGGCCGTGGAGACCTCGGGGCGGACGTTGAGCCATGGCTGCAGGTCGCCGTGGCCGAGGCCGAGCAGCTTCACCTCGGTCAGCGCGGTGGCGGTGGCCGTACGCGGGCCGGGGTCGAAGAGCGACAGCTCGCCGATCAGCTCGCCGGGGCCTACGACGGCGAGCATGTTCTCGCGGCCGTCGGGGGAGGTGCGGTGCAGCTTCACCTTGCCCTCGGTGACGACGTACAGCCGGTCCCCGGGTTCCCCCTCGTGGAACAGCGAGTCGCCACGCGCGAGCGTGACCTCCGTCATGGAGGCGCGCAGTTCAGCGGCCTGCTCATCGTCGAGCGCCGCGAATAGCGGTGCGCGCCGCAGAACGTCGTCCACGAGCTCTCTCCTTGTCGACATCGCTGGGTCGGTCGCCATCATGCCCGACAGTAGAACAGTGCGATCAATCACAAGTCTGTCCTATGTGCTCGTGTGATTGTCCTCCGGGGGTCCGTTCGGGGGCCCGATCGAGGCTCTCCGGGGCGATTGTCGGTGGCGAGGCTTAGGCTGGCCGGGTGTCCGATACGCCAAGTGCGCAGAAGAAACGGCAGGGTGGCGGAGCCGGGAGGGTGCCCGCAGCCGCGGATTCCGCTGTGAGCGAACAGCCTTCCCGCAAGACCTCCCCCGGCCGCGCGCGGGCGTCCCGCGAGTCCGAGTCGCGGCTCGCGATGGTGCGCAGGGCCCGCCGGATCAACCGCGAGCTCGCCGAGCTGTACCCGTACGCCCACCCCGAGCTCGACTTCGAGAACCCCTACCAGCTGCTCGTCGCCACGGTGCTCTCGGCCCAGACGACCGACCTGAGGGTCAACCAGACCACCCCCGCGCTGTTCGCCGCGTACCCCACGGCGGAGGATCTGGCCGCCGCCGACCCGCAGGAGCTGGAGCAGGTCATCCGCCCCACGGGGTTCTTCCGTGCCAAGGCGCGGGCACTGCTGGGCCTGTCCGCCGCGCTGCGCGACCGGTTCGGCGGCGAGGTGCCCGGCCGGCTGGAGGATCTGGTCACGCTGCCCGGTGTGGGCCGCAAGACCGCCAACGTGGTGCTCGGCAACGCTTTCGGCGTTCCGGGTCTCACCGTGGACACCCACTTCCAGCGGCTGGTCCACCGTCTCGGCTGGACCAGCGCGAAGGAGCCGGAGAAGATCGAGCAGGACATCATGGCGATCTTCCCCAGGAGCGAGTGGACGATGGTCTCGCACCGCCTGATCTTCCACGGCCGCCGGATGTGCCATGCCCGCCGCCCCGCGTGCGGCGTCTGTCCGATAGCGCCGCTGTGCCCGTCGTACGGCGAGGGCGAGATGGATCCGGAGAAGGCGAAGAAGCTGCTGAAGTACGAGATGGCCGGTGGTCCCGGGCAGCGGCTCAAGCCGCCTCCGGGGTTCCCGGGCAAGGCCGCGCCGCCGCTGGAGGCGGAGTGACGCAGGCACGACCCGACCTCGGGTGCGTCGCGCTCGACCGCGAGGGGCTGCCGTCCTGGCTCGACCCGGTGGTCCGCGCGGTCGACGCCGTACAGCCGGAGCAGCTCAGCCGCTTCCTGCCGCCGCCGAGCGGCGGCCGGCCCTCCGCCGTGCTCATCCTCCTCGGCACCGGAGCCGAGGGGCCCGAACTGCTCCTGATGGAGCGGGCGGCGTCCCTGCGCTCGCATGCGGGCCAGCCCTCCTTCCCGGGCGGTGCGCTCGACCCTGAGGACGGCGATCCGGAGGGCGGGGGTCCGCTGCGGGCCGCGCTGCGCGAGGCGTGGGAGGAGACCGGCCTCGACCCGTCGGGGGTGCAGGTCTTCGGGGCGCTCCCGCGGCTCTACATCCCGGTGAGCGACTTCGTGGTGACGCCGGTCCTCGGCTGGTGGCGTACGCCGTCCCCGGTGGGCGCGGTCGATCCGGCCGAGACCGCGCGGGTGTTCACCGTCCCCGTGGCTGATCTCACCGATCCGGACAACCGCGCCATGGTGACCCATCCCAGCGGCCTCAAGGGGCCCGCCTTCCTGGTGCGGGACGCCCTGGTGTGGGGGTTCACCGCGGGCCTGATCGACCGGATCCTGCACCACGCGGGCTGGGAACGACCCTGGGATCGTGCGAAGACGGTCCCGCTGGGCTGACCCTCCATGAGACGGTGTCCAGGTGAATGTGCTGGACATCGTGCTGCTGCTGGCCGCCGTGTGGTTCGCGATCGTGGGCTACCGCCAGGGATTCATCGTCGGCGTGATGTCGGTGGTCGGGTTCCTGGGCGGCGGTCTGGTCGCGGTCTACGTGCTGCCCGCGATCTGGAACGCGGTCACCGACCACGCCCAGCCCGGCACGGTGGCGGTCGTCGCCGCGGTGGTCCTGATCATCGTGTGCGCGTCCGTGGGCCAGGCCTTCACCACGCACCTCGGCAACAAGGTCCGCACGCACGTCAGCTGGTCGCCGGCGCGGGCGATCGACGCCGTCGGCGGCGCCCTGGTGAACGTCCTGGCGATGCTGCTGGTCGCCTGGCTCATCGGCTCCGCGCTCGCCACCACGACCACGCTGCCCAGTCTCGGCCGCGAGGTCCGCTCCTCACAGGTCCTGCTGGGGGTGGCCCGGATCGTGCCGCGCGAGGCCGACAACTGGTTCGCCGACTTCAGTTCGGTGCTCGCGCAGAACGGACTGCCCCAGGTCTTCTCGCCGTTCGGCACCGAACCCATCACCGCTGTCCCCGCCCCCGACCCGGCGCTCGCCGACAGCGCGGTCGTCGGCCGCGCGCGACGCAGCATCGTCAAGGTCGTCGGTACCGCGCCGAGCTGCGGCAAGGTACTCGAAGGCACCGGCTTCGTCTTCGCACCGCACCGGGTGATGACCAACGCCCACGTCGTCGGCGGCGTCGACAACCCGACGGTGCAGATCGGCGGGGAGGGCCGGGTGCACGACGGCAAGGTCGTGCTCTACGACTGGCAGCGCGACATCGCCGTCATCGACGTACCGTCCCTGGACGCGCCCGCGTTGTCCTTCAGCACCGGCGACGCCCGGTCACGGGACGACGCGATCGTCGCCGGCTTCCCGGAGAACGGCGGCTTCGACGTGCGCGCCGCCCGGGTGCGCGGCCGCATCCCCGCATCCGGCCCGGACATCTACCACCGGGGCACCGTCGAGCGCGACGTCTACTCCCTGTACACGCTGGTCCGCCAGGGCAACTCCGGCGGCCCGCTGCTCACTCCCGAGGGGAAGGTGTACGGCGTGGTGTTCGCCAAGTCCCGCGACGACGCGGACACCGGCTACGCCCTGACGGCGGACGAGATCGAGCCGGACATCCGGGCCGGGAGGACGGCGAACCGGCAGGTCGACACGCAGGGCTGCGCCCTGTAGTGCCTTCGGGGGACCGGCCGTCGCTGCGGGGCCCGGGCTCTCAGTCGCCGCGAGTATGCCTCAGCCGGGCGCCCACCCAGCGGGCGCGGCGCCTGAGGATGTGCGGAATACCGAGTCGGGAGCCTCCGGACCGGTGGTCCGGGGCCCGCGTCCCGGTGGTTGTCCGCGCCCTGTCGGCGCGGCGGTCGCGTGACACGTCACGGTGGTCGTGCGTCCAGCTCATACCGAGCTGTCTGCCCGGGGTCCAAGGTCGATAACCGCCTGGCGCTCCATCAGTTGGCCTATGCGCCCGGCATTTGGCTGATGGTCATACGGGATCAACGATCTGGTTCGGGGTCCTTGAGCCAGTTGACCAGTTCGGCCGAGAACGCCGCCGGATCCTCCTCGTGGGGGAAGTGCCCCAGCCCGTCGAAAAGCCGCCAGCGGTACGGCGCCTCGACGTACTCCCCGCTGCCCGCGGCGTGCCGCGCGCGCAGTGCGGGGTCGAGCGAGCCGTGCAGGTGCAGCGTGGGCACCCGCACCGGACGCTTCATGCGCCGGTTGAACTGGAAGCCGTCCACCCGGGCCAGCGAGCGCACCATCCAGCGGTACGGCTCGATCGAGCAGTGCGCCGTCGACGGGATGAGCATCGCCCGGCGGTAGGCGTCCACGGCCGCGTCGTCGGGCAGCCGGGGCCCCGACCAGTCCCGCAGCAGCCGTCCGACCAGCGCCGCCTCGTCCGCGACCAGTTGTCGCTCCGGGACGAACGGGCGCTGGAAACCCCAGACGTGGCCGCCGGCCGCGCTGTGCCGCAGGTCCGTCAGCATCGCCGAGCGCCAGCGCCGCGGGTGCGGCATGGAGCACACCGCGAGCCGCCGGACGAGCTTGGGCCGCATCGCCGCCGCCGTCCAGGCCAGGTAGCCGCCGAGGTCGTGCCCGACCAGCGCGGCGTCCGGCTCGCCGAGCGAGCGGATCACGCCGGTGATGTCGAGCGCCAGGTTGGCGGGGTCGTAGCCGCGCGGTGTGCGGTCGCTGCCGCCCACCCCGCGCAGGTCCATCGCGACGGCCCGGAAGCCCGCGTCGGCCAGTGCGGTGAGCTGGTGCCGCCAGGTCCACCAGAACTGCGGGAAGCCGTGCAGCAGCAGCACCAGGGGGCCGTCACCGAGCTCGGCGATGTGGAAGCGGGCACCGTTCGCGGCGACGTCCCGGTGGATCCAGGGCCCGTCGATGCGTACCACCGGTGAACCATCAGCGACCGTCATGCCCTGAGCGTGTCACACCTCGGCCACCACCGTGGCCTCCGTCCCACCGGAGGGAGCGCTCCGGGGATGCGGCTTGACGCCCTGCAGCACCGCCGCGGTCTCCTTCGCCGAGGCGATGCTGCGCTCCGGCTTCTTGATCTTCTTGAACTTCGAGCGGGCCATCAGGCCCAGCACACCGGCCAGCAGCAGGTACGCGGCGCCGACGATCAGGAACGACCAGGCGAGGCCCAGCCCCAGGTTGTGGATGCCGTACGCCGCAGCGAAGCTGAGCACCGGCAGCGAGAACAGCGCCAGGACGCCCGCGGCGCCCACCGCCCCTCCGCCCATACCGGCGCGCTTCATGTCCTGCCTCAGCTCGGCCTTGGCGAGGGCGACCTCCTCGTGGACCAGTTCGGACAGGTCGGCCGTCGCCGAGGCGAAGAGCTGACCGAGGCTGCGGCTTCCGTTCGTGCTCACGGTCACCCCCACATTCACGGGCTCGTCCGCTCGGCTCATCGGGTCCTCCGTCGTCGTCATGGTGCGTCAGTCGTCATCCGGGGCAATCGGGTTACCCCCGATCATGCCCGACTCATCCTCTCCGCTGCTCCCGGAGCGCGCCACTTCCGCGGGCCCGCGGTGCTCGGCGGCCCCTCGCCTCGTGGATCGCGGCCGTGCGCGGGTGGAACCCGGGGTCGCCCGCGCGCAGACGGCTCGGCCCACGCGCAGAAGGCCGGGACCCCGGGTTCCACCCGGGGGCCCGGCCTCGTCCCCGCGCGTGCGGCGGCAGCTGTCGTTGCGGTGCGTCGCCTCCGGTCGGGCCCGGCACGGCTGATCGCCTCGCCGGCCGGATGTCCCGGCACCCTTCGACGCGCGGCCGCGTTCCTTCGGCGTCCGGCAGCCCACCAGGCGCTCGTCCAAGCCGTTCCTCACATCAGGGCCCGGTCGTCCGCCGGGGCACGGCGTCGGTGGTCACCCGGGCACCGGGCCTCAAATGCAGCAACTGGTCCAGGGCCGCGTCCGAGGAATGCGGCTCCGCGCCGCGGACGACCCGGTCGCCGGGCGACGGCCGGGCGTCCCGCACCCGGCGTGACACGCGAAGAGGCCCCGCAGGGGGCCTCTTCGGTGCGGTGACCGGGACCGTCAGTCCTCGCTCGCGGCGCTGGGGAGCTTGGTCTGGATGAGAGTCATGACCGTGGAGTCCGTCAGCGTCGTGACGTCCCCCAGCTCACGGTTCTCGGCGACGTCGCGCAGCAGCCGCCGCATGATCTTGCCCGAACGGGTCTTCGGCAGTTCGGCCACCGTGAGGATCCGCTTCGGCTTGGCGATCGGCCCGAGTGCCTTGGCGACGTGGTCGCGCAGCTCGGCGATCAGTTCGTCGCCGTCCGCGGACGCCGCGGTGCCCCGCAGGATCACGAAGGCGACGATGGCCTGGCCGGTGGTCGCGTCGGTGGCGCCCACCACGGCCGCCTCGGCGACCTTCGGGTGCGAGACGAGGGCCGACTCGACCTCGGTGGTGGAGATGTTGTGGCCCGAGACGAGCATGACGTCGTCCACCCGGCCCAGCAGCCAGATGTCGCCGTCCTCGTCCTTCTTCGCACCGTCTCCCGCGAAGTAGCGGCCTTCGAAGCGGGACCAGTAGGTGTCCAGGTAGCGCTGGTCGTCGCCCCAGATGGTGCGGAGCATCGACGGCCACGGCTCGGTGAGGACGAGGTAGCCGCCGGAGCCGTTGGGCACCTCGTTGGCCTCGTCGTCCACGACGGTGGCACAGATGCCGGGCAGCGGACGCTGGGCGGAGCCCGGCTTGGTCTCCGTCACGCCGGGCAGCGGGGAGATCATCATGGCGCCCGTCTCGGTCTGCCACCAGGTGTCCACGACCGGGCAGCGGCCGCCGCCGATGTGCTCGCGGTACCAGATCCACGCCTCGGGGTTGATCGGCTCGCCGACGCTGCCCAGGACGCGAAGCGAGGACAGGTCGAACGCGGCGGGGATGTCGTCGCCCCACTTCATGAAGGTGCGGATGGCCGTCGGGGCGGTGTAGAGGATCGTGACCCCGTACTTCTGGACGATCTCCCAGAAGCGGCCCTGGTGCGGGGTGTCCGGGGTGCCCTCGTACAGGACCTGGGTGGCGCCGTTGGCCAGCGGGCCGTAGACGATGTACGAGTGCCCGGTGACCCAGCCGACGTCGGCGGTGCACCAGTAGACGTCCGCGTCCGGCTTCAGGTCGAAGACGGCGTGGTGCGTGTAGGCGGTCTGGGTCAGGTAGCCGCCCGAGGTGTGCAGGATGCCCTTGGGCTTACCCGTGGTGCCGGAGGTGTAGAGGATGAAGAGCGGGTGCTCCGCCGGGAAGGCCTGCGGGGTGTGCTCGGCGGACTGCCGCTCGACCATCTCGTGCCACCACACGTCGCGGCCCTCGGTCCACGCCACCTCCTGGCCGGTGCGGCGCACCACCAGCACCTTCTCCACGCCGGCGGAGCGTGCGACCGCGTCGTCCACGGCCGGCTTGAGGGCGGACGGCTTGCCGCGGCGGTAGCCGCCGTCGGCGGTGATGACCACCTTGGCGTCGGCGTCGGCGATGCGGGCGGCCAGCGCGTCGGCGGAGAAGCCGCCGAAGACCACCGAGTGCGCGGCGCCGACGCGGGCGCAGGCCAGCATCGCCACCACGGTCTCGGGGATCATGGGCATGTAGACCGCCACCCGGTCGCCGGCCGTCACACCCAGTTCGGCCAGGGCGTTGGCGGCACGGTTCACCTCGTCCTGGAGTTCGGCGTAGGTGATGGCCCGGCCGTCACCGGGCTCGCCCTCGAAGTGGATCGCCACCCGGTCGCCGTTGCCGGCCTCGACGTGCCGGTCGACGCAGTTGTAGGCGACGTTCAGGGTGCCGTCGGCGAACCACTTCGCGAACGGCGGGTTGGACCAGTCCAGAGTCTCGCTGGGCTCCTTCGCCCAGGTCAGCCGGCGGGCTTGCGCGGCCCAGAAGCCCAGCCGGTCGTCGCCGGCCTGCTGGTAGGCCTCCGCAGTCACATTGGCACCGGCCGCCAGCTCGGCGGGCGGAGCAAACCGGCGCTCCTCCTTCAAAAGGTTGGCCAGGCTCTCGTTGCTCACGCCGTGCTCCTTTGCAAGGTGTCCACTTGTGTCCCACGCCATAGCTCATCAGCGGAGGGGCGGAATGACAAGGGTTCACGGCGAAAATTGGTTTAGACCTGTCGCATGAAGGGCCCGCACCCGGGTCCGGCCCGCCGACGGGTGCGGTGGCGGGCCGGACCGGACGGGCCGCCGACTGCGGGCGGCCCTGGTCACACCGGGTCGAGCACTTCCGGCCGGACGGCGCGGAACGTACCGCCGCCCGCGTCGAGGACGTACGCCTGGGCCTCGGCGACGTGGAAGTACATCCCGTGCAGTTGCAGCGATCCCTCGGCCACCCTGCGGGCGACGCAGGCATGGGCCATCAGATGGTCCAGCTGCTGCACCACGTTGACGAGGCAGAGCCTCTCGTGGTCGTCGGCCACCGGCCGGCCGGCCAGGGCGACCCCGCCCCGCCCGAGCCGGCCGGTCCGCTCCAGCCGGGCGAGGCTGGGACGGCCGTGGCGGAGCCAGCGGGCCAGCGGAGTCTGCGCCCCCGGCTCGTGGCCCGCACCGCCCAGCAGCGCCTGCATGGCGCCGCACCCGGAGTGCCCGCAGACCGTGATGCTGCCGACCTTCAGCACTTCCACCGCGTACTCGACGGCGGCGCCCACCGAGTCGCAGGAGGCGTCTGCGCCCGGCGGCGGCATGAGGTTGCCGACGTTGCGGACGGTGAACAGGTCACCGGGACCGCTGGAGGTGATCATGCTGGTGACCAGGCGGGAGTCGGCACAGGTCAGAAAGAGCTGGGAGGGCCGCTGCCCCTCGCGGGCGAGCCGGGCCAGCTCGTCCCTGACCAGCGGCGCGGTGTTGCGCTGGAAGGCGCTGAGCCCGCCCACCAGCTGCCCGGCGGCCCCTGCCCGCCTACCGGGCTTGGTGCAGTGGTGGTTGCGCCACGGCGTCCAGGGGCGGCAGACGTGCACGCTGGAAGGGGCCGTGATCGGCGCGCCCGACCGGCCCGTGAGGGTGGCCCAGCCGCCGCGCGCCCGGTGGCTCTCGCACCAGTGCTGCAGCGATTCGTATGCCGCGTGGTCCATGAAGGAGCCGTCCAAGGTGACCACGGCGCCGGCGCCGTCGGGCACCTCCGCGAGCGCCCGGGTCAGCCGGGGCACCGCGAGAAAGGTCAACTGCCCGCGTACGTGCACCTGGTGGACGCCGGAATCCTCCTTGACCGCGATCCGGGTGCGGGTCAGCCGGTGCAGCGAGAGGAAGACGGCCACCGCGATGCCGGTGACGACCCCTTCCAGCACACCGAGCAGCAGCACAGCGCCGAGCGTCGCCGCGTAGACGGGGAACTCCCGGTGTCGCTGCACGTGCTTGATGTGCGCGAAGCTGACCATCTTCACCCCGACCACCATGACCAGCGCGGCGAGGGCGGCGAGCGGAATGTGCTCCAGCAGCCCCGCGAGCAGCCCGGCGCACAGCAGCACCCACACCCCGTGCAGCGCCGTGGCCCGGCGCGTTCGCGCCCCCGCGGCGACGTTCGCCGAGCCACGGATCGCACCGCCGGCCACCGGAAGCCCGCCGAGCAAACCCGAGACGACATTGGCCGTGCCCTGCCCGAGCAGCTCCCGGTTCAGGCGGGACGGGACGGCGTCGCCGGGCGCCCCCCGTCCGGAGCGCAGCTTGTCGATCGCCACCGCCGACAGCAGCGACTCCATGCTCGCGACCAGGGTGACCGTCAGGACGGCGGCCGCGATGCCGAGCACCGGCCCGTGCGGCAGTCCGGGCAGCCCCACCGTGTGCCAGGCGGGAAGGTCGACCCTCGGTGCCACGACGGGGACGCCGACGGCGGTCGCCGTCGCGATGGCGGCGAGCGGTGCCGGGACAACGCGCAGCGCCTTGCCCGCCCGTCCGGGAAGGCGTGGCCAGCCGACCAGCACGAGTACCGTCACCCCGGCGATCAGCAGTGCGCCCGCGTGCGGGGATGACAACTGCTGCGGCAGGGCGGCCAGGTTGCTCAGCGCCGAGCTGCCGGGGTGTGCGCCGAGGACGACATGGAGCTGGGCGAGCGCGATGGCCGCGCCGATGCCCGCCAGCATGCCGTGCACGATGGCCGGGCTGACGGCCAGCGCCGCCCGCGCCACCCGCAGGGTGCCGAGGGCGAGTTGGGCGAGCCCGGCCAGTACCGTGATGGCGCACGTGGTGCGCCAGCCGTAGCGGTGGACGAGCTCGGCGGTGACCACCACCAGGCTGGTGGCGGCACCGCTGACCAGCAGCGGCGCACCGCCCATCAGGCCTGCGACGATGCCGCCGACGGCGGCGGCGACCAGTCCCGACTGCAGCGGGGCGCCGGTGGCCAGGGCGATGCCCAGCGACAGCGGGACGGCGATCAGGAAGACGGTGATCGAGGCCGACAGATCATGCCGCCAGACTGCTGCGGCCCCTTCGGCGGCCCTTTCGACGGGTCCTTCGGTGGCGCGGGGCGGTGGCGACAGGTCCTGCGGCGGGGTCTGCGACTGCGGTGTCTGTGGTTCGGGCGTGGTGTGCATGTTCCCGTCTCCTCCGGGGCGGCGCGGCTGCGTCCGGCTGGTGCGCGTACGCGGTCGTGGTCACGGCTGTGCGGCGGGTGCTCCCGGCCCTGAGAGTAACGGCATGTAATTGCGTGATTACTCTCAAGAGTCGGTAAATGGAGAGTAATGCAGACCCGGGTCCCGTGGATCAGGATTCGCCCGAACGGACGAACGATTACCTGGTGAGGGTGAACCGTTCACCCATGACGAAGCCAGGGTCCACCTGCGAGGCGAGGTCCGCGCCGGTCCGTGCGTTGCCCCAGCTCTCCGCGTTCTTGAGGTGGAAGTGGACCATCTGGCGGGTGTAGCGCTCCCAGTCCCGCCGCTCGTACGAGGCGTCCGCGGCGTCGCGCATCGACCGCAGCGCGGCGCGGTTGTGCTCCTCCAACTCGCCGAACCGCGGCAGGCGGCCCTTCTCCATCGCGCGGACCCAGTCCGAGTGTCCGACGGTGACCAGCAGGTCGTCGCCCACGTGTGAACGCAGGAAGTCCACGTCGTCCGGTCCCTGCACCTTGTTGCCGACCACGCGCAGGGCCACCCCGAAGTCCCGGGCGTACTCCTTGTACTGGCGGTAGACGGCCACTCCCTTGCGGGTCGGCTCGGCCACCAGGAAGGTAATGTCGAAGCGGGTGAACATGCCGGAGGCAAAGGAGTCGCTGCCGGCTGTCATGTCGACGACGACGTACTCCCCGCGGCCGTCGGCCAGATGGTTCAGGAACAGCTCCACCGCCCCGACCTTGGAGTGGTAGCAGGCCACCCCGAGGTCGGACTCGGTGAAGGCACCGGTGACCATCAGCCGCACGTCGCCGCCCTCGAGCGCGACGGGCCGGGCGCAGGCGGCGTAGACCGGGTTGTCCTCGGTGACCCGCAGCAGGCGGGAGCCCTCGCCGGGCGGAGTGGTCTTGATCATCGTCTGCGCGGACGCGATCCGCGGGTTGGCGCCGCGCAGGTACTCCTTGATCTCCGGGAGATGGGCCCCCATCGCAGGGAGGGCGGCTGCCTCCTCCTCGCCGAGGCCGAGCGCCGGGCCGAGGTGCTGGTTGATGTCGGCGTCGACGGCGACGACGGGAACGCGGGTGGCTGCCAGGTGGCGGATGAAGAGGGAGGACAGCGTGGTCTTGCCGCTGCCGCCCTTTCCGACGAAAGCGATCTTCATGTTCGTTTAGCGTAGTGGCGCGGCCGTTCCCCCACCGGCTGCGCCGCGGGAGTTCACTCGTCGGTGGACATCCGTCCCCTTCCGGGCACCGGGCGCGCGTGACGAGGCACACTCGCCCACCGGCGCGCCGCCGGAGGTGCGTAGGGTCGTGGGCATGAGTACGACAGCTGATCCGCTCGCCGTTCTCGGCTCGCTCCCCGGTGTCGCCGAGTCGGTGGACTCCGTACGGAAAGCCGTGGACCAGGTCTACGGACACCGGGTGATGCGCCGCCGCTCCAACGAGGTCTCCTCGGAGGCGGCGCTGCGCGGCGCCCGGGGTTCCGCCGCGCTCGCCGGCGCCGACTGGGCGCTGGAAGAGGTACGCAGGCGCAGCGACTTCTCCTCCGACGACGAGTCGCGCGCGGTGGGCGCCGCGCTGCGGCTGACCGCGGAGTCGGGCCAGTTGCTCTCCGTCTGGCGGCAGTCGCCGCTGCAGGCGCTGGCCCGGCTGCACCTCGTCGCGGCCGGCGGCACCTCGCCGGACGAGACGGTCGGGCGCCCGCGGCAGACGGGCGAGAAGGTCGAGGAGCCGCTCCTGGACGTCGCCGAGTTCCCGCTGCCCGAGCCCGCGGAGGTCGTCGCGCGCCTCGACGGGCTCGCCGACCTGCTGCTCTCGGGGAGCGAGGCGCCGGCGCCGGTCGTCGCCGCGGTCGTGTACGGCGAGTTGCTGTGCCTGCGGCCGTTCGGCTCGTACAACGGTCTCGTGGCGCGGGCGGCGCAGCGCGTCGTCCTGGTCGGGAGCGGTCTGGACCCCAAGTCCGTCTGCCCCGCGGAGGTCGGCCACGCCGAACTCGGGCGTGCGGACCACCTCAAGGCGCTGCGGGGCTACGCCTCCGGCACGCCCGACGGCATGGCGGCCTGGATCTCGCACTGCGGGCAGGCCGTGCGCCTCGGCGCGCGGGAGAGCGTGGCGGTGTGCGAGGCACTCCAGCGCGGAGCCGCGTAACCCGACCCTCGGGCAGCACGGTATGGGGACCGGAGGCGAGGGCGCGGGACGCCGGGCGCAGCGTCGACGGGGTGATGGCGCGGGCGCGCGTGCACGGGCGTGATGGTGCGGACTGAGGGCGCGGTCGTGGAGGCACGGCACCGGGATGCGGCGGCATCACGGGGATGCCGCCGCTGGCATGACCGCCGGGTTACCAGGCGTGCACCATGTCTGCCCATCAGGTCGGGATCTTTGCCCGTCACCTGGTGCGGCCGGCCCGGTCAGCGGGTCTGCGTCGCGTGGGTTCCCGGCTGTCATGCTCGGTCCGTGGGGCCTGATGCGACGGGGTTCCTCGCGGAAGTCCGTGGTCTCGCGGGCCGTAAGACCTTTCTACTGCACCTCCGGGAGAACCGGAACCCCTCGTCGCAGTTCTTTGCATACGGGGGTGTTCCGGTGCGATTTCCGCGAAACACGCGTATCGGCGGAGTCAGGACAGAACGGTCCTACGCCGCCTGGCCGCGTACCAGACGAGTCCCGCCGTGGCGGCGGCCGCGCCGACGGCGGCCAGCGCCAGCACCGGACCTGAGGGCATCGACAGTGCGGGCACCCGTTGGTGCAGCCGGACCGGGCGGCTGAAGGTGAGCATCGGCCATTCGCGTGACGCGGCCTCCCGGCGCAGCCCGCGGTCCGGGTTGACGGCGTACGGGTGGCCGACGGACTCGAGCATCGGGATGTCGGTCACCGAGTCGCTGTAGGCGAAGGAGCGCTTGAGGTCGTAGCCCTCGACCGCGGCCAGCTCGGTGATGGCCCGTGCCTTGGCCGGTCCGTAGACGTAGTGCTCGATCCCGCCCGTGTAGCGGCCGTCCTCGACCGCCATCCGGGTGGCGATGACGTGATCCGCGCCCAGCATCTCGCCGATGGGCTCCACGACCTCGGCGCCCGAGGCGCTGACGATGACGACGTCGCGGCCCGCCAGGTGGTGCTCCTCGATGAGGGAGGCAGCCTCGTCGTAGATCAGGGGATCGATGAGGTCGTGGAGGGTCTCGGCCACGATCTCCCGCACCTGCTGCACGTTCCAGCCGCGGCACATGTCGGAGAGATACTTCCGCATCCCCTCCATCTGGTCGTGGTCCGCGCCGCCGAGCAGATAGACGAACTGGGCGTACGCGGTCCGCAGCACGGCTCGGCGGTTGATGAGGCCGCCTTGGTAGAACGGCCTGCTGAACGCCAGGGTGCTCGATTTGGCGATCACCGTCTTGTCGAGATCGAAGAACGCGGCGGTGCGAGGCGACAGGTGGTTTTCCACGAGGACGAGCATAGGCACCCACCATTCGGCGTAAGCTCCTGCGCGTGGGTTTGCCTGAGAAGGCCTTCGGGTACACCATGGAAGTCACGGATCGTTCGCGACCGTGCTAACCCGGTCTGGCTCCTCCCCCCCCGAGTCGGACCGTGGGGACGACCCCCGCTCTCCCCCCCGGCGGGGGTCGTCGCATGTCCGGGGGCACTTGCAGGCCTTGAGTCCGTACGCGCCCGGCGTGTTGTCGGCCCCCCGCGGTTTCCGCGGGGGGCCGATCCTTTTTCGCAGGTAACTACTGTGCGTGACAGTCCGCATTCGTTGTGCTGTTCGGTGGAAGTCACTCCCGCGGGTGGCGGAGATATCCACAACGGCCTGGTTATCCACGGATTCCGACCAAGATCATCAAGTTTTGGCGACTCGCGAGACTCTGACGGCACATGCGGCGCCGGATAGGTGTCCGGCGCATCTGCCCGATACCGAGGCACGGGCAGCCGGAACAAGCGAGGGGGCGTCGTGGTCGCCGATTCATTCAACGGTGAGAGAAGCGGAACGCGTGAAGGACGGATGTCGGGACGGGCGACGGGACGGCCGAGTGGTAAGGACGATCCGGGCGGCGGCCCGCTCATCGTCACCGAGGACGGGATCCTTCTGGACGACCTGCTGCGCCTGTGCGCCGCGGCGGGTGCGGAGCCGGAGGTCGCCTTCGGGGTCCCGCCGGCGCCGGGCAGTTGGGAGGCCGCGCCGCTGGTGCTGGTCGGCGCCGCGGACACGCGCCGCGTCCCTGGTACGGCGCGCCGCCGCCGAGGCGTACTCCTCGTCGGCCGGGACCTGGACGATCCGGATGTGTGGCGCCGCGCCGTCGACGTCGGTGCCGAGCACGTCGCCTTCCTGCCCGACGCCGAGACCTGGCTGGTCGACCGGATCGCCGACGTGGCGGAGGGCGCCGGCGAGCCGGCCCTGACGATCGGGGTCGTCGGCGGCCGGGGCGGCGCGGGGGCCAGCACCCTGGCCTGCGCGATGGCTGTCACGGCCGCCCGGTCCGGGCGCCGCACGATGCTCGTCGACGCCGATCCGCTCGGCGGTGGGCTGGACGTGCTGCTCGGGGCCGAACGGGTGGGCGGGCTGCGCTGGCCCGACCTCGCCGAGTCCCGGGGCCGGGTCAGCAGCGGGGCGCTGGAGGAGTCACTGCCCCGCACCCATGCCCTGAGCGTGCTCAGCTGGGACCGCGGCGACACCGTCGTCATCCCGCCGCAGGCCATGCGGTCGGTGATGGGCGCCGCCCGGCGGCGCGGCGGGGTGGTGGTCGTCGACCTGCCGCGCCGGATGGACGAGGCCGTCGCCGAGGCGCTCTCCCAGATCGACGTCGGCCTGCTGGTCGTCCCCGCCGAACTGCGCGCGGTCGCGGCCGCCGGCCGGGTGGCCTCCCGGATGGCGATGATGCTGCGAGACCTGCGCGTCGTCGCCCGGGGACCGTACGGCTCGGGGCTCACCGACGAGACGCTCGCCGAGTTGGTGGGCCTCCCACTCGCCGGAGAACTGCCGCCCGAGCCCGGCCTGCGTGCCGCACTGGACGGCGGCGAGGCACCGGGTGGCAGTGGCCGGGGTCCGTTGTCGGGGTTCTGCTCGGCCTTCCTCGCGGCGGCGCTGCCCGGCGGCGGGAGCGTGGCCGCATGAGCGCCGACACCATGACGCCCGCCCTGCTCGACGCCGTACGGCTGCGGCTGGCCGCCTCCGGTGACGAACCCACCCCGGCCGGGGTGGCCGCCGCGCTGCGGGCACAGGGCCGGCTGCTCGGCGACACCGAGGTGCTCGACGTGGTGGCCGCCCTGCGCTCGGAGATGGTCGGCGCCGGACCCCTGGAGGGGCTGCTCGCCGAACCGGACGTCACCGATGTGCTGGTGAACGGACCGGACGAGGTATGGGCCGACCGGGGCGCCGGACCGGAGCGCACCGAAGTCCGGTTCGCGGACGCGGCAGCCGTGCGCCGGCTCGCCCAGCGGCTGGCCTCCGCCGCCGGCCGGCGACTGGACGACGCCCGACCCTGGGTGGACGCCCGGTTGCCGGACGGCACCCGGCTGCACGCGGTGCTGCCACCCGTGGTGGTCGGTGCCCCGTGCCTGTCGCTGCGCGTCGTCCGCACCCGGGCCTTCACCCTGGAAGAACTGGTGGCGGCGGGCAGCATGGACGAGGGCACCGCCGCGCTTCTGCGGGCCGTGCTGGACGCGCGCCTGTCGTACCTGGTCTCCGGCGGCACGGGTTCCGGGAAGACCACCCTGCTGAGCTGTCTGCTCGGCCTCGTCCCGCCGGGCGAGCGCATCGTCCTCGCCGAGGACTCCGCCGAGCTGCGTCCGCGCCATCCGCACGTCGTACGGCTGGAGACCCGGCCCGCCAACCAGGAGGGCGCCGGACTGGTGACCCTGCGGGACCTTGTCCGGCAGGCGCTGCGCATGCGGCCGGACCGGCTGGTGGTGGGCGAGGTGCGCGGCCCGGAGGTCCTGGACCTGCTCGGGGCGCTCAACACCGGCCACGAGGGCGGCTGTGGCACGATCCACGCCAACACCGCGGGTGATGTGCCCGCCCGGCTGGAGGCCCTGGGCGCCGTGGCGGGCCTCGACCGGGCCGCTCTGCACAGCCAGTTGGCGGCAGCCCTGTCCGTGGTGCTGCATCTGGTGCGGGACCGATCGGGCCGGCGCCGCGTCGCCGAGATCCACGTTCTGGAGCGCGGGCCGGACGGGATCGTCGGCACGGTGCCGGCCCTGTGCGGCGGTGAACGCGGCCCGGGATGGAGCCGGCTGGCGGCGCTCTGCGAGAGGGGGCGGCCGTGAACACCGCGGTGCTCCTCACCGCCCTGGGCCTGGGTGCTGCCGCTTGGGCGATGTGTGCGCGGGACGAAGTACCGCGCCGAGCAAGGGCGTTGCTCACGGGCGCCGCTGAGGCCCGTGGCTCCTCCGCCGGACTCCCGGGGCCCAGCGGCATGGAAAGCCTCCTGGGCGGGCTGCTGGAGCCCTTCCGGGCGCGGTTCGGCTGGCACCTCGGCCGCGAAGTGCTGCTCCTGCCCGGCGGGTTGGTCCTGGCACTGGCCGCCGGGTCGGTGCTTCCGGTCCTGCTCGGGGCGGCCGCGGTGCCGCTTGCCGGACGGTGGCTGCGCGGGCGGGAGCGGCACGCCGAGGCGGAACGGCGGGCCGTGGCGGTGGGCACGCTGTGCGCGGCGGTCGCCGGTGATCTGCGGGCCGGCCTCGCCCCGTCCGCCGCGCTGGCCGGCGCGGTGAGCCGCGAGGGCTGGCCGGAGCTGCCCGGTCTGTCCGACGCCGCCCTGCCGTTGCTGGCCGCCGCCCGGTTCGGCGGTGACGTGCCGGCGGCGCTGCGGGGCGCCGCCCGCCTGGAGGGCGCCGAGGGGCTATTCGGTGTGGCCGCGTGCTGGCAGGTGGCCGTGGACGGCGGCGCCGGTCTCGCGGACGGTCTCGACCGGATCGCGTCCGCCCTGCGCGCCGAACGCGACCAGCGCGAGGACCTGCGCGCCCAGCTCGCGGCACCCCGCTCCACGGTGGTGCTGCTGGCCCTGCTGCCCGCCTTCGGGCTGGTCCTGGGCACCGGGCTGGGCGCCGATCCGCTGGGCATCCTGCTGCGCACCCCCGCGGGGTTCGGCGCCCTGGTCGCCGGAGGGCTCCTGGAGTGGGCGGGGCTCGTCTGGACCGCCCGCATCGTCAAGAGCGCGGAGGGCGGGTCATGAGCGGCGACGCCGTCCACAGGTTGGGGATCGTCGTGGCCGCCGCGGCAGCCGCCCTGTGCGTGGCGGGCGCCCTTGCCGCGGGCCGGAGGCAGCACGCCGCACGGCGCAGGCTCCGGCTGCTCATGGGGCCGGTGCCCCCGGCCCGACGGGTCCGCGGGTGGCCCGGCGCGGCCCCGGCCCGGGAATGGCTGCCGGTCGTCGGCGTCGCCCTCGGCGCGTTCACCCTTGTCGGGGGTATCCCCGGTGCGGCGGTCGGGCTCGGCGCGGCGTGGGCGATACGCCGCCGGCAACGGCGCCCCCGTCCCGTGGAGCCCGCGGTCCGGTCCCGGGCAGCACGCCAGTTGCCGCTGGCGGCCGATCTGATGGCTGCCTGTGTCGCGGCAGGGGCGGGGCCCCGCGAGGCCGCGGAGGCCGTCGGACCGTCCCTCGGCGGACCGCTCGGGGAAGCGCTCACCCGCGCGGCCGCCGAGCTCCGTCTGGGCGGCGAACCCGCGCAGTGCTGGAGCCGGCTGGACCGGCTGGGCTGCCGCGAGCTCGCCCGCTGCATGGCGCGCGCCACCACGACCGGGGTGCCGCCGGTCGAGGAGATCGCACGCCTGGCCGCCGGGTGCCGCGCCGAGCAGGCCCGTTACAGCGCGGCGCGCGCACGTCGCGCCGGAGTCCTGATCACCGCCCCGCTGGGGCTGTGCTTCCTGCCGGCCTTCCTCCTCGTGGGGGTCGCGCCGGTGGTGATGGGGCTGGCGGGGACGATCCTCGCCGGCACGACGAACTGAAGGGGGAATCCCATGCGCGTCATGCGCTGTCTGAGGAAGCTGAGTCGCCGGTGCCGCACCGGCGAAGGGGGGATGACCACGGCCGAATACGCCGTGGGCACGCTGGCGGCGTGCGGTTTCGCGGCTGTGCTCTACAAGGTGGTCACCTCCGGGGCGGTCAGTTCCGCGCTCGGCGGGCTCATCAAGCGGGCCCTCGATGTGGCGTTCTGAGCATCGGCGCGATGGCGGCTACGTCACGGCGGAGGCCGCGGTGGTCATCCCGTCGCTGGTGTTCCTCACGGCGCTGCTGCTGTGGGGTCTGGCCGCGGCCGCCGCGCAGATCCGCTGCGTCGACGCCGCGCGGGCCGGAGCCCGCGCGGCGGCCCGCGACGAGCCGGACGCGGCGGTGCTGCGCACGGCCCGCACCGCGGCACCCACGGGGGCGGCCGTCTCGGTCCACCGGGGCGGCGAGCTGGTCCGGGTGACGGTCGAGGCCCGCTCCCTGTCCCTCAGGCTTCGCGGCGAGGCGGTCGCCGCCGTGGAGGCAACGGGGGAGAGGCCGTGAACCGGGACGGCAGCGACCGGGGCTCCGCGACGGTCTGGACGGCCTTGCTGGGGACGCTGCTGGTGCTGGCCGCGGGCACGGTGCTGACCTTCGGCGCCGCCGTCGCCGCCCGGCACCGGGCGGGTGCCGCCGCGGACCTCGCGGCACTCGCCGCCGCCGACCACGCCCTGCGGGGCCGCGCGGAGGCCTGCGCCGTGGCCGGACGGGTGGCCGCAGCCCAGCGCGCCCGGCTCGTGCGCTGCGCGGTCAGCGGTGCGGTCGCCGACGTCACGGCGCAGGTCGGGCCCGCGCGGGTCCGCTCCAGGGCGGGGCCTCAGGACTACTCCGGATCCCGGACGGCCGCGGGCACCGCGGGGCCGGGCTCCGAAGGGCCCTCCGCCGCGAGGAGCACGTCGAGCAGACGCACCGCGGCCTGCTTGTCCAGCGGGTCGTTGCCGTTGCCGCACTTGGGCGACTGCACGCAGGAGGGACAGCCGAACTCGCACTCGCAGGAGGCGATCGCCTCGCGGGTGGCGGTGAGCCAGCTCCGGGCGGTCCGGAAGGCCCGCTCCGCGAAGCCGGCGCCACCGGGATGGCCGTCGTACACGAAGACGGTCGGCAAGCCGGTGTCCTGGTGCAGCGGTACGGAGACCCCGCCGATGTCCCAGCGGTCGCAGGTGGCGAAGAGCGGGAGCAGGCCGATGGAGGCGTGCTCGGCGGCGTGGAGCGCGCCGGGCAGCTCCTCGGGGTGGATACGCGCGGCGTCGAGCTGATCGTCGGTGACCGTCCACCACACGGCGCGGGTGCGCAGGGTGCGGGGCGGCAGGTCCAGCTTGGTCTCGCCCATCACCTCGTTGGTGATCAGCCGGCGGCGGAGGAAGGAGACGACCTGATGGGTGACCTCGACGGAGCCGAAGTGGAGGCGGGCCGCGCCCCACTCCTCGACCAGGTCCTCGTCGAGAACGGAGATCGCCGTGGTGTCGCGGGCCATCGTCGAGTAGGGCGGGTCGGCCCGCTCCACCAACGCCACGCAATCCTCCAGGTCCAGGTGCCGGACGAGGTAGGTGCGGCCCTGGTGGAGGTGGATCGCGCCCTCGTGGACGGTCGTGTGCGCGGCGCCCGCGTCGACCGTCCCGAGCAGCCGTCCGGTCCCGGTCTCGACCACCTGGACGGGCTTGCCGCCCTCACCTCGGATGTCGGTGAGGTCGGCCGCCCGCTCCCGCCTCGTCCAGTACCAGCCGCCGCTACGGCGGCGCAGCAGGCCGCGGCGCTCCAGCTGGGGCAGCAGCCCGGCGGCCTCCGGTCCGAAGAGCTCCAGATCGGCCTCGCCGAGCGGCAGCTCGGCGGCGGCGGCGCACAGGTGCGGGGCGAGCACGTACGGGTTGTCGGGGTCCAGCACGGTCGACTCGACCGGGCGGCGGAAGAGGGCGTCCGGGTGGTGCACGAGATACGTGTCGAGGGGGTCGTCCCGGGCGATCAGCACCGCCAGCGCGCCCTGGCCCGACCGGCCCGCGCGGCCGGCCTGCTGCCAGAGGGAGGCCCTGGTGCCCGGATACCCGGCCAGGAGGACGGCGTCGAGCCCGGAGACGTCCACGCCCAGCTCCAGGGCGGTCGTGGAGGCGAGTCCGAGCAGTCGCCCGCTGTGCAGGTCGCGTTCGATGGCGCGGCGCTCCTGCGGAAGGTAGCCGCCCCGGTAGGCGGCGACCCGGCGGGTCAGGCGGCGATCGGTCTCGGCGAGGCGTTCCTGGGCGATGACGGAGATCAGCTCGGCGGCCCGCCGGGAACGCACGAAGGCGACCGTGCGGGTGCCGTCGAGCACCAGGTCCGTCAGCAGGTCGGCGGCCTCGGCGGTGGCCGTGCGGCGTACCGGGGCGCCGTGCTCCCCACTGAGCTCGGTGAGCGGAGGCTCCCACAGGGCGAAGGCGACCTCGCCGCGCGGCGAGGCGTCCTCGGCGACCTC
Organism: Streptomyces sp. ME19-03-3; assembly: GCA_033793685.1. Taxonomy (GTDB): domain Bacteria; phylum Actinomycetota; class Actinomycetes; order Streptomycetales; family Streptomycetaceae; genus Actinacidiphila. The sequence continues at coordinate 26,389 of JARAXD010000020.1, read as the reverse complement.
GGCGACGGGCACGCCCGTCAGCCGGGTCGCGGTGGCGCCGGGATCGGCGGCGGTCGCGGAGGCCAGGAGGAAGACGGGATCGGCTCCGTAGCGGGCGCAGACACGCCGCAGCCTGCGTATGACCTGTGCGACGTGCGAACCGAAGACGCCGCGGTAGCTGTGGCACTCGTCGATCACGACGTAGCGGAGCTGCCGGAGGAAGGAGGACCACCGGGAATGGCCCGGCAGGACACCCAGATGGAGCATGTCGGGGTTGGTGAGCACATAGTTCGCGTACTGGCGGACCCACTCGCGTTCCTCGAACGGGGTGTCGCCGTCGTAGACGGCCGCGCGCACGGCCTTGCCCAGCGGAGCGGCGAGCTCGGCCACGGCACGTCGCTGGTCGGCCGCCAGGGCCTTGGTGGGCGCGAGGTAGAGCGCGGTGGCGCCCCGGCCGTTCGGTGCCTCGGAGCCCTCCAGCAGGGCGCTGAGGACCGGTACCAGGTACGCCAGGGACTTGCCGGAGGCCGTCCCCGTGGCAACCACCGCGGAGGTGCCGGCGAGGGCGTGTGCGGCCACCTGTGCCTGGTGTTCCCACGGCCGCTCGATGCCGCAGGCGCGGACCGCGTCGATCACCTCCGGGCGGATCTGATCAGGCCAATCGGCATGGCGACCCGCCCGCGGGGGCAAGTGCTCCGTATGGGTGATGCGCGCGGCCCTGCCCGCCCCCGTGGCAAGCCGCTCCAGGAGGGCGCCCGGGGAGGTGTGGCCGTGCGCCGACTGCGGAAGATGTTCCTGAGCCATCGGCACTCAGTGTGTCACTGGCATGACGGACAATCGCCGTAAGGCGTCGTGCATGCCCGCTGGTAAGTGATTGAATGCCATCGCGGCTGCCGATCCATGGGGGGCGACCGCTCGATGCAAGGTGCTGGAGGATCCGTGGACCTGTCCCTGTCGACTCGAACCGTCGGCGACCGTACGGTCGTCGAGGTCGGCGGCGAGATTGATGTGTACACCGCACCCAAGCTGCGCGAGCAGCTGGTGGAACTCGTGAACGACGGTAGCTACCACCTGGTCGTGGACATGGAAGGCGTGGACTTCCTGGACTCGACCGGACTGGGCGTGCTGGTCGGCGGGCTCAAGCGGGTTCGCGCGCATGAAGGCTCGCTGCGCCTGGTGTGCAACCAGGAACGCATTCTCAAGATTTTCCGTATCACCGGCCTGACCAAGGTGTTCCCCATTCACACCTCGGTCGACGAGGCCGTCGCGGCGACCGACTGAGACTCGGCGCCGCATCGCGGGGCTCCGGGCGACACCGACGCCCGGGCCCCTGTCTTGCCCGCCCACAGGCACGAGGGGGAGGCCATGCCCACCGTAGAACTGCTCTTCAGCGCACTGCCGGAGCACGTCCGCACCGCACGACTGGTGGCGGCTGCGGTGGCCCGCAGGGCAGGGGTGGACGAGGCCGTCCTCGACGAGGTCCGGCTCGCCGTCGGTGAGGCCTGCAGCCGGGCCGTCGGGCTCTACCGCAGCGGTGGCGCGGACCGTCCCGTCCGGGTGGTGCTGACCGAGGAGGAGAAGAAGTTCTCCATCGAGGTGGGCGACAAGTCCCCCGAGGCGGACGACCGCCCCACCGACCCAGCGGCCGTCCCCTCCGCCCGTGGCGACAGCCCGGCCGGCCACCCCGAACCGCTTCCCGACGGTTCGTCCTCGTCCCCCTCGTCCCCTTCGTCCTCCTCGTCCGACTCCTCCGAGGCGGAGGACGAGGGCCAGATGGGCCTGGCGGTCATCAGCGGCCTCGTCGACGACGTCGAGGTCTTCTCGGGAGAGTACGGCGACGTCATCCGGATGAGCTGGCCGCTGACACCGGTCGCGCTCTCCTAGCCGCCCCCCTTCGCGTACCCCGCCGAGCCCCCTGCGTGCTGCTTGCCGCAGGGGGCTCGGCATATCCCGCGTTCACCCCACGGTTGATCCACTTACACGGTGACTGTTCACCTTTTTCGGTGATATCTGCGGGCGATCTCCTCTGCTGCATCCCCGGCCTGTGCGAATTTCGTTTCCTGCGCCCTGTTTTGATCTAGTTCGGCTCCCTACAATCCGTCCATCTTTGCTCAGCTCTCACAAGCCTGAGCGTCGCGGCTGCGAAGTCGCCGGAGCCGCGCGCCCACGTGCCAAACGTCAAGGAGGACGAATGGCGGGGCCACTCACCCCTCACCTGCAGGACATCGCTCACCCCCTGGCCGCCTCACCCGTACTGACCGACGGCAACCGCAATCTCGTGGTCGCCATCGCGGTGGTGGCACTGGCCGCCCTGGCGCTCGCCGTGGTGCTGGTGCGTCAGGTGCTCAGTGCCGACGAGGGCACCGACAGCATGAAGAAGATCGCCGCTGCCGTGCAGGAAGGAGCCAACGCCTACCTCGCACGGCAGTTCCGCACCCTGGGAGTCTTCGCGGTCGCCGCGTTCTTCCTGCTCATGCTGCTGCCCGCGGACACCACGTCGCAGCGCATCGGCCGAAGCGTGTTCTTCCTGGTGGGCGCCGGATTCTCGGCGGTCACCGGCTACATCGGCATGTGGCTGGCGGTGCGCAGCAACGTCCGCGTGGCCGCAGCCGCACGAGCCGCGACCCCAGCGCCAGGTGAGCCCGCGGGGGACCTGACGACCGTGTCGCACCGCGCGATGAAGATCGCCTTCCGCACCGGCGGTGTGGTCGGCATGTTCACCGTGGGCCTGGGTCTTCTGGGTGCCTCCGTCGTCGTGCTGGTCTACAAGGCCGACGCCCCCAAGGTGCTGGAGGGCTTCGGCTTCGGTGCGGCGCTGCTCGCCATGTTCATGCGTGTCGGCGGCGGCATCTTCACCAAGGCCGCGGACGTCGGCGCCGACCTGGTCGGCAAGGTCGAGCAGGGCATCCCCGAGGACGACCCGCGCAACGCCGCCACCATCGCGGACAACGTCGGCGACAACGTCGGCGACTGCGCCGGCATGGCGGCCGACCTGTTCGAGTCGTACGCCGTCACCCTGGTGGCCGCGCTCATCCTCGGCAAGGTCGCCTTCGGTGACTCCGGCCTGGCCTTCCCGCTGCTGATCCCGGCGATCGGCGTGCTCACCGCCATGGTCGGCATCTTCGCGGTGGCCCCCCGCCGCAAGGACCGCAGCGGCATGACCGCCATCAACCGCGGCTTCTTCATCTCCGCGGTGATCTCGCTGGCGATGGTGGCCGTCGCGGCGTTCGCCTACCTGCCCTCGACGTACGCGGAGCTGGCCAACGTGCCCGGCGACATCGCCTCGCACGGCGGTGACCCGCGCATCCTCGCCCTGGTCGCGGTCGCCATCGGCATCGTGCTGGCGGCCCTCATCCAGCAGCTCACCGGCTACTTCACCGAGACCAGCCGGCGCCCGGTGCGCGACATCGGCAAGACGTCGCTGACCGGTCCCGCCACCGTCGTCCTGTCCGGCATCTCCGTCGGCCTGGAGTCCGCGGTGTACTCGGCCGTTCTCATCGGTCTCTCGGTGTACGGCGCGTTCCTGCTGGGCGGCGCCTCGATCTGGCTCGCCCTGTTCGCCGTGGCGCTGGCAGGCACCGGTCTGCTCACCACCGTCGGCGTGATCGTCGCCATGGACACCTTCGGTCCGGTGTCCGACAACGCCCAGGGCATCGCCGAGATGTCCGGCGACGTCCACGGTGAGGGCGCCAAGGTGCTCACCGACCTCGACGCGGTGGGCAACACCACCAAGGCGATCACCAAAGGCATCGCCATCGCCACCGCCGTGCTCGCGGCGACCGCTCTGTTCGGCGCCTTCAAGGAGGCGGTCGACACCGCGGTGCGGGAGGCGAACATCTCCGCCGGCGACCTGCGGTGGCTGGATCTGGACATCTCCCAGCCCAACAACCTGGTCGGCCTGCTGCTCGGCGCGGCGGTGGTCTTCCTCTTCTCCGGACTGGCCATCAACGCGGTCTCCCGGTCAGCCGGCGCGGTGGTCTTCGAAGTGCGCCGGCAGTTCCGCGAGCACCCCGGGATCATGAACCACACCGAGAAGCCCGAGTACGGGCGCGTCGTCGACATCTGCACCAAGGACGCGCTGCGCGAACTGGCCACCCCCGGTCTGCTCGCCGTGCTCGCCCCGATCGCCGTGGGCTTCGCGCTCGGCATCGGCTCGCTGGGCTCGTACCTCGCCGGAGCCATCGGAGCGGGCACGCTGATGGCGGTCTTCCTGGCGAACTCCGGCGGTGCCTGGGACAACGCGAAGAAGCTCGTCGAGGACGGCCACCACGGAGGCAAGGGCAGCGAGGCCCATGCCGCCACCGTCATCGGCGACACCGTTGGCGACCCCTTCAAGGACACCGCCGGCCCGGCCATCAACCCGCTGCTCAAGGTGATGAACCTGGTGGCGCTGCTGGTCGCCCCCGCCGTGGTCCGGTTCTCCTACGGCGACGACGCCAACCTCGGCGTGCGGATCGGTGCCGCGGCTGTGGCGATCCTGGTCATCGTGGTCGCCGTCTACATCTCCAAGCGCCGCGGCATCACGGTCGGGGACGAGGAGGGTGCCGACACCGGGCACGACGACAGCCAGAGCACGAAGCGGTCAACCGACCCGAACGCGACGGCCACGGTCTGACGGAGCGCGTACTCATCCTGAAACGGCGGCGAGGGTCACCCTGCGGGGTGGCGCTCGCCGCCCGCGCGCACGTCAGATGTATCACCCCGTGCTTAGTTCATAAGAGGCAATCACGGGCATATCGACTCGAAGCGATGTGGCCCGCGGACAGGAGCCGTGTAGGTTCCGGGGCCGTGAAGAACAAACTCGCGACTGCGCTGTCCGTCACGGCCGTGATCCTCGCGACGGGGTCGCTGTCGGGATGCGGCGACGGCAACAAGGAGCTCGACGCCTGGGCGAAGACGGTCTGCGACCAGGCAGCCGCCCAGGTCAAGAAGATCAACGACGCGAACACCGACATCAGCAACACCCCGAGCGACGCCAAGCCCCAGGAGGTCAAGAGCGCCGACTCCGCGGCGTTCGGGCAGATCTCGGACGCCTACAAGGCGCTTGCCGGCATCGTCGGCAAGGCCGGCGACCCGCCGGTCGACAACGGCGCGGGGCTCAAGAAGGACGCGGTCGGCGACCTGAACTCGCTGGGCACCGCGTATGCCAACCTGCGTCAGCAGGTCGAGGCACTGCCCGTCTCCGACCAGGCGAAGTTCGCCGACGGCCTCAAGGGCGTCTCCGACAACCTCGCCAAGGTGAGCAAGAGCGGCGAGCAGGCGCTCGACACGCTGCGCCGGGGCGAGGTCGGTCAGGCCATGGCCAAACAGCCCGGCTGCCAGGACACCGGAGCCTCACCCTCGAAGTCCTGACCGTCTGTGGGCGGGTGGGGCCCGCCGGGCCCCCGCCCGGGGGTGACAATGGCTGCGTGAGTACGCAGCCGCCCCCGCAGTCCCTGCCCGCCCCCGACCGTGCCGACCGGCTCCGTGACGCGCTGCGGGCCGCCGCCTTCACGGCCGACGGCTGCCTCGACCTGCTCGGGGCGACCGCCTACGCCGCGCTGTCGCGGGCGGAGACCGTGCCCGCCCTGCGCGCCACCCGCGGCGGTGGTCCGTTGGAGAGCCTGGTGCGGCTGTTCCTGCTGCAGCAGCCCGTCCCGTACACCCGGCTGCGCGACGTGCTGCCCCTGGACGCGGCCATCGAGGACGGCTGGCTCCTCCGCGACGGCGACGAGGTGCGTGCCACGGTGGACGTCCGCCCCTACGGCGGCGACGGTGGCGAGGACTGGTACATCGTCTCCGACCTCGGCTGCGCCGTGGGCGGCGCCAACGGCATCCGTACGACACCGGGCGTGGACCGCGCCGACCTGGTGCTCGGCGTCGGCGGCGCGTCGACCACCCTTGCCGGAATCACCGTCCGTACGCCGGCGGCCCGGGCGCTGGACCTCGGCACCGGTTCCGGAATCCAGGCGCTGCACGCCTCCCGGCACGCCACCCGGGTCACCGCGACCGACCTCAACCCGCGCGCCCTGCACTTCACGCGGCTCACCCTTGCCCTGTCGGGCGCTCCGGAGCCGGACGTCCGGCAGGGCAGCCTCCTCGAGCCCGTGGGCGACGAGCGCTACGACCTGATCGTGTCCAACCCGCCCTTCGTCATCTCCCCGGACAGCCGCTTCACCTACCGCGACGGCGGCATGGCCGGCGACGACCTGTGCCGCTCCATCGTGCGGCAGGCCGCCGGTCACCTCACCGAGGGCGGGTACCTCCAGCTGCTCGCCAACTGGGAGCACACCGAGGGCGAGGAGTGGCGTGACCGGGTCTCCGCGTGGGTGCCCGAGGGCTGTGACGCCTGGATCGTGCAGCGCGAGGTGCAGGACGTCACGCAGTACGCGGAGCTGTGGCTGCGCGACGGCGGTGACCACCTGGCCGGGCCCGAGGCGTACGCCGCCCGGTACGACGCGTGGCTGGACGCCTTCGAGCGGCGCAAGACCAAGGCCGTCGGTTTCGGCTGGATCACGTTGCGCAGGAGCGGCTCGGACCGTCCCGTCGTCACCGCCGAGGAGTGGCCGCACCCGGTCGAGCAGCCGCTGGGTCCGCACATCGCCGCGTGGTTCGGCCGCCAGGACTTCCTGCGCGCCCACGACGACGCGGGGCTGCTGAACGAGCGCTTCAGGCTTGCGGACGAGGTGGTGCAGGAGCAGGTGGGCCTGCCCGGCGCCGAGGACCCGGAGCACGTCGTGCTGCGCGCCAACCGCGGCATGCGACGCGCGACCCGGGTGGACACGGTCGGTGCGGGCTTCGCGGGTGTCTGCGACGGGACCCTGACGGCCGGACGGATCCTGGACGCCATTGCCCAGTTGCTGGGCGAGGACCCGGTCGTGCTCCGGGACCGGACTCCTGAGGCGATCCGGCTGCTGGTGGAGCAGGGCTTCATCGAGCCGGTGTGAGCGGGAACGCGACGGCCCGCCACCGCTATGGACTGGGGAGGCGGGCCGGGCAGCGGGTGGTCAGCGCAGGACGCGGCCCTGGGCGTCGGTCGGCGCGCTGCTCGCGAGACGGACGATGCCGTCGATGAAGCCCCACAGGCCGCCGGCCCCCAGGGTGACGACCGAGACGACGAGCTGCAGGACGCCGATCATGGTGTGACCGGTGTAGAAGCGGCCGATGCCGAGGCCACCGAGGAAGATGCCGAGCAGACCGGCGGCGACCTTGGACTTGTCGGACAGCGGACGGCCTGACGGGTCGAGGCCGAACGGAGCGTCAGTGGTGGGGGTGGGCGTGGCCATGGGACGTGCTCCTCGTGCAATGGGGACGAATCAGCGGGAGCGCGCGCATCAGTGCGATCCGGCCCCCCGCCTCGGAATGGCTGAATCTTGGCATTAGAAATGGATGTCCGGCGCTCTGATGAGCAGACTTCACGCAACCGTGATCACTGCGTTGTCAAACCGCGTTGCGCACGACGGCCCACGCCACGGCGATCCCCAGGACCACCATCTGCGCCCGTCGCCCCAGCGAGGGACGGTACTCCCGGCCGCGCAGCCCTTCCGTCACCCACCGCGCGTACAGATAAAGGGGAAAAGGGGAGGCGAGCAACAACAGCGCGTTGTCGTGGAACGCCGCCGCGAGGTCGCCGTGCATCAGGTCGTAGGTCATGCGGGTCGCGCCGCAGGCCGGACAGAGCAGACCGGTCAGGAAGTTGAAGGGGCATCGGGGCAGCCAGTGCCCCTCCTGGTGCGGGTCGGTGCCCCACAGGTAGGCCGCGCCCGCCGCGCCCGCCACGAGCGACGCCAGCGGAGCCGTGGCCGGTCGTCCGGCCACGGCCCTGAGGCGGCGCCAGGTCACTTGGCTCATCACCGTCAGCTGCGCAGGACGCGGCCCTGGGAGTCGGTGCGGTCGTTGCTCGTCAGATAGAGGATGCCGTCGATCAGCGACCAGATGCCGAGGCCGCCGCAGGTGAAGAGCTGGGCGAGGCCGATGCCGATGTCGCCGGTGTAGAAGCGGCCGATGCCGAGGCCTCCGACCAGCAACTGCAGGACGCCCGCGACGACCTTGGACTTGTCCGACAGCGGGCGGCCGTACGCGTCGTAGCCGTACGGGGCGTTGGGGTCGCCCGTGTAGCCGCCCTGCTGCGGGTATCCGCCCTGCGGGTAGTAGCCCTGTTGGGGATAGCCCTGCTGCGGGTAGCCGTATCCGGGCTGCTGGCCGTAGGAGCCGGGGCCGGCCGGGGGTTGCTGCGGGTAGCCGTAGCCGTCCTGCTTCGGCTGGCCGTACGGGTTGTTCGGGTCGGACATGGTCGGACTCCCCCTGCGTGGACGTTCGGTGTGTGCGGACATCTTGCCAGGCGGGTCAAGGCGGCCCCCAGGCACCAGGAAAGGCGCGGGACGGAACGGCGGAGCAAGTCGGGGAAGGGGGCGGCGGAGGGCCGGACGAGGGGCGGGGAGGACGGCCGGGTGGACGTGCGGGGAGGCGAAAGGATCCGGCCAGACCGCTTCGGGCGGAGTTCACCGCCGGTTCCTCCGGCCGACGTCCCGGCGTGCCATCCTCCGGGCCCGGGGGGCCACGGTGAGGGTGGAGGACCCGGGAGGTCATGTACATGGATACGGTGCCAGGGATCTTCGCCACGGTGGTGTTCGCGGTTTTCGGGGCGGCGCTCCTGGTCTGGACCGTCACCCGGTCGTCGCGCCGCGAGCCGGTGGTCCCCGGAGGGGGTCCGTGGGCGGCCGGCGTGGCCGGTTTCTTCGGGGTTGTTTCGCTCCTCGTCGGGGTCTGGCTGTTCCTGCTCCTCTGAGCTGGGCAAATCGGACATGGGCGGCAGTCCGTGCGGCAGACAGGACGCTTGTCGGGTTACCGTTCGAGTGGCGTTGCGGACTTTTCCCGTTTGACACAGGACCGGGATGTACGGTCACACTCCGCAGCGAGACCACCTTCGACCCGGAGAGAAGAGCGAAGTTGTCCCCGACCCGCGAGACCGCACAGGGCAGCGGCCGCCGACTCGTGATTGTCGAGTCGCCTGCCAAGGCGAAGACGATCAAGAGCTACCTCGGCCCCGGCTATGTCGTCGAAGCCAGCGTCGGGCACATCCGCGACCTCCCGAACGGGGCCGCCGAAGTGCCGGCGGAGTACAAGGGCCAGCCGTGGGCGCGCCTCGGCGTCAACGTCGACAGCGAGTTCCAGCCGATCTACGTCGTCAACGCGGACAAGAAGGCCCAGGTCAAGAAGCTGAAGGACCTGCTCAAGGAGTCGGACGAGCTCCTGCTCGCCACCGATGAGGACCGCGAGGGCGAGGCCATCGCCTGGCACCTGCAGGAAGTCCTCAAGCCCAAGGTCCCGGTCCGCCGGATGGTCTTCCACGAGATCACCAAGGACGCCATCCAGGAAGCCGTCCGCAACCCCCGCGAACTGAACCAGACCCTCGTCGACGCCCAGGAGACCCGCCGCATCCTCGACCGCCTCTACGGCTACGAGGTCTCGCCGGTCCTGTGGAAGAAGGTCATGCCGCGGCTGTCGGCCGGCCGTGTCCAGTCCGTCGCCACCCGGCTCGTCGTCCAGCGCGAGCGCGAGCGCATCGCCTTCCGCTCCGCCGAGTACTGGGACCTGTCCGCGACCTTCGCCACCGGCCGGACCGGTGACGCCACCGACCCCGGCACCTTCGGTGCCAAGCTCAGCGCCGTCGACGGCAAGCGCGTCGCCCAGGGCCGCGATTTCGGATCGACCGGGCAGCTCAGGGACGGTGCCAACGTCCTCCACCTGGACGAGGCCGCCGCCCGCGCGCTCGCCGCCGCGCTGGAGGGCGCCGCCTTCTCCGTCCGCTCGGTCGAGTCCAAGCCGTACCGCCGCTCGCCGTACGCGCCCTTCCGCACCACGACCCTGCAGCAGGAGGCCAGCCGCAAGCTCGGCTTCGGCGCCAAGGCCACCATGCAGGTCGCCCAGAAGCTGTACGAGAACGGCTTCATCACCTACATGCGTACGGACTCCACGACCCTGTCGGAGACCGCCATCGCCGCCGCCCGGGCCCAGGTCACCCAGCTTTACGGCGCCGACTACCTGCCGGACAGGCCCCGCGTCTACGCGGGCAAGGTCAAGAACGCCCAGGAGGCGCACGAGGCGATCCGCCCCTCGGGCGACCGTTTCCGCACCCCGGCCGAGACCGGCCTGACCGGCGACCAGTACCGCCTCTACGAGCTGATCTGGATGCGGACCGTCGCCTCCCAGATGAAGGACGCTGTCGGCCAGTCCGTCACCGTCAAGGTCGGCGGCCGCGCCGCCGACGGCCGGGACGCCGAGTTCTCCGCCTCCGGCAAGATCATCACCTTCCACGGCTTCATGAAGGCCTACGTCGAGGGCGCCGACGACCCCAACGCCGAGCTCGACAGCAGCGAGCGCCGGCTCCCCGCCGTGACCGAGGGCGACGCGCTCACCGCGCGGGACATCACCGCCGACGGCCACGCCACCAAGCCGCCCGCCCGCTACACCGAGGCCTCACTGGTCAAGGAGCTGGAAGAGCGCGAGATCGGACGCCCGTCGACCTACGCGTCGATCATCGGCACCATCCTCGACCGGGGCTATGTCTTCAAGAAGGGCACGGCCCTGGTGCCGTCCTTCCTCTCCTTCGCCGTCGTCGGCCTGCTGGAGAAGCACTTCGGCCGGCTCGTCGACTACGACTTCACCGCCCGGATGGAGGACGATCTCGACCGCATCGCCCGCGGTGAGGCCCAGGCGGTGCCGTGGCTGCGCCGCTTCTACTTCGGCGAGGGCGAGACCGCGGTCGGCGGCGCAGCCGACGCGGGCAACGGGGACGGCGACCACCTCGGCGGCCTGAAGGAGCTGGTCGAGGACCTCGGCGCCATCGACGCCCGAGAGGTCTCCTCCTTCCCCGTCGGCAACGGCGTCATGCTGCGCGTGGGCCGCTACGGCCCGTACGTGGAGAGGGCCGGAGAGGCTGAGGGCGAGACCGGCCGGCGCGCCGACGTCCCCGACGACCTGCCGCCGGACGAGCTGACCGTCGAGCTCGCCGAGGAGCTGCTCAACAAGCCGAGCGGCGACTTCGAGCTGGGCACCGACCCGCAGACAGGCCACCAGATCGTCGCCAAGGACGGCCGCTACGGCCCGTACGTCACCGAGATCCTGCCCGAGGGCACCCCGAAGACCGGCAAGAACGCGGTCAAGCCGCGCACGGCCTCGCTCTTCAAGACGATGTCCCTCGACACGGTGACGCTGGAGGACGCGCTCAAGCTGATGTCGCTGCCGCGCGTCGTGGGAACCGACGCCGAGGGCGTCGAGATCACCGCGCAGAACGGCCGCTACGGCCCGTACCTGAAGAAGGGCACCGACTCGCGCTCCCTGGAGACCGAGGACCAGCTCTTCACGATCACCCTCGACCAGGCCCTGGCGATCTACGCCCAGCCGAAGGTGCGCGGGCGTGCCGCCGCCAAGCCCCCGCTGAAGGAACTGGGCACCGACCCGGTCAGCGAGCGCCCCGTCGTGGTCAAGGACGGCCGCTTCGGCCCCTATGTCACCGATGGCGAGACCAACGCCACGCTCCGCCGTGACGACGACGTCGAGACGATCACACCCGAGCGCGGCTACGAGCTGCTCGCCGAGAAGCGGGCCAAGGCCCCCGCCAAGAAGACGGCGAAGAAGGCCGCCGCCAAGAAGGCCCCGGCGAAGAAGGCGACGGCGACCAAGACCGCGGCGACCAAGACGGCGGCGAAGAAGACCGCCGCCAAGACCACGACGGCCAAGAAGACCGCGGCGACCAAGACCGCGGCGAAGAAGACCGCCACCAAGACCACGACGGCCGGGAAGACCGCCGCCAAGGCCATGTCCACGGTGGAGAAGGCCGCAGAGTAGGAGCGGCCGGGCCGCACTGTGGGTGCGGTCCCGGCAGGCGCCCTCCGGCACGGAGCCGTGTCCCGATAGGCTGGCGGAATGACGCGATCCGAGCAGCCAACGGACACGTTCGCCGACGAACTCGACGCCGACTCGCGGCGGCGCGCGGTGGGCGCGCTCCTGAAGATCCCGCCTCTGCGCAGGTTGTGGGGCGCTCAGCTGAGCGGCACCGTGGGCGACCGCCTCTCCCTTCTGGTCCTGGTCGTCCTCACGGTGCAGGCCTGCGTGGGCGCCCAGTCCCTGGGCGGCGGGTACCGCGGTGCGGCCTTCGCCGCCTCGGCCGTCTTCGGGACGCGCCTGCTGGCCGCCGTGCTCTTCGGCGCCGTCCTGCTGGGCCCGCTGGGCAACCTGACCGGGCCGGGCGGTGTGTTCGACCGCCGGTGGACGATGATCGGCTCCGACCTCGTACGCCTGGCGCTGCTGATCGTCGCCCCGCTGTGGATCGACTGGGTGCCGGCCAGTGCCGTCACCTGGCTGCTGGTCACCGTCTTCGTCACCGGGTTGGCCGAGCGGATGTGGACGGTCGCCAAGGACGGCGCCGCTCCGGGCCTGCTGCCCCCGCCCGCACCGGGTGCAGGAACGGTACGCCCGCTGCCGGACCGCCTCGAGGCCCTGCGCCGCCTCGACCGGCGCACCGGATTCGTCGCCTTCCCGATCGCCGCCGCGAGCCTGGTCGTCGTCACGCTCGTCGGCAACCTGATCGGCCTCGGCGTCGACTGGTTCGGCGTCCACCAGGCCGCCCTCGCCTCCTACGTCGCCGCCGGGCTGTTCGCGGCCTCCGGCGCCGTCCTCTACCTGCTCGAACTGCCGGGCGACCAGGCCGCCCCCCTCCGCTCTCCCCTGCAGGGCCTGCGCGGCAACGACCGCGGGCGCACCGGCGCCGTACCGGTGCTCGTGCTCGGCACGGCCGCGGTCGCCGGCGCCATCGCCGCCGCCGTGGCACTCGCCGTACTGCACGGCGACGACCTCGGCGGCGGCCCGGTCGGCTACGGCCTCCTCGTCCTGGCGCTCACCGCGGGCCCCGTCCTCGGTATCCGGGTCGCCCCGCGCACCTTCCCGGGCCTGTCGCGGCGCCGCCTGCTCGCCATCGCCATCGCGGTCACCGGTCTGGGCCTGCTGCTGGCCGGCGTCGTACCCGACCCGACGACCGTGCTGCTGCTCGCGCTGCTGGCCGGCGTCGCCGCCGGGATCACCGCCAACACCGGGCACGTCCTCGTCGACCAGGAGACCGAGGAGTCCCGCCGCGCCCGCACCACCGACCATCTGCACGCGGTCACGTACCTGCTCATGGCGGTCGGCGCCATCGGCGCCCCGCTGCTGGCCGGCGGCATCGGTCCGCACCGCGTCGCCGAAGGGCACTTCACCTTCGACCACGGCGGCGCCGCGTACGCGCTCATGCTCGTCGGCGCGCTGCTGCTGCCCGTCGCCGCGCTCGTGCTCGGCAAGACCGACGACCGCCAGGGCGTGCCCCTGCGCCGCGACCTGCGCGAGGCGCTGCGCGGCGGCGAACCCGCACAGGCACCCGCCCCCACCGGCTTCTTCCTCGCCGTCGAGGGCGGCGACGGGGCCGGCAAGTCGACCCAGGTCGAGGCCGTCGCGGAATGGATCCGCGGCAAGGGCCACGAGGTCGTCGTCACCCGGGAGCCGGGTGCCACGGCCGTCGGCAAGCGGTTGCGCTCGATCCTGCTCGACGTCTCCAGCGGCGGGCTGTCCCACCGTGCCGAGGCCCTGCTCTACGCTGCCGACCGCGCCGAGCACGTCGACACCGTCGTGCGCCCCGCGCTGGAGCGCGGCGCGGTCGTCATCTCCGACCGCTACATCGACTCCTCCGTCGCCTACCAGGGCGCCGGGCGCGACCTCGCCCCGACCGAGATCGCCCGCATCTCCCGCTGGGCGACGGACGGACTCGTCCCGCACCTGACCGTCCTGCTCGACGTCACACCCGAGGCGGCCCGCGAGCGCTTCACCGAGGCGCCCGACCGGCTCGAGTCCGAGCCCGCGGAGTTCCACGACCGCGTGCGCTCCGGCTTCCTGACCCTCGCGGCGGCCGACCCCGCGCGCTACCTGGTCGTCGACGCGGCCCAGGAGCCGGAGGCCGTCACAACGGCGATACGGCACCGTCTCGACGAGATCCTGCCGCTGTCGGAGAAGGAGATCGAGGCGCGCGAGGAGGCCCGCCGCCAGGCCGAGGAGGAGGCCCGCCGCCGCGCGGAGGAGGAGGCCGCCCGCCAGGCCGAGGAGGAGCGGCTCGAACGCGAGCGCCAGGCCCAGCTGGAGAAGCTCCGCGCGGAGGAGGAGGAACGCCGCCGCCTCGCGGAGGAGGCCGCCCGCCGTGAGGCCGAGGAGGCCGCCGCGCAGGAGGCCCGCCGCCAGGCCGAGGAGGCCCGCAGGCAGGCGGAGGAGGAGCGCGCCCGCCGCGAGGCCGAGGAGCGCGTCCGCCGCGAGGAGCAGGAACGCCTGCGCCGTCAGGCCGAGGAGGAGGCACGCCTGCGTGCCGAGGCCGAGGAGCGACGTCTGGAGCGCCAGCGCAAGGCCGAAGAGGCCCTGATGCGGGCCGAGCAGGCGCGCATCGAGGCGGAGGACGCGACGAAGACCGTTGAGACGCCCACTCCTCAGGCCGCGTCGACCGGTGACGCGGAGACGGCGGTGCTGCCCGCGGTCAAGCCCGCTTTCCCGGACTTCACCAAGCCCGCCGTGCCCGCGGACGCGGAGGAGACGGCCGTTCTGCCCGCGGTCAAGCCCGCTTTCCCGGACTTCACCAAGCCCGCCGTGCCCGCGGACGCGGAGGAGACGGCGGTGCTGCCCGCGGTGACCCCGGGCGCGGCCGACGACACCGCCGTCCTGCCGACCGCCTCTTCCGCCGACCGCGTGCCGCCCGGCATCTTCCGGCCCGAGGCACCCCAGCCGGGGCCGCGTGACGCGGACAACGAGCGCACGCGCGAGATGCCGTCGGCCCCCGAGGAGGGGCGCCGCCGCCCCCGTCCCTCGTGGGCCGAGGAGACCCCCCTCGACGACCTGCCCTCCCTCGCGGACGAGCTGCTCGGCCCGCGCGACGAGGACGACGACCGCGCCTGACCCCTGTGGGGCGCCGCACACACGACGGCGCCCCACAGGGGAAACCGCTTCGCCCAGCGAGGCCCCCGCCGCAAGAATGGCCCCGTGCAGTACCTGATCCTCGGCCCCACGGAGATACGTCGCCCCGGGGCGCGACCGTGCCCTGGGAAGCGGCAGGCGACTGCGGGCCCTGCTGACCGCGCTCGCGCTGCACGCCCCCCCACGCGGTGGCCCCGGCGCCCCTGATCGCCGAGGTGTGGGGCGGTGAGGGCAACGAGCCGCCCCAGGACGCCATCGGCGCCCTGCAGGCGCTCGTGTCGCGGCTCCGCCGTGCGCTCGGGTCCATCGACGCGCAGGGCGGCAGGGAGACCGTCGCCTCGGGCCCCGCCGGCTACCGCCTGCTCACGGCCACCCCGGACGAGGTCGACCTCCACCTGTTCTGAGCGCCTCGTACGCGAAGTCGGCTCCGCTCTCGACGCCGGCGACCCCGCCACCGCCGCGCTGCACGCTGCAGGCGGCGGAGGCCGTGTGCGGTCAGGAGGAGCTGGAGCTGGTCGGCCAGCTCGTCGACAAGTCCCTGGTCGTCGCGGACCACGACGCCGAAGAGGTGCGCTACCGGCTGCTGGAGACGATCCACGAGTACGCGGCCGAGCGTGCCGCCGAGGACGCCGCCGACCGCAGAGGCGGCCCGCCGGCACACCGCGTACTTCACGGACTTCGCCCGCGTCGCCGACGAGGCGATGCGTGGCCCCGACCAACTGCTCTGGGCCGCCAGGGTGGAGGCCGACCTCGACAACATACGGGCCGTGCTGCGCCGGACTATCGACGCGGGCGCCGCGGACGACGGCATCGCGCTGGCCCTCGCCATGGGCTGGTTCTGGTGGCTGCGCAACTTCCGCGACGAGGCGCGGGAGTGGCTCGTCCGGCTCATCGCGCTCGCGAACTTCCGGACGATCCCGGCGCCCCCGGCTTCTGGCCCGGGATGAACCTGCGGTTGCTCCACCTCTTCGTGGTCAGCGACACCATGCCCCGCGAGGAGATGCAGCGGCGGGAGACGCTGGCGCTGGCCTCGAGGATCATCGAGGTCTACAGCGTGCCGAGCCCGCACTCGGCGCGCTTCCCCGGCATCCTGTGGCCGTTCTCCGCTTACATCGTGGGCCGCCACGAGTCGCTTCGGGAGCACGCGGACGCGATGGTGGCCACCTGCCGTATGTACGGCGGCACATGGGAACTGGCCGCGGCACTGATGTTCCGCACGCACATCACGATCGACCTGCCCGGCGGCCTCCCCCGGGCCGACGCGGACTGGCCTGAGCGGCTCGAACTCAGCGAACGGCTCGGCGACCGCTGGTTGTGCGCCCAGGTCTGCGAGGCCGGTGTCGAGATGGCGCTGGCGTACGGCGACTACGCGACGGCGCGGGCGGACCTGGAGGAGGCCCTGCGCCTCGGCGGTGAACTGGGCGCTCAGGTGGAAGGCATCTTCGTCCGTTCCCGTATGGGTGAAGTGGCCCACCGGGAGGGCGACGACGCGCGCGCCGAGAAGTTGCTGCGCCAGGCCGCCGAGGAGGCCGAGCAGTACGGGGTGTGGGACGCCCGTGCCTACATCCGTGCGCTGCTGGCGGCGATCGTGCTGCGCCGGGGCGAGCTCCAAGAGGCCCGTGAGCTGGTCGGCCTCGCGCACGGGGAGGGACGTCTGGGCACGCCCCCACCGGATTTCGAGCTCCTCGTGACGTGCCTGGCGGCCCGGGTGTCCGCCGCCGAGGGCGACCCTGGCCGGTGCCCTGCCCCGGTTCGCGCAGGCGCTGCGCGCGGGGCTCGACGGCTTCTGCGCGGAACCACGTCTGGCGGCGGTCGTCGAATGCGCCGCCGAGGCGCTGGTCGCGGTCGGCGTTGGCGCAGGCGCTGCGCGCGGGGCTCGACGGCTTCTGCGCGGAACCACGTCTGGCGGCGGTCGTCGAATGCGCCGCCGAGGCGCTGGTCGCGGTCGGCGATCCCGTTCGGGCCGCTCGTCTGCAGAGCGCGGCCGACGGGCTGCGGGCGGGTCCGCCGCGCTCGGTCCCGGAAGAGGAGGGCGTCCGCGCGGCGGAGGCGGCGGCCCGCGCGGCGCTGGGGGACGGCCCGTACGAGCGGGTCCGGGCCGCGGGTCACGGCCTCGGCGGCGAGGGTGCCTACGCCCTGCTCGCCGCGGCCACCGCCTGACCGGGCGGCGGAACGCCTGCCGGGATGTGGCCCGGAACGGGTTTTCCGGTGCATTCTTGAGAATTCAACGGATGGTCGATGACGGAGAGAGCATGAAGGTCGAGATCTACAGCGACGTCGCCTGCCCCTGGTGCTACATCGGCAAGCGCCGCTTCGAGCGGGCACTGGCCGACTTCCCGCTGGCCGACCGGGTCGAGCTGGTCTACCGGCCCTTCCAGCTCGACCCGGACAAGTCCACGACCCCCGAGCCCCACCGCGCCTACCTCGACGAGCGCTACGGACCGCAGTCCGCGGCGATGGACGCCCGGGTGGCGGAGCTCGGCGGCGCCGAGGGCCTGGCCTTCGACTTCGACCGCGTCATCGAGAACAACACCCTGCTCGCCCACCGCCTGCTGTGGCACGCGCTGAACGCCTACGGGGCCAAGGAGCAGGCCGCGCTCAAGGACCGGCTGCTCGTGGCGCACTTCGCCGAGGGCGCCGACGTCGGCGACGGCGGCACCCTGGCCGCGCTCGCCGCCGAGGCCGGGCTGGACCGCGACCGCGCGGCCGACTTCCTCGCTTCCGACGAGGGCCGCGCGGAGGTGCTCGCCGAGATCGACGACGCCCGCGGCATCGGTGTGAACGCCGTCCCCACCTTCGTCTTCGAGGGCAAGTGGGCCGTCCAGGGCGCCCAGGAGTCCTCGACCTTCCTGCGGGTGCTCGAGCAGGTCGCCGAGGAGACCGGCGTCGTACCGGGCGCGCCCGCGGCGGACACCTGCGCCGACGGCGTATGCGAGGCCCCCGCCGGCTGAACCGGCGGGAGGCGGCGGCACGGCTCAGTCGCAGCTGATCCGGGACACGGCCCAGTCCGCGACGTTCACCGCGTGGAACCGGCGCATCGGCTCGACCTGCAACCGGATGGTGTTGTTGCCGGCGATCGGCACGCGCACGGACACCCCGGGGTCACCGCCGCGCAGCACCTCGGAGCGCCACAGCCGCCGGCCGTGGTCGCCGTAGACGGAGAAGCGTGCCGCGCCGAAGCCCGGCGCGAGGTCGTCGATGCCGACGACGACGTCGAAGGCGGTGCACGAGCGGTTGAGGTCGACGGTGAGAGTGGACGGCGCGCCGACCGTGACGCCGTCGAAGTGGCGGGTGCCGCCGATCTCGAGGCCCCAGCGCCGCCAGAACCAGTCGCCGAGGCGGATCGTGGGCCGGTCCGTGCGGTCGGCGAGGCCGTGACCGAGCCCGCTCAACCGGTACACCACCTGGGTCGGCGTGGGGGTCGGCGTGGGGGTCGGCGTGGGTGTGGGCTGCGGGGTACGGCTGGGCGACGGCACCGGCTGCTCGCTGGGCGCCGACTCCCGCTCCGGCTCCGGGACCGGATACGCCGCAGGCGCGGGCGGCAGGGTGGCGGGCCGCACCGGCGACCGGACGGACGGCGACGGGCTCGGCGCGGGGGAGGGCCGCGCCGCCGACGCGACGGGTGGGCGCGGTGACGCCGGTACGACGGGCGCCGCGGACGGCCTGCCCTCGGCCTGCGGGGGCGCACTGCCGTCCCCGGTCAGGGCGATCGCCACCACGGCACCGGCCGCCGCGAGCGCCAGCCCTGCCGTCACGGCGACCTTCACCGGCGCCGCGGCGCCTTCGGCGGCAGCCGCCGCACCGCAGGCCGTGCCCGCCGCCGCACCGCCCGCGGCCGCCGCACCCCCCGCGGCGATGGCCGCCGCCTTCGCCGCGTACGCGGCGCCGAACCAGCCGAGGACCGCGACCGGCAGCAACCCCTTGAGGGCCGCGTTCACGTCCGCGAGCTCCGCGGCCGCAAGGCGGCACGTGGCGCACTCCTCCAGGTGCTTGCGCAGCTCGCGGTCGGCCCGCATCCGCAGACCGCCGCGGGCGTGCGCGCCGAGCCGGTCCGCGTAGCGGGCGCACGCCCCGCCGGCGGTCAGCGAGGACGACACATGAGCCTGCAGATAGGCCTGGCGCAGCCCCTCGCGTGCCCGGTGCGCCAGGACGGCCGTCGCGTTGGCCGTCAGCCCGAGCAAGGGCGCGATCTTGCTGGGCGGCTCCTCCTCGACCGCGGTGTGCCACAGCACCGCCTGCCAGCGCTCCGGGAGGCTACGGAAGGCCTGGATGGCCAGCGACCGTTCGGCCTCGCGCATGGCGCGCACGTCCGCCCCCGGCACCTGGACGCCCTCGGCCGCCCCGGCGCCGGCCGACGTGAGCGCGAACACCGCGAAGTCGTCCACCAGTTGCTCCCGCCTGGCGGTGGTGTCCCAGGACGCGGCCACCCGCCGCACCGTGGTGAGCAGGTAGGCGCGCACCGCCGCGTCCGGACCGCTGCCGCCGCGGAGCGCCTGCAGCGTGCGGGCGAAGACCTCGCCGGTCAGGTCCTCTGCGGTGTGCGGGTCGCGGCAGCAACCGCGTGCGTAGCGCCGTACGGCGGTCGCGTGCCGCCGGTACAGCTCCTCGTACGCGCTGTCGTCACCTGCGCGCACACGGGCGACCAGGCCGGCGTCGGAGATCTGCGCCCCGGATGCGTCCGCGGTCCCGGTGAGGCGCTCCGCGAGCGGCTCCCGCTGTCCGGGTACCCGATCGGACGGCGGGCCCCCGCCGGAGTCCGCCGCCCGCGCGGGCGGACCGGACTCCCCGTTTCCTTCATCCACGGGCGCAACAGTGGCACACCCGTGCCGTCCGACGGCCTGTCAAGCACCAGAACCACCCGTCCGGGGAGTTTCACCCCCCGGATGCGGCTCCGCACCCGAACGGGTCAGTCGCACGCCCCCGGCCGGGACCGCAGCCCGTCCAGCAGGATGTCCAGCAACCGGGCCGAGGCGGCGGCCTGCTGGGCCGGGTCCGGCAGCGACGGCGCAGCGGTGGCGATGACCAGCAGTACGTCGGCCACCGACACGTCCGCGCGCAGCTCACCGGCCGCCCGCGCCCGCTCGACCAACTGCCCGACGACGTCCAGCAGCGTGGCCACCCCGGCACCCGACGCGATGTCGTCGGCCCCGCCGCGCTGCTGAGGCACCCGCGCCCCGTCGGCCGCCCCCGCCGGCTGCACCTGCAGGACCTGTGGCGGCAGCAGCCGGCCGGCGCCGGAGGCCACCGATGTCCTGAGGAAGCGGGACAGCGCGGACCAGGCATCCTCCTCCTGGCCCAGGGCCGCGCGAGCCTGCTCCGCCAGCCGTGCCGTCTCCTCCTCGGCTATGCGCCGCACCAGCACGTCCTTGCTGGGAAAGCGGCGGTAGACGGTGCCGACACCCACGCGGGCCCGCCGTGCCACGTCCTCCATCGGCGCGCCGTACCCCAGCTCGCCGAAGACCTCGCGGGCGGCCCGCAGGACGTGCTCGAGGTTGCGCTGCGCGTCCACGCGCAGAGGGGACGTACGGCCCCCGCCACCGTGCCCGCCCGGATCAAGATGCCCGCCGACGGTCGCGGTCCTCGCCCGTTGAGGGTCCTGGATGTGCATGTGTATCCCCCGGTTGTCCGCGTCTCCCCCCGGAGACTCCCCACCCCATCTTCACCGGAGGCGGCGGACGGCGCCGCACCATCACCCCGGTGGGATACGAACATAGTTGAGCCCCGGTCAGGAATGAAGGGGGGATCCGCTCACGATCGGAGTACCCGGCCGCCGATTCTCCTTCCCGGCGCTTCGCACCGGTCAGCGACCCGCCCGTGACCTGCCGGAGGGCAGGATTCGGCCATTCATTGCCGCACGCCCTGTGGACAAACCCCGACGGCCCATTGCCTCATGGAACGATGGCAGTACTCAAGGGGCCGTCGGGCACGGCAGGAGAGACCGGGATCCCGCGCATCCTGGTCGTCGGCGGCGGTTATGTGGGCATGTACACCGCTCTGCGGCTGCAGCGCAGGCTGAAACACGGCGAAGCGGAGATCGTCGTGGTCGAACCGCAGCCCTACATGACCTACCAGCCCTTCCTGCCCGAGGCGGCGGCCGGCTCGATCTCGCCCCGGCACGTCGTGGTGCCCCTGCGCCGCGTCCTGGACCGCTGCACCCTGGTCGTCGGCGAGGCCAGGCGCATCGACCACGCCAAGCGGGTCGCGACGCTCACCACCCTCGCCACCCAGGAGGCGGGCTCCGCCGCGCTGGAGATCCCGTACGACCACCTGGTGCTGGCCCCCGGCTCGGTCTCCCGCACCCTGCCCATCCCCGGCCTCGCCGAGCACGGCATCGGGTTCAAGACCGTCGAGGAGGCCATCGGGCTGCGCAACCATGTCCTCGAGCAGCTCGACATCGCCTCCTCCACCCGGGACGTCGAGGTCCGCGACGCGGCCCTGACCTTCGTGTTCGTCGGCGGCGGCTACGCGGGCGTGGAGGCCCTCGGCGAGTTGGAGGACATGGCCCGCTACGCCGTGCGCTACTACCACAACGTCGAGGCCGGCGACCTGCGGTGGATCCTGGTCGAGGCCACCGACCGCATCCTGCCGGAGGTCGGCGAGGAGATGGGCCGGTACGCCATCCGCGAGCTGCGTGGCCGCAACGTCGACATCCGCCTGAACACCCGGCTCATGTCCTGCGAGAACCGCGTCGCCGCCCTCGACGACGGCTCCCGCCTGCCCACCCGCACCGTGGTGTGGACGGCCGGCGTCAAACCACACCCCTTGCTGTCGCGTACCGACCTGCCGATGGACGACCGTGGGCGGATCACGTGCACCGCGGCCCTGCGGATCGCCGGCACCCAGGGCGCGTGGGCGGCGGGCGACGCCGCCGCCGTCCCGGACGTCACCTCCGACGACCCCGGGGCGCTCTGCGCGCCCAACGCCCAGCACGCCCTGCGCCAGGCCCGTGTGCTGGCCGACAACATCGTCGCGACCCTGCGCGCACAGCCCCTGACCGACTACCGTCACGCGTACGCCGGCTCCGTCGCCTCGCTCGGCCTGCACAAGGGCGTGGCGCAGATCTACGGACGCAAACTCAAGGGGTACCCCGCCTGGTTCATGCACCGCGCCTACCACCTCAGCCGGATGCCCACCGTCAACCGCAAGGCGCGCATCCTGGCCGAATGGATCCTGTCCGGGCTCTTCAAACGGGAGATCGTCTCGCTCGGTTCGCTGGAGAACCCCCGGGCCGAGTTCGAGCTCGCCGCGGAGACCGGACGCAAGCCCGACGCGCCCTGACCGCCAGTGCGGATGCGGTGGCCGATTCCCACGGAGCGGCGGGTCGGCCACACTGGTCCCCGTGACCAAGCGTGCGTCAGCACCCACAAGTGACACATACGAGGAATCGGACGTTTGAACCTCACGCGTTGGAGCGCCCGGCTCCCCGGAACACAACGACGCAATGCCCAGGCGGCGGCGGCCGGTGCCGAACCCCCGTCCGGAGGAGCGGTCCCCGCGGCCCGAGGGGAGGCCGCCGAGCATCCGGACGCGCCGGCGCACACCCTCGACAGCCTCCCCGTACGCGAGGTGCTGGGCCGGCTGCCCGCCCTCATCGCGGTCACGCACGGGCCCACCCACCACCTCGGCTACGTCAACGGGGCCTGGACCGAGGTCTTCGGTCCCCGCACCCCCGGCGAGCCCGCCCGCGAGTCCCTTCCCGAGCTCGCGGAACTCGGTCTGCTCCCCCTGATGGACCAGGTCCTGCGCAGCGGCAAGCCGCGTACCGTCAAGGCCCGCAAGGTCGCCACCGCCACCCGGCAGGGCTACTTCACCCTCACCTGCAGCCCGGTCCCGGTGCAGGACGGCGCCGACACCGGCGGCGTCCTGGTCTTCGCCACCGACGTCACCGACCAGGTCCAGTCCGCCGAACGCCTCCGCGAGAGCGAGCGCCGCCTCCACGCGACCGCCGTCACGCTCCAGCGCAGCCTGCTCCCCCAGGAACTCGAACAGCCCGACGACCTGCGCGTCGCCGCCACCTACCAGCCCGGCGGCACCGACGCCGCCGTCGGTGGCGACTGGTACGACGTCATCACCCTCGGCGCCGGCCGCACCGCGCTCGTCATCGGCGACGTCATGGGCCGCGGCGTGCGCGCCGCCGCCGTCATGGGCCAGCTCCGCACCGCGGTCCGCGCCTACGCCCGCCTCGACCTGCCTCCCCACGAGGTCATCCAACTCCTCGACGGCCTCGCGGCCGAGATCGACGCCACGCAGATCGCCACCTGCGTCTACGCGGTCCACGACCCCAGTGAGGGGCGGCTGTCCTACGCGTCGGCCGGTCACCTGCCGATCGTCGTCCGCGACGCCGACGGCACCGTCCGCCGCGCCGACGAACCCACCGGCCCGCCGCTCGGCACCGGAGGCTGGGTCCACACCTCCGGCTCCGTCCCCCTCGGGCCCGGCGCCACCGCGGTGCTCTACACCGACGGCCTCATCGAGCGCCGCGGCGAGGACATCGACGAGGGCGTCTCCGCCCTGATGAACACCCTCGCCGGCGCCACGGGCAGCCCCCAGGTCATCTGCGACCGCCTGCTGCGCGCCCTCGGCGTCACCTCCGAGCACGCCGACGACGTCGCCGTCCTCGTCATGCAGTACCCGCAACACGAGGGCAGCGACTCCGAACTGTTCCGGGGTGCCTGCCTGGAACTGCTCGGCGGTATCGAGGCGGCCCCCCGCGCCCGCGCCTTCGCCCAGGGCGTGCTGACCTCCTGGCGCTTCCCCGTCGAACTCGTCGACCTCGGTGTCCTCGCCGCCAGCGAACTGGTCGCCAACTCGCTCCAGCACGGCGTCCCGCCCATGCGGCTGCGGCTGCGGCGCACCGACCGGCGCCTGATCATCGAGGTCACCGACGGCGACGACCACCTGCCGCGCCGCCGCCGAGCCGAACCGGCCGACGAGGCCGGCCGGGGCATCTCCATCATCGCCACCATCGCCTCCGCCTGGGGATCCCGGCGGACACCCGGCGGCGGCAAGGCGGTGTGGTGCGAGTTCGCCCTCCCCACCCGACCGGGGATCACGCCGCCAGGACCGGCTCCCGCATCGGAGCGTCCTGGCCCACCGTGAGACGCCGGCCCAGCCGCACCGAGAGCACGCTGACCGCCAACGAGCACGCGACCAGCACCACGATGTACTCGGCGTACAGCCCGCTGCCCGCCATGAGTCCGCCGAAGGCCGGCCCGACGGCCAGCGCCAGCTGCTTCACCAGGGCGAAGGCCGAGTTGTACTGGCCGACCATCCGCTCCGGGGCCATGTCCGCGACCAGCGGCGCCACCGTCGGCGACAACATCGCCTCGCCTAGCCCGAACAGCGCGTAGGTGCCGATCAGCATCGCCGTCGCGACCCCGTGCGCGGAGCCCGTCAGCCCGGAGAGCCCCGCGACCACCCATGCCGCGGCCCACAGCAGACCGACCGCCGCGATCACCCGGCTGCGCCGCCGCCGCTCCACCGGCCGGAGGACGAGGAACTGCGCCACCACGATCGCCGCGGTGTTCGCCGCTAGAGCGACGCCGAGTGTCGCCGGGGACACCTTGGTCACGTCGACCGCGTACGCCGACAGCCCCGACTCGAACTGTCCGTAGCAGGCGAAGAACAGCACGCCGCCCAGCACGCACAGCCGCACCATCGCGCGGTCGGCGAACAGCACCCGCCAACCCCCGGCCGCCTTGTCCGCCGGCGCCGCCTCCAGGCGCGCCGCCCCCGGCAGCCGTACGGAGGCCGCGACGATCCCCAGAACGACGAACATCGCGGCCTCCACCGAGAACAGCAGCGTGAAGGAGCCCGGACGCGAAATGTCGACCAGCAGTCCGCCGAGCAGGCCGCCGACCCCCAGCCCGAGGTTGCTCAGGAAGAACTGCGTCGCGAACGCCCTCGATCGCGTGCTCGGGGTGGAGCACCAGACGATGAGCGTGGCCAGCGCCGGCTGCATCACCGCAATGCCGGCCCCCATGACGGCGGACGCGGCGATCGCCAGGGGCGCGCTCGAGGCGAGCCCGAAGCCCAGGGAGCCCACCGCCGCCGCGCACGCGCCGGCCAGCAGTACGGGCAGCGGGCCGCGCCGGTCGATCGTCCGCCCGGTGAACGGCAGTACGGCGAGCGCCGCGACGGCGAACGCGGAGAGCACGACACCCGCCGTGCCCGCTCCCAGGTCCCGCACCTGCGCCACGTAGACGAACAGGAACGGGACGGTGAAGCCGTTGCCGAACGCGCTCAACGCGTTGCCCAGCTGGATCCGGCGCAGCGCTGCGCCCATGGCGGTGGTCACACTCACCCCTTAGGTCGGTAGTCCTCGAACTTGAACACTTCAAGATTAAACTTCGAGGCTAAACAGTACATGCCAGAAGCCTTTAGGGCCAACGACTTTCGTGGGACACTCCTGCCATGACGAGCGCAGCCGACGGCCCTGCTGGCACCCCGCAGGAGCTGGACCTCGACGAGCAGATCGCGATCTACCAGCGCGAGTACCCCGAGGTGGAACCCCAGGTCGAGAAGATCGTCACGGCCCTCGGCAGGCTCAACCGCCGGATGAACGTGGGCTATGGACGGCACCTGTCCGCCGTCGGCATCACCAGTGCGGAGTGGGAGGTCCTCAAGGCGCTTGTGGTGGTGGGCCGTCCGTACCGCCTCGGCCCCGGCGACCTTGCCAAGCGACTCGGTCTCACCCCTGCCGCGATGACCCACCGGATCGACCGCATGGTGTCGGAGGGCCTGGTCACCCGCCAGCGCGACGAGACCAACCGCGTCCGCGTCATCGTCGAGCTCACCGACCTCGGCCGCAGCAAGTGGCTCGAGACGATGCGTATGGCCTCCGCCTTCGAGGCGGACCTCCTGCAGGACCTCGCCACCGACGAACGCCACGTCCTCGGCGACCTGCTGACCCGACTGCTCCGCCGCGTCGAGGCCGACCAGCCTGACGCCGGCGGCCGCCTGAAGGACCTGGACTGACCCGGCTGCCCCGGTTTGACAGACGTACGGGGCATCCGTAGTGTTCTCCGAGTTGCCCGCCGGTGAACACCGGCTCCGGTCGGCCCCGGGCAGCCATCCTGCGAAACTCACCTTGATGAACGGTCCTGGACCGTCTCGCTCTTGTGTGCGTTTTTCGGAATGAGGATCGAAGGAATTGCTCGATTGGCATCGGGCGCCACCGGTCCGCTAATGTTTCACCCGTCGGAACGGCCCAACAGCCGGGAAGACAAACCCCGCTGACTGGGGGTCAGGACGGAAACGGTCTGATAGAGTCGGAAAAGCCGGAAAGCGAAAGCCTGAAGGCGAAACCCCCTCCAGAGGGTGGCGGAGACGGAAATCGGATCTGCTAAGCTGGAGACAACGAAGGGAAAGCCCGGAGGGGCCGGTGAGACGGTCTCGAAGGAAGCTTCCGTTCCTTGAGAACTCAACAGCGTGCCAAAAGTCAACGCCA
>JARAXD010000002.1:214896-522471 GCA_033793685.1 Streptomyces sp. ME19-03-3 | reverse complement strand
TCGACTTGCATGTGTTAAGCACGCCGCCAGCGTTCGTCCTGAGCCAGGATCAAACTCTCCGTGAATGTCTTCACGAGAGCGGCACCATCGGGAGGAATAATCCCGACGTGCCCAGCGTCCTCGCTGTGTTTTTACAAAGGAACCTCGTCCGAGATGGACGGGGTATCAACATATCTGGCGTTGACTTTTGGCACGCTGTTGAGTTCTCAAGGAACGGAAGCTTCCTTCGAGACCGTCTCACCGGCCCCTCCGGGCTTTCCCTTCGTTGTCTCCAGCTTAGCAGATCCGATTTCCGTCTCCGCCACCCTCTGGAGGGGGTTTCGCTTTCGGCGTTTCCGCCTCGGCGACATTCACTACGTTAGCGGATTCCTTCGCGGCTTGCGAATTCGTCCCCCACTCGCCCTTTCGATCCCACGCGAAGGAATTCGGGGGCACGCAAATGTGCCCGAATCTTCGGGATGGTGTCGTTGTGGTGAGTGGCCGCCCATCGGTGGATCCGGACGAACCGGGCGCACCGTCTCAAGCGGCTCGGGCTACGTTACGCAAGCGCGGCGGCGGAGTCAAGCTCCGCCGCCGCTCAAACGTGGAAACCAGACGACGTCAGCCGCCGGCGACCTCGACGGCCGCCAGGCTCTTCTTGCCGCGCCGCAGCACGAGCCAGCGGCCGTGCAGCAGGTCGGAGGGCTCCGGGGTCGCGTCCTCGTCGCCGGTCTTGACGTTGTTCACGTACGCGCCACCCTCCTTGATGGTGCGGCGTGCCGCCGACTTGCTGGCCACGAGCCCGACTTCGGCGAAGAGGTCCGCGACGGGAGCCAGCTCGGCGACCCGGGCGTGCGGCAGTTCGCCGAGAGCCGCGGCGAGGGTCCGCTCGTCGAGCCCGGTGAGGTCGCCCTGGCCGAAAAGCGCCTTGGACGCGGCGATCACGGCGGCGCACTGCTCGGCGCCGTGGACGAGCGTGGTGAGCTCCTCGGCGAGGGCGCGCTGGGCCGCCCGGGCCTGCGGGCGTTCCGCGGTGAGCCGCTCCAGTTCCTCGATCTCCTCCTGCGACCTGAAGCTGAAGATGCGCAGGAAGGTGGACACATCGCGGTCGTCGGCGTTCAGCCAGAACTGGTAGAAGGCGTACGGCGTGGTCATCTCGGGATCGAGCCAGACCGTGCCGGACTCCGTCTTGCCGAACTTCGTGCCGTCGGCCTTGGTGATGAGTGGGGTGGCGAGGGCGTGCACGGAGGCGCCCTCGACGCGTCCGATCAGATCGATGCCGGCCGTCAGATTCCCCCACTGGTCGCTGCCGCCTGTCTGCATGGTGCAGCCGTAACGGCGGTGGAGCTCCAGGAAGTCCATGGCCTGGAGGATCTGGTAGCTGAACTCCGTGTAGCTGATGCCGGCCTCGGAGTTCAGGCGGCGGGCGACGGCCTCCTTGGCGATCATCTTGTTGACCCGGAAGTGCTTGCCCACGTCCCGCAGGAACTCGATGGCCGACAGGCCCGAGGTCCAGTCGAGGTTGTTGACCATCACGGCGGCGTTCGGGCCCTCGAAGGAGAGGTAGGGCTCGATCTGGGCGCGGATCCGCTCGACCCAGCCGGCGACGACGTCCGCGTCGTTGAGGGTCCGTTCGGCGGTCGGCTTTGGATCGCCGATCAGGCCGGTGGCGCCGCCGACGAGGGCGAGCGGGCGGTTGCCCGCCAGCTGGAGCCGGCGGATGGTGAGGATCTGCACCAGGTTGCCGAGGTGGAGGCTGGGCGCGGTGGGGTCGAAGCCGCAATAGACCGTGACCGGGCCGTCCGCGAACGCCTTGCGCAGTGCGTCCTCGTCGGTGGAAACGGCGATCAGCCCTCGCCACCGCAGCTCGTCGACGATGTCCGTCACGGTTCTCGTGCCTCCTGGTGTCGTTCGATGTCTCGTACCTGTTCGTACGGAGTCTTTCCGAGACTACGCGTTCCGCTCGACTCCTTTTGCCCGCCCCGGGCGGGCCCACGACGGGGCGGGCCCCGGGACGAGGTCGCGGGTGCCCCGGTGGGACGGATCCGCCCGGCTCACCGGCTGCCCGCGCGGCGCACCGCGGCTCAGGCTCCGCCGGACGGCTTGGCCCGGGGACTGAGGCGGTACGCCGAGACGGTCGGATCGCCGGCGAGGTAGAAGCGGTGCTGCCAGTCGTGGGCCTTGCTCACACCCACTCGGGGACCGGCGCGGACCAGGGCGGCGGGTACCGGCTCGCCCTCGGACAGCGTGACCGACGCGCCGGTCAGCAGGTCTGCCCCGTTGTGTTCCGCCGTGATGCCGAGCGCCTGGCAGAAATTGCCCGGGCCCCGCGCGAGACGCGCGGTCTCGACCTTCGCCCCTCGGCGCTCGCGTGCCAGATCTTCCCCCTCGACGACCCGGCCCGCCCGGATGAGGACGGCTGTGGCGATGCCGTCCGCCCCGGTGACGATGTTGGCGCACCAGTGCAGCCCGTGGGAGCGGTAGACGTACAGGTGTCCCGCGGGCCCGAACATGACCGCGTTGCGGCGTGTCATGCCCCGGTAGGCGTGGGAGGCGGGGTCGGCCGCGCCGGAGTAGGCCTCGGTCTCCGTGATGGCGATGCTCACGGTTCCCTCGGGCGTCACATGGGTGAGGACGGCGCCGAGCAGCTTGGGAGCGACTTCTTCGGCTTGGTGAGCGAGCTCCTCGACGTTCATGCCGACCGCCTTGGCACGCAGCGGGGGCGACACAGCGGAGCGTGGCCGGGCGGACCGGACGTGACCGCCATGAGCTCGTCGCGTCCGCGACACCGGTGGGAGGCGGGCCCGGGCAGACCGGCGCAGGCCTCGACCGCGGTCAACCCGAGCGCGACAAGGCGGTCGTCCGTCCTGCGTACGAGGGGTCGCCCCAGGATGCCGGGGGGTACCAGCGGCTCCGGGCGGTCGTGGAGGGACCTGGGGGCGGAGCTGCTCTCAGGAGGGGCGATCATGCGGTACGAGAGTAATGGAACCGTTCACGGTGGGGCCGCGTTCGTAGTGACCGAGGCAACCGCCAGCAGAGGGAGAGGGACATCGTGGGCTTCAAGAAGCTGCTTGCGAGCTTGGGCGCCGGTGGCGCGTCGGTGGAGACGGTGCTCAACGAGCCGAACGTCGTCCCGGGCGGGGTCGTCCAGGGCGAGGTGCGGATCCAGGGTGGCTCGGTGCCGCAGCGGATCGAGGGGCTGTCGGTGGGCCTGCAGGCGCGCGTCGAGGTCGAGGGCCAGGACACGGAGTACAAGCAGGACGTCGAGTTCCACCGGCAGCAACTGGGTGGGGCGTTCGAGGTGCAGCCGGGCGCGGTGCACGTGGTTCCGTTCGGGCTGGAGATCCCGTGGGAGACGCCGATCACGACGTTCCTCGGGCGCCACCTGACCGGGATGAACGTCGGCGTCACCACGCAGCTGGCGATCGCCCGTGCGGTGGACTCCGGTGACCTCGATCCGATCAACGTGCACCCGGTGCCGGCGCAGCAGGCGATCCTCGACGCGTTCGGGCAGTTGGGCTTCGGCTTCAAGAACGCGGACCTGGAGCGCGGTCACATCCGCGGCACGCGGCAGCGCCTGCCGTTCTACCAGGAGATCGAGTTCTTCGCGCCGCAGCAGTACCGCGGGCTGAACCAGGTGGAGCTGAGCTTCGTCTCCGACGGCCACGAGATGGACGTCGTCCTGGAGATGGACAAGAAGCCGGGGCTGTTCAGCGAGAGCAGTGACGCCTACCGCTCCTTCACGGTGGACCTGGGCAACTTCCACACGACCGATTGGGCGGGGTACCTCAACCAGTGGCTGGCCGAGGTCGGTGGGAAGCGCAACTGGTTCTAGGATCGGCGGGCGGAAGCGCGTTTCGCGATCAGCAGGAGGTACCGAGATGACCGAGCAGAGGCGACGGCCGCTCCCCCACGATTTCCATCCCCCGGTGCCCTCGTTCACGGTGGTGAGCGATGACATCCAGCCGGGCGGCACGCTGAAGGACTCGCAGGTCCACGCCGAGGGCAACGTCTCGCCGCACCTGCGGTGGGAGGGCTTCCCCGAGGGGACCAGGAGCTTCGCCGTCACGTGCTACGACCCCGACGCGCCCACGGGCAGCGGTTTCTGGCACTGGGTGCTCTTCGACATCCCGGTGTCGGTGACGGAGCTGCCCGCGGGCGCCGGCAGCGACGGCTTCAAGGGGCTGCCCGAGGGTGCGGTGCACGTGCGCAACGACTACGGCAGCAAGGACTTCGGCGGTGCCGCGCCGCCGCCCGGGGACGGGCCCCACCGGTACGTGTTCACCGTGTACGCCGTGGACCAGGAGAAGCTGGGGCCGGACGGGGACGTGTCGCCCGCCGTCGTCGGCTTCAACCTGCGGTTCCACGCGATCGCACGGGCCAACCTGATCGGCGAGTACGAGAACCCGCAGTAGCAGTGGCGCTCCAGGCTTCGGCCGGGGCCCCGAAATCCCGTTGCGCCCCGGCGCTCTCGCATCGCATGGTGGTGTCCGCCCGGTGACCTGACCGTCACCGGGGGTCGGCACCGCAGTGGCGGGGGCGGCGGGGCGTTGCGCTGTGCGGTCTCGCCGCGCGACCGGCCCGCGGTCCGCCGGAGCCCGGCCATGCGACCGGGTGTCCACGCCGATCGCCGCGCTCCGGGCGCCCGGGTCCCCACGGGGAGGGCGCCCGGGGTGGCCGGCGGCCGGGTCCGGCCCTCTTGTGCGATCTGTTTCCTCCTACTTCTCCGGCACGTGCGGAAATTGCGTTGTCCGCGTAGGTATCGCCCGGTCACAGTGGAGCCACCTCGCCCAAGGGGGCGGGGATGTATCCCGAGGGGTGGGCGACGTGCGAGAGACCCTGGTGCTGAACGCGACCTTCGAGCCGCTGTCGACGGTGTCGCTGCGGCGCGCGGTGGTGCTGGTCATGCAGGACAAGGCCGTGGTCGAGCAGGCTCATCCCGGGCTGCGGATCCGTGCGGCGGCCGTGGAGGTGCCCGTACCGCAGGTGATCAGGCTCTGCCGGTACGTGCGGGTGCCCTTCCGACAACGGGCGGCGTGGTCGCGGCGGGGTGTGCTGGTGCGGGACCGGCACCGGTGCGCGTACTGCGGCCGGAGGGCGTCGACCGTGGACCACGTGCTGCCGCGTTCGCGCGGTGGCGGGGACACGTGGCTGAACACGGTGGCCTCGTGCGCGGAGGACAACCACCGCAAGGCCGACCGTACGCCGGAGCAGGCGGGGATGCGGCTGCTCGCCCAGCCGTTCGAGCCGACCCCGGCGGACGCGCTGCTGCTGGCGCTGGGTCTGCGGGACCGCGAGGGCGTGTCCGGCTGGGACGCGCTGCCGGCCTGAGCCCGGGCCGCGAGGCGGTCGCCCGGCTATCTCAGCAGGAGCTGGGCGATCGCCACGATGCCCACGACGACGATGGCACCGCGCAGGGCGGCGGGCGGCAGGCGGCGGCCGATGCGGGCGCCGACCACCCCGCCGAGGGCGGCCCCGGCGGCGATGAGGGCGACGGCGGTCCAGTCGAAGTCGGCGACGAAGAGGAAGAACAGCGCGGCGACACCGTTGACGATCAGGGCGAGGACGTTCTTGGCCGCGTTGATCCGCTGCCAGGACTCCTCGATGAGGACGCCCATGAGGGAGAGGTAGATCACGCCCTGGGCGGCGCCGAAGTAGCCGCCGTACATGCTGGCGAGGAGGAGTCCGCCGAGGAGCACCGGGCCGCCGTGCTCGGGGACGCGGGCGCCGTTGTCGGACCGGCGTGCCTGGAGGGCGCGGGAGAGCCGTGGCTGGACGACGACGAGGACGAGGGCGAGTGCGATGAGGATCGGCACGATCGTGTCGAAGGCCTGGGAGGGCAGCGTCAGGAGCAGGACGGCCCCCATGAGTCCGCCGACGAGGGCGGCGGCGCCCAGCCGCAGCAGCCGCGTCCCCTGTCCGGCGAGTTCGTGCCGGTAGCCGATGGCGCCGCTCAGGGAACCGGGAACGAGGCCGAGGGTGTTGGACACGTTGGCGGTGACAGGGGGCAGCCCGACGGCGAGCAGGACGGGGAAGGTGATGAGCGTGCCGGACCCGACGACGGTGTTGATGGTGCCGGCGCCGATTCCGGCCGCGAACACGGCCAGGGCTTCCCAATAGGTCACAGGCGTCTCCATGGTCGGTGCGGCTCCGCTCCCCCGAGGGGACCGGGGGAGCCGTGGCGCACGGAGCATGTCATACGCGTTCGCGGCGCAGCCGCGCTGCTCAGTCCTTGTCGAGCCGGGGGCTCTCGCGGCGGGTGCCGCCCTCGCCGGTGCCGGGGGCGCCGGGGAGGTTGACGATGCCGCCGAGTCCCTTGAGGGCGTCGTTGAGTTCGCTGGGGATGATCCAGAGCTTGTTGGAGTCTCCCTCGGCGATCTTGGGGAGCATCTGCAGGTACTGGTAGGCGAGCAGCTTCTGGTCCGGGTCGCCCGCGTGGATGGACTCGAAGACGGTACGGATGGCCTGGGCCTCGCCCTCGGCCTTGAGGGCGGCGGCCTTCGCCTCGCCCTCGGCGCGCAGGATCGCGGACTGCTTCTCGCCCTCCGCGGTGAGGATCTGGGACTGCCGGATGCCTTCGGCGGTGAGGATGGCGGCGCGCTTGTCGCGGTCGGCGCGCATCTGCTTCTCCATCGAGTCCTGGATGGAGGTGGGCGGTTCGATGGCCTTGAGCTCGACGCGGTTGACGCGGATGCCCCACTTGCCGGTGGCCTCGTCGAGGACGCCGCGCAGCGCCGTGTTGATCTCCTCGCGGGAGGTCAGGGTCCGTTCCAGGTCCATGCCGCCGATGATGTTGCGCAGCGTGGTGACGGTGAGCTGCTCGATCGCCTGGATGTAGCTCGCGACCTCGTAGGTGGCGGCCCGTGCGTCGGTGACCTGGTAGTAGATGACCGTGTCGATGTTGACGACCAGGTTGTCCTGGGTGATCACCGGCTGCGGCGGGAACGGCACGACCTGCTCGCGCAGGTCGATGCGGTTGCGGATGGTGTCGATGAACGGCACCACGATGTTGAGGCCCGCGCTCAGGGTCCTGGTGTACCGACCGAAGCGCTCGACGATCGCCGCGCTGGCCTGCGGGATGACCTGGACCGTCTTGATGAGCGCGATGAAGACGAGCACCACCAGGATGATCAGGACGATGATGATCGGCTGCACGTCCACTCCCCCACGCCGATTGCTTGTGGCTGTCTGTACGAAGACATGATCAAGTCTGGCAGACCCCGCGACAGGGCGGGCCGGGTTCGGCGAATTCCCGTGCCGTCTGCGGTGCGGGGGGCGCGCACGATCACACCACGACGGCCGTCGCGCCCTCGATCTCGACGACGTCCACGCTCTCGCCGGGTTCGAAGGTTCGTCCCGTGTCGAGGGAGCGGGCCGACCAGACCTCGCCGTTGAGCTTGATCCGGCCGCCGTGCCCGTCGACCCGTTCGAGGACGACGGCCTGGCGGCCCCTGAGCGCGTCGACGCCGCTGCGCAGCTCCGGGCGCTGCGCGCGGCTCCGATTGGCCAACGGGCGTACGACGGCGACGCCCGCGACGGAGACGACGGCGAAGATCAGCACCTGTGCGGTGATGCCGAGGCCGAGGCCGGCCGCGATCGCGGCGGCGACGGCTCCGACCGCGAACATCCCGAACTCGGGCATCGCGGTCACGACGAGCGGAATACCCAGCCCCACGGCGGCGATCAGCCACCACAACCAGTCGTCCACAGGCATATCGTAGGGGGCCGCAGTGGATCTGTGACAGGGTGCGACAGTTCTGCCCGGGGCTTTTCGGCTCCCGTGGTGTGCGCGGGTGCTCAGCGGGTCACTTCAGGGGCAGTCCGTTCGCGGTCCAGCGGTCGCCCCGGCGCTCGACGACGAGCGGGAGGCCGAAGCAGAGGGACAGGTTGCGGGAGCTGAGTTCGGTCTCCATGGGACCGGCGGCCACGACCCTGCCCTGGCGGATCATCAGCACGTGGGTGAAGCCGGGGGCGATCTCCTCGACGTGGTGGGTGACCATGACCATGGACGGGGCGATCGGGTCGCGGGCGAGCCGGCCGAGGCGGCGCACGAGGTCCTCGCGGCCGCCGAGGTCGAGGCCGGCGGCGGGCTCGTCGAGCAGGAGCAGCTCGGGGTCGGTCATCATGGCCCGCGCGATCAGCGTGCGCTTGCGCTCGCCCTCGGAGAGGGTGCCGAACTTGCGGTCGAGGTAGTCGCTCATGCCCAGGCGGTCGAGGAAGGCGCGGGCGCGGTCCTCGTCCACCTGCTCGTAGCTCTCCTGCCAGTGTGCGGTCATGCCGTACGCGGCGGTGAGCACGGTCTCCAGGACGGTCTGCCTGCGCGGCAGCTTCTCGGCCAGGGCGACGCCCGCGATGCCGATGCGGGGGCGCAGTTCGAAGACGTCGACGCCGCCCATCTTCTCGCCGAGGATCTGGACGGTGCCGGAGGTCGGGAAGAGGTAGCTCGAGGCGATGTTCAGCAAGGTCGTCTTGCCGGCGCCGTTGGGGCCGAGGATGACCCAGCGCTCGCCCTCGGCGACCGACCAGGAGACCTGGTCCACCAGAGCCCGGCCGTCTCGGACCACGGATACGTCCACCAGCTCCAGAACATCGCTCATGAGCGTGTTGTCTCCCACTTCCCGATCGCACGTCTGCCGTCGCGAGCACCTGTAGGCGCCGCCCCCAGGAAATCTACGCCACACCTGCGCCGCCCCAGTCCTTAGGCTGGGGGGATGCTCGACGAACCTCGCTCAGGGCGCCTGGCCGCCTGGGGAAATGCCTTGATCGCCGGACTTGCCGCGCCGGATGACGCCGCTCAGGAAGTGATCGCCGACGATGCGGTCCACCGGATCTCCGGACTGCCCGGGGAGGACGGCCCGGTGGGGCTGACGCTGGGGCTCGGGCGGCTGCGTGCGCTCGGCGTCCGCGGGCTGCGGATCGCGCTCCCCGTGCCCGGACACCCGCTGGGGCTCAGCGGGCCGCCGGAGTTCAACGCGCGGGCGCTGGCGGCCGGCGAGGCGGTCATCGCGGTGGGCGGACCGGCCATCGGCCTGGTGCCCGAGGTCACGGAGGCCGGGCCGCGGGGGGACGTGCACGTGTCGGTGGAGTGGCGGTGCCTGGAGGTGCGGGACGCACCTCCGGCGGACGTACCCTCGCTGGGCGAGGCGGAACGGGAGCTCGCGGAGGCCCTGCGGGACGCCACGCAGGCACTGGCACAGCTGGACGTGGCCGGCGCCGGCCCGGCGGCGCAGGCGGCCCTGGAGGCGTATCGCGCCCGGGCGGGGCGCGGGCGCGAGGTACTGGCCCCGGGATACCCGCCCCGGGCGGTACGGGTGCTGGAGCTGGCCCAGCGCGTGGGCGCGCTGATCGGGATCGCGACCGGCGCCCGGGTCGAGCACGGAGCGGCGGTCAGCGCCTCGGAGATCACCTCCCGTGCGGAGCTGCTGCGTCCGGTGGAGCGCACGGCGCGGCGGGCGCAGGTGGCGGCGTACAACGCGTATGTCGAGGAGGCCGAGCGGCGCCGGGGCTGAGTCCGTCTGCCCGGGGAGAGCCTGACGGACGGCGCTGTACGCCGGGTTCGCGCGCACGTCCGTGGTCCGAGCAGCGCACCGACGGCCCGGTCCGGCGGATCACGTCGCCTGAGGGCGCGCCGGGCGATCCGGCACTTACGGCAGCCCCCGGGTCGGCGAGCGCGGTACCGGCCGCTCAGGCGGCGACGGCGGTCGGTGCGGCCTTGTCGGCGCCGCGCATGGCACACACGCACCATTGAGCAGGAGCAGGAACCGGGGTCGCGGCGGGACGGTTCGGACGTGGGGCGAGTCCGCGTACAGCGCTGGCGGTTCGTGGGCCGCTCGAACGGACCGGCCCCGGGGCGGCGGAGCGCTCCGGGGCCGGTGACCACGGCCCTGCCGTGGTGGGTGCCGTCCTGGGTCAGCTGTTGACGCAGAGGTTCCCGATGGCCGGGTTGAGCAGGCCGATGACGCTGATGGTGTTGCCGCAGACGTTCACCGGGACGTGCACCGGCACCTGGATCACGTTGCCCGAGACCACACCGGGGCTGTTCTTCGCGCCACCGTGGGCCTGGGCACCCCCGGTGTGGGCGGAGGCGGCACCCGCGCCGACCATGGCGAGGCTTCCGGCGACCATGGCGACGGCGGCGGCCTTGTGCAGGTTCTTCACGTTCTTGACCCTCCTTGCATGGGTACCGCGGCAGTCGCCGCAGTACGCCATGGAGAACGGCCGACGCCCGGCCAGGTTGCGCCATCCGGGCGACATACACCCGACGGTATGAATCTCACCCCGGAGAGCGGCTATCCGCTTGTCCTACCGCTAAGGCGATGCTCGTGGGCGCCGGCCGTCCGGGCTGTGGGGCCGCCGGCGCCGCCCTTCAGCCGCCGATGCCGTGCCGCACCGCCCACAGGGCCGCCTGGGTGCGGTCGGACAGGTCCAGCTTCATCAGGATGTTCGACACGTGGGTCTTGACGGTCTTCTCCGAGAGCACCAGGGCACGGGCGATCTCCCGGTTGGAGCGGCCCTCGGCGATCAGCGACAGCACCTCGCGCTCCCGGTCGGTGAGGGTGCCCCCGCGGCCGTGGCCCGGGGTGGCGTCCTCCTGCGCGAGCAGGGCGTCGGCGACCTCCGGCTGCAGCAGCACATGTCCGGCGTGCACCGAGCGGATCGCTCCGGCCAGCGCGTCCGGGTCCACGTTCTTGTAGACGTAGCCGGCCGCGCCCGCGCGCAGCGCCGGGACCACGGTGCGCTGCTCGGTGAAGCTGGTGACGACCAGCACACGGGCCTTGCTGCCGTTGTCGCGCAGCCGGCGCAGGGCCTCGATGCCGTCGACGCCGGGCATGCGGACGTCCATCAGGATCACGTCGGGCGCGAGTTCGCCGGCCCGCTCCACGCCCTCCTCACCGTCCCCGGCCTCGCCCACCACCTCGATGTCGGGCTGCACCTCCAGGAAGGTCCGCAGGCCGCGGCGGACCACCTGGTGGTCGTCGACCACCAGGACGCGAATGGGGCCGTCAGCCACCGGGAACCTCCATCTCGATCACGGTGCCCCTGCCGGGCGCCGAGTCCACCGCGAGTCTGCCGCCCACCCTGTCGGCCCGGTCCCGCATGGAGACCAGTCCCAGG
Source organism: Streptomyces sp. ME19-03-3 (assembly GCA_033793685.1). Classification (GTDB taxonomy): domain Bacteria; phylum Actinomycetota; class Actinomycetes; order Streptomycetales; family Streptomycetaceae; genus Actinacidiphila. Next base: position 511,377 of record JARAXD010000002.1, on the reverse strand, counting down.
TGGCGGCCGGCCCGTCGCACCGCGGACGGCTCGAAGCCCCGACCGTCGTCGCGCACCGTGAGCACCGCTCCCCTGGCCCGGCCCTCAAGGCGCACCCGCACCGAGGCGGCGTCCGCGTGGCGCAGGGCGTTGTGCAGGGCTTCCTGGGCGACCCGCAGCAGCGCCTCCTCCTGGGCCGCGGGCAGGGCGCGGACGTGGTGGTGGCTGAAGGAGACGCGCGCCGAGTGCGCCCGGTCCAGCACGTCGATCTCGCTGCGCAGGGTGGCCAGCAGGCCGTCCTCGGCCAGCGCGGCGGGCCGCAGCTCCACCACGACCGCGCGCAGCTCGTCGGCGGCCTCGGCGGCCAGCGCGGCGACCTGCCGCAACTCCTCGCGGGCGCGTTCAGGGTCGCGGGCCAGCAGCGCGGAGGCAGCCTGCGCGGTCAGCCGCAGCGAGAACAGCTTCTGCGCGACGGCGTCGTGCAGTTCGTGCGCGATGCGGGCCCGTTCCCCGGCGAGGGTGAGCTCGCGGCTGCGCTCGTACAGGCGGGCGTTCGTGAGGGCGATGGCGGCGTGCGCGGCCAGGGTCCGCAACAGCTCCTCGTCCTCCTCGGAGAAGCCCCGGCCCTGATCAGGGGATGTGGCGGCGCGGCGCTTGTTGGCGAGGAAGAGCGCGCCCAGGATCTCGTCGCCGTCGACCACCGGCATGCCGAGGAAGTCGGACATGTCGGGGTGGGCGGACGGCCAGCCGCCGAAGCGTGGGTCGCCCTTGACGTCGGGCAGGCGCTGGGGGGTCGCCTCGTGGAGCATCGCGGCGAGGATGCCGTGCTGCCGGGGCAGCGGGCCGATGGCCTTCCACTGCTCCTCGCTGACACCGTCCACGACGAACTGGGCGAAGCCACCGTGATCGTCCGGCACGCCCAGGGCCGCGTACTGGGCGTCGAGAAGTGCGCGGGCCGACGAGACGATCGTCTGCAGGACCTCGCGGACCTCCAGGTGGCGGCTCATCGCGAGGACGGCCGCGCTCACCGCCTCGATGCCGCGTCGGGACGATCGGCTGGACATGAGCTCACCGTACCGGTGGGGCGTGGGCGGGGGATCGGCCTGGTGACCGAGGTCCCCCGGTCCGTGGTCCTAGGCACCTCGCCCCGGGGCCGCGGCGGCCGAGCTTCGGGGCGGGCGGGGGTGTCCGCCCGGTGAGGCGGGCGCCTCGCGGCACAGTGCCCGGCGCGGCCGCGTGCGGCGCACGCCGTGCCGTCGGTCCGAGTGGCGCTGCCGAGCGCTTCCCGGCGCCAGGAGGCCCGCGGACCACGGCTGCGTGCGGACACGCGCGGAGGCACCGACATGCGGCGGCGGCTCTCCGCTCCGGGGACCCGCCGCCGTCCGTTGACCTGCGGGGTCGCTACTTGCGCATGACCTCCGGCTCGTGGCGGCGCAGCAGCCGCAGGACGAGGATGCCACAGACGAGGGCGATGCCGAGGAGGACCGCCATGTTGAAGCCCCACTGGCTCGCCGTGTGCTCCCACAGCGGGTCCACGTCGTCGGGCTTGGCCTGGTCCCACGGCGGCATGAGGTGACCCAGGTCCAGGGTGGCGCCGGCGGCGCCGACGGCCCAGCGGGACGGCATCAGCCAAGCCACCTGCTCCAGGCCGGCGGTGCCGAAGATCTGGAACAGGACACCGGTGAAGACGACCTGGACGATCGCGAACATCACCAGCAGGGGCATGGTCTTCTCGGCGGTCTTCACCAGCGAGGAGATGACCAGGCCGAACATCATCGAGGTGAAGCCCAGGGCGATGACCACCAGGGCGAGCTCCGCCGCGGGGAAGCCCTTGACGATCAGGCCCTGCTCGGGGAGTCTGCGCACCGACAGCCCGATGGCGCAGATGATGACGCCCTGCAGGGCGCTGATCAGGCCGAGCACGAAGACCTTGGAGAGCAGGTAGGCCGAGCGGGACAGACCGGTGGCGCGTTCCCGTTCGTAGATCACCCGCTCCTTGATCAGCTCGCGCACCGAGTTGGCCGCCCCCGAGAAGCAGGCGCCGACCGCGATGATCAGCATGATGGTGCCCGCGTCGGGGTTGAACTTGCCCGCCTCGTCGGGCAGCACGAGTCCTGACTTCGCCGGGATGACCACACTCACCAGGCCGAGCACGGCCGGGAGGATCACCATCAGCGCCATGAAGCCCTTGTCGGAGGCGATCACCGCCAGGTAGCGCCGGACCAGGGTGACGAACTGCGCCGGCCAGCGCTGCGGCTTGGGCGGCTTCGACTGCTGCGGGGCGACGCCTGCGGACTGCGGGGCGACCGCGTCCAGGTCCGCCGCGTAGACCTGGTAGTGCTGGGAGCCGCGCCAACGGCCCGACCAGTCGTAGTCGCGGTAGTTCTCGAAGGCGGAGAAGACGTCGGCCCAGCTTTCGTAGCCGAAGAAGTTCAGGGCCTCCTCCGGCGGGCCGAAGTAGGCCACGGACCCGCCCGGTGCCATCACCAGGAGCCTGTCGCACCGCGCGAGTTCGGCCACCGAGTGGGTCACCACGAGCACGGTGCGGCCGTCGTCGGCGAGGCCGCGCAGCAGCTTCATGACGTCGCGGTCCATACCGGGGTCGAGGCCGGAGGTGGGCTCGTCCAGGAAGATCAGCGAGGGCTTGGTCAGCAACTCGAGGGCGACGGAGACGCGTTTGCGCTGGCCGCCGGACAGGGAGGTGACGCGCTTGTCGGCGTGGATGTCCAGCTTGAGTTCGCGCAGCACCTCGTCGATGCGGGCCTCACGCTCGGCGGCCTTGGTGTCGCCGGGGAAACGGAGCTTGGCCGCGTAGCGCAGGGCTCTGCGGATCGTCAGCTCCTTGTGCAGGATGTCGTCCTGGGGGACGAGGCCGATGCGCTGCCGCAGCTCGGCGAACTGCTTGTAGAGGTTGCGGCTGTCGTACAGCACCTCGCCCTCCTCGGCCGGCCGGTAGCCGGTCAGGGCGCGCAGCAGCGTCGACTTGCCGGAGCCGGAGGGGCCGATGACGGCGATCAGCGACTTCTCCGGGACGCCGAAGGAGACGTCGTCGAGGATGGTCTTGGTGGTGCTGCCCTGTGGCACGCGGACGGTGAGCCGGCGCGCGGAGAAGGAGATCTCACCGGTGTCGACGAACTCCTCGAGCTGGTCGCCGACGAGCCGGAAGGTGGAGTGGCCGACGCCGACGATGTCCGCCGGCCCCAGCAGGTGACGGTGTATCGGCTGTCCGTTGACGTACGTGCCGTTGTGACTGCCGAGGTCGACGATCTCGTAGCGGCCGTCGGGGTGTGCCCTGAACTCGGCGTGGAAGCGGGAGACCTGGAGGTCGGAGACGACCAGGTCGTTCTCCAGGGCGCGGCCGATCTTCATGACGCGGCCGAGCACGAGGTGGTGGAAGGTGGTCGGGCTGCGGTCGCCGTAGACGGGCGGCACGCCGGCGTCGCCCGGAGGCCGCCCGGCGAAGGCGATGTTCGCCGGTGGTTTCCGCTGGTCGGGCCGTGGGACGGGCGAGGGCTGCGGCACATGGGCGGCGGGCGACCCGTTCCCACGGCCGCCTTGCCGCGGCGGGACCACGGAGTGCGGTGCCGCATGCTCCCCGCGGCCGGACCGGACTGCCTGCTGCGGACGCGCCAGCGCGGTCTCGGCACTGTGGACGCCGCCGGCGGGCGGGGCGCCATCGCTGAAGCTCAGGCGCGGGCCGTCGTCGGCGTTGCCCAGGTTGACGGTGGCCCCGGCGGTGATGTCGTGGGCGTGGACGCGCCGGCCCTGGACGTAGGTTCCGTTGGTGCTGCCGAGGTCCTCGATGGCCCAACCCCGCTCACTCGGGCGGAGGGTGGCGTGCCGCCAGGAGACCCGCGCGTCGTCGAGGACGACGTCCGACTGCGGATCGCGGCCGAGACTGTACGACCTGGCCGGATCGAGCACCCAGGTCCGACCGTTCAGTTCGAGTACGAGTTCAGGCACCCCACGCCCCACAAAGTCGTCCCCCGGGTTGTCCCCTCATGAGGGGAGTCTAGGGATTGGCGACCCCGGGTGAAACCATTCCCGGCACGCCGACTCCTCAGTGGTGACGCCCGCGCAGGGCGGGGGGAGCCGTCTTGCCGGTAGCCGTTGACGGCGCCGGAACACCACCGGAGAGTGGTAACCGCCCATGAACCGTGCGGATCATGACGGATCGGGGCACCATGCAGCGCAGGCGGCTGAGACGCGAGAACTCGGGGGCGGTCATGACCACGTACACCTCCCATCCTCCGCACGCGCTCGCGCGCCCGGTGCCGTGGGGCGGCGTACTGCTCTCCGCCGTCGCGGCGGTGAGCTGGGCGTACCTGGGGATGGCGGGGGCGGCCGCACTGGGCCTGCACCTGCTGGGCGCCGACACCGCGGGTTCTCTCGGACCGATGACCGCGGCCGTGGTCGCGATGGCGGTGGGCGGCAAGGTCGTCCCCTCCGGTGACGTCGCGGTGTTCGGGTTGGGCGGTGCGGGCGGCGAGGGCCGGCTGGACCTGATGCCGCTGGGTGTCGGGCTGGTGGGCGCCCTGCTGCTGGCCTGGGTGGTCCTGCGGTCGCTGCGCGGGGCGGGGCCGAGCGTTTCCGGGGGCGAACTCACCGCTCGGGCCGGGGCGGTGGCGGTGCTCTTCGTGGCCCTGCTCGGCTCGCTGGCCTGGGCCGGTCAGGACACGATCGCCCTCGACGGCGCCGGGCTGGGCAGGGGCGGCGGTCCGGCCGGCGAGGTGTCCGGCATCGGCGACCTCGGCGGCGGGCTCGGGGACGGCCTGCGGGACCTGATCGACGCGAAGGCCTCGGTGAGTTTCCACGTCGCCACCGGCCGCACCCTGGCGGGCGGTCTGCTGTGGGTGCTGGTGGTCCTGCTGCTGGCACTGCTGACCTCGCGCCGTACACCGCTGCCTCCCGCCCTCGAGGGGCTGCACCGGGTGGTGCGGCCCGCGGCGTCGGCCCTGCGCGGGGTGCTGCTGCTGGCCGTCGTCGCCGGCTGCGCCGCCGCCGGGTTCGCGGCGGCGACCGCTGACGAGCCGGGCCGGATCGCCGGGGCGGCGCTGCTGGGCGCGCCCAACGGGGTGTGGCTCGCGGTGCCGCTCGGGCTGTTCGTGCCCTGGCAGGGCACGGCGAACGGGGAGCTGGCCCAGGTGCTGCCGGATCCGCTGGACCGGCTGCTGTCGACGGGCGTGGAGCAGCCGGTGACGCCCGCCCGGCTGGCGGAGTACGACCAGCGGGTGTGGCTGCTGGCCGCCGCCGCGGCGTTGCTGATGCTGGCCGCGGGGGCGCTGGCGGCTGCCCGCACACCGCTGTGGGGGGCGACGCGTGCGCGGTACGCGACGCTCTGCGCGGCGCGGCTCGGCCTCGCCACTGCGGTCGTCTTCCCGCTGTTGGTGTGGGTGACCGGCGTCTCGGTGAACGCGGGTCTCACCGTCTTCGGCTTCGATGCGGTGGGCGCCGGTCTCGAGCTGTCCGGCAGCCTTCCCCTGGCGTTCGTACTGGGCGCCGCCTGGGGGGCGGCGGCCGGCGGTCTGGGAGCGCTGCTGGCCCTGCTGACGGGCGCGGCCGGACGCCGGGTGTCGCCGTACGCGCTGCGCCGGGCGGCCGAGGCGGCGGGCGGGGCGAGCAGCGCGCGCACCTATCCGGGCATCGCCTACCAGCCCGGCCCCTACGTCCCGAGCCCCGGGTACGGCCCGCCGGACGCCGCCCCCAACCCCTACCGGCAGCCCCCTGAGGGATCCCCGCCGCGCGGCCAGGCGCCGCCCTCCGCGCGGAGTGCCCCCGGGGCGCCACCGCCCCCGCCGCCCGGGCCTCCCCCCGTACCTCCACCAGGTCCCTCACGCGAGGGCCCGCCGCCGCCCGGCGCGCTCGGCGGCCGCCGCTGACCACCCGCGGTGTCCGCCAGGCGGAACACATCTCCGTCCCCTCCGCGGTGCCCGATACCGTGGAAGCACCATGAACGACGCATCGCAGGCGACCGCTGCCACTGCCGCCCATGTGCCGACGCTGCTGGTCAAGATCTTCGGCAAGGACCGGCCGGGCATCACCGCGGGGCTCTTCGAGACGCTGGCCCGTTTCCAGGTGAACGTGATCGACATCGAGCAGGTCGTCACCCGGGGACGCATCGTGCTCTGCGCCCTGGTGCCCGCGCCCGCGGGCCGTTCGCCGGAGGGCGAGCTGCGGGCGACGGTGCACGCCTGGGCGGAGTCGATGCGCTTGCAGGCCGAGATCATCTCGGGCATCGGCGACAACCGGCCGCGTGGTGAGGGCCGCTCCCACGTGACGGTGCTGGGGCACCCGCTGACGGCGGAGTCCACGGCTGCCATAGCCGCCAGGATCACCGGCACGGGCGGCAACATCGACCGCATCTTCCGGCTCGCGAAGTATCCGGTGACCGCGGTGGAGTTCGCGGTCTCCGGCGTCGCCACCGACACGCTGCGCCCGGCACTGGCCTTGGAGGCCCACCAGCGCGGGGTCGACGTGGCCGTGGTGTCGGCGGGCCTGCATCGCAGGGCACAGCGGCTGGTGGTCATGGACGTGGACTCCACCGTCATCCAGGACGAGGTGATCGAGCTCTTCGCGGCGCACGCGGGCTGCGAGGACCAGGTCGCCGAGGTCACGGCGGCCGCGATGCGCGGCGAGCTGGACTTCGAGCAGTCCCTGCACGCGCGGGTCGCCCTCCTCAAGGGGCTGGACGAGTCCGTGGTCGACAAGGTCCGGCAGGAGGTGCGGCTGACCGCCGGGGCGCGCACGCTGATCCGCACGCTCAAGCGGCTCGGATACCAGGTGGGTGTGGTCTCCGGAGGGTTCACCCAGGTCACCGACGACCTCAAGGAGCGGCTGGGGCTGGACTTCGCCGCCGCGAACACCCTGGAGATCGCGGACGGCAAGCTCACCGGCCGGGTGACCGGCGAGATCGTGGACCGGGCCGGCAAGGCGCGGCTGCTGCGGCGCTTCGCGGCGGAGGCCGCGGTGCCGCTGAGCCAGACCGTCGCCATCGGCGACGGCGCCAACGACCTGGACATGCTCAACGCCGCGGGACTCGGCGTCGCCTTCAACGCGAAGCCGGTGGTGATGCGGGCCGCGGACGCCGCGGTCAACGTGCCGTTCCTCGACACGGTGCTCTACCTGCTGGGCATCACCCGCGAGGAGGTCGAGGCGGCCGACGCCGGGGACGGTGCCGGAGCCGGACCGCACGCCTGACCCGTGGGTGTACGGCGAAGGCCCCGAACCGGGTGGACGCGGTGGTCGGCGTCCGGATGCTCCGGAGCCCTTTCCGTACGCGGCTCGCGACTCGCGCCGGACCGCGGCACGGCTCAGTCGTGCGGAGACCAGAAGTCGACGAGCCGGCCGACGCCGTGCTCGACCGTCTTCCACGGGCCGGAGAAGGTGATCACCGCGATGGCCGCCGTCGGGAAGCCGGTGCGGTTCATCCGCGCGCGGGCGTCCCCGTCGCTCTCTCCGGCGAGGGCGTCGGCGAGCGCGTGGACGGCCGGGTTGTGGCCCACCAGCAGCACGTCGTCGACGTCCTCGGGGGTCTCGTTGAGCAGGGCGATCAGGTCACCCAGGGTGGCGTCGTACAGACGCTCCTCGTAGACGGTGCGGGGGCGGTGCGGGAGCTCGTGCGCGGCCAGCTTCCACGTCTCGCGGGTGCGTGTGGCCGAGGAGCAGAGGGTCAGGTCGAACGGGATCCCCGTCTCGGCCAGCCTGCGGCCGGCGACGGGTGCCTCCTTGCGTCCCCGTTCCGCCAGCGGTCGCTCGTGGTCGGGGACGTCGGGCCAGTCGGCCTTGGCGTGCCGGAGCAGAACGATCCGGCGGGGCGATGCAGCTGCGCTCATGACCCTCAGCTTCCCAGAAATCCGGTCGCCAGGCGCGGGCTGCGGGAAGGATCGCGGCGCGCCGTGCGTGGGTCACAGCAGGCGCTGCAGGAGTCCCGGGAGCCCTTCGCCGACCGCGTGCAGCAGCCGTCCGACGGGCTCCGCGGCCGAGGCCTCGGCGGCTCCCGGGCCCGCGACCAGGGCGAGCAGCGCCGTGAAGGCGAGCGCGGGCAGGGCGAGCGCCCACCACGGCAGGCGCGTCGGCGTGCCGCCGCCGACCGCCGGGCGGGCGGATCGGTTGCGCGGGGCACGCGTGGGAGCAGCCTGCAGGGACACGAGACGCCTCCGTCGGGTCGGCCGTGGTGCCGGAGCGTTGTCCGGCCTTGCACCACGACGCTACGGAAAGGCGGTCGCCGGTCCCATCGGGTGGCCCACCCACTCGACCCTGACCCTGGCCCCCTAGGGGAGGTGGGGTTGTCCCCACCCGGGCCGAGGGTGGGGGTCAGCCCATCCTGGCGGCGATGACGGCGATCACCGCGACGACGGCGGGCACTGCCAGCATGCAACCGAAGACGATCAGGAGCTTCTTCTGCGGCTGCGGGGGGTTGGGCTCGAGCACGGGCATGCCGAACAGTCTCGCACCTTCGGAGGCCGCCCGTGTTCGCGGGTGGTCAGATCTCGTCCTCGACCGCGCGGTCGCGCCCGGCGACCACGCCGGCGGCGATCTGCGGCACCAGCAGGGCGAGCATGAAGGCCACGGGCAGATCCCAGCCGCCGGTGCGCTGGTAGAGGGCCCCGACGAGGATCGGACCGGGAATGGAGAGCAGGTAGCCGGTGCACTGCGCGAAGGCGGACAGCCGCACCACCCCGCCGCCGGTGCGCGAGCGCATTCCGATCATGGTGAGGGCGAGCGGGAACGAGCAGTTGGAGACGCCCAGCAGCAGGGCCCACACCCAGGGCGCGGCGGCCGGGGCCGCCCACAGGCCCGCATAGCCGGCGATACCGAACAGGCCCAGGCCGACGGCGAGCCCGCCCTGGTGCCGCATCCGGCCGGCGAGGGCGGGCAGCACGAACGAGAGCGGTACGCCCATCACCATGGTGACGGCCAGCAGCACACCCGCGGTTGAGGCGGAGACCCCGGCGTCGCGGAAGATCTGCGGGAGCCACCCCATGGTGATGTACGCCCCCGTGGCCTGGAGCCCGAAGTAGGTGGCCAGCGCCCAGGCGGTGCGGCTGCGCGCGATGCTGCCGGCCGGCGTCTCCTCCGCGGCGGGCAGGGCCGGAGCGGCGGAAGCGGCGACGGGGCCCGTGGGCGCGTGACCCCGTTCGCGGACCAGGGGGACCCAGGGCAGCACCGCGACGGCGGCGACCGCACCCCAGGCGCCGAGGCCCAGGCGCCAGTCGCCGCCGAAGGCACGGGTCATGGGGACGGTCACCGCGGCGGCGAGGGCGGTGCCGAGCGAGAGGGCCATCGAGTAGAGCCCCGTCATGGTGCCCACGCGGTCGGGGAACCAGCGCTTGACGACGACGGGCATCAGGACGTTGCCGACGGCTATGCCGCCCAGCGTGAGCGCGCTGGCGGCCAGGAAGAGCACCGTGCCGCCGGTGAACGGGCGCAGGAAGAGCCCGAGGGTGATCGCGACCAGGCCCGCGCAGACCACGGCGCCGGATCCGCGACGGCGGGCCAGGCGGGGCGCGGTCACCCCGAACACGGCGAAGCACAGCGCGGGAACGGAGGTGAGCAGGCCCGCGACGGTGCCGCTCATCCCGAGGCCGTCACGGACCTCCTCGAGCAGTGCGCCGAGACTGGTGATGGCGGGCCGCAGATTGCACGCGGCGAGCACCAGTGCGACCGCCACGAGGATCCGGGTGCGCCGTGTGCCGTGCGCGCCAGTGGGGAGGTGTGCGGGCATGGCAGCCCGTTCCGTGGCAGGGTCGAGCGTTGCTTCGTCGTCACGCATGCCGATCATCATAGAATGATGGGATGAATATTGAGGAGAGTCCATGCCCCTGACCTCACCCCGGCGCTCCGCCCTGGCCGACCAGGTGATCGCACAGCTACGCGCCCAGATCACCTCCAGTGAGTGGCCGGTGGGGTCGCGGATCCCCACCGAGTCCCAGCTGGTCGAGCAGCTCGGAGTGGCCCGCAACACCGTCCGCGAGGCGGTGCGCGCGCTCGCGCACAACGGACTGCTCGACATCCGGCAGGGTTCCGGCACCTATGTGCTGGCGACGAGCGAGCTGGCGGGCGTGATGCACCGCCGATTCGCCGACTCCGACCCGCGGCACGTGGCCGAGCTGCGCAGCGCCCTCGAGGCGTCCGCGGCCGCGCTCGCCGCGCGGCGGCGCACGGACCGCGACCTGAAGCAGCTCGACGCGGCCCTGGCCCGGCGGGAGAGCGCCTGGGAGTCGGGCAGCACCGAGGCCTTCGTCGACGCCGACGCGGCACTGCACCTGTCGGTCGTGGCGGCCTCGCACAACGAGGTCGCCGTCGAGCTCTACGCAGACCTCGGCGAGGTCCTGCGCGCCTTCCTGCGCGCCGACGTCGGCGAGGAGCTGCGCCCCGAGCAGTACGCGGACCACGCACGGCTGGTCGAGGCGATCCGGGCCGGAGATCCGGAGACGGCCTCCGCCGAGGCCTCGGGGCACGCTTTCGGCTGCCGCTTCAGCCCAGCATCCCCGTGACCCAGACCTCCTGGATCTCCTTCCAGCAACGGTCGCTGAGGGTGACGGTTTCGGCGGGGCCGACGGGGACGGGGGCTCCGTCGACGTCCGGGTCCCACCACCGCAGACACTCGATGTGCAGCTGCACGCGGTCCAGGTCGGGATCGGGGTTGAAGCACACGGCGACGCCCTCGCCGCCCCGCACCGAGGTCCGGCACTCCGCGACGTCCGGCAACCGTGCCGCGGCTCCCGCCGTCGCGGCCGCCGGGCCCGCGCCCGCGACGAGCGCCGCGATCGCCAGCGCGGCGCCCACGCGGGCACGTACACGAGCAGGCACGTAGGCAGGCACGATGCACGCCCTCCTCCGTTCGCCCCCGGCTTCCCCCCCGCACACACCCATCCTCGCGGCCCGAAGGACCCGGCAACCCGGTCTGCTGGGCCGAACGAGGGACAGGCCCCGAACGCGCGTACGGCCCCGGAGCCGCCCGAAGGCGGCGCCGGGGCCGTACGTCAGGGCCGGCGGGGCCGTACGGTCAGACGCCCACCGCGTAGGGACCGCCGTCGCCGATCTCCCTCGGCATGGTCGGTCATCTCCGGCGAACCGGTCCCACGGGCCCGGGGGCTGTCCGAAGGCCGCGCGTCACCGGTGGCGGCGGTGCGTCCACCGGGCCGGGTGCCGCGAGCCGCCAGGCCGTGTCGACCTAGGCGCCGATCGCGTGCAGACCGCCGTCGACGTGGACGATCTCGCCCGTGGTCTTGGGGAACCAGTCGCTCAGCAGCGCGACGACACCGCGGCCCGCCGGCTCGGGGTCGGAGAGGTCCCACTCGAGCGGCGAGCGGTGGTTCCAGACGTCGGCCAGGTCGCCGAAGCCCGGGATGGACTTGGCGGCCATGGAGCCGAGCGGCCCCGCCGAGATCAGGTTGCAGCGGATGTTCTGCTTGCCCAGGTCGCGCGCGATGTAGCGGGAGGTGGCCTCCAGCGCCGCCTTGGCGGGGCCCATCCAGTCGTACTGCGGCCAGGCGAACTGCGCGTCGAAGGTGAGACCGACGACCGAGCCGCCCTCCTGCATCAGCGGCAGGCAGGCCATGGTGAGCGCCTTCAGCGAGAACGCCGAGACGTGCATCGCCGTGGCGACGGACTCGAACGGCGTGTTGAGGAAGTTGCCGCCGAGGGCGTCCTGCGGCGCGAAGCCGATCGAGTGCACGACGCCGTCAAGGCCGCCCAGCTCCTGGCCGACCACGTCGGCGAGCGAGGCGAGGTGCTCCTCGTTCGTGACGTCGAGCTCGATGACCTTGACCGGCTTGGGCAGCTTCTTGGCGATCCGCTCGGTCAGCGTGGGGCGCGGGAACGCCGTGAGGATGATGTCCGCGCCCTGCTCCTGCGCGAGCTTCGCCGTGTGGAAGGCGATGGAGGACTCGGTCAGCACTCCGGTGATGAGGATGCGCTTTCCAGCGAGGATTCCGCTCATGATGCTCAGTGACCCATGCCCAATCCGCCGTCGACGGGAATGACGGCTCCGGTGATGTATCCGGCCTCCTCGGAGGCGAGGAAGCGGACCGAGGCGGCGATCTCCTCGGGCTGCGCGTAGCGGGCCAGCGGAACCTGGCCGACGATGTTCGCCCGCTGCTCGTCGGTGAGCACGCGGGTCATGTCGGTGTCGACGAAGCCGGGGGCGACGACGTTGACGGTGATGTTGCGCGAGCCGAGCTCACGGGCGAGCGAGCGCGCGAAGCCGACCAGGCCGGCCTTGGACGCGGCGTAATTGGCCTGGCCGGCCGAGCCGAGCAGCCCCACGACGGAGGAGATCAGCACGACGCGGCCCTTGCGGGCCCGCAGCATCTTGCGTGTCGCAGCCTTGACCACGCGGAAGGTGCCGGTCAGGTTCGTGTCCAGGACCGACGTGAAGTCGTCGTCGGACATCCGCAGCAGCAGCTGGTCGCGGGTGACGCCGGCATTGGCGACCAGCACCTCGACCGCGCCCTGCTGGGCCTCGACCTCCCTGAACGCCTGCTCCACCTGCTCACTGTCGGTGATGTCGCACTTGACGGCGAAGAAGCCCTCCGGGGGCTCACCCGAGCGGTAGGTGACGGCGACCTTGTCGCCCGCGTCGGCGAACGCACGGGCGATGGCGAGGCCGATCCCCCGGTTTCCTCCGGTGACGAGAACCGAGCGGCTCAACGGATCACCCTTTCCCTGAAGGTCTGGTTACTCCCAGAAAGCTATCTGCCTACCTCGCGGTACGGAGAATCGACCCCCGACAGGGGCATGTGCGAGTCGCTGTCGAGTCCCTACAGAAAACCGCAGGCGGGCGGATTGTCAGAGCGGCATGATTCACTTCGGAGACACTGACGATTGCACAGAAGGGGAGGCCGTCGTGCCCCACGAGGTCGATCAGTCATTCCTCGCGCTGCCGCTGCGGGCGCTCGCCGACGCGGCGCTGGCCCGCGCCCGTGCCCTGGGCGCCGAGCACGCCGACTTCCGCTTCGAGCGGGTGCGCAGCGCCTCGTGGCGACTGCGCGACGGCAGGGCCGCCGGCTCGTCGGACTCCACTGACGTCGGCTACGCGGTGCGCGTGGTGCACGGCGGGGCGTGGGGATTCGCCTCCGGGGTCGACCTGACGATGGACGCCGCGGCGCGTGTGGCCGGGCAGGCCGTGGCGATGGCGAGGCTGTCGGCCAAGGTGATCGCGGCGGCGGGCTCCGACGAGCGGGTGGAACTGGCGGCCGAGCCGGTCCACGCCGACCGGGTGTGGGTCTCCTCGTACGAGATCGACCCCTTCGAGGTGCCCGATGCCGACAAGACGGGTCTGCTGTCCGAGTGGAGCGGGCGGCTGCTGGCCGCCGACGGCGTGTCGCACGTCGACGCCTCCCTGATGACCGTCCACGAGAACAAGTTCTACGCCGACACCTCCGGGACGACCACGACCCAGCAGCGGGTGCGGGTCCACCCCGAGCTGACCGCCGTCGCGGTGGACCCGGAGTCCGGGGAGTTCGACTCGATGCGAACCCTCGCGCCGCCGGCCGGACGCGGCTGGGAGTACCTGACCGGCACCGGCTGGGACTGGGACGCGGAGCTCGCGGAGATTCCGGGGCTGCTCGCCGAGAAGATGGCGGCGCCGTCGGTGGAAGCGGGCTCGTACGACCTCGTGGTCGACCCGTCGAACCTGTGGCTGACCATCCACGAGTCGATCGGCCACGCCACCGAGCTCGACCGCGCGCTGGGCTACGAGGCGGCTTACGCGGGCACCTCCTTCGCCACCTTCGACCAGCTGGGTACGCTGCGGTACGGCTCCCGGCACATGAACGTCACCGGCGACCGCACCGCCGAGCACGGCCTGGCCACCATCGGCTACGACGACGAGGGCGTCGCCGGGCAGTCCTGGGACCTGGTCAAGGACGGCGTCCTGGTCGGCTACCAGCTCGATCGCAGGATCGCCCGCCTCACCGGGTTCGAGCGCTCCAACGGCTGCGCCTACGCCGACTCCCCCGGTCATGTGCCCGTGCAGCGGATGGCGAACGTGTCGCTGCGGCCCGCACCGGACGGGCCGTCCACCCAGGAGCTGATCGGCGGCGTCGAGCGCGGCATCTACGTCGTGGGCGACCGCTCGTGGTCGATCGACATGCAGCGCTACAACTTCCAGTTCACCGGTCAGCGCTTCTTCAGGATCGAGAACGGCCGGCTGGCCGGGCAGCTGCGCGACGTCGCCTACCAGGCCACCACCACCGACTTCTGGGGCTCCATGGAGGCCGTCGGCGGGCCCCAGACCTACGTCCTGGGCGGTGCCTTCAACTGCGGCAAGGCCCAGCCGGGCCAGGTCGCCGCGGTCTCGCACGGCTGCCCCTCCGCGCTCTTCCGCGGCGTCAACATCCTCAACACCACGCAGGAGGCCGGTCGATGAGCTCCGTTTCCCAGCCCCACGAGATCGTCGAGCGTGCCCTGGAGCTGTCCCGGGCGGACGGCTGCGTCGTCATCGCCGACGAAAGCTCCTCGGCCAACCTGCGCTGGGCGGGCAACGCCCTGACCACCAACGGTGTGGCGCGGGGCCGCGCCCTGACCGTGGTCGCCACGGTGAACGGCTCCCAGGGCACCGCCTCGGGCGTGGTGTCCCGCGCCGCGGTCACCGCCGACGAGCTGGAGCCGCTGGTCCGGGCCGCCGAGGCGGCCGCGCGCGCCGCCGGTCCCGCCGAGGACGCCCAGCCGCTGGCCGAGGGGGTGCCGGCGAGCACCACCTTCACCGAGGCGCCGGCCGAGACCTCCTCGGAGGTGTTCGCCGACTTCGCGCCCGCCCTGGGCGAGTCCTTCGCCGCGGCGCGGGCCGGCGGCCGGAGGCTGTACGGCTTCGCGTACCACTCCGTGACCTCCACCTACCTGGGCACGTCCTCGGGGCTGCGACTCCGTCACGACCAGCCCAGCGGCACGCTGGAACTCAACGCCAAGTCCGAGGACATGTCCCGCTCGGCATGGGCCGGCGCCGCCACCCGCGACTTCACCGACGTCGACCCGGCGACCCTCGACGCCGGCCTCGCGCAGCGGCTGGCCTGGGCCGAGCGGCGGATCGACCTGCCCGCGGGGCGGTACGAGACGCTGCTGCCGCCGTCCGCCGTCGCGGATCTGATGATCTACCAGCAGTGGAGCGCGGCCGCCCGGGACGCGGTGGAGGGCCGTACGGTCTTCAGCCGGCCGGGCGGGGGCACCAGGCTCGGCGAGAAACTCTCGGAACTGCCGCTGACGCTGCGCAGCGACCCGGCCGAACCCGGCTTGGAGTCGGCGCCGTTCGTGATCGCGCACGCCTCGAGTGACGCCGCGTCGGTCTTCGACAACGGCCTGCCCGTCGAGGCCACCGACTGGGTGAGCGAGGGCGTGCTCAGCCGGCTGTCCACCACCCGGCACAGCGCCGGTCTGACCGGACTGCCCTTCGCGCCGTCCGCGGGCAACCTGATCCTCGACGGCGGCGGCGAGCGGTCGCTGGAGGAGATGGTGGCGGACACCGAGCGCGGCCTGCTGCTGACCTGCCTGTGGTACATCCGCGAGGTGGACCCGGCCACCCTGCTGCTGACCGGACTGACCCGGGACGGGGTCTACCTGGTGGAAGGCGGCGAGGTGACCGGTGTGGTGAACAACTTCCGGTTCAACGAGTCGCCGGTCGACCTGCTGGGCCGGACAACCGAGGTGGGCCGCACCGAGCGGACGTTGCCGCGCGAGTGGAGCGACTGGTTCACCCGGGCCGCGTTCCCGGCGGTGCGGGTCCCGGACTTCAACATGAGTTCGGTCAGCCAGGGCGTCTGACCGGGGCAACGGGGGCGGGACGATGGACGAGAAGCAGACGGTCAAGCTCTCGAAGTTCCTTGCGCGGGTGCTGCGGCACGACCCGGCCTCGATCGGGATCGCCCTCGACGAGGCCGGCTGGGTGGACGTGGACAAGCTGATCGCCGCGTCCCGCCGGTCCGGCCGGCGTTTCTCGGGCGCCGACCTCGATCACGTCGTGGCGGCCAACGACAAGAAGCGGTTCGCCTTTTCGGAGGATGGCCGGCGGATCCGGGCCAGCCAGGGGCACTCGGTCGAGGTCGACCTCGGGCTGCTTCCGGTGGAGCCGCCGGCCGTCCTCTTCCACGGCACGGCGAGCACCACCTTGCCGATCGTGCTGCGCGAGGGGCTCAAGCCGATGTCCCGGCGGGACGTCCACCTCTCCGCGGACGTGGAGACGGCCGTGCGCGTCGGTACGCGGCACGGCCGTCCGGTGGTGCTGGCGGTGGACGCGGCGGCGCTGGCGGCCACGGGCCATGTCTTCCGGGTCAGCGCCAACGGAGTGTGGCTCACGAACGCGGTACCGCCGACGCATCTGCGGCCATACGACCGCTGACGGCGCGCCGGCCGGGAGGGTTGCGGTGACCGGCGTGCCGACCCAGCGGGACTGGCGGATCCAGGCGTACGAGCTGCGGCAGGGGCCGAACGCCGGCAGCGGCCCGACCCAGCCGGAGCCGGCCGGGCGCCGCGGTGCCGGGGTCAGGTGGCCGTCCGCCGCCGCCTGCCGCGGATCGAGGCCCACAGCGGGGTGATCACGGCGACCACGAGGACCGCGCCGAGGATCTGCAGCACGTGGCGGATCCAGTCGACGCCGCTTGTGTGCCGAACGCCGATCCATCCGGCGACCGCGTTGCCCAGGATGGCGCCGAGGATGCCGCAGATGATGGTGAGCCACCACGGGATGTCCTGCTTGCCCGGCAGAAGGAGCTTCGCCAGGAAGCCGAGCACGATACCGACGATGATCGCCCAGATCCAGTTCATGGGGCCAGTGTGGGCGTGCCCCTGGTACGCCGCATGCGGAAGGCGGCCATACGTCGTACGACTGGTGCTGTCACGCGGCGAAGCCGTCCCCGGTCTCCACTGCGACGGACCCGCGGCGTACCGTGGACAGTGCGGGAGACGGGTGGCTCCCGGCGATTCGAGCAGGTGGTGGAACGTGATGCGGAAGCGTAGCGGTACCGAGGTCTTCCGGATCACCGGGACCGCGGCAGGGCTCACCGAGGACGTCCGCGGAAGGCAGCGGCGCTACATCATCTCGATGTCGATCCGCACCCTGTCGTTCATCCTGGCGGTCGTCCTGTGGCACGTCTCGAGGCCGCTGGCCTGGATCGCGCTGGTCCTCGGCCTGGTGCTGCCGTACATCGCGGTAGTCATCGCCAACGCCGGCCGGGAGAACGCGTCCGGACTGCCGTCCGCCCGCATCGGGCCACCGGCGCCCCCCGCGCTCGGGCCCGGTGAACCACTGGTCCCGGCGGAGCGGAACCCGGAAGAGGACGGACGGCCTCGTTCCGGCCGGGTGTGAAGCCTTCTCCCCGGGTGCTTTCCACCGCTCCGAAGCTCAAGAAAACCTCAGATCAATCGCAGGGATCCGCTGCGCTGCGGCCCCTTCCGCGTGACATACTGCGTACGCGCTCCGCATCCCCCGTCGGAGCGACGGACCGACGCCGGGCGGCTCCCCCCGTGGCTGCCCGGCGTCGCCATGTTTGGATGGGGTTCGTGAACGACGAATCGCCGATCTGCTCAGCCAAGGGTTGCCGCGCTCCCGCCGTGTGGGTGCTCGCCTGGAACAACCCGAAGGTCCACACTCCCGAGCGCCGCAAGACGTGGCTGGCGTGCGGGGAACACCGCGAACACCTGTCGTCGTTCCTGGGCGTCCGCGGCTTCCTGAAGGATGTCGTGCCCTTCGAGGAGTGGGAAGCGAACTCAGCCGCCGATGGCTGACATGGGCCGTTCCGGCTGCAGGAACGTGGGGTCGTCCAGGCCGGAGCCGGCCTTCTTGCCCCACATCGCGGTGCGCCAGAGCTCGGCGATCTCCTCGTCCGAGCCGCCGGAACGCAGAGCGGCGCGCAGATCGGTCTCCTCGCGCGCGAACAGGCAGTTGCGCACCTGACCGTCGGCGGTGAGCCGGGTACGGTCGCAGGCCCGGCAGAAGGGGCGTGTGACGGAGGCGATCACACCGACCCGGGTGGGACCGCCGTCCACCAGCCAGCGCTCGGCGGGCGCGTGGCCACGGGCCCCGTCGGGCTCGGGGGTCAGCGCGAAGCGGGTCCGCAGGCTCTCCAGAATCTCCTGGGCGGTGACCATGTCGCTGCGCTGCCAGCCGTGCTGGGCGTCGAGCGGCATCTGCTCGATGAAGCGCAGTTCGTAGCCGCGCTCCAGCGCCCAGGCGAGCAGTTCGGGAGCCTCGTCGTCGTTGACGCCGCGCATCAGGACGGTGTTGACCTTGACCGGCGACAGACCCGCTGCCTGGGCGGCCTCGAGACCGCGGACGACGTCCTCGTGCCGCTTGCGGCGGGTGAGGGTCTGGAAGACATCGGGACGCAGGGTGTCCAAGGAGACGTTCACCCGGTCCAGTCCGGCGCTCCGCAGCGCGTCCGCGGTCCGGGCGAGGCCGATGCCGTTGGTGGTGAGGGAGAGCTTCGGACGGGGCTCCAGTTCCGCGCAGCGCTCCACGATGCCGACGAGGCCGGGGCGGAGCAGGGGCTCGCCACCGGTGAAGCGGACGTCCCTGACGCCGAGCAGGGTGACGGCGATCCGCACCAGGCGCTCGATCTCGTCGTCGGTGAGCAGCTCGGGCTTGCCGAGCCACTGCAGGCCCTCCTCGGGCATGCAGTAGGTGCACCGCAGATTGCACCGGTCGGTCAGCGAGACTCGCAGGTCGGTCGCGACCCGGCCGTAGGTGTCGATCAGCACGGCGCGCCTCCCTCTGGGGGGTCGGTGGATGGGACGGCAGTGCCGTCCCGTTACTTCGCAGCCTACGGGACGGCACTGACCTTCAACAGCCTGTTTAATGTCCTTCAACAGCCTGTTTAATGTGCTCCGGCTCCGGTGAGGGAGCGGACCTCCAGTTCCGCGTACTTGCGGTCGGCGTCCTCCTCGGGCTTGGACAGGAGCGTGCCCACCACACCGAGCAGGAAACCGACGGGGATGGAGATGATCCCGGGGTTCTCCAGCGGGAACCAGTGGAAGTCCACACCCGGGAACATCGCGGTCTCCTTGCCCGAGACCACCGGCGAGAAGACCACCAGGAACACGGAGCTGATCAGACCGCCGTAGATGCTCCACAGCGCCCCGGTGGTGTTGAAGCGCTTCCAGAACAGGCTGTACAGGAGCGTCGGCAGGTTCGCCGAGGCCGCGACCGCGAAGGCCAGGGCGACGAGGAAGGCGATGTTGAGCTTGCCGGCGAAGATGCCGAGCAGGATCGCCACGGCCCCGATGCCGATCGCCGCGATCTTCGCCGCCGCGACCTCCTCCTTCTCACTCGCCGCGCCCTTGCGGATGACGTTGGCGTACAGGTCGTGCGCGAAGGAGGACGAGGAGGCGAGGGTGAGACCCGCGACCACGGCCAGGATGGTGGCGAAGGCGACCGCGGAGATCACGGCGAGCAGGATCGCGCCGCCCGTGGAGCCCGCACCGCCGCCGATCTCCTGGGCGAGCAGCGGAGCCGCGGTGTTGCCCGCCGCGTTCGAGGTGGTGATCGTCTCCGGGGTGAGCAGCGCGGCGGCTCCGAAGCCCAGCGCGATCGTCATCAGATAGAAGCAGCCGATGATGCCGATCGCCCAGTTCACCGAGGTGCGGGCGGCGCGGGCGGTGGGCACGGTGTAGAAGCGGATCAGGATGTGCGGCAGGCCCGCCGTGCCCAGGACCAGGGCCAGACCCAGCGAGATGAAGTCGATCTTCGAGGTCGCGGTGACGCCGTACTTCAGGCCGGGCTCCAGGAACGCGGCCCCCTTGCCGCTCTTCTCGGCGGCCGCGCCGAGCAGCGAGGACAGGTTCCAGTTGAACTTGATGAAGACCAGGAACGTGATGAGCAGGGTCCCGCAGATCAGCAGCACCGCCTTGACCATCTGCACCCAGGTGGTGCCCTTCATGCCGCCGATTGTCACGTACAGCACCATGACGACGCCCACGAGGATGACGATCAGACGGCGCGGCCCCTCGCCGGTGATGCCGAGCAGCAGGGCCACCAGAGCGCCCGCGCCCACCATCTGGGCCAGCAGGTAGAAGATGCTGACAACGATGGTCGAGATGCCCGCGGCCGTACGCACCGGGCGTTGCCGCAGCCGGAAGGCGAGGGCGTCGGCCATGGTGAACCGGCCGGAATTGCGCAGCGGTTCGGCGACCAGCAGCAGAGCCACCAGCCAGGCGACGAGGAAGCCGATCGAGTAGAGGAAGCCGTCGTAGCCGACGAGGGCGATGGAACCGGCGATGCCCAGGAAGGACGCGGCCGACATGTAGTCACCGGAGATCGCCAGGCCGTTCTGGAAGCCGCTGAAGGACCGGCCGCCGGCGTAGAAGTCGGTGGCGTTCTTGGTCTGGCGGCCTGCCCATACCGTGATGCCGAGCGTCGCGATGACGAAGATCGAGAACAGGGTGACGATCAGCGGCCGGTGTTCGCTCGCGCCGACCGCGACCACCTGGACTCCCGTGGTGTGCAGCGCGGTCATGCGGTGGCCTCCGTGCCCTCGATGTCGTCGGCGCCCCGGCTGCCGGGGCCTTCCAGGCGCGCCTTGATGGTGTTCGCGCGGGCGTCGAGCTTGGCGTTCGCATGCCGGGAGTACCAGACGGCGATGCCGAAGGTGCTGGCGAACTGCGCGAGCCCGAAGACGAGGGCGATGTTGATGTGGCCCACGACCTTGGTGTCCATGAAGCCGCCGGCGTAGTTCGACAGCAGGACGTAGAGCAGGTACCAGGTGATGAACGCGACGGTGAGCGGGAACGCGAATGATCGGTAGGAGCGGCGCAGTTGGGCGAACTCCGCGCTCGCCTGCACCTCGGCGTACGAGTCGGCAGACGGCGGACCGGAGCTTGCCGACGGTCGTGCGGGGTCCACGATGCCTCCTGGGGGCGGAGCTTGAGACGGCACGAGCACGAGACGCGGCTCGCGTGGGCGCACGGCGGCGCCGACGTGAGCTACGTCACGCAATGATCGGACCCGCGCATGGTAAAGGCGCGACCATGACATTCGACAGGGGGCGGTAGTTGAAAACTGGTTCTTCTTCGGCAACCGGAACCTGAGGTTTCTTCACCCGTCCATTGATGGCGGGCCGACGGCGGCGATAGCTTCCGACGTCATGTACCCGTCCGGGGCAACCCTGCCTGCCGGGCGGGTGTTTGGACGATTGGAGATCCCATGGCTCCACTGCCCGGACGGCGCCGCGCCTTCGCGATACCCATCGCATTCGCGGTGGCGGGTGCCCTCGCCTTCCTGCCGGACGCCGCCTCGGCCGTCACCGCCGCATCCGCCTCCGGCCGCGGCGGTGCCGTGTACGACGGCCCGACCCTGTCGTACGTCGTCAACACCAGGACCGACCGGGGGACCATCGCGTCCGTCGAGCGGGCCGTGTCCCGCAGCGGCGGTGACGTCGTCGCCTCCTACGACCGGATCGGCGTGATCGTCGCCCACTCGGCGAACCCCGCGTTCGCCTCCGAGATGCGCAAGGTCCGCGGTGTGCAGACGGCCGGGGCGACCCGTACCGCCGCGCTGTCCACGGCGTCGACGACCGATCTGGGCGCGGTGCAGGAGATCACCGCCGCCGACGCCGCCCGGGCCGAGGCCGCGGCCACCGCCGGGCAGGAGCCGATGGAGCCGGACCAGTGGGACCTGCCGGCCATCCGGGCCGACAAGGCCGCCCGGATCAACCCGGGCAGCCGCAAGGTCACCGTGGCCGTCATCGACACCGGCGTCGACGACACGCACCCGGACCTCAGGGCCAACTTCTCGGCCGCGCAGTCCGCCAACTGCGTGGGCGGCAGGGCCGACACCAGCCGGGGGGCCTGGCGGCCGTACGACCCCGACGCCTACCACGGCACGCACGTCGCCGGGGAGATCGCCGCGGCCCGCAACGCGATCGGCGTGGCCGGTGTCGCCCCGGGCGTGAAGGTCGCCTCCATCAAGGTGGCCGATCCCGTCACCCAGTTGTTCTACCCGGAGAGCGTGGTCTGCGCCTTCGTCTTCGCCGCCGACCACGGCGTCGAGATCACCAACAACAGCTACTACGTCGACCCCTGGCTCTACAACTGTCCCGGCGACCCCGACCAGCGGGCCATCGTCGACGCCGTCAACCGGGCCGCGCAGTACTCCCACAGAAAGGGCGTGCTCAACGTCGCCTCGGCGGGCAACTCCGACCACGACCTCGCCTCCCACGAGATCGTGGACGCGACGAGCCCCGACGACTCCACCCCGGTCACCCGGACCATCGACCCGCACGTCTGCTGGGACATCCCGACCCAGCTGCCCGGTGTGGTCACCGTCTCCGCGACCGGCGTGCAGAAGCTGAAGTCGTACTACTCCAGCTACGGTCTGGGCGTCGTCGATGTCGCGGGACCGGGCGGCGACCGCTACCAGATCCCCGCCACCCCCTCGGCCAACGGGCGCATCCTGTCCACGCTGCCCGGAAACACCTACGGCTACCTGCAGGGCACGTCCATGGCCAGCCCGCATGTGGCCGCCGTCGCCGCGCTCATCAAGAGCCGCCACCCGCACGCCTCCCCGGAGCAGCTGCAGAGGATGCTCAAGGCCCAGGCCGACAACCCAGGCTGCCCGACGGGACTCTACGACCCGGACGGCAACGGCGTGCAGGACGCCACCTGCACCGCCGGCCGGCACGTGAACAGCTTCTACGGTCACGGCGTCGTCGACGCCCTGGACGCCGTCACGAAGTGACGCGCCCCGCATGACACGGCGAACGCCCGGCGGGGAAACCGCCGGGCGTTCGCCGTCCGGGCTGTACGTTGCCCGTGTCCGGTTCAGGGCCTGACGAGGACCTTCAGCGCGACGCGCTCGTCCATCGCCTTGTAGCCGCCGGGGACGCCGTCCAGGCCCACGGTGAGGTCGAAGACCGGCGACGGGTCGACGGTCCCGTCGAGGATGTCCGGGAGCAGTTCCGGAATGTAGCTGCGGACCGGCGCGACACCGCCGCGCAGGGAGACGTTGCGGGCGAACATGTCGCTCAGGTCGAGACCGGTGCCGCTGCCGTGCGGGACGCCGACGTAGCCGACCGCCCCGCCGTCGCGCGTGACGGCCATCGCGGTCCGCATCGACTGCTCGGTGCCGACGGCCTCGATGACCGCGTGGGCGCCGTGGCCGCCGGTCAGTTCGCGGACCGCCGCCACGGCGGCCTCGCCGCGCTCGGCGACGACGTCGGTGGCTCCGAAGGTGCGGGCGATGGCGGTGCGGGCCTCGTGCCGGCCGAGCGCAATGATCCGCTCCGCGCCGAGCCGGTGGGCGGCGAGCACGCCGCACAGGCCGACGGCGCCGTCCCCGACGACGGCGACCGTGGCACCGGGCCGCACACCGGCCCCGACGGCCGCGTGGTGGCCGGTGCCCAGCACGTCGGAGAGGGTGAGCAGACCGGCCAGCAGTCGGTCGTCGGAGAGCGCCTCGCCGGGCAGCCGCACCAAAGTGGCGTCCGCGAACGGCACGCGTAGGGCCTCTCCCTGGCCCCCGTCGGAGCCGACCTGGCCCCAGAAGCCGCCGCTGGGGCAGGAGGTCGTCAGGCCCTCCGCGCAGTAGGCGCACGTACCGTCGGACCACACGAAGGGCGAGACCACCAGGTCGCCGGGCTTCACCGCGGACACCTCGGCGCCGGTCTCCTCGACGACGCCCAGGAACTCGTGCCCGATGCGCTGCCCCGGCCGCCGGGCGGACTCGCCGCGGTACGCCCACAGGTCGCTGCCGCAGACGCAGGCCAGCACCACGCGCACCACCGCGTCCGTGGGCCGCCGGACCGCCGGGTCCGGCACCTCCTCCACCCGGATGTCGTGAGGGGCGTGGATCACGGTGGCGCGCATACGGGGGTCGTCCTTGCTGTTCGCGACAATGGTCGTACCACCGTACCGGCCGGTGGGGAGCGGGAACCGCGCGCCACCGGCCGGTGGGCGTCCCGGCAGCCCGCCGCTGGGGAGCCTCGCAGGCCCGCGGCAGGCCTCGCCGGCGGGGGCCGGAGAAACAGGACGAACACCCCGGCCGGCGCCGGCGCCCACGGACCGGGTGACACCGCGCCCGTCGCCCTCGCCGTCGGCGGCAGGCTGTACAGGGCGCAAGGGGCCGCGGCCCGGCTCCACGCGCTTTCCGCGGCGCTTTCCACCGCGCCGACCGCCGACGGTCCTCACGGAGGCCAACCGATCTACCGGAACGGCCGGTTGCGCCGTCGAGGCGGCGTCACGCCCCGGCGCGCCGCCCCGTACCGCCGCCCGCGGAGGCTTTCGACGGTGCGCCAGGAGCGGGTGGCGGGAGGCGGTGTCGGCCGCCGCCCGTATTGTGTTCCTCCATGCACGCGCCCCAGCTTCCGCAGCCGTCGTGGCCGAAGGCCTACCCCGACGGATACGCCGTCGTGGACGTCGAGACCACCGGCCTCGGCCGCGACGACCGGATAGTGTCCGCGGCCGTGTACCGGCTGGACGCCCGCGGCGAGGTGCAGGACCACTGGTACACCCCTGTGAACCCCCAGCGGGACCCCGGTCCGGTCTGGATCCACGGCCTCACCTCCGACATGCTGGCCGACGCCCCCCTCTTCGGCGACGTCGCCGAAGAGTTGGCGCGACGGCTGTCGGGCCGGGTGTTCGTCGCCCACAACGCGGTCTTCGACTGGTCCATGCTCGCCCGGGAGTTCGCGCGGGCAGGCACCGTGGCGCACGTGCAGCACCGGCTGTGCACCATTGTGCTCTCCAAGGCACTGGCGCTGCCGCTGGCCAACCACAAGCTGGAGTCGCTGGCCGCGCACTTCGGCGTTGTCCAGCAGCGCGCGCACCACGCACTGGACGATGCGCGCGTCCTGGCGGAGGTCTTCCGCCCCAGCCTGCGGCAGGCCGCGGCGGGCGGACTCCGGTTGCCGCTGCACGCCTGCCGCCCCCTGACGGAATGGGTCGACACGGCCGTCCCCCGGCAGTCGACCTCCGCCGGCTACCGCAGCACGTACCGGCCCATGAGCTGGCGGCCGTCACGGAAGCGCCCGGCCTGCCCCTACCCCAATCCCGGGCGGCTGGCGCCCGGGGGACCCCTGGTCCAGGGAATGCGGATCGCCTTTTCGGGCGACACGAGCATCGACCGCGAACTGCTGGAGGACCGCGCGACGGAGGCGGGTCTGCACGTGTCGTCCTCGGTGAGCCGGCTGACCAGTGCCCTGGTGACCAACGACCCGGACGCCCTCACCACCAAGGCCCTGCGGGCCCGGCAGCTGGGCACCCCGGTCCTCGACGAGCGCCGCTTCGCCGAACTGTTGCGGGACGTCGCCCCCGCGCCGGACGTGCACGGCTGACGCCGCCGTCCGGGTGATGCCCCCGCGACGCACCCCGCCGCCGATTGCCGCGCCAGGGCGCGGCCCGCACCCTGGGCCTCATGGCCCGATGCGAAGTATGCGGCAACGACTACGCGATGAGCTTTGAAGTGCACGCCCAGGGGGCGGTGCACGTCTTCGACAGCTTCGAGTGCGCCATCCACCGGATGGCGCCCATCTGCGAGCACTGCCGGGTACGGATCGTCGGCCACGGGGTCGAGGTCGACGGCCACTGGTACTGCGGCGGTCACTGTTCGAAGGCGGAGGGCCGCAGCGGCATCGTCGACCGGGTCGGCTCGCTGCCTGGCGCCGGCTGAGCACCGCGAGACGCGGGCACGACAACCGGAGCACGACGACCGAAGCACGTCGACCGCTGGGCACGACGACGCACCGCGACGCCACACGACCCCTGCGGACAGCTCCACCCCGACCGAGTTGTACGGTCATGGGGTGTACCGCTTCCTGTTGTCCCGGCAGTGGGTGATCCTCACCCTGATCGCACTGCTCCTCATGCCCGTGATGGTCGAGCTGGGCTTCTGGCAGTTGCACCGGCACGAGCGCCGGGTGGCCAGTAACCACCTGATCGCGGACAACCTCGAGGCGAAGCCCGTGCCGGTGGAGTCGCTGACCGCCCCGGGCGCGGCCGTGCCCCAGCGGGATCTTTACCGAACGGTCACCGCGACCGGTCGCTACGACACCGCGCACGAGGTCGTCGCCCGGCAGCGCACCGCCGCCGACGGGGACAGCGTCGGCTACCACGTGATCACCCCGCTGGTCCTCGCGGACGGCCGGTCGGTGCTGGTCAACCGGGGCTGGATCTCGGCCGGCACCGATCTGACGAAGTTCCCGAAGGTCCCCGCTGCCCCGTCGGGCGAGATCACCGTCACTGGCCGGCTGCGCCCGGACGAGACGACCGCGACGACCGGCATCCGGAACAAGGGCGGACTGCCCGACCGCATGATCATGCTGATCAACAGCGGGATGGTGGCGCAGGACCTGCCGGCGGCGGAGCGGCCGGTCGGCGGCTACCTCGAACTGGCGACGACCTCCCCCAAGCCCTCGGGGCGGCAGCCGGAGCTGATCCCGGACCCGGACCACAGCAGCATCGGCATGCACATGGGGTACGCGGTCCAGTGGTGGCTGTTCACCGCCATGGTGCCGGTCGGCTGGGTCATCCTCGTCCGCCGGGAGCGGAGGGAGCGGCTCGCCGCCCGCGTCGCCGCGGCGCCGGAGGGCGCTACCACCGCGCCGGCCACCGCTGCGGTCGCGTCGCCCTAGCACCGGGGGCACTCTCGTAGCGGGGAGCCCCGTACGGGCGAGACGGAGGCCGATCGTGGCGGCACTGATCGAGGACTACGCGGTCATCGGTGACCTGCAGACCGTGGCGCTGGTCTCCAGGAGCGGATCCATCGACTGGCTGTGTCTGCCGCGCTTCGACTCCGGCGCCTGCTTCGCCGCGCTGCTGGGTGACGAGGACAACGGCAACTGGCGGATCGCCCCGGCCTCCGCCTGGCACGAGGAGCCCTGCACCCGCCGCTCGTACCGCGAGGGCACCCTGGTGCTGGAGAGCGTGTGGGAGACGCGCGACGGCACCGCCAAGGTGATCGACTTCATGCCGCAGCGCGATCGCGCGCCGGACGTCATGCGCATCGTCGAGGGCGTGCGCGGGCGCGTCGCGATGACCAGCGAGCTGCGACTGCGCTTCGACTACGGGCGGGTCGTTCCCTGGATGCGCCGTACGGACGGCCACCGCATCGCGATCGCCGGGCCGGACGCGGTGTGGCTGCGCACCGAACCCCAGGTGCCGATGTATGGCAAGGACTTCGCCACTCACGCCGACTTCGCCGTCGCCGAGGGCGAGCGGGTGGCCTTCACCCTGACCTGGCATCCCTCCCACGAGAACCGGCCGCGCCTGGTCGAGCCCTTCCGCGCCCTCGAGCACAGCTGCGCCGACTGGGCCGCCTGGTCGGCGAAGTGCCGCTACGACGGTCCCTGGCGGGACGCGGTGCTGCGTTCGCTGATCACCCTCAAGGCGCTCACGTACGCGCCCAGCGGCGGCATCGTCGCGGCGGCGACCACCTCACTGCCCGAGGAGATCCGGGGAGTGCGGAACTGGGACTACCGCTTCTGCTGGCTGCGCGACGCGACGCTCACCCTGAACGTGCTGGTCGAGACCGGTTACCTCGAGGAGGCCTACCACTGGCGCGACTGGCTGCTGCGCGCCGTCGCCGGCGACCCCGCCGACCTGCAGATCATGTACGGGCTGGCCGGCGAGCGCCGGCTGCCCGAGCAGGAGCTGGACTGGCTGCCGGGTTACGAGGCGTCCCTGCCGGTACGGACCGGCAACGCCGCGGCCAGGCAGCTCCAGCTGGACGTCTACGGCGAGGTCCTCGACTCGTTCTTCCTCGCCCGCAGCTTCGGACTGCGCGACGGACCGCACGCCTGGGCGGTGCAGCGCGCACTGATGGACTTCCTGGAGAGCGCATGGCACGAGCCCGACGAGGGCTTGTGGGAGGTGCGCGGCGACCGGCGGCACTTCGTGCACTCCAAGGTGATGGCCTGGGCCGCCGCCGACCGGGCGGTACGCACCCTGGAGAGCCGGCCGCACCTGTCCGGCAACGCGGACGCGTGGCGGGCGATGCGCGGCGAGGTGCACCGCGAGGTGTGCCGCAAGGGCTTCGATCCCGAGCGCAACACCTTCACCCAGTACTACGGCTCGAAGGAGCTGGACGCGGCCACCCTGCTCATCCCCCAGGTGGGCTTTCTGCCCGTCACCGACAGCCGGGTGGTCGGTACGGTCGAGGCGGTGCGCCGCGAACTGGACCACGGCGGCTTCGTGCGCCGCTACACCCTGGAGGACAGCAGCGTGGACGGGCTGCCCGGCGGCGAAGGCGCCTTCCTCGCCTGCTCGTTCTGGCTCGCCGAGGCCCTGCACCGCATCGGCCGCACCGGCGAGGCCCGCCGCCTGTTCGAGCGGCTGCTCGGCCTGCGCAACGACGTCGGCCTGCTGGCGGAGGAGTGGGACCCGGTCGACAAACGCCAGCTCGGCAACTTCCCGCAGGCGTTCAGCCACATCGGCCTGGTCAACACCGCGCTGACGCTGTCCGGCCGCGAGAAGGCCCGATGACGTCGAGAACCCCGGGCTGAGAGGACGGGGAGTACGTCCTCGCGGCGCGGGGTGCGGGCGGCGCTTCGCCGCCGCTCGGGAGCGGGTGGTCGGCGGCGCGCGCGGGGCGCGGCTCGGGAGCGGGTGGTCGGCGGCGCGCGCGGGGCGCGGCGCAGGGCCGCAGGCCTGTCACCGCGACCGGCCCCGCCCGCTCAACTGACGCGGGCCGCGGGGCGGCTGACGGCGCGCAGGCGGACCTCGGCCGGGAGCGAGGGAAGACCGGCGCTGACGCGGGCGCGGTCCAGGACGGCGCAGTCCAGTCCGGCGAGGACGTCGCCGGGGACGGCGTCCGGGGACAGGGCGAGCTGCAGCCGCGCGCGGGGCGCGGTGGGTGTGCCCATGAGGGTGGCGGTGGCGTGGTCGACGCCGTGCAATTGCTCGGCGTCGGCGGCGATCACCTCCTCCAGCGCCCGGCCGCGCAGCAGAGCCACGCCGTCGTCGTCGGCGTCCACCGCCAGCCGACGCAGTCCGCGCTCACGCACCTGGGCCAGCAGCCACCACAGGGCGCACAGCACGATCAGGGTCAGCGCGCCGATCACCACGGGCCACCACCAGGCGGTGCCGTCGTACCGGGCCCGGTCGCCCTCGCTGAGCAGCACGTCGTCCCGCCCGGTGTACGGCCGGCGCAGCA
This sequence comes from Streptomyces sp. ME19-03-3, assembly GCA_033793685.1. Taxonomy (GTDB): domain Bacteria; phylum Actinomycetota; class Actinomycetes; order Streptomycetales; family Streptomycetaceae; genus Actinacidiphila. Next base: position 482,324 of record JARAXD010000002.1, on the reverse strand, counting down.
ACCCCGTCGCGGACCACAGCGCGACGGCGCCGAGCAGCACCAGGACCAGCCCGATGAGGCCGAGGACGACCCGGTTGACGGCGGCGCGCACCGCGCCTCACCCCCCACCCATACGACGGACGTGCAGCACGATGCCGAGCGGCCGGGCGAGACCCAACTGTTCCACGGCCTCGGCCAGAGCCTCCGCCAGGTCGGCGCGGACCGCCTCCGTCCGACCGAAGGCGACCACGGCCCGCACCGTGGCGGTGCGGCGGGTGACCGTCACGCGCGCCGAGCGCACCCCGGACACCTCCACCGCGCGGTCCCGCAGGGTAAGTTCGGCGACGTGGCAGTCGAGTCCCGCCCGTACGGGGGACCTTCCGGTGCGTCGCATCACGAGCACGCCGCGCAGGCCCGGGGTGACAGCGAGGACGAGCAGCCACAGCCCGAGCACGACCGCAGCGGATGCCCCGGCCAGGATCCATGGGTCGTCCAGCGGGCGGGTGGCGAGTTCCGCCTCGATGATCCGGCGCCAGGCCGCCCCGGGCCGTCCGGCGCGGACGGCGGCGATGTCGTAGAGCAGCACCCCGGCCACGACGGCCAGGACGGCGGCGGTGACCGCGGCCGGGACGCGGCGCGCGGACCACAGGCGCCGCGGGCGGGAACCGGACGGCGGCGGTAGGGGCGGCGCCGGCGCGGGCGGAGGGGAGGACGCCGGGTGGGGCCCGCTCACCGGACCCTCCCCTCCTGCGCGACGTCGGCGGACCGGGCGTGCAGGCGCTCGACCTCCACCGTCACCCCGAGGACGGTCGAGCCGGTCAACTCCTCCACCCGGGAGGCGACATGCCGGCGCACCGACCGGCACACCGCGGCGATGTCCACCGGGTAGCCGAGTTCGACGGAGAGCCGTACGTACACCTGCTCGCGCCGGACGGAGACACCGGCCCGCGGGCGCGCGCCGCGCGGCACGTACTCCCCGCGGGGGGCGCCGGCGAGCGCCTCGCGGGCGGCCTGGGAAGCGATCTTCGCCAGCACCCGGTCGGCGAGGCGCAGCGAGCCGCGCTCTCCCGGGACGGGGGGCGGTACGGGGGGCGTCGGCACCGCGGCCGTCACTGCGCCACTCACCGCCTGCGGTCGCGGCCGCGGAAGAACTCCCCCGGCTCGAGGTCGCCGTCGAGGAACCGGCCGGCGACGAACCCGACGGCGCCGAGGGCCGCCACCAGCAGGAAGGCCGCGAACCCACCGAAGTACCCGGCGAATCCGAGCGCCATCCCGACGATCAAGCCGAGCACGGCCATGCTCATCGTCCGCTCCCCGCTTCCCTCCCGCAGGCCCGTCACTGGACCCGCTGCTCCTGGTCCGCGTCGTCCGTGTCCTCGGGCAGCTTGACGTCGCCCACCGCGATGTTGACCTCGATGACCTCCAGGCCGGTCATCTGCTCCACGGCCGCGATGACGTTCTCGCGGACCCCGTGCGCCACCGCCACGATGGAGACCCCGTAGTCGACGACGATGTCCAGGTCGAGGGCGGTCTGCACCTCGCCCACCTCGGCCCGCACCCCGCGGGTCACCGATCTGCCGCCGGGCACCCGGTCGCGCACCGCTCCGAAGCCGCGGGACGCACCCGAGCCGAGGGCGTGCACGCCCTCCACGTCACGCGCGGCGAGCCCGGCGATCTTCTCTACGACTCCGTCCGCGATGGTGGTCCGTCCGCGCGTGGCGGGGTCGCCCAGGGGCGCTCTCCGTCCCGCCGTGCCGTCGCCGGCCGGGCTGGTCCCCTTCTCCAGGGTCCGGCCCGCTTCCGCCTGCTGAGCGGTCTCGGTCATCGCACCTCTTCCCTTCGGATCCGCGACGGCGGGAGCGGTACGGGCTGCTCCGTGCCCCACACTATGGGGGCATGCCCCGTCGCGCCGGGAGGATGCGGCGATCAGGGACGGGGCGGCGGACCGGGCGGCCGCGCGTGGTGGCGGGAGGAGGCGGGCGTCGGCCGAGGACCGGCCGGCTCATGCGCGGCAGAGGTCCTCGGCCGGGCCGTGGACGCCCGTGGGCGGGCCGTGGGCGGGAAGCACCGCCTCCCACCCCGTCATGCCCGCCGCGCGGGTGCCTTCCGGCGGTGCACCATCTTCAACTCGCCGAACGCCTCCAAGCCCCAGCGGCCGCCTTCGACGCCGAGCGCGCTCCACTTCGCACCGGGGAAGGGGAAGTGGTAGGCGACTTCGGTGTGCCCGTTGATCCACACCATGCCCGCGTCAAGCTGTTCGGCGACCGTGGCGGCGCGGTCCGTGTCGGTTCCCCAGACGGACGCCCCGAGGCCGAACTGCGTGGCGTTGGCGCGGGCGACGGCCTCGTCGACGTCCCCGTAGGCGACCAGCGGAAGCACGGGGCCGAACTGTTCCTCGTCCACGATCCGGACACCGTCGTCGACACCGGTCAGGATGGTCGGTGCGTAGAAGAATCCGGGGCCCTCGATCCGGGTTCCGCCGGCCAACGGCGTGGCCCCGTGCGCGATGGCGTCGGAAACGAGGTCCGTCACGCGCTCGACCTGGGCCCTGTTGTTCAGGGGCCCCAACTCGGTACCGGGCAGCATGCCGTCGCCCACCTTCGCCCCACGAGCGAGCTCGGCCAGCGCGTCGGCCAACCGCGGCAGCACCGATCGCGCCGCGTAGACCCGCTTGGGGGCGATGCACGACTGGCCGTTGTTGATGAACCCCCGCTCGAACAGCGCCCGTGCGGTGGATTCGATGTCGGCGTCGTCGAGCACGATGGCCGGGTCGTTTCCACCGAGTTCCAGGGTGAGGCGCTTGAGATCCGGGGCCGCCGCCGCGGCGATCTTCTTGCCCACAGCCGTGGACCCGGTGAAAGTGATCTTGCGAGCCAGTGGATGGGCACTCATGGCCGCGCCGAGCTCATCGCCCCCGTTGACGACGTTGAAGACGCCCGGCGGGAAGACGTCCCGCAGGATCTCGCCGAGTCGGAGCGAGGTCAGGGGCGTGTACGGGGAGGGTTTGAGCACGACGGTGTTGCCCGCCCGCAACGCCGGACCGATCTTGGCCGCGGCGAGGAAGAGCGGATAGTTCCACGGTGTGATCACCGCGACGGGCCCAAGGGGCCGGCGCACGACCTCCACCAGCGTCGAGTCGTCCTCCTGGATGATCTCCCGGCCCAGCTCGAGGTCGGCGTAGTAGCGCAGCCACCCCGCGGTCCCCTGGACCTCCATCCGCGCCTGCTCCAGTGGCTTGCCCTGCTCCATGGTGAGCAGCGGAGCGATGTCCTCGTCGGCTGCGAGGACATCGGCCGCGCGGCGCAACGCGGACCGCCGCCCGTCCTCGTCGGAGCTCCAGGGGCGGAAGGCGCGGACCGCCGCTTCGAAGGCGGTGTCGAGGAGCGCCGGCGACGTGGTCGGCGCGGTCAGGAACGCCCGCCCGGTCGCTGGGTTGATGACGTCGAAGGAGCCGTCGCCCGCGACGGCGGACCCGTCGATGGTCGGGGACGAAACGCTGAACCGAAGTGGCGATCCGGGATGGGACATGACGAACCTTGTTTTCCGTGATGAGTGGATCGGTGCCGACGGCGGCACGCCGTCGGCACCGTGGTGCGGCTGGTGGGCGGCTTGCGCGGCCCCGGTGAGCCCCGCCCGGCGCACCGGCGGCGGGGCGGGTGGTGGGAGATGTGCGTACGTCGTGCGGCCGTCGTGGCGGTGAGCGGCGGGGCCGCGCCGGGCGCCCAGGGCGCCTCGGTCAGGGCGCCTCGGTCAGCGCTCAGATGCTGCTGAGCAGGCTGAGCACCTCGCCGTAGGTGCCCTTGGCCTCCGCCTCGCGCAGGAACTTCACCCGCTCGACCAGGATCTCCCCGGCCTCGGGCGCCGACTGGAGCAGCGACATCGTCTCGGAGAGGTAGTCCTCCAGCGGCATGGAGCGCTCGTCGTCCTGCTGGCCCATGAGCGTGGTGCGTACCGGGGGCGGGACCAGTTCGATCACCTGCACCGAGGTGTCGGCGAGCTGGACGCGCAGGCTCTCGCTGAACGAGTGGATCGCCGCCTTTGTCGCGTTGTACGTCGGTGCGACCGGCAGCGGCACGAACGCCAGTCCCGACGAGACGTTGATCACGGCGGCCTCCTCCCGGCCGAGCAGGTGGGGCAGGAGCGCGGAGGTCATCCGGAGGGGACCCAGCAGGTTGGTCGCGACGGTGTCCTCGGACACCGTGAGCCAGCCGCCTTCCCGCAGGTTCTCCGGCAGCATGACGCCGGCGTTGTTGACCACGACGTTCAGCTCAGGGTGTGCCGCGACGACTCTGGCGCTGACGTCGGCGATGGCACCGGGGTCGGTGACGTCGAGCACATGTGCCTCGATGCCGGGGTGCTCGGCGCTGATGCGGTCGAGCAGCTCCTTGCGCCGGCCTGTGATGATCACCGCGTTGCCGGCGCTCGCGAAGCGCTGCGCCAGACCCAGGCCGATTCCGGACGTACCGCCGGTGATCAGGATCGTGTTGCCCGTGGGCTTCATGGGACTCCCTCTTTCGCCGCAGAGGCCGAAGCGGCCTTCTCGCCCACTGTGTGATCCGCGGGGGCGCAGGCGGTAGAGGAGCGTTCATCCACGGATCGCCGGTCCCTGGCTCGCGGCCGGACCAGGGCAATGCCCGATCACGGCAATGCCGGACCAGGACAATGCGCGATCACGGCAATGCCGGATCAGGGCAATGGGGAGAAGTGCGACCATGAACGGGTGAACAGAGAAGAGCTGGCGGACTTCCTCCGCCGGCGACGTGACACGCTCCAGCCCGCCGACGTCGGAGTGACGCCGGGCGGACGCCGACGCACCCGGGGACTGCGGCGCGAGGAGGTCGCCGCTCTGGCGGGCATCTCCACCGACTACTACACCCGGCTGGAACAGCAGCGCGGGCCGCAGCCCACCCAGCAGGTGGCCGCCTCCCTGGCACGTGCGCTCCGCCTCACCCAGGACGAACGCGATCACCTGTTCCGGCTCGTCGGACTCGACACGCCCGCCCGCGTCCGGCGGTCCGATCAGGTCAGCCCCGCGCTGCTGCGCGTCTTCGAACTTCTCGACGGCGCTCCGGCCCTGGTGATGTCGGATCTCGGGGAGACCTTCGCGCACAACCCGCTCGCCGTGGCTCTGCTCGGCGATCACACCCGGCACTCCGGACTGGCAGGCAGCGCCTACTACCGCTGGTTCACCGACCCGGCCGAACGCCTCCGCTTCCCCGAAGAGGATCACGCGCATCAGAGCGAGATCCATGTGGCGGCGCTGCGCGCGGCTCTGACCGTGGACGCCGGCGAGCCGAGGGCACGGCACATCATTGACGAGCTGCTCCGCCGCAGCGCCGAGTTCGCCGAACTGTGGGAGCGGCACGAGGTTCTGACGGCACGTTATGACGACCGCAAGGTCTTGGTACACCCGGCGGTCGGGCGCATCGCATTCGACTGCCAAGTGCTGTTCAGTGAGAACCGCGCGCAGTTGCTGGTGGTGATGACGCCTCGTCCCGGCACGGACAGCCGCAGCAAACTGGAACTGCTGTCGGCCCTGGGGGACCAGCAGTTCACCCGCTGAGCACGCGGGACGGACGCGCCACCGGACGCGCTGGCGTGAGCCCGCTCCGGGCGGGGCCGCCCCTGCGAACCGGTCCGGGTCGACATCGAGAAGCCCGGGCGTCCCCGGCGCGCCAGGCCGCGCAGTCCCGGCCCGGCCGCGAGAACTCCGGCACCGGCCACCTCCACACCGCCGTCTAGACCGCTTTTGCCGGGCCGGCGCGACCTGCCGGCTGCGGCCGGGACCCCCACAAGCGATCCCGGCCTTCACCGGTCGCAGGCCGGCGGCGGGCTCGAGCGTCTCACCCGCGCCGCTACGGCTAGTCCCCCACGCCCGCCAGGTCCCGCAGCCGGCGCCCCTGCGCGGCGCGCTCGGCGGCGCGCTGCTCCTCGTACGTCCGGCCACAGGCCTCACGGAGAAGGGCCTTCGTCTCGATCAGCGCGTCGCGCGGTGCGGTCAGCAGGGCGCCCGCAAGATCCTTGACGGTGGCGTCCAGTTCGTCCGCCGGCACGACGATGTTGGCCAGACCGGTGGCGCGGGCCTCCGCGGCGTCCACGAAGCGGCCCGTGGCGCAGATCTCCAGCGCCCTGGCGTAGCCGACCAGTTCGGTCAGCGGCTTGGTGCCGGCGAGGTCGGGTACCAGTCCCAGGCTGGTCTCGCGCATGGCGAACTGCACGTCGTCGGCGACGACGCGCAGGTCGCAGGCGAGGGCGAGCTGGAAACCGGCCCCGATGGCGTGCCCTTGCACGGCGGCGATGGTGACGAGGTCGTGGCGCCGCCACCAGGTGAATGCCGACTGGTACTCGGCGATCGTGGCGTCGAGTTCGCCCTCGGGAGCGCGTCCGAGGTCGAGGAACGACGGCTCGCCGTCGATGCCCTCAGGCGTGAGGGCCCGGCGGTCCAGCCCCGCGGAGAAGGACACACCCTCCGCGCGGAGCACGACGACCCGTACGCTGCCCGGGAGCAGTCGGCCTGCTTCGACCAGAGCCCGCCACAGGGCGGGGGTCTGAGCGTTGCGCTTCACCGCGTTGCACAGCGTGACGGTGGCGACGGAATCCTCCGTCACGAGTCGTACGCCGTCACGCTCCAGCAGCACAGTGGGGTCGGACATCGGGCACCTCCTGGTGATCCGCAGTCTGGATTACCGAAGAGTAACCACCCGGTCGGCTGTTTCCGCGACCGGGTGGTCCCGCCACGATCCCGAGCCGCTGCGCGAGTCTCCCGGGCTGCGTCAGGCCGTGGAAACCTTCTTGCCCCGTGTCGCTCCGCCGCGACCACGCAGGGTCACGCCGGACTCGCTGAGCATCCGGTGGACGAAGCCGTACGAGCGTCCGGTCTCCTCGGCCAGCGCCCGGATGCTTGCTCCACCGTCGTACTTCTTCTTGAGGTCTGCCGCGAGCTTTTCGCGCGCGGCGCCGGTCACCCGGCTGCCCTTCTTCAGAGTCTCGGCCACCCGTGCCTCCTCTAGGGAAGTGCGCTCTGTGACTCTCATGATCACCCCTAGGAGGCTTCCTGGCCACCCATTCGGCAAGGTCCGTGCGACAACATTCGGCGCTTCGTTGACACGGACACGCGGCGCCGGCCGGCTGGAATCGGGTATTCCGCGGCTCTTTCCCCGGCGCTTTCCCGAGCCCGGCGGAGAAACGGCAGGTCACCCGTACCGATGAGGAATTCCCCCATGTGACGCGGCTGATCCGTCCATGCGTCCGGCATCCCGCACACCGCCGCGCCGATGTACGAGCCGTTCTCACACAGATGAAGGATCACTCGTCGGCCGAATGATCCGGTGGAGTGATCCACACGGATGATCGGCACGGGCGCCAGGAAGGTCAGGCGAGCGCGACGAGGTCGGCGTAGCCCTGGCCCCACAGGTCCTCGACACCGTCGGGGAGGAGGATGATCCGCTCCGGCTGCAGCGCCTCCACGGCGCCCTCGTCGTGGGTGACGAGGACGACCGCACCCGTGAAGGTGCGCAGCGCGCCGAGGATCTCCTCACGGCTGGCCGGGTCGAGGTTGTTGGTGGGCTCGTCGAGCAGGAGCACGTTGGCACTCGAGACGACCAGGGTGGCCAGGGCGAGCCGGGTCTTCTCGCCACCGGAGAGCACGCCGGCGGGCTTGTCGACGTCGTCGCCGGAGAAGAGGAACGAGCCGAGGATCTTGCGGACGGCGACCAGGTCCATGTCGGGTGCCGCGGAGCGCATGTTCTCCAGCACAGTCCGGTCGGGGTCCAGGGTCTCGTGCTCCTGGGCGTAGTAGCCGAGCTTGAGACCGTGGCCGGGGACGACCTCGCCGGTGTCGGGCTGCTCCACGCCCGCCAGAAGCCGCAGCAGCGTCGTCTTGCCGGCGCCGTTGAGGCCGAGAATGACGACCCGGGAACCCTTGTCGATGGCCAGATCGACGTCGGTGAAGATCTCCAGTGAGCCGTACGACTTGGACAGGCCCTCGGCGGTCAGCGGGGTCTTGCCGCACGGCGCGGGGTCGGGGAAGCGCAGCTTGGCGACCTTGTCGGACTGCCGCACCGCCTCCAGCCCCGACAGCAACTTGTCCGCGCGGCGCGCCATGTTCTGGGCGGCGACGGTCTTGGTGGCCTTGGCGCGCATCTTGTCGGCCTGGGCGTTGAGTGTCGCGGCCTTCTTCTCGGCGTTGGCGCGCTCGCGCTTGCGGCGCTTCTCGTCGGCCTCGCGCTGGGTGAGGTACTGCTTCCAGCCCATGTTGTAGACGTCGATGTGGGAGCGGTTGGCGTCCAGGTAGAAGACCTTGTTGACGACCGTCTCGACCAGGTTGATGTCGTGGGAGATGACGATGAAGCCGCCGCGGTAGGTCTTGAGGAAGTCCCGCAGCCACAGGATGGAGTCGGCGTCCAGGTGGTTGGTCGGCTCGTCCAGCAGCAGGGTGTCGGCGTCCGAGAACAGGATGCGGGCCAACTCGACGCGGCGGCGCTGGCCGCCGGAGAGGGTGTGCAGCGGCTGGGCGAGGACCCGGTCGGGCAGGCCAAGTGCGGCGGCGATGGTGGCGGCCTCGGCCTCGGCGGCGTAGCCGCCCTTGGTGAGGAACTCGGTCTCCAGCCGCGCGTACTTCTTCATCGCGTTGTCGCGGGTGGCCCCCTTGCCGTTGGCCATCCGCTCCTCGTTCTCCCGCATCTTGCGGAGCACGGTGTCCAGACCGCGGGCGGACAGGATGCGGTCCCGGGCCAGGACGTCGAGGTCGCCGGTGCGCGGGTCCTGGGGCAGATAACCGACCTCACCGGAACGCGTCACGGTGCCGGCGGCGGGCAGGCCCTCGCCCGCGAGCACCTTGGTGAGGGTGGTCTTGCCCGCGCCGTTGCGGCCGACCAGACCGACGCGGTCGCCGCGGGCGATGCGGAAGGAGGCGGACTCGATGAGGACGCGGGCTCCGGCGCGCAGCTCGATGCCGGTGGCAGTAATCACGGGAAGAAGCTCCTGGGCGTGTCGGACGGCAGTCGGACGTGGGTGCGAGGTGTTCGCGGCCGGACGCCGTCTAATGCGTGAGGATCACTGCCATGCCCCCAGTCTAGCGGGGGTGGCGCGGGGGCCCGGCAGGCGGTTTTCCGGCGGGGCCGGACAGCGGGCCCTCCGGCGGTGGCCGCGGCTGCGCCCGTACCGACGGCGCACAGGACCCGAAGAGATATATCGGTCGATAATCGGAGGTATGCAGTTCGACGACGACGCATCGCTCGACACGTCCCAGGTGGAGGATCGGCGAAGCGGCGGGCCGTCCGGCGGCAGACCCCGGGGCAAGCTGGTGGGGGGTGGCCTCGCCGGGCTGATCGTTTTGGTGATCGGGCTGGTCTTCGGCATCAGCCCCGACCAGCTGGGGCTCTCCGACCCTCCGGACCGGGCCCCGGGCAGCGCCTCGGGCCCGGATCTCGCCGCCGGCTGCCGTACCGGGGCGGACGCCGGCTCCCGCCGGGACTGCCGCATGGTCGGAGTGATCAACAATGTGCAGGCGTACTGGGCGTCGGAGTTCCGCGACCGCGGCATGACCTACGAGCCCGCGCCGACCGTCTTCTTCGACCAGCCGATGCGCACCGCGTGCGGGGTGGCCGACCCCGAGTCGGGGCCCTTCTACTGCCCCTTGGACCGCAAGGTCTACCTGGACCTGGACTTCTTCTCCACCCTGACCGACCGTTTCGGCGCGCAGGGCGGACCGTTCGCCGAGAGCTACGTCGTCGCCCACGAGTACGGGCACCACGTGCAGAACCTCACGGGGACACTGGGCAAGGCGCAGGACCGGCTCACCGGCCCGGGCAGCGACTCGGTGCGCGTGGAGTTGCAGGCCGACTGCTTCGCAGGCGTGTGGGCGCGGAACGCCACCCGGACCCTGGACGAGGACACGGGCAGCCCGATGATCAGCGCGCTGGACGAGGAGGACATCCGCCGGGGGCTGGACGCGGCCGCGGCGGTCGGCGACGACGCCATCCAGTCGCGGACGCAGGGCCGGGTGGCGCCGGAGGCCTGGACGCACGGCTCCTCCGCGCAGCGGCAGCAGTGGTTCACCACAGGACTGAGCGCCGGCGACCCGGGCGACTGCGACACTTTCGGGCGCTGAACAGCAGGAATGTCCGCGCCCGGGGCCGTTGTCGGACCTCCCTGCCAGAATGGGACCCGACGTCGCACGGAACGTCAGGTTCCCGGAACGGAGAGTGATCACCATGGCTCGTGAGCAAACCGCGCCCACCGTCTACCCGGCGCTGCGCTACAAGGACGCGAAGGCCGCCGTCGCGTTCCTCGAACAGGCCTTCGGCTTCACCGGGATCGCGGTGTACGAAGGCGAGGACGGCACGGTGCAGCACGCGGAACTGGCGTACGGCAACGGCGTGGTGATGCTCGGCAGCGAGCGGTCGGACACCGCGTTCGGCCGGCTCGCCGCGGGCCTGGGTGCCGCGTCGGTGTACGTGGTGGTGGAGGACGCCGACGCCCACCACGAGCGCGCCGTGGCCGCGGGGGCCGAGGTGGTGCTGCCACTCACCGACCAGGACTACGGGTCGCGGGACTACACGGCCCGCGACCCGGAGGGCAATCTCTGGTCCTTCGGCACCTACATGCCGCGGATACCGGCGTAGCCCCTGTCACGCTCCGGTGTGCACCTGGAAGGCGGCCCGGCGGATCATCTTGGACAGGGCCGGGTCGGGATGCGCGGCGGCGAGGGCGACCAGCACCTGCACGGTGCGGGGGTGGCCGGCGTGGCGCAACTCCTCCAGCAGGCGGGCGACCGAGCCCTGGACGGCGGTCTCGAGATGGCTCACCAGCAGATGGCTCTCGCCGTGGTCGGCCACGGCGGCGGCGGTGTCCACCCACAGCCAGGTGGACTCCTCGCGGGTGAGCAGCGCGGCGATGTCCTCCGGGTCCGAGCCCTCGTGCTCGGCGAGCCACAGCAGCGCGTAGGGCCGCAGGCCTGCCTCGTCGACCGCGGCACGGACGGACGGTTCCGCGGGGCCGCCGACCACGCGCAGCGACTCGAATGCCAGGGCACGCAGCAGGGCGTCGTCGCCGCGGGCCACGTCCAGGAGTTCGCCGACCGCCTGGGCCACCGGGCGGGCTGCCAGCCAGGCCTTGTACTCGTCGCGGGCAGCGCCGGGCGGCATCCCGACGCAGGCCTTGAGCATCTCCTCGGCGGCGTGCTCGAAGTGCCCGGCGGGGCCCTGCGCGGCCACGCAGATCTGCTCGAGCTTCACCCACACCGCCCAGCTGCCGAGCACGGTGATGGTGACCTCGTCGGGGCGGGACGGGTCGCGGGGCTCCAGGGCGCCGACGCGGGCGAGTGCGTCCAGCGTCCAGTCCAGCAGCGCCGGCAGTTCGTCGCGGCCACCGTCCGCCGGCGGCTCGTGGCGCTCCGCGCGCAGCTCGGCCACACGCTGCCGCAACAGGTCCAGCAGCACGGCCACGGCGACCGGACCGGAGGAGAGGTGGAGCAGGGACAGCAGTTGCGGAGCGGCCTCGACGACTTCGGCGACCAGTGACGGATCGGCGTCGGCGCACTCCGGCCGCAGCGCCGCCGGGTGCGCCAGCGACCACGCGTCGAAGAGCGCGACCCAACCGCGCAGCACCGCGGTGTCGTCGCGGTCCCAGGCGCGCAGTCGCCAGCCGGGTCGGGCGGCACCTCCTTTGTGCAGCTCGATCAGGCCGGTCAGCCGGGCCCGGTCCCAGGCGGCGCGCACCTGCCGTTCGGTCAGGCCCAGGGCGGCGACGGCCCGCAGCACGTCGGGGTCGCGCAGTATCCCGGCGGTACCGGGGTCGGCGGCGCCGGTCTCCGTGTCGGCCCAGCGGGCCAGCCGTACGGCGTCCGAGAGTTCGGTGCGCGCCCTGCGGGCGAGCTCGGGCAGCGCCGGGATTCCCTCCGGTGGCCGCGGCGGGCGGCTTCGCCGCACTGTGGCGGCACGGCGCGCGGTGGCGAGTGGCCTGCGCGGAACAAGACGCAGCGGAGTGTCTCGCGGGATACGGGACGTCACGGGAGCAGTCTTGCGGGTGAGCACCCGGAAACCCAAACGAGCGTCCCCGCACCGCGAGGGACCGCGCCGGGATTATAGCGAAAGTTATGACTTTGTACGGACATAAAGACCGGATATGAGGAGCCTCAGAGGAGGGGGGTGAGGAAACGCCGGAGGGCCTCCTCGTAGGTTGAGGGGTTTGCGTTCCACATGGCCGCGTGGGAAGCGCCGCTGACGGCGTGCAGCGTGACCAGGTCCGGTCGTTGCGCGGCGAGTTCGCGGGACGGTCCCCAGGGGGCGAGCCCGTCGTCGGGCCCGTGGAAGATGAGCGCCGGGACGTTCAGCCGTTCCGGGTGAGCGGCGTCGGCGATCCGTTCCGCGTGCAGGCCGGTGCGGCCCTCGGCCGCGCGCACGCCCAGCGGCAGCAGCGCGCGGGGCGCGCCCCGCGCGGCGGCGGCCGCTCGGACCGTGTTCTGCCAGTCGAGCACCGGGGAGTCCAGCACCATCCCGGACACCTGGGCTCGCAGTGGGGAGTGGCAGGCCGCCCGCAGCACCATCGTGGCGCCGGTCGACCAGCCGTGCAGCAACAGCCGCCGGGCGCCGTGCCGGACCGCGTAGCGCATGGCCGCGTCGAGGTCGCGCCATTCGGAGTCGCCGAGGTGGCCGATACCGTCCCACGAGGAGGGCGCCCCGGCGTCGTTGCGGTAGGAGAACGCCAGCACCGGCAGGCGCAGTTCCGCCAGGAACGCCATGAGGTTCATGCCGAGCTCGCGGGACGTGCCGAGGCCGTGCGCCAGGACGACCCAGGCGTCCCGGGCGCCGGGCACGAACCAGGCGGGCAGCATGCCGAGTTCGGCGGGGATCTCGGCGTCCTGGTACTCCAGGCCGAGGGCCGACTTCGGGGTGCCGCTGTGCACCTGCGGGGTCAGCCGCAGGTGGTCGCCCGCCGCGATGGCGCCGCGGTTGATGCGCACCAGGCTGCGGGTCACCGAGTCCGGGGCCGTCGAGAGCACCTCTCCGACGGTCGCGTGGACCCCGGCGGCGATCAGGCCGTGCACACCGCGCCGCGAGGTGCCGAGGGTCCGGGTGAGGGTGATGTCCTGCCCCGTCACGGCGTGCACGGTGAGCGGGTCCGGGTCCACGCCGTCAGCGGTCGGGCGCAGGGCAAGCTGGGAGACATGCCGCCCGGCCGCCACCGCGGCCGCCCCGGCACCGAACGCTGTGGTGGCGGCGAGGGCCGCCGCGGTGGTGAGGCGCATCGCCTCCAGTCTCCGCGCGCTCACCCGGGGCGGCCAGTCGGCGGGGCCGTCCGTGCTCCGTCCCGCTCGTTCTCAGGCTCACGCGGCCGGGGGACGTCGGCGCGGAGCCGGGGCTCTCACCCGGCGCGGCGAGTGGGCCGGGGCCGTCCGTGCGCGGTCCCGCCCGCGCTCACCCGAGGCGGCCAGTCGGCGGGGCCGTCCGGACTCAGTCCCGCTCGTCCTCAGGAGCCTCACGCGGCCGGGGCACGTCGGCGCGGACGGCCCCGTGGCCGTCGTGCTGCCCGTGACCGCCGTGCTCCCGGTGACCGCCGTGGCCCTCGTCGTGGTCGTCCTGGCCGTCGTCGTGGCCGCCGCGCTCGTCGTGGACCTGGTACGCGTCGCGGGCCACGGGGCCCTTGTGCGCGTCGTGCTCCTGCGCCGGCTCGTCCCCGGGCCGGCCGTACTCGCGCAGCCTTTCTGCGACGCGGGCGAGTTCGCGTTTGGAGAGCAGCGAGGGCGAGAAGCCGGCCACCGATCGGGCGGCAAGCCAGACCTGGCACATCCACTCCAGTTGGGCGGTGCGGTCGTAGGCCTGCTCGAGGTCGTCGCCGTAGACGATGGTGCCGTGGTTGCGCAGCAGACAGCCCGTGCGGTCGCGGAGCGCGCGCAGCACGTTGGCGGCCAGTTCCTCGCTGCCGTAGGTCGCGTAGTCGGCGACGCGTATCCGACCGCCCAGGGCCGCGGCCATGTAGTGGATGGCGGGCAGTTCGTACAGGAGCGTGGAGACGGCGGTCGCGTGGACGGCATGGGTGTGCACGACGGCGCCCGCGTCGGTGTGCCGGTAGATCGCCAGGTGCATCGCCAGCTCGCTCGTCGGGCGCAGCGCGCCGATCACCTGCCTGCCGTCCAGGCCGACGCCGACGGTGTCGTCCGGGCCGAGCCGGTGGTAGGGCACCCCGCTGGGAGTGACGAGCACAAGATCGTCGCCCACCCGCACCGACACATTGCCGGAGGTGCCGACCACGAGACCGTCGTCGACGGATCGCCGGGCGGTGTCCAGCAACTCCGCCCAGGCCCGCGCCACCGTGTTCCGCACCGACATCCGTGCCGCCTCCGAGCGCTGGTCCTGGCAGGTTGGCCTTGGCCGCCCGCTTCGGGAGCACAGTAACGTCCCGGCCCGGCCCTCCGAACCGGTCCCGCGCGTGCGGGGCGGGGGACGCCACCGCGTCCTCGTTCCGGCCGTCCGAGGGGGTCGGGGACGAACCTGCACGTAACCGCGCGGCTCGAGCAGGTGCGGCGGAACGGTACGGCGAACGATGCGCGGAACGGGCTGTCGCGGCGTGACCGGGATCTCTTCGCAGGCGCCCGGGAAGGGAACCGAAGCACCACGGAAGCCGGAATTCGGCGGCGAAGGCCCGCACCCCCAGCGCCCCCGCGCACACCGGCACCGCGGCGCCGCCGTTCGTTCACCTTCCGTTCATCCGGACTCCGTACGGTCGCCACCGCCACTGTCGGATCGAACGAATACCTGGGTCAATGGAACACATCACGCTCCTGACCGGAATCGTGATCATTACCGCACTCGTGTTCGACTTCACGAACGGTTTCCACGACACCGCCAACGCGATGGCCACCACCATCTCCACTGGCGCACTGAAGCCCAAAACGGCGGTGGCCATGTCCGCCGTACTCAACCTCGTCGGTGCCTTTCTCTCCGTCGAGGTGGCGAAGACGATCTCCGGCGGCATCCTCGACGAGAGCGCGGGCATCAGACCCGAAGTGATCTTCGCGGGGCTCGTCGGCGCGATAGTCTGGAACCTGCTGACCTGGCTGGCGGGACTCCCCTCCAGTTCCTCCCACGCCCTCTTCGGCGGCCTGATCGGGGCTTCCGTCGCCTCGGCCGGATTCGACTCGGTCAACGGCGACGCGGTCGTCATGAAGGTCCTGATCCCGGCCGTCTGCGCCCCTGTGGTCGCCGGTGTCGCCGCGCTGCTGGCGACCCGCCTGACCTACCGCATCGGCCGCGACGCCGACCCCGCCGCCACCGCCAAGGGCTACCGGGCGGGGCAGATCGCCTCGGCCGGCCTCGTCTCGCTCGCCCACGGCACCAACGACGCCCAGAAGACCATGGGGGTCATCACCCTCGCCCTGATCGCCGGCAACGTCGTCGCCCCCGGCTCCAACCCGCCGCTGTGGGTGATCGTCTCGGCCGGCACGGCGATAGCGCTCGGCACCTTCATCGGTGGCTGGCGGATCATCCGCACCATGGGCAAGGGCATCACCGACATCCAGCCGCCGCAGGGCTTCGCGGCGCAGACCGGCGCGGCGACCGTCATCCTGGCCTCCTCGCACCTCGGCTTCTCGCTCTCCACCACCCAGGTCTGCTCCGGCTCCGTCATGGGCGCGGGCGTCGGCCGCAAGGGCGGCGTCGTCCGCTGGAGCACCGCGGGCCGCATGGTCGCCGCATGGGGGCTCACCCTGCCGGCCGCCGCTCTGGTCGCCGCCGGCGCCGCGCGCCTGGCCGCACAGGGCGACTGGGGCGTCACGACGGTCGCCGTCCTGGCGCTGGCCGCCTGCACCGCGATCTGGCTCGCCTCCCGCCGCAAGCCCATCGACCACACCAATGTCAACGACGCCCATGAAGACGTCGAGCAGCCGGGCGTCATCACCACGGCCATCACCGCCGTGATCCCGCCGCCCGCCGGTCTGACCGCGGCCGCCGCCGACACCGACCCCGCCACGGCCTCCGCCTGACGGCGGCGACCCACCAGCCCCGGAAGGAACCGCACCATGCACATCGACTGGGCTGCCCTCGGCTCCGTCTTCGGCGTCAGCCTCGCCGTGACCGTCGGGCTCGTCGGCCTGTTCACCCTCGGCATCGTGGGCCTGTCCAAGCAGGGCACCACCGCCTTGGGCGGGACCACCGCCCTGGCCCGCACCGGCGCCTACCTGTCCTTCGCGCTGTGCGCGGCGGCGGTGGCGTACGGGATCTACCTGATCGTCTCCTGAGACCCGGTTCCGCCCCCCGCGCCCGGACCATGACGGCGCCGCCTCCGTGCGGCGCGCGGTGTGAAGTGACCTCAGCTCCGGCTTCCCGCCATGAGCTGGGGTTTCTTCTTTTCCACAGGCTGCCGCGGTGAGTTGACGGCCGGAGCGGGGCGTGGTGGTATCAGAACCGCCAAACGGCGGCAGGAGAGGAAGTCCGGTGCGAATCCGGCGCGGTCCCGCCACTGTCACCGGGGAGCGGACCCCCGCCCATGGCCACGGCCCCGAACGAAGGGTTGGAAGGCCGGGGGTGCCGCCGATCCGGGAGCCAGGAGACTCTCGTCGCCGGTCACGTCGAACCAGGGCGCGGACCCTGAGTGAGGACTCCTGTGATGCGCGGCTCCGGCCGTACACCCGACACCGGCGCGGCGGCACCGTGCGCGTTCGCCGCCGGTACCGCCCTCGGCTGGCTCGCCGACCTGGCCCTCGCCGACCCGCGCCGCGGCCACCCCGTGGCGGTGTTCGGCAGCGCCGCCGCCCGCCTGGAGCGCGCGCTGTGGCGCGACCACCGCGGCCGGGGCGCCCTCCACACCGCCCTGTGCGCGGGCGGCGCGGTGGCGGCCGCGGCGGGGCTCCACCGTGCCGTGCGCCGTTCGGGCACCGCTTCCGTCGCCCTGACGGCTGCTGCGACCTGGGCCGCACTCGGCGGGACCTCCCTGGTCCGGGAAGCGCGGGCGATCGGCGCCGCCCTGTCCGCCGGTGACACGCAGGCGGCGCGCGAGCGACTGCCCCATCTGTGCGGCCGCGACCCGCAGGCGCTGGACGAGGCGCAGTTGGCGCGAGCGGTCGTGGAGTCCGTCGCGGAGAACACCTCGGACGCCGTCGTGGGCGCCCTGGTGTGGGGCGCGCTGGGCGGCGTCCCCGGCCTGGTGGGCTTCCGGGCGGTGAACACCCTCGACGCGATGGTGGGTCACAGGTCGCCGCGGCACCGGCGGTTCGGCTGGGCCGCGGCCCGACTGGACGACGTGGCCGGCTACCCGGGTGCCCGGCTGACCGCCGCCCTCGCGGTGCTCGCCGGGCCCGACCCCCGGTGTGCGTGGCGGACCTGGCGCCGGGACGGCGGCCGGCATCCCAGCCCCAACGCGGGGCCGGTGGAGGCCTCGTTCGCGGGGGCGTTGGGGGTACGCCTCGGGGGGACGCTTGCCTATGGCGGGCGGGTGGAGCACCGGCCCGTGCTCGGGACAGGGAACCGGCCGGTCCGGGTCGGGGACATCGAACGGGCGGCGCGCCTTTCGCGGCGGGTCGGCGCGCTGGCGCTGGCCGTCACGGTGGGGGGCCGCCTGGCGTGGGGCGCGGTCGCCCGGAGTCGGAGGAGGCACGCATGAGGGGCGGGGGGCTGCTGGTCGCCGGGACGACGTCGGACGCAGGCAAGAGCGTCGTCACGGCGGGGATCTGCCGGTGGCTGGTGCGGCAGGGCGTGTCGGTGGCGCCGTTCAAGGCACAGAACATGTCGCTCAACTCGTACGTGACCCGCGAGGGCGCCGAGATCGGCCGCGCGCAGGCGATGCAGGCCCAGGCGGCGCGCGTGGAGCCCTCGGCCCTGATGAACCCGGTGCTGCTCAAACCGGGCGGTGACCGGACGAGCCAGGTCGTCCTGCTGGGCCGCCCGGTGGGCGAGATGAGCGCGCGCGGCTACCACAACGGGAGCCGCGCGGAGCTGCTGCGCACCGTCACGGACTGCCTGGAGGAGCTGCGCGGCCGGTACGACGCGGTGATCTGCGAGGGCGCCGGAAGCCCGGCCGAGATCAACCTGCGGCGGGGAGACATCGTCAACATGGGCCTGGCGCGGGCCGCCCGGCTCCCGGTCGTCGTGGTCGGCGACATCGACCGGGGCGGGGTCTTCGCCTCGTTCTTCGGGACGACGGCGCTGCTCGCCCCCGAGGACCAGGAGCTGGTCTGCGGATACCTCGTCAACAAGTTCCGCGGCGACGTCTCCCTGCTGGAACCGGGTCTGGAGATGCTGCGCGCACTGACCGGGCGCCGCTTCTACGGGGTGCTGCCCTTCCGGCACGGCCTGGGCATCGACGAGGAGGACGGGCTGCGCATCTCGCTGCGCGGTGCCGTCCGGGAGTCCGACACCGCGCCGCCGCACGGTGAGGACGTCCTGCGGGTCGCCGTGGCGGCGGTCCCGTTGATGTCGAACTTCACCGACGTGGACGCGCTCGCCGCCGAGCCGGGCGTCCTGGTCCGCTTCGTCGACCGGCCGGAGGAGCTCGCCGACGCCGACCTCGTCGTACTGCCCGGCACCCGCGGCACGGTCCGGGCCCTGGAGTGGCTGCGCCGGCGCGGCCTGGCCGACGCGGTCGTCCGCCGGGCCGCCGAGGGCCGCCCGGTGCTGGGGATCTGCGGGGGCTTCCAGATGCTGGCCGAGACGATCGAGGACGACGTCGAGTCGCGCGCGGGCACGGTCCGCGGGCTCGGGCTGCTGCCGGTGCGGGTCCGCTTCGCCGCCGAGAAGACCCTGGCCCGGCCCTCCGGGAAGGCGTACGGCGAACCGGTCGAGGGATACGAGATCCACCACGGCGTCGCCGATGTGCTGGGCGGCGACGAGCCCTTCCTGGACGGCTGCCGCAGCGGCGCGGTCTGGGGCACCCACTGGCACGGCTCCCTGGAGAGCGACGGCTTTCGCCGTGGCTTCCTGCGCCGTGTCGCGCAGGCCGCGGGACGGCACTTCGTGCCCGCCCCGGACACCACCTTCGGCGCGCTCCGCGAGGAGCAACTGGACCGGCTGGGCGATCTGGTCGAGGAGCACGCCGACACCGGCGCCCTGCTCCGGCTGATCGAGCAGGGCCCCCCTGCCGGGCTGCCCTTCGTCCCCCCGGGGGCGCCGTGAGCACCCCGTCGACGGGCCCGAGCCGGGCCGTCCGTGACGACCACCGCCGCAACGACCGTTCGACCCAGGAGGCCGTGTGAACGCCCCTTACCCCTTCACCGCGATCGTCGGGATGGCGGACCTGCGGCTGGCGCTGCTGCTGAACGCGGTCAGCCCGGCGGTGGGCGGTGTGCTGGTGCGCGGCGAGAAGGGCACCGCCAAGTCGACCGCCGTACGGGCGCTGTCGGCGCTGCTGCCTGCCGTGGACGTCGTGCCCGGCTGCCGCTTCGGCTGCGACCCGGCGGCACCGGACCCGGCGTGCCCGGACGGGCCGCACGGCCCGGACGCGGGCGCCGAGAGCCGGCCGGCGCGCATGGTGGAGCTGCCCGTCGGCGCCTCCGAGGACCGCCTCGTCGGCGCCCTGGACATCGAACGGGTCCTGGCGGAGGGCGTGAAGGCCTTCGAGCCGGGGCTGCTGGCCGACGCGCACCGCGGCGTGCTCTATGTGGACGAGGTCAACCTCCTCCACGACCACCTGGTGGACCTGCTGCTGGACGCGGCCGCCATGGGCGCCTCCTACGTCGAGCGGGAGGGCGTCTCGGTGCGCCACGCCGCGCGTTTCCTGCTCGTCGGCACGATGAACCCCGAGGAGGGCGAGCTGCGGCCGCAGTTGCTCGACCGCTTCGGCCTCACGGTGGAGGTCGCGGCCTCGCGCGAGACCGACGAGCGGGTGGAGGTCGTCCGGCGGCGCCTCGCCCACGACGCCGACCCGGCAGGCTTCGCCGCCGCCTGGCAGGCGGAGGAGCGGGAGTTGCGGGAGCGGATCGCGGCGGCGCGGGCGCTGCTGCCCTCGGTGTCGCTCGGCGACGGCGCGCTCCGCCAGATCGCGGCGACCTGCGCGGCCTTCGAGGTGGACGGGATGCGCGCGGACATCGTCATGGCACGCACGGCGACCGCGCTCGCGGCCTGGGCCGGGCGCGGCGACGTGACCGACGCCGACGTGCGGCAGGCCGCGCTGCTCGCGCTGCCGCACCGGCGCCGCCGCAACCCCTTCGACGCGCCGGGCCTGGACGAGGACAAGCTCGACGAGACCCTGCAGCGCAACCGCGGCGAGGACGACGACCCGGACCCCGGCCCCGACGGCGGCGGCCCCGAAGGGGGCGGCCCCGAAGGGGGCGGCCGTCCGCCCCGGGACGGCGGCGACGGCGCACCGGACATCTGCCCGCCCAGGGAGCCCGCGGAGTCCGGACCCCAGGCGGAGGGCGCGGACGCCGCGCCGGGCGCCGGGGAACGGGCCGCGGTCGCCGCGACCGAGCCCTTCAAGACCCGCGCCCTGACCGTCCCCGGCCTCGGCGAGGGCGCCGCGGGCCGCCGCTCCCGAGCGCGTACCGCGCACGGCAGGACGACCGGCGCCCGGCCTCCGCGCGGCGCCCTGTCCAAGCTGCACCTGTCCGCCACCGTGCACGCCGCCGCCCCGCACCAGCGGGCGCGCGGGCGCGGCGGCCCGGGGCTGGTGATCCGCCGGGACGATCTGCGCGAGGCGGTCCGCGAGGGGCGCGAGGGCAACCTGGTGCTCTTCGTCGTCGACGCCTCGGGGTCGATGGCCGCCCGGCAGCGGATGAGCGCGGTCAAGGGCGCGGTGCTCTCGCTGCTGCTCGACGCCTACCAGCGGCGCGACAAGGTCGGGCTGATCACCTTCCGCGGCGCGACGGCGGAACTGGCGCTGCCGCCGACCTCGTCGGTCGACGTGGGCGCGGCGCGCCTGCAGAAACTGCCCACCGGCGGCCGCACCCCGCTGGCCGCCGGGCTGCTGAAGGCGCACGACGTCCTGCGCGTGGAGCGGCTGCGGGACGCCGCACGCCGGCCCCTGCTGGTCGTGGTCACCGACGGCCGGGCGACCGGCGGCCCCGAGCCGGTGCGCACGGCCGGGCGTGCTGCGCGGCTGCTGGCCGCCGAGGGCACCGCCGCGGTGGTCGTCGACTGCGAGTCCGGGCCGGTGCGGCTGGGGCTCGCCGGCGAGCTGGCACGCGAACTGCACGGCAGCGCCGTGACGTTGGAAGAGCTGCGCGCGGACAGCGTCGCGGCGCTGGTACGGGACGTACGGAGGGTCGCGTAATGCCGCAGGGACAGCCGAGCGTCGTGCCGCAGGACGGCCTCACCACCCGTCAGCGCCGCAACCGACCGCTGGTGATGGTGCACACCGGCACCGGCAAGGGGAAGTCCACCGCCGCCTTCGGGCTCGCGCTGCGGGCCTGGAACCAGGGCTGGCCGGTCGGGGTGTTCCAGTTCGTCAAGTCCGCCAAGTGGAAGGTCGGGGAGGAGCGGGCGCTGCGCGTGCTCGGTGACTCCGGCGAGGGCGGCACCGTCGCCTGGCACAAGATGGGCGAGGGCTGGTCCTGGGTGCAGCGGGACATCTCCGAGAGCGAGGACGCCGCCCGCGAGGGCTGGGAGCAGGTCAAGCGGGACCTGGCCGCCGAGACGTACCGGCTGTACGTGCTGGACGAGTTCGCCTACCCGCTGCACTGGGGGTGGATCGACACCGACGAGGTGGTCTCGGTGCTCCGCGACCGGCCCGGCACCCAGCACGTCGTCGTCACCGGGCGCAACGCCCCGCAGCCGCTGCTGGACTTCGCGGACCTGGTCACCGAGATGGGCAAGGTCAAGCACCCGATGGACGCCGGGCAGAAGGGGCAGAGGGGCATCGAGTGGTAGCCAGGCTCGTCGTCGCGGCCCCGGCCTCGGGGAGCGGCAAGACCACCGTCGCCACAGGGCTGATGGCCGCCTTCGCGGAGGCCGGACTCGCGGTGTCCCCGCACAAGGTGGGCCCCGACTACATCGACCCCGGCTACCACGCGCTGGCCACCGGCCGCCCGGGCCGCAACCTGGACGCGTACATGTGCGGCCCGGAGCGGATCGCGCCGCTGTTCCTGCACGGCGCGCGGGGGGCCGACCTGGCCGTCGTGGAGGGCGTGATGGGCCTCTTCGACGGCGCCTCCGGGATGGGCGAGCTGGCCTCCACCGCGCATGTGGCCAAGCTGCTGCGGGCGCCGGTGGTGCTGGTGGTGGACGCCTCGTCGCAGTCCCGTTCGGTGGCGGCGCTGGTGCACGGTTTCGCCTCGTGGGACCCGCGGGTGCGGGTCGCCGGCGTGATCCTCAACAAGGTCGGCTCCGACCGGCACGAGGAGTTGCTGCGCGACGCCCTGGACGGCGCGGGCGTGCCCGTGCTGGGGGCCCTGCGGCGCGACACGGCGGTCGGCACGCCCTCCCGGCACCTGGGCCTGGTGCCGGTCGCGGAGCGGCGCGCCGAGGCCGTCGACGCCGTGCGGACGCTCGCCGCCCGGGTCCGGGCGGGCTGCGACCTGGACGCGCTGCTGGCCCTGGCGCGCAGCGCTCCCCCGCTCGCGGACGAGCCCTGGGACCCGCGGGAGGCGGCGGCCGGTCCGGCGGCGCCGGGCGCACGGCCGGTGGTCGCGGTGGCGGGCGGGGCGGCCTTCACCTTCTCGTACACCGAGCACGTCGAGCTGCTCACCGCGGCGGGGGCGGAGGTCGTCGCCTTCGACCCGCTGCGCGACGAGCGGCTGCCGGACGGAGCGGCGGGGCTGGTCATAGGCGGCGGCTTTCCCGAGATGCACGCCCACGAGCTGTCCGCCAACGAGCCGCTGCGCGAGGCCGTCGCCGCCTTCCGCGGGCCCGTGACGGCCGAGTGCGCGGGCCTGCTCTACCTCGGGCGGGAACTGGACGGACGTCCCATGTGCGGGGTGCTGGACACCACGGCCCGCATGTCGGACCGGCTCACGCTGGGCTACCGCGAGGCGGTCGCGATCGCCGACAACGCGCTGGCGGCCGCAGGGACGCGGGTGCGCGGCCACGAGTTCCACCGCACCGTCGTGGAGCCCGCCGCCGGGGCCACGCCCGCCTGGGGCGTCATCCGGCCGGAGCGGCGCGTGGAGGGCTTCGTGCGGGGCGGCGTCCACGCGTCGTACCTGCACGTCCACTGGGCGGCCGAGCCGTCCCTGGCGCGGCGGTTCGTCGCCTCCTGCGCGGCCGGCGCGGGCACGCCCTCGTGAACGTCGTCGTCGGCGTCGGGGCGAGCCGCGGTGTCGCCGCCGCCGAGGTGCTCGCGCTCGTGCACCGCGTGCTCGCCGAGGCCGGGGTGCCCCGGGCGTCCGTAACGGCGCTGGCGACCGTGGACGCCAAGGCGGGCGAGCCGGGCCTCATCGCGGCGGCGGCGCGGCTGGGCGTCCCCTTGGTGACGTACGACGCGCGTGCGCTGGCCGTCCTCGACGTGCCGAACCCCTCACGGGCGCCGATGGCCGCCGTCGGCACACCCTCCGTGGCGGAGGCGGCGGCGCTGGCCGCGGCGCCTGGCGGCGAACTGCTGGTACCGAAGCGGAAGTCCGCCCCCGGGGGCGGTGCGCCGCGGGCGACCGCGGCAGTGGTGCGGCACCGCACCGCCGGGCCCGGCACGCACCGCACGACGGAGGAGACGGCACCATGAGCGACGGCGTGTACGCACTGCAGCGGCGTGTGGACGCCGCGCTCGGCGCCGGCCGCGATACGCCGCCGGACCGGGCGGGGACCACGGTGCTGCTGGTGGGCGCCGGCTCAGCCGACGCCGCGGACAACGCCGAAGTGGCTCGTACCGCGCGGCTGCTGTGGGAAGCCGGGGGCTTCGCGGACGTGGAGACCGCCTTCCTCGCCACGGCGGTACCGGACGTGCCCGCGGGCCTGGAGCGTTGCGCTCGGCTCGGCGCCCGGCGCATCGTCCTCCTGACCTGCCTGTCGGGGGAGCCCGGGGCGCAGGAGCGGGTCGGGCGGCAGGCGGACGGCTGGGCCGGGGCACACCCCGGCGTCGAGGTACGGCACGCGCCCCCCGGCGACGGCGGGCCCACGCCGCGGGAGCCGTGCACCGGCATCGGCACCGTGCCGACGGATACCGGCGGTGGCGACCCCTGCCTTCGGCACCCCGGCGACGCCGCATCCACGCGACCCCAGCCCCGCCCCCACGAGGCCGACGCCGCACCCACGCGACCGGCGCCCGGCGACGACCACGACCTGGGGCACCACGGCGACGCGGAGGTCCGGGACGCCGACGGGGACCTCGTCGACCTGGCCGTCAACGTACGCGCCGGAACCCCTCCGCGGTGGCTCAGGGAACGCCTCGCCGCGACCTTCGACGGGCTGGCCGGCTACCCCGACGACCGCGCCGCGCACCGGGCGGTCGCCGCCCGGCACGGCCGCCCGGTGGAGGAGGTACTGCTCACGGCTGGTGCCGCGGAGGCGTTCGTCCTGCTGGCCCGCACCACCCGGGCCCGGCAGGCGGTCGTCGTGCACCCGCAGTTCACCGAGCCGGAGGCGGCGCTGCGCAACGCCGGCCACCCCGTCCACCGCGTCCTGCTCCGGGCGGAGGACGGCTTCCGCCTGGACCCCCGGGCGGTGCCCGAGACCGCCGATCTGGTCGTCGTCGGCAATCCGACCAATCCCACCTCCGTACTGCACCCCGCGGCCGCCCTCGCCCGCCTGGCCCGGCCGGGCCGCACCCTCGTCGTCGACGAGGCGTTCATGGACGCGGTCCCCGGCGAGCCCGAGAGCCTCGCCGCCCGCCGTGACCTCCCCGGCCTGGTGGTGCTGCGCAGCCTCACCAAGACCTGGGGCCTGGCGGGCCTGCGGGTCGGCTACGTCCTCGGCGACCGCGAACACGTGGCGGCGCTGCGCCGTGCCCAGCCCCTGTGGGCGGTCTCCGCGCCCGGCCTCACCGCCGTCGAGGCCTGCTGCGCTCCCGAAGCCCTCGCGGAGGCGGCGGAGGCGGCCCGCCGGACCACCGCACACCGCGAGCACCTGCTGGGCCGGCTCGCCGAGTTCGGCGATGTCGAGGTCGCCGGTCCGGCCCAGGGCCCCTTCGTGCTGCTGCGCCTCCCCGGAGCGGCCCTGGTCCGCGCCCGCCTGCGCGAACTCGGCTTCGCCGTCCGCCGGGCCGACACCTTCCCCGGCCTGTCCCCCGAGTGGCTCCGCCTCGCCGTCCGTGACCCCGCCACCTCCGACCGCTTCGCCGCGGCCCTGTCGAAGGCCCTGGCGGGCTGAGCCCACGCCCCGTGCGCGGCGTGCGGCCTGACGACTCCGTGCGGGGAAGCGTGTGGAGGGCGGCTCCGGACACTCCGCCGCCCTCCACGTCCCCCCGACCCCATGCTCGCCCCCCTGGGGTCACCCGGGTCCGTCAGTCCCGGGCGCTCTCGGCCGCCGGCTTGCGGCGGGTCTTGCGGATCACGAGGAATCCGGCGGCGAACAACAGGACAGAGCCACCCGCGAGATACGGGGTCATGGAACTGCTGCCCGTCTCGGCGAGGTCACCGGCGGCCGCGGGCGCGGCCTGCGGGGACTGGTCGGCGCGCGCCGACTGCGAGGGTGCGGCCGACGGCGTGGGCTGTGCGGACTGCGACGGCTGCTCGGACCCGCCGCCGGTCTGCGGCTCCTCGCCACCGCCGGAACCGCCACTGCCGGAGCCGCCGTTGTGGCCGCCGCCGTTGTTGCCGCCACCGCTGTGGCCACCGCCGCCGTGCCCATCGCGGCCCGGCGTCTCGCAGGTGGCCCCGGCGAGGGTGACGGTGCCCTTCACCGCCGCGACGCCGAGCTTGAGCGGGTTCACCTCCACCGACAGTTCCAGTGCGGTGGCGGCGGCGCCGCGCGAGGTGACGGTCTTCTCGGCGAGATCGAGGCGGACCTCCCCGACGCCGGGCACCTCTACGAGGCTCGTACCGCCGGCCGAGACCTTGACCCGCTTGCCGAGGACGACGACATGGCCGGGCAACTCGACGTCG
The DNA here is from genome assembly GCA_033793685.1 of Streptomyces sp. ME19-03-3. Classification (GTDB taxonomy): domain Bacteria; phylum Actinomycetota; class Actinomycetes; order Streptomycetales; family Streptomycetaceae; genus Actinacidiphila. The sequence continues at coordinate 456,445 of JARAXD010000002.1, read as the reverse complement.
GCGACCGGCTTGCGGCCGGCGACGCACGTGGCCCGCGCGGAGATCGCGTCGGCCTTGATGAGCCCGAGGAGCGGCAGTCCGGGCAGGTTGACGCGCGCCTTGACGAGCTTGGCGTAGCCCTCCGCCTTGTGGCGGTCGGCGCTGGCCTGGGCGCTGGCGACCTCGGCGCGCAGGACGCTGAACGGCTTGCCGTGGTCGACCCCGTCCAGGGTGGCGGTGAGCGCGGTCTCGTCGGCCCGCGCCGGGGCGTGGACCTCGTTGAGCGTCAGGTTCAGCGGGACGTCGACGGACTTGCGGAGCAGCGAGACATCCAGGCCGGTCCGCAGGACGACCGCGCCGGCCTTGCCGGACGAGCCGTGGGTCCCCCCGGTCGCGGCGGCCGGGGTGGCCGGCCCCAGCGCGAGGGCGCCCGCCGCCAGCGCGACGGCGGCCCCCGACGCGGCGGCGGAACGGCGTGCGGGCATGCTGAAGGGAGAGCTGGACAAAGTGGAAAACCCCCAAATGGTCATGGAGTCGCCGCAGCGCCGCTGAAGGGGACAGCGCGCTCGCCGGGCGACCTCGACCCCGTAATGATTTACGTACGGGGAGTGAACCGGCAGCCGCCTGGGCCCGGTTCACTCCAAAGGGTGGTTTTCGCCTCCATTTTCGACACCGACGGCACACGCGTTCCCACGCGTCACACCTGCGATCGTGCGTATTCGATCAGCTTGGCGAAGTCGAGCGCGCCGGGGTCCCCGTGGGAGTTGTGGCAGAGCAGCCCGCCCGCCACGTAGGTACGGGCCGAGGTCGACAGCGAGGCGATCGGCTGTTCACCGAGGTGCTCGACCGCGAGGACCTCGGCTTCGCCGGTGACGTCGGCGACCGTCGTCTCCTCCCAGGCACCCGCGGCCGTGCCCGGCCCGCCGGCGAGAGCGACGATCCGGTGCTTGAACGGGGTGAGTTCACGGCTGGTCACCCACGCGTCGCCGTGCGGCAGCCGCACCAGCCACGGATGGTCGGCCGTCGCGACGACCTCGCCGTGTGCCGTGCTCACCCGGTACGCGTCCTTGCGCGCCGGGTCGTTGCGGGTCACCACCCCGCGGCGGAGCCGGCGCCGCAACGCACCGCCCTGGGTGTCCTCCTCGTCGAAGCACACGATCCCGTCCCCGACGGCCAGTTCGGCCGCCCGGGCCCAGCTCAGGTCGGCGCGGAGCACCGGGGTGTCCGGGTGCACGCAGTTCTCCGGCACGTGCTGGTGGCCGCAGATCCCGTGGAAGGCGTTCCACTCCCGTCCCGTCATCCGCTGGCCGCCGGCGTTGCCGTAGGAGCGGGGATAGGGCAGCCAGAGCTTCGGCCCCTTCAGCGGCACGCCGTGCTGGGCGTGCATCCAGGCGAGGAACTCCGCGAGTTCGCGCAGCGCCCACCGCGGGGCCTTGGGCCAGTAGATGTGCCGGTCGGCCGTCCCCCAGTCCTCGTGCCGCTCGGGGTCGCAGGTGCCGACCAGTTCCACCTGGCACACGTTGAGGGTGTTGGTCTCCACCCCGCCGGCCCGGTTGACCAGGGCACGGGAGGAGATGTCGATGTCGAAGTGCTGGTACCAGACCAGCTTCTCGTCCTCGAAGTCCGGTTTCGCCGTCAGGTTGGGCGCGCTGCTCCCGCCCCCGTACGTGGGTACGCTGCGGCCCTCCGTCGTGTGCAGAACGATGGCGTTGACCTCCATCGCGGCGCCCCCGTAGTCGTCCTGGTACCAGTACCTGCGTGAGGCCCCCGGGTACTTCTGCGGTCCCTGCCTGGTCATGGCGCTCCCCGTCCCGTCGCGGATTCCCGATACGACCGATGGCAGCACGCGAAGCGGGAACGGACCGGGCGACCCCGCCCAGGATCACCCGAAATGAGGTGATGGGATCACTCAGGGCTCGGAGCCTGGAGCACTTCACCACCCGTGTACCCCTCGGCGGCAGCGCGGGCGCAGGAGGTCCGCAGCCTCGCGTGCCGGGGCCGGACGGCCTCGTCTCGGCCCCGCTCCTCGTCCCGTCCCCGCGCATCGGCCGCGATCGCCTCCCCGCCGGACGCCCACAGCCGTCGGAGGGCGCCTCGTCGAGGAACCGCGCGGCCCGCCGGACCCGTCCAACATCGGGCACGAGGGTCGGGGCCGGCGTCCTGCGGGTCCTCGGCCACGCTCGTCGTCACGGTGGAGGGGGAGGGCGCCGCGGCCGCCGGCGCGGCGGGCTCGCTCGCGGAGGGCGGGCGGACAGGCGGAGGAGCTCGACGTCCTGCGCGATCCTTCCGGCCCCCGCGCCTCGGACTCCGCCGTGTGGGCGTCCCGCGCTCCGGCGGGAAACCACGTCAAGGAGCTCGTACGGCCGCGGCTGCCAGGACTGAGGGGCACCCGGATGCGTGCGGTGGCTCATGCCTCACCCCACCACACGCCCGCGCAGCACGATGCGGCGGGGCGCGGCCAGGACGCGGACGTCGGCGCGCGGGTCGTCCGGGTAGACGACCAGGTCCGCCGGGGCGCCCTCGGTGAGCCCGTCGCGGCCGAGCCACTCGCGGGCCGACCAGGTGGCGGCGGAGAGCGCGTCGAGGGCGGGCAGGCCGGCGGTGACGAGTTCGGCGACCTCACCGGCGACGAGCCCGTGGGCGAGGGAGCCGCCGGCGTCGGTACCGGCGAAGATCCGGATGCCCGCGTCGTGCGCGGCGCGGACGGTCTCGTAGCGGCGCGCGTGCAGCCGGCGCATGTGGTCGGCCCAGTGCGGGAACCTGGCCTGGCCGCCGTCCGCGAGTTCCGGGAAGGTCGCGATGTTGACCAGGGTGGGGACGATGGCCACCCCGCGCTCGGCGAAGAGCGGGATGGTGTCCTCGGTGAGTCCGGTGGCGTGCTCGACGCAGTCGATCCCGGCCTCGACCAGATCCCGCAGGGATTCCTCGGCGAAGCAGTGCGCGGTGACGCGGGCGCCCTCCTCGTGGGCGGCGGCGATGGCGGCCTCGACGGCGCCCCGCGGCCAGCAGGCGGTGAGGTCGCCGGCCTCGCGGTCGATCCAGTCGCCCACGAGCTTGACCCAGCCGTCGCCGAGCCGCGCCTCCCGGCGGACGTAGGCGACCAGGTCCTCCGGTTCGATCTCCCAGGCGTAGTTGCGGATGTAGCGGCGGGTGCGGGCGATGTGCCGCCCGGCCCTGATGATCCGCGGCAGGTCCTCCCGGTCGTCGACCCAGCGCGTGTCGGAGGGCGAACCGGCGTCGCGCAGCAGCAGGGTGCCGGCGTCGCGGTCCTCGAGCGCCTGCTTCTCGGAGGTGCCCGGGTCGACGGGTCCGTGGCGGTCGAGGCCGACGTGGCAGTGCGCGTCCACGAGTCCGGGCAGCACCCACCCCTCGACCGTGGTGAGGTCGCGCAGGCCGGTGGGGCGCTCGTACGTGACGCGCCCCCCGACCACCCAGAGTTCGTCCCGTACGTCCTGCGGCCCGGCCAGGACGCGGCCCTTGACGTGCAGCGCCCGCGGCGCCTCGCGTTCACCCATGTCCGCACTCTACGAGCCGCCGGATACCCTCGGGCCGTACACCCCCCGACGAAGGAAGCAGCGCCGCCGTGTCCCACCCCCTTCTCGACCTTCCCCCGCTGACCGCCGAGCGCTTCGCCGCGATCGAGCGCAAAGTCGCCGCGCTGCTGCACACCGACCACGACGTCGTGATCACGCAGGGCGAGGCCCTGCTGCCGCTGGAGGGCTGCATCCGCGGCGGCGCGCGGCCGGGTTCGACGGCGCTGAACGTGGTGACCGGCCCGTACGGCCAGACCTTCGGCAACTGGCTGCGGGACGCGGGCGCCGCGGTGGTCGACCTGGCGGTGCCCTTCGACTCCGCGGTGAACGCTCGGGACGTGGCCCGGGCGCTGTCCGAGCACCCGGAGATCGACTTCGTGTCGCTGGTGCACGCGGAGGCGGCCACCGGCAACACCAACCCGGTGGCCGAGATCGGTGAGGTGGTCCAGGCGCACGGCGCGCTGTTCATGGTCGACGCGGTCGCGTCGGTGGCGGCCGAGCCGCTGCTGGTGGACGAGTGGGGCGTGGACCTGTGCGTGATCGGCGCCCAGAAGGCGATGGGCGGGCCCGCCGGGGTGTCGGCGGTGTCGGTGAGCGAGCGCGCGTGGCGGCGCCTGGCGGAGAACCCGGCGGCTCCGCGCCGTTCGTACCTGTCCCTGCTGGACTGGAAGGAACGATGGATCGACGCAGGGCGCAAGGCGCTGCCGCACGCGCCCGCGCAGTTGGAGATGCTGGCGCTGGAGGCCTGCCTCGAGCGGATCGAGGCGGCCGGGCTCGACGCGGTGGTCGCCCGTCACCGCGCCGCCGCGGCCGCCACCCGGGCCGGTGCGGCGGCGCTGGCCGCCGCGGTCGAGCCGTACGTGTACCGGGACGAGGACGCGGCGCCGGTCGCGACGACGCTGCGCACCCTGGACGGGGTCGCCGCCGACGCCCTGGTCGCCCGCGCCCTGGCGCTGGACCCGGGGCTCCCGCTGGGGGCCGGCGGCGGGGCCCTGGCCAAGGAGATGATCCGGGTCAACCACTACGGTCCGGACGCCCGCCCGGCCGTGGTCGTCCGTACGCTGCGCGCGCTGGCGGGCGCGCTGAACGCGGACCCCGGGCCGGCCCTGGCTGCGGCGGAGGCCGCCTGGCCGATCTGACGCCGCTGCGCGGCAACGACCAGGAACGGCGTTCGGATGGGCGCGTCAGGCCGGTGTCCGTGGTCACGGCGAGCCCCGCAGACCTGGCCATGGGGGTCGGGGCGGAGTACGAGCGGCTGCGTGCGGAGGGCGCCCGACCCCCGACGCGGGCGCGCGGCGCCCGCGGACGACGGCGGCCGCGACGCCCCACCCCGCGTCAGACCTCGCGGCGCCCCACCCCGCGTCAGACCTCGCGGCGCCCGTTGAAGCGGCGCGGCAGTCCCAGCGGGTTGCCGTCGCGCAGTTCCGCCGGCAGCAGCGCCTGCGGCGCGTCCTGGTACACCACGGGCCGCAGCCACCGCTCGATCGCCGTGCCGCCCACCGACGTGGACGTCGACGTCGTGGCCGGGTAGGGCCCCCCGTGATGCATGGCCGGGGCCACCGCGACCCCCGTGGGCCAGCCGTTGACCACGACCCGCCCCGCCAGCGGCGTGAGCCGGCGCAGCAGTTCCGCACCCGAGCCCTCCGCGTCCCCCTCGCCGCCGGACGCCTCGGCCTCGCCGAGGTGTGCCGTCGCCGTGAGGTTGCCGGGAAGCCGTCCCAGCACCGCCTCGACCTCCGCCGCGGTGGTGTACCGCGCGACGACCGTGACCGGCCCGAAGTGCTCCTCCAGCAGCGCGTCGTGCTCGCCGCCCGCCGCCAGCCGGGCGGCCGGGACGGAGACGAAGCCGGCGCGCACGAGGTGCTCACCGCCGTCGCCGGGCTCGACCGGAGCGTCCACCTCCGGCAGCTTTGTCAGTTCACGCACGCCCGCGACGAAGTTGTCCCGCATGCGGGCGTCGAGCAGCGTGCCGGGGGCGACGTCGCCCACCGCGGCCGCCAGGGACTTCAGGAGGCGGTCGCCCGACTCTCCCGCCGGAGCCAGTACGAGACCGGGCTTGACGCAGAACTGGCCGACGCCGAGCGTCATGGCACCGGCGAGCCCGGCGCCGATCTGCTCGGCGCGCTCCTCGGCCGCGGCCTGGGTGATGACCACCGGGTTGAGGCTGCCGAGTTCGCCGTGGAACGGGATCGGCACCGGCCGTGCCGCGGCGGCGTCGAAGAGGGCACGGCCGCCCCGCACGGAGCCGGTGAAGCCGGCCGCGGAGACCAGCGGGTGCTTGATGAGGTCGATGCCGGCCTGGAAGCCGTGCACCACCGAGACGACGTCCGCGGGCAGCCCGACCGCGACGGCGGCGCGGCGCAACGCGTCCCCGCACAGTTCGCTCGTCGCAGGGTGGTCGGGGTGGGCCTTGACGACGACGGGGCAGCCCGCGGCGAGCGCGCTGGCGGTGTCGCCGCCCGGCACGGAGAACGCGAGCGGGAAGTTGCTGGCGGAGTACACGGCCACGACGCCGAGCGGGATCTTGTAGCGGCGCAGGTCCGGCCGGGGCGGGGCGAGCGTCGCGTCGGCGTGGTCGATGATGACGTCGAGGAAGGCGCCCTCCTCGACGATCTCGGCGAAGGCCCTCAGCTGGTAGGTGGTACGCCCGAGTTCGCCGGTGAGCCGGGCCGGCCCGAGGGCGGTCTCCGCGTCGGCGGCCTCCAGGATGCGGGGGCCGGCCTCGTCGAGGAAGTCGGCCGCGGTGCGCAGCAGCCGGGCCCGCACCACGCGGTCGGCCAGCGCCGGGAAGGCCGCGGCGGCGGCGCGCACCGCGGCGTCGACCTCCTGCGCGGTGGCCTCGACGGCGACCTGCTCCCGCTGCTTCCCTGTCCGAGGATCGACGCTCCACACTGGTACGGCCACCGCGGGTACCTCCAGGCCTTCCGTTCGATATGCTGAACAGCATCCGCAACTGTGAATCTGCTCGGGAGCCTACTTGCGCGGGTCCCGGCCGAACAAGAGGGGTCCACACCAGATGGCTGCAGGTGAGGGCGGGGCGCAGGTCAAATCCGCGGTGCGCACGGTGGAACTGCTGGAGTTCTTCGCCGGGCAGCCCGGCATGCACAGCCTGGCCGCCGTCCAGGAGGCCGTGGGCTACCCCAAGTCCAGCCTGTACATGCTGCTGCGCACGCTCGTGGACCTCGGCTGGATCGAGACCGACGCCACCGGCACCCGCTACGGCATCGGCGTGCGCGCCCTGCTGGTCGGCACCTCGTACATCGACGGGGACGAGGTCGTGGCCGCGGCCCGCCCGACCCTGGACCGGCTCTCGGACGACACCAGTGAGACCATCCACCTGGCGCGCCTCGACGGCACCAGTGTCGTCTACCTGGCGACCCGTCAGTCCTCGCACTACCTGCGTCCGTTCACCCGGGTCGGACGCCGGCTGCCGGCCCACTCCACCTCGCTCGGCAAGGCCCTGCTCGCCACGTACACCGACGAGCAGGTCCGGGGACTGCTGCCGCCGGCACTGGAGCCGCTCACCGAGCACACCCACACCGACCGCGAGAAGCTGATCGCCGAGCTGCACCAGATCCGCGAGCTGGGCTACGCCGTGGACCGCGAGGAGAACACGCTCGGCCTGCGCTGCTTCGGCGTGGCCGTCCCCTACCGCACCCCCGCCCGCGACGCGATCAGCTGTTCCGTCCCGGTGGCCCGGCTGACCCCGGCCCACGAGCAGCTGATCAAGGACGCCCTCTTCGACGCGCGCGACCGCCTCACGCTGGCGACGCGCCGCCTGTGACCTCCCTTGTCGGGACCGTTCGGTACCCGGCGTCGATGGACGGACGGCCCCGACGTCGCTCGGCGGTCCGGCCCTGCCGGGCGGCGGGTCCCCGAGGACGTCATGGTCCGCGGCTTCGCCGACTCCCCCGTGGCGCCGCCACCGCGGTCCGCCCGCCATGGGACCGGGTCGGTGCCGAGACGGTGCGGCCGCTGCTCGTCCGCGTCGCAGGCGACGCGCCTCCCGGGGACCCTTACGACCGGGCCGGCGCGGCGGGCGTCGACCTGAACATCCCCTAGGATCGTGAGGGTTGGGGCGCCGAAGCCGCCGCCCCCGGACTTGGAGGACCGGTGCGTCTCCCCCGCTCCCTTTCCGGCTGGACCATGGCCGTCTTCGGCCTGCTCGCCGCCGCGCTCGGCATCGTCGGGATCGTCTCGCCGGCCGTACAGCTGTCCCTGCTCGGCTTCCACCGGCCGGACCACCGCGCGGCGGGCGACTACACCCTGGTGTTCCTCACCGCTTCCTCGATGGCGGCGCTCAACATGGGCGTCTACTACGTCCTGGCGGCCCTCGCCGACTGGCGTGCCTTCTTCCGCTGGACGGTCCCGTTCCGGCTGCTGACCTTCACCGTCTTCATCGGTGCCGTGGTGGTCGGCCGCGCACCGTCCGGCTTCCTGGGCGTCGGCGTGTGGGAGGGGGTCGGCGCGCTGGTGACCGGCGCCGCCCTCTGGTACGAGGGCCGCACGGGCCGGGCCCCGGCCCCGGGCGGCGCCGCGGCGGCGTGACGCGGCCGCGGGCGGGTCACACCGTGCCCGCGGGCATCCTCGCAAGGACGAACGGTCACTCGGTGTGCCGACGAGGGCCCGCGCCCGCTGGAGGTCACATCCGCAGGGCGCACTCGGCCCGGTCCCAGAGGCGGTCCGCCGCCACCGGGTCCACGGCGTGGGCGGCGACGCCGCCGGGGTACTCGTCGCCCTCGACGACCGGGGCCTCCTGGTTGTCCTCGAAGTAGCGCCCCGTCACCCCGTCCAGCAGCGGCGAGCCCGCGAGCAGCACCGACGTGGCGGCGCCCTGCTCGACGGTCTTGTGGTACGGCTGCGAGACGATCCCGCCGGCCTCGTCGGTCACACCCATCGCCCGCAGGGTGGCGGCGTCCATGTGGCGCTTGAGGTTGGTGGACAGGACCCAACCGGGGTTGAGCGCGTTGGCGGTGATGCCCTCGGCGGCCCACCGGCGGACGCCGACCGCGAGCAGGACGTCAGCCGTCTTGGACTGCGCGTAGGCCGTCCAGGGATCGTAGGGACGCCGTTCGAAGTGGGGGTCGGCGAAGTCGAACGCGGCATTCTTGTGGGCTCCGGAGCTGACGACCACGACACGCGCCGACCCGGACGCTCGCAGCTCGGGGTGGAGCGCGGTGACCAGGGCGAAGTGCCCGAGGTGGTTGACGGCGAGCTGCATCTCCCACCCCTGCGCGGTGACCTGCCGGGTCGGAAGGGCCATGATCCCGGCGTTGGCGACGAGGATGTCGAGCGGGCCGCTCCACTCGCGTGCGAAGTGCGCGACCGACGCCAGGTCGGCCAGGTCGAGTGCGCGCACGTCGACCGGGTGTGCCCGGGCCGCGGTGGCGAGCCCGCGCAGCGCGGGTGCCGCGGCGGCGGGATCGCGCGTGGCGACGGTGACGTCCGCGCCCGCCGCGCCCAGGGCCCGGACCGTCTCGAGGCCGATGCCGGACGCGCCGCCGGTGACGAGGGCACGTCGGCCGGTGAGGTCGACTCCGGCGATGACCTCGGTGGCCGTGGTGTGGAAGGAGTAGGGGGTCTGCAGCAGGGGACGGTCGAGCACGGGAAACCTTCTCAGGGAAGCAACGGCTTGGTACTCGAGCCAGACTATGGACGGCGTCACGTATTCTCCATAACGAAAAGTCCAGAAAACTTGATTCGTCGTCCAGAATTTCGGAGGCATGGATGGATCCGCTCGAAGACGTGCTGGCCCTGCTGGAGACCAGGGCCCACCTTTCGACGGGCCTCGTGGCGGGCGGCGAGTGGGCCGTGCGCTTCGGGCCGCCGTCCGGGGTGAAGTTCAACGCGGTCCGGCACGGCGGGTGCCGCCTGGAGGTCGCGGGTACGGAGGCGGTGGAACTCGCCGAGGGGGACTGCTTCCTGCTCACCCAGGCCCGGCCGTTCGTGCTGCGCAGCGCTCCCGGGGTGGTTCCGGTCGACGCGGAGCCCATGTTCGCCGCGGCAGAGGGCGGCTTCGCCAGGGTCGGCCGGGGGGATGACGTCCTGCTCGTCGGCGGGCGCTTCTCCTTCGGCGACCGTGCCCGGGCCCTGCTGCTGGACGCGCTGCCCCCGGTCATCCATGTGCCCGCGGGGACCGAGCACGCGGGGACCGTGCGGTGGGCGCTGGAACAGATCGGGCAGGAGATGCTGCGACGGCCCGTCGCCGCCACGCTCGTGGCCGAGCACCTGGCCGTCGTCATGCTGGTCCACGTGTTGCGCCTGCACCTCGCGAGCGAACCGCACGGCGCCTCCGGCTGGCCGGCGGGCCTGGCCGACCCCGTCGTGGCGCCCGCCCTGGCCGCGCTGCACAGCGCCCCCGCGCACGGCTGGACGGTCGCCGAACTCGCCAGGGCCAGCGGGGTGTCCCGGTCCACGCTGGCCGCGCGCTTCAAACGGACCGTGGGCTGCCCGCCCCTCGACTACCTCAGGCGCTGGCGCATCGAACTCGCCTCCCAGCGCCTGCGCACCGGCACCGAGACCCTCGCCGCCATCGCCCGCGCGGTCGGCTACGGCTCGGAGAGCGCGCTCAGCACCGCCTTCAAGGAGGTGACGGGCAGCTCTCCCCGCGCGTACCGCAGCGCCGCCGCGGCCTGACGGGCGCCTGACGCGGTGTGGCGGTGGAGCGTGCGACCGTGGTCGACTCCGGCGCCGGCCCGGAGAACCTGCCGGTCCCGGCCGCGTCGACGTCGCTGCCGGAGCTGAGCGCCGTGAGAACGGCGAGGAGGTCGCCCTCCGCTCGCGGTCGGCAATCCCTGCGAGCAGAGTGCCGCCGCATGGTGCAGACGTTCCTCCGCCGCGGCGGGGTACGCTGCGCCGCCACGCTCAGTGCCCACCTGCCGTCCCCCGGCGCGAACAGGCGGCACACGACAACCGGCCGAGTGCCAGCCCACCCGCAGCCGAGGCGCCGGCCTCACCCCGTCCCCGTCAGGAACGCCCGGACCGCTGCCAGGTCCCCCGCGGACGCCAGCCCCGCGTGGTAGAGGCGCAGCTCCGTCGCCCCGGCGGCCTGCGCCCGGGCCGCGTCCGCGGTGAGCGTGCCGGGGCTGCCGCGTTCCTCCGCCGCGGCGGGGTACGCTGCGCCGCCACGCTCAGTGCCCACCTGCCGTCCCCCGGCGCGAACAGGCGGCACACGACAACCGGCCGAGCGCCAGCCCACCCGCAGCCGAGGCGCCGGCCTCACCCCGTCCCCGTCAGGAACGCCCGGACCGCTGCCAGGTCCCCCGCGGACGCCAGCCCCGCGTGGTAGAGGCGCAGCTCCGTCGCCCCGGCGGCCTGCGCCCCGGCCGCGTCCGCGGTGAGCGTGCCGGGGCTGCCGCCCATCCCGGTGACCACGGGGAAGTTGGCCGCCAGCACGGTCCCCGCCCGGGCGTACGGCACGCAGGCCGCGACCAGGTCCGCCCCGGGCAGCACGAGCCCGTCCGCATGGCCGAGGACGTACCCGGGGTCGACGCCGGCGTTGGCTCCGCAGCGGTGCGCGTGCGGGTCCGCGTGCAGCAGCACCTGGAACCCCGGTTCCGCGGCGGCCCGTACCGCCTCCACCGCCGCCCGCTGCACCTCCCGCGCGACCGAGCCCCGCCACGCCATGGTCAGCCCCGCGAGGTCCGCCCCGAGCAGCTTCTCGACGTCGGTCCACTCGTCGGCCCCCGGGGTCCACCCGCCCGCCCACACCGGCGCGAGGGCGCCCCGCACGGCCGCCCGCAGTACGGCCGGGTCCGCCCCGAGTTCGGCGTACCCCGCCTCGCACGCGGGGCAGAAGCACAGGGACATCAGGTACTGCGCCGCCCCCGGCAGCGGCACGCCGCCGGTCTTGTCGTGGGCGTGCAGATGCGCGAGGCCGTACCAGCCGCAGGACTCCAGTTCCGTACCACCCGTCCCGGTCCCCGGCCGCACCGCGGCCTCCGCGGCGAGGGCGACCAGGTACGCCCGCACCTCCGGCTGGGCGATGCAGGGCGCCCAGGGGTAACGGTCGCCATAGGCGTTGCGCACGCTCACCCGGGGGTGTTCGTCGCCGAGCCGCGAGTTGTGGGCGAGTACGACCCAGGAGTGCACGGCCAGTCCGGCCGCCCGCAGGGCCCGGGCCGCCTCGCCGTAGGCGTCCTCGGCGCCCGCCCAGTCCTGGGTGTACGGCCGCAGGGCGCGCCCCGCCCAGCGGCGCTCGTCGGGTGGGTAGAGCACGGCGGCGTGACGGGCGGTGACGACGCGGTGCCGGGGGTGGCGGGGAGTGAGCGCCCGCGTGGAGTGGTAGGCGGAGGCGAGAGTGACCTGCCGGACGCCGAGGTCGGCGATGCGGTCCGCCGCCTCCGGGTCGCCGACGACGTCCCACGGGTAGACGAAGGTGGAGGCTCTCAACGCGGCTCCTCGGGGTGGGGGTTGACGCGGGTCACCGTGCGTCGGCCTCAGTCCTCGCCGAGCAGGGCGAGTCCGCGGTCGATGAGCTCCGCGAGCTCCTTGACGTGCGCGGGCGCGGGTTCCGACAGCGGTGGGCGCACCTCGCCGACGTCGAGCCCGCGCAGCCGCACCCCGGCCTTGACCAGGGAGACGGCATAGCCGCGGCCCTGCCGCCGCAGTTCCACCAGGGGCCGGTAGAAGCCGTCGAGGAGCGCGTTGACGGTGGCGTCGTCGCCGCCGGTCAGGGCCCGGTGGAAGGCGAGGGCGATCTCGGGCGCGAAGCAGAAGACGGCGGAGGAGTAGAGGCCGACCCCGATCCCGCGGTAGGCGAGGCCGGTCAGTTCGGCGGTGGGGAGCCCGTTGAAGTAGCGGAAATCACGGTCGGGGACGGTGCTGCGGACGGCGCTGATGATGCGCTGCATCAGATCGAGGTCGCCGACGCCGTCCTTGAGGCCGATGACCCCCGGGACGCGGGCGAGTTCGGCGACGGTCGCGGGGGTGAGGACGGCGTTGTCGCGCTGGTAGACGATGACGTCGAGCGAGGTGCCCGCGGCGAGCGCCGCGTAGTGCCGCAGCAGTCCGGCCTGGTCGGCGACGACGAGGTAGGGGGGCATGGCGAGCAGTCCGTCGGCGCCCGCCTCCTCGGCGAGCCGCGCGAACTGCAGCGCCAGGGCGGTGCCGTAGCCCACGCCGGCGACAACCGGGACCCGGCCCGCCGACTCCTCGACGGCCGCGGTGACGCAGGCGCGGTACTCCTCGGGCGTCAGCGCGTGGAACTCGCCGGTGCCGCAGCATGCGAAGACCGCCCCCGCTCCGGCCTCGATCCCGCGGCGCACATGCGCCCGGAAGACCTCCAGGTCGACGGCGCCGTCCGGGCCGAAGGCCGTCACAGGGAAGAACAGCAGGCCCTCGAGGCGCGCGGAGAGGGAGGCGGCATCGGTCATCGGGTTCTCCTCGGAGACTGGCGTCTGTGCGCTCATCTGATCGATGTCTATATTCATGAACGCGCTCACGCTAAAGCAGCACAGGAGGAAGGGTCAAGGAAGACCGCCGCGGCTGAAGGAGTCTTGACGCTTCGACAAGCCCTTCATAGCGTGTCCATGAATATGAATGCCGTCCATGCAGGTGGACATCCGACACAGCCACCGAGGAGACCCGCGCCCATGCCCGCTCCCCGCACCGTCCTGCTGACCGGCGCCGCAGGCGGCCTGGGAACCCTCATGCGCGCATTGCTGCCGGCCTACGGCTACCGCCTGCGCCTGCTCGACATGCTGCCCGTCGAGGGCGCGCCCGACGCGATCACCGCGGACCTGGCGGACCGCGCCGCCCTGCGCGAGGCCGTGCGCGGGGTCGACGCGATCATCCACCTCGCGGGCATCTCCCTGGAAGCCCCCTTCGAGAAGATCCTGCGCGCCAACATCGAGGGCACCCACCACCTCTACGAGGCCGCCCGCGAGGAGGGCGTGCCGCGCGTCGTCTTCGCCTCCAGCAACCACGCGGTGGGCTTCACCCCGCGTCCGGTCGGGAACGACCCGCTCATCCCGGTCGACACCCCCAGGCGCCCCGACACCTTCTACGGCCTGTCCAAGTGCTTCGGAGAGGACCTGGCCCAGCTCTACTGGGACCTGCACGGCCTGGAGACCGTCTCCATCCGCATCGGCTCCTGTTTCCGGGAACCGACGTCGGTGCGCATGCTCTCGGTCTGGTTGAGCCCCGAGGACTGCGCGCGACTGCTGCACGCCGCGCTCACCGCCGAGGGCGTCGGGCACACCGTGGTCTACGGCAGTTCCGCCAACACCCGGTTGTGGTGGGACCTGTCCTCCGCGCGGGCACTGGGCTACGAGCCACGCGACGACTCCGAGCCCTTCGCGGCCGCCCTCGTCGCCGAGCAGGGCGAACTGGACCCCGCGAACCCCGACCACGCACACCTCGGCGGCCACTTCACCACCCACCCGCCCATCTGGCCCCGCTGACCGGGGTCCCGGCGGTCGCCGGTCCCCGTGCCGCCACCACGGCCGACGACCACGGCGTGCGACGCGGGAGACCCCGTCGGGTAATGGAACCGTAAACCGGGAACGATCGTTAAGCGGGACATGACCGCAATGACACCCGGCTCGAACATCCCGCTCTCCGCGGCACGCGTGGCAGTGGAGGTATCCGCGCCCGTGCGGCTGGACGTGTCGGGCCTCCTGATCGCCGCCGATGGCAAGGTGCGCTCCGACGACGACTTCGTCTTCTACAACCAGCCCGCGGGGCCGGGTGTGACCTACCGCTCCGGTGGCGGCACCTCGCCCGACGCGATCACCGTCGACACGGCGGCCGTGCCCGCCGGCATCGAGAAGATCGTCGTGACGGCGAGTCCCGACGCGCCGGGGGCCACCTTCGCCGGCACCGAGCCCACGGCCACCGTGCGGGACGCCGACAGCGGCACCGTCCTCGCCACGTTCACCCCGCCGGCCCTCAGCAGCGAGACCGCGCTCGTGGTGGTCGAGATCTACCGCCGCTCCGGCGCCTGGAAGGCCCGCGCGGTCGGCCAGGGGTACGCCAACGGGCTGGCGGGCATCGCCACCGACTTCGGCGTCTCCGTCGACGAGCCCGCGGCCGCCGCGCCGCAGGCGCCGCCCCAGGCACCCCCCATGGCTCCCCCGGCCCCTCCGGCGACCGCCGCCGTGACGCCGCCCCCCGCTCCCCCGGCCGCGCCGCCGGCCCCTCCGGCCCCGCCCGTCCCACCGGCCGGCACGGGCAAGATCAACCTGGACAAGGGCCGGGTCAACCTCCAGAAGAACCAGACGGTCTCCCTGGTCAAGGGCGGCAAGCCGCTGATGGCCTCGGTCCGCATGGGCCTCGGCTGGGAGCCCGCCTACCGTGGCAAGGACATCGACCTGGACGCCTCGGTCATCGCGTACGGACCGCAGCGCAACCACATCGAGTCCTGCTACTTCGGCCGGCTCACCATCCTCAACGGCGCGATCCAGCACTCCGGCGACAACCTCACCGGCGAGGGCGCGGGCGACGACGAGGTCATCACCGTCCACCTCGGCGGGGTGCCGCCCGAGGTCACCGGGCTGGTCTTCACGGTGAACTCCTTCTCCGGCCAGAAGTTCAACCAGGTCGCCAAGGCCTACTGCAGGCTGCTGGACGGCACGACCGGCGAGGAGCTGGTGCGCTTCGACCTCACCGGCGCCGAGCCCCGCACGGGCGTGATGATGGCGAAGTTCGTCCGCCAGTTCTCCGGCGAGTGGGAGATGACGGCGATGGGCGACTTCGTCGACTCCCGGACCGTCAAGGGCATGGTCAAGCCCGCCGCGCAGGCGTTGTGAGCGACGGGGCCGCGCCCGGTGGCCGTGCGGGACACGGTCACCGGGCGCGGTCGGGGCGGTGGCGGTTCAGCAGGCGCCGCCGCGGCCCTGCCGGCGCCATGGGCCGGTGATGGCCAGCATGATGCCCGGCTCCTGGATGTTGGCGAACAGCGTCCTGCCGTCGGGCGAGAAGGTCACGCCGGTGAACTCGCTGTACTCCGGCGCCTGCGGGGTGCCGATGTTCAGCTCGTTGCGCGCGATGGGGTAGGTGCGGCCGTCGCCGAGCGCGCCGAAGAGGTGCTGTACGCCCTCGCCGTCCTCGGCGATGACCAGGCCGCCGTAGGGCGAGACGGTGATGTTGTCCGGGCCGTCGAAGGCGCCGTCGGCCGACGGGTCGCGGTTGACGCCCAGGAGGACCTTGAGCGTCAGGGTGCGGCGCTTGGGCTCGTAGAACCACACGGCACCGTCGTGGGCGGCTCCCGGGCTCTCCTCGCGGGCGTATGAGGAGACGACGTACACACCGCCGTCGCCCCACCACATGCCCTCCAGCTTGCGGGCCCGGGTGACCTCGCCGGCCGCGAACTGCTTGCGGACGGAGGTCGTCCCGGCGTTGCGGTCCGGGACGTCCACCCAGTCCACTCCGTAGACCGTGCCGATCCTCGTGGCCCGGGACAGGTCATCGACGAACCTGCCGCCCGAGTCGAAGCACTTGAAGGCCTGCATCGCACCCGCGTCGTCGGGCAGGGCGCGCAGCCTGCCGCGGCCGTGGTGGAAGCCGGCCGGCGGGGTCCAGCGGAAGAAGAGGCCGTTGGGGTTGGAGGCGTCCTCGGTGAGGTAGAGGTGGCCGCGCTTGGGATCGACGACGACGGCCTCGTGCGCGTAGCGGCCCAGGGCCTTGACCGGCTTGGGGTCGCGGTTGGCCCTGCGGTCGTAGGGGTCGACCTCGAAGACGTAGCCGTGGTCCTTCAGGAAGCCGTTCCTGCCGGCCTTGTCCTCGGTCTCCTCGCAGGTCAGCCAGGTGCCCCAAGGGGTACGCCCGCCGGCGCAGTTGGTCGCGGTACCGGCCACGCCGACCCACTCGGCGACGTGGCCGCCGTGCTGGGCGACCTCGACGATCGTCACGCCGCCGGCCGCGCCGGAGTCGTAGACCAGCCCCTCGGTCAGCGGGACCGGGTGCGGCCAGTCGGCGCGGGCGCCGGCCAGCTCGTGGTTGTTGGCGAGCAGCGTGGCACCGCGCAGGCCCTCGAAGGTGGCGGTGCCGTCGTGGTTGGAGGGGGTCCACTCGCCGGACTCCAAGGTGGTCACGCCGGTCCGGGTGATGACGCGGTACGAGAACCCCTTGGGCAGGGCCAGGATGCCCTCGGGGTCCGGGACGAGCTCGCCGTAGCCCAGCCCGCCGTGGTGCCGGGACGCGCCGGCCTCCGCGGCGGTCGCCGGGGCCTCGGCGGCGAGAGCGCCGGGTGTGGTCGCGAGGACGTCGACGGTTCCGGCCAGCGCGACACCGGCACCGGTGATCGCCGTGCGCTTGGCGAAGTCTCTACGGGTGAGAGGCATCGTTCTCTCCTGGGGGCAAGGGTCACTGCTCTTCGGCAGTCACGCTCCCGTCCCCCGGCGAACGCCGGTTGAACGGGGCGGGACGTTCCGCCGCCCAGTCACTGATGCGTTCGGACCCGGCCGCGCCCCACCCCCGGCCCCCCGCGGTCAGGGTGCCGACGGTCCCGCCGAACGGGCCTTGAAGGCGGCCTTGCGCGCCTCCTTGGCCAGCCGCCCGTCGGGGTGGATGCGGCCCATGGCCTCCAGGACGTCGGCGGTCGCCGGATGGTCCACCCGCCAGGCCGCGGAGAAGAACCCCTCGTGCCGGGCGACGAGGTCGGTGACCAGCTCACGCAGCAACTCGGGGTCGTCGTCGGCGTCGAGCTGGGCGGCGATGGTGTCGACGGTGAGCCAGAAGATCATGTCCTCGTCGGGGGCCGGGACGTCCGCCGCCGCACGTTCCGTCAGCCAGACCCGGGCCAGTCCGCCGAGCTGGCGGTCGCCCAGGACCTCGCGGAGAGCGGGCTCGGCCTCGTCGCCGAGCAGGCTCAGGGTCTGCTGGGCCACCAGCCGGCGGGCGGGCGCGTCGCGGTCCTCACCGCGCGCCGCCTCCAGCAGTTCGCGGGCCGCGTCGTACGGCTTGCGGTGGGCGAGCCACGCGTCGGCCTCCCGGCGGGCGATCTGGTCGGGGTACCGGAACAGCGCCTCCAGGAGCGTGGCGGCGGACTCCCCGGCCAGGTCGCCGGCGACCGGGGCGTGCACGCCCGCGTCCGCCATGCGTGACCGGACGCCGTACACGCCGAGCGGCGTCAGCCGCACCAGGCCGTAGCGGGAGACCTCCTCGGGCCCGATCTCCTCCTCGGCGAGCATTGCCGCGCCTTCCGCGGGGCCGGCGTCCTCGGACTCGGCCTCCTCGATCAGGGCCTCGTCCAGCGGCCGGTACTCCAGCAGCCCCGTGATCGTGAGCAGCCGGAAGTGCTCGTCGAGGCGCATCATCACCTCGGTGACGTCCTCCAGCAGGGCGTCGCTCGGCTCCTCCACGTCCTCGGGGACGACGAGGGAGGCGGCCAGCACCGGCAGCGGCACGGCGTCCCCGGCGTCGCCGCCGGAGTCCTCCATGGCGGTGAAGAGGTAGAGGTTGGCGAGCGCGCCGTCGAGGAACTCGGCCTCCTCCTCCGGGTCCCAGTCCAAGGCGCCCAGGTCGACCTCACCGTCCGGTCCCAGTTCCTCCATCAGGCCGTCGAGGTCGGGGGTCGCGGCCTCGGCGAGCGCCGTGTCCAGTGCGGCCAGCCACACCTCCAGCACCTCGCGGGGCCCGCCCGCGTCCAGCTGCCTCAGCGCCTCGCCGGGCACGGCGCGCCCCGCGGGCTCGCCCAGGGCCGCGATCCGCGCGCCGGGCTCCCCTTCGTCCTCGCTCCGGCCGTCCTCGCCGTCCCCGCCGTTCTCGAAGTCCTCGACGTCCCCGACGTCCTCGATGTCCTCGATGTCGAGGTCGACGAGTCCGGCGTCCACGGCCACGCCCCAGGCCTCCGCCGCGTCCACGGCGCCGTCCGGCTGCCCCTCCAGGCCCAGCTCGCGGACGGCGCGCGGGACGTCCTGCGCGGTCAGCTCCCCCATCGCGTCCACGGTCACGTGCGGCGCGCACCAGCGTGCCAGTCGTACCGCGCGGTCGAGGAGGGGTACGGCGAGTGCGAACCGCGCCAGTTCCTCCTCGGGCAGCAGCCTCACCGGCGGCAGGTCGAGGCGGTCAGCGGCCATGGCGGGGTCTCCAATGCAGCGGGTTTCTGGGGCGCCTGAAGGCGCAGCACCAGCCTAGACGTGTGAGCGCCCGCCGGGTGCGCTTCTGCCTTCCGTCACCCGCCGTCATCGCGACGGACGCGCGATCCGCCTGCCTCCGGATCCTTCCACCGGCCTTGCGTCGGGCGCCGGTCGTCCGAGCGGCGTCGCTGCGCCGGCCGCGGGTCGGCCGGCGCGGAGGAAGGCCTTCCGCGGCCGGTCGGCCGAGCCCGGTCGGCGGGGGGTGCCGGACTCCCCTCGGTGATCGCTGACCGTGCGGACGGGGAGGTGAGGCGGTCCGGTCGCCCGCCCGGAAAGGTGCAGGCGCGTCCGCGACGTGGGCCACGGCAGCGGCGGCGTGCGGGAACGGCCGGGTCCAGCGAGGGACGACCGCACCGCCGGACCGCGCGAGACCGGCACCGGCCTCCGCGGACACAGGGGCCGGTATGACGATCGGACAACATCCCTAGGATGTGCGGGTGACGACGGACACCGCTACGCCGGACCACACCGACGACGCCGCCGGCGACCCCCGGACGGCGTCCGCCACCGCCGACTGGCCGCTGCGACTGCGTCGGTTCGGCCACATCCCACGCCAACGGACCGACACCCGGGAGCGGCTGGTCCCGGCCTTCCCCGAACCCGGCACCCGCACGTGGCGGGCGCTGGGGCTGGCCCCGGGGGCCGCGTGGCGCGCCGCACGGGCCTGGGGCTGGCTCGGCCCCGTCCTGGTCGCCGCCTTCGCCGGCGTGCTGCGCTTCGTGAGCCTCGGCAGCCCGCACGCCATCGTCTTCGACGAGACGTTCTACGCCAAGGACGCGTGGTCCCTGCTCCAGCTCGGCTACGAGGGCGGCTGGCCCGACCGCAAGGTCTCGGACCCGCAGATCCTCGGCGATCCCCAGATCATCCCCCTCTCCGAGACCGGCGGCTTCATGGCGCACCCGCCCATGGGCAAGTGGGTGATAGCGCTCGGCGAGTGGGTGTTCGGCATGAACCCGCTCGGCTGGCGCTTCATGGCGGCGGTCCTCGGCACGCTGTCGGTGCTGATGCTGTGCCGCATAGGCCGACGCCTGTTCCGCTCCACGGCGCTGGGCTGCCTGGCCGGAGCGCTGATGGCGGTCGACGGGCTGCACTTCGTGATGAGCCGTGTCGCGCTGCTCGACGTAGTCGTCATGTTCTTCGTCCTTGCGGCCTTCGGCTGCCTGCTGATCGACCGCGACCACGCGCGGGCCCGGCTCGCCGCGGCCCTCCCCGTGGGCGAGGACGGCTTCGCCGGTCCGGACCGGGACACCGGCGCCCGCGCGGGAACCGGCCCGCGGCCCTGGCGGCTCGCGGCCGGCGTGCTCCTGGGCCTCGCCTCCGCCGTCAAGTGGAACGGCCTGTACTACCTGGCGTTCTTCGTGCTGCTGACCGTGCTCTGGGACGTCGGCGCCCGCCGTCTGGCCGGGGCCCGCCACCCGTACCGCGCGGTACTCCGCCGCGACGCGGTCCGGTCGTTCCTGTCCCTCGTCCCGGTCGCCCTGGTCACCTACCTGGTGACCTGGACCGGCTGGTTCCGCAGCGACGACGGCTACGGCCGGCACTGGGCCGACGGCCGCGGGGGCACCTGGTCGTGGATCCCGGCGCCCCTGCGCAGCCTGTGGCACTACGAGTACGAGGTCTACCGGTTCAACGTCGGTCTTGAGGACCCTCACCCGTACCAGTCCAACCCGTGGAGCTGGCTGGTCCAGGGCCGGCCCGTGTCGTTCTTCTACGAGTCCCCCAAGCTGGGGCGGGACGGCTGCGGCGTCGCCAACTGCTCGCGGGAGATCCTCGCCCTCGGCACGCCCCTGCTGTGGTGGGCGGCCTGCTTCGCCCTGGCCTACCTGCTGTACCGCTGGGCGATGCGCCGCGACTGGCGAGCCGGCGCCGTCCTGTGCGCGGTCGCCGCGGGCTACCTGCCGTGGTTCCACTACCAGAACCGCACCATCTTCTCCTTCTACGCCGTCGTGTTCCTCCCCTACCTCTGCCTCGCCCTCGTCATGGCGCTGGGCGCGCTGCTGGGCCGGGCCGGGGCGAGCGAACGCCGCCGCGCCTACGGGGCGGTGGCCGCGGGCGTGCTCGTCCTGCTGATCGTCTGGAACTTCATCTACTTCTTCCCGATCTACACCGGGCGGACGATCCCCTACGACGACTGGCACGCCCGGATGTGGCTTGCCACCTGGGTGTGAGCGACCGCCTCGCACGTCCCGGCACGGAGTGCGGGCGGACCGCCAACCCGTCGTCCGTGGAAGCCCCGCGCACGCCTTTCCCCACGACACGCGCCGGTCCCGGCTCGCCCCTTCCTCACGGCCGGCCGCGGCCGGTTCCCCGCCGCGGGTCGGCGCGTGCGCTGTCGGCGGGGCCTCCGTCCCACCGTCGGTGAGCGGCGCCCGGACACCGGCTCCCGCGCATCGACGCCTTGCGCCGCCCGGCGGTCGTGCCGGGCGTGCCGGTCCACGTCGCCCCGTGGCGGCCCCTACGCTGCGAGGATGTCCGGCCCGGCGTCCTCGGCGGCGCCTGCGCGCGGCAGAAGCGTCGGACGCAGGAAGGGTGTGGCATGACGACCCCAGGCGTGCACCTCCGGGAGATCACCGACGACAATCGTGAGGCCGTCCGTGCCCTGCGGGTCCGGCGCCATCAGAAGCAGTTCGTCGCGTCCGTGTCCCTGTCGCTGAAGCAGGCGGCGAAGATGCAGGACGCCAACCCCTGGTACCGCGCCGTGTACCGCGGCGACGAGCCCGTCGGCTTTGTGATGCTGTCGTGGAAACCTCCGTCCGGCCCCTACCAGGGCCGGCACTTCATCTGGCGCCTCCTGATCGACAAGCGGTACCAGGGGCACGGGATCGGCCGTGAGGTGCTGACGCAGATCGCCGACCTGGTCCGCGCGGACGGCGGAACCGAACTGCTGACCAGTTACGAACCCGGGGAGGGCGAGCCCTGGCCCTTCTACCGCAGGTTCGGCTTCAAGCCCACCGGGGACGTCGACGACGGCGAGATCGTCCTGCGGCTCCCCCTTCCGCCGGGTCGCCCCGCCACGTGACCGGGGGCCGGATGGTTCAAGGTCGAGCACACCGTGCGTCACCGAACCGTACCCCACAGCGATGTCACCCGAACGGCGCAACATGACGTGTCGCCCTCATGGATCAACAGCAAGCCGAGAGTGTCCCACCCGAGGCAATCCGTGAAAGGCGAACCGCATGCGCATTCGACGAATCCTCGCAGCCGTCATCGCCAGGCGCCGCCACCGCCGCAAGGGCGGTACGTACGCCGGCCAGATGGTCGACCAGACCCTACTGGGCGCCCCGCTGCCACGCGCTGCGGGGCGCTCCCGGGCGAGCGTGGCCGTGGGAGTCGCAGGGACCGTCGCGACCCGTGGGGCACGCGACCTGGGGACCCCTCTGAGCAGAGGTGGGATTCAGCCGGTACGGGGTGGGACAGGCCACCTGGACCGATGCTGCACCGCACAGCGCCCAGGAACGAGGAAACCCCCTCCGGCCTGCCGTAGAGGCTGGTCGGAAAGGGTTTCCCTCGGTGCGGCGGCGCCAGGTGATCGATGAGACGGCCGCAGGCCACGGCCGCCCGGGGTCAGTTGTGGCTGTGCAGGATCTCGTTCAGCCCGCCCCAGGAGCCCGAGCGCTGGAGGACCTCCACCGTGCCGGTGATGGAGTTGCGGCGGAAGAGGAGGTTGTCGGCGCCGGAGAGCTCCTTGGCCTTGACGATGGTCTCGTCGGGGAGGGAGACCCGGGTACCCGCCGTGACGTAGAGGCCGGCCTCGACGACGCAGTCGTCGCCCAGGGAGATGCCGATGCCGGCCTCGGCGCCGAGGAGGCAGCGCTCGCCGATGGAGATGACGGACTTGCCGCCGCCGGAGAGGGTGCCCATGATCGAGGCGCCGCCTCCGATGTCGGAGCCGTCGCCCACGATGACGCCCTGGCTGATGCGGCCCTCGATCATGGAGGTGCCCAGCGTGCCGGCGTTGAAGTTGCAGAAGCCCTCGTGCATCACGGTCGTACCGGACGCGAGGTGGGCGCCGAGGCGGACGCGGTCCGCGTCGGCGATGCGCACCCCGGCGGGGACGACGTAGTCCGTCATGCGGGGGAACTTGTCGACGCCGTAGACCGACAGGTGCAGGCCCTCGGCGCGGGCGGCCAGGCGGGCACGCTCGATGGTGCCGACGGGGACGGGGCCGAGGGAGGTCCAGACGACGTTGGCCAGGAGACCGAAGATGCCCTCCAGGTTCTGGCCGTTGGGCTTCACCAGGCGGTGGCTCAGCAGGTGCAGGCGCAGGTAGGCGTCGTGGGCGTCCAGCGGCTTGTCGTCGGTCGAGGCGATGACGGTGCGTACGGCGACGACCTCCACGCCACGGCGCGGGTCCGGTCCCAGGGCCTCGGGGGCTGCGTCGCCGAGCAGTTCGGCGGCCTGTTCGGCGGTGAGCCGTTCCGTCCCGGCGGGGCCGGGTGCCGCCACGAGCTCGGGCGCGGGGAACCAGGTGTCGAGGACGGTGCCGTCGTCGGCGATCGTGGCGAGGCCGGCGGCAACGGCACCGGTGGCGCGAGAGGTGGCGGTCGTTTCACTCATGCGTCGAACGCTAGTCGCTGCGCCTGGCACTTGCCCAACCGGCCCGCTGTCCGGAACATCGTCGCGCCCGGCCCTCACCACCGCGGCGCCCCTCCCCCGCCGCGCGGCGGCCGCGGGCAGCCCCGTCCCACCGAGCGCTGCCCGCACCGCGCGGACCGGCCGCAGCGCTCCCGGCGCGGCGTCGTACAGGGCGCCGCCGAGGGGCGGGCCGGGACGGTGCCGCCGGCGGAGGCCCCGCCAGGCGTGGCCGAGGCGCTCGGAGCGGTCAGGATGGCGTCGCGGCCTTGACCGCGCCGGGTTCGGCGGCGGCCGCGTCCCGTACGCCCGGAAGGCGCCGGGCGGCGAGCACGGCCGCGCCGGCGACGACGCCGAGGACCGCGCACAGCGGCCACAACGCGCCCGGTGCGGTCTCGTAGAGCACGCCGCCGAGCGGGGCGGCCAGCACCACGCCGCTGATGGAGGCGCCGGCGTACATGCTCTGGAAGCGGCCCTGCAGGTGGTCCGGGGCGCTGTCGGCGACGTAGGCGGTGGAGGGCGACTTGTAGAGGATGTCGCCGACGGTCAGCAGGATCATCATCACGACGGCGGTCGCGACGTACCAGCGGCCCGTGGCCAGCGCGGCGAAGCCGAGCCCGACCAGGATCACGCCGAGGCCGATGATCGGCAGCGGGGCGCGCCGGCGCAGGGCGAGGGTGACGGGGAGTTCGAGGAGGATGACCAGGGCGCCGCCCACGGCGATGAGGGCGCCGTAGACGCCGGTGCCGATGCCGTGGTCCTTCAGGTACACGGGCAGTGTGGAGTACTGCTGGCGGTAGATGGTGTCGGCGACCAGGATCGCGGCGAGCAGCACCAGGACGGCGGGCCGGGCGCGCAGCGCGCTCCACAGGCCGGGCGCGTCTCGCGGGGCGTCGCCCTTGGGCCGGTGGTTGCCGTTCGCCGGCAGGATGAAATGCGCGTAGACACCGAAGAAGAGCATGCCGAGGCCGTCGGCGACGAACAGCCAGTCGTACGAGACCGTGGTGGCGATCAGAGCGCCGAGCGGCGGGCCCACGGTCACGCCGAGGTTCGCCATGAAGCGCAGCAGGGCGAAGCCCTGGCGACGGGAGCCCTCGGGCACGGAGAAGGCGATGAGCGCCGAGTTGGAGGCCCGGGTGACGCCGGTGGCGTACTGCGCGACCGGGAAGACCACCGCGAGGGCGGCGGTCGGGGTGAGCGGCAGGGCCGCCAGGCCGAGACCGGACACGACCATGCCGGTGATGAGGGTGCGGCGGTGCCCGAATCGGTCGCCGAACCAGCCGCCGGTGAAGTTGCCCGCGACCATGCCCACGCCGCCCACGCCCGCGATGAGGCCCGCCTCGGAGGTGCTCAGCCCGCGTGGCCCGGTCAGGTAGACGAAGAGGTAGACGAAGGTGAAGCTCACCGCCGCCACGAAGAACATGCCGGTGGCAAGGAGCCACACCACCCGCGGTATGTCCTTCATCGCCTGTCTCATACTGCCCTCCGATCGACGCTCTACAAGAATCGATCACGTGAAGGCGTGAATGCGGCCCGTGAGGATGCCGGATCAGGTCGCGGCCGGTATAGGTCAGCGGTCTCGCCCGGGCTTGCCCATGATCGGTGCGAACATCTCGCGGGCCTCCTCCCGGTCGATCTCACGGCCGGTCAGCATGGCCTGCAGGCACATCTCTCGCCCTCCTCCTGCGCGGCGTCGTACGCCGCCGCGCCACCGGTGTGCAGGGTGATCCGCTCGGCGAGCGCCGCGAGCCGCAGTCCGCCCTCGGAGAGCGTGCCGCCCCGGGCCCGCAGCAGGGCACGGTCCTCCAGTTCCACCGCGAGCGGGCACAGCATCGTCCCCCCGGGTCCGTTCAGCAGCTCCAGCCGCGCGGTCTCCTCGTCCACCATCTCCACGTGGGCCACCGGCACCGGTTCCGCGGTGGGCGCCAGGCAGGGCAGCACCTGGGCGATCGACCGCCCCTGCGTCTCGATGACGACCCGGGCGCCGCCGGCACCCGTCCACACGTGCTGCCTCAGCTCGCCCCCGACCCGTTGCGCGTCGGAGCGTTCGAGGAGTCCGGCGATCAGTGCGCGGAAGGAGGCCTGGTCGGTCACACGGAATCCGACGGCGGCGAAATGACTGCTCATGCACGGAAGAGTCGCGGAGCCGGGGGAAAGCCCGCAAGCGAAAATACGACCGCGGGACGCGGCTCCTCCTCGGAGCGGCGTCCCGCGGTCGTGGTTGCGCGTGAATCCCGGCCGGCCTCTGCTCGGGGCCGGCCGCGGCCCTTCCGGGTCAGACGTTGAAGCCCAGCGCGCGCAGTTGCTCGCGGCCCTCGTCGGTGATCTTGTCGGGGCCCCACGGCGGCATCCAGACCCAGTTGATCTTCAGGTCGTTGACGATGCCGTCGGTGGCGGACTTCGCCTGGTCCTCGATGACGTCGGTCAGCGGACAGGCCGCCGAGGTGAGCGTCATGTCCAGGGTGACGACGTTGGTGTCGTCGATGTGGATGCCGTAGATCAGCCCGAGGTTGACGACGTCGATGCCCAGCTCGGGGTCGACGACGTCGTAGAGGGCCTCACGGACCTCCTCCTCGCTCGCCGGCTTCGTCGTCATCACTTCTGCGTTGTCGCTCATGCGGACTCCCTGACCGCGCCATCGCCCAGTGCCTGGGCGGTGGCGTCCTTCCACGCCATCCAGCTCAGCAACGCGCACTTGACGCGTGCCGGGTACTTGGAGACGCCGGCGAACGCGACCGCGTCCTCCAGGACGTCCTCCATCGCGTCGTCGGGCTCCAGCTTGCCCTTGGACTGCATCAGTTCCAGGAAGACCTCCTGGACCTTCACGGCCTCGTCGACCTCGCGGCCGACCAGCAGTTCGTTGAGCACCGAGGCGCTGGCCTGGCTGATGGAACAGCCCTGGCCCTCGTAGCTGATGTCCTGGATGGACGCGCCGTCGAGCTTGACACGCAGCGTGATCTCGTCGCCACAGGTCGGGTTGACGTGGTGCACCTCGACGTCACCGTCGCGCAGGCCGCGGCCGTGCGGGTTCTTGTAGTGGTCCAGGATGACTTCCTGGTACATCGAGTCCAGCTTCACAGGCTTCGCCGTCCCGTCCCTCAGCCGAAGAAGTTCCGTACGTGTTCCAGGCCCTCGACCAAGGCATCGACCTCGGCCGGCGTGGAGTACAGATAGAACGACGCTCGCGTGGTCGCGGGAATTCCGTACCGCAGGCAGACCGGCCGGGCGCAGTGGTGCCCGACCCGTACGGCGATGCCCTGCTCGTCCAGGACCTGACCCACGTCGTGCGGGTGGATGTCGCCGAGCGTGAAGGAGATCGCGGACCCGCGGCCCTCCGGGGTGTCCGGGCCGATGATCTTCAGCTCGGGCACCTCCTTCAGCCGGCGCAGCGCGTACTCGGTGATCGCGTGATCGTGCGCGGCGATCCGGTCCATGCCGATCGCGCTCAGGTAGTCCACCGCGGCGCCGAAGCCGACGGCTTGGGCGATCGGGGGCGTGCCCGCCTCGAACTTGTGCGGCGCGGGCGCGTACGTCGACGACTGCATCGAGACGGTCTCGATCATCTCGCCGCCGCCCAGGAACGGCGGGAGGTCCTCCAGCAGCTCCTGGCGGCCCCACAGCACGCCGATGCCGGTCGGGCCGAGCATCTTGTGGCCGGTGAAGGCCACGAAGTCGGCCTGCAGCGCCTGTACGTCCAGCACCATGTGCGGCGCTGCCTGCGAGGCGTCGATCAGCACCAGGGCGCCGACCTCCTGGGCGCGGCGGACGATCGCCTCGACCGGGTTGACCGTGCCCAGGATGTTGGAGACCAGCACAAAGGAAACGATCTTGGTCTTCTCGGTGATGACCTGCTCGATGCCGCTCAGGTCGAGCCGGCCGTCGTCGGTCAGGCCGAACCACTTCAGCTTCGCGCCGGTGCGCTGCGAGAGCAGCTGCCACGGGACGATGTTGGAGTGGTGCTCCATCTCCGTGATGACGATCTCGGTGTCGCTGTCCACGCGGTAGGGCTCGTCGGCCCAGCCCAGCATGTTGGCGACGAGGTTCAGCGACTCCGAGGCGTTCTTGGTGAATATCACCTCGTCGCGGCTCGGTGCGTTGATGAAGGACGCGATCTTGTCGCGGGCGCCCTCGTACAGCGCCGTGGCCTCCTCGGCGAGCGTGTGCACACCGCGGTGGACGTTGGCGTTGTGGCGCTCGTAGTACTCGCTGAGGGCGTCGATGACCTGGCGCGGCTTGTGCGTGGTCGCCGCGTTGTCCAGGTATACGAGCTTCTTCCCGTCGTGGACCAGGCGGTCCAGCACCGGGAAGTCCTTGCGGATCGCCTCGGTGTCCAGCAGGCCCGGCAGCTGCGGTGTCACGCGGACACACCTCCCTTCGCATAGGCCTCGTAGCCCTCGGCCTCGAGCTTGTCCGCCAGCTCCGGACCGCCGGACTCGGCGATCCGGCCCGCGGCGAAGACGTGGACGCGGTCGGGCTTGATGTAGCGCAGGATCCGCGTGTAGTGGGTGATCAGCAGGGTGCCGACCTCGCCGCTCTCCCGCACCCGGTTGACGCCCTCGGAGACGATGCGCAGGGCGTCGACGTCCAGACCGGAGTCGGTCTCGTCGAGGATCGCGATCTTGGGCTTGAGCAGTTCGAGCTGGAGGATCTCGTGGCGCTTCTTCTCCCCGCCGGAGAAGCCCTCGTTGACGTTGCGCTCGGCGAAGGCGGGGTCCATGTGCAGGCGCTCCATGGCCCCCTTGACCTCCTTCACCCAGGTGCGCAGCTTCGGGGCCTCACCGCGGATGGCGGTGGCGGAGGTGCGCAGGAAGTTGGAGACCGAGACGCCGGGCACCTCGACGGGGTACTGCATGGCCAGGAACACGCCCGCCCGGGCCCGCTCGTCGACGGACATGGCCAGCACGTCCTCGCCGTCCAGCGTCACGGTGCCCCCGGTGACGGTGTACTTCGGGTGGCCGGCCAGCGAGTAGGCCAGGGTCGACTTGCCGGAGCCGTTCGGACCCATGATGGCGTGGGTCTCGCCCTGCTTCACGGTCAGGTCGACACCGCGGAGGATCTCCCGCGGACCGTTCTCGGCCTCGACGGAGACGTGCAGGTCGTGGATCTCAAGCGTTGCCATGGGTGTCTCAGGACTCCTGGGTGACGGAGACGAGCACATCGTCCCCTTGGATCTGAACGGGGTACACGGGGACGGGCCGCGTCGCGGGCAGCCCGGACGGCTTGCCGGTCCTCAGGTCGAAGGAGGAGCCGTGCAGCCAGCACTCGATCTGGCAGTCCTCCACCTCGCCCTCGGACAGCGAGACGTTCGCGTGCGAGCAGACGTCGTTGATCGCGAACACCTCGCCCTCGGTGAGCACGACCGACACCGGCACGCCGCCGATTTCGACACGCTTGGGCGTGTCCTGTTCGAGTTCGCTCAGCGCACAGGCGCGGACGAAGCCTTCGGCAGTGGTCATACGACGGCCGCCTCCAGCTCCGCGTCGATCTTCTCCAGGAGGCGCTCCTGCAGGTCGGGCAGGCCGATCTGCTGGATCAGCTCGGCGAAGAAGCCGCGAACCACCAGCCGGCGGGCCTCGTCGGCCGGGATACCGCGGGCCATCAGGTAGAACAGTTGCTCGTCCTCGAAGCGGCCGGTGGCCGAGGCGTGGCCGGCGCCGACGATCTCACCGGTCTCGATCTCGAGGTTCGGCACCGAGTCGACCCGGGCGCCGTCGGTCAGCACCAGGTTGCGGTTGAGCTCGTAGGTGTCGGTGCCCTCGGCCTCGGCGCGGATGAGCACGTCGCCGATCCACACCGCGTGCGCGTCCCGGCCCTGCAGGGCGCCCTTGTACGCCACGTTGGACCGGCAGTGCGGGGTGTCGTGGTCGATGAAGAGGCGGTGCTCCTGGTGCTGGCCCTGGTCGGTGAAGTACAGCCCGTACAGCTCGGCCTCGCCGCCCGGCGCGCCGTAGACGACCCGCGGGTGCAGCCGGACCACGTCGCCGCCGAAGGTGACGACGACGGACTTGAAGGTCGCGTCGCGGCCCACCAGGGCGGTGTGCTGGGCGACGTGCACGGCGGTGTCGTCCCAGTCCTGGACGGAGACGACGGTCAGCTTGGCGCCGTCGCCCACCAGGAACTCGACGTTGGCGGCGACGGTGGCGTCACCGGTGTGGTCGATGACCACGACCGCCTCCGCGAAGGCGCCGACCTCGATGATCTGGTGGCCGAAGGCCACGCCGCCCTGGCCGTGCACGGAGATCCGCACCGGCTCCGTGAGCACCGCGTCCTTGGGGATGGAGACGACCCCCGCCTTCTCGAAGGAGCTGTACGCCTGGGCGGCGACGCGGTCCACCGGCTTGCCGGCCTTCCCGACCCGCGCGTCGTCCCGGCCGACGGTCTCGACGGTGACACCCGCGGGGGCGCTCACCTCGACCTTGACGCCGCCGCCGGTCGCGACGGCGGTGCCGTCGTGCAGACCGCGCAGCCGCTCCAGGGGGGTGAAGCGCCACTCCTCCTCGCGTCCGTGCGGCACGGGGAAGTCGGCCACGTCGTACGACGCGGGCGCGCTGACCCGGGCGTCCCGGGGTTGGCCGACCTGGATGGCGCCTTCGGTGGTGGCACCGGCGGCCGGGATGGTTTCAGCCATGGCTGTGTTACTGCCTCTTTCTGTGTTCGCTCGCCTCCGGGCGCTCTGACCCACCGCCGACGCTCCTCGACACTGCGCTCCCTCGTTCCTCGGTCGCTTGGTCTCGTCACGTTCGGCGGCGGCGCGCCCTTCGGCTCGCTCACGAGCTTGACGGGGTTGCCATGCCAGGGGGTGGCCCCCGGGCGGAGGGGGCGGCGTCAGCCGACCGCGCCCTCCATCTGCAGCTCGATCAGCCGGTTGAGCTCCAGCGCGTACTCCATGGGCAGCTCGCGCGCGATCGGCTCCACGAAGCCGCGGACGATGGTGGCCATCGCCTCGGTCTCCTCCAGGCCGCGGCTCATCAGGTAGAAGAGCTGGTCCTCGCTGACCTTGGAGACCGTCGCCTCGTGACCCATCGACACGTCGTCCTCGCGGACGTCCACGTACGGGTAGGTGTCCGAGCGGGAGATCGTGTCCACCAGCAGCGCGTCGCACAGCACGTTCGACTTGGAACCCGCGGCGCCCTCGCCGATCTCGATCAGGCCGCGGTAGGAGGTGCGGCCACCGCCGCGGGCCACCGACTTGGAGACGATCGAGGAGGAGGTGTTCGGCGCCATGTGCACCATCTTGGCGCCGGCGTCCTGGTGCTGGCCCTCGCCCGCGAAGGCGATCGACAGGGTCTCGCCCCTGGCGTGCTCGCCCATCAGGTAGACCGCCGGGTACTTCATGGTCACCTTGGAGCCGATGTTGCCGTCGACCCACTCCATCGTCGCGCCCTCGTACGCCACAGCGCGCTTGGTGACCAGGTTGTACACGTTGTTCGACCAGTTCTGGATCGTCGTGTAGCGGCAGCGGCCGCCCTTCTTCACGATGATCTCGACCACGGCGCTGTGCAGCGAGTCCGACTTGTAGATCGGCGCGGTGCAGCCCTCGACGTAGTGGACGTAGGCGTCCTCGTCGACGATGATCAGCGTCCGCTCGAACTGGCCCATGTTCTCGGTGTTGATCCGGAAGTAGGCCTGCAGCGGGATCTCGACGTGCACGCCCTTCGGCACGTAGATAAAGGAGCCGCCGGACCACACCGCGGTGTTCAGCGAGGCGAACTTGTTGTCACCCGCCGGGATGACGGTGCCGAAGTACTCCTGGAACAGCTCGGGGTGCTCCTTGAGCGCCGTGTCGGTGTCCAGGAAGATGACGCCCTGCTCCTCCAGGTCCTCGCGGATCTGGTGGTAGACGACCTCCGACTCGTACTGCGCCGCCACGCCCGCGACCAGCCGCTGCTTCTCCGCCTCGGGGATGCCCAGCTTGTCGTAGGTGTTCTTGATGTCCTCGGGCAGGTCCTCCCAGGACTCCGCCTGCTTCTCCGTGGACCGCACGAAGTACTTGATGTTGTCGAAGTCGATGTCCGACAGGTCCGAGCCCCACGTGGGCATGGGCTTCTTCTCGAAGAGCTTCAGGCCCTTGAGACGCATCTTGAGCATCCACTCGGGCTCGTTCTTCTTCGCGGAGATGTCGCGGACGACGTCCTCGCTCAGACCACGGCGGGCGCCGGCGCCGGCCACGTCCGAGTCGGCCCAGCCGTACTCGTAGTTGCCCAGACCCTCGAGTTCAGGGTGAGCCGTCTCCAGGGGGGCAGTCATGCGGGGTTCCTCCCGGCGTTGCTTGCGGTGTTGGTCGGTGCGGTGGATCCGGACGGCGGCGCGGCCTTCGGCACGAAGGTGGTGCAGACACCGTCTCCGTGGGCGATGGTCGCCAGCCGTTGTACATGGGTGCCGAGCAGGCGGGAGAAGACCTCGGCCTCCGCCTCGCACAGCTGCGGGAACTGCTCGGCGATGTGGGCCACCGGGCAGTGGTGCTGGCAGAGCTGCTCCCCGGCGGAGGCGGGCGCGTCGCGCGTGGTGGCAGCGTACCCGTCCTGGCTGAGTGCCTGGGCGAGCGCCTGGGTGCGCTCCTCGGGCCCGGCGGCCTCCACGACCGCCCGGTAGCGTTCGGCCTGGGCCGCGACCCGGGCACGGGCGAAGGCGGACACCGCGGCGTCCCCCTGCGGCCCCCCGCCGGCGGCCTCGGCGATCCAGCGCAGGGCGTCGGCGGCGAGCTGGTCGTAGGCCTGGTCGAAGGCGTCACGGCCGCAGTCGGTCAGCGCGAACGCCTTGGCGGGGCGGCCGCGGCCGCGGTTGCCGTAGACCCGCTTCTCACGCGGTTCGACCATGCCCTCGGCGACGAGCGCGTCCAGGTGACGCCGTACCGCCGCCTGCGTGAGCCCGAGCCGTTCCGCCAGATCGGCGGCGGTCGACGGCCCGTGGACCAGGACGGACCTGGCGACCCGGTTGCGGGTGCTCCGCTCCCCGGTCGTCTGCTCCTCCTGAGCCTCGGACACGTTTTTCACAAGACCAGTGTTGCGTAATTCAGCTCGCGGAGGCAAGCGGCGGCCCCGGGGCCCGATGTCTGCTGCGTCACTTAGGTCCCACTGACCCGACCTGCCCGACGATCTCCGTCATCGCCCGGCGCCGCGGCCCGCCACCCGGCGCGACCGGCCGCTGTGGTTCGGGGAACGCCCTCGTGGCCGAGCGCCCCCGCCGGCTTCGTAGACTTCCCGTCATGCGAATGGACCCCGCGGTCGAAGTGTCGGGACTGGTCAAGCGCTACGGCGCCAGGACCGCGGTGGACGGGCTCGACCTGACCGTCGCCCGGGGCACCGTGACCGCGGTGCTCGGGCCCAACGGAGCCGGGAAGACCACCACGGTCGAGACCTGCGAGGGATACCGCCGTCCGGACGGCGGACGGGTACGGGTGCTCGGGCTCGACCCCGTCCGGGAGGCCGCCGCGCTGCGCCCCAGGATCGGGGTGATGCTGCAGTCGGGCGGCGTGTACGCCGGCGCCCACGCCGAGGAGATGCTGCGGCACACCGCGAAGCTGCACGCGAACCCCGTCGACCCCGCCCTGCTCATCGAACGGCTCGGCCTGGAGTCCTGCGGCCGCACACCGTACCGCCGGCTCTCCGGCGGCCAGCAGCAGCGCCTGGCGCTCGCGATGGCCGTCGTGGGCCGTCCGGAGCTGGTGTTCCTGGACGAGCCCACGGCCGGACTGGACCCGCAGGCCCGCCGCGGCACCTGGGAACTGGTCCGCGAGCTGCGCGCCGACGGCGTCAGCGTCGTCCTGACCACGCACTTCATGGACGAGGCCGAGCAACTCGCGGACGATGTGGCGATCATCGACAAGGGCCGTGTGATAGCGGCCGGCACCCCGGAGGAACTGTGCCGCGGCGGCGCCGAGAACACGCTGCGCTTCTCCGGCCGCCCGGGCCTGGACCTGGTTTCCCTGCTCAAGGCGCTGCCCGCCGACTCCGAGGCGGCGGAGCTCACCCCGGGCAGCTACCGGATCGAGGGCAAGGTCGATCCGCACATGCTGGCCACCGTCACCTCCTGGTGCGCCCAGCACGGAGTGCTGCCGGACCGCCTCGCGGTCGAGCGGCGCACCCTGGAGGACGTCTTTCTGGAGCTCACCGGCAAGGAGCTGCGCTCGTGACCGCCACCGGCACCTTCACCCCGGCCCCCGGCGCGGCCCCGCTGCCCCGGATGATCGCCGCGCAGACGGCGCTGGAGACCCGGATGCTGCTGCGCAACGGCGAGCAGCTGCTGCTGACCGTCGTCATCCCCACGCTCCTGCTCGTCCTGTTCAGCGCCGTCGACATCGTCGACACCGGCGCCGGCAAGGCCGTCGACTTCCTCGCACCCGGCGTCCTGGCGCTGGCCGTGATGTCCACCGCCTTCACCGGCCAGGCGATCGCCACCGGCTTCGAGCGGCGCTACGGCGTGCTGAAGCGGCTCGGCGCCTCCCCGTTGCCGCGCTGGGCGCTGATGACGGCCAAGACCGGCTCCGTGCTCGTCACCGAGGTCCTGCAGATCGTCCTCCTCACCGTGATCGCGTTCGCGCTGGGCTGGTCGCCGCAGGGCAACCCGTTCGCGGTGCTCCTGCTGCTCACCCTGGGCACGGCGGCCTTCTCCGGCCTCGGGCTGCTCATGGCCGGCACACTGCGCGCCGAGGCCACGCTCGCCGCCGCGAACCTGGTCTTCCTGCTGCTGCTCGTCGGCGGCGGGGTGATCGTGCCGCTGGACAGGTTCCCCGGCGCGGCCCGCTCCGTCCTGGAACTGCTGCCGATCTCGGCCCTGTCGGACGGCCTGCGGGACGTCCTGCAGCACGGCGCGGGCATGCCGTGGGCCGACCTGGGCATCCTCGCCGGCTGGGCGGTGCTGGGCCTGGGCGCGGCGGCGCGCTGGTTCCGATGGGAATGACCGGTCCTTGAAGCCGGCCGGGCGCCGGTGTCCCGTCCGTCCGCGAGGGAGGACACCGCGGCGGTCTCGGGCGCGCCCAGGACCGCGCAACGGAGGAACGGCAGACCGCCGCGCGCGCCCGGGCACGCACCGGGATCTCCCCCACCGGACGGCCGCCCGGTTCCAGGGCGTCGCGCAGGCCCTCGCCGCCCGTTGCGAGGTGCCGTCCGCGGGCGGCTCGGCGCGGCATCCGAGCGGCAGCGGTGCGCGCGGACGGGTCGGACGTGGGCCCGGACCCCGCTCCCCGTCCCCCTACGTGTCCCCCTCGTGAAGGAATGCACAAGGGGGCGCCTACGATGGTGGCCGTGCCGAATCTCAGCCCAGCAGGCCAAGCCGTGCGAAACCCCCTGGCCTTCGTCGCCCAGCGCTGGACCCCGTCGCCGCAGACGATCCGGCGGGCCGCGCTGGCCGCGCTCGTGATGAGCGTCGTCATCGTGGTGACCGGCGGTGCCGTCCGGCTCACCGGTTCGGGACTCGGCTGTCCGACGTGGCCGAAGTGCACCGACGACAGCCTCACCGCGACCCGGGTGATGGGGGTGCACGGGGCGATCGAGTTCGCCAACCGCATGCTGACCTACGTGCTGTGCGCGGCCGTGGGCTGGGCGATCATCGCCGCGCGGGCCGCGAAACCGTGGCGGCGCGGGTTGACCCGGCTCGGCTGGGCCCAGTTCTGGGTCGTCATGGGCAACGCCGTGCTCGGCGGCATCACCGTCCTGACCGGTCTCAACCCGTACACCGTCGCCGGGCACTTCCTGCTGTCCAGCGCGCTGATCGCCGTCGCGCTGCTGATGTGGCAGCGGGCCGGCGAGGGCGACGCGGGGCCGCGTCCGCTGGTCGGCAAGCCGGTCAAGCAGCTGGCGTGGGTGCTGGTCGCCGCCTCGGGTGCACTGGTCGCGGTCGGCACGCTCGTGACGGGGGCCGGGCCGCACGCCGGCGACAGCAGCGACGTGCCGC
This sequence comes from Streptomyces sp. ME19-03-3, assembly GCA_033793685.1. Classification (GTDB taxonomy): domain Bacteria; phylum Actinomycetota; class Actinomycetes; order Streptomycetales; family Streptomycetaceae; genus Actinacidiphila. The sequence continues at coordinate 421,389 of JARAXD010000002.1, read as the reverse complement.
GCATCAAGGTGAAGTGGGAGACCATCGCGCAGCTCCACGCCGACCTGGCGTGGGTGGTGTGCGGGCTGGCGATCGCGCTGTGGTTCGTGCTGCGCGCCGTCGACGCCCCCGCCGGGCCGCGGGCCCGGGTGCGGGACCTGCTGGTCGTCCTGCTGGCGCAGGGTGCCATCGGCTACGTCCAGTACTTCACCCAACTGCCCGAGGTCCTGGTGGCCCTCCACATGCTCGGCTCGACGCTGGTGTGGATCGCGGTGCTGCGGGTACTGCTGGCGATGCGTGAGCGGCCGGAGGCCGAGCCCGGCGCGCAGGGCCCGCCCGCGGCGGCCGTGTCCGCCCCGGAGCCGGCGCCGGCCGGGTAGGCACCGCCACCCGGGCCGGGCCCGGGACGGCCGAGCCCCGGCGCCGAGGTCACTCGAGCCGGTACAGCCGCCGCGCGTTGTCCGCGGCCAGCATGGCCGCGACGCGCCGCGCGTCGTCCGCCGACCAGGCGCCGTCCGCGACCCACGCGCCCAGCACCTCGCGCACCGCGCCGCGGAAGGCCTCGGCGCCGGTCACGTACAGCTCGGGCAGCCCGTAGGCGTCGGTCGAGAACAGCAGCTTCCCGAACGGCGCCAGCTCCAGGAACTCCGCGAGGACCGCGCCCGCCCGCGCCCCCACATGGGTGAGGGCGAGGCCGACGTCGGCGTACACGTGCGGGAAGACGTTCGCCAGGTACGCCGCCTGACGGTGGTACGGGTAGCAGTGCAGCAGTACCAGGTCGGTCCCGGTGGCCGCGGTCGCCCGGGCGAAGTCGGTCAGCAGCGCCGGGTCGGCGTGGCCGAGCCGCAGGTCCGGGTCCCCGAAGCCGGTGTGCAGCTGCAGCGGCAGCCCGGTCTCGACCGCCGTCCACAGCAGGTACCGCAGCAGGACCGGGTCACCGAGCCGGCCGGGGCCTGCTCCCGGCGCCCTCAGCCACCCCCGCGCGGCGTGCCGGACCTCACCGGGCCCCGGGGCCGTGGGGGCGAGAGCGAGGCCGTGGCGGTAGGCGGCGATGGACTTGAAGCCGGCGGCGGTGCGCGCGGCGGCGTGGACGGCCTCGGCGATGCCCTCCACCCAGGCCCCGGCCGAGTCGCGGGCCCCGGCGGCGTCCTCGGCCACGTCCTCGGCGAGCCGCTCCAGGCGCACGATCTCCCGCTGCGCTCCCCCGCCCGCCGCGGCCAGCTCCGCTGGTGTCGTCAGGTCGCCGGGCAGTCCGGTGTCGACGACGTACGTGCCGATGCCGCTGCCGTGCAGCAGTCGGCGCGTGCTCTCGTCCGTCCCGAGCGCGCGGCGTCGCGCGAGGTAGCCCGCCGGCGGGCAGTGCGGCTCCAGGCCGAGCAACGGCGGGCACCAGCGGCGGACGGCGAAGCCGGTCTGGGTGTCGAAGAAGGTGGTGCCGCGCGTCGGCGGCGCGCCCGACTCGCTGAGGTACCCCTCGAAGGCCGCGTCGCCGAGTTCGCCGCGCACGACGCCGTGGCAGTGGTGGTCCACCAGCGGCGGCAGCTCGATCACCACCGCCACCGGGTGGCCTCCACCAGCTCGGCCGGACCGTACCCCGCCAGCGCCTGCGACTCGGCGCGCCGCACGGCGACCACCGCGCCGAACAGCGCCTCCCCCAACGCCTCCCGCAGCACATCGCTGCGCACCAGGTGCCCGACCGCCTCGCCGAGCGTGGTGGGCAGCCGCTCCTGGTCGCCGCGCGCTGCCGGGTCCCCGCTGACGGCGGGCGGCAGCGCCGGCGCCCCGCCCTCGTCGCGCGCGGCGGCCAGGCCCGCCGCGATGACGGAGCCGGCCAGCAGGTAGGGGTTGGCGGCCGCGTCGAAGGGCTTGAGCTCGGCGTGGCCGCCGTCGGGGTCGTCGGCCTCGCCCGGCACCAGGCGCAGCGCCGCCTCGCGGTTCTCCACGCCCCAGCAGCGGTACGCGCCGGCCCAGCGGGACGGGGCGAGCCGCAGGTAGCTGGCCGGAGAGGGGGCGCCGATGGCGCACAGCGCGGGCAGGGCGTCGAGCACCCCGGCCAGGAAGGTGCTCGCGGCGGGCGCCAGGCCGTACGGGGCGGTGCGGTCGCGGTGCAGGTTCCGCCCGTGCTCACGCAGGCTCAGATGCAGGTGGCAGCCGTTGCCGACCTGCCCGGCGACGACGGCCGGGGCGAAGGAGGCCCGCAGGTCGTGGGCGGCGCTGACCGCCCGTACGGTCTCGCGCACGAGGACGACCTCGTCGGCGGCACGGACCGGGTCGGCGGGTGCGGTGGACACCTCGAACTGGCCGGGGGCGTACTCGGGGTGCACCTGCAGGACCTCGACGCGCTGGGCGGCGAGGGCGTCGTGGAGGTCGAGCAGGTAGTCCGAGAGTTCGGTCACCCGCGTCATCCCGTAGGCCGGGCCGCGGCAGGCCCAGTCGCCGCTGCCGTCGTCCTTGACCACGATCCATTCGGTCTCGAAGCCCATCCGCAGCTCCAGTCCGCGCGCGGCGGCGCGCCGCGTCATGCGCCGGGCGAACAGCCGCTGGCAGCCGGGGTACGGGCGGCCGTCCTGCTCGTAGCGGTCGGCCGGCGCCCAGGCCCAGCCGGGCCGGGCGGCGAGCACGGTCAGGCGTGTCAGGTCGGGGAAGAGCCGCAGGTCGCCGTCGGGTCCGGCGATGAGCGGGGAGGAGGTGCAGGCGTCGTCGGAGGTGAAGACGTCGAAGACCGGCGACATGCCCACCCCGCGGTCCGCGGCGTGCGGCAGCCGGACGGTCGGCACGGTCTTGGCCCTGCTGATGCCCGCGTTGTCGACCCAGCTGAGCGCGACGGCGCGCACGCCCTCCGCGGACAGTCGCGCCGCTTCCCTGCGGGCCGTCAGCCGCCGCTCGTCGCGTTCCTCGGTCTCCACCGACGCCTCCCTCGATCCCGTCCCGTCACACCGGACCACTTCCATGGTCCGCACGGGAGGGCTCGGCGTCAGGTGTTGGCGGGGCCGCCGATCTGGATTCCGGCCATCCGCGACCACTCGTACCGGCCGGTGCGCACCTTGGCCGCGACGTCGCCGTCGAAGGACGCGTGGACGGTGATCCCGGAGCGTTCGACGGCGCTGCGGGCGATGTCGTACGTGGGGGCCACCAGGTCGCCCCACTCGCCGTTCTCGCCGACGAGCACGATGCGGGCGCCGGCCTCGCCGATGTACGCGATCTGGCCCTCGGCGCCGCCTCCGTGACTCCTGGCGAACGCGGTGATCTGCTTCGCCAGGCGGGCGGCGCGGCGCTCGGCACGGGACGCGGCCCTGCGCTCCGCCGCTGCGGTGGCTGCTTCGTGGGTCTCTGCCATGAGAGGGATGCTACCCGGCGGTAATCAGCGCAGGAAGGGGTCCACGGCGACGGCGACGAACAGCAGCGTCGCGTAGGTGATGGACCAGTGGAACAGCCGCATCTCCTTGAGCTTGGCCCCGACCACACCGGCCTTCGCCCGCGCGTTCAGGGCGTGCGCCTCGACCAGCCAGAAGGCGCCGAGCAGCACGGCGGCGGCCGCGTAGAACCAGCCCGCCGCTCCCAGCGGCCACCACAGGGTGAGGGAGACCAGCACCATCGCCCAGCTGTAGATGACGATCTGCCGGCCCACCACGACGTTGCCCGCCACGACCGGCAGCATGGGCACGCCCACGCGCTCGTAGTCGTCCTTCACCTTCATCGACAGCGGCCAGTAGTGCGGCGGCGTCCAGAAGAAGAGGACGAGGAAGAGGACGAACGGCGCCCAGGCCAGCTCGTTGCGCACCGCCGACCAGCCGATCAGCACCTGCATGCAGCCCGCGATGCCGCCCCAGACGATGTTCTGGGCGGTACGCCGCTTGAGGCCGAGGGTGTAGACGAAGACGTAGTAGAGGATGGCCGCCAGCGACAGCGCCGCCGACAAAGGGTTGACGAGCACCCAGAACCAGGCGGTGGAAACCACCGAAAGCGTGACGCCGAAGACCAGGCACTCCCATGGCGCGACCATGCCGGTGACCAGTGGGCGCTGCTCCGTGCGGTGCATGAGCGCGTCGATGTCGCGGTCGATGTACATGTTGAGGGCGTTGGCACCGCCCGCCGACAGGTAGCCGCCGACCATGGTGGCCGCGACCAGCCAGAGGTCGGGGACCCCGCCGGCCGCAAGGAACATCACCGGAATCGTCGTGATGAGCAGCAACTCGATGATGCGCGGCTTGGTCAGCGCCACGAACGCCATCACACGGGCACCGAACGGCCGGCGGCGGTGGCCCGACCCGATGGTTCCGGCGGGCCGGGAATCGACGGCCGTCACGAACACCCCTGAGGAAAAGTCCAGCAAGCGGCTCCGCTTGCGCGTACCACGCCACTTTAGACGTAGCGGATACTCCGCCGACGCCCGGGGTGCCACGTGTTGGACTCCATGGCGCAAGACAGCCGCAACCTGACGGCGTTCCGTGCTCGACAGGCGAAGAAGCGCCGGCCGGGGCACGCTGGTGACACCACCGGTGCCGGGGAGGGGAATGCCGTTGCCCGTGGATCGGTTGCCGCAGCCGTCGAGCCACTCGAAAAGGTGCACACATCTGCAGGGGTAGGCTCGGCAACGCCCGGTGTGCACCTCGTCACCGGCGTAATACATGTGGAGAGGAGCCCTCTCAGGTGAGCACCGAGCCGACCACCTCCGAGCTGGAGTGGAGCGAGCTGGACACGCGTGCGGTTGACACCGCCCGGGTTCTGGCGATGGACGCCGTGCAGAAGGTCGGCAACGGCCATCCGGGGACGGCGATGAGCCTCGCCCCTGCGGCCTACCTGCTGTTCCAGAAGCTGATGCGGCACGACCCCTCGGACGCCGGGTGGACAGGTCGCGACCGCTTCGTCCTCTCGCCGGGGCACACGTCCCTGACGCTGTACACGCAGCTCTTCCTTTCGGGTTACGGGCTGGAGCTGGAGGACCTCAAGGCCTTCCGCACGTGGGGCTCGCGCACCCCGGGCCACCCCGAGCACGGTCACACGACGGGTGTGGAGACCACCACCGGCCCGCTGGGCCAGGGCATCGCGAACGCGGTGGGCATGGCCATGGCCGCCCGCTACGAGCGCGGCCTGTTCGACCCGGACGCGGCGCCGGGCGAGTCCGTCTTCGACCACACCATCTGGGCGATCATCTCCGACGGCGACCTGGAGGAGGGCATCTCCTCCGAGGCGTCCTCGCTGGCCGGGCACCAGAAGCTGGGCAACCTGATCGCCCTGTACGACGACAACCACATCTCGATCGAGGGCGACACCGCGACCGCCTTCTCCGAGGACGTGCTGCGGCGCTACGAGGCCTACGGCTGGCACGTGCAGCGCGTCGAGCAGGACCCCTCGGGCGACTTCGACGTCCGGGCCCTGTACGCCGCCTTCGCGAAGGCCAAGGCCGTCACCGACCGCCCCTCGATCATCGCCGCCCGCACGATCATCGCCTGGCCCGCGCCGAACGCGCAGAACACCGAGGCCGCCCACGGCTCGGCGCTGGGCGACGCCGAGGTCGCGGCCACCAAGAAGGTGCTGGGATTCGACCCCGAACAGCACTTCGAGGTCGCCCCCGAGGTGCTGGCGCACGCGCGCAAGGTCGTCGACCGCGGACGTGAGGCCCACGCCGAGTGGACCAAGCGGTTCGAGGAGTGGCGCTCCGCCAACCCGGAGCGCGCCAAGACCTTCGACCGCATCCACGCGGGCGAGCTCCCGGCCGGCTGGGAGGACGCGATCCCGGAGTTCCCCGCGGGCAAGGACGTCGCCACCCGCAAGGCCTCCGGCGAGGTGCTGAAGGCGCTGGGCGGTGTGATCCCCGAGCTGTGGGGCGGCTCCGCCGACCTGGCCGGCTCGAACAACACCACCATCGACGCCTCGTCCTCGTTCCTCCCGGCGGACAACCCGCTGCCCGAGGCGAGCCCGTACGGCCGCACCGTGCACTTCGGCATCCGCGAGCACGCCATGGGCTCGACGATGAACGGCATCGCGCTGCACGGCAACACCCGCATCTACGGCGGCACCTTCCTGGTGTTCTCCGACTACATGCGCCCGGCGGTGCGCCTGGCCGCGCTGATGAAGCTGCCGGTCTCCTACGTGTGGACGCACGACTCCATCGGCCTCGGCGAGGACGGCCCGACCCACCAGCCGGTCGAGCACCTGTCCGCGCTGCGCGCCATCCCCGGCCTGAACGTGGTCCGCCCGGCCGACGCCAACGAGACGGCGATCGCCTGGGCGGAGATCCTGCGCCGCCACACCGCCAAGCCCGCTCCGCACGGCGTGGCGCTGACCCGGCAGAACGTGCCGACCTACCCGGCCGACGAGAACGCGGCCAAGGGCGGGTACGTGCTGTTCGACGCCGAGGGCGGCCGGCCGCAGGTGGTCCTGATCGCCACCGGCTCCGAGGTGCAGCTGGCCGTCGAGGCCCGCGAGCAGCTGCAGGCCGAGGGCATCGCGGCACGCGTGGTCTCCATGCCGTCCGTGGAGTGGTTCGAGGAGCAGGACCAGGCATACCGCGACAGCGTCCTGCCGCCGGACGTGCGGGCGCGGGTCGCCGTCGAGGCCGGCATCGGACTGACCTGGCACCTCTTCGTCGGTGACGCGGGTCGAATTGTGTCCCTGGAGCACTTCGGGGCAAGCGCCGATTACAAGGTCCTCTACCGCGAGTTCGGTCTGACCGCAGAGGCCGTCGCCGCCGCCGCGCGCGACTCGATCGCCGCCGCCGGTCGCTGACGCACAGACGCATACGACGTACCGAGGAGATGCAGAACCCATGACAGACGCACTCAAGCGCCTCTCCGACGAGGGCGTGGCGATCTGGCTCGACGACCTGTCCCGCAAGCGGATCACCTCCGGCAACCTGGCCGAGCTCATGGACCAGAGCCATGTGGTCGGCGTCACCACGAACCCGTCCATCTTCCAGAAGGCGATCTCCGGCGGTGACGGCTACGAGCAGCAGCTCACCGACCTGGCCGCACGGCGGCTGACCGTGGACGAGGCCGTGCGGATGATCACCACCGCGGACGTGCGCGACGCAGCCGACGTGCTGCGCCCGCTGTACGACGCCAGTGGTGGCCAGGACGGCCGGGTGTCCATCGAGGTCGACCCGCGTCTGGCCCACAACACCCTCGCCACCGTCGCCGAGGCCAAGCAGCTGGCCTGGCTGGTGGACCGGCCCAACACCCTGATCAAGATCCCGGCGACCAAGGCGGGCCTGCCGGCCATCACCGAGGTGATCGGCCGGGGCATCAGCGTCAACGTCACGCTGATCTTCTCGCTGCAGCGCTACCGCGAGGTCATGGACGCCTACCTGGCGGGCCTGGAGAAGGCCCGGGCCGCGGGCCTGGACCTCTCCCTGATCCGTTCGGTGGCCTCCTTCTTCGTGTCACGCGTGGACACCGAGATCGACAAGCGCCTGGAGAAGCTGGGCAGCGACGAGGCGAAGGCCCTCAAGGGCAAGGCCGCCGTCGCCAACGCCCGGCTGGCCTACCAGGCGTACGAGGAGGTCTTCTCCTCGGACCGCTGGCGGGCGCTGGAGCACGAGGGCGCGCACAAGCAGCGTCCGCTGTGGGCCTCCACCGGTGTGAAGGACCCGTCCTACCCGGACACCCTGTACGTGACCGAACTGGTCGCCCCGGGCATCGTCAACACCATGCCCGAGGCCACGCTGGACGCGGTGGCCGACCACGGCGAGGTCACCGGGGACACCATCCGCGGCGCCTACGAGCAGGCCCAGAGCGAGCTGGACGCGATCGCCGCACTCGGCATCTCGTACGACGACGTCGTCCAGCTGCTGGAGGAAGAGGGCGTCGAGAAGTTCGCGGCGTCCTGGAACGAGCTGCTGGGCTCGACCGAGGCCGAGCTCAAGCGCCTGGCGCCGAAGGAGGCGTAAGGACGTTGAGCAGCGCCAACCCGCTGCGTGACGCATCGGACCGACGGCTGCCGCGTATCGCGGGGCCGTCGGGCCTGGTGATCTTCGGCGTCACGGGCGATTTGTCACGCAAGAAGCTGATGCCCGCCGTGTACGACCTCGCCAACCGCGGGTTGCTGCCGCCGGGCTTCTCCCTCGTCGGCTTCGCCCGCCGCGACTGGGCGGACGAGGACTTCGCACAGGTCGTCCACGACGCGGTCAAGGAACACGCGCGCACCCCGTTCCGTGAGGAGGTCTGGCAGCAGCTGTCGGAGGGAATGCGGTTCGTCCCCGGCGACTTCGGCGACGACCAGGCCTTCGAGAAGCTGCGGGGCACGGTCGAGGAACTGGACAAGGCCCGCGGTACGGGCGGCAACTTCGCCTTCTACCTGTCGGTGCCGCCGAAGTTCTTCCCGACCGTGGTGCAGCAGCTGAAGAAGCACGGGTTGTCCGACCCTCCCCAGGGCTCCTGGCGGCGGGCCGTCATCGAGAAGCCCTTCGGCCACGACCTGGCCAGTGCCCAGGAGCTCAACCAGGTCGTCCACCAGGTCTTCCGCTCGCAGGACGTGTTCCGGATCGACCACTACCTGGGCAAGGAGACGGTCCAGAACGTGCTGGCGCTGCGTTTCGCCAACACGATGTTCGAGCCGCTGTGGAACCGCTCCTACGTCGACCACGTGCAGATCACGATGGCCGAGGACATCGGCATCGGTGGCCGCGCGGGGTACTACGACGGGATCGGCGCCGCACGCGACGTCATCCAGAACCACCTTCTGCAGCTCCTGGCACTGACCGCGATGGAGGAGCCCTCGGGCTTCGACGCCGCGTCGCTGGTGCAGGAGAAGCTGAAGGTGCTGCAGGCCGTCAGGCTGCCGGCGGAGCTGGGCGCGCACACCGTGCGCGGCCAGTACGCGCACGGCTGGCAGGGTGGTCAGGAGGTGCTCGGCTACCTGGAGGAGGAGGGCATCGACCCCGAGTCCAGGACCGACACCTTCGCCGCGATCAAGTTGGAGATCGACAACCGCCGCTGGGCGGGCGTGCCGTTCTACCTGCGCACCGGCAAGCGCCTGGGCCGCCGGGTCACCGAGATCGCGGTCGTCTTCCAGCGCGCTCCGCACTCCCCGTTCGACAACACGGCGACCGAGGAACTGGGTCAGAACGCCCTGGTCATCCGGGTGCAGCCGGACGAGGGCGTGACGATCAGGTTCGGTTCGAAGGTGCCGGGCACCTCGATGGAGATCCGGGACGTGACGATGGACTTCGCCTACGGCGAGTCCTTCACCGAGTCCAGCCCGGAGGCCTACGAACGGCTGATCCTCGACGTGCTGCTCGGCGACGCGAACCTCTTCCCCCGGCACCAGGAGGTCGAGGAGTCCTGGCGGATCCTGGACCCGATCGAGGAGTACTGGGACCGGCACGGCAGGCCCGAGCAGTACACCGCCGGCACCTGGGGTCCGCAGGCGGCGGACGAGATGCTCGCACGAGACGGCAGGAGCTGGCGTCGGCCATGAACATCGACCTGACCGAAACCACCTCAAGCAAGATCAACTCAGCGTTGATCAAGGCGCGCAGGGCCATCGGCAGCCCGGCGGTCGGCATGGTGCTCACGCTGGTCATCGTCACCGACGAGGGCAACCACTACGACGCCCTCAAGGCCGCCTCCGACGCCTCCCGCGAGCACCCCTCGCGGATCCTGGTCGTCATCAAGCGGCCCGGCCGCTCGCCGCGCGAGCGGCGCACCGCCCGCCTCGACGCCGAGGTGCGCGTCGGCGGCGAGTCCGGCACCGGCGAGACCGTCCTGCTCCGCCTGCACGGCGAACTCGCCGACCACGCCGAGAGCGTCGTCCTGCCCCTGCTGCTGCCCGACGCCCCGGTGGTCGTGTGGTGGCCCGAGGACGCCCCCGCCAACCCCGCCGCCGACCCCCTCGGCGCCCTCGCCCAGCGCCGGATCACCGACGCGGCGGCCACCGAGGACCCTGTCGTCGCCCTGGGAACGCGTGCCGAGACGTACACGCCCGGCGACACCGACCTCTCCTGGACCCGGATCACCCCGTGGCGCAGCGTGCTGGCCGCGGCCCTGGACCAGAAGCAGTCCGCGGTCGGGGGCGCCGTCGTCGAGGGCGAGGCGTACAACCCGAGCACGGAGCTGCTCGGGTTGTGGCTCGCCCGGCGGCTGGGGGTGCCCGTCAGGCGGAAGGTCACCGACGGCCCCGGCATCACCGCCGTGCGCCTGACCACCGCGGACGGCGAGATCTGCCTGGACCGGCCGACCGGCGCGCTGGCCGAGCTGGCCATACCCGGCCAGCCGGACCGGCACGTGGCGCTGCAGCGGCGGGCGACCTCGGACCTGATCGCCGAGGAACTGCGCCGGCTCGACCCCGACGAGGCGTACGCCGCGGCGGTCAAGTTCGGCGTGGACCAGCTCGCGCACACCGAGGAGACCGCCGGCGACGCCGGCGAGAAGGCGGCCACATCGTGACCGCACCCCAGGTGGTGGTCCACCGCGACAAGGAGCTGATGGCGCAGGCGGCGGCGGCCCGGCTGATCACGAAGATCGTGGACGCGCAGGCCGCCCGCGGCTCCGCCTCGGTGGTGCTGACCGGCGGACGCAACGGCAACGCCCTGCTCGCCGCCCTGGCCACCTCGCCGGCCCGGGACGCGGTGGACTGGGCGCGGCTGGACCTGTGGTGGGGCGACGAGCGGTTCCTGCCCTCGGGCGACCCGGAGCGCAACGAGACCCAGGCGCGTGAAGCGCTGCTCGACGCGGTCCCGGTCGACCCGGCGCGGGTGCACGCCATGCCGCCCTCCGACGGGCCGCTCGGCAACGACGCGGACGCCGCCGCCGACTCCTACGCGCAGGAACTGGCGGCGGCTGCCGGTCCCGAGGACCACGGGCCGGTGCCCTCCTTCGACGTACTGATGCTCGGTGTGGGTCCTGACACACACGTGGCCTCGCTGTTCCCGGGACACCCGGGGGTCCGCGAGAGCGAGCGCACCGTCGTGGGCGTGCACGGCTCCCCCAAGCCGCCGCCGACCAGGATCTCGCTCACCCTGCCCGCCATCCGTGCCGCCCGAGAGGTCTGGCTGCTGGCGGCGGGCGAGGACAAGGCGGGCGCCGTGGCCATCGCCCTGTCCGGGCCGGGAGAGATCCAGGCCCCGGCGGCCGGCGCCCACGGGCGGGCCCGCACACTGTGGCTGCTGGACCGCTCGGCCGCCGCGAAGCTGCCGCCGCAGCTGTATCCGCCGTCCTCCCCGTGAGGCGGTGACCGACCCGGGACACCCGGGGAGATGGCCGCCGGGCAGGCTCCGAGGAGCCTGCCCGGCGGCCATTTCGTTCTGTCGTCTCCTTGTGGTGTGCCTCAGCGGCCGCGCAGCGACCGGTACGTGGCCACCAGAGCCTGCGAGGAGGCGTCCAGGCCGGCCACATCGGCTCCCTGCGTCAGGGCGGGCTCCACCCGCTTGGCGAGGACCTTGCCCAACTCGACGCCCCACTGGTCGAAGGAGTCGATGTTCCAGACCGCGCCCTGCACGAAGACCTTGTGCTCGTAGAGCGCCACCAGCTGGCCCAGCACGGACGGGGTCAGCTCCTTGGCGAGGATGGTCGTCGTCGGGTGGTTGCCACGGAAGGTACGGTGCGGGACCTGCTCCTCGGGGACACCCTCGGCGCGGACCTCCTCGCTGGTCTTGCCGAAGGCCAGTGCCTGCGTCTGGGCGAAGAAGTTGGCCATCAGCAGGTCGTGCTGGCCGGCGAAGGCCGGTCGCAGCTCGTCGACCGGGTTGGCGAAGCCGATGAAGTCCGCGGGGATGAACTTCGTGCCCTGGTGCAGCAGTTGGTAGTAGGCGTGCTGTCCGTTGGTGCCGGGCGTGCCCCACACCACCGGACCCGTCTGCCAGTCGACGGGCCGTCCCTCGCGGTCCACGTACTTGCCGTTGGACTCCATGTCGAGCTGCTGCAGGTACGCCGTGAACTTCGACAGGTAGTGGCTGTACGGCAGGACCGCGTGCGCCTGCGCGTCGAAGAACTGGCCGTACCACACGCCCAGCAGACCCATCAGCAGCGGCGCGTTGGCCTCCGGGGGCGCCGTGCGGAAGTGCTCGTCGACCAGGTGGAAACCGGCCAGCATCTCCCGGAACTGCCCCTCACCGAGGGCGATCATCAGCGAGAGCCCGATCGCGGACGGGTAGGAGTAGCGGCCCCCGACCCAGTCCCAGAACTCGAACATGTTGTCGGTGTCGATGCCGAACTTGGCGACCTCCGCCGCATTCGTGGACACCGCGACGAAGTGGAAGCGCACCGCGTTCTCGTCGTCGCCGAGCCCGTCGAGCAGCCATTCGCGCGCGGAGGTGGCGTTGGTAATGGTCTCGACGGTGGTGAACGTCTTGGACGCCACGATGAACAGCGTCTCGGCGGGGTCCAGGCCGTGCAGCGCCTCGTGGAGGTCGGCGCCGTCCACGTTGGAGACGAAGCGGAAGGTGAGCTCACGGTCGGTGTACGGGCGCAGCACCTCGTAGGCCATCGCCGGCCCCAGGTCCGAACCGCCGATCCCGATGTTCACCACGTTCTTGATGCGGCGTCCGGTCGAGCCGACCCACTTGCCCGTGCGCACGGAGTGGGCGAAGCTCCCCATCCGGGTGAGCACGTGGTGGACTCCGGGCACCACGTTGACGCCGTCGACCGTGATGTCGGCGGACTGCGGGGCGCGCAGCGCCGTGTGCAGCACGGCGCGGTTCTCGGTGACGTTGATCTTCTCGCCGCGGAACATGGCGTCCCGCAGCGCGGCGACACCGGTGGCCGCCGCGAGATCCCGCAGCAGACGCAGCGTCTCGTCGGTCACCAGGTGCTTGGAGTAGTCCAGATGGAGATCGCCGACCTGCACGGTGTAGCGCCGGGCGCGGTCCGGATCGGCCTCGAACAGCTCCCGCAGGTGGGTCGTGCCCAGCTCCTCGTGGTGCTCGGCGAGCGCGTGCCACTCGGGCCGCTGGTCGAGACGGGTTCGGCCCTGCGTGTTGGTATCGGACATCAGTCCACTTCTCCTCGTCCTCCTGCTGCAGGTCCAAACTAGTTGATTACTCGAATGCCGTTGCCTCACGTCGGCGGTCCGGCGTGGTGACGATCGGACGAAGAGCCGGCAACGCGCAGCCCACCAGACCGCCCGCGAGCAGCAGCGGGGTGTTCGGCCCGAGGGCCTGCGCCACGGCGCCGCCCAGCAGGGCGCCGACCGGAGCTCCCGCGGCTCCCAGGGTGCGCATGGCCGCGCTCACCCGGCCCAACAACTTCTCCGGCGTGCGCTGCTGCATCAGGGTGGTCTCGTTGATGTTCCACACCGTGCCGAGCGCACCGAAGACGGCCAGGGCGGCCGCGGTGACCGCCAGGGAGCGCACGGTGCCGGCCAGGACGAGGCAGCCGGCCTGGAGGGCGAGCCCCGGCGCGAGGCTCCTGACGCGGCCGCCCAGCAGCGCGGACAGCCGGCCGGCGGCCGCTCCCCCGACCACGCTGCCCGCCCCGTACGCGAACAGCACGACGGCATAGCCGGTGTGACCCGCGTGAAGCCAGTCGGTGACCTGGAGCACGAGTGTCGCCACCAGGGCACCGATGCCCACGTTGACCACGGTGTTGGCCGTGCACAGCGCCCGCAGCACCCGGTCCCGCCGCAGCACGCGTATCCCTTCCGCGATGTCCTGCCGCAGCGTTCGGCCCGCGGCCCGCGCGCCCCGTTCGGGCGCGGGCAGCCGCAGCGAGGCCACCAGCACGGCCGCGACCGCATAGGTGAGGGCGTCCACGCCGAACGGCAGCGCGGCCGTGAGGCCGAACAGCACCGGCACCAGGGGCGCGGCGAGGAAGGTCGCGGCCACGGTCTGAGCGGTCATCAACCGGGCGTTCGCACGGCCCAGGGCGCGGGAGGGCACCACCGCCGGCAGCAGGGAGGTCGCGGCGTTGTCGAAGAGCGTCTGCAGGGTGGTCAGGGCGAACGCCAGGACGAGCAGCAGCGCGATACCCGCCCGGTCCAGCCATACCGCGAGCGCGAAGGCGGCCGTCAGGGCGCCGCGCACGGCGTCCACCGCCCACATGGCGCGGCGCTGGTCCACCCGGTCGGCCACCGCCCCGCCGAGCAGCCCGAACAGGATCCAGGGCACGAAGCCCGCGACGGTGACGAGCGAGACCAGCAGCGGGGAGTCGGTCAGGCCGACGGCGAGCAGCGGCAGCGCCGCCGCTCGCAGTCCGTCACCGAACCGCGAGACCGCGGCGGCCGCCCACAGCCGCCCGAACCCGCCCCGCCATCCGGGCGCGCGCTCGGTGCCGTACGCGATGCCGACGCTCATGAATCCCCCGCTCACCGGTCCTGGATCGTCGACACAGACCGTAGCGGGGGCCACTGACAACGCCGGGTCCCGGCTGGTCAGAACCCTCCGCGGTGCAGTCGCTCCCCGTAGTGGCGCTCCAGGACGAGGTTGCGCTCGAAGCCGCCGGGGACGTTGGCCGAGACGTACACCGGTGCCGCGTGGCCCTCGGCGGTCATCAGGCCGACGGCATCGGCGACGGTCATCTGGACGAGCATGGCCGAGGTGATCGTGGAGATCCCGCAGAGCGAGCCGCCGTCGGGCAGCGCGAGCAGGGCGTCGCCCTTCGGGGCGCCGTTGTCCAGGACGACGTCGGCGAGGTCGGCCAGGCGTTTGCCGCAGGCGTGCAGCGCCGGGACGGCACGGGTGTGCCGCAGCGAGGTGAGTGCGATCAGCGGGTGGCCCGCTTCCTTCACGTGGAGGGCGAAGTCGACGATCGTGTTGTTGACTCCGGAGTTGGAGATCACCACGAAGACGTCCCGCGGATGCGGGGCGGCCAGTTCGTACAGCCGCTTGCCGAGCCCTGGCGACCGCTCGAGCAGCGGGTCGGAGAGGACCGAGAGGTCCTCACCGCCCCGAACCACCAGGTCCGACAACCCGATGCGGTTGGTGGGGATCAGTCCTCCGGCACGTCCGGCGATCTCCAGCGCGGTCGCCTGGGAGTGGCCGGTGCCGAAGGCCTGGACGATACCGTCCGCGGCGACGCAGTCGGCGAGCAGTCGGGCGGCGGCGGCCACGGAGTCGCTGTTGTCGGCGACCACGCGGTCGATGACCGCCCTCGCCTCCTCGGCGAAGCGTGCGGCGGTGGTCGTCACGTCGTCGGCCATGCCCGATTCCCCCTGAGTCCAGTGATCCGGTGGGTGCTCCTCCGAAACGATGGACGAGAGGTCTAGTCCACGTCAATCCCCCGGCGGGGGCGAGCCGTCGGGGATCCGGACCGTCGGTTCGCTCCCCCTCAGGCCCCGTTCACCCGCAGCCGGGCCAGCGCCAGCGCGCCCGCGCCGCCGTCGCGCACCGGCATCACGTCCAGTTCCATCTCCTCGGCACGGGCCACGACGCGGCCGAGCAGCGGCCCCGTCGGCGCCAGCAACCCGCCGGTGACGACCAGGGGCTCACCCGGGCGCGGGTCGAGCGCGGCGACGGTCGCCGCGAGTTCGTCGGCGGCGTCGTCGAGCAGGGCAGCGGCGACCTCGTCGCCGTCCCGGTCGGCGGCGACGGCCAGCGGGCTCAACCGGGCCAGCCTCACCGGGGGTTCGGAGTACACCAGCGGCACCAGACGGTTGCGCAGCACGTGGCACTCGTGTCCGCCGGGGCGCTCCTGCGCGAGGTACGGGCCCTGTGGGGAGTCCAGGTAGTGGGAGAGCACCGCCTCGACCAGGATCGTCCACGGCCCGCGCCCGTCCAGTGCGCGCAGGGCGGCCCGCATGACCTCGCGGCCCAGCCAGAAACCGCTGCCCTCGTCACCGACCAGCCAGCCGTTGCCGTCCGCGACGAGGGTCTGGCTGCGCTTCTCGATCCGCGCGGCCACGGCCCCGGTGCCGGCGACCAGCGCCAGCCCGTCGGCCGGTGTACCCGGCGCGGAGGCGAAGGCGACCTCGATGTCGCCGCAGACGGTCACGTCCCGTGTGCCGACGCCGTGACTGTCGAGCGCCGCCCGCAGGCAGGAGACGGCCAGTTCGTGCCCCGTCTCGGGGCCGGTGCCGAGCGCCGCGCCGGCGAAGCCGCCCACGACGGTGCTGACCTCGCCCCTGCGCGCCTGCGGGACCGCGCCGCGGATGGCGTCCGCGAGGTGCTGGGTCAACGCCACACGTTCGACGGTCATCGCGTTGCCCGGCCCGCCCTCGCCCTGGCCGAGCACCACGCCGTCGGGCGCCGCCTCGGCCAGGTAGGCGCGCGTCCGGGTTCCGCCCGCATCGATGCCGATCACCAGAGACACGACAGGGAGTATACGTTCCGGTCACACACCGCAAGGAAGCGACGGGCCCGGTCCTGGAGGATCTTCCTCGTGGACCGGGCCCGTGGAGCTTTCGCCGGAAAGGCTTCAGATCTCGCCGCGGAGCTTGGCCAGCGCCTCGGCGAGGATCGCCTCGCCGTCAGCCGCGCTGCGCCGCTCCCGGACGTACGCCAGGTGCGTCTTGTACGGCTCGGTGCGCGGCGGCGCCGGCGGGTTCTCCTCGTCCTGACCGGCCGGGAAGCCGCAGCGCGGGCAGTCCCAGTTGTCCGGGATCTGCGCGTCGCTCGCGAAACTCGGCCGGGTCTCGTGCCCGTTGGAGCACCAGAAGGAGATGCGGAGGCGCGGCGCGGACTCGCCCCGCTCGGCCTCTCCCATCGGCCCCGCCCCGACCCGACTGCCACGGATCGCGTTGCCACTTGCCACGGTCGTAACTCCCTGCGTGATGGTGCTGCGAGGTCGCCCAGTTTACGGAGACCGGATCACCCCCCCGCGCCTGCGGGGAAAGGGCACCGTATCCCATGACGCCCTCCCATGATAAGTGGCGGCGACGACGAGGCGTCAGTTCTCCCCCAAAACCGGGGAATCGGTCACTTCTGGAACTTGAGCAGAAGCCCGAGGGCGACAATGCAGGCGAACCACAGCAGACCGATGACAACCGTGATCCGGTCGAGGTTGCGCTCGGCCACCGAGGAACCACCGACGGACGACTGCATGCCGCCGCCGAACATGTCGGACAGACCGCCGCCCTTGCCCTTGTGCATCAGCACGAGCAGCAACAGCAGCAGGCTGAAGATGATGAGGGCGATGGAGAACCCGATGACCACAGCTTGACCAACTCTCTCGGTGACCTGAGACGACGCGGGGGCCGGGCCGCTGCCGCGCAGCGCTCCGACCCCCGACAGAGTACTTCGGGCAGGGCCCGACAGCCTACTGCCGCAGAACTTACTGGTCGCGGAAGCGGATGATCTTCGTGAAGTCCTCCGGGACCAGGCACGCCCCGCCGACCAGCGCGCCGTCCACGTCGGGCTGCGACATGATCGCCGCGACGTTGCCCGGCTTGACAGAGCCGCCGTACTGGATGCGCACCTTGTCGGCCACCTCCTGGCCGTACAGCTCGGCCAGGCGGACGCGGATCGCCCCGCACACCTCCTGGGCGTCCTCCGGGGTGGCGACCTCGCCGGTGCCGATGGCCCACACCGGCTCATAGGCGATGACCAGGGTCTCGGCCTGCTCGGCTGGGATGTCCTTCAGCGCGCCGTCGACCTGGGCGAGGGTGAACGGGACCTGTTCACCGGCCTTGCGGACGTCCAGCGCCTCGCCGACGCAGACGATCGGCGTCAGCTCGTGCCGGAAGGCCGTCTTGATCTTGGCGTTCACCAGCTCGTCGGTCTCGTGGTGGTACTGGCGGCGCTCGGAGTGGCCGATGACCACGTACGAGCACTTCAGCTTGGCGAGCATCGAACCGGAGATCTCGCCGGTGTAGGCGCCGGACTCGTGGGCCGACAGGTCCTGGGCGCCGTACTTGATCTTCAGCTTGTCGCCCTCGACCAGGGTCTGCACCGAGCGCAGATCGGTGAAGGGCGGCAGGACGACGACGTCGACGGCGTCGTAGTCCTTCTCGTTCAGCGCGAAGGCGAGTTTCTGGACGTGGGCGATGGCCTCGAGGTGGTTGAGGTTCATCTTCCAGTTGCCCGCCATGATCGGCGTGCGCGAGGTCATCGGTCAGTCCTCCAGTGCGGCGAGGCCGGGGAGCGTCTTGCCCTCGAGGTACTCGAGGCTCGCGCCACCACCGGTCGAGATGTGGCCAAAAGCGTTCTCGTCGAAGCCCAGGATACGGACGGCCGCCGCCGAGTCGCCGCCGCCGACCACCGTGAACGCCGGGGATCCCCCCGCCGCGGGCAGGGGGCTGTCGATCAGGGCCTGGGCAATCGCGCGGGTGCCCTCGGCGTAGTCGGGGTGCTCGAAGACGCCCATCGGGCCGTTCCAGAAGACGGTGGCCGCGTCGGCGAGCTTCGAGGCGAACAGCTTGCGGGACTCCGGACCGATGTCCAGGCCCTCCAGGTCGGCCGGGATGGCGTCGGCGCCGACGACCACCGGGTTCGTGCCGACCGGGTTCTTCAGGTCGGGGAAGTCCGGGGAGGCGACGACGTCCACCGGCAGCACGAACTCCACCCCCTTGGCGGCCGCGCGCTCCAGGTACTCCGTCACCGCGGGGATCTGGTCCTCCTGCAGCAGGCTCTTGCCCACCTCGTGGCCCTGGGCCTTGAGGAAGGTATAGGCCATGCCGCCGCCGATCAGGATCCGGTCGGCCCGCTCCAGCAGGTGGTCGATGACCCCCAGCTTGTCGGAGACCTTGGCGCCGCCCAGCACCACCGCGTACGGACGCGAGACCTCCTCGGTGAGCTTCCTCAGCACGGCGACCTCGGTGGCGATCAGCAGGCCCGCGGCGTGCGGCAGCCGGGCCGGCAGGTCGTAGACGGAGGCGTGCTTGCGGTGCACGGCCCCGAAGCCGTCGCCGACGTACAGCTCGGCCAGCGCGGCCAGCTGTTCGGCGAAGGCGCCGCGCTCGGCGTCGTCCTTGCTGGTCTCGCCCGGGTTGAAGCGCAGGTTCTCCAACAGCGCCACCGAGCCGTCGGCGAGGGCGTCCACCGTCGCACGGGCACTGTCGCCGACCGTGTCGGTGGCGAAGGCCACCTGCGCGCCGAGGAGCTCACCCAGGCGCGCCGCGACGGGGGCGAGCGAGAACTGCGGGTCGGGCGCCCCCTTGGGACGGCCCAGGTGCGAGGCGACGATCACCTTGGCGCCGGCCTCGGCCAGCTTGGCGATGGTCGGCACGACGGCGCGGATGCGGCCGTCGTCGGTGATGGCGGTGCCGGACAACGGCACGTTGAGGTCGGCGCGCACGAACACACGCTTGCCGCCGACCCCCTCGGCGACGAGTTCGTCGATCGTCTTCATGGTGAAGGCTCCCCTGCCTTGGTCCTGGCTGGTCGGATCGCTCCGTACCGCCACGTCATGGGACAGGGCCCGGACGACGGCACGTCGTTCGGACCCTGTCCTCATCGCATGACGGGCGGTCGGGCGGGTGTCAGAGCTGGCCGCCGACGAACACGGTCAGGTCGACGAGGCGGTTGGAGTAGCCCCACTCGTTGTCGTACCAGCCGATGACCTTGACCTGCTTGCCCTGCGCCATCGTCAGCGAGGAGTCGAAGGTGCAGGAGGCCGGCCAGTTGACGATGTCCGAGGAGACGATCGGGTCCTCGGTGTACTCCAGGATGCCCTTGAGCTGACCCTCGGAGGCCTTCTGGAAGGCGGCGTTGACCTCGTCCTTGGTGACCTCGCGCTCGAGCTCGATGACCAGGTCGGTCACGGAGCCGGTCGGGACCGGGACGCGCATGGCGATACCGTCCAGCTTGCCCTTCAGCTGCGGCAGCACCAGGGCGGTGGCCTTCGCGGCACCCGTCGAGGTCGGGATGATGTTCTCCGCGGCGGCACGGGCGCGGCGCAGGTCCTTGTGCGGGAAGTCCAGGATGCGCTGGTCGTTGGTGTACGCGTGCACGGTGGTCATCAGACCCTTGACGATGCCGAAGTTCTCGTCGAGGACCTTGGCCATCGGCGCCACGCAGTTGGTGGTGCAGGACGCGTTCGAGATGATGTGGTGCTTGGCCGGGTCGTACTTCTCGTTGTTGACGCCCATCACGATGGTGATGTCCTCGTCGGAGGCGGGCGCCGAGATGATGACCTTCTTGGCGCCGCCGTCGAGGTGCTTCTTGGCGTCGGCGGCCTTGGTGAAGATGCCGGTGGACTCGATCACGATGTCGACGCCGAGCTCGCCCCACGGGATGTCGGCGGGGTTGCGCTCGGACAGCACCTTGATGGTGCGGCCGTCGACGGTGATGGAGTCCGCGGTGTGCGAGACCTCGGCCTTGAGGCGGCCCAGGATCGTGTCGTACTTGAGCAGGTGGGCGGTGGTCGCCGTGTCACCCAGGTCGTTGACAGCCACGATCTCGATGTCCGCACCTTGGTCCAGGGCGGCACGGAAGAAGTTGCGACCGATGCGACCAAAGCCGTTGATGCCTACGCGGATCGTCACGAACCGATCTCCTCGCTGGTGTGCCGGAGACCATTTCGCTCCGGCTGCGACGTATTGGGATGTCCCCGACCAAGGACGACCCTACCTCCCCGGGCACCCGGCGGTGACATCGACGCCACGGGTGCCCGCCTTACGGACCGGTAACCGTCCAGGGCGTGGCCGGCCGCGCCGGCTCAGCCCACCATCTCCTCGGTCAGGTTGGACTCGGTGCCCGGGATGCCGAGGTCCGAGGCGCGCTTGTCGGCCATCGCCAGGAGGCGGCGGATCCGGCCCGCCACCGCGTCCTTGGTGAGCGGCGGTTCGGCGAGCGAGCCCAGTTCCTCCAGCGAGGCCTGCTTGTGGTCCATGCGCAGCCGGCCGGCCGCCGCGAGGTGCTCGGGCACGTCGTCGCCGAGGATCTCCAGGGCCCGCTGCACCCGCGCGCCCGCGGCGACCGCGGCACGGGCCGAGCGGCGCAGGTTGGCGTCGTCGAAGTTGGCGAGCCGGTTGGCGGTGGCCCGCACCTCGCGCCGCATCCGCCGCTCCTCCCACGCCAGCACCGACTCGTGCGCGCCGAGCCGGGTCAACAGCGCGCCGATGGCATCACCGTCACGGACGACCACGCGGTCGACGTTGCGGACCTCACGCGCCTTGGCCGCGATCTGCAGCCTGCGGGCGGCACCGACCAGGGCGAGGGCCGCCTCGGGGCCGGGGCAGGTGACCTCCAGGGAGGAGGAACGGCCCGGCTCGGTCAGCGAGCCGTGGGCCAGGAAGGCTCCGCGCCAGGCCGCCTCGGCGTCGCAGGTGGCCCCGGACACCACCTGCGGGGGCAGGCCCCGGATGGGGCGGCCGCGACCGTCCACCAGGCCGGTCTGGCGGGCCAACTGGTCACCGCCGGCGACCACGCGCACCACGTACCGGCTACCGCGGCGCAGGCCGCCGGGCGCCATCACGACCAGGTCGGAGGAGTGTCCGAAGATCTCCAGAATGTCCTTGCGGAGCCTGCGCGCGGCGATGCCGGTGTCCAGCTCCGCCTCGATCACGATGCGTCCGCTGACCAGGTGCAGTCCCCCCGCGAACCTCAGGATCGCCGAGACCTCCGCCTTGCGGCAGCAGGTCCGGGTGACGGGAAGCCGGGAGATCTCGTCCTTCACCGCTGCCGTCATCGCCATGGGCCGATCCTTCCATGCATACGAAAAATCCGGTCGTACGCGGCCGCCAGCAGTTCCGGATCGTGCCGCGGCCCGTCGGGGGCGGCGATCCGGGCCAGTTCCACCGTGCCCGACAACCGCTCGGCTGCCTGTATGAGGCTGTCCCGGTCGAGTACGGCGGCCTCGTCGGCCAGCACCACGTCGATGGTGAGTTTAGGGGCGTGTCGGGCCAAAACCTCCAAGTGACGCTGCGGAGAAAAGCCCTCGGTCTCACCCGGTTGCGGCGCGAGGTTGAGCGCGAGCACCTTGCGGGCCCTGGTCTCCATGAGCGCGGCCACCAGATCGGGCACCAACAGGTGGGGCATCA
The DNA here is from genome assembly GCA_033793685.1 of Streptomyces sp. ME19-03-3. GTDB lineage: Bacteria > Actinomycetota > Actinomycetes > Streptomycetales > Streptomycetaceae > Actinacidiphila. The sequence goes on along the minus strand of JARAXD010000002.1, from coordinate 399,621 downwards.
CGGAGGAGAACCAGGATCCGGGGCCGAGCACCACCCAGTCCGCGTCGAGCACGGACTGCACCGCCTCGGGGACGGCCGGCGGGTCGTTCGGCACCAGTTGGACCTCCTGCACCTCACCGGGGGTGAGGGCGACGGTCGCCTGGCCGTGCACCGTCGTGACCTCGTCCGGCTCGAGCGGGTCGTGGCCCCGCACCGTGGCGGTGAGCTCCAGCGGCACCGCCGACATGGGCAGCACCCTGCCGTGCGCGCCGAGCAGCCGACCCACCCATTCCAAGGCCGCGACGGGGTCGCCGAGTTGCTCCCACAGCGCCACGATCAGCAGGTTGCCCACGGCGTGGCCGTGCAGTTCGCCCTGGCTGACGAAGCGGTGCTGGACGACCTGGGACCAGGTCCGGCCCCACTCGTCGTCGCCGCACAGCGCGGCCAGTGCCTTGCGCAGGTCGCCGGGCGGCAGCACTCCCATCTCCTGACGCAGGCGGCCGCTGGAGCCACCGTCGTCGGCGACCGTGACCACCGCGGTCAGGTCCTGGGTGATGCGGCGCAGTGCGGACAGTGAGGCGGACAGTCCGTGCCCGCCTCCCAATGCCACGACTTTCGGTGTGACCCCGCCGCGCCCTGCCGACCGGCGCAAGCGCCGAGTCGTTCTGATCACTCCCGCCCCATGTCCCGGTGGACGACCACCGTCTCCACTCCGTCGGCGGACAGTCGCGCGGCCAGGCGCTCGGACATCGCGACGCTGCGGTGCTTCCCACCGGTGCAGCCGACCGCGATGGTCATGTAGCGCTTGCCCTCGCGGCGGTAGCCGGCGTTGACGATCTGCAGCAGCTCGGCGTAGCGGTCCAGGAACTCCTTGGCGCCGGGCTGGTCGAACACGTAGGTGGCGACCTCGTCGTTGAGACCGGTGTACGGCCGCAGCTCCGGCACCCAGTGCGGGTTGGGCAGGAAGCGGCAGTCCGCGACCAGGTCTGCGTCGACGGGGAGGCCGTACTTGAAGCCGAAGGACATGACGGTGGCCCGCAGCTCCGGCTCCTCCTCGCCGGCGAACCGGGCGTCCATCTTCGCCCGCAGCTCGTGGACGTTCAGGCTGGAGGTGTCGATCACGAGGTCGGCGTCGCCGCGCAGCTCGCTCAGCAGCTCCCGCTCCTTGGCGATCCCGTCGACGATGCGCCCGTCCCCTTGCAGCGGGTGCGGACGGCGCACCGACTCGAAGCGGCGCACCAGCGTCTCGTCGGAGGCCTCCAGGAAGAGCACCCGGCGCTTGACGCCCTTGGAGTCCAGGTCCGCGAGGGACTCGCGGAGGTTGTCGAAGAAGCGCCGGCCGCGAACGTCCACGACCACCGCGATCCGCGCCACGTTGCCCTGGGAGCGGGCGCCGAGGTCCACCATGGTGGGGATGAGGGCCGGCGGCAGGTTGTCCACAACGAACCAGCCGAGGTCCTCCAGGCACTTGGCCGCGTGGCTGCGGCCGGCACCTGACATGCCTGAGATGATCACGAGTTCGGGGATGGCCTCGAGGGCCTCGCCCGCTCCTCCGGTCGTCACCTGTGCTCCGTCTCCCTGGTTCGCCTTCATGAGTCGTGCCCCCGTTCCGTGAGGACGGTCACCGGTCCGGTTGTCCCTTCTTCCTCAATGATCTCTCCCGTGGCGGTGTTCACCGCCGGTTCGGCCGGAGCGGCCCCGGCCAGCGCGGCGAGCACGGCCTCGGCGGTGCGCCGGCCGACCCCGGGGACCTCGCAGATCTGCTCGACCGTCGCCGTCCGCAGCCGCTTGAGCGAGCCGAAGTGCTTCAGCAGTGCCTGGCGGCGGCTCTGGCCGAGGCCCGGGACCGAGTCCAGGACACCGGACCGCATCGACTTCGACCGCTTGTTGCGCTGGTATGCGATGGCGAAGCGGTGCGCCTCGTCGCGGACCCGCTGCAGCAGGTACAGGCCCTCGCTGGTACGCGGCAGGATGACCGGGTCGTCCTCGCCGGGCAGCCACACCTCCTCCAGTCGCTTGGCCAGGCCGCACACGGCCACGTCCACCACGCCGAGCTCCTCCAGGGCGCGCTTGGCCGCGGCGACCTGCGGCTGCCCGCCGTCGACGACCACCAGCTGCGGCGGATAGGCGAACTTGCGCGGCCTGCCCGTGTCGGGATCGATGGGGCCGCCGGCGCCTTCGCCACCGCCCCCCACCTCGCCGCCACCGTCGCCGTCGACCCACTCGCCGGTCTTCTGCTTCTCCAGCAGATAGCGGCGGAAGCGCCGGGAGACCACCTCGTGCATCGACCGGACGTCGTCCTGGCCGGCGAAGCTCTTGATCTGGAAGCGGCGGTACTCGCTCTTGCGGGCCAGCCCGTCCTCGAAGACCACCATCGATGCGACGACGTCGTCACCCTGGAGGTGGGAGATGTCGAAGCACTCGATGCGCAGCGGCGCCGAGTCCAGGTCCAGCGCTTCGGCGATCTCCTCCAGCGCGCGTGACCGCGTGGTGAGGTCGGAGGCGCGCCTGGTCTTGTGCAGCACCAGTGCCTGCTGGGCGTTGCGCTGCACGGTGGCCATCAGGTCCTTCTTGTCGCCCCGCTGCGGTATCCGCAGGCTGACCTGGGAGCCGCGGCGCTCGGTGAGCCACTGCTGCACCGGCTCGTACGGGTCGGGCAGCGCGGGCACCAGCACCTCCTTGGGCACCCCCTCGCCCTGCTCCTCCCCGTACAGCTGCTGAAGGGCGTGCTCGACCAGCTCGGAGGTGCCGACCTCCTCGACCCGGTCGGTGACCCAGCCGCGCTGCCCGCGCACCCGGCCGCCGCGGACGTGGAAGATCTGGACGGCGGCCTCCAGCTCGTCCTCGGCGACGGCGATCAGGTCGGCGTCCGTGGCGTCGGCGAGGACGACCGCGTTCTTCTCCATGGCGCGCTTGAGCGCCTCTATGTCGTCGCGGAGCCGGGCCGCCCTCTCGTACTCCATCGCGGCCGCCGCGTCCCGCATCTGCTGCTCCAGACGGCGCAGGTAGGTGCCGGTGCGGCCAGCCATGAAGTCGCAGAACTCCTCGGCCAGTTCGCGGTGCTCCTCCGCGCTGACCCGGGCGACGCAGGGGGCCGAGCACTTGCCGATGTAGCCCAGCAGACAGGGTCGGCCGATCTGGGCGGAGCGCTTGAACACCCCGGAGGAGCAGGTACGTACGGGAAAGACCCGCAGCAGCAGGTCCACCGTCTCGCGGATCGCCCAGGCGTGCGCGTAGGGGCCGAAGTAGCGCACGCCCTTGCGCTTGGGGCCGCGCATCACCTGGACGCGGGGGAACTCCTCGTTCAGGGTGACGGCGAGCGAGGGGTAGCTCTTGTCGTCGCGGTACTTGACGTTGAAACGCGGGTCGAACTCCTTGATCCAGGAGTACTCCAGCTGCAGCGCCTCGACCTCGGTGGTCACCACCGTCCACTCCACGGAGGCGGCGGTGGTGACCATCGTGCGGGTGCGCTGGTGCAGGTTCGCGAGGTCCTGGAAGTACGAGGAGAGCCGCTGGCGCAGGCTCTTCGCCTTCCCGACGTAGATCACCCGGCCGTGCTGGTCCCGGAACTTGTACACCCCGGGAGAGTCCGGAATCTGTCCCGGCTTGGGGCGGTAGCTGGAGGGATCGGCCATGCCCCCACCCTACTGACTGACGGTGACATTCCCGCCGTCTCAGGCCTCGGCCACCGCGATGAGCGTGCCGTCCTTGACCTGGACGTCGACCGTGGGCAGCGGCTTGGTCGCCGGGCCGTTGCGGACGGCGCCGGTGGTGGCGTCGAAGACGCTGCCGTGGCAGGGGCAGGACAGGGCGGTGCCCTCCACCTTGTCGCAGGTGCAGCCCTGGTGGGTGCACACCGCGCTGAAGGCCCGGTAGCTGCCCGGCGTGGGCTGCGAGACGACGATCCTGGACTCGCGGTAGAGCTTGGCGCCGCCGACCGGGACGTCGGTGGCCGCGCCCAGTTCGACGGGACCGTCCACGACCGTCGCGCCGGCACCGCCGCAGGCGGTGAGGCCGACTCCGGCGACACCGACGAGGGCCGCGCCCTTCAGGACGGTGCGGCGGCAGGGGGGCAGGGCGGTGGTGTCAGCCATGGAGGACTCCGCTTCGGCACATAAGGAAGAGCTTGAAAGCTGTACCACCTTACGTGCCGAACGCGTGCGCCGGTCGTCAGGCCTTCGCCGCCGCCCTCTTCCGCGGGGCGGCCCGCTTCTTGGCAGGGAGCGGTGGGGCGTCGGAAATACGCTCGGCGCCCAGGATGTCCCGGAGGAACTTGCCGGTGTGGCTCGCGCCCACCCCCGCGACCTGCTCGGGAGTGCCCTCGGCGATCACCAGACCACCGCCGCTGCCGCCCTCGGGCCCCATGTCGATGACCCAGTCGGCCGTCTTGATCACATCGAGGTTGTGCTCGATCACGATCACCGTGTTGCCCTTCTCGACCAGACCGGACAGCACCTTGATCAGCTTGCTGATGTCCTCGAAGTGCAGACCCGTGGTGGGTTCGTCCAGGACGTAGACCGTGCGGCCGGTGGAGCGCTTCTGCAGTTCCGAGGCAAGCTTCACGCGCTGCGCCTCACCACCGGACAGGGTCGTGGCGGACTGGCCCAGCCGGACGTAGCCCAGCCCGACCTCGGTGAGGGTGCGCAGATGCCGGGCGATCGTCGGGACGGCCTCGAAGAAGTCCAGCGCCTCGGAGATCGGCATGTCCAGGACCTCGGCGATGGACTTGCCCTTGTAGTGGACCTCCAGGGTCTCCCGGTTGTACCGGGCACCGTGGCAGACCTCGCACGGCACGTACACGTCCGGGAGGAAGTTCATCTCGATCTTGATGGTGCCGTCCCCGGAGCAGTTCTCGCAGCGGCCTCCCTTGACGTTGAAGGAGAACCGGCCGGGCAGGTACCCGCGCACCTTCGCCTCCATCGTCTCCGCGAAGAGCCTCCGGACGTGGTCGAAGACACCGGTGTACGTGGCCGGGTTGGACCGCGGGGTGCGGCCGATCGGCGACTGGTCGACGTGGACCACCTTGTCGACCAGGTCGTCCCCGGCGACGCGGGTGTGCCGCCCCGGGACGCCCCGGGCACCGTTCAGCTCACGGGCCAGGTGGGTGTAGAGGATGTCGTTGACCAGGGTGGACTTCCCGGAGCCGGAGACGCCGGTGACCGCTGTGAAGACGCCCAGCGGGAAGGACACGTCGATGTCCCGCAGGTTGTTCTCCCGGGCCCCGTGCACGGTCAGCCGGCGCGCCCCGTCGACGGGGCGCCGCGTCTGCGGGATCGGGATCTGGCGCTTGCCCGCCAGATACTGGCCCGTCAACGACTCCTTGTTGCGCAGCAGCTCCTTGAGTGAACCACTGTGCACCACCTTGCCGCCGTGCTCGCCCGCACCCGGGCCGATGTCCACCACCCAGTCGGACATCTTGATGGTGTCCTCGTCGTGCTCCACCACGATCAGGGTGTTGCCCAGGTCACGCAGGCGTACCAGGGTCTCGATGAGCCGGTGGTTGTCCCGCTGGTGCAGGCCGATCGACGGCTCGTCCAGCACGTAGAGCACGCCGACCAGGCCCGAGCCGATCTGTGTGGCCAGCCGGATGCGCTGGGCCTCGCCGCCGGAGAGGGTGCCGGCCGCCCGGTTGAGGGACAGGTAGTCCAGACCGACGTCGACCAGGAAGCGCAGCCGCTCGTTGACCTCCTTGAGCACGCGCTCGGCGATGGTCTTCTCGCGCGCGCTCAGCTTCATGCCGCGCAGGAACTCCGCGCAGTCGCTGATGGACATCGCGGCGACCTCGGCGATGGACTTGCCCTGGACGGTGACCGCCAGCACGATCGGCTTGAGGCGGGTGCCCTCACAGGTGGGGCAGGGCACCTCGCGCATGTACCCCTCGAAGCGCTCCCGGCTCGAGTCGCTCTCCGACTCGGCGTGCCGACGCCGCACGAAGGGGATCGCCCCCTCGAAGGAGGTCGTGTAGGAGCGCTCGCGCCCGTAGCGGTTGCGGTAGCGCACCGCGATCTGCGTCTTGTGGCCGTTGAGCAGGGCCTTCTTCGCGCGCTGCGGCAGCCCCGCCCAGGGGATGTCGGTGCGGAAGCCCAGCTCGTCGGCGAGCGCGCCGACCAGGCGCTGGAAGTACTCCCGCGTGTGGCCGAGCGACCAGGGTGCGATGGCGCCCTCGTCGAGGGACTTGTCCTCGTCGGGGACGATGAGCTCCGGGTCGACCTCCATGCGGGTGCCGATGCCGGTGCACTGCGGGCAGGCACCGAAGGGCGAGTTGAAGGAGAAGGAGCGCGGCTCCAGCTCTTCGAAGGACAGGTCGTCATAGGGGCAGTAGAGGTGCTCGGAGAACATCCGCTCGCGCTGCGGGTCGTCCTCGGGGAGGTCGACGAAATCCAGGATCACCATGCCGCCGGACAGGCCCAGGGCGGTCTCGACCGAGTCGGTCAGCCTGCGCTTGGCGCTCTCCTTGACGGTCAGGCGGTCGACGACCACCTCGATGGTGTGCTTCTCCTGCTTCTTGAGCTTCGGCGGGTCGGTCAGCTGGACGGTCGCGCCGTCCACCCGGGCCCGGCTGTAGCCCTTGGTCTGCAGGTCGGAGAAGAGGTCGGCGAACTCGCCCTTGCGCTCACGCACCAGCGGCGAGAGCACCTGGAACCGGGAGCCCTCCTCCAACTCGAGCACCCGGTCCACGATCGCCTGCGGCGACTGCCGGGAGATCGGCCGACCGCACTCGGGGCAGTGCGGCTTGCCGATGCGGGCGAAGAGCAGCCGGAGGTAGTCGTAGACCTCGGTGATGGTGCCCACCGTGGAGCGGGGGTTGCGCGAGGTGGACTTCTGGTCGATGGAGACCGCGGGCGACAGGCCCTCGATGAAGTCGACGTCCGGCTTGTCCATCTGGCCCAGGAACTGCCGTGCGTACGAGGAGAGGGACTCCACGTAGCGACGCTGGCCCTCGGCGAAGATCGTGTCGAACGCCAGGGAGGACTTGCCCGACCCCGAGAGGCCGGTGAACACGATGAGCGATTCCCGTGGCAGGTCGAGCGAGACGTTCTTCAGATTGTGCTCGCGAGCGCCACGGACGGTGAGACGATCGGCCACGCCAGTGCGCACCTTTCAAAAGACAGACAAGGGGACTGCACCCCCAGACAGCCTAAACGGGGCGCCGACAAGTTTTCTTCCGATTGCGATGCCGCGACCCTATCGCACGCGCTTTCGATTTCCGGCATCGATGCGGAAGCTTCACCCGAACGAGTGTCTCGCGCTAGCGTCTCGGCCGAGATGTCGATCAGGTCCGACCAGGAGGCCCCGTGTCCGTCCAACGACCCGACCCCGCCCACGATGCGGCCGAGCTGGGGCCGGCCACCGAACGACTGCTCGCGACCGTGGCCGCCATGCCCCCCGCGTCCGTCGCCGAGCCCTCGCTGCTCCCGGGGTGGACGCGCGGCCACGTACTGGCCCACCTCGCGCGCAACGCCGACTCCCTGGTCAATCTGCTGACCTGGGCCCGTACCGGTGAGGAGACCCCGCAGTACGCGGGCGGCGACAGCCGGGACAAGGCCGTCGAGGAGGGCGCGGGCCGCTCGCTCGCCGAGCACCTGGACGACCTGCGGACCTCGGCGGACCGGCTCGCCCTGGCCATCGACGGGCTGCCGCCGCGGAACTGGACCGCACAGGTCGTCATGCGCTCCGGCCGGGTGATCGCCGCGGCGGAGATCCCGTACCGGCGCCTGACGGAGGTCTACTTCCACCACGTCGACCTCGGTCTCGAGTACACCTTCGCCCACGTCCCCGAGGACTTCGCCGCCCTCGAGTTCGACGCCATCGTCGCCGACCTTTCGGGGCACGAGGCAGTGGCCGCCCTCCGCCTCCACGACACCGGCGACGGCGGGAAGTGGTCGATCGGCGCCGGCGGCGAGCCCGGGCTCTCCGTTCACGGGCCCCGGCACGCGCTGCTCGCCTGGGTCAGCGGCCGCTCCGGCGGCGAGGGCCTGACCACCCGGCCGAACGTGCCGCTGCCGGTCCTGCCGCCACTAGGCTGACGCCATGACGTACAGCGGCGAGGTCACGGTCGGGGGCGCGCCCGACGTGCACGAACTCAAGGACCTCATCATCACCAAGGTCGCGGTCGGCCCCATGCACAACAACGCGTACGTGCTGCGCTGCCGCGCCACCGACGAGCAGCTGCTCGTCGACGCGGCGAACGACGCGCACATGCTTCTCGAGGTCGTCGGCAACGACGGTCTCGCGTCCGTCGTCACCACGCACCGCCACGCCGACCACTGGCAGGCGCTACGGGAGGTGGTCGACGCCACCGGCGCCCGCACCTACGCGGGCCGCCACGACGCCGAGGGGATCCCCGTCCCCACCGACGTGCCGGTCGAGGACGGCGACCGGATCCGGGTGGGCCGGGTCGAGCTCACCGCCCGGCACCTGGTCGGCCACACGCCCGGGAGCATCGTGCTGATCTACGACGACCCCCACGGCCACCCGCACCTCTTCACCGGGGACTGCCTCTTCCCGGGCGGTGTGGGCAACACACACAACAACCCCGACCACTTCACCAGCCTTTTCGAGGGGGTCAAGGCCAAGCTTTTCGACCGCCTCCCGGACGAGACCTGGGTCTACCCCGGCCACGGCAAGGACACCACGCTCGGTGACGAGCGCCCCCACCTCGACGAATGGCGCGAACGGGGCTGGTAGCGCCCCTCGGCGGCGCCCACGGGCCGCCGCCACCCCCGCGACATGGCACCGCCCGGCATCAGGCCACGGCGCATGCGCCGGGCGGGGTGCGCGGCCTTCCCCCGTGCACCCCGCCCGGACGCCGGCCTCGGATCAGGCGTCTATGTGTTCCTCGTCGCGCTTCTCCGCGGCCGCCTGCTTCTTCGACGCCATGAGGCTGGTCACCGTGGTGATCGCGAGGACCACGACGATGAAGCCGAGGGAGAACGGGATGCTGATCTCCGGGACGTGGACCCCCGACTCGTGCAGGGCGTGCAGCACGAGCTTCACCCCGATGAAGCCGAGGATGATCGACAGCCCGTAGGAGAGGTGGACGAGCTTCCTCAGCAGACCGCCGATGAGGAAGTACAGCTGCCGCAAACCCATCAAGGCGAAGGCGTTGGCGGTGAAGACGATGTACGGGTCCTGGGTGAGGCCGAAGATCGCCGGGATCGAGTCCAGCGCGAACAGGACGTCGGTGGTGCCGATCGCCAGCATGACCACCAGCATCGGGGTCATGGCCCGCTTGCCGTTCTGCTGGATGAAGAGCTTGGTGCCGTGGTAGCGGTCGGCAACGCCGAAACGGCGCTCGGCGGCCTTGAGCAGCCTGTTCTCCTGGAACTCCTCGTCGTGCTCCTCGGCCCGGGCCTCCTGGATCAGCTTCCAGGCGGTCCAGATCAGGAAGGCGCCGAAGAGGTAGAAGACCCACGCGAAGTTGGCGATGATCGCGGCGCCGGCGGCGATGAAGACCGCGCGCAGGACCAGGGCGATGAGCACGCCGAAGAGCAGCACACGCTGCTGGTACTGGGACGGCACCGCGAACTTCGCCATGATCAGGACGAAGACGAAGAGGTTGTCGACGCTGAGCGACTTCTCCGTGATGTAGCCCGCGAAGAACTCGCCCGCGGGCTGCCCTCCCGCGAAGAACAGGAGTCCGAGCCCGAAAAGGGCGGCCAGGACGATCCAGACGATCGTCCAGGCTCCGGCTTCCTTGACCGACACGTCATGGGGCTTGCGCCCGATGAAGAAGTCGGCGGCGATCAGGACACACAGACCGGTGATGGTCAGCGCCCACAGGGTCAGTGACACGTCCACGCGATACCTCCGGCAGATGGGCTGGCAGTTGTCAGCGTTGTCGCTGCCGGAGGTCTCTTCCACCCGGGCCGTCGGGCTGGGGCCGGTGCCCCGGGGCCGTTCCGGCCCGTGATGACGGGATGCACCGCAAGCAGGGAGTACTCCCCTCCGCGTAAAGAAGAGTACACGAAATCCCAAGAAAAGGTAAAGAGAGTAAAGTGATGGTCATCAGAAGAGCTCTGGAACCACCTGTGACCGGTCCGCCGGTCAGTGGCGGCCCGGGTCGTAGGTCCGGCGTGCGGCGGCCACCTGGCGCAGCACCTGGGACAGGACCGCGCTCCCGGCCGGCGCCGGCAGCGGTTCGTACGTCCAGGCATGGCCGACCCAGGGGTCGGCGAGGTGGTCCTCGGGCCCGGGGGTCAGCCGCAGCATCGAGCGCCACAGCGGGTCGAGGAGCGGACCGTACTCGCGGGCGTCCGCACGGTCGCCGACCAGTACCAGGTGGACTCCGACCCGCGGGCCCTCGTCGGCGAGGTAGCGCAGCTGGTTGACCGCCCGGTCGTCGAACCCGTGCGGGAAGTCGTTGACGACCAGCACCTGACGGGCCGGGTCCACGCCCTCGGACACCTCGACGGGGACGTCGGAGCGGAGTGCCATCTGTGCCAGGTCGACCCGCCGGGTGAGCCGGGTGAGCAGCGCCGTCACCCCCGCGGCACCCGCGGCCGGCGGCTCACGCAGCGCGCCGGAGTGCGTGAAGGGGGCCAGCGCCGTAGTGGCGGAGCCCGCCGGGTCGACGACCTGGACCGCGCACTGCCCCGCCGGATGGCAGGCGAGCAGGCGTGCGGCGAGCGCCACTGCCACGTCCACGGCGCGGCGGCGGTCCTTGGCACTGTCGACCCACAGCCCGCGCTCCAGCGGCAGCCGTACCAGCAGGGGGATGGTCAGCTCCGGACGCTCGGGCAGGTGGAGGTCGCCGAGCCGCACCGCCGGCGGCGGCTCGGCGGGCACGCGATAACCGTGCCAGACAGGGCTTGCCCAGTCCGCGTAGGGCGGCGGCAATGCGGGCTCGACCACCTCGAGCTCGGCGGTCAGCTGGGCCAGGTCGCGGTCGAGCACGGCACGGGCCCGGCCCACCAGCTCGGCCTGCCCGGCCCTCGCCCGCGCGCGGGCGGCCTCGGCAGCGGGGCCGACACGGGTGCGCGGGTCGGCGAGGATCGTGTCGAGTTCCCGGTCGAGCCTGGACCCCGCGAAGTCGACGGCGCCGCGGTAGGCCGCGACGGAGCGGGCCAGGTCCTCGAACATGCCCCAGACCTGGTTGTAGAGCCGTTCCTCGCTGCTCCGGCCCGGGGCGTCACCGGCGACGGGCGCGGCCACCGGGTGTGCCGGATCGGCGACGGTGTCGGCGGGACGCCCAACCTGGGAGGCGGGAGACACGAGCGGGGAGACAGCGGGGGCGGTCGGAGCGGCGGAGGCCGGGGCCGGGGCGGCCGGGATCGCGGCGGCCCGGGGCGGCGGGACGGGGGAGGCGGGCACGGCACGGACCGTGTTCGCGACGCGAGCGGCCACGGCGTCCGCGTCGGTGCGGGCCAGTCCCTGGTCGCGCAGCAACTCGGCCAGCCCACCGTCGTAGCCCTGGCCGAGCGCCCGCACCTTCCAGGCGCCCTGGCGGCGGTAGAGCTCCAGGGCGACGATCGCGGCCTCGGTACTCAGCCCGGTGACGGTGAAGCTCACGACCGGCGCCCCGTCGGGTCCGGCGACGGTCAGGTGGGGCGCGGGACAGGCCCCGAAGCGGGTCGGCGCGCCCGCGACCGGCGGCAGCGCCAGCAGAACGTGGACGCGGTCCACGTCCGCCGGCACGGCCGTGAGGTCGGCGGTGACCCGCTGCTCGGCGGCAGGGCCGGCTGGCACCTCGACCCCGGGCAGCCGCGGCGCCCCGGGGTGGGCGACGGAACGGGGTCCGCTCACGCGCCCCAGCCCGTCGCCCAGCGAGACGCCGGCCACCACCGGCGTTCCGGTCGACACCCTCACCTCCAGCAAGCCGCCGGGGAGCGGATGGTTCTGGCCGTGGACCAGCTCGACGGTCATGCCCGCGCCCCCCTGTGGACGTCAGAGCGCCGGCAGGATCGCCGGCATGAGGTCCTGGAAGGTACGGCCGTTGGCCGGGGAGCCGATCGCGGTCATGGACCAGCCGTCACCACCGCGCTGCACCTTCGCCATGATCTGCGCGGTGTAGCCGCCGCCCCCGGTCAGGGTGTAGCGCGCCAGCTCCTGGCCGTTGGTCTCGTCGACCAGGCGGCAGAAGGCGTTCTGCACCTCCTGGAAGGTCTGCCCGGTGAAGGAGTTGACGGTGAAGACGATCTGGTCGATGTGCACCGGCACCCGCGCCAGGTCGACCAGGATCGACTCGTCGTCGCCGCCCTGTCCTGCACCGCCGACCAGGTTGTCGCCGGTGTGGCGGACCGAACCGTCGTCGCTGACGAGATGCTGGAAGAACACCACGTCCACGGGCTGCTTGTCGGCGAACAGGACCGCGGACGCGTCCAGGTCGACCTCCCGGGTACGGGAGCCGAAGAGACCACGACGCGGAGCGGCCTGCCAGCCGAGCCCCATGCGCACCGCCGTGAGGGTCCCCCCGTCCGACTTCTGCAGGCTGATCTTCTGACCCTTGGTCATGTTGACCGTCACGCGCTGTCCCCTCTCAACCGTTTTGCCGACGTGCGGTTGCTCCGCACCCTACGGGGAGACGCCCGGGTAGGGCACCGTGGTTCGGCAAGAGATTCGACAGCCGCCGCGGTCAGGCCACGCCGGCCTCCCGCATCTGCCGCAGTTCCTTCTTCAGTTCGCCCACCTCGTCACGGAGCCGGGCCGCGACCTCGAACTGCAGGTCCGCGGCGGCGGTGTGCATCTGCTCGGTCAGCTGACCGATGAGATCGGCCAGTTCGGCGGCGGGCAGGCTCTTGGCCTCCCGCTTCTCGCCCGCCTTGGCGGACAGCCCCGGCACCGGCGCCTTGCCACGCGAGCGCTGGCGGCCCGAACCCAGCAGCTCCTCGGTGTCGGCGTCCTCCCGGGCGAAGGAGTCCAGGATGCCGGCGATCTTCTTCCGCAGCGGCTGCGGGTCGATGCCCCGCTCCTGGTTGTAGGCGATCTGCTTGGCCCTACGCCGGTTGGTCTCGTCGATGGCCTTCTCCATCGCCGGGGTGATCTTGTCGGCGTACATGTGGACCTGACCGGAGACGTTGCGCGCCGCCCGGCCGATGGTCTGGATCAGGGACGTGCCGGAGCGCAGGAAGCCCTCCTTGTCGGCGTCGAGGATGGCCACCAGCGACACCTCGGGCAGGTCCAGGCCCTCGCGGAGCAGGTTGATGCCGACCAGCACGTCGTACTCGCCGGCCCGCAGCTCGCGCAGCAGCTCCACCCGGCGCAGGGTGTCGATGTCGCTGTGCAGGTACCGCACCTGGATGCCGAGCTCCAGCATGTAGTCGGTGAGGTCCTCGGCCATCTTCTTGGTGAGCGTGGTGACCAGGACCCGCTCGTCGCGCTCGGCGCGCACCCGGATCTCGTGGACCAGGTCGTCGATCTGCCCCTTGGTGGGCTTGACGATCACCTCGGGGTCGACCAGGCCGGTCGGACGGATGATCTGCTCGACGACGCCGTCGCCGCGGGAGAGCTCGTACGCGCCCGGGGTGGCCGACAGATAGACCGTCTGGCCGACCCGCTCCTGGAACTCCTCCCACTTCAGCGGGCGGTTGTCGAGTGCGGAGGGCAGCCGGAAGCCGTGGTCGACCAGGGTGCGCTTGCGGGAGGCGTCGCCCTCGTACATCGCGCCGATCTGGGGCACGGTGACGTGCGACTCGTCGATGACGAGGACGAAGTCCTCGGGAAAGTAGTCGATCAGCGTGGACGGAGCGGAACCCGCCTCGCGACCGTCGATGTGCCGCGAGTAGTTCTCGATGCCGGAGCACGTACCGATCTGCCGCATCATCTCGATGTCGTACGTGGTGCGCATCCGCAGTCGCTGCGCCTCCAGCAGCTTGCCCTGCTTCTCCATGACCGCGAGCTGTTCGCCGAGCTCCTTCTCGATGCCGGCGATGGCCCGCTCCATGCGCTCGGGGCCGGCGACGTAGTGGGTGGCGGGGAAGACGTAGAGCTGCCGGTCGTCGGTGATGATCTCGCCGGTCAGCGGGTGCAGCGTGTACAGGGCCTCGATCTCGTCGCCGAACATCTCGATGCGGACGGCGAGCTCCTCGTAGACCGGGAAGATCTCGATGGTGTCGCCGCGTACCCGGAAGGTGCCGCGGGTGAACGCGACGTCGTTGCGCGTGTACTGGATGTCGACGAACTTGCGCAGCAGGGCGTCCCGGTCGATCTCGTCGCCGACCCTGAGCCGGACCATGCGGTCGACGTACTCCTGCGGCGTTCCGAGGCCGTAGATGCAGGACACCGAGGCGACGACGATCACGTCGCGGCGGGTCAGCAGCGAGTTGGTGGTGGAGTGGCGCAGCCGCTCGACCTCCTCGTTGATCGAGGAGTCCTTCTCGATGTAGGTGTCCGTCTGCGGGACGTACGCCTCGGGCTGGTAGTAGTCGTAGTACGAGACGAAGTACTCGACCGCGTTGTTCGGCAGCAGCTCGCGGAACTCGTTCGCCAGCTGGGCGGCCAGGGTCTTGTTGGGCGCCATGACCAGGGTGGGGCGCTGCAGCCGTTCGATCATCCAGGCGGTGGTCGCCGACTTCCCGGTACCCGTGGCGCCGAGCAGGACGACATCGTTCTCGCCCGCGCGGATGCGCCGCTCGAGGTCGTCGATGGCGGTCGGCTGGTCGCCGCTGGGCTGGTAGGGGCTGACGACCTCGAAGGGCGCCACGGTGCGTTCGATGTCTGATACGGGCCGCATGGGTCAACGGTACGACCCCCCACCGACAACCGGCTCCGGCCCGCCCCGGCCAGGGCAGAAGGCGACGTCGGCGCCCCGAGCCGAGGGTTTCGCGCCGGCCCCTGGCGCAGCCCCCGCCCGCCCGAGGCTCGGCTCGTCGCGCCACGTCCCCTGGCGCGCGGGTCCTCGAGCGCCCGCTCGCCAGGGGGCGCGGCGCTCCCGGCCGCACGAAGACGCCGGGGCCGTGCCAACGCCGCCCCCGGACGGTGCGCCGGACAGTGCGCCGGACGAGGCCGGGAGCGGGCGTCGGCCGGATCGGCTGCCGGTCAAGCGGCGGGAGGAGGTCTCGGCGCGGTCAGCGGGCGGCTGTCCCGGACACCCGCGGGGAGCCGACCTCCCCGGTCCGCTCGAGTTTCTGCCACCGCAGCCGGCCCCCGGTCAGCGCGGTGACGCAGGAGTGGATCAGTACGAGGTACATCAGCTGCCGGTAGACGATCTGCTGCAGCGGCAGCATCAGCAGGTGGCGGTAGCGCTCGCGGTCCAGGCGGAAGGCGTAGGCGGCGCACAGCAGCTGGACGGACAACAGCGCGGCCCAGGTCAGCAGCGACCTGACCGGGTCGGCGAAGACGGCGCCGTACACGGTCAGTAGGTCGATCAACGGTGCGAAGAGCGGCGTGACGACCTGGAAGAGCACGACCAGCGGCATCCCGACCCGGCCGAAGCGTCCCGAGGGTCCGCCCTCCACCAGGGAGCGCCGGTGCTTCCACAGCGCCTGCATGGTGCCGTAGCTCCAGCGGTAGCGCTGCCGCCACAACTGGCCGATGGTCCCCGGTGCCTCGGTCCAGGCTCGGGCGTGCTCGGCGTACACCACGCGCCAGCCCGCGCGGTGCAGCGCGATGGTGACGTCGGTGTCCTCGGCGAGGGTGTCGCCGCTCATGCCCCCTGCCTCGATCAGCGCCGCCCGGCGGAAGCCGCCGACGGCGCCGGGCACCGTGGGCATGCAGCCGAGCAGGTCGTACATGCGGCGGTCGAGGTTGAAGCCCATCACGTACTCGATGTGCTGCCAGGAACCGATCACCGTGGCGCGGTTTCCGACCTTGGCGTTGCCGGCGACGGCGCCGACCCCAGGATCGGCGAAGGGCTGGACGAGCCGGTGCACGGTGCCGGGCTCGAAGACGGTGTCGCCGTCCATCATCACGACGAGGTCGTGCCGGGCGTGCTCCAGCCCCCGGTTGAGCGCCGCGGGCTTGCCCGCGTTCCCCTGCCGCACGACGCGTACCTGGGGCAGGCCCATCGCCTCGACGACGCCCGCGGTGCCGTCGGTCGAGCCGTCGTCCACGACGATGATCTCCACCGGGTGGGTGCTGGCCGCCAGCGAGCCGACCGTGTTGGCGATGCACTTCCTCTCGTTGTACGCGGGCACGATGACGCTGACCGGTTCGGTGACCTCCGGTCCCCAGCCGAAGCGGCGGCGGCCGCGGATCCCGGCGTGCCGTCGGGCGAGGAGCAGCATCAGGGCGAAGCGGGCCAGGACGGCGACGCCGACCACGACGAGCAGCCAGAACAGGACGCGCATGGTGAACTCGGCCAGCGCCACGACCCCGATCAGGGCGCGTCCTTGCCACAGCTCCGCGCCGCGGGCCCGATGGTTGGCGGTCGTGGCGCCCAGGCTCGCGGTCAGCGTGGTGAAGGTGTAACCCCGCGCCTTCATGGCGTCGATGTACCTGCCGAGTGCCTCAACGGTCTGGGAGCGGTCGCCGCCGGCATCGTGGAAGAGCACGGCGGCGCCCCTGCCGTCGCCCGGGGTGGCGCCGCGGACGATGCGGGCGACGCCGGGGCGGCGCCAGTCCTCGCTGTCGGTGTCGACGAACGCGCTGATGTAGCCCTTGGTGCCCAGGTAGCGGTAGACGGGCCACATGGTGTCGTCGACGGCGTCGGGCCGGGAGGAGTACGGGGCGCGGAAGAGCGAGGTCGTGATGCCCGCGGCGCCGGCGAGCGCCAACTGGGTCTGGGCGAGTTCGCGGTCGGTCCTGGCCCGGCTCTGGTAGGCCAGGTCGACGTGGGAGAAGGTGTGGACGCCGATCTCGCCGCCGGAGCCGACGATGTCCCGGACGAGGGCGGGATGCCGGGCGGCCAGCTGGCCCACGACGAAGAAGGTGCCGGGCACGTCGTGTTCGCGCAGGACGGCGAGCACCTTCGGGGTCCACCGGGGGTCCGGGCCGTCGTCGAAGGTGAGCGCGATCGTCTTCGGCGGCAGCGAGTGGCTGACCGGTTCGCCGTCGGTGCCGAAGGTCAGCACGGGGCCGCCCTCGAGGACGGAGGCGGGCACCCGGTCGGAACTCCCTGAGACGTGCACGCGGCTGTCCTTGCCGATCTCCGAGTGGAGGTAGCCGTCCAGCAGCATCACGCACAGCAGCGCGAAAAGCCCGAGTGCCGCCATGACGACGCGAGGCCGGGGCACGGCGCGCCGGCCCGCCGTCGCCGCCTTGGTGATCACACCGGGTGCCGCGTGCCGCGCAGTCCGCACCATGGTGCTCAGCTGTCCCAGCCCGCGCCCGGCACGAGGTCGCCGCCGGCGTCTTCCGGCGGGAACGCGGGGCCGTCCGGCACAGGTGTCACGGAGGCGGAGGCGGAGGGCGTGGCGGTGGCCGTCAGGGTGGCCGCGGGAGCGCCTGGGGGCGTGGGCCGCGGGGAGGCGCCGGCCGTGGCGGTGGCGCCGGTCTCGCCCGGGGCGTCGGCGTGCGGCGCCGGGGAGGCCGCCGCGCGGCTTCCGGTCGCGGAGGGGGTCGTCTTGGCCGCCGCCACGACGGTGGGCGCGGCGGCGGGCCGGGCCGCCGGCCCGGGGACGTGACCGGCGCCGGGGGTGCTCGCGGCGCGGGCGCGGGCAGCCCCGGTTCTTCCGTCCGGTTCGGCCCGCGCCGGAGCGCCCTCCGGGACCTCGACACCCGGGATCAACGTCGCGGGCGCGAAAGGGGTGCCTCCCACGAAAGCCACTCCCAGCAGCACGGCATATCCCGCACAAGCGCCCGCGACGGCCATTCCGGCGCGCCGGATAATGCGCGCCCGGCGGCCCGACGCGTCGACGAACACGGGCCCCTTCTCCGGGGAGGGCCCACGGGGACAGGCCCGTCGAGGGAGGGAATGCATGGACGGAATGCTAGCAGTAAATTCACTCCAAGAATTCCTCGAACGCATCCGGCAATTACTCGGACGAAAAGACCCCAGCCTCTTTTCCGAATTCCGGGAAAAGCCTGTCCGTCATGCGCGGGGCAGATGGTCCCTCCACCATGAGCAGCCCACGGCGCGGCCGGTCAGCCGAACTCGCGACGGTCAATGGCGCCGCCGTGACGGCTTCCCTCTTGCACCTGGCGAGGAGCCGGCGGGCTGTCCGGCGCCCCGCGGCGCGGAGGGATGCTGTGGCACGGGATGGCCACCACCCCGCATGTGGACGCCTCGCGCTTCACCGTGTACGGCCCGGCAGGCGTGGCCGGCGGGAACGGTGATGAGGGCGTCACCTCGGCATCGCCTCCGCGTATGTCACGGGCCACAGCGGCGCGCCGGCCCGGGACCGGCGCACGGGACCGCCGACGGGACCCCCGCGAACCGGCCCGCGCCGCGGGCCACCGGCCGGGACGTGCTCCCTCCGCGCCTGAACTCACCTCGCGCCGGGCAGTGCCGTGATCCGGTCCAGCGGCCCGTACGGTCCCGCCGCCAGCGCGGCGCGCAGGGCGGCGGCGACCTCGGCGGGACTGCGGGTGAGCGCGGCCGGGGCCACGGCCAGCACCCGAAGTCCCAGCGACTCCAGGCGGCCGCGCCCGGCCCCCGCGCCGAGGTCGAGGACGAGGCCGTCGCGCACCCAATAGGCGTCAGGTGCGCCCAGGAAGGCGCCGTCCAGTTGCAGCGTGGGGCGCCAGAGCGGCTGCCGCAGCCCGGATCCGGCCACCAGGGCGCGGGCCATCGGCACGGCGGAGGCGGTCCGCGGCCCGCTGTCCATGGCGTGCAGCAGGGCCGCCACGGCGGGGCGCCGGGCCAGCACCGCTGCGCCCAGTTCCGCGGCGAGCACGGGGGCGGGCACGCCGAGCGTGACGACCAGCTCGCGGACCACCTCCAGGGCCCACTCGGGGTCGATGGACTCCCGCAGGCCGTCGGCCGCCGCCCGCGCCGCCGGCGCCACCGGCACCCCGTCGACGGTGTCGGGCGCAGGAAGCCCGCGGCCGTGGTGGACCCGCACCCAGGTATGGGTACGGATGCGGCGTTCGCTCGGGACGAGCACGTCCACCACCGGCAGGCCGCAGGGCGGCGCGGCCACTGCGACGCCGTGCAGCGCGAGCCCCGCCCCGCCCGTGATCATGGCCGGGACCTGCGGGTACCCGGCGAAGGCCAGGGCCGCCCTGGACCGCTGCGCCGCGGTGAGCGGACCCGTCTGGAGGACGACCACCCGGGGCAGCGGCCGCTGCCACCGGCCGCCGGGGCGGCACCACTCGCGCAGCCTGCTCTGCGGCACACCGGCAGCGGCGAGCTGGGCGACCGTGGCGACCCGATCCTGTTCCCGGGCGAGCCGGCGGACGGCGGAGGCGAAGTCGTTGCGCGTCATGCGCGCCCCCTCCCCTCTCCCGACCGGTCGCCCACGGCCTGTGACAGACCTGTCGACAACGGCCACCCTCCCGGGTGGCCGGGCGTGCGGCCGGTTGCCGTCGCGGCCCGGCGGTGCCCGCGGTCACCGGCCCACGACCGGCTGACGCCCCTGTGGATCGTCAAGCGCTCCGAGGGACTGGCGCGAGGTATTTTCACTTCATGTCACTGACTCCGGACGACGAGGTCCGCAGCCGCGACGAACTGGTCTCCTTCGTTCGAGAACTGCGCCAGGACTGCCTCCGTCGGGGACCACGAATGGGAGAACCAGAGCCTCGACCGCTTCCTTGAGGCCCTTGCGGCATGGATGCACGACTCGCCGGGCTGGTACCGCAACGCCGGGAAGGAACTCCCGGAAGGTGGGGACCGGACCTTCCTGGCCGGAGCGCTTCAGGCCGCCACTGTCTATGAGTGAGATGTTCGCGTCGAACGGTCGGGCCGCATGGAGCCCGTCGCGGTAGGCGTGAGCGAGGTCGTCGTCTCGGCCGATCCCGCGTTCGCGAACCCCGGCCGGATCATGGCCTGGGCCTACCTCGGCCTCGTCTCGCTGATCACTGGTGGACACGGTGGCCGGCCAGAGCCCGGAGCGACGGGCGGCCGCGGTGAGTTGATGTTCTCGGACCGGCGCAGAGGCCGCAGATCGGCGATGCCGGGGACGGCGATCGAGGGGGCTTTCGACCAAGCTCCTATCAGGTCGTGTTCCCCCCGGGCCGGAGCCATGAGAACAGGTCCCGGCGGCCGGGCAGAACAGCCGGAGGACAGCCCGGCAGGGCGTCAGTCAGTGCCCGAGCCACGACCGCCTGAACCTGAGCATCAGCATCGATGTCAGTGCCGCGTCCTAGTCTGGTGACCGTGAAGCAATCGCAGACGCGGACCCCTGCCGCCGAGGTCGCCTGGACGGTGCTGGACGCGCCGATCGGGCCGCTGCTGCTCGCCGCGACCGGGCAGGGCCTGGTCCACGTCGCCTTCCGCAGCGGTGAGCGGGAGGCGCCCGCCGTGCTGGGGCGGATCTGTGCCCGGCTGGGCGCCGCGCCCACCCGCGGGCCCGGGCCCGCAAGCGCCGCCGGGGCCCGGCTGGAGGAGGCGGCATCCCAGGTGGAGGCATACTTCGCCGGGACGCGGCGCTCCTTCGACGTCAACCTCGACTGGTCGCTGACGACCGGCTTCAACCGCCGTGTGCTGCGCGAGCTGTCGGGCGGCGTCCCGTTCGGCAGCGTGGTCGGCTACCAGTACCTGGCCGACCGGGTCGGCGAACCGGGCGCGGCCCGGGCCGTGGGCATGGCCATGGGCTCCAACCCGCTGCCCGTCGTCGTTCCCTGCCACCGGGTCCTGGAGAGCGACGGGGGCATCGGCGGCTTCGGCGGGGGCCTTCGCATGCTCGACATCAAGCGCTCGCTGCTGGCCCTGGAGGGTGTCCTGCCGGAGCCCTTGTTCTGACGTTCCGTCAATGCGGTCGTGGGCGGCAGCGCCTGTGGCGGCCAGTGACACCGGCTGTGGCCGGAGGGGTGGAGAAATGGACGAATCGACTTTCCGCATCACCGAAGGCGCACCGGACTCGCCGGTGCTCCTCCACGTTCCGCACAGCGCCCGCGCCGTGCCCGCGCCCGTCCGCGAGCGCATCCTCCTCGACGACGCCGCGCTGGCGGCCGAACTCGACCACATGACAGACGCGTACACCGACCTGATCGCCGCGCGGGCCGCAGCGCGGACGGGGGCCTGGCAGTTCACCAATCTCCTGTCGCGGCTGGTGGTCGACCCCGAGCGCTTCCCCGACGAGCGGGAGGAGATGCGCGCCGTCGGCATGGGGGCCGTCTACACCCGCACCTCGCACGGGGCGCCGCTGCGCGAGGACGACCCCCGGCACGAACGGGTGCTGCTGGACGCCTACTTCGACCCGTACGCGGCCGCGATGACGACTGCCGTCCAGGACCGGCTGGCAGCCACCGGACGGGCGGTCGTCATCGACGTGCACTCCTACCCCGGCACCCCCCTCCCCTACGAGCTGCACGGCGACGGGCCCCGCCCGGACATCTGCCTGGGCACCGACGCCTTCCACACCCCCGCCTGGCTTCTGGAAGCCGCCCGCGAGGCCTTCGCACCCCACGGTGAGGTCGGCTTCGACTCGCCGTTCGCCGGCACCTATGTGCCGCTGAAGCACTACGGCGAGGTCCGGGAGGTGTCGGCGCTGATGGTCGAGATACGCCGGGACGGGTACATGGCGGAGCCCGTAGGCGCCCCCGGCGAGGGGCTGGACCGGCTCGGTGACGCCCTGGCCGCCCTCGTCGCCGCCGTGGGCACGGGTGGCGGCACCGGCTGACGGCGAAGGGGCCGCGGGCCTCAGGCGAGGCGGAAGCCGGTGAACTCCACCAGGCCGCGGTCGCCCGTGCCGCCGTTGCCCGCGGTCATGAAGAGCCCGACGTCCTGCCGAGGGGCCGCCGCCGGCACCGTCACGGTCGCGACCTTCCGCCATGTCGTGCCGTCGTCGGTGCTGCACTCCCCCGTGTACGCGCGGCCCTGCCGGCGCAGCCTCAGCAGCACCGGGGCCCGGACACCGGCGAGCCGCCGGTAGCGGTTCAATCGCCCGCCGCCGTCGGAGTCGTACGACAGCGCCACCCCGTGACCGGGGCTCACCGCCAGGTTCACAAAGCCCGGAGCGGCCGGATCCTCGAGGTCGTCGCGGACGATGATGCCCGCCCGGGCCCACGCGGCCGTCTCGGCCTGGCTGTCGACCCGGGTGGTGACCGTTACGCCGTCCCGCAGTGCGCCGCGCCGCAGGACCGCCGCGAACTCGGCGGTGCCCTTCCACAGGTCGCGCCCGGCGCCGTCGATGGCGAAGCGGTCGCCGAGCTGGCCGAAGACGGCGTCGGTGCCGGCCACCGTGCGGTACGCCCGGTCCAGCGGGCCCGCGACGTACAGGTCGCCCGTCGCGACGGCGGGCACCCGCGCACCCCCCGGCACCGGCTCGTACGCGGCGCGCGCCTCGTACCGCAGCGGGGACAGCGGCCGTTCGGGGGGCGCCTCGGGCGCGCTGACCTGCCAGGCGGCGCGGCCCGTGCCGCCGGCCGCCACGCGCGGCAGCGACAGGGACCCCCGCGGTGCGGCCCGCACTCCGTCCGTGGTCAGGGAGAAGCCCACCGTCCCCGTGGGGGCGAGACCGTTGGTGTTGGTGAACTCGGCGGTGACCAGGGCCCGGCCGCCCGGCCGCAGCGTCGCGGGCTGCGCGGTCACGGCCAGCCTGCCCTGGTACGGGGCCGCGGCGAGGGCCTGGTAGGCCCGCCGGGCCAGCGTGTGCGCGTCCTGGGTGGGCCGGGTCGGGTAGCTCCCGGCGCGCTTCGTCCAGGGCTCCTCGGTGCGGTACCAGTCGACGGCCCGCGGTGTCCGCCGGGCGGTGAGGGCCGCCGCGCACTCCTCCAGGAAGGTCCGCCAGCGCGGCAGGTAGAAGTCCGCGACCAGGCCGTTCCAGTCCCGGTTGGCGTACTCGTGCAGCGACGCCGAGGTGGCGCGGCCGCCCCAGGTGGTGACCAGCACGCGGGCGGTGCGCTCCCGCTCGGCGCGCTGCCCCTTCGATCCGCCCCAGGCCCGGGCCTCCTCGAGCCAGGGGCCGAGCAGGAACGCCCGGTGGCCGCCGGCGACCTCGTCGGCGAGCCGCATCAGCCGCAGCCACAGTTCGGACAGCTCGCGGAAGACCGCCTCATCGCCGCGGGCGAACGCGGAGCGCAGTTGCGGCAGCAGTTGCCGGCTGCGGTTGGCGACGGCCTGCCGGGCGACGTCGATCAGGTCGTAGCGATAGGCGTCGCCACCGCGCGCCCCGGCGGACACCGCCAGGAGTGCGGCGAGCGCCGTGTCGAAGGCGGCCGGATCGTAGGTGAGGGTGTTCGGCGCGTACACGCTGCCGGAGTCGGCGGTCAGCGAGGGGCGGGCGGCGAAGAGGCTGTCGTGGGCGTCGGCGCGCTCGAGAGCGTCGTGACGGTAGGCGCTGCGGCGCAGTGCCTGCCAGGCGACGCGGGCCTGGCCGTCCGGGGTGCCGTAGCGGGTCCGCGCATAGGTGTCGAACCAGGTGGGCAGATCCACTCGCCGCTCGTGCCAGGGCAGTTCGCAGAACAGCTCGAAGGCGGCCGGGTCGCGCTCCGCGGCCTCCGGGAGGTAGCAGGTGCCGGCCAGGGCGCTGCCCGGCTTGTCGCGCCAGCTGAAGAATCGATCCGCCCACACATGGGTCTTGGCGCCGATCGTCGTCCGGCCGCCGAAGTTGGGGATGGAGCCGAACGCGTACGGCGTGCCCGCCCAGTCCCGCTCGCGGTCGGTGACCGAGGTGAAGCGGTCGGAGACACCGTCCACGACGAGCATCCGCTCCTTGTCCACGGCTGACAGCAGATCGGCCCGCGGATTCTTCTCCCAGCCGAGGATCACCCAGGTGGCACGGGGATGAGCCGCACGCAGTGCCGACTCGACGCCGCGGGCGGCCGCGGGCACGGGTACGCCGCCCGCGGTGCCGCCCTCGTGCAGCAGGTCCATCTTGAAATGGGCGGCCTCGCCGAACAGCTCCTTCTGGTGCCGGTAGAAGGAGGCGGCCACGGCGGCGAAGACGCCGGTACGCGGATCGAGCCAGTCCGGGCGGGCGAAGCCGTGCCAGCTGCCCTGCGGGACGACGCGCGCGCCGGCGTTGCGCCCGGCGAAGCCGTCCGGGACGGTGCCGAAGTAGCCCGGCAGCACCGGGGCCATGCCGAGTTCGCGCAGCCGCGTGGTGATCCTGCGGCCCAGCGCGGCTCGAGCCTCGACGAGTCCCGCGGTGAGGGGGCCGCCGTACCGGGCGAGGTTCTGCAGCAGCCACCACGGCTGGTGCGAGGGGGCCGGCAGCCAGGCCAGGGCCTCCTGGTCGGAGTAGCCGAAGTCGCGCAGCACGCGCCGGTACACGGCCTCGGCGCCGGCCACCACCAGCACCTCGTTGCAACCGTGCAGCGCGAGGACATCGATCAAGCGCTCCCAGCGCGGCCAGTCGGCGTACGGGGCGGTGTAACCGTCGTTGGTGTCGTTGAGGACGAAGCGGTGCGGGACGGTGGCGCGCACGGCGATGCCGCCCGGGGGCGGCCCGGGGAGCGTCGCGGGCAGGGCGTCCAGACTGTCGCCCACCCAGGAGACGCCCACGCCGCACACGTGCTTGAGGTACCAGCGCACGCCGCACAGCAGTGTGGCCGGGGATGTCCCGGCCACCTCGACCCGGCCCCGCGCGCCGGCGATCCGGAAGCGGTCGGCCCCCTCGCCGCCCTTGCCGCCGTTCCCTCCTCCCAGCGCGACCAGCCGGAACTGCGCCGCGTGCCGCGGCAGCAGGCGGTTCAGCGCTGCCTTCGCCGGACCGGTGTCAAAGGAGGCGGCCGGGGTCGCGCCCGCCGCCGTGGGGAGCACGGCGCCGGCGGCGGTCGCGGCAGCGGAGCCCAGCAGCATCCGCCTGGTCACTCGAGTCACGGCCGGCTCCCGACAGTTGGAATGCGTCAGACGCGTGCTTCGGAACCGTAACGAGAGCGACCAGACGGATCAATGTGGCGCGAGGGGCCTTCGTCGTGAAACCGGGCGAACTCCCCACCCTGGCTCACGCCGGATCGGAGAAGTGGGCCGCCTGCAGGTAGTCGGGCTTGGGGTCGAGCGCCGCCGCCAGCCGGAAGTGCCGCAGCGCCTCGCCGGAGCGCCCGGAACGCTCCAGGGTGCGGCCGAGGGCGAAGTGCGCGTACGCGTTGTCCGGCTCGCGCTCCAGAACGACCTGGAACTCGAGCTCCGCGGGACGCAGCTGCGCGGACAGGAAGAAGGCCCGTGCCCGCAGCAGCCGCGCGGCCGTGTTCTCCGGGTGCGCGGCGATGACGGAGTCCAGCAGCTTCACCGCCCCACGGGCGTCGCGGGCCGCCAGCAGCTGCTCGGCCGCACGGAAGTCGATGACGTGGTTCTCGGGGCTCTGCTTGGGCACAGCCGCCTCCTTCCCCGGGCACTCAACAGGTCACAACTACCCAACATCACCATCCGCATATGCATTCCCCCAAGGAACACCTCGGCAGGCCCGGGCCGATCGACGACGCCGAAGCACCGCTCGCCCACGTTTCCGTCACCCGCGCCCACACCCGCGTCGACCTCGGCGGCCTGGAACGGATCAACGGACACCCCGACGGAAACCACAGAGGCCGGCCTCGAGCGCCGCCAGCGGATCCACCGCCGGCGTCGGCTCTTCCGGCTCCTCCAGCCCGGCACCGACGCATCGCGCGCCGACATCCCGGGATGTTCGACGATGACCCGGGAGGATCTGTCCGGGCACCCGCCTCCGCCGACCGCCGCGGCGGCCGTTCGGTACCGCGGCGTGCGGCCCCGCACGCACCCGCGCAGGAATGCCGAGTACCGCCGCAACGACCGACGTCGAGGAGGAACCACCCGGCCCCCGCACCACGGCGCCCCGCATCACTCGTCGGCGATCTTGCGACGCAACCGCTGCCAGACCCGCCGGACCTGGGGCTCCAGCGCCTCCAGCGGCCCGTCGTTGTCGATCACGAAGTCGGCGATCGCCAGCCGCCGCTCCCGGGTCGCCTGGGCCGCCATCCGGGCCCGCGCGTCCTCCTCGGTCATTCCGCGCAGCCGCACCAGCCGGTCCAGCTGGGTCCGCGGCGCGGCGTCCACCACCACGACCACGTCGTACAGCGGCGCCAGACCGTTCTCCGCCAGCAGCGGCACATCGTGCACGACGACCGCGTCCGGCCCCGCGGCACGCTCCAGCACGCCCGACCGCTCCCGGACCAGGGGGTGGACGATCGCGTTCAGCGCACGTAGCCGCTCGGGATCGGAGAAGACGACCGCTCCCAGCTTCGGCCGGTCCAAGGACCCGTCGGCGGCCAGCACCCCCTCGCCGAACTCGGCCACCACGGCCGCCAGCCCCGGCGTGCCCGGCTCCACCACCTCGCGGGCGATCCGGTCCGCGTCGACCAGCACCGCCCCGTACGAGGCCAGCAGCCGCGACACCTCGCTCTTGCCCGCCCCGATCCCGCCCGTCAACCCCACTGTGATCATGGCGCGAGACTACCCGTGCCCCGCGCCCCCACGAGCCCGGTCAGGCGCCGTCGTCCTCGCGGTCGGCCAGGAAACGCTCGAACTCCGCCGCCAGATCGTCCGCCGACGGCAGCTCCACCGGCTCGGCGATCAGATTCTGCCGACCGCTCACGCCCGCCAGCGCGTCGTACTGGTTCTCCAGCCCACGCACCACCGCGACCAGCTCCGCATCGCCGTCGGCGACCTGCCGGTCGATCTCGGAGCGCACGGTGTGCGCCTCCATCCGCAGTGCGTGCGCGACCTGCGGCAACACCAGGCCGGTCGCCGCCGTCAGCGCCTCCACCACGGCCAACGCCGAGTCCGGGTAACCCGAACGCGCCAGGTAGTGCGGTACGTGGGCGGCCACACCCAGCACGTCACGGCCCGCCTCGGACAGCCGGTACTCGACCAGCGACTCGGCACTGCCCGGCACCTGCGCCTCGTCGAACCAGGCACGGTACCCCGGCACCAGGTCCAAACGGTTGCCGTGCGGCGTCAGCCCCACCGGGCGGGTGTGCGGCACGCCCATGGGAATCCCATGGAAGTTCAACGCCAGCCGTACGCCCAGCCGCTCCACGATCTGCACGACCGCCGCGGCGAAACGTTCCCACTCGATGTCCGGCTCCTGGCCCGACAACAGCAGGAACGGCGCGCCAGTACTGTCCCTGACCAGCCGCAGCGCGATCTCCGGCGCCTCGTATCCCGTCCAGCGGTCCCGCCTGAAGGTCATCAGCGGACGCCGTGCCCGGTAGTCCACCAGACGGTCCGCGTCGAACCGCGCCACCAGCCGGTGCTCCTGCCGCTCCAGCAGTTCCTCGACGACCTGCGAACCGGTCTCACCCGCGTCGATGTACCCGTCGAAGTGGTACAGCAGCACGGGCCCCGTCTCACCGAAAGCCTCGTCGACCGCCTCGGCCCCGCCCGGCTCGTATGCGTACAGCCCCTGCGGATCCAGCACCGCGCACCCTTCCCTCGGTCTACGTCAACTCCGGGTGCAACCGCCCGTACAGCCCGCGCATTCCCACGCGACCGGTGAACGCGGAAGGACCCGCCCTCCCGAGGAGAGCGGGTCCTTCCGTGGTGCGTGGGCGATGCGCCCTGCGATCAGCTCTGGCCGCCGGCCAGCTTCTCGCGGAGCGCGGCCAGCGCCTCGTCCGACGCGAGCGCGCCGGACTGGTCACCGGACTCCGAGGAGTACGAGCCGCCGGTCGGGCCGGCCGGAGCCGCCTCGCCGACCTGCGCCGCAGCCTCGGCGTCCGCCTCGCGGGACTTGATGACCTGCGCCTGGTGCTGCTCGAAGCGGGACTGCGCCTCGGCGTACTGGTGCTCCCACGCCTCGCGCTGGGTCTCGTAGCCCTCGAGCCAGTCGTTGGCCTCGGGGTCGAAGCCCTCGGGGTAGATGTAGTTGCCCTGGTCGTCGTACGACGCGGCCATGCCGTACAGGGTCGGG
Source organism: Streptomyces sp. ME19-03-3 (assembly GCA_033793685.1). Classification (GTDB taxonomy): domain Bacteria; phylum Actinomycetota; class Actinomycetes; order Streptomycetales; family Streptomycetaceae; genus Actinacidiphila. The sequence continues at coordinate 371,854 of JARAXD010000002.1, read as the reverse complement.
TCGAACTCGACCGACGCCGGGTCGGCACCGAAGGACTCGTTGGCCTGCTTCAGCGAGAGGCTGATGCGACGGCGCTCGAGGTCGATGTCGATGACCTTGACGAAGATCTCGTCGTTGACCTGGACGACCTGCTCCGGGATCTCCACGTGGCGCTCGGCCAGCTCGGAGATGTGGACCAGACCCTCGATGCCCTCGTCCACACGGACGAACGCACCGAACGGCACCAGCTTGGTGACCTTACCGGGGACGACCTGGCCGATCTGGTGCGTACGGGCGAACTGCTGCCACGGGTCTTCCTGCGTCGCCTTCAGCGACAGGGAGACACGCTCGCGGTCCATGTCGACGTCCAGGACCTCGACCGTGACCTCCTGGCCGACCTCGACGACCTCGGAGGGGTGGTCGATGTGCTTCCAGGACAGCTCGGAGACGTGCACCAGGCCGTCCACGCCACCCAGGTCCACGAAGGCACCGAAGTTGACGATGGAGGAGACGACGCCGGAGCGCACCTGGCCCTTCTGGAGGGTGGTGAGGAAGGTCTGACGGACCTCGCTCTGGGTCTGCTCCAGCCAGGCGCGGCGGGACAGGACCACGTTGTTGCGGTTCTTGTCCAGCTCGATGATCTTGGCCTCGAGCTCCTTGCCGACGTACGGCTGGAGGTCGCGGACGCGGCGCATCTCCACCAGGGAGGCGGGAAGGAAGCCGCGGAGGCCGATGTCGAGGATGAGACCACCCTTGACGACCTCGATGACGGTACCGGTGACGATGCCGTCCTCTTCCTTGATCTTCTCGATCGTGCCCCAGGCGCGCTCGTACTGAGCCCGCTTCTTGGACAGGATGAGACGGCCTTCCTTGTCCTCCTTCTGGAGGACCAGGGCCTCGATCTCATCGCCCACGGCGACGACCTCATTGGGGTCGACGTCGTGCTTGATGGACAGCTCGCGGGAGGGGATGACGCCTTCGGTCTTGTAACCGATGTCGAGGAGGACCTCGTCCCGGTCGACCTTCACGATGACGCCGTCGACGATGTCGCCGTCGTTGAAGTACTTGATCGTCTCATCGATCGCGGCGAGGAAGGCTTCCTCGTTACCGATGTCGTTGACCGCCACCTGCGGGGTGGTACGAGGGGCCTGGGCCTCGATGCTGCTCGTCATTAGGAAAAGGGCTCCGGTACGGACAAGAAGTCGTAGGTACTGCTACGCCGTAAGCCCGTTTCGCTCCTGCCGATTCCGGACAGCCCACAAGGCCGAGAGGTTTACAACAGTTGTGAGCGCAGCCTGCTCCGTCCGAGGCGCGCAGGCTCGCAGCGCAACTTGTAGCATACGGGGGCAGCCGGGCACGGTCAATGCACGAAGAGCGCACCACGGGCGTAACACCCCGTACCGGGCACTGGCACATAGACGTGCTGCGGCGACACCGCAGCCACAGGTCACCACAGAGGGTACGACGACCAGCGCGATGATCCAAGCACCGGCCCCCCGGCCCACCCCCGAAGAACCCGAGGCCACACGCCGTGCCGCAGGCACCACGGAGAGCAGCCGAGCCAACCGCGGGTGGTGGGACCGCAACGCCGACGAGTACCAGAGCGACCACGGCGAGTTCCTCGGCGACGCCGCGTTCGTCTGGGGCCCGGAAGGAGCAACCGAGGACGAACTCCACCTCCTCGGACCCACCGCCGCACTGAGGGACGCGGCCGTACTCGAGATCGGCGCCGGCGCCGCCCAGTGCTCCCGCTGGCTCGCCGCGCACGGCGCCCGGCCCGTCGCCCTCGACCTCTCCCACCGCCAACTCCAGCACGCCCGCCGCATCGACGACGACGCACGCGCCGCCCACCCACCCAGCCCCGCGTTCCCCCTCGTCCAGGCCGACGCCGGCGCCCTCCCCTTCACCGACGCCTCCTTCGACCAGGCCTGCTCCGCCTACGGCGCCCTCCCCTTCATCGCCGACACCGCCCACGTGATGCACGAGGTCCGGCGCGTCCTGCGCCCCGGCGGCCGCTGGGTCTTCTCCGTCACCCACCCCCTGCGCTGGGCCTTCCCCGACGAACCCGGCCCCGAGGGACTGACCGCCTCCGCCTCCTACTTCGACCGCACCCCCTACGTCGAACAGGACGAGACCGGACACGCCGTCTACGTCGAACACCACCGCACCCTCGGCGACCGCGTACGCGAACTCAGCGCCGCCGGGTTCCGCCTCGTCGACCTCGTCGAACCCGAATGGCCCGCCTGGAACACCGCGGAATGGGGCGGCTGGTCGCCGCTGCGCGGCCGCGTCATCCCCGGCACCGCGATCTTCGTCTGCGTCGCCCTGTGACCCGCCGCCCCCCGGTCCTGCGCGAGGACGCACTCGCCGCCCTCCCGGTGCGCACCGCCCTGCCCGCCCTCCACGACGCCCTCGACACCCACGGCTGCGCCGTCCTGGCCGCACCCCCCGGCACCGGCAAGACCACCCTCGTCCCGCTCGCCCTCGCCGGGCTCCTCGACGACCGGCCGACCAGGACCGTCGTGGTCGCCGAACCGCGCCGCATGGCCGCGAAGGCCGCCGCCCGCCGCATGGCCTGGCTGCTCGGCGAGGAGCCCGGCGGCCGCGTCGGCCACACCGTACGCGGCGACCGCGCGGTCTCCCCCCGCACCGTCGTCGAGGTCGTCACCACCGGCGTCCTCCTCCAGCGGCTCCAGCGCGACCAGGAACTCCCCGGCACCACCACCGTCCTGCTCGACGAGTGCCACGAACGCCACCTCGACGCCGACACCGCCATGGCCTTCCTGCTCGACGTGCGCGCCGCCCTCCGCCCCGACCTGCGCATCGTCGCCGCCTCCGCCACCACCGACGCCGACGCCTGGTCCCGGCTGCTCGACGACGCACCCGTCGTCCACGCCCAGGGACGCCTCCACCCGGTGGCCGTCACCCACGCACCCCCACCGCACGGCATCCGCCCGCCGCACGGCACGCGCGTCGACCCCGCGTTCCTCGACCACGTCGCCGCCACCGTCCGCACCGCACTGCGCACCGCCGACGGCGACGTCCTGTGCTTCCTCCCCGGCACCGGCGAGATCGCCCGCGTCGCCGGCCTGCTCGACGGCACCGGCGCCGAAGTCCTCCAACTCCACGGCCAGGCACCCGCCGCCGTCCAGGACGCCGTACTGCGCGGCCACGACGGCACACGGCGCCGCATCGTCCTCGCCACCTCCGTCGCCGAGTCCAGCCTCACCGTCCCCGGCGTCCGCCTCGTCGTCGACTCCGGCCTCGCCCGCGAACCCCGCACCGACCACGCCCGCGGACTCGGCTCCCTCACCACCGTCCGGGCCTCCCTCGCCACCGCCGCCCAACGCGCCGGACGCGCCGGACGGGAAGCCCCCGGCACCGCCTACCGCTGCTGGAACGAGAGCGAGGACACCGGCCGGCCCCGCTTCCCCTCCCCCGAGATCGCCGTCGCCGACCTCACCGCCTTCGCCCTCCAGGCCGCCGCCTGGGGCGACCCCGGCGCCACCGGCCTCGCCCTCCTCGACCCGCCCCCGGCCGGCGCCCTCGCCGCCGCCCACGACGTCCTCACCGCCATCGGCGCCCTCGGCCCCGACGGCCGCACCACCGACCGCGGCGACCGCATGTCCCGCATCGGCCTCCACCCCCGCCTCGCCCGCGCCCTCCTCGACGGCGCCCCCCACACCGGTACGCGCCGCGCCGCCGACATCGTCGCCCTGCTCTCCGAGCAACCCCCGCGCGGCCACGGCGACGACCTCGCAGCCGCCTGGCGCACCGCCCGCGGCGCGCACGACGCCCACGCCGACCGCTGGCGCCGCGAAGCCCGCCGACTCGCCGCCGCGGCCCCCGACCACCCCACCACCACGCTCAGCGACGACACCGCCGCCGGCCTCGTCACCGCCCTCGCCTTCCCCGAACGCGTCGCCCGCCGCCGCGCGACGGGCACGGGCCCGGGAACCGGCACAGGGACGCGGACAGGCCCGGGCGCGGGCGCGGGCACCGCCTACCTGATGGCCTCCGGCACCGCCGCCGACCTCGCAGACGGCACACGACTCGGCACCGCACGGTGGCTCGCCGTCGCCGTCGCCGACCGCCCCGCCGGCTCCCCCTCCGCCCGCGTCCGCCTCGCCGCCACCATCGACGAGGACACCGCCCGCACCGCCGCCGCACCCCTGCTCACCGAGACCGACGAGGTCACGTGGACCGACGGCGACGTCACCGCCCACCACGCCGCCCGCCTCGGCGCGATCACCCTCACCACCCGCCCGCTCCCCCACCCCGACCCCGCCCACCTGCGCGCGGCGCTCCTCGACGGCCTCCGCCGCGAAGGGATCCACCTGCTGAAGTGGACCCGCGACGCCGACGCCCTCCGCCGCCGCCTCGCCTTCCTCCACCGCGAGATCGGCGCCCCATGGCCCGACGTCTCCGACGAGGCCCTGATCTCCGGCGCGGACGAATGGCTCGCCCCCGAACTCGCCAACGCCCGCCGCCGCGCCGACCTGGCCCGCATCGACGCCGGCACCGCCCTGAGCCGCCTCCTGCCCTGGGCCACCGGCGACGCCGCCCGGCTCGACGAACTCGCCCCGGAACGCCTGGAGATCCCCTCCGGCTCCAAGGTCCGCGTCTCCTACGACGAAGACCGCCCCGTCCTCGCCGCCAAGCTCCAGGAACTCTTCGGCTGGACCGCCACGCCCCGTATCGCCGGCGGCCGCGTCGCCCTCCTCGTCCACCTGCTCTCCCCCGCGGGTCGCCCCGCCGCCGTCACCGCCGACCTCGCCTCCTTCTGGCGCGACGGCTACCGCGCGGTCCGCGCGGAACTGCGGGGGCGCTACCCCAAGCACCCCTGGCCCGAGGACCCCACGACGGCGGTCGCCACGCGGCACACCAACGCCCGGCTCAATGCTTCGGGCCGATGAAGCGGTCCATGAGCGCGACGGCCTCCCGGCGGGCGACGGAGATGTTCCAGGCGTTCGTCTGCCTCCACGCGACACCGAGGGCGTCGAGCGTGTCGGTGCACAGGCGCCGGATGTCCTCGGACCTGTTGGTGAAGAAGTAGCGCGGGTACTCGTAGTGCCTGGTACCACCGGCCACGTTCCGGGTGATCCGGTTGGTGGCACGGCTCCCGTCGGAGTGGATGAGGCCGCGCAGGAAATCCCAGGGCTGCGCGTCGACGACCGCCTGCTGCCAGGAGTGCAGGGCGATGCGGCGTTCGTGCTTCCGCCCAGGTCCGTGCTGCGGGAACAGGCACGGCCAGTGACTGCTGTACGACGTGACCATGGTGCAGCCCCGGGTATGGACCCGGCACACGGAGTTCGAGGGGCGCACGGCCCTCATGGCCTCCTCGCACGCGTCGATCAGTCCGGGCCAGGCGTCCGCACAGGCGATGCGGAGCGCGTAGCCGCCACGGGGCTGCGGACTGATGCAGCCGTCACCGAGGTAGAGGCCTAGCAGATACGCGTAGGCAGGGCCCGATGACCGACCCGTGCACTCCGGATCTCTTCGCTTCGGTTCGATGCGCTCGCACCACTGGCGAATGGCGGAACGGGATATGCCGGTCATCCGGCTCACCGCGCTGAGGCTGTTCCCCGCAGCGACGAGCGCGACGGCTCGACGGCGTTCTTCGAGGTCGTACACACGGCCAACGGTGCATGAGCGGATGTCCGCCGGGCTCCATTCGAAGCCCTGTTTACCTCAACCAGTGAAGATCGCCAACGGTCTGATCAACCTTGCAAATGAAGGTTGAGTGCCCCGGGTCGGATTCGAACCGACACTGTATGGGTTTTGAATCCATCGCCTGCTGCCAGTTGGGCTACCGGGGCCTTTCAAAACGAAGGACAGTCTAGCCCCTCCGCACCTCAAACATACCGGATATGGGTAGGCTCTTGGTGCAGCACCTGCCTGAACGAGGAGTCCCGTGAGCGCCGCCGAGCCCGAGCACGAGCACGTCGACGAGCAGTCGCACGTACCGCCGCAGACCACCCGCGTGGTCATCGCCGAGGACGAGGCACTGATCCGGCTCGACCTGAAAGAGATGCTCGAGGAGGAGGGGTACGCCGTCGTCGGCGAGGCAGGGGACGGCGAGACGGCCGTGAAGCTCGCCGGGGAGCTGCGGCCGGACCTGGTGATCCTGGACGTGAAGATGCCTGTGCTGGACGGGATCTCGGCGGCGGAGCGGATCGCCAAGGAGAAGATCGCGCCGGTGCTCATGCTGACCGCCTTCTCCCAGCGCGAGCTGGTGGAGCGGGCCCGGGACGCGGGTGCCATGGCGTACCTGGTGAAGCCGTTCAGCAAGAGCGACGTCGTGCCGGCCATCGAGATGGCGGTGTCGCGTTTCACGGAGCTGCGGGCGCTGGAGGCGGAGGTCGCGGACCTGAGTCTGCGGCTGGAGACCCGGAAGCTGGTGGACCGGGCCAAGAGCGCGCTGCAGACGAAGTACGGGCTGACGGAGCCGGCCGCGTTCCGGTGGATCCAGAAGACGTCGATGGACCGTCGCATGACGATGCAGGCGGTGGCGCAGGCCGTGCTGGACGAGGTGGACGGCGGCGCCGAGTAGCACCGCCGGCTCATGGCGGCCGGGGCCGGTTCAGGCCGCGTGGTCGGGCCAGTCGCGCCGGGGCAGGGGGATGTCCGATGAGGGCGTCCCTTTGTCGTTGGTGACGGCGAGGCGGTCGACCGCGGCGTCCGGGGGGATGTCGAACCACAGGTCGTACTGGGCGCTGTCGTGGGCGCCGATGTCGATCGTGAGGGGCTGGCGCTTGATCTGCATGGCCTCCCAGTCCATGGGGTGCCGGCTGCCGTCGGCGAGGACGAGCCGGTGCAGGTCGTTGTCGAGGCGTGCGCTGACGGAGTCGTCGACGGTGACATCGACGCGGATACGGCAGAGGCGGCCTTTCGCGGGGTGTTCGGCGTGGGTGCCGATGATGACGGGGATGCCGCAGCGCAGGGCCAGGGCGCGGAATTCGAGGTTCCCCGCTTTGACGGCGGGTGCGTCGAGGGGGATTTCGAGTTGTCTGAGGGGGCGTCCGGTCCCGGGTGGGGGCGGGGCGGGCCATACCGCCGCGGCGGTGAGTGCCGCCACGGCGGCTCCGGCGAGCGCTGCTGCCAGGGCGGTCGCGACGGGGCGGCGGGCGTGCCGTTGAACAAGGCCGCCTATTCGGACTTTTGACTGCATCTCTCCTCCGAAGGTCGTCCGGTTACCGGTAAGGACCGTTCAGTTTCCGGCACATGACCGAGGTCACTGTCCGATCACATCTGTCGCTACGGCCTATCTGTGTGCCTGATCAGCGGATTAGATTCCCGGCAACCCGCGTGATGTTCACGCGGTCGCAATCCGGAGGGCCTACGGCCCGCCGACTCGTAGTCCCATTGGGCGGCTCCAGGGGGTCGTAGTGCTCAACAAGAACTTCGTCAAGCTCGCTATTCCGGTGGCAGTTGGCGCTCTCGCGCTCACCGCGTGCGGTGGAGGCAAGGACGACAACGGCAAGAGCGGCGGCAAGCCGACGTTCTCCATCGGCTTCCAGGGGCCGCTGTCCGGCGACAACAGCGCGCTGGGCATCAACGAGAACAACGGTGTGAAGCTGGCCGTCGAGGAGGCCAACGCCAAGGGTGACCTGCCCTTCACGCTGAAGGTCGCGGACGGGGACGACCAGGGTCTGCCGGACCAGGCGCCCGCCGCGGCCCAGAAGCTCATCGGTGACTCCAGCGTCGTCGCGGTCGTCGGCCCGGCGTTCTCCGGCCCGACGAAGGCCACGGGTGGCCTGTACGCCCAGGCGCAGCTCGCCGCGGTGTCGTCTTCGGCGACCAACCCGGAGCTGACGAGCCAGGGCTTCACCTCGTTCCTGCGCGGTGCCCCGAACGACAACGAGCAGGGCGCCGGCATGGCCGAGTACCTGACGAAGAAGGAGAAGGTCAAGAAGGTCTTCGTCATTGACGACAAGAGCGAGTACGGCGTCGGCCTGGCCAAGGTCGCCATCGACGGCCTGAAGGCCGCGGGTGTCACGGTGGAGACGGACTCCGTCCCGGCGAAGACCCCGGACTACACCGCTGCCGCGACGAAGGTCGTCAACTCCAAGTCCGACGCGCTGGTCTACGCGGGTTACTACGCGGACCTGGCTCCGTTCGCCAAGAAGCTGGCCGACGGCGGCTTCAAGGGCATCGGCATCTCGGGTGACGGCGCCAACGACGCCAAGTTCGTGGAGCTGGCCGGCGCCGCGGCCGACAAGTGGTTCCTGACCTGCCCGTGCACCGACGCCACGAAGAACGAGAGCACCAAGGCGTTCACCGAGGCGTACACCAAGAAGTTCAACACGGCCCCGGGCACCTACTCGGCCGAGTCGTACGACATCGCGAACCTCGTCATCTCCGAGATGAAGAAGCTGGGTAAGGACGTCACCCGCGAGAAGCTGCTGGCGGCTCTGAAGGGCGTCAGCTACGAGGGCCTGACCAAGACGTTCTCCTTCGACGACAAGGGCGAACTGAAGATCAAGAACGTGTACCTGTACCAGGTCGCCGACGGCAAGATCGGCTACCTGGGTGACGTGGCCACCCTCAGCAACGGCTGATCCGGCAACCGGCACCTGAGGTGGGGGGCGCGGGGCGCGGCACCGTTTGCGGCCGGCGCCCCGCGCTCCCCATCGCTGTACCGGACGCGTTTTCGCCGCCCTTCACCGGCTTCAGCAAGGATTCCCACGCACGATGAATCTCTTCCACAACTTCTGGGACTACTTCATCCCAGGTTTGACGACGGGCTCCATGTACGCCGTCATCGCGATCGGGTACACCCTGGTCTACGGCGTGCTCCAGCTCATCAACTTCGCTCACAGCGAGGTCTTCATGATGGGCGGCTTCGGTTCGCTCGTCGTGCTCTCGGAGCTCGCCCCGCAGTCCCCGCACGGGTTCACCTCCGTGGTCTGGGTACTCGTCGGCATGATCGCCGGCGCCCTGGTCGGAGCGCTGACCGCGTTCGGGCTGGAGAAGGCGGCGTACAAGCCGCTGCGCAAGCGGAATGCGCCGAAGCTGGTCTTCCTGATCAGCGCGATCGGCGCGTCGTTCTTCCTGTACAACCTGGCGGGCAAGCTGTGGGGCCGCAACCCTGTGCCGATGCCGGAGCTGTACACCAACGGTGAGGTCTTCAGCGTCTTCGGCACCCCGGTGAAGATCACGCAGCTGATCATCATCGGTTCCGCGGTCGCGATGATGATCGGCCTGGACCTGGTGGTCAACCGCACGAAGATGGGTGCGGGCATCCGGGCCGTCGCGCAGGACGCCGAGACGGCGGGTCTGATGGGTGTCGACATCGACAAGATCATCTCCCGCACGTTCATCATCGGCGGTCTGCTGGGTGGTGCGGCCGGCTTCCTGTACGGCTTCGGCATCTCGGGTCAGGTCTGGTTCACGGTGGGCTTCCTGCCGGGCATCAAGGCCTTCGCGGCGGCGGTGCTGGGCGGTATCGGCAACATCCGCGGTGCGATGCTGGGCGGTCTGCTGCTCGGCATCGTCGAGAACCTGAGCTCCCCGCTCTTCGGCACCCAGTGGATCGACGTGACCGCGTTCGTGGTCCTGATCCTGGTGCTGATGTTCCGTCCGACGGGCATCATGGGCGAGCGTCTGGGGAGGTCGGCATGAGCGACGCGACCGCTTCCGAGTCCTTCTCGGTGGACGTGGCCAAGCTGCGCCGCAAGGCGTGGTACCAGGAGCCCCGCTGGACCCGCCTGATCGGCATGGTGATGCTGGGCTTCATCCTCGCGCTGATGACGGGCGAGGACGGCAACCCGGCGGAGAAGTTGTCGGCGTTCACCGGCGCCTTCGAGTCCGCGCGCCTGTACATCTGCGTCGCCATCCTGGTGGGTGTGTGGGCGCTGGTGGAGTTCGGCGCTCCGGTACGCGACGCGGCCCGGCAGGGTGCGCAGGGCGTCAGCAAGTCGCTGGAGCCGACGCGGGCGAAGTTCCGGTCCAACGGCTGGCTTCGCCTGGGCGCCCTGGTGGTCATCCTCGTCCTGGCGATCGTCATCCCGTCCGGCACCAGCGTGGAGTGGCAGGAGGTCCTCGTCACACAGATGGGGGTCTTCATGATCATCGCGGTCGGTCTGAACGTGGTGGTCGGCTGGGCCGGTCTGCTCGACCTGGGCTTCATCGCCTTCTACGCGATCGGCGCGTACTCCTGCGCCTTCTGGACCGGGCACATGCCAGTGAAGCCGCCGTTCACGGTGGGCGCGCTGGAGTCGATCCCGTTCGCCATCGTCACCTGCCTGATCGCCGGTGTGCTGTTGGGCGCCCCGACGCTGCGGCTGCGCGGTGACTACCTGGCGATCGTGACGCTGGGCTTCCACGAGATCGTGTACCTGGTCGCCAAGAACTCGGACGGGTTCACGAACGGTTCGCGCGGTGTCATCGGCATCCCTCACCCGTCGATCCACATCGGTCCGATCAACTACGACTGGACTCTGGACCCGCTGCCGTACTGGTACCTGCTGCTGTTCTTCCTGGTGGTGCTGATCTTCCTGTACAACCGCCTGGAGCACTCGCGGATCGGCCGCACCTGGACGGCGATCCGGGAGGACGAGGTGGCCGCGTCCGCGACGGGCATCAACACCGTCCGGTACAAGCTGCTGGCCTTCGCGATCGGAGCGGCGACCTCGGGTCTGGCGGGCGTGGTGTACTCCAGCAAGGTGGGCTTCATCAACCCGGAGAACTTCACCATCGTGCTGTCGGTGCTCGCACTGGCGTACGTGGTGTTCGGGGGCATGGGCTCCATCGCCGGCGTGCTGTTCGGTGCCGCGCTGCTGGTGTGGCTGCCGAACGCACTGAAGGACTATGTGCCTCCGGCGGACCGCTTCATCTACCTGGGTGCGCTGCTCGTCATCATGATGATCTTCCGTCCGCAGGGCGTGATCCCTTCCCGCCGCAGGCAGCGCGAGCTGCACATGGCGGAGGCGGGCATCAGTGACGCCGACGCGATGACCGAGCCGACGGGAGGCGTGAAGTCGTGAACGCGGTGAAGGACGCGGGCGTGGAGCCCGCGCAGACCGGTGGGACGGTGCTGCAGGCCCGGGGCGTGACGCTTCGGTTCGGTGGTCTGACCAGCCTCTCGGACGTCGACCTGACCATGCGGCGGGGCGAGATCCTCGCGGTGATCGGCCCGAACGGCGCGGGCAAGACCTCGCTGTTCAACTCCCTGACGGGCGTGTACGTCCCGCAGGAGGGAGCGATCACCTTCCACGAGGAGGGCGGTGCGGAGCACAAGCTGCTCGGCGCCAAGCCGTACCTGGTGAACCGTTACGGCGTGGCCCGTACGTACCAGAACATCCGGCTGTTCGGCGCCCTGACGGCGCTGGAGAACGTCAAGATCGCGGCGGAGTCGCGGCAGAAGTCGGGAGCGATCTCGATCATGCTGGGCATGCCCTGGGCGCGCCGGGACGAGAAGGCCAGCGACAAGCGCGCGCAGGAGCTGCTGTCGTACGTGGGGCTCTCGGGCAAGCACAACGAGTTGGCGGCCGGCCTGTCCTACGGTGACCAGCGGCGTCTGGAGATCGCCCGGGCCCTGGCGACCGACCCCAAGGTGCTACTGCTGGACGAGCCGGCGGCGGGGACGAACCCGACGGAGAAGCTGGAGCTGGAGCAGCTGATCCGCCGGATCAACCAGGAGCTGGGCGTCAGCGTGCTGCTGATCGAGCACGACATGAAGCTCGTGATGTCGGTCGCCGACCGCGTCATGGTGCTGAACTTCGGCAAGGTGATCGCCGAGGGTCTGCCCGAGGAGGTGCAGCGCGATCCCGCGGTGATCGAGGCGTACCTGGGGTCGGCCGACGAGGCGGCCGTGGAGGCCGTCGCGGAGATGGTGGAGATCGTCGAGTCGCACCACGCGGCCGAGGCCCCGGAGGTCCCCGGGCCGCGTGAGTCCGAGGAGGAGGGCCGATGACCGAGGCCGCCAACGTCGAGAAGGCGGCGGCTGGTTCCGCCGCCGAGGCCCCGGCGATGCTGGAGCTGGTCGACCTGCAGGTGTTCTACGGCGCGATCCAGGCGCTGAAGGGCATCAACGTGACGGTCCGGCAGGGCGAGGTCGTGGCCCTGCTGGGCGCGAACGGCGCCGGAAAGACCACCACCTTGCGCACGATCTCCGGTCTGCTGCAGCCCCGCCACGGCGAGGTGCGGCTGGGCGGCGAGCGGATCGACGGCGTTCCGTCGCACAAGGTGGTGGAACTCGGCATCGGCCAGTCCCCGGAGGGCCGCCGGGTCTTCCCGGTGATGACCGTGCTGGAGAACCTGGAGATGGGCGCGTACCGGTTCAAGGGTGTCCCCAGGGACGACCTGGACCGCGTACTGACCCTGTTCCCGCGCCTTGCGGAGCGGCGTTCCCAGCTGGCGGGCACCCTGTCCGGTGGTGAGCAGCAGATGCTGGCCATCGGCCGGGCGTTGATGGGGCGGCCGAACCTGCTGCTGCTCGACGAGCCGTCGATGGGTCTGGCGCCGCTGATCGTCCAGCAGATCTTCGAGATCATCAAGGAGATCAACGACCAGGGCACCACGGTGCTGCTGGTGGAGCAGAACGCCTCCCAGGCGCTGCAGCTGGCCGACCGCGGGTATGTGCTGGAGACCGGCGCGATCGTCATGGAGGACGACGCCTCGGCCCTGCTGTCCGACCCGCGCGTGCGGGCCGCGTACCTCGGTGAGGGCGCGGCGTAGCGTCCGGCGTCGCACGGCGCGTCGCGTACGACAAGGAGAACGGCCCCCGGGGATTCCGGGGGCCGTTCTCCTTGTGCGCCGACGGGCGGGGCGTCAGGAGGCGGCGGTGCCCGACGCGGCAGGGGTGGCCGGGCGCAGCGCGCAGGTGAGGCGGGCGGAGCAGACCCGGCGGTCCTGCTCGTCGCTGATGACGATCTCGTAGGTGGCGGACGAGCGGCCGCGGTGGACGGGGGTCGCGACCCCGGTCACCCGGCCGGAGCGCAGGCCGCGGTGGTGGGTGCAGTTGAGGTCGACCCCAACGGCGATCTTGCCGGGGCCGCCGTGCAGCATGGCGCCGATGGAGCCGATGGTCTCCGCCAGGACGGCGGAGGCGCCACCGTGGAGGAGCCCGTAGGGCTGGGTGTTCCCCTCGACGGGCATGGTGGCCACGACGCGCTCGGCACTCGCCTCGACGATTTCGACGCCCATGCGGGAGCCGAGGTCGCCGGCGGAGAAAAGCGCCACCAGGTCGACGCCGAGCCCGGCGTACTGCTCGATGACCTCCGGGGAGAAAAGGCTGGTGGTGGTCTGCTCGCCCATGGACGGTGGCTCCGATCGTCGTCGTTCGGTGTACTGGCCCGTTTTCTACCGGACGGTCAGAGGGGACCGCCGACCGGGGTGGTCGGTTCCAGCCGGACGACGACGGACTTGGATGCCGGGGTGTTGCTGGTGTCGGCGGTGTGGTCGAGGGGGACCAGCACGTTGGTCTCGGGGTAGTAGGCGGCGGCGCAGCCGCGGGCCGTCGGGTAGTGGACCACGCGGAAACCCTCGGCGCGGCGTTCGGTGCCGTCGGTCCACTCGCTGACCAGGTCGGTGTAGGCGCCGTCGGAGAAGCCGAGGGCGGCGGCGTCGTCGGGGTGGACCAGGACGACGCGGCGGCCGCCCTTGATGCCGCGGTAGCGGTCGTCGAGTCCGTAGATGGTGGTGTTGTACTGGTCGTGCGAGCGCAGCGTCTGCAGCAGCAGCCGGCCTTCGGGCACGTGCGGGTACTCCAGGGGCGCGGCGGTGAAGTTGGCCAGCCCGGTGGCGGTGGGGAAGCTGCGCGAGTCGCGCGGGGCGTGCGGGAGGGTGAAGCCGCCGGGGCGGCGCACCTTGGCGTTGAAGTCGTCGAAGCCGGGCACGACGCGGGAGATGCGGTCCCGGATCCGGTCGTAGTCGCTCTCGAGTTCCTCCCACGGCACGCGGCTTCGCGGGCCGAGGACGGCGCGGGCGAGGCGGCAGACGATGGCGGGCTCGGACAGCAGGAGGGGGCCGGCGGGCTCCAGGCCGCCGCGGGAGGCGTGCACCATGCCCATGGAGTCCTCGACGGTGACGAACTGATCGCCCGCGGCCTGCACGTCCTTCTCGGTGCGGCCGAGGGTGGGCAGGATCAGGGCGCGGGCGCCGGTGACCACGTGGGAGCGGTTGAGCTTGGTGGAGACGTGCACGGTGAGGCGTGCGCGGCGCATGGCTGCTTCGGTGACGTCCGTGTCGGGTGAGGCGGCGACGAAGTTGCCGCCCATGGCGAAGAAGACCTTGGCGTCGCCGTCGCGCAGGGCGCGGATGGCGGCGACGGTGTCCAGGCCGTGCGCGCGGGGCGGGGCGAAGCCGAACTCCTTCTCCAGGGCGTCGAGGAAGGCGGGTGCCGGCTTCTCGTAGATGCCCATGGTGCGGTCGCCCTGGACGTTGCTGTGGCCGCGTACGGGGCACACGCCGGCCCCTGGGCGGCCGATGTTGCCGCGCAGGAGGAGGAAGTTGACGACCTCCTTGATGGTGGGCACGGAGTGCTTGTGCTGGGTGAGGCCCATGGCCCAGCAGACGATGACGCTCTTGGCGTCGAGGACCAGGGCGAGCAGCCGGTCGATGTCGGACTGCGGCAGCCCGGTGGCGCGCAGTACCTCGTCGGGGTCGGTGGCGCGGGCGGCGGCCGCGCACTCGTCGAATCCGTGGGTGTGCTCGGCGATGAAGGCCTGGTCGAGTACGGTGCCGGGTGCGCGGTCCTCGGCTTCCAGGAGCGCCTTGTTGAGGGCGCGGAAAAGGGCCTGGTCGCCTCCGAGCCTGATCTGCAGGAAGAGGTCGGCGAGCGGGGTGCCGCCGCCGGCCAGGCCCTTGGGGGTCTGCGGGTTCTTGAAGCGCTGCAGGCCGGCCTCGGGCAGCGGGTTGATGGTGACGATCTTCGCGCCGCTCGTCTTGGCCTTCTCCAGGGCGGAGAGCATGCGGGGGTGGTTGGTGCCGGGGTTCTGTCCGGCGACGATGATCAGGTCGGCGCGGTACAGGTCCTCCAGCAGGACGCTGCCCTTGCCGATGCCGATGGTCTCGGCGAGTGCGGAGCCGGACGACTCGTGGCACATGTTGGAGCAGTCGGGCAGGTTGTTGGTGCCGAACTCGCGGGCGAAGAGCTGGTAGAGGAAGGCGGCCTCGTTGCTGGTGCGGCCGGAGGTGTAGAACAGGGCCTCGTCGGGGCCCGCCAGGCGGTTCAGCTCGTCGGCGACGATCTCGAAGGCGCGCTCCCACGGGACGGGCTCGTAGTGGTCGGCGCCGTCCGGCAGGTACATGGGCTGGGTGAGGCGGCCCTGCTGGCCCAGCCAGTAGCCGCTGCGCCGGGCGAGGTCGGCGACGGGGTGCGCCGCGAAGAACTCCGGGGTGACCCGGCGCAAGGTGGCCTCCTCGGCGACGGCCTTGGCGCCGTTCTCGCAGAACTCGGCGGTGTGCCGGTGCTGCGGCTCGGGCCAGGCGCAGCCGGGACAGTCGAAGCCGTCCTTCTGGTTGACCTTGAGGAGGGTGAGCGCGGTACGCCGCACCCCCATCTGCTGCTGCGCGATGCGGAGGGTGTGCCCGATGGCCGGGAGCCCGGCAGCGGCGTGCTGCGGGGCGCTGACCTCGGGTGCGTCCTGGACGGGGTCGCCTGCGGGTGCTTTGCCTGCCATGGCTCCGATCCTGCCACGACGAGGCGGCCGACCGGCAGTGTCAGTCGGGCGTGGGAGGATCGGTGACGTGGCAGCAAAGGCAGAGAAGACGAACGCAGCGACCGGCACCGCACCGCAGGGGGGTGAGCGGCCCCGGCTGCTGCTGCTGGACGGGCATTCGCTGGCCTACCGGGCGTTCTACGCGCTGCCGGTGGAGAACTTCAACACCACCACCGGTCAGCCCACGAACGCGGTGTACGGCTTCGCCTCCATGCTGGCGAACACGCTGCGTGACGAGCAGCCGACGCATCTGGCGGTGGCGTTCGACGTCTCGCGGCGCACGTGGCGCCTGGAGGAGTTCCCCGAGTACAAGGCGACCCGGTCCGCGACGCCGGACGAGTTCCGCAGCCAGGTGGGGCTGATCGGCGAGCTGCTGGACACGATGAACGTGCGCCGCTTCGCCACGGAGGGCTACGAGGCGGACGATGTGATCGCCACGCTGGCGACGCAGGCGGAGGCGCTGGGTTACGAGGTGCTGATCGTCACCGGTGACCGTGACTCCTTCCAGCTCGTCTCGGACCACGTCACGGTCCTGTACCCCACCAAGGGCGTCTCCGAGCTGACCCGGTTCACCCCGGCGAAGGTCGTGGAGAAGTACGGTCTGACCCCCGCGCAGTACCCGGACTTCGCGGCGCTGCGCGGCGACCCGTCCGACAACCTGCCGGGCATCCCGGGTGTCGGTGAGAAGACCGCGGCCAAGTGGATCAACCAGTTCGGCTCGTTCGCGGAACTCGTGGAGCGTGCGGACGAGGTGAAGGGCAAGGCGGGTGAGAACCTGCGCGCCCACCTGGAGTCGGTGCAGCGCAACCGCCGGCTGACGGAGCTGGTGCGGGACGTGGAGCTGCCGTGCGGGCCGCAGGAGCTGGGGCGGCAGCCGTACGACCGGGACGCGCTCGACGTGGTGCTGGACACCCTGGAGTTCCGCCACCCCAACTTCCGGGAGCGGCTGTACGCGGCCGACCCGGGCGCCGCGCAGGAGGCGGAGCGGGCGGTCACCGGCGGCGTCACCGTGGAGGGCCGGGTGCTGGCCGCCGGCGAGCTGGCGGACTGGCTGGTCGAGCACGCCGGGTCGGCGCTGGGCGTGGCGACGGTCGACGCGTGGGCGCTGGGCGCGGGCAGTGTGTCCGAGGTGGCGCTGGCGACGGCGCAGGGGCCGGCGGCGTGGTTCGACCCGGCGGAGCTGGACGAGAAGGACGAGAGGGCCTTCGCGGCGTGGCTGGCGGACGCCGCCCGGCCGAAGGTGCTGCACAACGCGAAGAACGTGATGCGGGTCCTCGCCGAGCATGGCTGGAGCGTGGACGGGGTCACGATGTGCACGGCGCTGGCCGCGTACCTGGTGAAGCCGGGCCGCCGCTCGTTCGCGCTGGACGATCTGTCGGTGGAGTACCTGGGGCGGGAGCTCGCCCCCGCGGGCGGCGAGGACGGGCAGTTGGCCTTCGGGGTCGACGACGAGGCGGAGGCCGAGGCCCTTATGACGCAGGCGCGCACCGTGCTGGATCTGGGCGAGGCGTTCGCCGCGCGGCTGGAGCAGGACGGCGCCCTGCCGCTGCTGCGTGAGGTGGAGCTGCCGACCTCGGCGCTGCTGGCCCGGATGGAGCGGGCGGGCATCGCCGCGGACCGCGAGCACCTGGAGCGCCTGGAGCAGCGGTTCGCGGGTGAGGTGCAGCTCGCGGTGAAGGAGGCGCACGCCGCGGTCGGGCACGAGTTCAACCTGGGCTCGCCCAAGCAGCTGCAGGAGGTGCTCTTCGGCGAGCTGGGGCTGCCCAGGACGAAGAAGACCAAGACGGGTTACACCACCGACGCGGACGCGCTGGCGTGGCTGGCGTCGCAGACCGAGCACGAGCTGCCGGTGATCATGCTGCGGCACCGGGAGCAGGCGAAGTTGCGGGTGACGGTGGAGGGGCTGGTCAAGACGATCGCTCCCGACGGGCGGATCCACACCACGTTCAGCCAGATCGTGGCCGCCACGGGGCGGCTGTCGTCGACCGATCCCAACCTGCAGAACGTGCCGGTGCGCACCGACGAGGGCCGGGCGATCCGCCGCGGCTTCGTGGTCGGCGGGGGTTACGAGTCGCTGCTGACCGCCGACTACAGCCAGATCGAACTGCGGGTCATGGCCCATCTGTCGCAGGACGACGGGCTGATCGCGGCCTTCGACTCCGGCGAGGATCTGCACACCACCGTCGGCGGCTACGTGTTCTCGGTGGCGCCGGAGCAGGTGGACGCCGAGATGCGCCGCAAGATCAAGGCGATGTCGTACGGCCTGGCGTACGGGCTGTCGGCCTTCGGTCTGTCGCAGCAACTGGGCATCGAGGCGGCCGAGGCGCGCGGCCTGATGGAGACGTATTTCGAGCGCTTCGGCGGTGTGCGGGACTATCTGCAGCGCGTGGTGGAGGAGGCCCGGGTCACGGGCTACACCGAGACGCTGATGGGTCGCCGCCGTTACCTTCCGGACCTCACCAGTGACAACCGGCAGCGCCGCGAGATGGCCGAGCGGATGGCGCTCAACGCGCCGATCCAGGGCTCGGCCGCCGACATCGTCAAACTCGCGATGCTGAAGGTGGATGCGGCACTGGCGCGGGAGGGGCTGCGGTCCCGGCTGCTGCTCCAGGTGCACGACGAAATCGTGGTCGAGGTCGCCCCTGGTGAGCGCGTCGCGGTGGAGGAGCTGGTCCGGCGTGAGATGGCGGCCGCCTACCCGTTGCGGGCGCCGCTGGACGTCTCGGTGGGCGTGGGCGCGGACTGGGAGTCGGCGGCCCACTGACGCCGCGTCGCCCGGGCGTCGCGGCGTACGGCGCGGTGTGTGAGGTGCACCGCGCCGGCCCAGGCAGCGGCGGCCACGGCGAGTCCCGCACCGGCGCCGAAGAGTCCGGCCGGGATCATCCCGGGGGCGTCGCCGGTCTCCCGGTACCACCGCTCGGCCCGTACCACGGCCGCGCCGGCCGTGGTGGCGCCGAGGACGGCCGGAGCCAGGCGCCGGGCCGGGCCCGAGAGGCGGGGCACGGGGAGGGGGTCCCTTCCGGCCGGATCGGGAACGGACCGCAGGGCGCGCTGCCCGTACCAGCCCAGCAGGGCCAGCGCCACGGCCGAGCTCCCGTACTGGACGTACTTGTGCAGGGCCGTGCCGTGCACCTCGTGCTCGAGGAAGGGCAGCAGGCGCACGCCCCACCGCCCGGGGTGGGTGAAGGCGTCCCAGACCACGTGGGTCGTCGCCCCGGCCACGGCCGACGCCCAGAAGGCCGCGACCGAACGCGCCGAGGGCCGCATGCGGTCGCCGACACCCGCCAGGGCGGCGACCCCGGCCTGCCGGCGTTCGGGCAGCAGGGCCACCAGGGGGCCGCGCAGCATCACCCAGCCGCCCACCAGCCCGGCGGCGATGACCGGGTCCACCAGGGCGACGCCCAACGGGGCATGCGTGAACTGCCCCAAGCCGAAGAGGCCCCGCGCCAGCGCATCGGCGAAGTAGGGCACGTCGGGGGCGAAGGAGCCGGCGACGAGGGCGGCCGCCACCAGCGGTCCGCGACCCCGCACGCTGCCGACGCCGTCCTGCCTCAATCCCGGCAGCACGGCCAACGCATGACTCAATGTGAACGGCATGCAACCTCCTGCGGAACACCTTCCTCCGATCAGTATGCGAGATTCGTGACGGTGGCTCTGTTCGGGAAGTTGCCGTAGGGTCACCAGGGTTGCCACGCAGGGAGGCGGGCAGCACGGCTTTCGGGAGGGGCATCGGGTATGCGTGCGCGGTACGGACGGCGGATCCGCAGGGGGGTCGCGGGCACCGCGGTGGCCGCCGCGGCCATGGCGGCGCTGACGGGTTCCCAGGCTCCCGGACTGCTGCCGGGCATTCTCAACACCAGCGCCGGCGCCTCGATCGTGCCCCCGCCGGGCGACCCCATCGACGGCGGCTCGTCCGAGTACCTGACCGAACTCCCGCCGCTCAACACGCCCGCGCCCGGCGGCTCCCCCACCCCCGGCACCGGCACCGTGCCCCCCGGCGGCACCGGCCTGCCGGCGACCGTCCTGGAGGCCTACCGCAGGGCGGAGACAGCCCTCGCCGCCAGCGATCCCGGCTGCAAGCTGCGCTGGGAGCTGCTGGCCGCGATCGGCCAGGTCGAGTCCAACCAGGCGCGCGGCGGAAACGTCGACTCCGCGGGCACGACGCTCTCCCCCATACGCGGCCCGCAGCTCAACGGCGACGGCTTCGCGAACATCACGGACAGCGACGGCGGCAAGTGGGACGGGGACACGGTCCACGACCGCGCGGTCGGGCCGATGCAGTTCATCCCGTCGACCTGGCGGACCTGGGGCGCCGACGGCAACGACGACGGTGTCAGCGACCCGAACAACATATTCGACGCGGCGCTCGCCGCCGGCCGCTACCTCTGCGCGGGCAACCGCGACCTGTCGATCGAGAACAACCTGCACCAGGCGATCCTGGGCTACAACCACTCGAACGACTACCTGAACACCGTCCTGTCCTGGTACGAGCACTTCCGGGGCGGTGCGGTGATCTCCGTCCCCGACATCGGCGGCGCGGGCAGTGACACACCCGTGAACCCGCCGCACTCGGCGCCCGCCTCTCCCCGGCCGTCGACGTCCCCGAGCGCGAGCACCTCGCCCCGGCCGACCACGTCGCCCAAGCCGACCGCGTCCTCCAGCGGCACGATAGGCACCCCGTCGGGCAGCCACTCGCCGACGACTTCCCCCACCGGCTCCCCCACGACCAGCCCCACCACGGACCCCACGACGAGCCCGACAGACCAGCCGACCTGCCCCACCAACTCCGCCACGCCCACGGCGACCCCCACGGACACGGCCTCCCCCTCGCCGACCGGTACGCCCGACCCGTGCGCGACGGCCTCCCCCGACGACAGTCCGTCGCCGGCGCCGACCGAGGGCGGCGTCGCATCCGGCCAGGTCCGCTGACGCCGTGGACCCCGTCCGTCCCGACCGGTCGCCACGGTGCCCCGGCCCGCTCGGCGCGCCCGCCGGTTCGCGCCTCACCGCGCTGTCGGCGATGTCACCGCCATCGGCGCTCGTGTCCGTTCGTCCCTGAGGCGCGCGGCCGCGGCGTATCGCCGGGCGGCGGCCGTGACGTCAGGGGGCGGGAGTGGAGTCGTCCTCCCCGATGCGGTGCACACGTACGAGGTTGGTGGTTCCCGGGACACCGAGCGGCGAGCCCGCCGTGATGACGACGATGTCCCCCTTCTGGCAGCGGCCCATGCGCAGCAGCTGCTCGTCGACCTGGGCGACCATCTCATCGGTCGTCTGTACCATCGGCCCGACGCAGGTCTCCACGCCCCAGGTGAGGCTGAGCTGGGAGCGGGTGGCCGGCTCGGGGCTGAAGGCGACCACGGGGATCGGCGAGCGGTAGCGGGACAGACGCCGGGCGGTGTCGCCGGACTGAGTGAAGGCCACCAGGTACGTGGCGTCGAGGAAGTCGCCCATCTCCGCGGCCGCGCGCGCGACGGCGCCGCCCTGGGTGCGGGGCTTGTTCTGCTCGGTCAGCGGCGGCAGGCCGGCCGCGAGCATGTCCTCCTCGGCGGCGGCCACGATCCGGCCCATGGTCCTCACCGTCTCGACGGGGTACTTGCCGACGCTGGTCTCCCCGGAGAGCATGACCGCGTCGGCGCCGTCCACGACCGCGTTGGCGACGTCGGACGCCTCGGCCCGGGTGGGGCGCGAGGAGTTGATCATCGACTCCAGCATCTGCGTCGCGACGATCACCGGCTTGGCGTTGCGCCGGGCGAGGGAGACGGCGCGCTTCTGCACCATGGGCACGGCTTCGAGCGGCATCTCGACCCCGAGGTCGCCTCGGGCCACCATGACCCCGTCGAAGGCGGCGACGATCTCCTCGAGGTTGTCGACCGCCTGCGGCTTCTCGATCTTGGCGATGACGGGGACCCGGCGGTCCTCCTCGCGCATGACGCGCAGCACGTCCTCGACGTCCCGGCCGCTGCGGACGAAGGAGAGCGCGATGATGTCGGCACCGGTGCGCAGCGCCCAGCGCAGGTCCTCGACGTCCTTGTCGGACAGGGCGGGCACGGAGACCGCGACACCGGGGAGGTTGAGTCCCTTGTTGTCCGAGATCAGACCGCCCTCGATGCACAGGGTGCGGACCCGGGGTCCCTCGACGCCGGTGACCTCCAGGGTGACGCGGCCGTCGTCGACGAGGATGCGCTCACCGCGCGTGACGTCGGCGGCGAGGTTCTTGTAGGTGGTGCCGCAGATCAGGCGGTCGCCCTCGATCTGCTCGGTGGTGATCGTGAACTCGTCACCGCGTTCAAGGAGTACGGGCCCTTCGGCGAAGCGTCCCAGCCGGATCTTCGGGCCTTGAAGGTCCGCGAGGATCCCGACGCTCCGGCCGCTCTCGTCGGCGGCCTTGCGTACGCGCCGGAACCGCTCCTCGTGGTCGGCGTGGCAGCCATGGCTCATGTTCAGGCGGGCGACGTCCATGCCGGCCTCGACCAGCGCCCTGATCCGGTCGTAGGAGTCGGTGGCGGGCCCGAGGGTGCAGACGATTTTTGCTCGGCGCATGCAGCGAGCCTACGACCTACTTCGCAGTAGCCGCCTCGTGCAGGGCGACCGCGCAACATCAGTCGGATGCCGGGCTGCTGACAAGCGTTGAAATGAGCCGGGGTCCGCTCTGATGAGCACAGCGCCGATGTGCCGCGGCTCAGGCCGACAGGTCGGGGGCCGTCATCGTGAAGTGCGCGGTGACCTGTGCGTACACACTCTGCCGCTCCGGCTCCAGGTCGAGGGCCAGGGCCGGCTCCTCGGCGCCGCCGGGCGCCGCGAAGGCGGCGGTCCGCATCGCCGGACGGGCACGGAAGGGCGCCGACTGCTGCACGCCCTCGTCGGCCAGCTCCACCAGGGCGACCAGGTGGCCGCCGAGAGCCTGCGCGTACTCGCGGGCGCGCCGCACCGCGTCGCGGACGGCCTGCCGGCGGGCCTCGCCGTAGGCCGGGGAGTCGGGCCGCAGCGACCACCAGGGGCCGTCGACCCGGGTGAGCTCCAGATCGGCGAGCCGGGTGGTGAGTTCCCCCAGGGCCGTGAAGTCGGTGAGGGTGGCGCCCACGCGGACGCTGCCGTGGTAGGCCCGGACGCGCTCGCCGCGGCCGCGCTCGCGCAGCTCGGGGGTGATCACGAAGGCGCCGGTCTCCAGCTTCTCGACGGCGTCGGCGCAGCCCTTGACGAGGTCGAGCACCTGCGCGTTGCGCCGACTGAGGTCGTCCAGGGTGGTGCGGCGGTCACTGCCGCGCGCGCTGACGGTGACGGCGATCCGGGCGAGCTCGGGGTCCACCTCGAGCGTCGCCTCACCTCGTACCCCCACGTGCGGGGTCTCGGGCGTCGGGTACGTCCCGGCCGGTTGTGTGGTCATGCGTCCACCCTGCCAGGACGGTGCGGCCCTGACGAGTGCGGCCCTGACGAGTCGTCCGTTCGCAGCCGGCGGGGTGTTGCCGGGAGCGTCCATGCGTCAGAATCTACGCGCGTTACACCACCGACGGACGATCATCCCGCCCGGCGACCGCCCGGGGTGCCCGGACATCAGGAGCCGACGTGCCGCTGAACCGCAGGGACTTCCTCAATCGCTCCGCCGCCACTGGCGCCGGGCTCGCGCTCGCCGGCACCGTCGCCGCCGCGACTCCGGCCCGGGCCACGGACCGCGACGCGCACGGGCACGGGCGGGCACCCGGGCACGGGCACGCTCCGAAGAAGTACTCCTTCAGCGTCCTCGGCACCACCGACCTGCACGGCAACGTCTTCAACTGGGACTACTTCACCGACGCCGAGTACGACGACCCGGCGCACAACGACGTCGGCCTCGCCAAGATCTCCACCCTGGTCACGCAGCAGCGCGCGGCCAAGGGCCGTGGCAACACCCTGCTCATCGACGCCGGCGACACCATCCAGGGCACCCAGTTGTCGTACTACTACGCCAAGATCGATCCGATCACCGCCGAGCACGGCCCGGTGCACCCGATGGCGCGGGCCATGAACGCCATCGGCTACGACGCGGCGGCGCTGGGGAACCACGAGTTCAACTACGGCATCCCGGTCCTGCGGACGTTCGAGGAGCAGTGCGACTTCCCGCTGCTGGGCGCCAACGCGCTCGACGCGCGCACGGGCCGCCCGGCCTTCCCGCCGTACTCCTTCCACCGGCTGCGCGTGAAGGGCGCGCCCGACGTGAAGGTGGCGGTCCTGGGTCTGACCAACCCCGGCATCGCGATCTGGGACAAGGCGAACGTCCAGGGCAGGATGACCTTCCCGGGCCTGGAGGAGCAGGCCGCGAAGTACGTGCCGCGGCTGCGCGCGATGGGCGCCGACGTGGTCGTCGTCGCGGCCCACAGCGGCTCCTCCGGCACCTCCTCCTACGGTGACCAGCTGCCGTACGTCGAGAACGCGGCGGCGCTCGTCGCCGAGCAGGTGCCGGGCATCGACGCGATCCTGGTCGGGCACGCCCACTCCGAGATCCCCGAGTACGTGGTGGCCAACAAGCGGACCGGCCAGGGCGTGGTGCTCTCCGAGCCGTTGAAGTGGGGCCAGCGCCTGACCGTCTTCGACTTCGGCCTGGAGCTGGTCCGGGGCACGTGGGAGGTCGTCACCGTCGGCGCGTCCGTCCTCGACTCCAACACGGTCGAGGAGGACCCGCGGATCGTCCGGCTGCTCGCGGACGAGCACAAGGAGGTCGTGAGTTACGTCAACCAGGTGATCGGCACCTCGGCCGCCGCGATGTCGGCGCGGGAGGCGCCCTACAAGGACACGCCGATCATCGACTTCATCAACTTCGTCCAGGCCGAGACGGTCAAGGCCGGACTCGAGGGAACGCAGTACGCGGCTCTGCCGGTGCTGTCGCAGGCGGCGTGCTTCTCGCGCACCGCCGCCATCCCGGCGGGCCAGGTCACCATCCGTGACGTGGCGGGGCTGTACGTCTTCGAGAACACCCTGGAGGCCCGGGTCCTGACCGGTGCCCAGGTCAAGGCGTACATCGAGTTCTCCGCGAACTACTTCGTGCAGACGGCGCCCGACGCGCCCGTCGACGTCGCGAAGCTGACGAACGCGAACGGCACGCCCGACTACAACTACGACGTGGTCAGCGGCGTCACCTACGACGTGGACATCTCCCGTCCCGCCGGTTCCCGGGTGTCGAACGTGCTGTTCCAGGGCGCGCCGATCGACGAGTCGGCCCGCTTCGTACTGGCGGTCAACAACTACCGTGCCAACGGCGGCGGCAACTTCCCGGCCGTCGCCACGGCGCCGCAGGTATGGGCGAACTCCGAGGAGATACGCAACACCATCATCGCCTGGGTGCGGGCGGGCGGCTCCATCGACCCGGCGCGCTTCGCCTCGCGGGACTGGCGGCTGACCCGCGGCGGCGTCCCGGTGTTCTAGCCCGGCTCGCGGCGGTGGACCGGAGGGCATGTGCGCGGCGCGCACCTGCCCTCCGGGCGTTCAGCGGGGCCGTGCGCCGACGACGCCGCGGCCGGCGGGCCTCAGGCCGGTACGTGTTCCAAAAGCACGCGGCGCAGTTCCCGGGCGGCGCGCGGGGGTTCGGCGTCCTTGCGGTGCGCCAGGGCGACGGTGCGCTGCATCCCGGGGGCCTCGAAGGGTGTCGTACGCAGTCGGGGGCGGCGCCCGGCGACCATGCTGGGCACGACCGCGGGCCCCAGTCCCGCCTCCACGAAACCCAGCACGGCGTCCATCTCGCCGCCCTCGATCGCGAAGCGCGGCTCGAAACCCGCCGCCCGGCACGCGGTGACGGTGAGGTCCCGCAGGTCGTAGCCGCTGCGGAACATCACCAGCGGCCGGTCCCTGAGGTCGCCGACCCGGATGGTGGGGCCGGCGGAGGGCGGCGGCGCGTCCGCGGCGGTGACCACCACCAGGTCCTCGTGGAGCAGCGGCGTGGCGTCCAGGACGGGGTCGTGGCTCTGCAGCGGCAGCACGATCAGAGCGAGGTCGAGGCTGCCGGAGGCCAGATGGCGCACCAGGTCGCGTGAGCCGCCCTCCTCGACGACCAGCCTGATGCCGGGGTAGCGGTCGTGGAAGTCCCGCAGTACGTCCGGCAGCAGGCCGGTCGCGAGGCTGGGGGTCGCCCCGAGGCGCACCCGGCCGCGGCGCAGGTGCACCAGCTCCTGCACCTCCTGTGTGGCGGTATCGGTGTCGGCGATGATGCGGCGGGCGAGCGGCAGCAGGGTCTCCCCGGCGTCGGTGAGCGCGATGTTGCCGCGGGCGCGGCTGAACAGGTCTGCTCCCAGCTCCCGCTCCAGGGCCTTGATCTGCTGCGACAGCGAGGGCTGCGCGACGTGGACGCGCTCTGCGGCCCGGGTGAAGTGCAGGGTGTCGGCGACGGCCAGGAAGTACACGAGCTGCTGCAACTGCATGCCCGCACCCTAACCGACGATAGGAGCCGCCTATCGGAACGAGCCGGAAGATGTCTTGGACCTGTCGTGGCAGGCAGCCCTAGCGTCAAGCCCATGGCTTTGGCGACGACGAGGACGAGGGCGGGGGCGGGGGCGACGGCGGGAACGGGCCGCCGCCCGTCGCTCCTGCGGGCACTGTGGGGCTCGACCGTGGGCAAGAAGGCGGTCATGGCCGGGACCGGCGTGATCATGCTGCTGTTCCTGGTCGCGCACATGCTGGGCAACCTGAAGATCTTCTTCGGCCCGGAGGAGTTCAACGGGTACGCGGCGTGGCTGCGCACCATCGGTGAGCCCGCCCTGCACAACGGCTGGTACCTGTACATCCAGCGCACCGGCCTGGTCGTCGCGGTGGTGCTGCACGGCGTCGCCGCCTACCAGCTCAGCAAGCGCGACATCAAGGCGCGCCCGGCGAAGTACGAGCACAAGAGGCCGCGGGCCAGTTACGCGACCCGGACGATGCGGTGGGGCGGGGTGATCCTCGGGCTCTACATCGTCTGGCACATCCTCGACCTGACCATGCTCACCGTGAACCCGCTGGGCCAGGAGCACCACCCCTACGAGAACATCGTGGCCGACTTCCGGATCTGGTGGGTGAACCTCGTCTACATCGTCGCGATGCTCGCCCTCGGCCTGCACATCAGGCACGGCTTCTGGAGCGCCGCGCAGACCCTCGGAGCGGTGAACAAGCGCCGCGACCGCGCGCTGAAGATCACGGCGAACGCGCTGGCGGTCTCGCTGACCGCCGGCTTCATCGTCATACCCGTCGCCGTGATGACCGGATTGGTGGACTGACCATGGATTACCGACTGGGCGAGCCGATCGCCGACACCAAGGCACCGGACGTGCCGATCGCGGACCGCTGGGACCGCCGCAGGTTCGAGGCGAAACTGGTCAACCCGGCCAACCGCCGCAAGCACACGGTGATCGTGGTCGGCACGGGCCTGGCGGGCGGCTCGGCGGGCGCCACGCTGGCCGAGCAGGGCTATCACGTCGTGCAGTTCTGCTACCAGGACTCGCCGCGCCGGGCGCACTCCATCGCCGCCCAGGGCGGCATCAACGCCGCCAAGAACTACCGCAACGACGGCGACAGCGTGCACCGCCTGTTCTACGACACCGTCAAGGGCGGTGACTTCCGCGCCCGCGAGTCCAACGTGCACCGCCTCGCCGAGGTGTCGGTGCAGATCATCGACCAGTGCGTGGCGCAGGGCGTGCCCTTCGCCCGTGAGTACGGCGGCCTGCTCGACACCCGCTCCTTCGGCGGCGTGCAGGTCTCCCGCACCTTCTACGCCCGCGGCCAGACGGGCCAGCAACTGCTGCTCGGCGCCTACCAGGCGCTGTCCCGGCAGATCGACGCGGGCAACGTGGAGCTGCACCCGCGCACCGAGATGCTCGACCTGATCGTGGTGGACGGCAAGGCCCGCGGCATCGTCGCCCGTGACCTGGTGACGGGCGAGGTGTCGGTGCACATGGGCGACGCCGTGGTGCTGGCGACCGGCGGCTACGGGAACGTCTTCTACCTGTCAACCAACGCCAAGGGCTCCAACGCCACCGCCATCTGGCGGGCGCACCGGCGCGGCGCCTACTTCGCCAACCCCTGCTTCACCCAGATCCACCCCACCTGCATCCCGCGCTCCGGCGACCACCAGTCCAAGCTCACACTCATGAGCGAGTCGTTGCGCAACGACGGCCGCATCTGGGTGCCGAAGGCCAAGGGCGACACCCGCCCGCCGCACGAGATCCCCGAGGACGAGCGCGACTACTACCTGGAGCGGATCTACCCGTCCTTCGGCAACCTGGTGCCCCGCGACATCGCCTCGCGCGCCGCGAAGAACGTCTGCGACGAGGGCCGCGGCGTCGGTCCCGGCGGGCAGGGTGTGTACCTGGACTTCGCCGACGCGATCGCCCGCATGGGCCGCGCCAAGGTGGAGGAGAAGTACGGCAACCTCTTCGAGATGTACGAGCGGATCACCGCGGAGGACCCGTACACCCGGCCGATGCGGATCTACCCCGCCGTCCACTACACGATGGGCGGGCTGTGGGTCGACTACGACCTGCAGACCACCGTCCCCGGCCTGTTCGCCATCGGCGAGGCCAACTTCTCCGACCACGGCGCGAACCGGCTCGGCGCCAGCGCCCTGATGCAGGGCCTGGCCGACGGCTACTTCGTGCTCCCGGCCACGATCAACGACTACCTGGCCCGCGGCCCGCACGACGCCGTGCCCGCCGACCACCCCGCGGTCGCCGAGGCGGTCGCCGACATCGAGGACCGGCTGAACCTGCTGCTCGCCGTCGACGGCGACCGCACCCCGGACTCCTTCCACCGCGAGCTCGGCGAACTGCTGTGGGACGAGTGCGGCATGGCCCGCAGCGAGTCCGGCCTGCGCAAGGCACTGGAGCGGATCCCCGAGCTGCGCGATGAGTTCTGGCGCCGGGTGAAGGTGCCCGGCAGCGGCGAGGAGCTCAACCAGGCGCTGGAGAAGGCCAACCGGGTGGCGGACTTCCTGGAACTCGCCGAGCTGATGTGCCTGGACGCCCTGCACCGCACCGAGTCCTGCGGCGGCCACTTCCGTGAGGAGAGCCAGACCGCGGAGGGCGAGGCGCTGCGCGACGACGAGGGCTTCTCGTACGCCGCGGCCTGGGAGTTCACCGGCGCCGGCGAGGACCCGGTGCTCCACAAGGAGGCCCTCGACTTCGAGTACGTACACCCCACCCAGCGGAGCTACGCGTGAACCTCACCCTGCGCATCTGGCGCCAGCCGTCCTCCGAGGACGAGGGCACCATGGTCACCTACCGCGTCGAGGACATCAGTCCCGACATGTCGTTCCTGGAGATGCTCGACGTCCTCAACGAGGAGCTGATCCTCGCGGGCGACGAGCCCGTCGCCTTCGACCACGACTGCCGTGAGGGCATCTGCGGCGCCTGCGGCATGGTGATCAACGGGCAGGCGCACGGCCCGGAGCGGACCACCACCTGCCAGTTGCACATGCGGCACTTCCAGGACGGCGACACCATCGACGTCGAGCCGTGGCGGGCCGCCGCCTTCCCGGTCGTCAAGGACCTGGTGGTCGACCGCTCGGCCTTCGACCGGGTGATCCAGGCCGGCGGCTACATCAGCGTGCCGACCGGCAGCGCGCCGGAGGCGCACGCCACGCCCGTCCCGAAGGAGGCCGCCGACTTCGCCTTCGAGCACGCGGAGTGCATCGGCTGCGGCGCGTGCGTGGCGGCCTGCCCCAACGGGTCGGCGATGCTGTTCACCTCGGCCAAGGTCAACCACCTCAATGTGCTGCCCCAGGGGCAGCCCGAGCGCGAGACCCGGGTGCTGGACATGGTCGCGGCCATGGACGACCAGGGCTTCGGCGGCTGCACCAACACCGGGGAATGCGCGACGGCCTGCCCCAAGGGCATTCCGCTGCCGTCGATCGCGGCTATGAACCGCGAGTATCTGCGAGCCCTGCGGAAGGAGAAGTCTCGGTCCAAGGGCTGACCGGGCTGGTGGTCGCGCCGAGCCCGAAGGTCGTGAAGGCGGTGCGGGAAGGCAGCGGATAGGGCTCCTTCCCGGTCACCGCGTTGAGCACGACCGCCGAGCGCCACGCGGCGAGCCCCAGGTCGGGGGCCCCGACGCCGTGGGTGTGGCGCTCGGCGTTCTGCACGTGCACGGCCGCGCCGGTGCCCGCGACGACCGGGTCCAGCTCCAGCCGGTGGCAGGCGTCGATCCGGGGCCGGCCGGCGTCGTCCCGGAGGATGTAGGGATCGATGGGGGCGAGCAGCGCGTCCAGGGAACGCTCCCGGTAACCGGTGGCGAGGACGACCGCGTTGGTGATCAGACTGCTGCGGGTGCCCTGCTCCCGGTGCTCCAGGTGCAGTTCGACGGCGCTCAGGCCCAGCCGGCCGGCCGTGCGGACCGTCACACCGGGGGTGAGGACGGCGTCCGGCCATCCGCCGCCCGCGGTACGGCGGTACAGCTCGTCGTGGACGGCGCCGATCGTGCCGTGGTCGATGCCCCGGTGCAGCTGCCACTGCCGCGGCAGGAGGTCGTCGCGGACCGGCTCGGACAGGGCGTGGAAGTACCGCGTGTAGTCGGGGGTGAACTGCTCCAGCCCCAGCTTGCTGTACTCCATCGGGGCGAACGCGGGGCTGCGCGCGATCCATGTCAGCCGCTCGCGCCCGGCGGGGCGGGCGCGCAGGAGGTCCAGGAAGACCTCGGCGCCCGACTGCCCGGAACCGACGACGGTGACGTGCTCGGCGGCCAGCAGCCGGTCCCGGTGCTCCAGGTAGTGCGCCGAGTGCACGACGGGGGCGGCGGGCGACTCGGCGAGCGGCCGCAGCGGCTCGGGCACGTACGGCGCGCTGCCGACGCCGAGCACCAGGTTGCGGGCGTACGTGCGGCCGAGGGCCTGGGTCCGGCCGTCGGCGTCCAGCCGCGTGTGGTCCACCTCGAAGACCGCGCGCCCGCCGTTCCAGCGGACGGTGTCGACCTGGTGTCCGAAGCTCGTGCTGGGCAGCGACTCGGCGACCCACCGGCAGTAGGCCTCGTACTCGGCGCGGTGCGTGTGGAAGCGCTCGGCGAAGTAGAAGGGGAAGAGCCGCTCGCGGGTCCTGAGGTAGTTCAGGTAGCTCCACCGGCTCGTGGGATCGACCAGGCTCACCAGGTCGGCGAGGAACGGCACCTGGAGGGTGGCGTCGTCGAGCATCAACCCCGGGTGCCAGCGGAAGGAGCGCTCCTGCTCGTAGAACGCCGCGCTGAGGTACGGGACGCCGTCGGCGAGGGCGGCCAGGGACAGGTTGCACGGGCCGATGCCGATGCCGAGCAGGTCGAAGGGCTGGTCCCGGTAGGGGCCGTGGTCGTCGGTCGCGGTCATCGGGGGGTGCTGCCTTCCTGGTGGGTCGTGCTGACGAGCGTGAGCAGTGCCTCGAGGTCGGTGGGCGTGGTCGTCGGGTTGAGCAGGGTGGCCTTGAGCCAGAGCCGTCCGTCGGCGTGGGCCCGGCCGAGGACGGCGCGGCCGTCGAGCATGAGCCGGCGGCGGAGCGCGGCGACCTCCTCGTCGCCCGCGCCGGTGGGGCGGAAGAGCACGGTGCTGAGGGCCGGACGTGACCGCAGGGTGAGCGCGGGATGCCGGTCCACGAGGTCAGCGAGGTGACGTGCCCGGTCGCAGACCGCCTCGACGAGCCCGCCGAGGCCGCGGCGGCCCAGGGCGCGCAGCGTCACGGCGATCTTCAGCGCGTCGGCGCGACGGGAGGTGCGCAGCGAGCGGCCGAGCAGGTCGGGGAACCCGGCCTCGGTGTCGTCGGCCGCGTTCAGGTAGTCGGCGCGGTGCTCCAGCGGGCGCAGCAGCGCCGCCGCACGCACCG
Source organism: Streptomyces sp. ME19-03-3 (assembly GCA_033793685.1). Classification (GTDB taxonomy): domain Bacteria; phylum Actinomycetota; class Actinomycetes; order Streptomycetales; family Streptomycetaceae; genus Actinacidiphila. The sequence continues at coordinate 340,437 of JARAXD010000002.1, read as the reverse complement.
CGAGGACCCCCGCCGCGACGGGCTGCCAGCCCAGCTTGTGCAGGTCGAGGGTGACGGTGTCGGCCTCGCGCAGGCCGGTCAGCCGGGCCGCCTCCCGGTCGCTGCACAGCAGCGGCCCGCCGTACGCGGCGTCCACGTGCAGGCGTGCGCCGTACTGCCGCGCGGCGCGGGCGAGTTCGGGCAGCGGATCGAGGTCGCCGGTGTCCGTGGTGCCGGCGGTGGCGACGAGCAGGGCCGGGCCGCCGACCTCGGCGAGCGCGGACCGCACCCGCTCCGGGTCGAGCACCCCGCCGGGGGTGTCCACGACGACGGGTGCCGGCATCCCGAGCAGCCAGGCCGCACGCGGCACGCTGTGGTGTGCGTTGGCACCGGCGACGACCCGCACCCCCGGGACGGCTTCCCGGGCCAGCAGCAGCGCGAGCTGGTTGGACTCCGTTCCGCCGGTCGTGATCAGTGCGTCCGGCGCGGCCGCGTCCGGGTGGACCAGTCGGGCCAGCGCGCGGGTGACCTCCGCCTCCAGCGCGGTCGCCGAAGGGGCCTGGTCCCAGGAGTCCATCGACGGGTTGAGCGCGCCGGCGGCCAGGTCGGCCGCCACGGCCGCGCCCAGCGGCGGGCAGTGCAGATGGGCGGCACACCACGGGTCCGCCGGATCGGCGGCGCCTTCGGCGACGACCCCGACCAGCGCGCGCAGTGCTTCGGCCGGCCCGGTTCCCTCCTCCGGCAGGGCCTGGCCCACGACCTCCCCGACCCGCCGTGCGACCGCCCCCGGGCCGCCCGCCGGAAGCGGCCCCTTGCGGACGGCCGCTCCCGCCGTGAGCGCGTCGAGCACGACCTCGACCAACGGGCGCAACCGGTCCGGCCCTTCACTTCCGCCGGCGAGATGGTTCGGCATGGAGTCGGCGCCCTCCGTCGTCGCTGATCACCGGCGCGTGCGCGCTGGACGATCTGCGTAACGACGCCGCCCCGCCTCGGGTGTTGCCCCCGCACCCCGAACGGTCGCCGCCCCGGCGCACCCGCGGACCGCCCACGAGCCGAGGCGCCGCCCCGGGCCCCGTGGGCGAGCCCCACCCGGGGACCATGGCGAAGCCCCGCGGCGGCCCGAATGGTTCCGGGCCGCCGCGGGGCTTCGGTGCGTCAGTCGGCGTGCGAGGCGGTCAGTGTTGCCGCTCCTGCCACGCCGCCGCGTCGGGCCGGGGTTGCCGCCTGCGCACGACGGCGATCACGATGCCGATGACGACGACGGCCGGTATGACCAGTATCAGGAGCAGCTCCGGTGCCCCGACTCGGCCGAACATGCGTACCTCCAGGTTGCTTTCCGCTCGAGCGCCGCTCACTGTACGGCGCAATGCCTCCATCGGCTCCCGGGCGCACACCGGTCACCGTGGCCGTCCGCGCCGCCCGGCCCCGCGCGGGCGTCCTCAGCCGGTCCGCACGCGCAGGGCACGGCGCAGGTCGTCGAACTGGTCGTCGAGGCGGCGGCGCAGGGCGGGCGTGGGGGTGGGGTCGCCGGTGCGCAGGCACTCCTCGCCGAGGTCGAGCACCTGGGGCTCGACGACCGTGACGGGGAAGGCATGGCGGCCGGCGGCTTCGGCCAGAGCGGGGCCGCGGCGGGCCGCGACCGCCGCCGCGGCGGGGAAGTAGCGGGGCACGTACTCCCGGACGAGGTCGAGTTGTTCGGGCTGCCAGAAGCCCTGGGCGGTGGCGGTGAAGAGGTAGTTGGAGAGGGTGTCGCCGTCGAACATCAGGGCCCAGGCGTCCCGCTTCGCCTGTGGGTCGGGCAGCGCGGCCCGACAGCGCGCCGCGCCCTCCTGACCGGTGGCGCTGGGGTCGGCGTCCAGTTCGGCGGCGATGTCCTCGGCCGATGCCGCGCCCAGGACGCTGAGCCGGGTGAGGATCTGCCAGCGCAGTTCGGGGTCGAGCGCGGGGCCGCCGGGCGCGGTGCCCTCGGCGAGCCAGCCGCGCAGGGAGCCGGTGTCGGCGGTGGCGCCGATGAGTTGGCGGACCGCGGTCAGCCGCAGCCCGGGGTCCTCGCGGGTGAGCAGGTCGCGGGCGAGCGCCTCCAGGGCGGCGAGCGCGCCGGGGCGTTCGGCGGCGGGCAGGTAGCGGTCCGCGATCTGCCCGCGGGCGAAGCCGAGCACGCCCCGGACGATGGCGATGTCGCTCTCGTACGGCAGGTGGGCGCGGGCGAGGTCGAGGTAGGCCGCGGGCGGGAGTTCGCCGTCCCGGACGAGGTCGCGGGCGGCGTTCCAGACCAGGGCGCGGCTGAGCGGGTCCGGTAGGCCGCTCAGCGCGGCGGTCAGGGTGTCCCAGGACCGAGCGTCGAAGCGGATCTTGGCGTACGTCAGGTCCTGGTCGTTGAGGAGCACCAGGTCGGGGCGGCGGCCGGGACGTACGTCCGGCGTCCCGCCGATCGCGGGGACGTCGGTCTCGAAGCGTTCACGCAGCACCAGTCGCGCCGGGTCGGTGTCGGCGCGGTCGTACGCGGCGACGGCGAAACGGTGCGGGCGGCTGCCCTCGTGCGTCACGTCGAGCCGCCAGCCGCCGTCACCGTCCGCGGGGGCCGGGGTGAGCCTGTCGACGCCGGTCGTGCGCAGCCAGCGGTCGGCCCAGGTGTGGACGTCGCGGTCGGTGTTGCGGGCGAGGGAGTCGATGAAGTCGGCGAGGGCCGCGTTGCCGAAGCGGTGCCGCGCGAAGTGGTCGTTGATGCCGGCGAGGAACTCCTTGCGGCCGAGCCAGGTGACGAGTTGCCGCAGCGCGGAGGCGCCCTTGGCGTAGGAGATGCCGTCGAAGTTGAGGAGGGCCGAGGCGGTGTCGGGGACGGCCTCCGGGGCGGGCGCGACGGGGTGGGTGGAGGGTCGCTGGTCCGCGTCGTACCCCCAGCTCTTGCGCGCGACGGCGAAGTCGGTCCACGTGCCGCTGAAGCGGGTGGCCTCGGAGAGCACCTGGTAGCCCATGTACTCGGCGAAGGACTCGTTGAGCCAGATGTCGTCCCACCAGCGCAGGGTGACGAGGTCGCCGAACCACATGTGGGCCATCTCGTGGGCGACGACCATGCCGCGGCTCTGCCGCTCGGTTTCGGTGACGGCGGAGCGGAAGACCATCTCGTCGCGGAAGGTGACCAGGCCGGGGTTCTCCATCGCGCCCGCGTTGAACTCCGGGACGAAGGCCTGGTCGTAGGAGTCGAAGGGGTACGGCTCCTCGAACAGCTCGTGGTAGCGGTCGAAGCAGCGCCGGGTGATGTCGAGGAGCTCCTCGGCGTCGGCGTCCAGGTGCGGGGCGAGCGAGCGGCGGCAGTGCAGCCCGAAGGGCAGGCCCGCGTGCTCCGTCCGCACCGAGTGCCAGGGACCGGCGGCGACGGCGAGCAGGTAGGTGCTGATCGGCGGGGTCGGTGCCACGCGCCAGCGGCCTTCGGCCTCCCCGGTGCGCTCGGCGACGCCGTTGCCGAGGACGGTCCACGCCGGGGGCGCGGTCACGGTGACCTCGAAGACGGCCTTGAGGTCGGGCTGGTCGAAGGCGGCGATGACACGCTGCACGTCGTCCAGGAAGAGCTGGGTGTACAGGTACGTCTCCCCGTCGGCGGGGTCGGTGAAGCGGTGCATGCCCTCGCCGGTGCGGGAGTACCGCATGTCGGCCTCGACCTGCAGCTCGTGCGGCCCGGCCGGCAGACCGCTGAGTGGCAGCCGGTTGTCGTCCAGGGCGGCGACGTCGAGGGGTCGCCCGTCCAGGACGGCGCTGTGCAGAGCGGCGGGCTTCAGCTCGACGAAGGTGTCGCCGTCGTCCAGGGCGGTGAAGCGGATGACGGTGGTCGATCCGAACACCTCCTCGCCACGGGTGAGGTCCAGGTCGACGGAGTAGTGCTGGACGGTGATCTGCCGGGCGCGGGTCTCGGCCTCGGCACGTGTGAGAGCAGGCATGCGGCCATGCTGCCCCATGCCCTGCGCGCGGCGCACGGGGTATCCCGTGCACAGGGGGTCCGCGCGGCCCGCCATCGCCCCGGACGGGCTTCCGGGCGTAGGCCCCCGGGCGCCGTCACGTGAAGATGCCGCGCGGAAGGGTCATCGACACGAGCCAGGACGGCAGGTCCACCGTCTCGTTGATCTTCAGGTCACCCGCGACACTGCACAGCGTGTAAGCCTCGTGCAGGCTCAGCCCCTGGTCGGCGACGAGCCAGTCGATCATGTCCCGGACCGCGTTCTTGGCGTTCTCCATCAGGTCCGGTCCGGTGCCGGTCGTCTGGTAGTAGCCCTGCGCGAGCATGTCCTGCGGCATGGCCGTCTGGGTCGGGTCCGCGGCGGGCACGACGGCCCGGGGACCGGCGATCACGGTGTCGGGGATCAGACCGAACCGCACCGTGACCGCCATCAGCGTCTCGATGGCCGTCCCGGTCACCTCTCCGTCTCCTTGCGCCATGTGACCGTCCCCGGCGGAGAACAGCGCGCCCTCGGCGTAGACCGGAATCTGTATCCGCGCTCCCTTGACGAGCTGCCGGATGTCGGTGTTGCCGCCCATTGCGCCGCTGACATCGGGCGGGAAGGTGCGGTACATGCCCTTGCGCAGGGGCGCGACGCCCATGATCCCCATGAAGGGCGCGATGGGAATGCGGGCCTGCCGGCCGGTGTCGGCGCCGGTGAACAGGGCGAAGCCGGTGTTCTGGCCGCGCTCGAAGCCGAACAGCTGGATGAACGGAGCGCCGCTGTTGTGGGGTTGGTCCTCCGGCAGGGCACCGGCGGCCGGTCCGGGAGTGGGGTCGCTCAACTGGGAGGCCTCGCTCCAGGGGGCGAGCGGGGCGAGCAGTTCGGGGCGCAGGGATCCGAACAGGCCCAGGGCGGGGCTGACGACGACGTAGCCGAAGTCCACGAGGGGCGCGACGTCCAGGACCTCGACCTCGAGGATGTCGCCCGGCTTCGCGCCCTCCACCTCGATGGCGCCGGTGAGCGGGTGGACCTTCCCCAGGTCGATGGTCAGGGTCGCCTCGGGGGTCATCGTCCGGGCCGCGGCGCCGATGTCCAGGGCGTCGCGGCAGAGCAGTTGGACGACCTCGCCCGGCCGTACCGTGGTGACCGGACGCAGGTCCCGGTTCCACCGGTTGTGCAGCACGTGGCCGAACCCGTCCACGACCCTTTCGCCGTCCGGTCCCGTCGTCACGTCCGGGCTGCCGGCGCCGGCGACGTCCATGCCGCCGACCGTCCCGCCACCCGCGGCCAGTGCCGAGAGGGCGGCCGCGGCCGGTCCTGCGGAGGCCTGCTGCACCAGACTGCCGGCACCTGCGGTACCGGAATGCACGAAACACATCACGGCCTCCCCGTGACCCTGCGTCCCGGGAGCCCGAGGCGACCCGGCTGACGGGAGTCATCCGGTGTCCGCCGGCCGACGCCCGGGGCGGCGGGGAACCGAGTGGCCCGCGGCGGTGAGGGCGCTCCGGTCGTCCGACGCGAGGACGACCCCCCTCCTCACGATCCTCCGCCGCGCATGCCGTGGCAACCCGGACGGCGCGGCCCCGCGCCGGCCCGACCCGGAACACCCCCAGGTTCCCTCTGGACTTCGAGGTCCCCGCCCGCGCCGACGTGGAGCGGGCCCACGAGGAGGTCGTCGCGCCGGGCGCCGCCCTCCTGCACGACAGCGGCGTCGGGCGCAGCGGCTCCCGGGTCTTCGCGACCCGGCCGGGCACCCGTTCTGCCTCTGTTACGGGCAGACGCCGGAGCCGGCCGTCGCGGGGTGAGCGGCGGCCCGGTGTCAGTGGCTCCTTGTACGGTTTCCACATGCCGGCGCCGGGTGCGACGGCAGCGCCTCGAGCCCTGCTGCCGGGCCGGGCGGACGCACACGGCCGAGGGGGAGACATGGACGCGGGGCGGACGGCGTACGAGCCGGTCGAGAAGGACCCGGACCCGGCTTCGGTGCGCCGGGTCACGTTCGTGCCCTTCCTCCCGGGCGGTCTGGTGGGCGCGGTGCGCGACGGGGACGGGGTGGTGCGCCTGCCGTCCGGGGAGGTGCTGCCCGGCGAGGACTGGATCCTCGACACGGCTGCCCGGGTGCCGCTGCAGACGGCCGGTTACTACCGGCAGCGCGTCCACCCCTTCGCCTGGGACGCGGGGCGACAACGGCTCTACGCCTGGCTGGACGGTGACCGATACCGGGGCCGGCGGCCGCACGCCGCGGACGCGGACCTGGTCGTGGCCGACGCCGCCACGATCGCGGACATGCTCCCCGACGGCCCCGAGCGGCGCGCGGTGCTGGACGCGGCGCGCTCCTTCCGGGAGCAGGACGACACCTCGTACTTCGCCGACAACCTGCGCCTGCTGGAGCCCGCCTACCTGCGGGCGACCACGCCGGAGGGCGGTTCGGGCTTGGGTGGGGAGCCGGAGCAGTGGCGGGCGCGGCGCTCGATGGTGGTCGAGGCACTGCACAAGGACGGCACCTTCCTGGACGTCGGCTGTGCCAACGGGCTGCTGATGGAGTCGGTGCGGCAGTGGGCGGCGGAGCGGGGACGGGTGGTCGAGCCCTACGGTGTGGACTTCGCGCCGCGCCTGGTGAAGCTGGCCCGGCGCCGGCTGCCGCGGTGGGCCGGGCGCATATCGGTGGGCAACGCGCTGGACTGGCAGCCGGCCGACGGCGGGCGGTTCACCTTCGTGCACACCCTGGTCGACTGCGTGCCCGAGCGCAGGCTGGGCGAACTGGTACGCAGGCTGCTGGCCGAGCTCGTGGAGCCGGGCGGGCGGCTGCTGGTCAGCGTGTACCAGGCGGAGGGCGGCTCCGCTCCGACCGCCGCTGAGCGGCTGGCAGCGCTGGGCGTGCCGGTGGCCGGTTCGGCGAGCGGCACGGGTCCGGAACGCACGGCGACAACGGCCTGGGTCGACGCGTAGGCTCGAAGGGTCGTATGTGCTTGGGGAGGCGCCGTGACCGAGCCGTCGTCCAGGCCGATCGAGCATGGCTTCCCGCACCTGGAGCAGGTACGGGGCGCCCTGACCGCGCTCTACCGGCGGCTGTCGTACGACACGGTGAGCCGCTTCCCGGCGAGCGTCCGCCCGGAGGCGGTGGCGTTCCCCGCGGACGAGGACCTGCATCTGGGTGCCCAGCGGGTGGCCGGGGCCATCGTGCGGCACTTCCGGTTGCCGCAGGCCCGCATGGTGGTCAGCTTCCGGGACATGGTGCACGCGGGCAGCGTGGAACTGGCCGCCGGACCCGAGTACTTCGTGGAGCTGCACGCCCGCTTCCGCGAGGACCGGCGCGACGTGGGGGCGGTGCTGGCGCACGAGGTCATGCACGTCTACCTGCACCGGCTCGGCCTGGAGTGCCCCGGCGTGCGGGAGAACGAGATCCTGACCGACACCGCCGCGGCCTATCTGGGCGCGGGCTGGCTGCTGCTGGACTCCTACCGCGAGGAGCCGGCGCTGTTCGGGGAGCGGCTGACCACGGCCGCGTCCAAGCTGGGCTACCTCACCCCGGAGGAGTTCGGCTATGTCCTGGCCAAGCGGGCGCAGGCCTTCGGCGACGACATCGAGCCGTGGCTCACCAGCCCGTGGGCACAGGAGGCCTACCGGGCCGGACTGCGGGTCGCCGAGGACGATCTGCGCCATCCGCCGATGGCCGGCTGCGGCTGGGCGGAGCGCCGCCGGTACGCCCACGACCGGCGCCGCGGCGCCGCGCACCCGGCGGCGTGCTACGCCTTCGAGGGCGGCGCGCAGCAGCGGGTCATCTTCCCCTGCCCCACGTGCCGGCAGCGGATCCGGGTTCCCGTGCGGGGCCGGGTGAGGGCACGGTGCGGGCTGTGCCGGACCGTGCTGGAGTGCGACACGTGATCAGCCGGTGGGCGGCGCGGCATCCCGCAGGAAGTCCAGCAGCGCGGCGTTGACCTCCGCCGGGCGCTCCTGCTGTGTCCAGTGGCCGCACCCGGGCAGCACCACCGGTTCGCGCAGGGCGGGGTGGAGGCGCCGCAGCCGCGGGACCAGCTCGGACATCCCCGGGAAGCCGCGGACCAGGTCGCGGTCGCCGGTGACGTAGAGGGCGGGGACCTGGAGGGCGGCACCGTCCCAGGGCGCGGTCAGCCGCCAGTTGCGGTCGAGGTTGCGGTACCAGTTGAGCCCGCCGGTGAAGCCCGCCTCGGCGTACTCGGCGGCGTAGGCGTCGATGTCCTCCTCGGTGAGCCAGCCGGGTAGCTCCTCGGGTTCCTCGACGAGGTCGAGGAACCCGCCGCCGGACGGGACGAGGGGCTGTGCGGGCACCGGGTCGTTGGCGGGGTTGTCGCCGGACGCGCCGTACAGGACGCGGCGGAAGGTGGTCCGCGGGTCGGCGGCGAACTCGGCGTCGGCGGCCCCGGGCCGCTCGAAGTAGTTCCAGTAGAAGCGGCCGTCGTACAGCTCCCGCATGGAGCGCAGTGGTGGCGTGTCGCCGCTGCGCGGGGTCGGCGGGACGCTGAGGCCGGCGACGGCGCGGACGAGGTCGGGCCGCAGCAGCGCGGTGTGCCAGGCGACGGGGGCTCCCCAGTCGTGGCCGACGACGACGGCGCGGCTCTCGCCGAGCGCGTGCACGAGGCCGACGACGTCGCCGACGAGGTCGAGGATGGTGTAGGCGTCGACGGCGCCGGGCCGTTCGCTGCGGCCGTAGCCGCGCTGGTCGGGGGCGGCCACCCGATAGCCGGCGGCGGCGAGCGGCCCGAACTGGTGGCGCCAGGAGTACCAGCACTCGGGGAAGCCGTGCAGGAGCAGCACGAGCGGCCCCGCGCCCTCCTCTGCGACGTGCAGCCGGATCCCGTTCGCTTCGAGGGTGTGGTGGTGGACCATGGCGGTCAGGCTACGGACGCCGCAGGGTGTGCGGAGCGGGCCGCGCACGGATCACCGCGAACGGAGCACCCTCATGGCGTGACGATCGGGAAGTTCTGGTCCGCCGCGTCCAGTAGGCCGACGAGGGTCGCGACCACCTTCAGGTCCCCCTCGTGGTCCACGCCCTCCAGGCGCCCGCCCACGAGGAGCCGGTGCAGCTCGGGCCGGGTGAGGGTGAGCGTGAGGTCGGCGTGGCGGACGGCGGGGCGCCCGTCCTGGGTGGAGAAGTAGGTGAGGGCGCCGTTGGACAGGGTCAGGTGCCAGGTGCGGTACTCGTCGGTGAGGCGCCAGTCGATGGTCAGGTGGACGTCCCACGCCTTGGGGCCGTTGACGCGGATGGCGAGGGAGTCGATGAGCTGGTCGACGGTGAGGACGGCCATCACGTCCGGGTTCGCGATGACGACCGGGGTCCGGCTGACGCCCTGCCGCAGTTCCTGGGCGCCCATCAGGTAGAAGTTACGCCAGGGGCCGTTCTCGCAGCCGTGCCCCAGGCGTTCGTAGAGCAGGGCCAGTTCCTCCGCCGCGCCGGCGTGTCCGGGGTCGGCGAAGACCGCGTGGCCGAGCAGGGTGACCGCGAAGCGCGGGTCGCCGGCGTCGGCGTACTGCCTGGCCTTGGCGACGGTGGCGTCGGTGCCGCCGAGGCAGTCCACGTAGCGGCGCGCCTCCGCCACCGGGGGGTGCTGCCACAGGTGTGCCGGGTTGCCGTCGAACCAGCCCATGTAACGCTGGTAGACCGCCTTCACGTTGTGGCTGAGGGAGCCGTAGTAGCCGCGGTTGGAGCTCAGGCGTTCCAGGGCGGGGGGCAGGGTCAGCTCCTCGGCGATCTCGCTGCCGGTGAGGCCCCGGTTGATCAGCCGCAGGGTCTGGTCGTGGAGGTAGGCGTACAGGTCGCGCTGGTGCGACAGCAGCCGGTGGATGCCCTCGCGGCCCCAGGTCGGCCAGTGGTGGGAGGCGATGACGACGTCGGAGGCGTTGCCGAAGAGGACGAGGGCCTCGTTGAGGTAGTGCGCCCACAGCCGGGCGTCGCGGACCTGCGCGCCGCGCAGGGTCAGGACGTTGTGCATGGTGTGGGTGGCGTTCTCCGCCATGCACAGCACCCGCTTGTCGGGGAAGTGGAAGTTCATCTCGGCGGGCGCCTCGGCTCCCGGGGTGAGCTGGAAGATGATCCGGACGCCGTCGATCGTCTCGTCCTGGCCGGTGCGGGTGATGTGCACGGTGGGCGGGATCAGGGTGACGGTGCCGGTGGAGGCGGTCTGGCCGAGGCCGCAGCCGATCTGACCGGCCGGGCCCTTCGGCAGTTCGGAGCCGTACATGTAGACGGCGCGGCGGGTCATCGCGACCCCGGCGTCGACGCTCTCGCCGGCGGCGTGCTGAAGGAAGCCGGCCGGGGCCAGGACGGGCACCGGGTCGTGACCGTGCGGCAGGACGCCGCGGGCACCGCCGAAGTGGTCGACGTGCGAGTGGCTGTAGACGAGGGCGGTGACCGGACGGTCCCCCCGGTGCTCGCGGTAGAGGGCGAGGGCGGCGGCGGCGCACTCGGCGGAGCGCAGGGGGTCGATGACGACGACCCCTCGGTCCCCCTCGACGAGGGTCATGTTCGACAGGTCGAGACCGCGTACCTGGTAGATGCCCTCGACGACCTCGAACAGGCCCTGCTTGGAGGCGAGCCGGCTCTGCCGCCACAGGCCCGGGTGCGCCGTGTCGGGGCACGGACCCCGCAGAAAGGAGTACGCGTCGCCGTCCCACACCACCCGCCCGCCGGCGTCGGTGACGCGGCCGGGGGTCAGGGCACCGAGGAATCCCCTGTCGGCGTCGGCGAAGTCCGTCGTGTCCTCGGGTGCGCCGGGTGCGAGAGCCGTCATGACGACACAATGTCAGCGTTTCGCCGGAATTGTCACGCCTATGTGCGCCACAAGCGGTGCGGTCCCTGCCCTGCGGGTCCGCTGTGCGGGCCGTGCGCGGGCCGGGGCGGGGACAGCGCTGCCGGGGCCGGTCGTCCCCGTCCCCCCGCACACCCCCCGCCCGTCGGCGCCCCCCGGTCGCCGCGTGCGGTGCCGGGCCCGGCCGGCTCACCGTCGAACGCCCCCGCACGCGCGGCGCCGTGGGCGTCGAGGACGCCGGGGCGCACGATTTTCCGCCGCATGGCAGTGCGGCGCCTGCCCCCGGTCGGGTGGGGGCAGGCGCCGCGTTCGTTCCGTACGCCCTTGTACGGGACGCCAGGGGGTGACGGGTCAGACCGTCAGCGGGCGATCCGTCGGACGGATCGGGGCGTGCAGGATGCTCGCGCCGGTGAGGTAGTGGTCCACCGCGCGGGCCGCGGAACGGCCCTCGGCGATGGCCCACACGATCAACGACTGGCCGCGACCGGCGTCGCCGGCGACGAAGACGCCGTCCACGTTGGTGGTGAAGTCCCTGTCGCGGGCGATGTTGCCGCGGGCGTCGAGCTCCAGGCCGAGCTGCTCGACCAGGCCGTTCTTCTGGTCGGTGCCGGTGAAGCCCATCGCGAGGGTGACCAGTTCGGCCGGGATGACCTTCTCGGTGCCGGGCTGCGGCACGAACGCGCCGTCCTGGAACGCGACCTCGACGAGGTGCAGCGCCTTGACGTTGCCGTCCTCGTCGCCTTCGAACCGCACGGTGTTGACGGCGTAGACCCGCTCGCCGCCCTCCTCGTGGGCGGAGGTGACCTTGTACGTCATCGGCATGGTCGGCCAGGGCTGGTGCGCCGGACGGTCGTCCGACGGACGCGGCATGATCTCCAGCTGGGTGACCGAGCGGGCGCCCTGGCGGTGCGCGGTGCCCACGCAGTCGGCGCCGGTGTCGCCACCGCCGATGACGACCACGTGCTTGCCCTCGGCGGAGACCGGCGGGGCGACGAAGTCGCCCTCCTGCACCTTGTTGGCCAGCGGCAGGTACTCCATGGCCTGGTAGACGCCCTTGAGGTCGCGTCCCTCGACCGGCAGGTCGCGCCACTGGGTGGCGCCCGCGGCGATGACCACGGCGTCGTACCGCTTGCGCAGCTTGGCGCCGTCCAGCTCGCGGCCGATCTCGACACCGGTGCGGAACTTGGTGCCCTCCGCGCGCATCTGCTCGATGCGGCGGTTGATGTGCCGCTTCTCCATCTTGAACTCGGGGATGCCGTAGCGCAGCAGACCGCCGATGCGGTCGGCCCGCTCGTACACCGCGACCGTGTGGCCCGCCCGGGTCAGCTGCTGGGCGGCGGCCAGACCCGCCGGACCGGAGCCGATGACGGCCACGGTCTTGCCGGAGAGCCGGTCCGGGGGCTGCGGCGTGACGTCCCCGCTGTCCCAGGCCCGGTCGATGATGGTGACCTCGACGTTCTTGATGGTCACCGCCGGCTGGTTGATGCCGAGCACACAGGCCGACTCGCAGGGGGCGGGGCAGAGGCGACCGGTGAACTCCGGGAAGTTGTTGGTCGCGTGCAGGCGCTCGCTGGCGGCCTTCCAGTCCTCACGGTAGGCGTAGTCGTTCCACTCGGGGATCAGGTTCCCCAGCGGACAGCCGTTGTGGCAGAAGGGGATGCCGCAGTCCATGCAGCGTCCGGCCTGCTTGGTGATGATCGGCAGCAGGCCGCCGGGAACGTAGACCTCGTTCCAGTCCTGCTTGCGCTCCTCGACCGGGCGGGTGGGAGCGGTCTCGCGGGGTGTGGTGAGGAAGCCCTTCGGGTCAGCCATGTGCCGCCTCCATCATCTTCGCGACGGTCTCGGACTCGGAGAGCCCGGCTTGCTCGGCGGCGTTCTTGGCGGCGAGCACTGCCTTGTAGTCCCTCGGCATGACCTTGCCGAAGCGGGTGAGGGTGCGGCCCCAGTCGGCGAGCAGGCGCTCGGCGACGGTCGAGCCGGTCTCCTCCTGGTGGCGGCGCACCACGTCGTGCAGCCACTTGATGTCGTCGGCGTCCAGCTCCTCGACGTTCACCATGCCGGTGTTGACGTTGTGGGGGTCGAGGTCGAGGACGTACGCGATGCCGCCGGACATGCCGGCCGCGAAGTTGCGGCCCGTCGGGCCGAGGACGACCGCGCGGCCGCCGGTCATGTACTCGCAGCCGTGGTCGCCCACGCCCTCGGACACGACGGTGGCGCCGGAGTTTCGGACGCAGAAGCGCTCGCCGGTGGTGCCGCGCAGGAAGAGCTCACCGCCGGTGGCGCCGTAGGCGATGGTGTTGCCGGCGATGGTCGAGTACTCGGCCAGGTGGTCGGCGGCCCGGTCGGGACGGACGATCACTCGGCCGCCCGAGAGACCCTTGCCGACGTAGTCGTTGGCGTCGCCCTCCAGGCGGAGCGTGATGCCCTTGGGGAGGAAGGCGCCGAAGGACTGGCCCGCGGAGCCGGTCAGCGTGATGTCGACGGTGTCGTCGGGCAGGCCCGCGCCACCGTACTTCTTGGTCACCTCGTGGCCGAGCATGGTGCCGACCGTGCGGTTGACATTGCGGATCTTGATCTGCGCCCGGACCGGGTCGCCGCTCTCGAGGGCGTCCCCGGCGAGCTCGATGAGCTCGTTGTCGAGTGCCTTGTCCAGGCCGTGGTCCTGGTCGGTGGTGCGGTGCCGGGCCGCGCCCTCGGGCAGCTCGGGTACGTGGAAGAGCGGGGCCAGGTCCATGCCCTGGGCCTTCCAGTGGTCGACCGCCGCGGTGGCGTCGATCAGCTCGGCGTGGCCGACGGCCTCCTCGATCGAGCGGAAGCCCAGTTCGGCGAGGAGCTCGCGGACCTCCTGTGCGATGAACTCGAAGAAGTTCACCACGTACTCGGCCTTGCCGGAGAAGCGCTCGCGCAGCACCGGGTTCTGGGTGGCGATGCCGACCGGGCAGGTGTCCAGGTGGCACACCCGCATCATCACGCAGCCGGAGACCACCAGGGGCGCGGTCGCGAAGCCGAACTCCTCGGCGCCCAGCAGTGCGGCGATGACGACATCGCGGCCGGTCTTGAGCTGGCCGTCGGTCTGCACCACGATGCGGTCGCGCAGCCCGTTGAGCAGCAGCGTCTGCTGGGTCTCGGCCAGGCCGAGCTCCCAGGGGCCGCCCGCGTGCTTCAGCGAGGTCAGCGGGGAGGCACCGGTGCCGCCGTCGTGGCCGGAGATCAGCACCACGTCCGCGTGGGCCTTGGAGACACCCGCCGCGACCGTACCGACGCCGACCTCGGAGACCAGCTTCACGTGGATGCGGGCGGCCGGGTTGGCGTTCTTCAGGTCGTGGATGAGCTGCGCCAGGTCCTCGATGGAGTAGATGTCGTGGTGGGGCGGGGGCGAGATCAGGCCCACCCCGGGGGTGCTGTGCCGGGTGCCGGCCACCCACGGGTACACCTTGTGGCCGGGCAGCTGGCCGCCTTCTCCGGGCTTGGCTCCCTGGGCCATCTTGATCTGGATGTCGTCCGCGTTGACCAGGTACTCCGAGGTGACGCCGAAGCGGCCGGAGGCGACCTGCTTGATCGCGGAGCGGCGCGCCGGGTCGTACAGGCGGTCCGGGTCCTCGCCGCCCTCTCCGGTGTTGGACTTGCCGCCCAGCTGGTTCATGGCGATGGCCAGCGTCTCGTGCGCCTCGCTCGAGATGGAGCCGTACGACATGGCGCCGGTGGAGAAGCGCCTCACGATCTCGGAGACCGGCTCGACCTCGTCGACGGGGATCGGCGCGCGATCTCCGTCCTTGAGCCGGAACAGGCCGCGCAGCGTCATCAGCCGCTCGGACTGCTCGTTCACCCGGTCCGTGTACTGCTTGAAGACGTCGTACCGGCGCGAACGGGTGGCGTGCTGCAGCCGGAAGACCGTCTCCGGGTCGAACAGGTGCGGCTCGCCCTCACGGCGCCACTGGTACTCGCCGCCGATCTCCAGCCGGCGGTGCGCCGGGGAGATGCCGGAGGCGGGGTAGGCCTTGGCGTGCCGGGCCGCGACCTCCTTGGCGATCACGTCGATCCCGGCGCCGCCGATCTTGGTGGTGGTTCCGTGGAAGTAGGTGTCGACGAAGTCGCCGTCCAGGCCGATGGCCTCGAAGACCTGCGCGCCGCGGTAGGAGGCGACGGTGGAGATGCCCATCTTGGACATCACCTTCAGCACGCCCTTGCCCAGCGCCTTGATCAGATTGCCGATGGCGGCCTCGGGCTCGAGGCCCGAGAGGAAGGTCCCCGCGCGCAGCAGGTCCTCGACCGACTCCATCGCCAGGTACGGGTTGACCGCCGCGGCGCCGTAGCCGATGAGCAGCGCGACGTGGTGCACCTCGCGGACGTCGCCGGCCTCGACCAGCAGCCCCACCTGGGTGCGCTGCTTGGTGCGGATGAGGTGGTGATGGACGGCGGAGGTCAGCAGCAGTGAGGGGATCGGCGCGTGCTCGGCGTCCGAGTGCCGGTCGGAGAGCACGATCAGCCGGGCGCCGTCCTCTATGGCGGCGTCCGCCTCCGCGCAGATCTCGGTGAGCCGCGCGGCCAGTGCCTCGCCACCGCCGGAGACCCGGTACAGGCCGGACAGCGTCGCGGCCTTGAGACCCGGCAGGTCGCCGTCGGCGTTGATGTGGATCAGCTTGGCGAGCTCGTCGTTGTCGATCACCGGGAACGGCAGGGTGATGGTGCGGCAGGACGCCGGCGAGGGCTCCAGCAGGTTGCCGGACGGGCCGACGGAGCTGATCAGCGAGGTGACCAGCTCCTCGCGGATGGCGTCCAGCGGCGGGTTGGTGACCTGCGCGAACAGCTGGGTGAAGTAGTCGAACAGCAGCCGGGGCCGCTCGGACAGCGCCGCGATGGGTGAGTCGGTGCCCATGGAACCCAGCGGCTCGCCGCCGGTCTTGGCCATCGGCGCCAGGATGATCCGCAGCTCCTCCTCGGTGTAGCCGAAGGTCTGCTGGCGGCGGGTGACCGAGGCGTGGGTGTGCACGATGTGCTCGCGCTCGGGCAGGTCGTCGAGGTGGATCAGACCGGCGTCCAGCCACTCCTCGTAGGGGTGCTCCGCGGCGAGCTGCGCCTTGATCTCGTCGTCCTCAACGATCCGGTGCCGGGCGGTGTCGACCAGGAACATCTTCCCCGGCTGCAGCCGGCCCTTGCGGACCACCTTGTCCGGGGCGATGTCGTCCAGCACCCCGGACTCCGAGGCGAGCACGACCAGGCCGTCATCCGTGACCCAGTAGCGGCCCGGCCGCAGGCCGTTGCGGTCCAGGACGGCGCCGACGACGCTGCCGTCGGTGAAGGTGACGCAGGCCGGGCCGTCCCAGGGCTCCATCAGGGTGGAGTGGTACCGGTAGAAGGCACGCCGGGCCGGGTCCATGGAGGCGTGGTTCTCCCACGCCTCGGGGATCATCATCAGCACGCTGTGCGGCAGCGAGCGCCCGCCGAGGTGGAGCAGTTCCAGCACCTCGTCGAAGGTCGCCGTGTCGGACGCGTCCGGGGTGCAGACCGGGAAGATCCGCTCCAGGTCCCCGCTGAAGAGCTGCGAGGCGAGCTGAGACTCGCGGGCGCGCATCCAGTTGCGGTTGCCCTTGACGGTGTTGATCTCACCGTTGTGGGCGACGAAGCGGTACGGATGGGCCAGCGGCCAGCTGGGGAAGGTGTTGGTGGAGAAACGGGAGTGGACCAGGGCGATCGCGGTGGCGGTGCGCTCGTCGGACAGGTCCGGGAAGAAGGGCTCCAGCTGGCCGGTGGTGAGCATGCCCTTGTAGACCAGCGTGCGGGCCGACAGCGACGGGAAGTAGACGTCCGCCTCGCGCTCGGCGCGCTTGCGCAGCACGAAGGCCGGGCGGTCGAGGTCGATGCCGGAGCGCGCGCCCTGCGCGTCCGCGACGAAGAGCTGGGCGAAGTACGGCATCGTCGAGCGCGCCGTGGCGCCGAGGCCGTCCGGGTCGACCGGCACCTGGCGCCAACCGAGGGCGGTCAGCCCCTCCTCCGCGGCCAGCCGCTCGATGGACTCGACGGCCTTGCGGCGGTCCTCGTCGTCGACGGGCAGGAAGGCCGTGCCGACCGCGTACGAGCCGGCGGCGGGCAGTGCGAAGCCGGCGACCGCCCGGAGGAACGCGTCCGGGACCTGCATCAGGATGCCCGCGCCGTCCCCGCTGTCCGGCTCGGAGCCGGTGGCCCCGCGGTGCTCCAGGTTGCGCAGCACGGTCAGGGCCTGCCGCACGAGCGTGTGGTCCGCCTCACCGGTGAGAGTGGCCACAAAGCCGACGCCGCAGGCGTCGTGCTCGTTGCGGGGGTCGTACATCCCCTGGGGGGCGGGACGCCCGTCCATGTGGGCCCGGCCGGAAGCGGAGCCGGTGGCCTGGGGGTGCGTGGACGCGGAACGCATCGGCTCTCCCGTCGTCGTCATCTGGCATATGACATGCGCGCTAGGGACGACGTTGGCCCTCTGCGATTTCGTGCAGGTTACATGATGGCCGGATGGCCGAAAACTGGATAGCCGATTCCATCATGTGGACTAGAGCAGCGCTACGAGCAGGCAGTTTCGGGCCAGCATCGCTCACCTGAGACGTAGGCGACACTGCCCACGGCGCCAAAGACTGATGCCCTTTATCGGTCGCGCTGAAACGAGCGGTTAACACGAGTCGTGCTCTGACCCGGCTCAGCCCACGGCGGTGCCGAACAGCGCGCCCAGAACGAAGGTAACCCCGGCGGCGGCTCCGCCCAAGACGAGCTGGCGCAGTCCGCTGAACCACCAGTTGCGCGCCGTCACACGCGCCACGGCCGCCCCGCAGAGGAAGAGACCGATCAGCGCGACGATCACCGCGGGCCAGACCACCGTCGCACCGAACAGGTAAGGGAGCACCGGCAGCAGCGCGCCGATGCCGAAGGACAGGAACGAGGAACCGGCCGCGACCAGCGGCGACGGAAGGTCGGTCGGGTCGACGCCCAGCTCCTCGCGGGCGTGTATCTCCAGGGCCTGCTCCGGGTCGCTGGACAACTGCCGGGCCACCTCGTGGGCCAGCTCCGGCTCGACGCCCCGGGCGACGTACAGCGCGGCCAGTTCGCGCAGCTCGTCCTGGGGGTTGCGGCGCAGTTCCAGCCGCTCGACGTCCAGCTCCGCCTGGACCAGTTCGCGCTGTGCGGCGACCGAGGTGTACTCCCCCGCCGCCATGGAGAAGGCGCCCGCCGCGAGCCCGGCCAGTCCGGTGATCACGATGGTGGAGGGGGCCACGTTGCCGCCGGCGACACCGGTCATCAGCGCCAGGTTGGACACCAGACCGTCCATCGCCCCGAACACGGCCGGCCGCAGCCAGCCGCCGGTCACGTCCCGGTGGGTGTGGTGCGCCACATGGTACGGCGCTGCCTGCTCGTCCTCCCCCGGCTTCCGCTCGGGGGCCGCGCCCAGTGCGGTGCGCTCCACGGCTGACGACATGGTCGAGATACTCCTTCCCGGCGCCGGCGCTCCGGCGTCCCTCCCCCCGAACGCCTCGACCGTACGCTCGGATTCCCTGCGTTTCCAGCAAGCAAAGCCTGCCTTACCTGCGAAAACACACCCGGCGACACAACACCGCGGCCGCCGTCACCGGCAGGTGGCGGCGGCCGCGGGATGCCCGGCGGGCGCGTCAGAGGTTCTTGGCGGGCTTGGCCTCGGCGTCGACGGGGACGCCGGCCGCGTCCTTCTCGTCCCGGTCCGGAGCGGGCTCCGCATCACCGGCTCCGGTCCGCTTTCCGTCGCCGTTCCCAGCCTGCTCGTCGGCGACCTCGGCGTCGGCCTTCCCGTCGGCGCCCGCGTCCTTCGCGTCCTTGGGGTCCGCGTCCTTGGCGTCGGCGCCCGCGTCCTTCGCGTCCTTGGGGTCCGCGTCCTTGGCGTCCTTGGCGCCCGCGTCCTTGGCGTCCGCGTCCGCGTCGGGTCCGGAGACCTCGGCCGCGGCGACGGCCGCCGGCTCGACGACCTCCTCGCGGCCAGGCCGCAGCTTCGCCGAGACGACCATGTAGGCCACGGCGGCGACGAAGACCAGGATCGACGTCCAGTCGTTGAGCCGCAGGCCGAGGACGTGGTGGGCGTCGTCGACGCGCAGGTACTCGATCCAGAAGCGCCCGACGGTGTACGCCGCGACGTACAGCGCGAAGGCGCGGCCGTGGCCGAGCTTGAAGCGCCGGTCGGCCCAGATGACCAGTACGGCCACACCGACGCACCACAGCGACTCGTAGAGGAAGGTCGGGTGGTACGTCGCGACGTCCAGGCTGTCCGCCGGCCGGTGGGCGCTGTCGATCTTCACCGCCCAGGGCAGATCGGTGGCCCGCCCGTAGAGTTCCTGGTTGAACCAGTTGCCCCAGCGGCCGATGGCCTGGGCGAAGGCGATGCCCGGGGCCACGGCGTCGGCGTACGAGGGCAGCGAGATACCGCGGCGCCGGCAACCGACCCAGGCGCCGAGGGCGCCCAGGGCGATGGCGCCCCAGATTCCGAGGCCGCCCTCCCAGACCTTGAACGCGTTGACCCAGTCCTTGCCCTCACCGAAGTAGAGCTCGTAACTGGTGATCACGTGGTAGAGGCGGCCGCCGACCAGGCCGAACGGGACCGCCCACACGGCGATGTCGGCGACCGTGGTCTTCAGTCCGCCGCGGGCGACCCATCGCCTGCCGCCGAGCCACACGGCCACGAAGACACCGATGATGATGCAGAAGGCATAGCCGCGCAGAGGGATGGGGCCGAGGTGGATGACCCCGCGCGACGGGCTGGGGATGAATGCGATGAGTTCCATGGCACTGCCGACGCTACCGTGCCGGGCGGCTACGGCGGGCACCCGCCCGGCAACGGCTGGATAACAGGCGGCGGGCTCAGGCGCTTCGGGAGGCCGTGGCGGAGCCCTCCCCGGGCGCCGAGCCGCTCGCGGAACCGGGCGTGCCCGGTGCCCCCGAGGCGCTCGGCGGGGTGGCGCCCTGGGTCGCGGTGCCGGGCTTCTTGCCCTTGTTGGCCTCGGTGACCAGTTGCCTCAGCCGGTCGGCGGTCAGGTTGGGCTGCCCCTGGGCGAGGAGGTTGTCACCGCCGTTGAGCAGGATGGTGGGCGTGGAGTTGAAGCCCGCGGTGCCGAAGGCCTTGTTGTTGGCGTTCACCCAGTCGTCGTACCGGCCGTCCTTCACGCAGGCGGTGAACGCGGACGTCTTCAGCCCCGGCACCTTGCCCGCCAGCTCCAGCAGGTAGTTCTTGTCGGCGAAGCGGTCGTCGTTCTCCTGCGGCTGGTTCCGGTACAGCACGTCGTGGTACGCGCGGAACTTCCCCTCGTCCTGCGCGCAGGCCGCCGCGTTGGCGGCGTTGAGCGAGCCGGTGCCGCCCAGGTTCCCGTCGATGAGCCGGACGAGGTGGTACTCGACCTTGAGCTCGCCCTGGTCCTGGAGGCCGTGGATGGTGTCGCGGAGCTCGTTCTCGTAGGCCGCGCAGGCCGGGCACCGGAAGTCCTCGTACACGGTCAGGGTGGACGGGGCGTCGCTCGCACCGTTCGGGAGGGCCAGCCTGTCCTTGCCGGTCGCGCCCACCGGGGTGGTGGCCGGGGCACCGGTTCCGCCGCCGCTGCTCGACACCACCACCCCGATGACGGCGCCGATCGCCAGGACCCCCACCACGGAGCCCGCGACGATCAGCGTCCTCTTGCGCCTGTGCTTGCGCTGGTCGTGTTCGCGCTGCTCCTGCAGCCGCTCCCGGGCGGTGCGCTTTCCTTCACGGTTCTTCTCGCTCACACCCAGGCACAACGAACCGGGGGCACGCTCGCGCGTACCCCCGGCCCATCTTTCGCCCGGAAGAGTGAGGCGCCGCTACCGGCGGACGCCCCGGGCGAGGTCCGCCGCGAGCTCGCGCACCCCGGCGAGGCCCTGCTCCAGGTCGGGTGCGTCCAGCAGCCGCTTGACGAACGCCGAGCCGACGATCACCCCGTCCGCGAAGCCCGCGACCTCGGCCGCCTGGGCGGCGTTGGAGACGCCCAGGCCCACGCAGACCGGCAGCTCGGTCTGGGCGCGGGTGCGCCGCACCAGGTCGGCCGCCTCGGCGCCGACGCTCTCGCGGGTACCGGTGACGCCCATCAGCGAGGCCGCGTAGACGAAGCCGGAGCCCGCCGCCGTGATCTTCGCCAGCCGCTCGTCCCGGCTGCTCGGGGCGACCACGAACACGGTGGCCAGCCCGTGCTGCTCGGCGGCCTTCCGCCACGTCTCGGACTCCTCCACCGGCAGGTCCGGCAGGATGCACCCGGCGCCGCCCGCCTCCGCCAGCCCGGCCGCGAAACGCTCGGCGCCGTACCGGTCCACCGGGTTCCAGTAGGTCATGACCAGGATCGGTTTCCCGGTCGCGGCGTGCGCCTCGCGCACGGTGCGCAGCACGTCCTTGATCCGCACGCCGCCGCGCAGCGCGATGTCGTCCGCGGTCTGGATGACCGGGCCGTCCAGCACGGGGTCGCTGTGCGGCAGGCCGATCTCGACGATGTCGGCGCCGCCCTCCAGCGCGGCCTTCGCCGCCTCGATGCCGCCCTCGACGGTCGGGAACCCCGCCGGGAGGTAGGCCACCAGGGCGGCGCGTCCCTCGGCCTTGGCGCCGGCCAGGGTCCGGTCCAGCAGCTCGATCCGACCGCTCACCGCTGTGCTCCCTCGGTCTCGCCGTACAGCCCGAAGTAACGGGCGGCCGTGTCCATGTCCTTGTCCCCGCGCCCGGAGAGGTTGACCAGCACCAGTCCCTGCTCGCCGAGTTCCCGGCCGGCCCCCAGCGCGCCCGCCAGGGCGTGCGCGCTCTCGATGGCCGGGATGATGCCCTCGGTGCGCGAGAGCAGGCGCAGCGCCTGCATCGCCTCGTCGTCGGTGACCGGGCGGTACTCGGCGCGGCCGGTCTCCTTGAGGTAGGCGTGCTCGGGGCCGATGCCCGGGTAGTCCAGTCCGGCCGAGATCGAGTACGGCTCGGTGATCTGCCCCTCGTCGTCCTGCAGGACGTAACTGCGGGAGCCGTGCAGGATGCCGGGCTCGCCGACGGTCAGGGTCGCCGCGTGCTCTCCGGAGTCCACGCCGTGGCCGGCCGCCTCCAGACCGAGCAGGCGCACCGCCTCGTCCGGGATGAAGGCGTGGAAGAGGCCGATCGCGTTGGATCCGCCGCCCACGCAGGCGGCGACCACGTCCGGCAGCCGGCCTGCGCGCTCCAGGACCTGGCGGCGCGCCTCGACGCCGATGACCCGGTGGAAGTCGCGCACCATCGCCGGGAAGGGGTGCGGGCCCGCGACCGTGCCGAACAGGTAGTGCGTGCGGTCGACGTTGGCGACCCAGTCGCGGAACGCCTCGTTGATCGCGTCCTTCAGGGTGCGGCTGCCCGACTTCACCGGGACCACCTCGGCACCCAGGATGCGCATGCGGGCCACGTTGAGCGCCTGCCGCTCGGTGTCGACCTCGCCCATGTAGACGGTGCACTCCAGCCCGAACAGGGCGCAGGCGGTGGCGGTGGCGACGCCGTGCTGGCCGGCGCCGGTCTCGGCGATGACCCGGGTCTTGCCCATGCGCTTGGTGAGCAGCGCCTGGCCCAGCACGTTGTTGATCTTGTGTGAGCCGGTGTGGTTGAGGTCCTCCCGCTTGAGGAAGACCCGGGCCCCGCCGGCGTGCTGCGCGAACCGCGGCACCTCGGTGAGCGGGCTCGGGCGGCCGGTGTAGTGCACCAGCAGGTCGTTCAGCTCCGCCGCGAAGGCGGGGTCGGACTTCGCCTTGTCGTACTCGACGGCGACCTCGTCCACGGCGGCGACCAGCGCCTCCGGGATGAACTTGCCGCCGAAGCGGCCGAAGTAGCCCTCGGCGCTGGGCACCCGGCCCTCGGGGTCGGGAATGAAGAAGTCTTCGGGCATGACGTTCTCGGCTCCTTCGGGGGCGCGTCGGCCGCCCCCGGGTCTCGCGTACCGGTGGTCGCTTGCGGTACGGGCGGCGCGTTCGGCGGCGCCCGCGGCATGGGCACGCGTCCCCGACCGGGGGTACGGCCGGGGACTCACCGGCGGAGGGCCGGTGGGCACACCCGGGCCCCGGTCATCGAGGGGACGGCGCCGCCGTCAGCGCCATCGGCGCCCGTTGATCTGACCCGGCTCGCAGCCGATGTGGTAGCGCACGCGACGGCCGAGGACGCGCCGCGCGGGCGCGCGGCAGCCCCGGGGCCGGCAGCCCCGGGCCAGTCGCGCGTAACCCATCATGGCGCCGGTCAGCCCCGTCCGTGGCGCAGTGCGGGGTGTGCGCCGGCGGCGACGAGGTCGGCCACGGCGGTCTTGGGGTCGCGGCCGGTCACCAGGGACTCGCCGACGAGCACGGCGTCGGCACCGTCGTTGGCGTAGGCGATGAGGTCGTGCGGACCGCGGACGCCGGACTCCGCCACCTTGACGATGTGGTCCGGGATCTCCGGGGCGACGCGGGCGAAGGTACCGCGGTCGACCTCGAGGGTCTTGAGGTTGCGCGCGTTGACGCCGATGATCCGGGCGCCCGCGTCGACGGCCCGCCCGACCTCCTCCTCGTCGTGGACCTCGACCAGCGGGGTGAGGCCGATGGACTCGGCCCGCTCGATCAGGGAGACCAGTGCGTCCTGCTCCAGTGCCGCGACGATCAGCAGCGCCAGGTCGGCGCCGTGGGCGCGGGCCTCCCAGAGCTGGTAGGCGGTGACGATGAAGTCCTTGCGCAGCACGGGGATGTCCACCTTGCCGCGGACCGCCTCGAGGTCGGCCAGCGAACCGCCGAAGCGGCGCTGCTCGGTGAGGACCGAGATCACGGCGGCGCCGCCCGCCTCGTAGTCCGCGGCCAGGCCCGCGGGGTCGGCGATCGCGGCGAGGGCGCCCTTGGAGGGGCTGGACCGCTTGACCTCGCAGATGACCCGGACGCTGTCGCCGCGCAGGGCCGCCACGCCGTCCTTGGCGTCGCGCGCCTTCGCCGCCCGCTCCTTGAGCTCGTCGAGGGAGACACGGGCCTGCCGTCCGGCGAGGTCCTCGCGGACTCCGTCGATGATCTCGTCGAGCACACTCACGCGACCGGACCCCTTCCCACAGCGAAACGATCAAGCCAGTGAGATGTTCCACCGGCACTGCGATGGTAACCGCCGGGGGGCGCAGGACCCGCATCCGGTCGAGCGGGGGCACTTCCGGCGAACCGTCCGGACGTCCTCGTGCCGCGGGTCAGGGCGCCAGCGCCGCCCCGAACGGGAGGTTCCGGACGACGGTGAAGAGCGCGACGGCGCCCGCGATGGCCCACCAGTGGACGGCCCGCAGCGGAAGCGCGAGCGGCCGGCCGCGCAGCGTCCGGCTGAACCAGAGCGTCCACAGCACGGCGCAGAGCACGTAACCGGCCACGGCCGCCGCGTTGAGGCCGAGCGCCGTGCCGAAGTGGCCGTGCACGACCGCGTAGGCGCTGCGCAGCCCGCCGCAGCCGGGGCAGTACAGGCCCGTGTAGTGCAGCAGCGGGCAGACCGGGTAGTGCCCGGCCTCGTTCGGGTCGAAGGTCCCGACGTACGCGAAGGCGGCGACGACGCCGCCGAGGACGCCCAGCGGGGCGGCGAGGTCACTCGGCTTCGGCCTGGCTGCAGTCTCGGTCACGCGGTGATTGTCCCGCGCCGCGCCGGGCCGGGACAGCCGGGGTGGCCGGACAAGGGCGAAGCCGCCGCGGGCGGATGGGCCGGCGGCGGCTTCGGGGTCCTGTGTCCGCGTCAGCCGCGGTGCTTCTCCGGCGCCGACTGGCCGAGACCCGCGGCGCGCATGCCGAGACCGACGAGACCGCCCAGGGCGGCGACCGCCAGGCCGGCGAACATCCCGATCGGCTCCGCCAGGACGACGAAGGCAGCCGCGGCGCAGAAGCCGATGAAGGCGATGGTCACGCCGGTCCAGGCGGCAGGGGTGTGTCCGTGGCTGTTGCCCGCCATGAGTGCTCCCAAGTCGTTCTACAGAAGGGTCGTCAGTTGTCCGCCCGCGCGATGGCGCGCGTCATGCGCCATTGTCCCCCGTTCCGCTGTCGCTCCGCGCGCGGGGGTGGCCCGGCGCGTCAGGACGCCTCGGTGGGGTCCTCACCGCGGTCCAGCGCCTTCCACAGGTCCTCGGGGCGCTCCTCCCCGGCGGCGGGTGCGTCGGCGCGGGCCGTACGCGCCGCCTTGGGGGTGTCACGGTCGTACCGGTTCGACATGCCCGGCCAGGTCCGCGCGCGGAGCACCGCGACGGCCCCGGCGAGCAGCAGCAGTACGCCGCCGGCCGCGCAGACGCCCGGCCAGGCGCTGGTGGAGGACCCGGAGACGGTGGTGCGGGACAGACCGCTGGCGGTGGCCGCGGCCGCATCCAGGGCCGCGGTGTCGCCGAGCGCGAGCAGTGCCGCCGCGAGGGCTCCGGCCCCGCACAGCGCGATCAGCCCGCCGACGAGCAGGCGGGCCGCTCCCCGTACGGCGAAGACCGCGACGAGGGCGGCGAGGCCCACCAGCGCGAGCGCGCCCGGCACCCCGGTGACCTGGTGGCCGGAGACGCTGACCGGCATCCCGCCGTCCGTGAACGGGACGCTGCCCTCCTGCCAGGTCTTGCCCGAGGCCAGGAGCACGACCGCGGCACCGGTCACGCCGCTCACCAGGGCGAGGAGGAGGCTGCCGCGGCCGCCCGCCCGGCGGACTGCGGGCTCGGCGGCCGGTTCTGCGACGGTGCTGGGCTGCGGTACGGAGCTGCTCACCCGACCACTATCCCCCGTCGCCGCGCCGCCCCGGCACGCGGGGGCACCCCCGCGCCCCGCCCGCCCGGCGCCGCTCATGCCCCCGCCGCTCACGCCCGTGCGCGCATCCGGCTCGCCGTGGCCACGGCACGGAGCACCGCGGCCGCCTTGTTCCGGCATTCGGTGTCCTCGCCGACCGGGTCGGAGTCGGCGACGACGCCCGCGCCGGCCTGCACGTAGGCGGTCCCGTCGCGGAGCACCGCGGTGCGGATGGCGATGGCGGTGTCGGAGTCCCCGGCGAAGTCGAGGTAGCCCACGGCGCCCCCGTACAGCCCACGCCGGGTGGGCTCCAGTTCGTCGATGATCTGCATGGCGCGCGGTTTGGGCGCGCCCGACAGGGTGCCCGCGGGGAAGCAGGCGGTGAGGACGTCGAAGGCCGTGCGGCCGGCGCCGACGCTGCCGGTGACGGTGGAGACGATGTGCATGACGTGGCTGTAGCGCTCGATCGACATGAAGTCGACCACCTCGACGCTGCCGGGCTCGCAGACTCGTCCGAGGTCGTTGCGGCCGAGGTCCACCAGCATCAGGTGCTCGGCGCGCTCCTTGGGGTCGGCGAGCAGTTCGTCGGCGAGCGCCTGGTCCTCCTGGGGCGTCGCGCCGCGCGGCCGGGTGCCGGCGATGGGGTGCACCATCGCCCGGCCGTCCTCCACCTTCACCAGTGCCTCCGGGCTGGAGCCCACGACGTCGAAGCCGTCGAAGCGCAGCAGGTACATGTACGGGGAGGGGTTGGTCGCCCGCAGCACGCGGTAGACGTCGAGCGCGGTCGCCGGGCAGGGTGTCTCGAATCGCTGCGAGGGCACGACCTGGAAGGCGTCGCCGGCCCGGATGTACTCCTTGGTGGTCTCCACCGCCGCCTGGTACGCGGCACCGCCGAAGCGCGAGACGACCTCCTCCGGCAGCCGGGAGGGGGGCAGTTCGGCGGGCGCGGAGTCCACCGGACGGGCCAGGTCGGCGGTCATGGCGTCGAGCCGCCGCACGGCCTCGGCGTACGCCTCGTCGACGCCGGTTTCCAGGTCGTTGTGGTTGATCGCGTTGGCGATCAGGAGCACCGAGCCGTCCCAGTGGTCGAGCACCGCCAGGTCGGAGGTGAGCAGCATGGTGAGCTCGGGCAGCCCCAGGTCGTCGCGGGCGTGGTCGCCGATCTGCTCCAGGCGGCGTACGACGTCGTAGCCGAGGTAGCCGACCATGCCCCCGGTGAACGGCGGCAGTCCGGCGTCGTCGTGCAGGTCGCGCGGGGTGTGCAGGGCGTCGGTCGTGGCCCGCAGCGCCTCCAGCGGGTCGCCGCCGGCCGGCACCCCGACCGGCGGCGTGCCGAGCCAGTGGGCCTGGCCGTCGCGCTCGGTCAGGGTGGCGGCGCTACGGACACCGACGAAGGAGTAACGGGACCACGAGCGGCCGTTCTCCGCGGACTCCAGCAGGAAGGTGCCGGGACGCTCGGCGGCGAGCTTGCGGTACAGGCCCACCGGGGTGTCGCCGTCGGCCAGCAGCCTCCTGCTGACCGGGATGACACGCCGGTCCCGCGCCAGCTTGCGGAAGGTGTCGAGGTCGGGGGTGACGGTGCCCGTGGTCATGGTCCGCAGCCTAGTACCGCGGCGGTCCCGCGCCCGGGCGCGGCGGTTCAGGCGGTCGGCAGTTCACCGGCGTCGAAGCAGGTGCGGTCGCCGGTGTGGCAGGCCGCGCCGACCTGGTCGACCTTGACCAGGATCGTGTCGCCGTCGCAGTCCAGGGCCACGGACTTCACGTGCTGGACGTGTCCGGAGGTGTCGCCCTTGACCCAGTACTCCTGACGGCTGCGGCTCCAGTAGGTGCAGCGGCCGGTGGTGAGGGTGCGGTGCAGCGCCTCGTCGTCCATCCATCCGAGCATGAGGACCTCGCCGGTGTCGTACTGCTGCGCGACGGCGGGCACGAGGCCGTCGGCGGTGCGCTTGAGACGGGCGGCGAGGGCTGGGTCGAGCGGGGATTCCATACCTCCATTCTGCCCGCCGCGGGCGCTGCGACTTCGGCTCCTGCCCGCACTCCGCTCACCCGTATGGGGCATGCTTCGTCCATGAGTTTTCCTCCGCCGTCGCCGCCCGACGACCCACGCCCCGGACAGGGCGGCGGTTTTGGGCCGCCCCCGGGGGGTTTCGGCCCGCCGCAGTACCAGCCTCGGCCGCAGTACCAGCCGCAAGCGCAGCCGCCGTTCCAGAACCAGTCGCCGTTCCCGGGAGCGGCGCCGCAGGGCGGCGGTCACGGCTACCCGCCCCCGCCGCAGCCGCCGCGCAGCGGTGGCGGCGCGAAGGTGGCCGCGATCGTCATCGGCGCGGTCGTCCTGGTGGCCGTCGTCGTCGGCGGTCTGGCGGTCGCGCTCAGCGGCGGCGACGACAAGGGCGCCACCGGTTCCACGAGCGCCGGCCCCACGCCCTCGGCCCCCTCCACCGAGGACACGGCGAACGCGGCCACGCAGCCGGACCCGTCGGAGAGCTTCCGCAAGTACGTCGTGCTCAACCCGGGCCAGTGCTTCAACGACCCGGGCCTGGACAGCAGCGTCACCGAGGTCACCGCGGTCCCCTGCAACGGCCCGCACGACGCCGAGGTCATCGCCAACGAGACCATCACGGGCACCTTCGCCACCGAGGCCGCACTCAAGGCGAAGGTCCTGAAGCTGTGCGAGGCCGATGCCGCCAAGCACCTGAAGGACGTCAAGGACAACCCCGGGTACTTCTACTACGCGCTGTACCCGAAGCTCGCGGGCTACCAGCTGCAGGGCAAGGACACCATCTCCTGCTCCCTGACCCTCAGCAACCAGCCGGACGGCAAGAAGCTGACGAAACCGCTGTCGTAGTTGCTGCCCACCGGCGGGGGGCGGACGTAGGCTGACGGCATGTCGACTCATGCCCAGCGTGAACGTCTGCTCCTCGCCGACCTGCTGGAGAGTGCCGGACCCGAGGCGCCCACCCTCTGCGAGGGCTGGACCACCCGCGACCTCGCCGCCCACATCGTGGTGCGGGAGCGCCGCAGTGACGCCTCGGCCGGTCTGGTCATCCCCTTCCTCGCCGACCGGTCGGAGCGCGTGCGCAAGGAATTCGCCGAGCGGCCCTACCAGGAACTGATCCGGCTGATCCGCACCGGGCCGCCGCGGCTGTCGCCGTTCGCCCTCAAGCAGGTCGACGAGGCGGCCAACACCGTCGAGTTCTACGTCCACGCCGAGGACGTGCGCCGGGCCCAGCCGGACTGGTCGCCGCGCGAACTGGACCCCGTCTTCGCCGATCTGCTCTGGTCCCGGCTGGAGCGCTCCGCCCGCCTGCTGGGCCGCAAGGCCCCGGTCGGCGTGGTGCTGCGCCGTCCGGACGGCCAGACCGCGGTGGCACACCGGGGCGCACCGGTCGTCACGGTCACCGGGGAGCCCGGCGAGCTGCTGCTGTTCGCCTTCGGCCGGCAGGACTCCGCCCGGGTGGAGACGGAGGGCGACAAGGACGCGGTGGCCCGGCTGCACGACGCCAGGCTGGGGATCACCGGCTGACGCGGCTACGCGGCGCGGCGGTCCGCGGCGCCCTGGGGCACCGACCCGCAGAGGGGGATCGTCGAGGCAAGCCCGGAAGGGGCCACGGGTGATCTTGTCGCCCGGGGCCCCTTTCCGCGGGTCCCGGCCGCATGCCGGTGGGCCCGTCCGCGGCGGCTTGGGGGAGCAATGGCCCGGTCCGCGCCACTGCGCGCCGATCAACGGCGAACGCGACCGACGACCGATTGACCTCATATGTTCAGCCGAAAATGTGATCTGACGCCTCAACGGCAGAAGAGCGCGCTCGAGGAGATATCATGCCCAGTCTTGTCGTCGGTCTGACTTTGATCGCATTCGGCGTGTGTCTCGTCATCGATTTCGCCGGGGTCGCGGGGCACATCCACAATTTCTATGCGTCCTTCATGAACCCTGGACGGGCCACACCCAACACGATCCGACTGGTTGGGGTATTTGTCATTCTGGTCGAGGCGGGTTGGGTCGACATCGTTCCCGTTGGATAGCGACCTGGCGTGCCTGATCCGTCGGTCACCCATCGATTGATCCACGTGAACCCCCAGATGAGACCCCTCAGCCGGATCCTCGCATTTCCCGAGCGCGGCACAAAATCACCGGTATTCCGAGACCCAAGGGCGGGCTCATCCATGCGACAGCGGCATCGGCGAGCGCGATCAGCGGAATCCGGAACGGGTGGAATGCGTGGCACATGAAAGGGCCAACCGTCATGGATTCAGCCGGGGGACACAACTTCACCGGATAAGTCAAGACTTACCTCATGGGGAGCTTGACCGTATGGTGTGGCTCGGATCGAAGGAGCCCCCCGTTGCCACAGATGAATGATCCCGCTGTACGCGCCGTTGCGTCGGAGCAGCAATATGTGTCCTCCGTGTACGAACTGCTCACCGAGCGGCTCTCCGAGGCCCGAGTGCACCGGGCGCGTGTGCTGAAGGCCCCCACTGAAGGCGCCGGTGAGGCGTACGAGAAAGAAATCGCCGCCGAGCGTCTGACCAAGGAGATCAGCCGCCTTGAGGGCGCCGAGAAGGGGTTGGTGTTCGGGCGCATCGACTGGCCGGATGGCACGGCCCTGCGCATCGGGCGGATCGGACTGCATACGGAGGCCGACGACCTGCCTCTGCTCGTGGACTGGCGCGCGAACGCGGCGCGGCCCTTCTACGAGGCGACACCGGTCCACCCCATGGGCCTGCGACGGCGACGGCACCTGCGCCTCGAGGAGCGCTCGGTCGTCTCGGTGAGCGACGAACTGCTGGACGGGACCACCCCGACCCACGAGGACGTCGTGGGGGACGGTCCGTTGATCGAGGCGCTGTCGGCCCGGCGTACGGGCAGGATGGACGCGGCCGTCGCGACGCTGCAGGCCGAGCAGGACCAGATCGTCCGCTCCGCCCACCGCGGGGTGACCGTGGTGCAGGGCGGTCCCGGCACCGGCAAGACGGTGGTCGCCCTGCACCGGGCCGCCTATGTCCTGTACGCGTTCCCGCGCGCCGCGGAGGACGGCGTCCTGGTGGTGGGCCCGAACACCCGGTTCCTCGACTACATCTCCCAGGTCCTTCCGGCGCTGGGGGAGAACGACGTCGTTCTGGCGACCTGCCGGGAACTGGCCGGAGTGTCCACAGAGACGGTGGACCTGTTCGACACTGCGCGTCTCAAGGGCAGTTGTGACCTCGCCGACGCCCTGGCCGGCCTGCTGCGCGTCCACCAGGCCCCCGCCGGTGGCTTCGCCGTGCGGGTCGGACAGGAACTGGTCCGCCTCTCCGGCCAGGAGGTCGCCACGGCACGCGACGCCGCCGTGAAGGCCGCACCGGGGCACAATCCCGCGCGCCAGGTGTTCAAAGAGCTCTTGGTCGACGCCGTCACCGACGCGGTGCGAGCGGACCTGGGCGACATCCTGGAGCAGATCGACGCCGATGCCGAGAGGATGACGGGCCTCGACCTGGACCGGTTCACGGGAGCCGCCCACCGCCGAGTCGAAGGTGCGGCCGGCCCGGGTCCGGTCCACGAGCTGGACCTGGACGCCATCCGAGCCGATCTCCTCGGCGACCCCGGCGTCGACCGATCGGTCGAAGTGTTGTGGCCGCGGCTGGCACCCGGCGACCTCGTGGCAGCGCTCCTGACGGACCCCGACGCCCTCGCCGAGCACCTGCCGCGCCTGACCGCGCAGGAGCGGTCCCTTCTGCTGCGCGGTCAGGACGCCCCGTGGACCGATGCCGATGCGCCGTTGCTGGACGAGGCGGCGAGCCAGGTCGACGGGCCTCCCGAGCGGACGTACGGGCACGTCGTCGTCGACGAGGCGCAGGAACTGACCGCCATGCAGTGGCGGATGATCGTCCGCCGCTGCCCGTCACGGTCGATGACGCTGGTGGGTGACTTCGCCCAGGCAGGTCCGGTCGCGACGGCTCGCGACTGGACGGAGGCACTGAGCCCGCACGTCGGACCGCGGTTCACACGGCACGACCTCACCGTCAGCTACCGCACCACGCGGGAGATCCTGCGGAGCGTCCATGGCCTGCTCAGGCGGATCGCCCCGGACCAGAAGCCCACACGCTCACTGCGAAGCGGTGAGAGCCCGCGCACCGTGACCGCGCCCGCGGACGGGTTGGCCACCGCCGTCGTTCAGGAACTGCGGGCCCAGAGCGCCGCTCACCCGGGCGAGCTTCTGGCAGTGATCTGCGCGGACGCCAGGGTGAGCGAGCTGGCGGCCCAGGGCATCGCTCACCACGCGCGCATCGTGCCGGCGTCCGAAGCGCGCGGCCTGGAATTCGACGGAGTCGTCGTCCTGAACCCCGAGGAGATCATCACCAACCGCCCAGGTGGGGAAAGAGACGTGTACGTGGCAGCGACCCGGGCCACCAAACGCCTCTGCACGATCACCGTCCAGCCTGCCTGACGGCTCGGCGCCTGCGCCGTCGCCGCCGGCGCACGCGGCGAGCAGCGCCGTGCGCGCCCTGCTGCGGCAGGACTCCTCCACCCGCGATCGTGCGCTCGGTGAAGCCCTGGCGGTCCGGGTGGCCCGGCGCACCAAGGCGCGGAAACGGCTCCCGGTCCCCATGCGGCAAGGTCCACGACGGCTCCCAGCGGCCGCGGCCCGGCAGCTGGGCAGCGGTTCCATAGCGGCCCGGTGCGCGGCGTATCGGGGCTACGCTCTGCGGCCATGGACGCGAACCGCGAGGGGACCAGTACGGGCGTCGAGGTGGCGGGGATCGTGATGCCGGTGCCTCGTCCGGGCGAGACGTGGGCCGTCGGGGCGGTGGTCCTCGACGCGGAGGGCAGGGCCTTCGCCCAGCGCCGCTCCCCCGGCCGCAGGCTCTTCCCGGACAGCTGGGACATCGTCGGCGGCCACGTGGAGCCCGGCGAGACCCTCCTGGCGGCCCTCGCGCGCGAGGTGGTGGAAGAGACCGGCCGGCGGCTGCGCGCGGTACGGCGGCTGATCGGGGTGTCCACCTGGGAGGGCGACGACGGCCGGGGCCTGCGCCACGAGGCGGACTTCGTGGTCGACGTCGACGGCGACCTCACACGTCCGCGCCTGGAGCCGGGCAAGCACACGGCGTACGACTGGTTCGGACGGGAGGACCTCGAACGGCTGAAGGAGAACCGCGCGCCCGGTGAGACCCTGGTGCACGACGTGATCGCCGCGGCGCTGGACCTCCGTGGGTGACTCGTGCCGTATCTGAAGCTGCTCCGCCGGCCCCATGTGGGCCGGCTGCTGGCCGGTTCACTCGTCGGACGGCTGCCGACCGCCATGGCGGCCCTGGCCATCGCGCTGACGCTGCGCGCGGCGGGCGCCGACTACCGGCTGGTCGGCGCCGCCGGGGGTGTCTACGCCGTGTCGGGGGCGATCGGCGGACCGCTGCTCGGGCGGTGGGTGGACCGGCTGGGCCAGCCGCACGTGCTCATCCTCTCGTCCCTGGTCTCGGCCGCCGGCTTCGCCGCGCTGGCCGCCGCACCGGGCAGCACGGCGGTGGCCGTGCTCGGTCCGGCCGTCGCCGGGGCCGCGTCACCGCCGCTGGAGCCGTGCCTGCGGGCGCTCTGGCCCGATCTCGTCGAGCCGGACGAACTGGAGTCGGCGTACGCCGTGGACGCCGGCGCGCAGGAACTGGTCTTCATCGGCGGCCCGTTGCTGGTCGGCGGCCTGGCCGTGGCCGGTCCGGCCCGGCTGGCGCTGCCGGTCGCCGCGGTCCTCGGGGTGGTGGGCGCGATCAGCGTCGCGACCTCTCCGCCCTCGCGTGCCTGGGCCTCCGCCGCCCGTTGCGTCCACTGGCTGGGGCCGTTGCGCAGCCGGGCCCTGGTCGTACTGCTGTGCGCGCTGACCGGCTGCGGCTGGGCGCTGGGCACGTTCAACGTCTTCGCCGTCGCCTACGCCGAGCGCCACCCGCTGCCGGGCGGCGCGGGCACGCTGCTGGCGCTCAACTCCACCGGCGCCCTGATCGGCGCCCTGCTGATCGCGGCCCTGCCCTGGCGGGCGGACGCGGCCACCAAGGCGGCCGTCACCGGCGCCGGGATGGCCGTGGCCTTCTGGCCCTTCGCCCTGGTCCCCGGCCCGCTGCCGATGGCGCTGGTCGCCCTGCTGAGCGGGGTGTTCTTCGCGCCGCTGCTCACCGTGGTGTTCCGGCTCACCGGCGAACTGGCCCCCGCGGGCACCGTCACCGAAGCCTTCGCCTGGCTGGTCACCCTGGTCACCACAGGCATCGCGGGCGGCTCCGCCGTCAGCGGGCTCATCCTCGCGGACGGCTCCCTGCCCGCGGCAGCCGTCAGCGCCGCGAGCGGCGTGACCCTCTCAGCCCTCACCCTCGCCGCCGCGCGGCCCCTCCTGTCGGGTGACCGCGTCGCCGACCGGCGCGCCGGCTAGACCAGGCGTGTGCCCGCGCGTCGGCGGGTTGCCGCTCCGTGGGTGCGGCACCGGCCGCCGGGGCTCGGTGCCCGGTTCCGGCAGGTTGCCGGGCCCGCGACTGCCGTGTTCGCCGTCTGCCGCCGCGACCGCGCCGCCGCCATGCTGCCGGTATGGTCCGCATCATCAGTCACGCCGTGCACCTCGCGCCGGTACCCCGTGCGTGGTTGTCGGGCATGGTCGGCATGATCGCCGAGGTCGTGGAGCAGTCCCGGACCGAGGGCGGACGGGTGCTGCTGCCCGGGGGGCGCGCCCTGCCGGACGTCTCGCTGCTCACGGGGCGGCACCTGCGGCCCGGGGCGGTCTACGACGCCTCGGACGAGGAAGCGAAGGTCCGCCTCGTGGTCAGGGAGTGGGACCGAGGACGCGGGATCCGGCTGGAGCACACGACGACCGCGCCGGACGGCACCGTCCGCCTGGTGGGCGTACTCAAGGATGCCCGGCGCCCCCGGCTCGTCGAGGTGGACGGCACGGCGCGGGGCGAGGGCGCACGGCCATGGCTGCTGCGCGTTTCGGGCAGCGCCCGGCTGGACCTCGACGCCTGGTGGGCGGCGGCGGACACCGGGGCGCCCGCGCGCGGCGGGCCTGCCCGGGTGCGTCTGGACCATCGCCTCGCACGGGCGCAGGTGACCGTGGCGCCCCGTCCGGCGGAAGGGGGGTGGCAGGTCCGTGTGACGGTGTCCGTGCAGGGCCGGTGGCTGCTGCGGCCGGTCGTGGCCGTCGTCGCCCGGCTCGCCCGGCCGTGGGCGCGCCGCGCCCTGGTGCGCCCCATGGACGAGCTGGCCGAGCGGTGGAACGAGGAGGTGCCGAAGGCGGTGGCGCGCGGCCCGCTCCAGTGGCGGGCGCAGATGCTGCGCGAGCCGTGAGCGCAGGCCCGGGCGCCCCGGCGCCCGGCGCTCAGCGCACCGGGTGCCCGGCGTCCCGCAGCTTGCGCTTGACCTCGCCGATGCGCAGGTCGCCGAAGTGGAAGACGGAGGCCGCGAGGACGGCGTCGGCGCCGGCGGCGACGGCCGGGGGGAAGTCGGTGAGGCGGCCGGCGCCTCCGGAGGCGATGACGGGGATGGTGACGTGCTTGCGGACGGCGGCGATCATCTGAGTGTCGTAGCCGTCCTTGGTGCCGTCGGCGTCCATAGAGTTGAGCAGGATCTCGCCGGCGCCCAACTCGGCCGCGCGGTGCGCCCACTCCACCGCGTCGATGCCGGTGCCCTGTCGGCCGCCGTGGGTGGTGACCTCGTAGCCGGACGGGGTCCCGGCGTCGGTGCGGCGGGCGTCCACGGACAGCACCAGCACCTGCCGGCCGAACCGCTCGGCGATCTCGCGCAGAAGGTCGGGCCGGGCGATCGCGGCGGTGTTGACGCCGACCTTGTCGGCCCCGGCGCGCAGCAGCCTGTCGACGTCGTCGGCCGACCGCACCCCGCCGCCGACGGTGAGCGGGATGAAGACCTGCTCGGCGGTGCGCCGCACCACGTCGTAGGTGGTCTCGCGGTTGCCGGAGGAGGCGGTGATGTCGAGGAAGGTCAGCTCGTCGGCGCCCTCGGCGTCGTACAGCCTGGCCATCTCGACGGGGTCGCCGGCGTCCCGCAGGTTCCGGAAGTTGACGCCCTTGACGACCCGGCCGCCGTCCACGTCCAGGCAGGGGATGACTCGGACCGCCAGGGTCATGGTGCTCAAGCTCCTCGGAAGGCTTCCAGTTCGACTTCGACCAGGACCCGGGAGTCCACGAAACCGGAGACGACGACCACCGTCGCGGCGGGTCGCACGGCGTCGAAGAACTCCTTGTGGGCCCGGCCCACGGCGTCCACGTCGCGGGCGTGGGTGAGGTACATGCGCGTGCGGACGACCGATTCGGCGCCGAGGCCGAACTCCGCCAGGGTGGCGAGCGCGTTGGTGAACGCCGTCCTGGCCTGCTCGTACGGGTCGCCCTCGCCGTACAGCATGGTGCCGACGAACGGCATCGTGCCGCCGACGAGGACCCGGTCCCCCGCCTCGACGCCCCGTGCGAAACCGAACTGTTCCTCCCAGGGGCTGTCGCTCTGCACACGCCGTACGGCAGGGATTTGGGTCATCGCGACACAGCCTCCAGAGCCTCTTCCAAGGTGAACGCCTTGGCGTAGAGGGCCTTACCCACGATGGCGCCTTCGACGCCCTCCGGGACCAGAGTCGCCAGGACGCGCAGGTCGTCGAGGGAGGACACCCCGCCGGAGGCGACCACCGGCCGGTCGGTCGCGGCGCAGACGTTCCTCAGAAGTTCGACGTTGGGGCCCTGGAGGGTGCCGTCCTTGTTGATGTCGGTGACGACGTACCGCGCGCAGCCCTCGGAGTCGAGCCGGGCCAGCGTCTCGTAGAGGTCGCCGCCGTCGCGGGTCCAGCCGCGGCCGCGCAGGGTGGTGCCGCGGACGTCCAGACCCACCGCGATCCGGTCGCCATGCTCGGCGATGACCTTGGCGACCCATTCCGGAGCCTCCAGGGCGGCGGTGCCCAGGTTGACCCGGGTGCAGCCGGTGGCGAGCGCCGCGGCCAGCGTCTCGTCGTCGCGGATGCCGCCGGACAGCTCGACCTTGATGTCCATGGAGCGGGCCACCTCGGCGATCTGCGCACGGTTGTCCCCGGTGCCGAAGGCGGCGTCCAGGTCGACCAGGTGCAGCCATTCCGCACCCGCCTGCTGCCAGGCCAGGGCGGCGGCCATGGGGTCGCCGTAGGACGTCTCGGATCCGGACTCGCCGTGCACGAGCCGGACGGCCTGGCCGTCGCGGACGTCGACGGCGGGCAGGAGTTCGAGGCGGTGCGTCGTGCTCATGGCGGCGTACGTCCTAGTCCTTGAGGGTGTCGAGCCAGTTGGTCAGGAGTTGGGCGCCGGCGTCGCCGGACTTCTCGGGGTGGAACTGGGTGGCCCACAGCGGGCCGTTCTCCACGGCGGCGACGAAGGGCTCGCCGTGCGTGGCCCAGGTGACCTTGGGAGCCCTGATGGCCGGGTTGGCCGTCTCCAGCTCCCAGGTCCGGACCGCGTACGAGTGCACGAAGTAGAACCGGGCGTCGGCGTCCAGGCCGGCGAACTGCCGGGAGTCCTCGGGTGCCTTGACGGTGTTCCAGCCCATGTGCGGCACGACCGGCGCGCGCAGCGGCTCGACGGTGCCGGGCCACTCGTCGAGCCCCTCCGTGGTGACGCCGTGCTCGACGCCCTTCTCGAAGAGGATCTGCATGCCGACGCAGACGCCCATCACGGGCCTGCCGCCCGACAGCCGGCGCCCGATGATCCACTCACCGCGCACCGCCTTCAGCCCGGCCATGCAGGCCGCGAAGGCGCCGACGCCGGGGACGAGCAGCCCGTCGGCGTTCATCGCCGTGTCGAAGTCGGAGGTGATCTCCACCTCCGCGCCGACCCGGGCGAGCGCGCGCTCGGCGGAACGTACGTTGCCGAAGCCGTAGTCGAGGACCACGACCTTCTTGGCCGTCCTGCTCATCTGACGAACCCCCCCTACAGCTGCAGCAGGCCGGCCGCCAGCGACATGGCGGAGCCGATGCCGAGCAGCACGACGACGCTCTTGGGCATCTTCTGCCTCCAGAAGGAGTACACCCCGCCGGCCAGGAAGAGACCGAGCAGGATGAAGAGGACCGCGGCCTTGCTCATCAGAGGGCGCCCTTCGTCGAGGGGAGGATGCCGGCCGCGCGCGGGTCGCGCTCGGAGGCGTTGCGCAGGGCCCGGGCCAGCGCCTTGAACTGGCACTCCACGATGTGGTGGGCGTTGCGCCCGTACGGGACGTGGACGTGCAGGGCGATCTGCGCCTGGGCGACGAAGGACTCCAGGATGTGCCGGGTCATCGTCGTGTCGTAGGAGCCGATCATCGGCGCCATGTTCTCGGGTTCGGTGTGCACCAGGTACGGGCGGCCCGACAGGTCGACGGTGACCTGGGCGAGGGACTCGTCCAGCGGCACGGCGCAGTCGCCGAAGCGCCGGATGCCCACCTTGTCGCCGAGTGCCTGCTTGAAGGCGGCGCCCAGCGCGAGCGCGGTGTCCTCGATGGTGTGGTGCGTGTCGATGTGCAGGTCGCCCTCGGTCTTGACCGTGAGGTCGAACAGGCCGTGGCGACCGAGCTGGTCGAGCATGTGGTCGTAGAAACCGACGCCGGTGGAGATCTCGGTCCTGCCGGTGCCGTCGAGGTCGAGCTCGACGACCACGGAGGTCTCCCTGGTCGTGCGCTCCACGCGGCCGACGCGTGTCATGTGGTCACTGCTCCTTCTTCAGCTCGCGTACCGCTTCGAGGAACGCGTCGTTCTCGGCCGGGGTGCCCGCGGTGACCCGCAGCCGGCCCGGTACGCCGTTGTCGCGGACGAGCACCCCGCGGTCGAGGATCGCCTGCCAGGCGCGGTGGCTGTCCTCGAAGCGGCCGAACTGCACGAAGTTGGCGTCGGAGTCGGTCACCTCGCAGCCCATCGCCCTCAGCTCGACGACCAGGCGGTCCCGCTCGGCCTTCAGCTGCTCGACGTACCCCAGCAGCGTATCGGTGTGCTCCAGGGCGGCCAGCGCGGTGGCCTGGGTGACGGCCGACAGGTGGTACGGCAGCCGCACCAGCTGGACGGCGTCCACGACCGCGGGGTCGGCGGCGAGGTAGCCCAGCCGCAGCCCGGCGGCGCCGAAGGCCTTCGACATGGTGCGGCTGATCACCATGTGGGGGCGGCCCTCGATCAGCGGCAGCAGTGACGGTCCGTGGCTGAACTCGCCGTAGGCCTCGTCGACGACGACCAGCGAGGGCCGTGCCGCCTGGGCGGCCTCGTACAGCGCCAGGACGGTGTCGGGTGCGACGGCGGTTCCGGTGGGGTTGTTGGGCGAGGTGATGAAGACGACATGGGGCCGCCGTTCGGCGATGGCCCGCTCGGCGGCGGCCACGTCGATGGTGAAGTCCTCGCGGCGCGGGCCGGCGATCCAGCCGGTGCCGGTACCGCGGGAGATCAGGCCGTGCATGGAGTAGGAGGGCTCGAAACCGATCGCGGTGCGCCCGGGGCCGCCGAAGGTCTGCAGCAGCTGCTGGATGACCTCGTTGGAGCCGTTGGCGGCCCACACGTTGGCGAGGCCCACCTGGTGGCCGGCGGTGCGGGTCAGATACTTCGCCAGCTCCGTGCGCAGTTCCACCGCGTCGCGGTCGGGGTAGCGGTTGAGGTCGCGGGCGGCCTCGCGGACCCGCTCGGCGATCCGCTCGACCAGCGGCTCGGGGAGCGGGTACGGGTTCTCGTTGGTGTTCAGGCGCACCGGTACGTCGAGTTGCGGGGCGCCGTACGGGGACTTGCCGCGCAGTTCGTCCCGGATGGGAAGGTCGTCGATGCCGGTCACGAACCCGGTACCGTCCAATCGAATCGGGCACGGACCGCGGCGCCGTGCGCGGGCAGGTCCTCGGCGTCGGCCAGGGTCACCACGTGCGGGGCGATCCCGGCGAGCGCCTCGCGGGTGTAGTCCACGACGTGGATGCCGCGCAGGAAGGACTGCACCGACAGGCCCGAGGAATGGCACGCGCACCCCCCGGTGGGAAGGACGTGGTTGGAGCCCGCGGCGTAGTCGCCCAGCGAGACGGGGGCGTACGCGCCGACGAAGACCGCGCCCGCGTTGCGCACCCGGGCGGCGACGGCGGCGGCGTCCTCGGTCTGGATCTCCAGGTGCTCGGCCGCGTACGCGTTCACCACCTGCAGGCCCTGCTCGATCCCGTCGACCAGGACGATCCCGGACTGCCGGCCGGACAGCGCGGGCGCGATCCGGTCCGCCACGTGCCGGGTGGCGGCGACCTGCCGCTCCAGCTCCTTCTCCACCGCCTCGGCGAGGTCCGTCGAGTCGGTGACCAGGACGGCGGCGGCCAGCGGGTCGTGCTCGGCCTGGCTGATCAGGTCGGCGGCCACGTGCACCGGGTCGGCTGTGGCGTCGGCGAGGACGGCGATCTCGGTCGGCCCGGCCTCCGCGTCGATGCCGATGCGCCCCTTGAGCAGGCGCTTGGCGGCGGCGACCCAGATGTTGCCGGGGCCGGTGACCATGCTCACCGGACGGCACTCCTCGGTGCCGTACGCGAACATGGCGACGGCCTGCGCGCCGCCCGCGGCGTACACCTCGTCGACGCCGAGCAGGGCGCACGCGGCGAGGATCGTCGGGTGCGGGAGCCCGCCGAACTCCTTCTGCGGGGGCGAGGCGACGGCCATCGAGCCGACCTCCGCCTCCTGTGCGGGCACGACGTTCATCACCACGGAGGACGGGTAGACCGAGCGGCCCCCGGGGACGTACAGGCCCACCCGCTCCACCGGCACCCAGCGCTCGGTGACCGTGCCGCCCGGCACGACCTGCGTGGTGTGGTCGGTGCGGCGCTGCTCGCCGTGAACGAGGCGGGCGCGGCGGATGGACTCCTCCAGCGCGGCCCGCACCTTCGGGTCCAGCTCCTCCAGGGCCCGGGTGAGCGCCTCGGCCGGGACGCGCACCCGGTCGATGGTGACGCCGTCGAACCTCTCCGCGTAGTCGATCAGTGCCGCTGTGCCGCGATGCCTCACGTCCTCGCAGATCGGGCGCACCGTCTCCAGTGCGGCCTCGACGTCGAGCTCGGCGCGGGGCAGCAGGTCGCGGTCGACACCGTTCGCGGGGAAGGCGTCGCCGCGCAGATCGATTCGGGAGATCACCCTCCCAAGTGTAGAGAACCACCCTCCCCGTCTTCGCCGGGTATCAGCCCGTGATACGCCTACCGGCCCCGTCCGGTGATCTCCCCCGCTAGCGTTGCCGTCGTCGCGGAGAACCAGGGGAGGGAGACCGGTGACAGAGTCGTCGGAGGTCGCGCCGCCGCGCGACTGGACCGCTGTGGAGCAGGGCCTGTGGGAGGCCTTCCGCCGGGGTGAGCTGTACGACCTGCGCACCGGCATCCCGGAGCGGGACGACCCGGCGGCCGACCGCTTCTGGGGGCCGGACCGCACCGTGCGGGCCGAGGTGATCGCCACACTGCTGCTCGACGGGCCGCAGGCCGCCTCCGGGCGCGTGTCGTGCGTGAAGCTGTCCGGGGCGCAGATCAGCGGGCAGCTCAACCTCTCGGGCGGCACGGTGGTGCCGTACGTGGAGCTGCACGACTGCCGCTTCGAGCAACAGGTGCTGCTGGCGGAGTGCACCTTCACGACCCTGCGCATGGTGCGCTGCGCCATACCGCGGCTCGAGGCGGCCCGGCTGCACACCTCGGGCGATCTGCATCTGCCGCAGTGCACGATCGAGGGCGGGATACGGCTCACCGACGCCCACATCGGCACCGACCTGCTGCTCAACCAGATCACCCTGCGCAAGGACCGGCACGGCCGGGCGCTGGCGGCCGACGGGCTCAGCGTCGCGCAGGACGTCGAGGCCGAGCTGATCGAGGCGACCGGCGAGGTCAGTCTGCGCAGTGCCCGCATCGGCGGCCGGCTGAGCCTGCGCGGCAGCCGGCTGCACAACCCGTACGGCCGCTACGCGCTCAACGCGGCCCGGGTCACCGTCGAGCACACCCTCTACCTGAGCGCGGGCTACATCGGCACCGGCGGGTCCGGCGGCGGCACCCCGCCGCTCGGGGTGCGCACCCGGCGCTTCAGTGCGGACGGGGGCGTGCGCCTGGACGACGGCCGGTTCGGCAACGCGGTGATCATCCACCAGGCGCGGTTCCGGCTCGCCGGCGGGCAGCAGTTGTCGCTGCGCCGGATCCAGACGCCCGAGCTGCGGCTGACCCTCGACCAGCCGCCCACCGGGACGATCTCGCTGGCCGGCGCGCGCGTGGGGAACCTCACCGACAGCCGCACCTGCTGGCCCGAGGCCGGT
Source organism: Streptomyces sp. ME19-03-3 (assembly GCA_033793685.1). Classification (GTDB taxonomy): domain Bacteria; phylum Actinomycetota; class Actinomycetes; order Streptomycetales; family Streptomycetaceae; genus Actinacidiphila. Next base: position 298,811 of record JARAXD010000002.1, on the reverse strand, counting down.
GGCATGGACCTCACCGGCTTCGCCTACGGCTCCCTCAGCCCCGAGGGCGCCTTCCCGCTGCGCGCCCGGATCGGATGGCTGGCCGCGGCGACCCCCGAGTACAGTCCCGAGCCGTACGAGCACCTGTCGGCCGCCCTGCGCGCGAGCGGCGAGGACGCCGACGCCCGCGAGGTGCTGCTGGCCAAGCACCGCCGGCGCCGCGAAACGCTCCCGCCCGCCGGCAAACTGTGGGGCTACCTGCAGGACGTGACCGTCGGCTACGGCTACCGCGCGGGGAGGGCCGCCATATGGATGGCGCTGCTCTGGGCGGTCGGCGCGGTCTTCTTCTCCGTCCACGGCGAGCCGGAGCCCGTCGACGGCGGCGCCTTCCCCCACTGGAGCGCTCCGCTGTTCGCCCTCGACCTGCTCCTTCCGGTGATCAACCTCGGACAGGACAACGCCTGGCGCCTGTCCGGCAGCGCCCAGTGGGCCGCCGCGGTCCTCACCATGCTCGGCTGGATCCTCGCCACCACCGTCGCCGCCGGCGCCTCCCGCCTCCTGCGGCGCGGCTGAGCCCTCCGCGTCCGCGGGTGAGCCGGGTGCCGGGTCGGCCGTTCCGGACGTCACGGCGCCGCGGGACACGTCGTCACGGGCGGGTCGTCGGCCAGCACGACAAGGTGGCCGAGATCGTCGAGGTCATGGGGCAGGGCGGCGAGCCGCCGCTCGATGCGTGCGGCGTCCAGGCGCTCCTCGGTCAGCTCGATGCCCAGCACACGCCGAGGGCCCGTCGTCGAGCGGATGGGCGGCGACCGGGTCGACGCGCCCGACGGCGAGGCCGCAGCCGTCGAGGGGGCAAAGCCCTCGGCGGGAAGCATGGACACACAGGCGGTGTCCGGGAGGAAATCGGGTGGCGCGGGACGGAGCCGACGATGGGGGTGGGCGCCGCAGGCCCTAGGCTTGCTGACCGTGACCGCTCGCCTTCCCCTCTTCCCGCTCGGCTCCGTCCTCTTCCCGGGGCTCGTGCTGCCGCTGAACGTCTTCGAGGAGCGCTACCGCGCGCTCTTCCGCGACCTGCTGGCCCTGCCGCAGGACGCGCCGCGCCGGTTCGGCGTCGTGGCGATCCGGGACGGCCACGAGGTCGCCCCCGCCGGAGCGCGGGACGCCGCGGCCGGGTACGCGGCGGATCTGTCCGAGGCGCTGTACTCACTGGGCTGCGCCGCGGACGCCGCGACGATCGGGGAACGCGCGGACGGCGGCTTCGACGTCGTGGCGACCGGCACGACGCGCTTCCGGCTGCTGTCGGTGGATACCTCGGGGCCGTACCTGGTGGGTGAGGTCGAGGAGGTCGCGGAGGAACCGGGCATCGGGTCGGGGGCCATGGCGGCCGACGTGGCGCGGGCGTTCCGCACCTACCAGAAGCGGCTGGCCGGGGCACGGGAGCGGAGCCTGGCCGGGAGCCAGGAGCTGCCGGATGACCCGACCGTGCTGTCGTACCTGGTGGCGGCCACGACCGTCGCCGAGACCACGGCGAAGCAGGCCCTGCTGGAGGTCCCGGACACCGCGGCGCGACTCGAGCGGGAGCTGCGGCTGCTGCGCCGCGAGGCGGCGGTCATCGACAAGCTGCCCACCCTGCCCGCCGTGGACCTGACCCGGCAGGTTCCGAGCCCGAACTGACGTATCCTCACAGCGCCATGGCCAAGAAGAAGCAGTCGTCCTCCGGCGGCACGCCCGCCACCGTCGCCCTGGAGAAGGCGGACACCGCCTTCACCGTGCACGCGTACGCCCACGACCCGAGCTCGGAGCTCGGCTACGGGGAGGAGGCCGCGCGAGCGCTGGGCACCTCCCCCGACCGGGTGTTCAAGACCCTTGTCGCCGACGTGGACGGGGCGCTGACGGTCGCCGTCGTGCCCGTCGCGGGCTCGCTGGACCTCAAGGCGCTGGCGGCCGCGGCCGGTGGGAAGCGTGCCGGCATGGCCGACCCGGCCGCCGCCGAGCGGACCACGGGGTATGTCAGGGGCGGCATCTCCCCGCTCGGACAGCGCAAGCGGCTGCGCACGGTCGTGGACGCCTCCGCACTGGAGCACGCCACGGTCTTCGTCTCGGCCGGCAAGCGCGGCCTCGAGGTCGAGCTCGCTCCGCAGGACCTGGTACGGCTCACGGACGCGGTGGTCGCGCCGATCGGACGCGCCTGACCCCTGGACGGCGGGGCCGTACGGGCGCACGCTGCCCTAAGCGCACCCGGCCCAGGGGAGGTCCGATGTCGAAGCGCACCCGCAAACGCAGGTGGCGGATCAAGAAGCGCAACGCCAACCACGGCAGGCGCCCGGCGTGACCTGTGGCCGCCGGCCCCGGGTCAGGCGCCCGGTGGCGGCGGTGGCGGCTGCTCGTGCACAACGGGGGGCTGCTCGTGGCGCGGGCCGAGGCCCGTGGTGAGCACCAGGTGGCTGAGGACGGCCCCTATGGGCCAGGCCAGGAGCGCGCCCTTGGCCTGCAGCTCGAGCGGGCCGTCGAACACCTTCTTCGCGCCGACCGCCCTGGCGTGCGCGATCAGGTCGCCGGTGGGGCCGAGCCACGCGCCCAGCCGCCACGCCAGCACGGAGCCCAGTACGGCGCCCACGGCCATGCCGAGGACGACCCCGACGCCCCCGCGCCGGTTCCGCCAGAAGACGAGCGCCCCGGTCAGCAGGCCGATGCCGAGCCCGAGCAGCACGAAGGTGCCGTCGGCGCCGATCGCCTGCTCCCCCTCGGTGTCCTTGAGATAGACCGCCCTGCCGTCGGAGACCAGCGGGATCCGCGGCGCGAGCCACAGCCACAGCAGGCCGAGGACCACGCCCGCCACGGCCACGAGCACCGCGGTCAGGGCACCGCTCTTCAGCTCCCGGACGGGGTGCATGCGGCTGTCCTGCTCCAGCAGCGGCGGCGGCGCGGGCGGCCACGGGTCATGGGGGGTCAGGGGTGCGGTCACCCTGCCATCGTGCCAGGTCCGTCCGTGACACGCGTCACCGGCACCTCACCCGCATCACCGCACGGGCCGGCCGCCGCGGCGGCCGGCGGCGATCAGCGGCAGGACGCCCGGCGGTAGGCCCAGGTGGCCACCGCCAGTGAGACCAGGCCCACGGCCGTGCACACCGACAGGTCGGCGGTCACCGCCAGCCAGTCGGGGTGGTCGTCGAAGCCCCGGATGAGCGCCTCCACGCCGTAGGTCGAGGGCAGCAGGTCCCGCAGGTAGCGGACGGGCTCGGGCAGGTTGCCGGCCGGCAGCACGCCCAGGAGCAGCGCCGCCGACATTCCGAGCTGGCCGGCCAGGGTCGCCAGCTCCTGGCGCGGCGCGAGCAGTCCGAGCGCCGCCCCCAGGCCGGAGAGCGCGGCTCCCGCCAGCGGGATGACCGCGGCCAGGATCCACAGGTGCGCGAAGGGCAGCTGGAACAACGCACAGCCGATACCGGCCGTCACGAGCGTCCCGGGCACGGTGAAGGAGGCGTACGCGCCTGCCACGCCCAGCACCACGGCGGCCGGGGGCACCGGCAGGGTCGCGTAGTGGTCGAGCCCGCCGGAGGCGCGCAGCTGCCCGAAGTACTGGGCCAGCAGATTGAGCGCCACGAAGGCGACGACGAGCACGCTCGACCCGGCGACCACCGCGCGCGCGGCCGGGCCGCCGTCGACGACGCCCCGCATCATGACCATGATGCCGACCGATTGGAAGGTCGCCACGAACAGCAGCGGGATCCGGGCTACCTTCGCCCGGGACAACTGCGCCCGGTACACCGCGGCCATCGCCGGCAGCAACCGGGCGCGCGGGGCGAGCGTCGCCGCCGCCGCGCCGAGGGGGTCGCCGGGCGCCGCCGGTGCCACCGTCCGGGTGTCCGCTCCCGCGGAGATGATCGTCACCGCGTGCCGCCCCGCTGCGCGGCGCCGCGCACGTCCAGGTCCACGTCCGGCTCCATGTTCCGGTCCCCGTCCAAGGTCACGTCCTCGCCGCTGCCGCCGCTGCCGCCGTTCACGCCTTGACCAGTCCCTTCTGCCGACCGCCGAGCGCCAGGTACACATCCTCCAGGCTCGGCGCCGCCAGGGTGAAATCGTCGAGCGCGGTGAAGGCCGGTCCGCCGGTCAGCTCGGCGACCACGTTACGGGCCTGCTGCTGCGGCAGCCGCAGCGTCCAGCGGCGTCCGGTGACGCGGGCGGCCTCGCGCAGGGCCGCCACAGCGGGCACGGCCAGCGGGGGCTCGTCCCGCCACACCAGGTCGAGCCGTACCTCGTCGGCGACGAGCGCCTTCAGCCCGGCCGGGGTGTCGCAGGCGATGACCCGCCCCTCGTCGATGACCGCGACCCGGTCGAGCACGGTCTCCGCCTCGATCACGTTGTGGGTGACCAGCAGCACCGTGGTGCCGTGTTCGGCGCGCCGCCGGTCGACCGCCGCCCACACCGCGCGCCGGGCGACCGGGTCCATGGCGGTGGTCGGCTCGTCCAGAACGAGCACCGGCCGCTCACCCACCAGGGCGGCGGCGAAGCAGGCGAGCCGTCGCTCGCCGCCCGACAGCCGCTTCAACGGGCGCGCGGCGAGGGCGGTCAGTTCCAGCTCCTCCAGGACGGCGTCCCGCTCGGCGCGCGCGGCCCTGGCGTCGAGGCCGCGCAGCCGTCCGGTGGTCTCGGCGGCGAGGGCGACGGTCAGTTCGTCCAGGGCGCTCGACTCCTGGCCGAGGTACCCGACCAGCCGTGCCGCGCGCTCCGGATGCCGTACGAGGTCGTGCCCGAGCAGATGGACGCTTCCCGCGTCGGGGCGCAGCAGCCCCGTCAACTGGCGTACCAGGGTGCTCTTGCCGGCGCCGTTGGGCCCGAGCAGGCCGAAGATCTCACCGCCCAGGACGTCCAGGTCGATGCCGTCGTTGGCGCGTACCGGAGGGCTTGCGGCGCCGCGCCGGCCGCGCCCGGCCGGGTAGCTCTTCACCAGCCCGCGCACGGTCACGACGACCGCCGTCCGCGCGGTGGCGCCCTCTTCCGTGCCCGTACTCACGAGGATCGAGCCTACGCTGCATCCCGGCGGTCACGTGCCACAGGGTGGGGTCCGGGCGTGCTCACTCCCCGGGAGGGACTTTCGGGACGACCGCGCAGGCGTCGATCTCACGCCAGAAGCCCGCCCGGATGGCGTAGCGGTCGTGCTCGTCGATCTGGTCGTCCTTGTGGGCCAGCAGCCCGAACCGGGCGGCGTAGCGCAGCAGCTCGCCGTCGATGCGGTGCGGGACGCGCGGGTACTCGGCGGACAGCAACTGGAGGTGGGACGGGTCGGTGAGCCGGCCGATCCAGCGGCGGGCGAAGACCTGGCCGACCTCGTACGGGTCGCCGCTGACGGCGGTGATGTCCTCCTCGCGGTCGGCCCAGCGCTGTTCGGGGCTGGTCAGCTGCGCCAGGGAGGGCAGGCTCACGTCGGCGCCCTCGGCGCCGCCGACCAGCCCGCGGTCGGAGGACCAGCGCAGGGTGGCGCCGGCGGCGGCCGGGGAGGCCGGGTTCGGGGAGGAGTGCCCGCGGTGGACGAGGCCGGCGACGTCCTTGGGGGTGGGCACCCCTGACTTGCCGGCCGTGGCGGGCGGCTCTGGGGGCGGGCGGGTGCCGTTGCGGTCGGCGGTGACGATCCGGGGCTCGGCGGCAGCCGGTTCCACGGGCTGGTCGGCGACGGGCTGCGGCTCGGCCCTCTGGGCGGTCTCGGGCAGGGGTGCCGACAGGATCGCGGCGATCTCGGGCCTCGGGGTGAGCGGCGCGCAGACCCCGGCGGGCTCGCGCACACGGATGGCCCGGTTGATCCACTCCCGGTCCAGGACGCGCCGCTCGTCGGCCTCGGCCACCAGGTCCTCGGACTGGTTGAAGTCGCCGTCCGCGGCCTGCACGGCCCACAGGTGGACGGCCACGCCGTGCTCCTTCGCCGACATCATGCCGGGCAACAGGTCGCCGTCTCCGGTGACCAGGACGACGTCGGAGCAGGCGCGGTTGCGGGCCAGCTCGGACAGCTCGGCGTGCATGGCCGCGTCCACCCCCTTCTGCGCCCAGCGTCCGTCGGTGCGGGTCAGGGCGCCGAGGCGGACCGTCACCCGGGGCATCACGCGCAGCCTGCGGTGCTCCGGTTGGGGGACCCGGTCGGGAGCGCCGTCGAACCAGTAGATCCGCAGCAGCGGCCGGCCCGTCTCCTGCTCCGCCCGCTCCCGCAGACCCGCGACGACTGCGGAGTGGTCGACGGTGATCCGCGACCGGGAGGGCTCTCCGGCGAGGAGGCTCGCGGCGGCTCCGAGCAGGTACCCGGCGTCCACGAGGACGACGCAGCGGTCCATCGGTCTCACCCTCTTCTGCGAAAGTCCTGCCGGTCATCCCCCGGGTAACACTGCTGCCCCGAGTCTGCCCGAACACCGGGGCGTTGTGACCGGTTACGCGATCACCGGCGCGCCTCACCGGGCAACTGCCCGAAATGCGACCTTCGTACTCCCGTGCAAGCCTGATTGCGGCCCATCATCCGAGATTTCCCCCAAGGAGGAATCGTGGGCAAGAACAAGAACCGGGGCGAACGTACCGGACGGCAGCACGACCGCGGCGCCGCGACCACCGAAGAGCACGCGAAGAGCGCAGGCGGGCACGAGCAGCTGGCGATGACGGTCCCGGGCGCCGAACCTCACGTCTCGCAGAAGCGGCAGAAGAAGTTCGGCCACAACTAGCGCGCAGGCGCCAGTAGCTCATGATCGAGGGTGGTACCCCGTCCGGAAGGGGTGCCACCCTTGGCACGTGTTCCCGCTCACGCGGCGGCTGTTCGGCCCGCCTGGTGCGGTCAGCCCGCCTGTTGCTGGGCGGTGGCGAGACAGGAGGGGCCCAGGAGGGCCTTGAGGTCGCCGAAGAGCGCCGGGTCCGCAGTGACGCGGTGGCGGTCGAGCCTGAGCACCGTCGTCCTGCGGGCGCCCTGCAGCCGCACCCGGACCTCGGTGCTCCCCTTGTGGCTTGCGAGGACCTCGCCGAGGCGGGCGACCAGCGGCGGGGTCACCTTCACCGTCGGGATGGAGATGGTCACCGGGGCGTTGGTCCCGGCGTCCGTCAGGTCGGGGACCATCAGCTCCATGGCCACCAGGCGCGGGACGTCCTCGCGCTTGTCGAGCCTGCCCTTGACGAAGACGACGGCGTCCTCGACGAGCTGGGTCGAGATCAACTGGTAGGTGGCCGGGAAGAACATGCAGTCGATGGAGCCGCCGAGATCCTCGACGGTGGCGATGGCCCAGGCGTTGCCCTGCTTGGTCATCTTGCGCTGCAGGCCGGAGATGATCCCGCCGATCGTGACGATCGCGCCATCGGCGTAGTCCCCGGCCAGGGCCGAAACGGAGGCGTCGGCCTTGTCGTTGAGAACGTGCTCGATACCGAAGAGCGGGTGGTCGGAGACGTACAGGCCGAGCATCTCCCGCTCCTGCGCGAGCAGGTACGTCTTGTCCCACTCCACATCGGAGAAGGTGACGTCGAGGCCGAAGCCGGGTTCGTCGCCCCCGGCGTCGTCGCCCATGCCGCCGAAGAGGTCGAACTGGCCCTCGGCCTCCTTGCGCTTGACCGCGACCACGTTGTCGATCATCGGCTCGTAGTGCTCGGTGAGGCCCTTGCGCGTGTGGCCCATCTCGTCGAACGCGCCGGCCTTGATGAGCGACTCGACGGTGCGCTTGTTGCAGACCACGGCCTCGACCTTGTCGAGGAAGTCGGGGAAGGAGGTGTACTTCCCCTTGGACTTGCGGCAGCGGATGACCGAATCCACCACGTTCTGGCCGACGTTGCGGACGGCGGTCAGGCCGAACAGGATGACGTCATCCCCCTGCGCGGTGAAGTTGGCGTCCGACTCGTTCACGTTCGGCGGGAGCACCTTGATGCCCATGCGGCGGCACTCGTTGAGGTAGACCGCCGACTTGTCCTTGTCGTCGCGCACCGAGGTGAGCAGCGCCGCCATGTACTCCGCCGGGTAGTTGGCCTTGAGATAGGCCGTCCAGTAGGAGACCAGGCCGTAGGCGGCGGAGTGCGCCTTGTTGAAGGCGTAGCCGGCGAACGGCACCAGGACGTCCCACAGCGCCTGGATCGACGCGTCGCTGTACCCGTTCTTCCGGGCGCCCTCCTGGAAGATGCTGAAGTTCTTCGCCAGTTCCTCGGGCTTCTTCTTGCCCATGACGCGGCGGAGGATGTCGGCCTCGCCGAGCGAGTACCCGGCGATGATCTGCGCGGCCTTCTGCACCTGCTCCTGGTACACGATCAGGCCGTAGGTGACGTCGAGGACCTCCTTGAGGGGGGCCTCGAGCTCCGGGTGGATCGGCGTGATCTCCTGCTGCTTGTTCTTGCGCAGGGCGTAGTTGATGTGCGAGTTCATGCCCATCGGACCCGGCCGGTAGAGGGCCGAGACGGCGGAGATGTCCTCGAAGTTGTCGGGCTTCATCATGCGCAGCAGGGAGCGCATGGGGCCGCCGTCGAACTGGAAGACGCCGAGGGTGTCGCCGCGGGCGAGCAGGTCGAACGTCTTGGGGTCGTCGAAGGGCAGGGACAGCAGCTCGATGTCGACGCCCTTGTTGGCCTTCACGAGCTTGACGGCGTCGTCCATGATCGTGAGGTTGCGCAGGCCGAGGAAGTCCATCTTCAGCAGGCCGAGCGACTCGCAGCTCGGGTAGTCCCACTGCGTGATGGTCACGCCGTCGGAGTGCCGAACCCAGACCGGGGCGTGGTCGACGATCGGCTCGCTGGACATGATCACGCCCGCGGCGTGCACGCCCATCTGCCGGACCAGGCCCTCCACGCCTCGGGCCAGGTCGATGACCTTCTTCGCGTCGGGCTCGTTCTCGTACATCGAGCGGATCTCGCCGGCCTCGCTGTAGCGCGGGTGCGAGGGGTCGGTGATGCCGGAGAGCGGGATGCCCTTGCCCAGGACGTCGGCGGGCATCGCCTTGGTGAGACGGTCGCCGACCGCGTACGGGTAGCCCAGGACGCGGGCGGAGTCCTTGATCGCGTTCTTGGCCTTGATGGTGCCGTAGGTGCCGATCATGGCGACCTTGTCGGCGCCGTACTTCTCGGTGACGTACCGGATCACCTCGGCGCGCCGGCGCTCGTCGAAGTCGATGTCGACGTCGGGCATGGAGATGCGCTCGGGGTTGAGGAAGCGCTCGAAGATCAGGCCGTGGTCGATGGGGTCGAGGTCGGTGATGCCCATCGCGTACGCGACGATCGAGCCGGCCGCGGAACCCCGGCCGGGACCGACGGCGATGCCGTTGTTCTTGGCCCACATGATGAAGTCGGCGACGACCAGGAAGTACCCCGGGAACCCCATCTGGATGATGGTGTCCATCTCGTACTCGACCTGCTTCATCCGGTCGTCCGGAATGCCCCCGGGATAGCGGCGCTGCATGCCGCGCATGGTCTCCTCGCGGAACCAGGTGACCTCGGTGTAGCCCTCGGGGACGTCGAAGCGGGGCATCAGGTTCCGCGCCTGGAACATGCCGTCGGTCTCCACCTGCTCCGCCACGAGCAGCGTGGTGTTGCGGCAGCCCTCCAGCCAGGCGTCGGAGGAGTCGACGGCCAGCATCTCGTCGGTCGTCTTCAGGTAGTAGCCCGAGCCGTCGAAGCGGAAGCGGTCCGGGTCGGAGACGTTCTTGCCGGTCTGGATGCACAGCAGGGCGTCGTGGGCCTCGGCCTCGTGGGCGTAGGTGTAGTGCGAGTCGTTGGTGACGACGGGCGGGATGCCGAGCTTCCTGCCGATCTCCAGCAGCCCGTCGCGGACCCGGCGCTCGATCTCGATGCCGTGGTCCATCAGCTCCAGGAAGTACCGCTCCTTGCCGAAGATCTCCTGGTACTCGGCGGCGGCCTTCAGGGCCTCGTCGAACTGGCCGAGGCGGAGCCTGGTCTGCACCTCGCCCGAGGGGCAGCCGGTGGAGGCCATCAGGCCCTGCGACCACTGGGCGATGGTCTCCTTGTCCATGCGCGGGTACTTGGTCAGCCAGCCCTCGGCGTAGGCGTCGGAGGAGAGCCGGAAGAGATTGTGCAGACCCGTCGCGTTCGCTGCCCAGATGGTCTTGTGCAGGTAGGAGCCGGAGGCCGAGACGTCGTCGCGCTTCTGGTGCGGCTGGCCCCAGGTGACCTTGCGCTTGTTGCGCCGGGACTCCGGTGCCACGTACGCCTCGATGCCGATGATCGGGGTGATCCCGGCGCCCTTGGCCTGGTGGAAGAAGTCGTACGCCCCGTGCAGGTTGCCGTGGTCGGTCATGGCGATGTGCGTCATGCCCATCTCACCGCAGGCCTTGAACATGTCCTTCAGCCGCGCCGCCCCGTCGAGCAGGGAGTACTGGGTGTGGACATGCAGGTGGGTGAACGGCGTGGTCACGGGAAGCGACACCTCCGGCATCGGTCGTCATCTGGCGGCGTTGGAATCCTACGCCGGGGGTCCGACAGCCGACGCCATTCGCGCCTCTCCCGCGCGGCCGGCTCATGTGACCGACCGGAGGCGTACGGTGGCCCGAGCAGCACGGCGGGGGACGAAGCGGCCGGGCGGCCCGCCCGGCGCGCGGGAACCCCCTTCGGCGCGGACCGGGCGGGCGAGCGCGCTCCGGAAGCGGAGACGCGCCGGCGCCGATGCCCCGGCCGGTGTGGGCGGTCTCACGCACCGCGCGCCGGGCCGGCTACGGCAGCCGCGCCTGGCCCGGAGGCCTCGGGTCCGCCCGCCTGACCCCACACCGGTGCCACGGCCGCCGGTGAGGCACCCCTGGACCGGCAGGGGGACCTCATGGCGGCGGGTGAGCCGGCGGCGGTGCCGTCGGGCCCACCCGTGGCGGCGCGCCTCCTGAGCGGTCCGCGTCCGTCGCCGCACCCGCCCCGCGGAACCGGTGCGCGACAGATCGCGGGCTCCTCGCCCCCGGCCCCACGGTGACGCCGAAGGGCGGAGGGCGAACCCGCCGCGCGCCGGTGCTATCCCTTGCCGATGATCTGGTCGACGGCCGCCGTGAACTGGTCGGCGGTCATCGTCTGCACGCTGTCGATGGTCTTGCCGTCGAGCTTCACGGTGGGCGTGCCCTGGATGCCGTCGTCGGTGAACTGCTGGTCCATGGCCAGCGCCCACTTGTCGTAGGTCCCGTTGCGGACCGCGTTCTCGAAGGTCTTGTTCCCCTTGAGCGCGTCGACCTTCTGCGCAAGGTCGATCAGCTTGTCGGCGCTGCCGAAGTCGTCCTTGGTCTCCTCGGGGTGGACGTCCTTGGAGTACAGCAGCGTGTGGTACTCGACGAACGCGTCCTTGCTGACGTTCAGGGCGGCGCCCAGGGCGCTCAGCGCCTTCTTCGAGCCCTGGCCCTGGCCGAGGGCGCCGTCGAGGAAGGCACCCATGGTGTAGGAGATCTTGTACTTGCCGTCCTTGGCGTCCTTCTGGACCGTCTCGCCCGAGGTCTGCTCGAACTGCGCGCACACCGGGCAGCGCATGTCCTCGTACACCTTCAGCGTGTGCTTGGCGTTCTCGTCGCCGATGACGATCGACGTGCCGTTCTTGCCCTCGGAGTTGGCCGGCTTCACCAGTGGCTTGTCCGCGGCCTTCTCCCAGTAGGTGGGCGCGTTCATCTTGACGACGGCCACGGCTATGCCGGCGCCGAGGGCCAGCACGCCCAGGACGCTGCCGCCGACGACCAGCTGCCGCCGCAGCCGGTCCCGCCTCGCCTGCCGCTCGCGCTCCGCGCGCAGCCGCTCGCGGGCGGCGTTCTTGGCGGCCTGGCTGTTCCGCTTGCTCATGATGGTGTGATCTCCGACTCGTACGAAAGTGGTGAGGGGTGGTGCGCCGCGCTCAGCAGGAGCCGAGGCGGGCGGGCGGCCCTCGCCGTACGACGGAGTGCAGGAGCAGGGGCAGCGCCGGGGCGGCGGTCACGGGCCCCGTCGCGCCCGGGCGGGCGGTGCCCCGCGGCCCGTCCGTCCGGAGCACGGCCACCGCCACGAGCAGCGGCCGGAAGGCGGCGCGCAGCAGACGGTGCAGGGCGTCCTCACCGCACCGCAGCCACCCGGCGGCGACCAGCCCGACGCAGACGTGCGCCAGGAGCAGCAGCCACGGCGAGGTGGTGGGACCCGACATGCCCGGGGCACCGGCGAGCGAGCCGCCCACCTCGCCGTGGCAGATCAGCGCCTCGTTGATCGAGCGCCACGAGCCGGTGACCGGACCGCCGCCGGGCCCGTAACAGGTGTCCTGGCCCGCGGTGAACAGCGTGTCGACGGCCAGTTCCAGCGGAACGAGCAGACCGGCGATCGGCCAGTAGCCGCGCTCGCGGCGGCCGAGCGCGTACGCCACCGCGAAGACGGCCGCGAAGGCCCCCACGGTGGTCGTCAGCGGCAGGGCGTCCCGCGAGAGCATGATGTGGGCGGTCGCGGACAGCGTCACGCACAGCGCGGCGAAGCATCCCGCGCGCAGTGCCCTCAGCCGGGGTCCGGTCCCTTCCATGGCGCAGAGTGTGCCATGCCGGTGTGTAAGCGCTGCCTAAACCCTGAGACAGGGCCCCCGGATCAGAGCCCCGGGATGCGCCCGTTGCGGAACAGGTCCACGAAGATCTGGTGGTCCGCGCGGGCGCGGGCGCCGTAGGAGTGGGCGAAGTCCACCAGCGACTCGGTGAAGCCCTCCTCGTCCCGCCCTATGGCCGCGTCGATGGCGTCCTCCGTCGAGAACGGCACCAGTGAGTGCCCGCTCTCGTCGTCCGCCGCCGCGTGCATGCCGGCGGTGGCCCGGCCGAGGTCCGCGACGACGGCCTCGATCTGCTGGGGATCGTCGATGTCCGACCAGTCCAGGTCCACCGCGTACGGCGACACCTCGGCGACCAGCTGGCCGACGCCGTCCAGCTCGGTCCAGCCCAGGTACGGGTCTGCGTGCGCCTGCAGAGCGCGCTGCGAGATCACGGTGCGGTGGCCCTCGTGACGGAAGTAGTCGCGCACCGCCGGGTCCGCTATGTGCCGTGCCACCGCCGGGGTCTGACCCTGTCTGAGGTAGATCACGACATCGTTCTCCAGGGCGTCGGTGTGGCCCTCGAGCAGGAGGTTGTACGAGGGCAGGCCCGCACTGCCGATACCCACGCCGCGGCGGCCCACGACGTCCTTGACCCGGTGGCTCTCCGGGTTGATCCGGCTGGTCTCCGGCAGCGTGTCCAGGTACCCCTCGAAGGCCCGCAGCACCTTCTCGCGGGTGCCGCCGTCCAGTTCCACCGCGCCGCCGCCCGCGGTGAAGCGGCGGTCCCAGTCGCGGATCTCCGTCATGGACTCCAGCAGCCCGACCCGCGTCCGCGAGCGGGCATGGCGCAGCGCGTCCAGCAGCGGGCCCCGCGCGGAGTCCAGCGTCAGCACGGGGACCGCCTCGCTCCGGGCGAGCGCCCGAACGCGCTCGCGGTAGGCGGTGGCGTAGGTGCGCACCAGGCCGGAGATCACCTCGTCGGCCAGGGCCTTGCTGTAGCCCACCAGCGCCATGGAGGCGGCGAAGCGCTGCAGGTCCCAGGTGAAAGGACCGACGTACGCCTCGTCGAAGTCGTTGACGTTGAAGACCAGGCGCCCGTTGGCGTCCAGGTAGGTGCCGAAGTTCTCGGCGTGCAGGTCCCCGTGGATCCACACCCGCGACGTGCGCTCGTCCAGGAACGGGCTGCCGTCCTCCGCGTCGGCCAGGTCGGCGTAGTAGAGGCAGGCGGTGCCCCGGTAGAAGGCGAACGCCGACGCCGCCATCTTGCGGAACTTGACCCGGAACGCGGCCGGATCGGCCGCCAGGAGCTCGCCGAACGCGGTGCCGAAGACCTCGAGGATCCGCTCGCCGCGGTCTTCGTCCGTCGTCATGCGTGGGGCCATGGGTGCGGTCCTCCTGCGTTCGTCCGTATCCGCCGGGTCAACACAGCAGCGTACGCTCGCGTGCCCGGGCCGGCGCCGGACTCGGTGTTGTCCACGTCACCGTCTGACCAGGTTCCGGCGGGCACTTCGGTCCGCGGTCGAACGTTCTGGCTGGCGATGAACACCACCAGGGGGCGGGACACCGCGCGCCGCGGCCGACGGCGCACCATCATCGGACTGCTGCTGATCGGCGGCCTCGCACTGGCCGCCGTGGCGTGGCCCACACTCTCCGCGCAGGTCCGCGCGGCCAACTGGCCGAAGGAGCAGGCGCGCGGGCCGCAGCACATCACCGCCCGCATGGAGGCCGTCCGCGGCGCCGTCCTGAAGGAGTTCGGCCCCCGCGGCCTCAAAGGCGCCCCGGGCTGCTTCCGCGAGGACGGCGGCATCGCGGGCGGTGGCGAGCACCCCCTCGGCCGCGCCTGCGACTTCATGCTCATGCCCGCCGGCGAGAAGGCCACCGGCAAGCCCGACGCCCTCGGCGAGGCCATCGTGGCCTGGGTACGCGAGCACGCGGACGATTACGGCATCTGGTACGTCATCTACGAGCAGCACATATGGTCCAGCCGACTCCCACAGCAGGGCTGGAAGCTGATGGAGGACCGCGGGTCCATCACGCAGAACCACTTCGACCACGTACACATATCGGTCTACTGAGCAGCCTCCCGGCCGAGCCGCGGCTCCCGGGACGGAACGGCCCGCTGACCAGCGTCGGCGCAGTCACTGGTTGTCAACGTTGGTCAGCGCTGGTCAACCTCCCACGGCCCAGGGACGGCCCCGCGACGGTGTTCAACTTGCAGGGCGACACCCGCTTTAGGAGTTCGATCCGGGCCTACTGCGGCGGCTTTCACCGATTGGTGTGACGGCCGGGCAGAGGTGCTGGTGTACGCACCCGTCCAGCGTCGTTGATGTCAGCCGTTGATGTCAGCCCCCGCACGCGGTCTTCACAGGGGGGCGACGCTGTTGAGCGATTGGGGCTGTCCCTGGATTGGCGGAGAATGATGCTCATGTGCGCTCTTTTCGAGCCCCCTGAGCCTCGCCGCGTCTCGCCGGGCGAGTGCCCAGTGTGGGACCAGGCTCTCGCCCTTCTGAACCGGGACGTGGCGGTGACGCTTCCCCAGCTGGAACCCCTGCAGCTGCTGGCCCTTCCGTCCTGCGACGTGGATGAGCGGGAGAATGTCTACGTCGCCATGGCCAACGGCGAGTGGCACGGCAACCACTTGGACCCGAACTCACAGGACAGCCTTGCCTCTGCACTGGCGAGCGTCGCCGATGCCGCCCAGGAGACCGTCATGGAGCTTCTGCGGCAGGCGTGGCCCCTGTGCCCCGAGCATGGCCTCGGCATGCATCCAAGGGAGGACACAGAAGAGCGACTGTCCTGGTGGTGCGCGGGAGAACGGTTGCGTCGCGGCCCGGCTCATATCCACGCGGCCGTGGGTGCACTCGACGCTTTGGGAGCGTCGATCCGTCCTCAGGGGCGTATCCAGCAGTAGAGGCGCCGCCCGTGCGCGGACGCGCGGCCGGCCAGGCCGGCGAGCTCCTTGAGGAACGGGCCGAGGACGTCGGGGCCGTGGACTCCGTTCAGGCCCCCGCAGGAGCGCGACCAGCCCATGGCTACGTCGTCGAGCAGATCCGCGTCGAAGGCGGCGAGCGCGTCGCGGAAGGTGTCGGTGAGGCAGACGGCGACCACCCGGCCCTCGCCCGCCACACCCACCAGGGCGCCGCGCCGGGGGTCGGAGCGCACGTCCTCCGGGGCGCGGCCGGTGATGAGCACCTCGGCGGGGAGCAGCTCCACGACGGGGTCGATGCCCCGGGTCACGTGCTGGTCGCGGCAGCCCGCCTCGGCCCGGCGGAACTCCCGGACCACGGCGCGGGCGGCGTCCTTGTCGTCGGCGGCCGAGTAGTACCCGTAGAGAACACCCATGCTCCGGATGATCCCAGCAGGCACTGACAACGCCCCTTTCCCGCGCGGGTGTTACCCGTCCTGCGCCGCGAGGTCGGCGAGGAAGTCAAGGGCGACCGCCCAGGCCCGCTCGGCCGCCTCCGCGTCGTAGTCGTCGAGGTCCGGGTCGGTGAACAGGTGGCCGGCGCCGCGGTAGCGGTGGATCTCCACGTCGGCGCCCGCCTTGCGCATGCGCAGGTACCAGGCGTTCAGCCAGTCGTCGGGCTCGAAGGGATCGGGCTCGGCGACGTGCAGTTGGACGGGGAGGTCGGTGGCCGCGTCGTCGGCGATGTCGGAGGTGCCGTGCAGCAGCAGGAGGCCGCGGGCCTTCTCGTCGGCGAGAGCGAGGTTCTGCGCGATGGATCCGCCCAGCGAGAACCCGGCGTAGACCAGGCCCCGGTCGGACAGCGGACCGGAGACGGTGACGGCGCGCATCAGCAGTTCGTCGCGACCGATCTCGTCCTTGATGGCCATCCCCTCCTCCACCGTGTCCGCGGTGCGGCCCTCGTAGAGGTCGGGTACGTGCACGTCGTGGCCGGCCGCGCGCAACCGGTCGGCGGCGGCGCGCACGGCGGGACGCAGTCCGTAGGCCGAGTGGAACAGCACGATGGTCATGCCGGAACTCACAATGTCACTTCCCATGATCGGCGCCCGGTCGGGTACAGGCTCCATCATGCCGGTTACCGTCGAGGACATGGATTCGGTCATACGCCCGCTCGGCGTGGTCGGCGGCTCCCTCGTCGTCACGCTCGCTGTGGGCCGGGCCGTCGACCACGCGCTGCGCCGGGCGGACGCCCGGCACCACCAGACCCCGCTGTGGAACCTGCTGCGGCGCGGACGGCTGCCGCTCCAGATGTTGGTCTGCGCCGCGCTGCTGCGCGGCTCGTACGCGCAGGCGCACCTGGATCGCGGCGACACCCGCAGGACCGGGCAGGTGCTCACCCTGGTGCTGATCGGGGCGTGCGCCTGGCTGGTCGTCAGGGTCGCCGCGGCCGTCGTGGAGGCGTCCTACGCCCGGTACGCGTCGATCCACACGGCCCAGGACGCGGCACGGGTGCGGCGGGTGCGGACCCAGGTGACGCTCATCCAACGGGTGGTCAGCGCGGTCGTCTCGGTGGTGGCGGTCGCGGCCATGCTGCTGACCTTTCCGGCGATGCGCGGCTTCGGAGCCTCGATGCTGGCCTCGGCGGGGCTGATCGGCATCGTCGCCGGCATCGCCGCCCAGGCGACGCTGGGCAATCTCTTCGCGGGGCTGCAGATCGCCTTCGGGGACATGGTCCGCATCGGCGACGTGGTCGTCGTGGAGGGCGAGTGGGGGACGGTGGAGGAGATCACCCTCACCTATGTGGTGGTGCGCACCTGGGACGAGCGGCGGATCACCATGCCGGTCTCGTACTTCGCCGGCCGGCCGTTCGAGAACTGGTCCCGCGGCGACGCCCGAATGACCGGCACCGTCCACTTCCACCTGGACCACGCCACGCCCGTGGACCTGATGCGCGAACACCTGCACGACGTGCTCAAGGAGTGCGAGCAGTGGGACGGCCGAGCCTGGGGCCTGGTGGTGACGGACACCACGCCGTCCACCATCGAGGTGCGGGCACTGGCCACGGCGAAGGACGCGGACGACATCTGGACCCTGCGCTGCGTGGTGCGGGAGCACATGATCGACTGGCTGCGCCGCGAGCACCCGTACGCGCTGCCGCGCATCAACACCGCCACCGCCCCCGGCCTCGCCGAGGCCCCGGACCGGCGGCAGACCCCGCCCGGGGCCGCCGACATCGGTCCCGGCCCCGGGGCCCGGTAGGGCACGGGCCGCTCCGCTACCGGGACACGCGCAGGCTCCGCACGTCGAGCTGGCGCAGCACCCGGTCCACGATCTCCGGGTCGTAGCCGGGCTCGCTGCGGGCCGCGAGGACCTCGTGGCGGGCGGCGGAGAACATGTCGCGCTGGACGCGCTCGACGGTCTTGATGCGGCGCACACGTGCGGTGTGCCGCTCGCGCTTCTCGTCGCCGACGATGTCGGGGCAGATCCGGGCCCCGACGTCGAAGGCGCGGCGGTGCAGGAGCTCGGAGACCTCGTCGGAGAACTCCTCGGTCGCCTCCAGCTCCCTCAGGCGCTGCTTGGCGGCGGCCATGGCGCGCAGCGCGAGCAGCATCTCCATGTCGTGCTCCATCTGGATGTCGCTGCTCACCCCCAGCCGCTTGACGACCCACGGAAGGGTGATGCCCTGCAGCACCAGGGTGGCGAGGACGACCGAGAAGGCGATGAAGAGGATCTCGTCGCGCCCGGGGAAGGGCTTGCCGCTCGCCGTGGTGTGCGGGATGGCCAGCGCCAGGGCGACAGACGCCACTCCGCGCATGCCGGACCACCACATGACGGCGGTCTCGCGCCAGGACATCGGGATGTCCTCGTCGACGTCGCGCCGTTTGTGCAGCCGCCGTGTCACCGCGGCGGCCGGCATCAGGTAGGCGAGCCGTACAAGAACGACCGCGCCGACGACGAGCGCCGCATGGCCGGTCATCGTGCCCCAGCGGCCGGAGCCGGCGCCGAAGACGTTGTGCAGCTCCAGGCCGATGAGGCCGAAGGCCACGCCGGTGACGAGCGTGTCGACGACCTCCCAGAAGGTGGCGCCGACGAGCCGCCCCGTCACGTCGTCGGCGTCGCGGGTGTGTTCGGCGAGGAACAGCGCGGTGGTGAGTACGGCGAGGACACCGGAGCCGTGGGCCTCGTCGGCGATCGCGTACGAGGCGAACGGGACGAGCAGGGAGAGACCGATCTGCAGGGTGGGGTCGCCCACCACCCCCATGATCTTGGAGGTCACCCAGCCCAGCACGAGACCGACGACGACCGCGACCACCGCGGACAGCAGCAGCTCGCCGAGCGCCACGGGCCAGGAGAAGGAGCCCGTCACGGCGGCGGCGACCGCGACGTTGTAGAGGACGATCGCCGTGACGTCGTTGAACAGCCCTTCGCCCTCCAGGGTCGACACCATGCGGCGGGGCAGGCCCAGGCGCCCGGCCACCGCGGTGGCGGCCACCGGGTCGGGAGGGGCGACCAGAGCGCCGAGCGCCACGGCGGCGGCCAGCGAGACCCCGGGGACGACGATGGCGGCGATGGTGCCGACCGCGGCGGTGGTGATCAGCACCAGTGCGACGGCCAGCAGGAAGATGGCCTTCTTGTTGACGGCGAACTGCCGCCACGACGTGCGCTGTACGGAGGCGTAGAGCAGCGGTGGCAGCACGAGCGGCAGGATGAGCTCGGGGGCGATCCTGACGTTCGGCACGAACGGCAGGAGGGCCAGCACGACCCCCAGCAGCGTCATCATCACGGGCGACGGCAGCCCCAGCCGGTCGGCCAGCGGCACCACGACGATGGCCGCGAGCATCAAGGTGAAGAACAGCGCGAGTTGATCCACGTTCCTAGCCTGACATGCCTGCCGCTTTCGCCCCGGTCAGAGCACGCGCCTCATGGACCGGTGCGGTATCCCCGCCTCCTGGTACTCCTCGCCGAAGGACGCATAGCCCAGCCGCTCGTAGAAGCCGAGCGCGTGGGTCTGCGCGTGCAGTTCGACGGCGGTCAGGCCGTTGCGCCGGGCCTCGTCCTCGATGGCGCGCACCAGGGCCGCCCCGACGCCGAGCCCGCGGGCGGCGCCGGTCACGGCGAGCCGGCCGAGGATGCCGGTGCCGTCCTCGCCCAGGAGCAGCCGGCCCGCGCCGAGTGCGCCGTCGGGGCCGGTGGCCAGGACGTGCACGGCGTCGGCGTCGTGGGCGTCGTACTCCAGATCGGCGGGGACCCCTTGCTCGACGACGAAGACCTCGTGCCGCACCGCGTAGTACGCCTTCAGGTCGTCCGGGTCGGCGGCGACCCGGACGTGGTAGGTCTCAGGCACTGTCGGCTCGCACGGTGTCGAGGGCGTACTGCAGGTCGTCCGGATAGGTGCTCTCGAACTCCACCCAGCGGCCGTCCTCGGGGTGGGAGAAGCCCAGGCGGACGGCGTGCAGCCACTGGCGGCCGAGCCTGAGCCGCTTGGCGAGGGTGGGGTCGGCTCCGTAGGTCAGGTCGCCGACGCACGGGTGGCGGTGGGCGGCCATGTGGACCCGGATCTGGTGGGTGCGGCCGGTCTCCAGCTTGATGTCGAGCAGGGAGGCCGCCCGGAACGCCTCGACGAGGTCGTAGTGCGTGACGCTGGGCTTGCCGTCGGCGGTCACGGCCCACTTGTAGTCGTGGTTCGGGTGGCGGCCGATCGGGGCGTCGATGGTGCCGCTGAGCGGGTCGGGGTGGCCCTGGACCAGGGCGTGGTAGCGCTTGTCGACCGTGCGCTCCCGGAACTGCTGCTTGAGGTCGCTGTAGGCGATCTCCGACTTGGCGACGGCCATCAGCCCGGAGGTGCCGACGTCGAGCCGGTGGACGATGCCCTGCCGCTCGGCGGCGCCGGAGGTGGAGATCCGGTAGCCGGCGGCGGCCAGGCCGCCGATGACCGTGGTCCCCGTCCAGCCGGGGCTGGGGTGCGCGGCCACGCCCACGGGCTTGTCGACCACGACCACGTGGTCGTCGTCGTACACGATGCGCATGCCGGGGACCGGCTCGGCGACGACCTCCACCGGCCGCGGCGGCGCGGGCATCTCGACCTCGAGCCAGGCACCGCCCGCGACCCGGTCGGACTTGCCGGCCTCGGTGCCGTCGATCGTCACCTTCCCGGCGGCGGCCAGTTCGGCCGCCTTGGTCCGCGAGAAACCGAACATGCGGGCGATTGCGGCGTCGACACGCTCGCCCTCGAGGCCTTCGGGGACGGGGAGGGATCGAACTTCGGCAGGCATACTCACCTGATCGAGTATGCCGGATCCGCGAGGTGTCCTTCGCCGCCCCGTCCCCGGGCCTCAGTCCTTGTGGACGGTTCCGTCCGGGTCGAGACCGCGGAAGGACAGCAGGACGATCAGGACGCCGCCGCAGACGATCGCCGAGTCGGCCAGGTTGAACACCGCGAAGTGGGTCGGCGCGATGAAGTCGACCACGTGCCCCTGCAGGAAGCCCGGCGCGCGGAACACCCGGTCGGTGAGGTTGCCGAAGGCACCCCCCAGCAGCAGCCCCAGCGCGATCGCCCAGGGCACGCTGTGCAGCTTGCGGGCGATCCTGGCGATGACCACGATCACGGTGACCGCGATCACCGTGAAGACGATGGTCATGCCCTGGCCGAAGCCGAAGGCCGCACCGGCGTTGCGCACCGCCTCGAAGCGCAGGTAATGGCCGAGCACCTCGATGGGTTCGTGCCCTTCGAGGCTGGTCACCACCCAGATTTTGGAGAGGAGGTCGAGGATGTACGCGAGCGCCGCCACGCCGAGGAGCACGGCGATGCGCCGCGGCCCCTTGACGGTGGCCTCGTCCGTACCGCCGGTCGGCTCCTCGGCCGTGTCCGCCGCGCTCTCCTGTGCCTTCGCCATGTGAGTCCTTCAGCCCTGATCTGCGCCAGTCCGGATCCTGACGCAGACGAGGTTACGGCACACACGTCCGAGCAGCGGGACCGCGCGGGCTCCGGGCCGCGCGCGGCCCGCGGACTTCCGCGTCCGCGGGCAGTGGTGAGCGGCGGGCGGCGCCGGCCGACCGCGTCAGTGGCGTTCCTGGCGCTGCTTGCAGTCCATGCAGAGCGTGGCACGGGGGAAGGCCTGCATGCGCGCCTTGCCGATGGGCTTCCCGCAGGACTCGCAGAGCCCGTACGTGCCGGAGTCGAGCCGCTCCAGCGCGTGCTCGGTCTGCGCGAGCATCTCGCGGGCGTTGGCGGTCAGCGCCATCTCGTGCTCGCGCGTGATGTTCTTGGTGCCGGTGTCGGCCTGGTCGTCGCCCGCACCGTCACCGGAATCTCGCAGCAGACCGGTGATGGCGTCCTCCGAGGTGGTGATCTCCAACCGCAGCCGGTCCATCTCGGCCAGCAGCTCGGCGCGCGCCGCGTCCACCTCCTCCTCGGACCACGGATCCTCGTCCGGCCGGACCGCCAGGTCGCCCGCGGCGACCGTACCCGCCGCATCGGCGATGCGGGCCGTGGGCAGAGCCGAGGCGGACGCCCCTGCCGCGGCCGGACCGGCCGCCGTCTTCTTCGCTGCCACCTTCTTGGCTCCCGTCGTCGTGGCCTTCGCGGCCTTCGTGGTCTTCGCCGCCCCCCGGGCGGTGGTGCCGGTCTTCGCGGTGGCGGTGCCGGTCTTCGCGGTGGCGGTGCTCGTCGGCTTCGCGGACGCGGCCGCCCCACCGGACCTGCCGGCCTTGCCCGCCTTCCCCTTCTCGGCCGTCTTGGCAGCCGTGGCTGTCTTCGGGCTACCGGTGGTCCTGGCCGTCTTCACGGCCTTGGCGGCCGGCGCGACCTTCTTGACCGGGGCGGCCTTCTTCACCGAAGCGGCCTTCTTGGCCGGTGCCGCCTTCTTCGCCGGCGCGGCCGGCGCCTGCGCGGGCTTCTCCGTCGCCGTCGCCGTCTTTCTGGCGGGAGGCGCGGTTTTGCTCGCCGTACGTCCCGTGGCCTTGCGCGCGGACGCCGACCTGGTCGTCGTCTCCTTGGCCACGGCCGCCTTCTCTCCTGCGGCCTTGGCCGCGGTCCTGCCCGCGGCGGGCGCCGCGGCCTTCTTCGCGGCGGGTGCCGCCTTGCGTACGACAGCCTGCTTCGCGGGCGCCTTCTTCGCCGGCGCCTTCTTCGCGGTGGTCCTGGTGGACGGTGCCGCCTGCTTCCCCGGGGTCCGCTTGTCCTCCGCCGCTCCTTCGGCGGCCGCCGCGGTGTTCCTGCGAGCGGGGGGCTGGGCCGCGGCCGGGCGTTTGGCCGCCGCCTTTCGCGTGGTGGGCGCGGCCTTCCTGCGGGTCGCCGAGGCGGCCGCCGGTGCCGTCTTCTTCACCGTCGTCTTCTTCGTGACGGTGGTCTTCTTCCCCACCATGGGCGAGGCCCCTTCACATATTGTGATCATGCTCGCGAATCGTTCCGGAACGATAAATCGGCTCCGGACCCGCGGCAACGGGGCACGCCGCCCGATCCGCCTGCCCCGCCGGGTCGGGACGCAGGTCTGCCTCCCAATGTGCCCAGCTCTTCACGAGGTATTCCGGTACGAACGGGTAACAAGGCACGCAACGCCCATTCGGGTCACACCGGCCCTCCGGAAAACCCGGCCGCCACCGCTCCCCGCCGCCCCTTACACTGGGCGGAGCGAAAGGCGTGGAAGGGGACGAGTAGCGCCGTACGCAGCCCATAGCGACCCGGGGACGGTGGAAGCCCGGGGGCGTGCACGACGTGAAGATCACCCCGGAGCCGCCGGAAGAAAGCCCGCGAGGGCCAGTAGACCCGGCAGCGCGACCCCAATGAGGGGGTCGCGGCGCGAGCCCGCAGGGGCCCGTCCGCGACCAAGGAGGGTGGTACCGCGGGAGCACGCACAGCAGGCGCTCTCGTCCCTCCGACGGAGTACGCACGCGAACGTGTCCGCCGGAGGCAGATCCGATGACGCAGTACCGCCAGGTCCCCGCCCAGGTCGACCTGCCCGCGCTGGAGCACGAGGTGCTCGCGTTCTGGCAGGAGAACAAGGTCTTCGCCCGCTCCCTGGAGCAGACCGAGGGCAAGCCGGAATGGGTCTTCTACGAAGGCCCGCCGACCGCCAACGGCATGCCCGGTGCCCACCACATCGAGGCCCGGGTCTTCAAGGACGTCTTCCCGCGCTTCAAGACGATGCAGGGCCACCACGTCACCCGCAAGGCCGGCTGGGACTGCCACGGCCTGCCCGTGGAGCTGGCGGTCGAGAAGGAGCTGGGCTTCTCCGGCAAGAAGGACATCGAGGCGTACGGCATCGCCGAGTTCAACGCCAAGTGCCGTGAGTCGGTGACCCGCCACACCGACGCCTTCGCCGAGCTGACCACCCGCATGGGGTACTGGGTGGACCTCGACGAGGCCTACTGGACGATGGACCCGGATTACATCGAGTCCGTCTGGTGGTCGCTGAAGCAGGTCTTCGACAAGGGCCTGCTGGTCCAGGACCACCGCGTCGCGCCCTGGTGCCCGCGTTGCGGGACCGGCCTGTCCGACCACGAACTGGCGCAGGGCTACGAGACCGTGGTCGACCCCTCCGTCTACGTGCGCTTCCCCCTCACCTCGGGTCCGCTCGCCGGGGAGGCCGCGCTCCTGGTGTGGACGACCACCCCGTGGACGCTGGTGTCCAACACCGCGGTCGCCGCCCACCCCGACGTGACCTACGTCGTCGCGACCGACGGCCAGGAGAAGCTGGTCGTCGCCGAGCCGCTGCTCGGCAAGGCGCTCGGCGAAGGCTGGGAGGCGACCGGGCAGAGCTTCACCGGGCGCGAGATGGAGCGCTGGACCTACCGGCGGCCCTTCGACCTGGTGGAGATCGAGGACGCGCACTTCGTCGTCAACGCCGAGTACGTGACGACCGAGGACGGCACCGGGCTGGTCCACCAGTCGCCCGCCTTCGGTGAGGACGACCTGAAGACCTGCCGCGCCTACGGGCTGCCCGTGGTCAACCCGGTGCGTCCCGACGGCACCTTCGAGGAGGACCTGGAGCTCGTCGGCGGCCAGTTCTTCAAGAAGGCCGACGAGGCCCTCGTCGACGACCTGCAGGCCCGCGGGCTGCTCTTCCGGCACCTGCCCTACGAGCACAGCTACCCGCACTGCTGGCGCTGCCACACCGCGCTGATCTACTACGCGCAGCCGTCCTGGTACATCCGCACGACCGCGGTCAAGGACGCCCTGCTCCGCGAGAACGAGCGCACCAGCTGGTACCCGGAGGCGGTCAAGCACGGCCGCTTCGGCGACTGGCTCAACAACAACATCGACTGGGCGCTGTCCCGCAACCGCTACTGGGGCACGCCGCTGCCCATCTGGCGCTGCGCGGAGAACCACCTCACCTGCGTCGGCTCGCGGGCCGAGCTGTCGGAGCTGACCGGCACCGACCAGACCGGCCTCGACCCGCACCGCCCCTTCATCGACGACGTCACCTTCGCGTGCCCGCAGTGCTCCGCCGAGGCCGTGCGCGTGCCCGAGGTCATCGACGCCTGGTACGACTCCGGCTCCATGCCGTTCGCGCAGTGGGGCTACCCGTATCGCAACAAGGAGCTGTTCGAGGCCAGCTACCCGGCGCAGTTCATCTCCGAGGCGATCGACCAGACCCGCGGCTGGTTCTACACGCTCATGGCCGTCGGCACCCTGGTCTTCGACCGGAACGCCTACGAGAACGTGGTCTGCCTGGGCCACATCCTCGCGGAGGACGGCCGGAAGATGTCCAAGCACCTGGGCAACATCCTCGAGCCCATCCCGCTCATGGACCAGCACGGCGCCGACGCCGTGCGCTGGTTCATGGCGGCCGGCGGCTCGCCGTGGGCGGCCCGCCGGGTCGGCCACGGCACGATCCAAGAGGTCGTCCGCAAGACCCTTCTGACGTACTGGAACACGGTCGCCTTCCAGGCCCTGTACGCCCGCACCTCCGGCTGGGCCCCGAGCGAGGCCGACCCGGCCCCCGCCGACCGGCCGCTGCTGGACCGGTGGCTGCTGGGCGAGCTGGGCGCACTGGTACGGGACGTCACCGAGGCGCTGGAGTCGTACGACACCCAGCGCGCGGGCAAACTGCTCTCGTCCTTCGTCGACGACCTGTCCAACTGGTACGTGCGCCGCTCCCGGCGCCGCTTCTGGCAGGGCGACAAGGCGGCGCTGCGCACCCTGCACGACGTCGTCGAGACGGTGACCCGGCTGATGGCGCCGCTGGTGCCGTTCATCACCGAGCGCGTCTGGCAGGACCTGGTCGTCCCGGTCACCCCGGGCGCTCCCGGGTCGGTGCACCTGGCGAGCTGGCCCACGGTGGACGAGGCGCTGGTCGACCCCGTCCTGTCCGACCGGATGGCGCTCGTGCGCCGGCTGGTGGAACTGGGCCGTGCCACGCGTGCGGAGTCCGGGGTCAAGACCCGCCAGCCCCTCTCGCGGGCCCTGGTGGCCGCGTCCGGCTTCGAGGCGCTGGACGAGGAGCTGCGGGCACAGATCGCCGAGGAGCTCAACGTCGCCTCCCTGGCGTCCCTGAGCGAGGTCGGCGGCTCCCTCGTCGACACCACGGCCAAGGCCAACTTCCGCGCCCTCGGCAAGCGTTTCGGCAAGGGAGTCCAGGCCGTCGCCAAGGCGGTCGCCGAGTGCGACGCGGCGGCGCTCTCCTTGGCGCTGCGCGAGGGCAACGCGTCCGTGCTCGTGGACGGGGAGCCGGTCGCCCTGTCGGCGGAGGAAGTGATCATCACGGAGACCCCGCGGGAGGGCTGGTCCGTCGCGTCCGACTCCGGCGCGACCGTGGCGCTCGACCTCGAGATCACCCCGGAGCTGCGCCGGGCAGGCCTGGCCCGCGACGTCATCCGGCTCGTGCAGGAGGCTCGCAAGAACAGCGGGCTCGACGTCGCCGACCGCATCGCGCTGCGCTGGACCGCGACCGACGCGGAGCTGTCGGAGGCGCTCGCGGAGCACGCGCGCCTCGTCGCGGACGAGGTCCTGGCGACGGACTTCGCCTCCGGCGCCCCGGACGAGGGTTACGGCCCCGCCTTCACCGACGAGGGCCTCGGCCTCACCTTCCACCTGCGCAAGCGGTAACCCTCCGGGAGGCCGCACGTGACGGCTGCGCCGTCGTCCGCCAAGGCGGACGACGGCGCAGCCGTCTGTGTGCGGCCGGGAGCGAGGCCTCCGGGGCTGCACGTCATGGACCGGCGTATACATCTGATCTGCCGCAGCATCCAGAACATCCCCCTCCCTCTCGCGGACGGCTTACCCCCGGTAGGCGCCAATACCGCCGCAACCGCTGCCGCATGGCCGGTTGGGGGTCGCGCCGGACCGCGTTTCTCACCCCACGGCGACGCCAGACCACTCCGCTTCCCGCCCCGACAGACAGCCAGTGCGGGCTCAGATGGGGCACCACCGCGCCACCGGGGACCGCCTTCTCCCCCCCTTAGGGTCGCCAGGCCGCTCCGCTTCACTACGACAGCCAATGCGGGTCCAGATGGGCAGCACCACAGTCGCGCCGGACCGCCGCCTCACCCCCTACCGGGGGCGGGCGCGCACGATACGGAGGGGGCGGGGTCGGTGGGGGCACCCCCGGCCGAAGGCTGGGAGAGGGTGGATGTTCTGGATGCTGCGGCATATGTGTGTGCGGCATCCGGGGTGACCGGTGCAGGTGCCCGTCACGCACGTACATATGACAGTCCAGGACGTCCAGCCGCTGAGGCCCCACACCCGGCCTCACCCCGCACCGCGCGAGGCGGCCACAGACCATCCGGGATGGGGGTCCCCCCGGCCGAAGGCTGGGGGAGGGCGGGAGGGCGGGGAACCCCCACCCCCACCACAACGCACCCGCACCCACGCAAGCCCGGCGCAGCCGCCCGCACGCGAAAGGGCCGGGCCCCCGAGGGAAGCGATTCCCTGGGGGCCCGGCCCTGTGCGGTGCCGCGGTCGCACAAGCGACCGGCGTCGCGCAGCGACTAGTTGTCGTCCTCGTCGATCAGGAACCCGCGCATCGGCGTCGGAGCCTGCTGCAACGGTGCCGGCCCCTGCGGCCGCACCGGTGCCATCGGCTGGGTCATGGCCGGCGACATCTGCTGCTGGCCGCCGTAGGTCGGGTTCTGCCCGCCGACGCCGCCCATGCCCTGGCCGCCGTAGCTCTGTCCGCCACCCATGGTGCCGGCACCGGCCGTGGCCATGCCGCCGCCGCCCATCGTGCCGCCCATGCCGCCGGAACCGGAGGACAGGGACGCGGCCGCGGGAGTGCGCGGCGGGGCGAGCGAGTCGTCCGCCTGGTTCTCCAGCTGACGCAGCTGGCTCTCCAGGTACGACTTCAGACGGGTGCGGTACTCGCGCTCGAAGCCGCGCAGGTCCTCCACCTTGCGCTCCAGCGTGGCGCGGGCGGACTCCAGGGAGCCCATAGCCACGCGGTGCTTCTCCTGCGCGTCCCGCTCGAGGGCGTCGGCCTTGGCGCGGGCGTCGCGCTCCAGTCCCTCGGCGCGGCTGCGGGCCTCGCCCACGATCTTGTTCGCCTCGGCGCGTGCCTCGGCGATCGCCTGGTCGGCCGTCTGCTGGGCGAGCGAGAGCACACGCGCGGCGCTGTCGCCGCCGGGGCCCTGCTGCTGCATCGGGTGACCACCCTGCATGGGGTGCTGGCCCATGGGACCGCCCTGCATCGGACCCTGACCCATCGGGCCCTGGCCCATGGGACCGCCCTGCATCGGACCCTGACCCATGGGGCCCTGGCCCATGGGACCGCCCTGCATCGGACCCTGACCCATGGGGCCTTGACCCATGGGACCGCCCTGCATCGGACCCTGGCCCATCGGACCGGGGCCCTGCTGTGCGCTGGGCCCGGCGGGCAGGGCGAGGCCACTGCCGGGTCCCTGGGGACCGGGGCCACCCATCTGCTGGGGCGGCAC
Organism: Streptomyces sp. ME19-03-3; assembly: GCA_033793685.1. Lineage (GTDB taxonomy): Bacteria > Actinomycetota > Actinomycetes > Streptomycetales > Streptomycetaceae > Actinacidiphila. Next base: position 270,612 of record JARAXD010000002.1, on the reverse strand, counting down.
CGGCTGCGGTCCTGATATGGCGGCGGGCACGGGAGCCCCGGGACCTCGACCGTCCTGCGGTTCGGGCTTGCGCATGCCCTGCTGCTGGTTCTGGGCGGCGGCTCGGGTCGCCGCGGCCAGCTTGGCCCGCAGGTCCTCGTTCTCGCGGAGCAGTCGGGTCAGTTCCGCCTCGACCTCGTCGAGGAAGGCGTCCACCTCGTCCTCGTCATAGCCTTCTCGGAGGCGGACGGTGGTGAACTGCTTGTTCCGCACGTCCTCGGGGGTCAGTGGCATCTCTTCACCTCAACGTGATCGTCGACATATCGGGAGCCCGCATCGTTCATCCTCGCAAGCCCCCCACGACGGTGAGCAGGATGTACACGATGATCATCAATACGAAGAAGGACAGGTCGAGCGCCACGCCCCCGAGACGCAGCGGCGGGATGAACCGCCGCAGAAGCTTGAGCGGCGGATCGGTGACAGTGTAGGTGGCCTCCAGGACGACCACCATGGGCTTCCCAGGCTGCCACGATCGGGCGAACTGGAAAACATAGTCCATCACCAACCGGAAGATCAGGACGAGCAGGAAGCACATGAGCGCGATCCACAGCACCTGGAGTGCGATGTCCATCGCGCTTTCCTCTCCCCTGCTCGTTCTCGGGCCTCACGGCCGGTTTCGTACGGTTGCGTATCTCAGCTCTGATTGAAGAACCCGCCTTCGGCGATGCGGGCCTTGTCCTCCGCCGTGACATCGACGTTAGCAGGCGAGAGCAGAAACACCTTCTGCGTCACCCGCTCGATGCTGCCGTGCAGGCCGAAGACCAACCCGGCGGCAAAGTCGACAAGTCGCTTCGCGTCCGTGTCGTCCATCTCCGTCAGATTCATGATCACCGGCGTGCCCTCGCGGAAGTGTTCCCCGATCGTACGGGCTTCGTTGTACGTCCGGGGGTGGAGTGTCGTGATCCGGTACGGCTCTCGTTCCGACACGACCTTAGGCATGATCACCGGTGCGTTCTTCTCCAGGCTATGGCGTTCTTGTGTGATGGATGCCACTGGGGCGATCCGGGGTTCTCGGGGAGCCGGAGCATGCACGATGCGTGCTGGTTCCTCCGGTTGTGTCTGATGTGATGGTTGGTGGGACTGGTGCGGTCGGCGCGAGCGCTCCGGCTCCGGTTCGGGTTCGAACTCGTCGTCGGGGTCAAATCCCGGGCCGTCGTACCCGTCGTCCTCCACGAGGCCGAGGTAGACCGCCATCTTGCGCATCGCGCCGGCCATGCTCTGCGTCCTCTCAGCGGGGAAAGACCATATTTTTTGTGTGGTCCGACTTGTTTGGTGACGTTACCCGAGCCCGGTCCGGACTCCGAGTACCGCGCTACCGATGCGTACGTGTGTCGCACCGGCGGCGATGGCCTCTTCGAGGTCCGCGCTCATCCCTGCCGAGACCATGTTTGCAGCCGGATGCGCCGCGCGCAGGCAGGATGCGATTTCCGCCAGCCGATCGAAGGCGGCGCGGGGTTGACCCGCGTACGGTCCCGCCAGCGGAGCGACCGTCATCAGCCCGTCGAGGCGGAGCCCGGGGGCGGCGGCGACCGCTTCGGCGATCCCTTCGACGGCATCAGGTGCGACCCCGCCCCGGGAGCCCCGCGTCCCCGACTCGGCGTCCAGCGCGACCTGTACCAGGCAGCCGAGCTCACGGCCGGCCCGCTCGGACTTCACGACGGCCGCGGAGAGCGCGTCGACCAGCCGCAGGCGGTCCACCGAGTGCACGGCATCCGCGTAGCGGACCACCGAGCGCACTTTGTTCGTCTGCAGTTGACCCACGAAGTGCCAGGTCAACGGGAGGTCCGCGCAGGCCTCGGCCTTGGGGGCGGCGTCCTGGTCCCGGTTCTCCGCCACCTCGCGGACACCGAGCCGGGACAGGATCCGCACGTCGCTCGCAGGGTAGGTCTTGGTGACCACGATCAGGGCCACCTCGTCCCGGGCCCGGCCGGCCGCCGCGCAGGCCGCCGCGATGCGCTCCCGCACCGCGGCCAGGTTCTGCGCCAGCTCGGCTTCTCGCTCTTGCGTACGGTCAGTCACTCGGTCCGTCCAGCCATACGTATCCCGCGAGTCGTCCGGTGGTCCGCTCGCGCCGATAGGAGAAGTGATCCCCGGACTCCATCGTACAAATATGGGATTTCTCACCCATCGGCACACCCAGCCGGGCGAGTTGCGCATGCACTCCGGCGGCGATGTCCAGGGAGGGGGTGCCCCAACTGGTCGTGGCACGGGCCTCGGGGACGGCGGCGGCGACCTCCTCGCGCATCGCCTCGGGCACCTCGTAGCAGGATCCGCAGACCGAGGGTCCGGTCAGCGCGGTGATCCGCTCCGCGCGGGCGCCGAGTCCGACCATGGCCTCGACCGCCGCGGGGACGACTCCCGCCAGCAGACCCGGGCGGCCGGCGTGGGCCGCGGCCACCACCCCGGCGGCCGCGTCGGCCAGCAGGACCGGAACGCAGTCGGCGGTCAGCACCGCGAGGGCGAGGCCCGGCCTGGTGGTGACGACGGCGTCCACCTTCGGCACCCGGCCGTCCGCCCAGGGTGCGGCGACGACGGCGACGTCGTTGCCGTGCACCTGGTTCATCCACACCACCCGCGCGGGATCGAGACCGAGTTCGCGCGCGGCGGCTTCGCGGTTGGCACGGACGGCGGCCGGGTCGTCACCGACCGCGCCGCCGAGATTGAGGCTGTCGTACGGAGCGGCGCTCACCCCGCCCCACCTGTCGGTGAAAGCGAAGTGGGCGCCGCCCGGACGTACGTGGTTGAGCGTTATCACGTGTGGCTGTGCTTACTTCAGGAAGTCGGGTACGTCGAGTTCCTCGGCGGCGGTGTCCTGGTAGGGACGCGCCGGGGGAACCTGCGGGGCGATCGGCTGGGCCGGCACGTCGGCGACCGGCTCACCACCGGCCTGGCGGCTGGACGACGTACCGAACTGCTCCTCGTCACGCTGCGTGACACTGCCCAGGCCGCTGAAGGCCGGACGGGCCGGCTCGGCGGGCGAGGCGGCCGGGCGGGCCGCGGCCGCGGCGGCGGCGTTCTCCTCGCGTGAGGGGGACGAGTACGAGCCGAGCACCTTGTCGCGGTTGCGGGTCGGCGGCTGCCCCCCGTCGAAGCCGGCGGCGATGACGGTGACCCGGACCTCGTCACCCAGGGCGTCGTCGATGACCGCGCCGAAGATGATGTTGGCCTCGGGGTGGGCGGCCTCGCTGACCAACTGGGCCGACTCGTTGATCTCGAACAGACCGAGGTCCGAGCCGCCGGAGATGGAGAGCAGCACACCGCGGGCGCCGTCGATGGACGCCTCCAGCAGCGGCGAGGAGATGGCCATCTCGGCGGCGGCCACCGCGCGGTCGTCCCCGCGGGCCGAGCCGATGCCCATGAGGGCAGAACCCGCCTCGGACATCACGGACTTCACGTCGGCGAAGTCGAGGTTGATCAGACCGGGGGTGGTGATCAGGTCGGTGATGCCCTGGACGCCGGAGAGCAGGACCTGGTCCGCGGAGCGGAAGGCGTCCAGCACGCTCACCTGGCGGTCCGAGATGGACAGCAACCGGTCGTTGGGGATCACGATGAGGGTGTCGACCTCGTCGCGCAGTCCGGCGATCCCGTCCTCGGCCTGGTTGGCGCGGCGGCGTCCCTCGAAGGTGAAGGGGCGGGTGACCACGCCGATGGTCAACGCGCCCAGCGACCGGGCGATGTTGGCCACGACGGGCGCGCCGCCGGTGCCGGTGCCGCCGCCCTCGCCCGCGGTGACGAAGACCATGTCGGCGCCCTTGAGCACCTCTTCGATCTCCTCGCGGTGGTCCTCGGCGGCCTTGCGGCCGACATCGGGGTTGGCGCCGGCGCCGAGTCCACGAGTGAGCTCCCGGCCGACGTCCAGCTTGACGTCGGCGTCGCTCATGAGCAGGGCCTGTGCATCGGTGTTGATCGCGATGAACTCGACGCCCTTGAGACCGACCTCGATCATCCTGTTGATGGCGTTCACGCCACCGCCGCCGATGCCGACGACCTTGATGACTGCGAGGTAGTTCTGCGGTGCTGCCACGTCGAAGGCCTCTCGCCTCGAGTTACGTATACCTGTGGGGACGGTCGGGAAGGCCGGCCGATCCGAACCCTAACCCTGAGGTTTAGGGTTACCAGTATGTCTGTCCCGCACTGTCTTTGGGACAGGACACTAAATCGACAAGCGGTTCGCGTTCAACGAACACGCCGAACCTCCCGCTTTTCTTTTGACCCTATGTGATCACGCCAGAGCCGGACCAACCAGGGTGTCGAACAGAAGGCGGGGGCGTCAACTGTCCGAAGCCGCCGGGGATGTTGGAGCACTCACGTCGAAGAACTCGGCATGCCGCTCGACTTTCATCAGGGCCGTGAGCGCGATCGCTTTCTCCGCCCCCCGATCCGCGCTCCCCCACATCACCGCACGCCCACCGGTCAGTTGGACCATAATGTCGTCATATGAGCGTACCTGGATGAGCTGTGCGTCCCGGTATGCGACCTTCGGCAGGTCCGCCGCAACCTGAACGGCCGCCGCCAACAGACGCTTTGTCCCGAAAAGTCGATAGCTTGCGGAGTCGCGGTCGGGTGACAATTCGATGAGGGGCACACCCTTCAGTGGCGTGTCCCGCTCGGCGAACCGGAAGCCCGTCCTGTCGACTTCGACGAAGAACCCGTCACCTTTCACAAGGGCGGCGGGAGTTCGCTCCGTCACTTTCAGCGTGATCGTGTGCGGCCACGAACGCTCCACGTCCACGGCGGACAGGCGTGGCAGCCGCGTCTCGAGCCTACGGGCGACCGCGTCCGTGTCGACCGACACCAGCGGCCCGTTGAGCGGCGCCTGCGCGGCCTCGCGCACCTCGTCCGGGGAGAGCACCTCGGTACCCGTCACTCGGACGTGGGTCGCGCGCAGCCAGGCGGAGCCGTACAGCAGCCATGTGCCGCTGCCGCCCAGCACCGTGGCCGCGGCGAGCGCCGTGAGGACGATGGCGCGCCGGCGCCGCCGCGGCGGGTGCTCGGTCCCGCCGTCCTGTTCGCCGGCCGCCTCGACGGTCGTCGGTACGGCCACGTTCGCCTCCGGGGTCGTCGCAACTGCCTTCCGTTCTCGGCAGGCTAGTCGTCGTCCTGGGTGCCCGGGCGGCCGCGCGCCGCCGGGCGGGCCGGGCGCTCCTGCCCCGTGACCCCAACGGAGCACGGGGCACCCGGCGTCGTGAGCCGGGGCCGCGGGCGACCGGCCGGCACGGGTGTTCAGCCGCGGCGGGCCGCGATGGCCTCGCGGACCATGCCGACGAGCAGCTCGTCCGCGTGCGGGCGGCCGAACTCGGCCGCGGCGCGCGACATCGCGTACAGGCGGTGCGGATCGGTCATGACGGGCAGCACGTTGCCGAGCACCCACTCCGCACTCAGGTCCGCGTCGTCCACGAGGAAGCCGCCACCCGCCTTGATGACCGGCTGCGCGTTCAGCCGCTGCTCACCGTTGCCGATCGGAAGCGGTACATAGGCGGCCGGCAGGCCCACGGCGGAGAGCTCGGCCACGGTCATGGCGCCGGCCCGGCAGAGCATCATGTCGGCCGCGGCGTAGGCGAGGTCCATCCGGTCCAGGTAGGGCACCGGGATGTACGGCGGCATACCGGGCATGTGGTCGGCGCGCGGGAGCTCGTTCTTCGGGCCGACCGCGTGCAGGATCTGGACGCCGGACTGCTGCAGGCGCGGGGCGACGGAGGTGATCACCTCGTTGAGCCGCCGGGCGCCCTGGGAGCCGCCGGTGACCAGCAGGGTCGGCAGGTTCTGGTCCAGGCCGAAGGCGGCACGGGCCTCGGGGCGGGCCGCGGCGCGGTCGAGCGTCGCGATGGACCGACGCAGCGGGATGCCGACGTAGCGGGCGTGCCGGAGCTTGCTGTCCGGGGTGCTCACGGCCACGTGGCTGGTGTAGCGGGAGCCGATCTTGTTCGCGAGGCCGGGACGCGCGTTGGCCTCGTGGACGACGATCGGCACGCCGAGCCGCTTGGCGGCCAGGTAGCCGGGCAGGGCGACGTAGCCGCCGAAGCCGACGAGCACGTCGGCCTTGGTGCGCTCCAGAATCTGCTCGGCCGCCTTGATGGTGCCGCGCAGCCGCCCCGGCACGGTGATCAGCTCGGGGGTGGGCTTGCGTGGCAGCGGCACGGCGGGGATGAGCGCCAGCTCGTAGCCGCGTTCCGGCACCAGTCGGGTCTCCAGGCCCCGCTCGGTGCCGAGTGCCGTGATCCCCACGGTCGGGTCCTGCCTGCGCAAGGCGTCGGCGAGCGCGAGCGCGGGCTCGATGTGGCCGGCGGTCCCCCCACCGGCGAGTACGACATGCACCGAAATTCACCGCTCTCCGGACGGCCGCCGTCTGACGAACCGCCTCATCGTCCGTGTCATTGCCCCCGGCCAGTAGCCGGGCCCCCGCGCGTTGAGCGCCGCTCGCGCGCCGGGCTCGCTCCTCGCGAAGGAGATGAGCAGCCCGATCGCGAACATGGTCGGCAGAAGGGCCGAGCCCCCGTAGGAGAACAGCGGGAGCGGGACGCCGGCGATCGGCAGCAGGCCGAGCACCGCACCGATGTTGACCACGAACTGCGCCATGATCCACGTCGTCACACCTCCCGCGGCAAACCTGACGAAGGAGTCCTCCGTTCGACCGGCCACGCGGATACCCGCATAGCCTAGAGCCGCGAAGAGGGCGAGCACCGACAGCGTGCCCGTCAGCCCCAGTTCCTCCCCGGTCACGGCGAAGATGAAGTCGTTGTGCGGTTCGGGCAGTTGCCCCCATTTCTCCACACTCGCGCCGAGTCCGGAGCCGAACCATCCGCCCGAGGCCAGGGCATAGATCCCGTGCACCGCCTGCCAGCAGCCGCCACTGGGAGTGACCTCGGTGGCGCCGATGCACGCCAGCCGTTCCATGCGGTTGCCGCTGGTCTTGATCAGCAGGAAACCGATCGCCCCCGCCACGCCCAGCACACCGGCGAACAGCCGGGTCGGCGCGCCGGCGATCCACAGCAGGCCGAACAGGATGGCCGTGAGGATGATCGCGGTGCCCATGTCACCGCCGAGCATGATCAGGCCGAGCAGCAGGAAGGCCACCGGCACCAGCGGAATCAGCAGGTGCTTCCACTGGAGGAGCAGCTTCAGGTCCTCCTTGCGGGCCAGCAGGTCCGCGCCCCACAGCACGAGCGCGAGCTTGCCGAACTCGCTGGGCTGCAGCTGGAACGGACCGCCGAGACGCAGCCAGTTCTGGTTGCCCTTGACGGACTCCCCCATCCCCGGCACCTGGACGAGGGCCATGAGGAACACCGAGCCGACGAGCAGCGGGTAGGACAGGGCGCGGTGCAGCCGTACCGGCACCCGTGTGGCCGCGATGAGCAGACCGGTGCCGAGCACGGCGGCGAACAGCTGCTTGCGGAAGTAGTACGTGGACGGCAGTCCGTCCTCCAGCGCCTTGATCTGCGAGGCGGAGAAGACCATCACCAGGCCGAGCACGGTGATCAGCAGGCTGCTGCCCAGGATGACGTAGTACGCGGTCAGCGGGCGGTCCCAGGCCCGCCTGGCGCGCTCCACGACGACCCCGGCGCCGCGCAGCGCGCTGCCGCGCGGCCTCTTCCCGCCGGGCGGGCGCGCCGCCGGGGCGGCCGCCCCCCGGCGTGGCGGCGCCGCCCGCTGAGGGCGGGCGGGCGCCTTGAGCACGTTGCGGGAACGAGAACCGGAGGCGTCACCGTGGTCGGCTGCCGTCATGTCCCCTCCTATGTCGCGGTGCGGGCCGGAGCGGCCCCGGCTACTGCCCGGCGCCGGGCGCCCGCAGATCCCGTACCGCCTCCGCGAAGGCGTTTCCGCGCGCCTTGTAGTTCGCGAACATGTCCATCGAGGCGCAAGCCGGTGCCAGGAGCACCGTGTCGCCCGGGTGGGCGAGCTCCCGCGCGGCGTGGACGGCCGCCGCCATCGCCCCAGTGTCGGTGCGGTCGAGGTCGACGACCGGGACCTCGGGGGCGTGTCGCGCGAGCGCTGCACGGATGAGGGCCCGGTCGGCCCCCATCAGCACGGCACCGCGCAGCCGCTTGGCCGCGGCCTTGACCAGCTCGTCGAACGCGGCGCCCTTGGCGAGGCCGCCGCCGATCCAGACGATGTGCTCGTACGCGGCGAGGGAGGCCTCGGCGGCGTGCGTGTTGGTGGCCTTGGAGTCGTCGACGTAGTCCACGTCGCCGATCCGGTCCACGTGGGCGATGCGGTGGGCGTCCGGCCGGAAGGCGCTCAGGCCGTCCCTGACGGCGGCCGGCGGGACGCCGAACGCGCGGGCGAGGGCCGCCGCCGCCAGGGCGTTGGCGATGTTGTGCGGCGCCGGCGGATGCACGTCGGAGACCTCGGCCAGCTCCTGGGCGTTCCTGTGCCGCTCGGGCACGAACGCCCGGTCGAGCAGGATGCCGTCGACGACCCCGAACTGGGAGGGCCGGGGGCTGCCGAGGCCGAAGCCGATCGCGCGGCAGCCCTCCTCGACGTCGGCCTCCCGCACCAGCGCCTCGGTGGCCGGGTCGGCGAGGTTGTAGACGCAGGCGACCTTGTTGCCCTCGTAGACGCGGCCCTTGTCGGCGGCGTAGGCGGCCATGGAGCCGTGCCAGTCGAGGTGGTCGGGCGCCAGGTTGAGCACCGCTGCCGAGTGCGGGCGGACCGAGGGTGCCCAGTGCAGCTGGTAGCTGGACAGTTCGACGGCGAGGACGTCGTACTCCTCGCCGGACAGGACGACGTCCAGGACCGGCGTGCCGATGTTGCCGACCGCCGCGGTGCGCAGGCCCGCCGCGGCCAGGATCGAGGCGAGCATCTGGACGGTCGTGGTCTTGCCGTTGGTGCCGGTGACGGCGAGCCAGGGCGCCGCCCCGGGGTCGCGCAGCCGCCACGCCAGCTCCACGTCGCCCCACACGGGCACGCCCGCGGCCTCGGCGGCGGCGAACAGGGGCGCGGCCGGCGGCCAGCCGGGCGAGGTGACGATCAGCTCGGTGTCCTCGGGCAGGGTACGGCCGTCCCCGAGCCGGACGGTGACGCCGAGCGCCTCCAGTGCGGCGGCCTGGGCCCGGGCCGGGGCGTCGTCGCCGTCGTTGACGACCGTCACGAGGGCGCCGAGGGCGTGCAGCGCCCTGGCGGCGGGCACACCCGAGACGCCCAGGCCCGCGACGGTGACCCGGCGGCCGGGCAGACCGAGCCGTGCGGCCGCCTCGACGGCGGACGGCGGAGGCCCGTCTCGACGGGGGCCGGGTTCCTGCCCGGGGACCGTGGTCACTGCGCGGCCACCCAGCCCGCGTAGAAGAGACCGAGGCCGACGGCCATGCACATGCCCTGGATGATCCAGAAGCGGACCACGACCAGGACCTCGCTCCAGCCCTTGAGCTCGAAGTGGTGCTGCAGCGGTGCCATCCGGAAGACCCGCTTGCCGGTCAGGCGGAAGGAGCCGACCTGGATGACCACGGAGAGGGTGATCAGGACGAAGAGGCCGCCCAGGATGGCGAGCAGCATCTCGGTGCGGGAGCAGATGGCCAGACCCGCCAGGGCGCCGCCGAGCGCGAGGGAGCCGGTGTCACCCATGAAGATCTTGGCCGGCGAGGTGTTCCACCACAGGAAGCCGAAGCAGGCGCCCATGAGCGCGGCGGCCACGACGGCGAGGTCGAGCGGGTGCGGTACGTCGTAGCAGCCCGGTCCCGCGGTGATGACGTTGGAGCAGGACTGCCCGTACTGCCACACGCCGATGACGGTGTAGGAGGCGAAGACCATCACCGAGGCGCCGGTGGCCAGGCCGTCGAGGCCGTCGGTGAGGTTCACGCCGTTCGACATCGCGAGGATCATGAACAGCGCCCAGATCACGAAGATCACCGGGCCGAGCGACCAGCCGAAGTCCTGCGTGAAGGACAGCCGGGTGGAGGCGGGGGTGACGCCGCGGGAGTCGGCGAACTGCAGCGACAGCACCGCGAAGGTAATGCCGACGATCAGCTGGCCCGCCATCTTCGCCTTGGCCCGCAGGCCGAGGCTTCGCTGCTTGACGATCTTGATGTAGTCGTCGAGGAAGCCGACCACACCCAGGCCCGTGAAGAGGAAGAGCACCAGCACGCCCGAGATCGTCGGGCGCTCCGAGGTGATGACCTTGGTGAGCGCGTACGCGACGAGCGTCGCCAGGATGAAGGCGATGCCGCCCATGGTGGGCGTACCGCGCTTGCTGTGGTGCTCCTTCGGGCCGTCGTCGCGGATGAACTGCCCGTAGCCCTTGCGGGCCAGCAGCTTGATCAGCATCGGGGTGCCGATGAGGGACAGGAACAGCCCGAGCACGCCCGAGACCAGGATCTGGTTCATTACCGAGCGCCCCCGCCCTCGACGCCGTCGAGCAGCGCGAGTGCGACCCGCTCCAGGCCGACCGCCCTCGATGCCTTCACCAGCACGACGTCCCCCGGTCGCAGTTCACTGCGCAACAGGTCGATCGCCGCCTCAGCGTCGGACACGTGCACCGACTCCTCACCCCACGAACCCTCGTTGTAGGCGCCCATTTGCACCCAGGCGGCCGCCTGGCCGCCGACTGCCACGAGCTTGCTGACGTTGAGTCGGACGGCGAGCCGTCCGACAGCGTCGTGCTCCGCGAGGGCCTCCCCGCCGAGCTCCGCCATCTCGCCCAGCACCGCCCACGTGCGTCCCCCGCGTGCCTGGGCGGCACGCCCCATGGCCGCGAGCGCGCGCAGGGCGGCTCGCATGGACTCGGGGTTCGCGTTGTAGGCGTCGTTCACGACCGTTACGCCGTCAGGCCGTTCGACGACCTCCATGCGCCAGCGGGACAGCGTCCCCGCCTCGGAGAGCGCGGTGGCGATCTCGTCGACGGGCATGCCGAGTTCACGGGCTACGGCGGCCGCGGCAAGCGCGTTCGACACGTGGTGCTCACCGTACAGGCGCAAGGTCACTTCGCTGCACCCGGTGGGTGTTGTGAGCATGAAGACGGCCTGACCGCGGTCGTTGAGTCGGACGTTCTCGGCACGGACGTCGGCCTCGGCGGACTCGCCGAAGAGCACGACGCGCGCCTTGGTGCGCGACGACATGGCGCGTACGAGGGGATCGTCCGCGTTCAGCACCGCGACACCGCCGTCGGCGGCGTCCGGCAGCGCCTCGACCAGCTCGCCCTTGGCCTGGGCGATCTGCTCGCGGCCGCCGAACTCGCCGATGTGGGCGCTGCCGACGTTGAGGACGACGCCGATGCGCGGCGGGGTCAGCCCGGTGAGGTAGCGGATGTGACCGATGCCGCGGGCGCCCATCTCCAGCACCAGGTGCCGGGTGGATTCATCGGCGCGCAGGGCGGTCAGCGGCAGGCCGATCTCGTTGTTGAGGGAGCCGGGTGTCCAGACGGTCGGTGCCAGCCGCCTGAGCGCCTGGGCGGTGAGGTCCTTGGTACTGGTCTTGCCCGCCGATCCGGTCAGCGCCACGAGGGTCGCCCCGAGCCGTTCGATGACGTGCGCGGCCAGCGCGCCGAGCGCGGTCTGGACGTCGTCCACGACGATCGCGGGCACGCCTACCGGCCGGGCGGCCAGCACGGCCACCGCTCCGGCCGCGACGGCCTGCTCGGCGTAGTCGTGGCCGTCCACGCGGTCGCCCCGGAAGGCGACGAACAGCCCGCCCGGCGTCACCTTGCGGGAGTCGATCTCCACGGACCCGGTGACGGGTACCGTCAGGTCCGATATGTCATGCGTGCTCCCGCCGACCGCGTGTGCGACCTCGGCGAGGGTGAGTGGGATCACAGCTGGTCCTGGTCCTTCTCCTGCGCTGGTGTGGCGACGGCCCGTTCGATGGCCGCGCGCAGCACTTGTCGGTCGTCGAAGGGGCGTACCACTCCGGCGATGTCCTGGCCCTGCTCATGGCCCTTGCCGGCCACCAGTACGGTGTCGTCCGCCCGGGCCAGGGCGACTGCGGTCGCGATGGCCGCCGCCCGGTCGGGTTCGACGACCACATGTCCCCGCTCGTGCGCGGGCACCCCGGCCGCCCCGGCCAGCATCGCGCCGAGGATCGCGAGCGGGTCCTCGGAGCGCGGGTTGTCGGAGGTCAGCACGACCGTGTCGGCCAGCCGTGCCGCCGCCGCACCCATCGGGCCGCGTTTGGTCTGGTCGCGGTCCCCGCCGCAGCCGAGGACGACGTGCAGGCTGCCCTTGGTGATCTTGCGCAGGGCCCGCAGCACCGATTCCACGGCGTCGGTCTTGTGGGCGTAGTCCACGACCGCGAGGTACGGCTGTCCCGCGTCGACGCGCTCCAGCCGGCCGGGCACGCCCGGGACCGCGGCGACGCCCTGGGCGGCCGTCTGCGGGTCGATCCCGGCTACCGCCAGGGCGGTGATCGCGGCGAGCGCGTTGGCGACGTTGAAGGGCCCGGGAAGGGGCGAGGCGGCCTCGATCCGCACACCGCCCGGGCCCACCACGGTGAAGGTGGAGCGCTGCGGCCCGGTCTCGACGTGCTCGGCGCGCCAGTCGGCGGCCGGGCGGCCCTCGGCGGAGAAGGTGGTGACCGGGACCTGCGACTCGCGCACCAGGCGGCGGCCGTACTCGTCGTCGATGTTGACCACGCCGGCCCTGCTGCGCCGCGGGGTGAACAGCTGCGCCTTGGCCTGGAAGTAGTCCTCCATGCCCGAGTGGAACTCCATGTGCTCGGGGCTGAGGTTGTTGAAGACGGCGACGTCGAAGACCGCGCCGTCGACCCGGCCCAGCACCAGGGCGTGGCTGGAGACCTCCATGACCAGGGCCTCGATCCCGCGCTCGCGCATCACCGCGAGCAGGGCCTGCAGGTCCGTGGCCTCGGGGGTGGTGCGCTCGCTCTTGAGGCGCTCGTCGCCGATGCGCGACTCGACCGTGCCGATCAGGCCCGTCCTGTCCCCGTGGACGGCCCGCAGGCCGCCCTCGACGAGGTAGGAGGTGGTGGTCTTGCCGGAGGTGCCGGTGATGCCGATCCGCAGCAGGGCCTCGCCCGGACGGCCGTAGATCTCGGCGGCCAGGTCGCCCATCCGTGACCGGGGATCCTCGACCGTGAGCACCGGCAGGCCGGTCGCGGCGGCGCGTACGGCGCCCGCCGGGTCGGTGAGGATCGCCGCGGCCCCCCGTTCGGCCGCCTGCGCGGCGAAGTCGGCACCGTGGAAACGGGCGCCGGGCAGCGCGGCGTACAGGTCGCCGGGGCGGACGGCCCGTGAGTCGTGCGTGATCCCGGTGACGGGGGCGGCCCCGGGCGCGGGCGGTTCCACGCCCAGCCGCGCGGCCAGTTCCGCCGGCGGTACGGGCCGGACCTGGTGGGGGCGGGGTGCGCCCGACTGGCTGCGTTCGGGTCCGGGGGACTGATCGGCGAGTGACACGGCCGTGAGAGTACCCGCCGGGCCGGGCTCCGGGCCAAAAGCCCCTCGTGGGGCCTGTGGCCTGCCGGTTCTTCCGGTACGTTCCGCGTACGGGGGGCCACTGTGCGTACCCGGCGCTGCGGGGTCGTCTCCGTTCACGGCCGCCGTTCCTTCCTCCCCTGCTCGCCGGTCACGGCTTCGAGGGGTCCCACTCGACCGGCAGGTTGGGGGGCTTGGCTCCGCTCGGCGCCACCTGCAGGGACTTCAGGGCGAACTCCATGACCCGCTTGAACACCGGGCCGCAGATCTGACCACCGAAATAACTGCCGCGGGTCGGGTTCTGGATCACGCACGACACGGTCACCCGCGGGTTGTCGGCGGGGGCGAAACCCATGAAGGAGGCCGTGTAGCCACTGTAGGTGCCCGTTTCCGGGTCCACCCGGTTGGCCGTGCCGGTCTTGCCCGCGACGCGGTATCCCGCGATCCGGGCCTTGGTTCCGGTGCCTTGCTCGTCGCCGACCACGGACTCCAGCATGGTGGAGAGCGTCTTGGCGGTCCTCGCGCTGACCACCCGGTTCTTCGCCGGGTCCGGGGACGGGACGAAGCGGCCGTCCGGGCCGGTCGTACCGCGCACCAGACTGGGCGCGACCCGTACCCCGCCGTTGGCGATCGTCGAGTACACCGAGGTGGCCTGCAGCGCGTTCAGCGACAGGCCCTGCCCGAAGGGGATGGTGTACTGCTGGGACGCGTTCCACTGGTCCGGCCTCGCCAGGATGCCGGGCGTCTCTCCGGGGAAGTCGACCCCCGTGGGCCGCCCGATGCCGAATTTGCTCAGGTACGAGTAGAGGACGCGGTTGGCCTGCTTCTGGTTCTTGCCGAGCTGCTCGGTGGCCAGGATCGTGCCGATGTTGCTGGACTTGGCGAGCACGCCGTTGAGCGTCAGGTGCCAGGTGCCATGGTCCACGTCGTCGTGGAAGACCCGGTCGGCGCGGGGCAGCGTGCCGGGCACCGTGACGTGCGTGTCCGGGGCGGCCACGCCCTCGTCGAGGACCGCCGCCATGGACATCAGCTTGCTGACACTGCCCGGCTCGTACGCGTCCTGCAGGGCGGCGTTGCCGAGGGCGGTGGGGTCGGCCCGGGTCAGGTCGTTGGGGTCAAAGCCGGGGGCGTTGGCCATGGCCAGCACCTGCCCGGTGCGGGGGTCCTGGACGATCACGTAGCCGCGGTCGGCGTCGGACGCCTGGACCTGCCGGGTGATCGCCCGCTGGGCGGCCCACTGGATGTCCCGGTCCAGCGTCAGTTCCACATTGGTGCCGGGCTCCGCGGCGCGCTCCTGCACGCTGGCCGTCGGCACCCGGCGGCCGTTGGACTGGGCATAGGTGATGGCGCCGTCCTTGCCCGCGAGCGCCTTGTCCAGACGGCTCTCCAGGCCGCCGCCGCCCGTGCCGGAGGCGTTCACCCAGCCGATCAGGCCGGCTGCCAGGTCGTGTGCGGGGTAGACGCGTTTGGCGTGCCGGAGCCGGAAGATCCCGGCGAGGTAGTTGACCCCGTCGCCCTTCTCGGCCCGGTCCTCGAGGGCGCTCCGCAGGTCCTTGATCTGGTTCCAGACCTGCGGCGACTGCTGGCGGGCGATGATCTCGTTGCGGGAGGCCGGGTAGTTGGCGAGCTGCCGAGCGATCTTCTTCTCGTCCCCGTCGACGATCGGCGCGAGCAGTTCGGCGGCGCGCGCCGGGGCGTCCGCGACCTTCGCGTACTCGGGGGTGAAGAGCATCGGGTCGGCCGTGATGTCGTACGCGTCGACCGTGGTGGCCAGGTCGACGCCGTTCCGGTCGGTGATCGTGCCGCGCTCGGCGGCGAGGGTGACCTTGACGTTCCGGTTGGCCTCGGCCTTGGCCGCGTACGTCGCGGCGTCCACGGCCTGCACCTGGAAGAGCCGGACGACGAAGGTCAGCACCACCAGGGTCAACGCGAAGCTGACCAGCCGCAGGCGGGGACGCGGCCGGCCCAGCCTCAGCAGCGCGGCACCGGCGGGGGCCGGACGCGGGGGCCTGCGTCGCGGCGGGGCGGCCGCCCGGCCCGCCCGGTCCCGGGCGGCCCTCGCGTTGCCGCGTTCGCGCCCGCCGGCCGGCCCGCGGGCACCGGGAGTACGCCCGCGCGGTACGCCGGACGTACCCGCTCCGTCCGCGCGGGGGGTTCTGCGGGCGCGCGCGTCAGGGGCGGTGTCGCGGGCGGGGCGGGCGCCCTCGTCGCGTGGCCGGGCACCGCGTGCGGCTGGGCGCCGTACCCCCGCCTGCGGCCCCGGCACGGTCCTGCGGCGGGGTTCCCCGGTCTCGCCGCGGCGTGCGGCGGCCGGGGCATCACCTTCGCGTCCCCGCGGCACCTGCCGCCGCCGCGGGGCGGCCGCTCCGCCGTCCCCCCGGTCGCCGCGCTCCCGACGACCGGTGCCCTTGTCCCGGTCGGCCCGGTCGGCCCGGTCACGCCGCTCGCGCGGCGGCTCCCCGTCACGGGTCACCACGCCCCGGCACCTTCCGGGCCGGCCGGGCGGGCGGAGCATGGCGGGCGGAGGGCACGGGGCCCCGCGGCTGCGGTCACCGGGTCTCCTTCGGGCTCGTGCTGGGCGTGACGGACGGCGCAGGGCCCAGGGAGGCGGCCGCGGAGCCGCTGGGCGCGACGGTGGCGGGCGCGGTGCTCGGACTGGGCGCCGGCACGTACGGCGCGGCGCCGGGGCTGCCGAGGACGGTGCCGTCGGGGGCGAGGAAGGCCGGGTTGCCGCCGGGGACCATGCCCAGCTCGCGGGCCTGCTCGTCCAGCGCGTCCGGTTCCGCGTACCGGTCGACCTCCTGCTGCAGCGCCTGCTCCTCGTCGGTGTACTGGGTGGTCCGCTTCTGGAGCTCGCTGAGCTTGAAGGAATCCCGGTTCACCGCCGAGTTGAGCAGCAGCAGGGTGATCAGGCCGCCGCCCAGCAGCAGCACGATCAGCAGGACGAAGGGCGAGCGCGCCGCCGAGGTACGCCGCCTCACCCCAGGGCCTCGCGGATCCGCTCGGCACCGCGCAGGCGGGCCGGGGCGGCCCGGCGGTTGGCGGCGATCTCGTCCTCCGTCGGCAGTTCGGCGCCGCGGGTGAGCAGCTTGAGCCGAGGCTGGTACTGCTCGGGCACCACGGGCAGCCCGGGCGGCGCCGTGATGGCCGCACCGGCCGCGAGGACACCCTTGACGAGGCGGTCCTCCAGGGAGTGGTACGAGAGCACGACGATCCGGCCGCCCACGGCGAGGGCGGCGACGGCCGCCGGGACGGCCCGCTCCAGCACCGTCAGCTCGCCGTTGACCTCGATGCGCAGCGCCTGGAAAGTGCGCTTGGCCGGGTTGCCGCCGGTCCGCTTGGCGGCCTGCGGCAGCGCCTCGCGGATCAGCTCGACCAGGCGGGCGCTGGTGGTGAAGGGCTCGCGTGCGCGCTCGCGGACGACCGCCTCCACGATCTTGCGGGCGAACTTCTCCTCGCCGTAGTCGCGCAGCACCCGCACCAGCTCGCCCGGGGGGTAGGTGTTGAGGACCTCGGCGGCGCTGACGCCCGCGGTCTGGTTCATGCGCATGTCCAGCGGCGCGTCCTGGGCGTAGGCGAACCCGCGGTCGGCCTCGTCCAGCTGCATGGAGGAGACGCCGAGGTCGAACAGGACGCCCTGCACCGCGGGGACGCCGAGCCGCTCCAGCACCTCGGGGATCTCGTCGTACACCGCGTGCATGAGGGTGGCCCGGTCGCCGTACGGTGCGAGCCGCTCGCCGGCCAGTTCGAGTGCGGCGGGGTCGCGGTCGACGGCGACCAGCCGGACCTCGGGGAACCGCCGCAGCAGCGCCTCGCTGTGCCCGCCGAGGCCGAGGGTGGCGTCCACGACCACGGCGCCCGGCGCGCCGATGGCGGGGGCCAGCATGTCCAGGCAGCGGTCGAGCATGACCGGGACGTGGCGTGGCTCGGACGGGGTGGTGCTCATGAAGCCCTTCTCATCTGCTCGCGGGGGACGTACCACTGGGTCCCCGCCCGCTCTGGGGCGGTCAGCTGGCACCGGGGAAGGAGCGCCAGCGGACCGGGGAGCGGGAGGAGGCCGAGCGTCACGTACGTGTACGTGAGCCATCAGGCTACGGGCGAGGTCACAGTAAGCCGGGAGGCACCTCCTGGGACAGCGCCGAAAAGGCGTCTTCCTGGCCCGCCAGATAGTCCTGCCAGGCCGCCGCGTCCCACACCTCGACCCGGGTGTTGGCACCGATCACCGCGCAGTCGCGACGCAGTCCGGCGTAGTCGCGCAGAGGCTGCGGGAGGGTGACCCGGCCCTGCTTGTCGGGAACCTCGTCGTGGGCGCCGGCGAAGAGCACGCGCATGTAGTCGCGTGCCGCCTTGGAGGTGAGGGGGGCGCGGCGCAGCTCCTCGGTCACGGCGCGGAAGCCCGCGGCCGGCCATACGTACAGGCAGCGCTCCTGGCCCTTGGTGATGACCAGGCCGTCGGCGAACTGCTCGCGGAACTTCGCCGGAAGGACCAGCCGGCTCTTGTCGTCCAGCCGTGGCGCGTACGTCCCGAGGAACATCCGCACCTCCCGCACCAGGTTGGTCGACCCACTTCGTGCCACTTTACTCCACCGGTCCCCACGGTCAACGAGAAGCCTGCCCTGGCGTGGTCGTCCTCGCGGGCCCCAGCGCCCGCAATCACCCGTACGGGCGAGCGCGCGTGACGCCTGTGGGGTACCTCACAGTGCACCGGTTTGACCGAGATTTGCCGACCTCACAGCAGGTCGGAGCGGGCCGCGCCCTCTACGGTCGTGTCATGTCGATAAACGCGCATCAGCCCGTGGTTCCCGCCGGCGCCGGCACGGCTTCCGTCACGGACCGTCTGGTCGAGGCGAACCGACGCTACGCGGAGCAGTTCAGCGACCCCGGCATGGACGCCCGCCCCGTGCTCAAGGTGGCCGTGGTCGCCTGCATGGACGCCCGCCTCGACCTGCACCAGGCCCTGGGCCTGGAACTGGGCGACTGCCACACCATCCGCAACGCCGGCGGTGTGGTCACCGACGACACCATCCGCTCGTTGACCATCAGCCAGCGCGCCCTCGGCACCCGCTCGGTCGTGCTGATCCACCACACCGGCTGCGGCCTGGAGTCGCTGACCGAGGAGTTCCGCACGGAGCTCGAGGACGAGGTGGGCCAGCGTCCGACCTGGGCGGTGGAGTCCTTCCGCGACGTCGACCAGGACGTTCGGCAGTCGATGCAGCGGGTCCGGACGTCCCCCTTCCTGGCCCGCACGGACGATGTGCGGGGCTTTGTGTTCGACGTGCACACCGGCCTGCTGCGCGAAATCACGAACGAGTAACGGAAGCGGAGTGACGCGGGGCGTAGTTGAAGGGGAGAATGACCCGAGAAACGGGGAGGGCCGGTCCAGGGATGACCGTGTCCCTAGGAACGGGCCGAGGAGAACCGGGTGACGACCTATGACGCGCGAGCGGGCCTCAGCGATCTGACTGCCACCGCAGACCGGGTGCGCCGGTCTGTGGAGAAGGTGATCGAGGGCAAGCCGGAGGTCGTACGGATTGCGCTGACGGTGCTGCTCGCCGAGGGACATCTGCTGATCGAGGATGTCCCCGGCGTCGGCAAGACGATGCTGTCCAAGGCACTGGCCCGGTCGATCGACTGCTCGGTGCGGCGCATCCAGTTCACGCCGGACCTGCTGCCGTCGGACATCACCGGGGTCAGCGTCTTCGACCAGCAGCGCCGCGACTTCGAGTTCAAGCCGGGCGCGATCTTCGCGCAGATCGTCGTGGGGGACGAGATCAACCGCGCGTCGCCCAAGACCCAGTCGGCGCTGCTGGAGTCGATGGAGGAGCGGCAGGTCACCGTCGACGGCAGCACATACCCGCTGCCGAGCCCCTTCATGGTGATCGCCACCCAGAACCCGGTGGAGATGGAGGGGACGTACCCGCTTCCCGAGGCGCAGCGGGACCGCTTCATGGCCCGGGTCTCCATCGGCTACCCCAGCCTGGAGGCCGAGCTGGAGATGCTCGACGTGCACGCGGGCAACAGCCCGCTGGACGACCTGCAGCCGGTGGCCCACGCGCACGAGATCGTCGAACTGGCCGACGCGGTGCGGACGGTGCACGTGTCCGCGGCCGTGCGGCACTACGCGGTGAGCCTGGTCTCGGCCACCAGGGACCACCCGGACCTCAGGCTCGGCGCCTCCCCGCGCGCCACGCTCCACCTGGTGCGCGCGGCACGCGCGGCGGCGGCCCTGGACGGCCGTGACTACGTGCTCCCCGACGACGTCCAGTCCCTGGCCGCGGCCGTGCTGGCGCACCGTCTGCTGCCGACGGCGCAGGCGCAGTTGAACCGGCGCACCCCGGAGCAGGTCGTCGCGGAGATCGTGCAGCGCACGCCGGTCCCCGACCCGTACGGCAGCCGATGACCCGGGCGACGGACGGGGCGCTGGAGGTCCCGCGTGACCTTGCGTGAGAGCGGTTTCAGGGCCGCCCTGGGCGGCCTGACCACGCGCGGCCGCTCGTTCCTCGCCGCGGGGATCGCGGCGGCCGTCTGCGCCTACGTCCTGGCGCAGCCGGACCTGCTGCGGGTCGGCCTGCTGCTGGCCGTGCTGCCGCTGGTCTGCGTGGCGGTCCTGTACCGCACGCGGTACCGGGTCGCGGGCAGCCGCCGGCTGTCGCCCTCCCGCGTGCCGGCGCTGTCCGAGGCACGGGTGCACCTGCGGGTGGACAACGTGTCGCGGCGGCACACCGGGCTGCTGATGCTCCAGGACCGGGTGCCGTACGTGCTGGGGCCCCGGCCGCGCTTCATCCTGGACCGGGTGGAGCCCGGCGGGCACCGCGAGGTGTCCTACCGGGTCCGCTCCGACCTGCGCGGACGCTACCCGCTGGGGCCGCTGCAGCTGCGGCTGGCCGACCCCTTCGGCATGTGCGAGCTGACCCGCTCCTTCAGCACGTACGACACCCTGACCGTGGTGCCCCGCGTGGAGCCGCTGCCGCCGGTCAGGCTCAGCGGCGACTCCTCCGGATACGGGGAGAGCCGCGTCCGGGCGCTGGCCCTGGCGGGCGAGGACGACGTGATCCCGCGCGGCTACCGCCACGGCGACGACCTGCGCCGGGTGCACTGGCGCTCGACCGCCAAGTACGGCGAGCTCATGGTGCGGCGCGAGGAGCAGCCGCACCGCGCCCGGTGCACGGTGCTGCTGGACACCCGGGCGGCGGCCTACTTCGGCGCCGGACCCGACTCGGCCTTCGAGTGGGCGGTGTCCGGGGCGGCGTCGGTGGCGATGCACATGCTGGAGCGCGGCTACTCCGTACGGCTGCTCACCGACACCGGCAGCTCGGTGCCCGGGCCCGAGGGCTTCGGCGGCACCGACTCCTCGGACGCGGCGGGCGCCCTGCTGGACACCCTGGCGGTGGTCGACCACTCGGACGGCGCCGGGCTCTCCCGGGCGCTCGACGTGCTGCGTACGGGCAGTGAGAGCCTGCTGGTGGCCTTTTTCGGGGACCTCGACGAGGAGCAGGCCGCGATGGCGGGGCGGATGCGGCAGCGGGCGGGGGCGGCCGTCGCCTTCGCGTTGGCCAGCGCGGCCTGGGGAGCCCTGGACGAGGAGGGGACTGCCTCGTCCCCCGCCGTACCGCCGGACACCGGCGGGAAAGGGCCCGGGCAGGCCCCGGCGCGGGCCGTGCGCCTGCTGCGCGAGGCGGGCTGGACGGTACTCCCGGCCGCCGCCGGCGACGCGCTGCCCGACCTGTGGCAGCGCGCCGACCGGCACCGGTCGCGCGAGGAGGCGGGGAGGCGATGATGAGCGGACACGGCCGGCTCGCGGTCTGCGCGGCGGCGGCGAGCTTGATGGCCGCCTGCTCGCTGCTGCCGTTGGCGACGCCGAGCTCGTGGATCCTGCAGGCCGTCTTCCTGGTGCTGCTGCAGACCGGGGTGGGCGCGCTGACCCGGCGGGTGCCGCTGGCCCGGCCGCTGACGGTGCTGGCGCAGGCGGTGTTCTCGCTGCTGGTGCTGACCGTGATGTTCGCGAGGGAGCAGGCACTGCTCGGGTTCCTTCCCGGGCCCGCCGCGTACACCCGGTTCGGCGACCTGCTGACGGCCGCTATGCAGGATGTGACCCAGTTCGCCATCCCGGCCCCGGTCACCCCCGGCATCCGGCTGCTGCTGCTCGGCGGGGTCCTGCTGATCGCGCTGGCCGTGGACGCGCTGGCGGTGACGTACGGCAGCGCCGCTCCGGCCGGGCTGCCGCTGCTGGCCCTGTACTCGATCGCGGCGGGGCTGGCCGGGAGCGACGGCACCCGCTGGCCGTACTTCCTGCTGGCGGCCGTCGGCTATCTGCTGCTCCTGCTGGCCGAGGGCCGCGACCGGATCTCCCGCTGGGGCCGGGTCTTTCGCGGGGCCGGATCCGCGGCGCAAGCCAGATCGGGAGGGCCGACCGGAGCGGTGGCCCCTGTGCGAACGGGACGCCGTATCGGCACGATGGCGCTCGGCATCGCCCTGGTGGCGCCGGCCGTGCTGCCCTCCATGGGCGTCGGGCTGCTGCCGACCGGTGGTTCCGGCTCGGGCAACGGGCGCGGCGGCACGATCTCCGCGGTCAACCCCGTGGTGGCGCTCCAGGACAACCTCAACCAGCCCGACAACCGGGTGGTGCTCCGCTACCGCACCAACGCCGCCTCCAACGCGGACATGTACCTGCGGATCGTGGCACTCGACCGCTTCACCGGCGACAAGTGGGAGCCCGCCCAGCGCTCCCTCACCAGCGTGCCCAAGGTGCTGCCCGGTCCGCAGGGGCTCGGGCCCGACGTGAAGGCCACGGAGGTCACCACATCGGTCGCGGCGGACCGGAGCTACGCCCAGACGTGGCTGCCGCTGCCGTACCCGGCCACCCGGGTGCAGGCCGACGGGCGCTGGCGCTACGAGCCCACGGGCCGCACCGTCATCGGCGACCGGGGCCAGACCACCTCCGGCACCCGGTACCAGGTCAGCAGCCTGGATCTGGAGCCGACCGCGCAGCAGCTGGCGAGCGCGCCGCAGGCCGACCCGCAGCTGCGGGAGGAGTACACGAAGGTGCCGGCGTCGCTGCCCAAGGTGGTGGCACGGACCGCCCTGGACGTCACCAAGGACGCCGCCAACGACTACGAGCGGGCCGTCGCCCTGCAGCGGTGGTTCACCTCGGGCGCCTTCTCGTACGACACCTCGGTACGCTCCGGCACCGGCGTGCAGGCGATCACCCGCTTCCTGGCCGACAAGGAGGGGTTCTGCATCCACTTCGCCTTCACGATGGCGGCGATGGCGCGGACCCTGGGCATCCCGGCGCGGGTGGCGGTCGGGTTCACGCCGGGCAGCCCGGAGTCGGACGGCGCGTACGCGGTGGGGCTGAAGGACGCGCACGCCTGGCCCGAGCTGTACTTCGAAGGTGTCGGCTGGACGCGCTTCGAACCCACGCCGACCCGTGGCACGGCGCCCGGCTACACGCAGGAGACAACCACCACCGACAACGGGCCCTCGGCGCCGGACACCCCGGAGGACTCCGCGGGGGCCGGGGCGCCCACCGGCCCGACCGCCTCCCCGACCTGCACGGGCAGGGACGTCCAGCTCGGCAACTGCGGCCTGCTGGGGCAGGCCTCGGGCAGCGGCCCGCAGGACGAGCGGCTGGGGTCGCAGATCCTCGAATGGACGCTGCGCGTCCTTGCCTGGGCCGTGCTGCCGCTGGTGCTGGTCGTCCTGCTGCTGCCGCTGCTCTGGCGGCGCAGGCAGCGTTTCCGGCGGCTGCACGGCGGCCGCGACCCCGCCGCCCTGGCGGCGTGGCTGGCCCTCACCGCACAGGCCCGGGACGGGTCGGTGGACGGCGGGAACGGGCGGGGCGGCGCCTCCCGGGCCCCCGCCGACCTGGACGCCGTGGGCGCCAGGGAGGGCGCCCGGACTCTGGCGGCATGGTTGGAGCTGATCGACACGGCCTGGGACTACGGCCTGCGGCCCGACGAGTCCGAGACGCCGCGCCGCGTCGCGGGGCGCCTCGTCCGCGACGGCGGCCTGCAAGGGCCCGCGGTGGAGGCGGTGCAGCGCCTGGCGACCTCGGTGGAACAGGCCCTGTTCTCGCCACGGCCGCCGACCACCACGGGCTCGGCGAAGGACGTCCAGGTGGTGCGGCAGGCACTGCGCGCGAATGTGGACCCGCTGACGCGGATCCGTGCCGTGCTGCTGCCGCGCTCCAGCGTCCGGGTCCTGTGGCGGTCCGCCGAGCGCTGGGCCGGGGCGTCGGCCCGCTTCTCCGCCCGGCTGCGCGGTGCGGGTGACGCCGTGATGCGGCCGCTGCGGCAGCGCCGGAGCCCATGAGGGTCTCAGGGGGCCGGTCGGGTCGGGGCCTGCGCCCGTGGCGCCGCACACGGGGGCACGGACCGTCCGCGGGGTGCCGCAGGGCGGGCCTGTAGGCCGCACCACGCGGCACCACGCGGTGACGGCAAAGCGGCGTGACCTACCCCTGAAGCGGCGGGCCGCCTACCCGAGGGTCGCGTTGCCGCCCGAGCCGACGCCTTGCGAGGCGAGGGGATGACGAAGGCGACGGGCGTGCGACGGACGGGAAACCGGTATGGCGAAGGGGGCGGGGTTCCGCTCGGAACCCCGCCCCCTTCGACTTCGCCTGTGGTGTCAGTGGCCCTGTTCGTCGCGGCGCCGCTGCCAGCGCTCCTCGATGCGGTCCATCATCTTGCGCCGCGGTTGGTCGCGACGTCCGCGTCCGGCGGCACCCTGCGGGGAGTGCCCCGCGGGAGCGGCGGCCGCACCCGGCTTGGCAGCGCGGCGCCAGCCGGTGACGGCGAGAACGGCACAGCCGAGCATCACGAGGAAGCCCACGACGCTGATCCACGGCTGCTGGGCGATCATGCCGCTCATCAGCAGCCCGATGCCCACCAGGAAGCCCGCCACAGCCAGGTAGACGCGCCGCCTGGTGTAGGTGCGCAGCCCGCTTCCCTCAAGCGCCGACGCGAACTTGGGATCTTCGGCGTACAGCGCTCGCTCCATCTGCTCGAGCATGCGCTGCTCGTGCTCCGAGAGCGGCACGGAGTCCTCCTCCTCGTCGGTCGCGGGGGAGCGACCGGTACGACCCTTCCAGAATAGGCAGGGAATCGCCCCCCGTGAAACCCGCCCCACTGCGCCAGTCCGACGGGGGGTGTTTTCCCCGTCGAACGCCACGTCATGCCAGCATAAGGCCCGGAACCGGGAATCGGGGGGCGTGTGACGGACTCCTCCCGCTGGGTGACCGCGACGGGCGACGGCAAGCGTCCGCCACTCAGGCTCAGCCGCGCTCGGCCAGCACGTGCAGCTGGGTCGCCACGGCGTGGAACGCGGGCTGCTCGGCGGCGGCCAGTTCCAGCCTCAGCAAGGCGTCCATCGCACTGGGTTCGGTGTCCACCAGGACGCCCGGGAC
The DNA here is from genome assembly GCA_033793685.1 of Streptomyces sp. ME19-03-3. Lineage (GTDB taxonomy): Bacteria > Actinomycetota > Actinomycetes > Streptomycetales > Streptomycetaceae > Actinacidiphila. Next base: position 245,821 of record JARAXD010000002.1, on the reverse strand, counting down.
CAGGTCGGCGAAGACGCGGACGCCGTGCACCGAGCCGACGCGCAGGCCTGCGTCGGCGACCAGGGCGGTCAGCTCGTCGGCGGTGAAGCGGCGGGGCATCGGATCGCCCTCCCCCCAGCGGCCGTCGGGGTCGTCCAAAGTGTGCCGGGCCTCGCCGAAGTGACCGGCGAGCGCTCGGGCGAGCACCGCTCCGTGACGGCCGGCGGCGAGCAGGCTCAGCGCGCCGGAGGCGCGCAGCGTCCCTGCGGCGTTGCGCACGCCCTCGGCGGGGTCGTCCACGTATTCCAGGACGCCGTGGCAGAGCACGACGTCGTGGCTGCCGGCCGGCACGACGTCGAGCAACCCGTGGGCGTCGCCCTGTACCCCGCGGACACGTTCGGTGACGCCTGCCTCCGCCGCACGGCGTTCGAGGGCGAAGAGGGCGTCCGGGCTCGGGTCCACCACGGTCACCCGGTGGCCCAGACTGGCGACGGGTACCGCGAAGTTGCCGGTGCCGCCACCGGTGTCGAGCACGTCGAGGACGTCCCGCCCGGCGGCTTTGGCCTGCCTGCCCAGCGCATCGCGCAGGACCTCCCAGACCACGGCGGTACGCAGGGCTGCGCGGGGCCGCAGCGGTTCGGCCCCTCCTGGACGGGACATGCGGACGGCTCCTCGCGGACGGACGGGGCTGGGGACCGGTCGGCCCAGCCTGGCCCCACTCTAGTGGGCTGCCGCCCGGCGGCCGATCAACCGGGACGGCCGGTCTGCCGCCCGTCCGGCACGCGTCGCAGCACCGGCATGCGCTCCACGAGCCGCAGGAACATCTCCGTCGCGCGGAGGAGGTCGTCGGCCTCGCGGGCGCTGACCGCGCCCTTGATGCCGGCCTCGGCGCGGGCCCGCTGACGGGCGCCCGCCTCGAACAGGGTGCTCCACTCGGCGAGTTCGGGCGCGATCTCGGGCAGCACCTCCCAGGCGCTGCGTATCCGCTGCCGGCGTCGCCGGGTGGTCTCCGGACGCCCGCGCACGGCGAGGACCGCGGCCGCGGTACGCAGGGCGGCCAAGTGCGCGGTGGCGAAGCGGTCGTTGGGGATCTCCAGGATCGCGGCCTCCTCGAGCCCCCGCCGGGCCTGGGCGAGCAGGTCGAGAGCGGCAGCGGGGGCGGTGGCCCTGCGCGCCACCGGGTGGATGTCGGCGGCACCGCCGCCGAAGACGGCGCTGCCGCGGGCTGACGCGGTCATCGCATACCTCCTGTCTCGGACGTGTCCGACACTTCCCTGTCTCCACCACACATCGTGACGCGCACCACTGACAATCACTCTGACCTGCGCACATGACCGCGAACGGGCGGGAACCGCCACTGGATGCGCAGTCCGGTCACCGTGAGTGCGGCGGGCGCACCGACCGGCCCGTGCACGGAGGGCCGCGTGATCACCGCGCGGGAGTCGGCCTCGGCGACCACGGGGTCGAGTCATCGGAAGGTCACCTGCCGGACCGAAAAGCACGCCCGTGGTGCTGCGCGGACGAGGCGGTCACGGTCGTGGGACGGATGCCGCGCGAGGCGGGCTGCTGGCGGCCGGACTCCCCGATGAGACCGATGTGCCGCACGGCCGCGGCGCTCCTCCACGTGGCGTTCGTCGACGTGGCGCTCCTCGACGTGGCGCTCCTCGACGTGGCGTTCGTCGCGGCGCGGGACGGGTGTCCTTCCATCGAAGCGGTCGATCGAGACAAGCGGTCGATCCAGCGCGTGCACGCCGCGCTGCGACGGCTCCGGCGGGGACGGGTCGGCGGGCACTCCCGCGGCTGAGTCCCCACACGGCGGCACGCCGCCCCGGCGCGGCCCGATCCCCCGTCGGGCCGTTCCGGGACGGCGCTCCCCCGTGCATCATGCTCAGGCCGGGACCCCGCACCGTTCCGCCGCCCCGTGTCGGCGGTGCCGGCGCCGTGCCCTTCCGTCGACTCCAGCTTGGCGTCCCTGCCGGGTCTCGCCCATCCGTGCGGATACTCAAGTGGGGATCTGAGTACGGGTACTCACTACCGAGGCGTATCACTCAGGGAGGCGGCGCTTCCCGGGAGTTGGGTAGCATCACGGCCCATGCCGGTACTTCCGCTCGTGTTCACCAGCGGCTGGGCGAGTGGGGTCAACGCCTATGCCGTGGTCTTCCTGCTGGGCCTGATGGGCGTCACGGGCGTCAGCGACGAGGTGCCGCCGGCACTGGAGCGCACCGATGTACTGGTCGCCGCGGGGATCCTGTTCCTCTGCGAGGCGGTCGCGGACAAGATCCCCTACGTGGACACCACGTGGGACGCCGTGCACACGGTGATCCGGCCGATCGCCGGAGGTGTGGTGGCGGCCCTGCTCGCCGGTCAGGACGGCTCACTGCCGCAACTGGCGGCGGGGGCGGTCGGCGGCACGACGGCGCTGGTGAGCCACCTGGTGAAGGCCGGGCTGCGGCTGGGTGTCAACACCTCGCCGGAGCCCGTGAGCAACATCGTGATCAGCCTGGCGGAGGACGTCGGCGTGGCCTCGGTCGTCGCCTTCGCGCTCTTCCACCCGGTGGCCGCGGCCGGCATCGCGGCAGTGCTCCTGATCGCGGGCGTCACCGTGGTGTTCTTCATACTGTCGCGGATCCGCCGCGCCGGGCAGCGCTGGAAGGCCTGGAGGGTACGCTGCAAGGCCGGTCACGGCGTTGTCGGTGGCTGGGGTTAAAGTCCCCTTCATGGCACGGATTGCGGTGATCGGCGCGGGGATGGGCGCCATGGCTGCCGCCGCCCGGCTCGCCACGGGCGGGCACCGGGTGGCGGTGTACGAGCGCGCCGGCACCCACGGGGGTGCGGTACGGCGTCTGGAGCGCGCGGGCTTCGGCTTCGACACCGGCCCGGGCCTGCTGCACCTGCCCGCGGTCTACCGCGACCTGTTCCTCAAGACGGGCAGGGAGAGCCTGGAGGACAGCGTCTCCCTCGGCCAGGTCGACCCGGCGAGCCGCCACGTCTTCTCCGACGGCACGTCCGTGTCGCTGCCCAACGCGTCGCGAGGCGGAGTCGTCGCGGCCCTGAACGCGGCGCTCGGCGGCGGCGCGGGCGAGCGCTGGAGCGAACTGCTGGTGCGGGCCCGGGAGGTCTGGGACGCCACGCGCCGCCCCCTGCTCGAGGACGCGCTGGCCGGTGACCCGTCCCCGCTCGGCCGCGACCCGTACCCGGCCCCTCCCGTACGCCGCGGCCTGTTCCGGCGCGAAGCGCCCACCCTGGCCGACGTCGCCCGGCGGGAACTGGACGATCCGCGGCTCGCGGCGCTGCTCGGCTCCTACGCCCTGGCGTACGGCTTCGACCCGCGCACCGTGCCCGCGAGCGCCGCCGTGTTGCCGTATCTGGAGCAGACCTTCGGCAGTTGGTACGTGCGCGGAGGGATGCGGGCACTGGCCGACGCCGTGCACGCGCGGTGCATGGCCCGGAAGGTGGAGTTCCACTTCGGGACCGGGGTGGCCGGGATCGTGGAGCAGGACGGCCGCGCGGCCGGTCTCGAACTCTCCGACGGCACACGGGTGGAGGCCGACACCGTGGTCGCCGGTGTCGCCCCCTGGCTGCTGCCGCCGCTGCTGTCGCACGGCGCCGGGGGCGCCGGGCGGGCCGACCGGGTGTGGGAGGACGGCACCGGCGCCGTCCTCCGCTGCGAGGGACCCGGACGCCTGACCGTCTGCCTGGCGCTGCGCGGCGCCCGGCCCGCGGACGCGGCGCACCGTACGGTCGTCCACGCCGCGGACCCGGAGGCGGAGGCGGCCGCCCTGGCACGCGGCGAGTTCTACGACCGCCCGACGGTCACAGTGCTGCGCCCCGACGACGACACCCTGCGCCCCGACGACGCCTCGGAGTCGGTCACGCTCGGCGTCACGGTCCCGCCCCACGGCGCTCCGGGGGTGGACTGGCAGGCGCCGGGCCTGGCCGAACGCGCCGCGGACGCCGTCCAGGCGGCCGTGGCGGCGGTACTTCCCGATGTGACGGACCGCCTGCTGTGGCGGTCCGTGCACACGCCTGCCGACACCGAGGAGGAGACCGGCGCCCCGGGCGGCCGGCTCCCCCGCCCCGCCCTCGCCGGCGCGCAGGGGAGGTATCTGCACTCGGGCAACCGCTTGCTCCTGCCCGGTCTGTACCTGGTGGGCGGCTGGTCCCACCCCGGTGGCGGCCTCGCCCACACCGGCATGTCCGGTGCCATCGCCGCCGACCTCATCGCGGGCGGTCCGGGCGGCAGCCGCTGAGGCGCGGCGGGCCCACGGGGCCATCGCAGGCGCCCGTCGTCGCGGCCGTCCCGGGTCCGCGACTGCGCCGGACTACCGGACCGCCTGCCGCACCTCCGGTTGCCGGAACGGGCCGGCGCGGGTCGACCGGCCCGCCGTCGGGCTAGTTGTAGCGGTAGGGGTCGTACTGGCCCTGGCCCTGGCCCTGCTGGTCGTAGGAGTTCTGCTGCGGCGGTACGTACGGCTGCTGCTCCCCGCCCTGTTGGGGCACCCACACGCCGCCCGCCGGGGTGTCGTAGCCGTACTGCTGCTGAGGGGCGCCCTGGCCCTGACCCTGGTACGGGTCCTGGTAACCGCCCGCGTAGTCGCCGTAGCCCGACTGCTGCTGCTCCCAACCACCGGTCTGCTGCTGTCCGTAGGCGTCGTATGCGGCGGCCGGCTGCTGCTGCTGCTCACCGCTCCAGTCACCGTAGCCGGTGGTGGCCTCGTAACTCTGGTAGCCGGCACCGGCATAGGGGTCCTGGGCGTAGTTCGGCTGCCCGTTGTACGCCGGGTACTCGCCGCTGTCCTCGTGCATGGGCATGGGCTGGTAGACCTGCGTGGAGTCCGTCCCCGCGGATGGCGCGGCAGCCGCGCCGGGCGAGGCGTGGACGTCGTACCCCGGTCCGGTGCCCACCCCCGCGGGCATGTCGTGGCCCGGCTGCTCGTACGGCGTCGACATGCCGTCGGCCGGCGCCTCGCCGCGCTGCGCGTCCCGGCCGCGGCGGCCGCCGGCCCGGCGCGGCGGTGCCTCGGTGTCGTCCTCGTCGCCGGCTCCGTCCTTGGGCGAACGCAGCGCCCACCCCGCGGCGAAGCCTCGGCGGTAGGAGAGCGTGACGAAGGTCTGGCCGGCGCCGAAGGCGACCGCACCCACCACGATGACCAGGACCGAGGGCAGGGTGACGCCCAGGACGACGCCCAGGAACCCCGCGAAGGCCAGCAGCCGCCACCTCAGCCGCGCCTTGTACTGCAGGAGCACTTCAGCGAGCAGCCACAGCGCGACCCCCCCGAAGGCGATGTAGAGCACTGTGTAGGCCATGAGCGCACTTCCTCACCGTTCACCGTCGTCGGCCCGCAGAGGCGGCGGGTCCGCCCTCACGACCTCTGGTGCAGTCCCAGATTCTCGTAGATCTCCAACGACGCCGTGGAGTGATTGAGGGTGATGAAGTGCAGCCCCGGAATGTCCTCGGCCATCAGCCGCCGGCACATCTCCGTCGCGTACTCGACCCCGATCGCCCGCACCGCGGCCGGATCGTCCTTGACCGCGAGGATACGGTCCGCGAGCTCCTGCGGGAAAGGCGCGTTGCCGAGTTGGGCGAAGCGCTCGATCTGCCGCACGTTCGTCACCGGCATGATCTCGGGGATGATCGGGGTAGCGCAGCCCGCCTTCCCGACCCGGTCACGAAGGCGCAGGTAGTCCTCGGCGTCGAAGAACATCTGGGTGATGGCGTAGTCCGCGCCCGCACGGCACTTCTCGACGAAGTGACGCGTATCACTTTCCCAGTCGGTCGACCGCGGGTGCATCTCGGTGAAGGCCGCGACGCCCACACAGAAGTCGCCCGACTCCTTGATGAGCCGCACCAGTTCGTAGGCGTGGTCGACGCCCTCCGGGTGCCGCAGCCACTCCCCCATGGGGTCGCCGGGCGGGTCGCCGCGCAGGGCGAGCATGTTGCGGATGCCCGCGTCCGCGTACTGGCCGATGACGTTGCGCAGCTCGGCGATGGAATGGTTGACGGCTGTCAGGTGGGCGACCGGTGTCAGGGTGGTGTCGGAGGCGATGCGCTCCGTCGCCCGGACCGTGCCCTCGCGGGACTTGCCGCCCGCACCGTAGGTGACGGAGACGAAGGTGGGGCCCACCGCCTCGATGCGGCGGATCGCGTTCCACAGGGTCCGCTCGCCCTTCTCGGTCCTCGGCGCCATGAACTCGAAGGAGTACGAGCGCTCGCCGGAGGCCAGCAGCTCGCGGATGGTGACCGCGTGGTCGGTCCTGGTGGAGGCGGTTCCGAGGGCCATGAGCCTCAGGCTAGCGGCGCGGGCTCGGCCGTCCCAAGAGGCGACGCCCGAATGTCCACCCCTTGGACAGCACGGCGCGCGGTGCGGAGCCGGCCCCGTACGGCCCTGTACGCCCCGTGCTGCCCCGCCACCAGGCCCTGGCGCCGTACGGCCTGCCCGGGCCTGGCGGCCTCGCTCAGTCGCCGTACGAGCGCACCCGCTTGGCCAGCTCCGCCGCCGCGGCGCCCGGGTCGTCCGCCTCGGTCACGGCGCGTACGACCACGATCCGGCGGGCCCCGGCGTCGAGCACCTGCTCCACGGTGGACAGGTCGATCCCCCCGATCGCGAACCACGGCCGGTCCGTGCCCAGGTCCGCCGCGTAGCGGACCAGGCCGAGGCCGGGCGCCGGCCGGCCGGGCTTGGTCGGGGTGGGCCAGACCGGCCCGGTGCAGAAGTAGTCCGCACCGGGCTCCACGGCGGCCGCGGCGGCCTCGGCCTCGGAGTGGCAGGACCGCCCGATGATCACTTCCTCGCCGAGGATCGCTCGGGCGGCCGGCACGGGCAGGTCGCCCTGGCCCAGGTGCAGGACGTCCGCGCCTGCGGCGTGCGCCACGTCGGCGCGATCGTTCACCGCGAGCAGCCTGCCGTGCCGACCGCACTCCCGCGCGAGCACCGCCAGGTACTCCAGTTCCTCGCGGGCCTCCAGGCCCTTGTCGCGCAACTGGATGACGTCCACACCGGCGGCCAGCACGGCGTCCGCGAACCGCGCGAACTCCGCCAGGCCGCCATGGCCCTTGCGCGCGTCGGTGCACAGGTAGAGCCGGGCGTCGGCGAGCCGGGCGCGGGTGCCGCTGCTCGTCCCGGTGCTCGTGGGCGTGCTCATGCGGGCGGGTCCCCCCTGGTGTGGCTGCTGTGGCGGTGGCGGGTCGTGCGGTCGGAGCGTGGTGTGATCAGACGGCGAGCGCCTGGGCGCGGCGCTTCACCTCGGTGCCGCGGTTGTCGCGCAGCGCCTGGACGGGGGTGCCGGGCAGGCTCTCGTCCGGGGTGAAGAGCCACTCCAGGGCCTCTTCGTCGCTGAACCCGTCGTCCTTGAGCAGGGTGAGGGTGCCCGCGAGGCCCTTCACGATCTTCTCCTCGCCGATGAAGTCGGCGGGGATCATCAGCGCCCGGTTCTCACCGCGGCGCACGGCGATGAGCTGTCCTTCCTTGATGAGCTGGCGAACCCGGGTCACCTCCACGCCGAGGTGTTCGGCGACGTCGGGGACGTACAGCCAGGAGGGTACGAGGGAGTCAATCTTTGCGTCGATCTCGGTCACAGGACAAGCGTGCCATCTTGGACCGACACCACGGAACCGCTCACGCCATCCGTTGCTCCGTCCTGACGGGTCCGCTGCGCCCGGCCGTCGCCCGGCCGGCCCGCACGCCGGCCGGGCGCGCCTCAGACGACCGCGGCCCGCAGGTGCACCGCCGGGTCGGCCGCCAGGGCCTCGTCGAGGTGGGCGCCGCGGGCGATGAGCTTGCGGGCCTGCGCCAGGTCGCGGGGGCGCCCGACGGCGAACAGCGCGACCAGCCGGCCGTCGCGCAGCCACAGCACCGACCAGGCGGGACCGTCCGGGTCGCCGCGCAGCAGCACGGGGTCGGCGTCCGCGTGGTGTCCGGCGTACTGCACGAAGCGCCCGAACTGCTCCGACCAGAAGTAGGGAACGGGGTCGTAGCGCTCGTCGCCGCCCAGGATGTTCGCGGCGGCCGTGCGCGGCCCCTGCACCGCGTTGTCCCAGTGGTGGATCAGCAGCCGCTCCCCGTACCGCGCGGACGGGAAGGACGCGCAGTCGCCCACGGCGTACACGTCCGGCACCGACGTGCGCAGCCGGTCGTCGGCGAGGACCGAGCGGTCGGGGCCCAGCTCGACGCCGGAACCGGCCAGCCAGCCGGTGGCAGGCCGGGCGCCGATCCCGACGACGACCGCCTCGGCGGCGAGCACGCTGCCGTCGGTGAGCCGTACGGAGCCCTCCTCGACCGAGGAGACGACCGCACCGGTGCGCAGTTCTACGCCCTCCTCCGCGTACCAGCCCCGCATCCGTTCCGCGATGTCGGCGGGCAGCACCCCGGCCAGCGGACGGTCGGCGGCCTCGAGGACGGTCACCTCGCACCCGGCGTGGCGTGCCGCGGTGGCGAACTCGGCGCCGATCCAGCCCGCGCCGACCACCACGACCCGGTGCCGGTTCTCCAGCACCGGGCGCAGCGCGGTGGCGTCGTCCAGGGTGCGCAGCACGTGCACGCCCGGCACGCCCTCGCTGCCGGGAAGCATGACCGGCTCGGCGCCGCTGGCCAGGACGAGCTTGTCGTACGTGACCGGCCCGCCGTCGGTGAGGACCCGCCGCTCGCCGGGGTGCAGGGCCCGTGCGCACCGCCCGAGCAGCAACTCGACGCCGATGCCGGCGAAGTCGACGTCCAGCGCCGGGCCCTCCTCGGCGCCGAAGAGCACGCCCTTGGACAGCGGCGGCCGGTCGTAGGGGGCGTGCCGCTCGGCGCCGATCAGCGTGATCGTCCCGCCCCACCCCTGTTCGCGCAGGGACACGGCGGTCTGCACTCCGGCCATCCCGGCCCCGACGACGACGGCACGCTGCTCGCTGCTGCTGGTCACGCGATCACCGTAGCGCCGCGGGGGCGCCGCCCGCCGGATACGGGTGCCTACTCGCCGCGGACGGCGCGTACTAAGGTGGGTCGGGAGCACTCGCGGGAGCCCGGCGCACCGGGCTGAGAGGGCGGCTGGAGCGGCCGCCGACCGTACGAACCTGATCCGGGTCATGCCGGCGAAGGGAGGAGCGGGACATCGTGCACGCCCATGACGTCGTCGTGGTCGGCGGCGGGATCATCGGGCTGGTCGGCGCGTGGCGGGCCGCCCAGCGGGGGCTGCGCACCGCGGTCGCGGACCCCGAACCGGGCGGCGGGGCCGCGCGGGTGGCCGCGGGGATGCTGGCCCCCGTCACGGAGGTGCAGTACGGGGAGCAGGCGCTGCTGGAGTTCAACCTGGCCGCGGCACGCCGCTATCCGTCCTTCGTGGCCGAACTGGAGGAGGTCACGGGGCTCGGCCTCGGCTACCGCACGTGCGGCACGCTCGCCGTCGCCCTCGACGCCGACGACCGGGCGCAGTTGCGCGAACTGCACGCCTTCCAGCAGTCCCTGGGCCTCGCCTCGCAGTGGCTGGGCGGTCGCGAGTGCCGGCGCCTGGAGCCGATGCTCGCCCCCGCCGTCCACGGCGGTCTGCGCGTCGACGGCGACCACCAGATCGACCCGCGGCGGCTGGCGGCGGCGCTGCTGCGCGCCTGCGAGCTGACCGGAGTGGAGTTCCTGCGGTCGCGGGTGGCGCGGGTGGAGGTCGCGGACGAGCGCGCGCACGGGGTCGTCCTGGAGGACGGCACCCGGGTCGCCGCCGGGCAGGTGGTGCTGGCCGCCGGCAGCCTCAGCGGCCGGATCGCGGGGCTGCCCGCCCGGGCGCTGCCGCCCGTCCGGCCGGTGAAGGGGCAGGTGCTGCGGCTGCAGGTGCCACCGGCGTACGCGCCGTTCCTGTCGCGGACGGTACGGGCCGTGGTGCGCGGCGGCCACGTCTACCTGGTGCCGCGCGAGAACGGCGAGCTGGTGGTGGGCGCCACCACCGAGGAGATGGGCTGGGACACCACCGTCACCGCCGGCGGCGTGTACGAACTGCTCCGGGACGCCCACGAGTTGCTGCCCGGCATCACCGAACTCCCGCTGACCGAGATACAGGCGGGCCTGCGCCCCGGCACTCCCGACAACGGCCCGCTGCTCGGCCCCGGCGCGCTGGACGGGCTGGTGCTCGCCACCGGCCATCACCGCAACGGCGTGCTGCTTACCCCGCTGACCGGCGATGTCCTGGCCGACGTCCTCACCGGGTCGGAGGTTCCCCCGCAGGCCCGGCCCTTCTCCCCCGACCGTTTCACCCTCCAGGAGCAGCACGCATGACCGCGCCCCTCCGTCTGTCCGTCTCCGTCAACGGCGAGCCCAGGAAGGTCGCCGAGGGCGTCACCCTCGACCGCCTCGTCGCGACCCTGACCGCTGCCCCTTCCGGGGTGGCTGCGGCCCTCAACGAGACCGTCGTCCCGCGCGCGCAGTGGCCGGCGACCCCGCTGCGCGACGGCGACCGTGTCGAGGTCCTCACCGCGGTCCAGGGAGGCTGACCCCATGGCCGACGACCCGCTGACCATCGGCGGCAGCACCTTCGACTCCCGGCTGATCATGGGCACGGGCGGTGCGCCCAGCCTGGAAATCATGGAGCAGGCGCTGCTCGCCTCCGGCACCGAACTGACCACGGTCGCCATGCGGCGGCTCGACCCCACCGTCAAGGGTTCCGTGCTGTCCCTGCTCACCCGGCACGGCATCCGCGTCCTGCCGAACACCGCCGGCTGCTACACGGCGGGCGAGGCGGTGCTCACCGCCCGCCTGGCGCGCGAGGCGCTGGGCACGGACTGGGTGAAGCTGGAGGTGATCGCCGACGAGCGCACCCTGCTGCCCGACCCGGTGGAGTTGCTGGACGCGGCGCAGATCCTCGTGGACGACGGCTTCACGGTGCTGCCCTACACCAACGACGACCCGGTGCTCGCCCGGAAGCTGGAGGACGTGGGCTGCGCGGCGATCATGCCGCTGGGCTCCCCCATCGGCTCGGGCCTCGGCATCCGCAACCCGCACAACTTCGAGCTGATCGTCGAGCGGGCGACGGTTCCGGTGGTCCTGGACGCGGGGGCGGGCACGGCATCGGACGCGGCGCTGGCGATGGAGCTGGGGTGCGCGGCCGTCATGCTGGCCTCCGCCGTCACCCGGGCGAGGGAACCGGTGCTCATGGCGGAGGCCATGCGACACGCCGTCGAGGCCGGGCGTCTGGCGTACCGGGCGGGGCGCATCCCCCGCCGCCGCCACGCGACCGCGTCCTCGCCGGCTGCGGGGCTCGCCACGTTCGACCCGGAGCGGCCCGCCTTCGGCGACTCCTGACCGAGCCGGCCCACCGTACGCCGGTGACCCGCGCGGAACCCGCGACGCGCCCCCGTGGTCCGAAATCCGGCCACCCCGGACACGGCGGTCGGCCGGTCATGGGCGGTCGCGGCCCCACACGGGCGGGGGACAACCTGGGCGGCTTAGCCCAGAAGGGTCATGTCGGCACCGTAAACTGCATCGTCGTGGACAGGACACTGCGGGACCCGCTCGTCGGGCAGACGCTCGACGGCCGCTACCAGGTGCAGTCCCGGGTCGCGATCGGCGGCATGGCGACGGTGTACCGGGCGCTGGACACCCGCCTGGACCGGCCGCTGGCCCTGAAGGTCATGCACCCCGCCCTGTCCGCCGAGCCCGGCTTCGTGGAGCGCTTCATCCGCGAGGCGAAGGCGGTGGCCCGCCTCGACCACCCCAATGTGGTGCAGGTCTACGACCAGGGCACCGACGGCACCTACGTCTACCTCGCCATGGAGTACATCGCCGGCTGCACCCTTCGCGACGTGCTGCGCAAGCGCGGCGCGCTGCCGCCCCGCGCCGCGCTCGACATCCTGGAGCCCGTGCTGGCCGCGCTCGGCGCGGCGCACCGGGCGGGGCTCGTGCACCGCGACATGAAGCCGGAGAACGTCCTCATCGGCGACGACGGCCGCGTCAAGGTGGCGGATTTCGGACTGGTCAGGGTCGCGGGCACGCAGACCGACACCTCCACCAGCGGCGTCCTCGGCACGGTCTCCTACATGGCGCCGGAGCAGGTCGAGAGCCTCACGACCGACGAACGCACCGATGTGTACGCCTGCGGGGTCCTGCTCTACGAGATGCTCACCGGCGTCAAGCCGCACACCGGCGGGTCGCCGGCGCAGCTGATCCACCAGCTTGTGCACGAGGACGTGCCCGCTCCGTCCGCCGCCTCCCCAGGGCTGCCCCCGCAGCTGGACGCCCTCGTCGGCGAGGCGACCGCGCGCGTCGCCGCCCGGCGTCCGGCGGACGCGGCGGAGCTGCTGCGGCGGCTGCACGCGGTGCGTCAGGGGATGACGCCCGAGCAGCTGGACCTGGTGCCGCCGGCGGCGCGCACCCCCGGCCGCGTCGCCGCCGCCGCGCTCGCCGGATCCGAGGAGCCGACGGCGGTGGTGCACCGCACAGCACGCCTGGAGCTGCCCGCGGAGCCGACCCGGCAGCAGCCACAGGCCGCCGCCCGGCCTGGGACACGGCCCCGCCGGCGTTCCGGGCCGATCGCGGTCGTGACGGCCCTGCTGCTCATCCTCGGGGTCGGCGCGGGCGTCTGGTACATCAACGACGGCCAGTTCACCAGGACCCCCGCCGTCCTCGGGCTGCCCCAGGCGCAGGCGGAACGCCTGCTGCGCGAGGCCGGGCTGCGGGTCGAGGTCGTCGAGGCCTTCGATCAGACCGTGGCCAAGGGCAAGGTGACCGCCACCGACCCGGGTACCGGCGCGCGCATCCGGGACAACGGCACGGTGACGATCACCGTCTCCAAGGGCCCGGAGCAGGTGCGGGTCCCCGATGTCGTGGGCGAGGAGCCGGCCGAGGCCAAGCGGCGCCTGAAGGCCGCGGGCCTGAGCCCGGGAACGGTGTCCCGCGAGTTCAGCGACGAGGTGCCGCAGGGCCGGGTGGTCTCCACCGACCCCGGTGCGGGCACCGGCCGGCGGCCGGGCTCGGCCGTGTCGCTGGTGGTGAGCAGGGGCGTGCCGGTCGACGCCCCCGACCTCGTCGGGCAGCCGCTGGAAGAGGCCCGTCGCCGGCTTGAGGACGCCGGGCTGCGGGTGAAGGTGGATCCGCGGCGCGTCTTCTCCGACCAGGCCGACGCGGGAGCGGTCGCCGCGCAGACGCCCGGTGCCGACACACGGCTGGCGACCGGCGACACGGTCACACTCACGGTCTCCAAGGGCCAGGAGATGGTCGGGGTCCCGAATGTGGAAGGCTTGGACGTCGACGAGGCGAAGGCGAGGCTGGAGGCCGCGGGCTTCGACGTCCGCGTGATCCGGTTCTTCTTCACCGGCCAGGTCAACAACCAGTCGCCGGCCGGCGGCAGCGAGGCACCGAAGGGCAGCACGATCACACTGTGGGTGCGATAGCCACACCGCGGCGCGGCGCCGCCGCGCTCCGCAACCCGGTCGGCGGCCATGTGGCGGTGGCCGGCGGCCTGGCCACCAGGGGGCTGGCCGAGGCCGCGCGGATGGGCGCCGAGACCGTGCAGGTCTTCGTCGCCAACCCCCGCGGGTGGGCCACCCCGCCGGGCAGCCCTCGACAGGACGAGGAGTTCCGTGAGCGTTGCGCCGCGCAGCACGTCCCCGCCTACGTCCACGCGCCGTACCTGATCAACTTCGGTTCGCACACCGGGGCGACCGTCGACCATTCGGTCGCCTCGCTGCGCCACTCACTGCGCCGGGGACGGGAGATCGGCGCGCTGGGAACGGTCGTGCACACCGGGTCGGCGACCGGCGGCCGCTCCCGGGCCACGGCGTTGGCGCAGGTCCGGGAGCGGCTGCTGCCGCTGCTGGAGGAGCTGACGCACGACGACGACCCGTGGCTGCTGCTGGAGCCGACCGCGGGGCAGGGTGCCTCGCTCTGCTCGCTGGTCGAGGACCTGGGTCCGTACTTCGACGCCCTGGACCACCACCCTCGACTGGGCGTCTGCCTCGACACCTGCCATGTGTTCGCGGCCGGGCACGACCTCGCGGCGGCCGGCGGGGTCGACGCCACACTGGACGCGCTGGTGACGACGGTCGGCGAGGGGCGGCTGAAACTGATCCACGCCAACGACTCCAAGGACGTCGTCGGCGCCCACAAGGACCGCCACGAGAACATCGGCGCCGGTCACATCGGCGCCGCCCCCTTCGCGGAGCTGTTCCGGCACCCCGCCACCGAGGGCGTGCCGCTGATCGTGGAGACACCGAACGGCGGTCCAGAGGGCACGAAGATGGCCGCGGACGTCGCCGCGCTGAAGTCGCTGCGCCCCGCCTGAGCGGGTCACGACCTCCGGATGGAATACCCCTGGGGGTATCCCGTTGACGGTTGGGAGCAGGCACCCGACGACACCGGCACTCATCCCTGGGGGGACACAGGATGCAGCACGTCGAGCACTCTCACCACGAACGCCACGGCATCGCGCATGACGGTGGCGGGCACCACGGCGCCGGGCCTGGCACTGGCGGCCACACCGCCGGCCCTGCGTCGTGGGGCACCGCCGTCCGGGCCACCCTGCACTGCCTCACCGGCTGTGCGATCGGGGAGGTCCTCGGCATGGCGATCGGGACGGCGCTGGGCTGGCACAACGCCCCGACGATGGCCCTGGCGATCGTGCTGGCCTTCGCCTTCGGCTATGCGCTCACCATGCGCGGCGTCCTGCGCGCTGGCCTCGACCTGCGCGGCGCCGTCCGGGTGGCGCTCGCCGCCGACACCATCTCGATCGTCTTCATGGAGATCGCGGACAACGGGACGATCCTGCTGTTCCCGGGCGCGATGGACGCGACCCTGGCGGACGCGCTGTTCTGGTTCGGCCTCGCGGCGGCGTTCGCGGTCGCCTTCCTGGTGACCACGCCCGTCAACAAGTGGATGATCGGACGCGGCAAGGGACACGCGGTCGTGCACGGGTACCACTGATCCGAGGCGGGGCCCCGGCGGCGGCTACAGCTCCGGCCCGTCGCCGGGCTCCTCCTGGTACGAGTAGCGCTGCTCGCTCCAGGGGTCGCCGAGGTTGTGGTAGCCGCGCTCCTCCCAGAAGCCGCGGCGGTCGGACGTCATGTACTCCACGCCGCGGACCCACTTGGGGCCCTTCCAGGCGTAGAGGTGGGGCACGACCAGCCGGACCGGGAAACCGTGCTCCGCGGTCAGCGGTTCGCCGCCGCGGTGGGTTGCGAACATCGCCTTGGGGTCGGCGAAGTCCGCCAGCCGCAGGTTGGAGCTGAAGCCGTACTCCGCCCAGACCATGACGTGCGTGACGTCCGGCGCGGGCGGTGAGAGCCGCAGGATCTCGGCGGCCAGGACACCGCCCCACTCGACGTCGAGCATGCTGAACCTGGTCACGCAGTGGAAGTCGCCCGTGACCGTCGCATACGGCAGGGCGGCGAACTCCTCATGGCCCCAGGCGCGCTTTCCGCCGTCCGCCGTGGCGCCGAAGACCTGGAACTCCCACCGCTCGGGCCTGAACCTGGGCACCGGGCCGTAGTGGGTGACCGGCCAGCCCCGCTGGAGCCGCTGCCCGGGAGGAAGCTCCCCTTCGCGACGTTCGGACTGACCCATGCACCCATGGTGACAGACCGGATGGAGTGCCCCCGACCAGCACCCGGGCAAAGCGGGGCAACCCCGGGTACCCGGGTAAGCGTGAACTTACTGGATCACCGACACGCGGGGTGCGAATATGCGCCCATCGCGGATTCTTCCGGAAAGGACGGGCTTGCCATGCAGGGCGACCCCGAGGTCATCGAGTTCCTGAACGAGCAGCTGACGGGCGAGTTGACGGCGATCAACCAGTACTTCCTGCACGCCAAGATGCAGGAGAACCGCGGCTGGACGAAGCTCGCCGCCTACACGCGCCACGAGTCCTTCGACGAGATGAAGCACGCCGAGGTGCTGACCGACCGCATCATCCTCCTCGAGGGACTGCCGAACTACCAGCGGCTCTTCCACGTGCAGGTGGGCCAGACCGTCACCGAGATGTTCCGGGCCGACCGCCAGGTCGAGGTCGAGGCGATCGACCGCCTCCGGCGCGGCATCGAGGTCATGCGGGCCAAGGGCGACATCACCTCGGCCAACATCTTCGAGGACATCCTCGCCGACGAGGAGCACCACATCGACTACCTGGACACCCAGCTCGAGCTCATCGAGAAGCTCGGGGAGCCGTTGTACATCGCGCAGGTCATCGAGCAGCCCGACAGCTGAACGCCCGAGGGCCTTCTGACGACCGCCGGCGCCGCCTGAGACGGCCGTGCCCGGGCACTGCCGTCTCAGGCGGCGCCGGCGGCCGCGGGAAGCGGAGCCGTGGCCGGCCGGAGCAGCGGCGGCACGGGCCGGACCGGCAGGGACGCCGGCGCGGGGACGGCGGGCTGCGCCGCGCCCGGCCTCGTGCGGGAGGTGCCGCCCTCACCGCGGCCGAGAAGCGCCTGTATCCGACGCACGCAGGAACCGCAGTCGGTGCCCGCCTTGCAGGCCGAGGCGATCTGGCGAGGGGTACAGCGGCCGGCGTCCGCATGCTGCTTGACCTGGTCTTCGGTGATGCCGAAGCACGAGCAGACGTACACGCGGCCACCCTCCTTCCATGCACTGAGGTAAACCTAACCTTACCTCCTTTGAGGGCGGCCGAACACCACAAAGGGCGCGGATCGGTGTGATCCGCGCCCCTGTCAGGGTCCGTGCCGGGACCGCCGCCCTACTGGCCGCGGTACATCTCCGCCACCAGGAAGGCCAGGTCGAGGGACTGGCTGCGGTTGAGCCGCGGGTCGCAGGCCGTCTCGTACCGCTGGTGCAGGTCGTCGACGAAGATCTCGTCACCGCCGCCCACGCACTCGGTCACGTCGTCGCCGGTCAGCTCGACGTGAATGCCGCCGGGGTGGGTGCCGAGGCCGTGGTGCACCTCGAAGAAGCCCTTGACCTCGTCCAGCACGTCGTCGAAACGGCGCGTCTTGTGGCCGGAGGCCGCCTCGAAGGTGTTGCCGTGCATCGGGTCGCACACCCAGGCGACCTGTGCGCCCGAGGCGGTGACCTTCTCCACCAGGTTCGGCAGCAGCTCGCGCACCTTGCCCGCGCCCATGCGGGTGATGAAGGTCAGCCGGCCGGGCTCGCGGTCCGGATCCAGCCGGTCGATCAGCGCCAGCGCCTCCTCCGGCGTCGTCGTCGGGCCGAGCTTCACGCCGAGCGGGTTGCGAATCTTCGAGGCGAACTCGATGTGCGCGTGGTCGAGTTGACGGGTGCGCTCACCGATCCACACCATGTGGCCGGACACGTCGTACAGCCGGCCGGTACGCGAGTCCACGCGGGTCAGCGCCGACTCGTAGTCGAGCAGGAGCGCCTCGTGGGAGGCGTAGAACTCGACGGTCTTGAACTCCTCCGGGTCCGCACCGCAGGCGTGCATGAAGTTCAGCGCGCCGTCGATCTCCCGCGCGAGGGCCTCGTAGCGCTGTCCGGACGGCGAGGACCGGACGAAGTCCTGGTTCCAGGCGTGCACCTGCCGCAGGTCGGCGTACCCGCCGGTGGTGAAGGCCCGGACGAGGTTCAGCGTCGCGGCGGACGCGTGGTACATGCGCTTCAGCCGCTGCGGGTCGGGCACGCGGGCCGCCTCGGTGAAATCGAAGCCGTTGACCGAGTCACCGCGGTAGGTGGGCAGGGTCACCCCGTCCCTGGTCTCCATCGGCTTCGAACGCGGCTTGCTGTACTGGCCGGCGATCCGGCCCACCTTCACCACCGGCACGGAAGCGGCGTAGGTGAGGACGGCGCCCATCTGCAGCAGCGTCTTCAGCTTGCTGCGGATCTGGTCGGCGCCGATCTGGTCGAAGGCCTCGGCGCAGTCGCCGCCCTGCAGCAGGAACGCCTCACCACGGGCCACGGCCCCCAGGCGGTCGCGCAGCTGGTCGCACTCGCCCGCGAAGACGAGCGGCGGATACGACTCGAGGTCCGCGATCACTTCGCGCAGAGCCTCGGGGTCGGGGTACTCAGGCTGCTGCGCCGCGGGCAGTGAGCGCCAGGTCTGGCGCCCGGCGTGGGTTTCAGCGTTCACGGTCACAGTGCCCACATTACGTGGTCGTGTCCGTTCTTCCGCGCACGGGACCAGAACATGAGACGACCGGGTGACGCCCCGGAAACCGGTTTCGGGAGCGCCCGGGCGAGCCTCCGGGGCTCGCTCGGCCCACCCTCCCAGGGGCCCTCCCGCCGCCGCCCCGGCCCGCGGGCCACGCGCCAGGCGCGCTCGCAACGCCGCGGGTCCGACGGGTGTGGTGCTCCCGGACGAGGACGTACGCTCTGCCCGCACCACGGCGGCCGAAGGAGAAGCCCCCTATGCCGACGCCGTCACGGGCGTTCACGTACGTCGGACCGGATGACATCCGCGCCGCCGTCGTCCGATCGGGCGCGGCCGGCCGGGCGGTGCGGTCGCCGGACGACGTCCGGGACTGGCTGGAGGGCACCGGCCCTGCCGAGCGTGAGGAGCCCTTCACCTACGTCGTCGACCCCGGCGGCACGCTCCTCCTGGCACCGCGCCGCAGCGAGCACGCGGCCTGCGCGGGGGGCGGGCCCGTGCTCGCCGCCGGGGAGATCGCATTCGCCCCACGGGAGGACGGCGGGTCGGAGGTGAGCGAGGTCGGCAATCAGTCGACCGGCTACTGCCCCGACCCCGAAGCGTCCTGGCCCGCCCTCGCGGCAGCCCTCGATCGCGCCGGACTCGCCCGGACCGGATGGTTCACGCGGGCGGTCGTCCTCCGGCACGGCCCCCGCTGCCGCGAGCGCAACCTCGTCAACGACGGCGACTTCACATGTGCCCTGTGCGACGCGCCGCTTCCGCGGCGACCCGGCCGCTGAGGACGAGCGCCCAGCCCAGGCAGCCCAGCGCCCCCGTGCACAGGAGCGTGCGCACGAGGTTCCAGCGGACCCAGGCCGCCTCGAACCGCTCGCGCACGGCGGCGGCATCGGCGAGGGATCCGGGGTCGCCCGCCGCGTCCAGCCGGTCGTTCAACGGGATGCTGACGCCGAAGGTGACGACGAGCACGGCAAGGTAGAGCACGGTCGCTCCGATCACCCACGGGAGCGGATCACCGCCGTCATCGCGCACGCAGAGCGCCACCCCGGCACCGCACAGCAGCAGCGATCCACCGAAGACCAGCAGGAACCAGCCGTTGCGGATGGCGATGTTGATGCGCTGCATCGCGTCGACGAGCGTACGGTCGGCCGCCTTGGCGAGCCCCGGCATGACGGCGACGGAGAACGCGAAGAACAGCCCGGCCATGAGGCCCACGGCGACGGTGGCCGCGACGAGGACGGCGTCTCGGGAAGTCATGAGCACAGTCAATCGGTTCCCGGTCAGGCGGAACATGGCGAGAACGCCCCGTTTTCCACGCGGGTGTGCGCTCCGGGCCCAAGGAAAAAACCAGGTGCGGAAGCGGACGGCACGCGGATAGCGTGCGGCCCATGGGTTGCACCTACTACATGCGACTGCGCCGGGCATAGCCGCGGCGTTCTCCGCCGCGGCATCGGGTCCACCGTCGGAACCTCTCATGTCGCGGAGTGCACACCCATGCCTCACCACCGGTCCCTGGTGGGTGGCCGACACGAACTCGGCCAGAACTTCCTCACCGACCGCACGGTCATCGCCTCCATCGAGGCCCTCGTCGCCGCCACCAGCGGTCCGATCGTCGAGATCGGCCCCGGCGACGGCGCGCTGACCCTCCCCCTCAGCCGTACCGGCCGCCCCCTGACGGCCGTGGAGATCGACCCACGGCGCGCACAGCGCCTCCAGCGGCGGCTGCCGCACGGCGCACACGTCGTCAACACCGACGTCCTGCGATTCCGCTTCCCGCGCGAACCGCACGTGATCGTCGGCAACCTGCCCTTCCACCTGACCACGGCCATCATGCGGCGCGTCCTGGCCGCCGACCGCTGGGAGTCCGCGGTGCTGCTCGTCCAGTGGGAGGTCGCCCGCCGCCGGGCGGGCGTCGGCGGCGCCAGCATGCTCACCGCCTC
Organism: Streptomyces sp. ME19-03-3; assembly: GCA_033793685.1. GTDB lineage: Bacteria > Actinomycetota > Actinomycetes > Streptomycetales > Streptomycetaceae > Actinacidiphila. The sequence goes on along the minus strand of JARAXD010000002.1, from coordinate 225,896 downwards.
CTGGTGGCCCTGGTACGACTTCACCCTCCACTGCCGCGTCCCCGCGCGCGCCTTCCGCCCTGCGCCCTCCGTCGACGGCGGCCTGCTCGGCATGGGCCGGCGCCCGGAGCCCCTCGTCCCCGGCGACGGCCGCGCCTACCGGGCCTTCGTTCAGCGGGTGTTCACCGGCCCGGGCCGCGGTCTGCGCGAAGTCCTCGCCCGCACCGGCCACTTCGACCGCGCGGCACTGCGCGACTGGCTCCGCGCCGAACACGTCCCCCCGTACGCCCTGCCCAAGGACCTCTCGGCCGAGCAGTGGGCGTCCCTGTGGCGACTGGTGCGGTGAGCCGACCCTGCGGGAGGGGCGGCTACAGCCGCTCGATCCCGCCGAGGTCGATGTCCACCGCGAACGGTACGGACACCTTGAGACGGTCGTGGTGGATGCCGGTGGCGACGTAGGTGCCGGTGGCCGGCTCCCGTTCGAAGACGTAGACGACGGGGAGCCGGCCCTCGCCCTTCTCGACCCGCCAGAAGTGCGGGATGCCCGCCTCGGCGTACAGCTGCGGCTTGCGCTTGCGGTCCCGCTCCTCGGAGTCAGGAGATACGACCTCGACGACCAGCACGGCGTCGGCCGCCTGGTACCCCGTCTCGTCCGCGCCGTCGCTCGCGGCCTCGGCCCGCACCAGGACGAGGTCCGGCTCGGGCCTATTGCGCCGGTTCAGGACGACGCTCATCTCCCGCCGCACCCGAAGGGTCTCAGGGGCCTGCGCTCGCAGAGCCAGCACCAGCAGATCGATTACCAGCGAATGAAAGCTCTTCTGCGGGCTCACGAACACCAGGCTCCCGTCGATCAACTCCGTGTGCGGCGGGAGGTCGGGAATGCGGTCCAGGTCGTCCGAGGTGAAGCCGCCACGCGGCGGAATCGCCCAGGCCGGCAGCGGTTCGGCGGTCATGGTTCCTCCCATGGACGGGATTCCGGACGCATCCCCGAGCGTACCGGGGCCGTACATCCCCCCGATGCCCCGAAAGCGTGAGACACCGCCGCCACGCCGTGAGGGATGCATTAGGGTGCGGAACATGTACGCACAGCAGACGCACCTGCAGTGGTGGTGGACCGCGGATCCGGCGGCCCACTAGCAGCGCGTACGCACAAGCAGACGCTCAGGCCGCCCGAGGGGCGGCCTTCGGTGTTTCTGCGGCCGTCCCTTCCCTCGCCTTTTCACGAAGACCGGAAGGAACCGCCGTGCAGAACCACGACCCCAGCACCACGCCCTCCGCCGCCGCGCTCATCGAACGGCTGCTGGACCCCGCGTGCCCACCCTTCGCGGTGCTCAGGCGCAGAGCGCCGGGATGCGCCGCGGACACCGTCGAGGTGCTGCTCGGCCCGGTCGGGACGGCGGAGCGGCTGACCGACATCGCACTGCCGACCGGGGCTCCCGAGGGGGCCCGGCCCGCAATGGACGCACTGGCGCTGGTGCCGTTCGCGCAGATCAGGGAGCGCGGCTTCGACGTGCGCGACGACGGGACGCCGCTGCTCGTGCTCCGGCCCCTGGAGACGTACGAGCTGCCGCTGTCCGAGCTCATGGCGGCCCTGCCCGCACACGCGGTGCGCGTCGAGGGCGGCGCGTTCGACGTCGACGACGACGCGTACGCCGGGATCGTGGAGCGCGTCATCGAGGACGAGATCGGACGCGGCGAGGGCGCGAACTTCGTCATCCGGCGCACCTTCCGCGGCGAGATCCCGGGGTTCGCGGCGGCGGACGCGCTCGCGCTGTTCCGCAGGCTGCTCGACGGCGAGCGCGGCGCCTACTGGACGTTCGTGGTGCGCACCCCCGAGCGGACCCTGGTCGGCGCGAGCCCCGAGGTGCACGTGCGGATGGCCGGCGGCACGGTCGTCATGAACCCCATCAGCGGCACCTACCGCTACCCCGCGCAGGGGCCGGACGCGGAGGGGCTGCTCGCCTTCCTGCGGGACGCGAAGGAGGTGGAGGAGCTGACGATGGTGGTCGACGAGGAACTCAAGATGATGTGCACCGTCGGCGACCTCGGCGGCGTCGTCGTCGGCCCGCGCCTGAAGGAGATGGCGCACCTGGCGCACACCGAGTACGAGCTGCGCGGCCGCAGCACCATGGACGTGCGGGACGTCCTGCGAGAGACGATGTTCGCCGCGACGGTCACCGGCTCGCCGGTGCAGAACGCCTGCCGGGTGATCGAACGCCACGAGCCGGGGGGTCGCGGCTACTACGCGGGCGCCCTCGCGCTGATCGGGCGGGACGCGGGCGGCGCGCAGACCCTGGACTCGCCCATCCTGATCCGCACGGCCGACGTCGACGCCGCAGGCGGCCTGAAGGTCCCGGTGGGCGCGACGCTGGTGCGCCGCTCCGACCCGTACGCGGAGGTGGCCGAGACACGCGCCAAGGCGGCGGCCGTGCTGGCGGCGCTGGGGGTCCGGCCCGGACCGGAGCGGGGCCCGGCGGCGGACCGGCCACGGCTCGGCGACGACATCCGGGTGCGGGCCGCGCTGGACGCACGCCGCGGGAACCTGGCGCCGTTCTGGCTGCGGATGCGGACCGCCGAGCAGCCCCGCACGCTGTCCGGGCACGCCCTCGTGGTGGACGCCGAGGACACCTTCACCGCGATGCTCGCGCACGTACTGCGGTCGTCCGGGCTGGAGGTCACCGTGCGCCGCTTCGACGAGCCGGGGCTGCGCGAGGCCGCCCTCGCCCACCTCGGCCCGGTCGTCCTCGGCCCGGGCCCCGGCGACCCGTCCGACACCGGCGACCCCAAGATGGCGCTGCTGCGCGGGCTCACCGCCGAGCTCGTCCGCGGCCACCGGCACGGCCTGCTCGGGGTCTGCCTCGGCCACGAACTGATCGCCGTCGAGCTCGGCCTCGACATCGCCCGCAAGGACGTCCCCTTCCAGGGCGCCCAGACAGCGATCGACCTGTTCGGGCGGGCCGAGACCGTGGGGTTCTACAACTCCTTCACCGCCCGCTGCGATGACGCGACGGCGGAGGAACTGGCCATGCACCAGGTCGAGCTGAGCCGCGACCCGGTGACGGGCGACGTCCACGCGATGCGCGGCCCGGGCTTCGCGGGCGTCCAGTTCCACCCGGAGTCGGTGCTCACCCTGGGCGGCACGGCCATCGTGGCGGAACTCCTGGCGCGGGTGACGGTCGCCGGGTAGCGACGGGCACGCGGGGCCGGGGGTCGCCGTCCGGCCCCGCGCCGCGCCTCTTGAACGCGTTCAAGAATTCGTCACGCTTCAGCCCGATCGATCGTGGGAAATCTCGACGTGGCAGGGTGGGCAGGGCGATTGACCGGAACTTGGAGTCCACGCGAACCCGTTCCCTCCCGCACGGACTGGGCCCGGGTCGCGGCGGTCTTCCCCCTGATGCTCCTGCTCTCGCTCGTCGTGCTGCGCGTCCAGCCCGGGTCCTTCCTCGCCTACGCCGTGGCGACGCACACCGAGGACTGCGGGCAGGTCGAGCGGTACGCCGGCGGGACCGTCCCCGCCGGAGCCACCGACCTCGCCTGCACCAACAGCGGCAGCCTCAACGACCGGGACTACGCGATCGACTTCCGCATGCCGGGCCCCGGCGCCGAGGACCGGCTGCTCGACGCGTTCCCCCGACTGCGGCAGGAGAGCCGGTGCGCCACCGACGCCTGCTTCCGCATCCAGCCGGACGAACCCGCGGACGCCGGACGGTCGGGCTACCTGGAGGCAACGGTGGAGTACGAGGGCGACCGGGCGCACGTCCACGTCCTCGCCACCTGACAGGTGCCCCCAGCCGTCAGACCGCCGCCGCGGGAAGCTGGTGCGTCCGCGGGGTGACCGCGCGGGCACGGCGGGGGCGGGCGGCCGGGACGGGATCGGACAGGGGGTCGGGAACGGCCGACAGGAGCGGGCCGATGAGGCCCAGCACGGCGGCCAGCATCTCCGGGCCGTCGTGCGTGCCGTCCACCACCAGGTCGGCCAGCGCCCGGGAGGGCGCCACGTGGGCGACATGCCGCTCCCGGCCGCTCTGCAGATAGTTCAGCAGGGACAGCCGCGGATCCTGTCGCTGGACCTCGATCTTGCGGAGGATCTTGCGGGCCAGCCGGACGTCGTCGGGGGCGTCCACGTACACCCGCCAGTCGGCCCGCTCCCGTACGGAGGGAAGGGCCAGGGCGAACAGGCCCTCGACGACCACGAGCCGGACGCCGGGCCGGGCCAGCGCCGCGTCGATCGCGGCGCTGACGGCGGGCTCGTCGATGGAGCCGGGGTGGTTCCAGTCGAGGATGGCGTGCCCGCCGGCGCTGACCGTCCACACGCCCCTGAGGGGGTCGTGCGCGGGCACGTAGTAGTCGTCCAGATGGACCAGTGCGATGCTCTCGGGACACTGCAGCGACAGGGCCTCGGCAAGGGTGGACTTGCCGGATGCGGTGCCGCCTGCGACCGCCAGTACACCCGCCATTCCGGGCGCTCCTCATGTGCTCAAGGGGGATAAACGAAGCGGCCGGACAAGCCGGGTGCAGGGAATGTACGGCCGCGTGATCGCCCATGGCAAGCGGTGAAGGCGCAGACGGCGCCGAGGAAACGCGGTGTTCACCCGAAGAAGACGCCCGCCTCCGTGTAGAGCCTCGGGTCGACCGTCTTGAGCTGGGTCGTCGCGTCACGGAGCGGGACACGGACGATCTCCGTGCCGCGCAGGGCGACCATCTTGCCCCAGTCCTGGTCGCGGACCGCGTCGATGGCGTGGAGGCCGAAGCGGGTGGCGAGCCAGCGGTCGAAGGCGCTGGGGGTGCCGCCGCGCTGGACGTGGCCGAGCACGGTGGTGCGGGCCTCCTTGCCGGTACGCCGCTCGATCTCCTTGGCGAGCCATTCGCCGACGCCGGAGAGGCGTACGTGTCCGAAGGAGTCCAGCGACTGGTCCTTGAGCACCATGTCGCCGTCCTTCGGCATGGCGCCCTCGGCGACCACCACGATGGGGGCGTAGCGGATCTTGAAGCGGCTCTCCACCCAGGCGCAGACCTGGTCGAGGTCGAAGCGCTGCTCGGGGATGAGGATGGCGTTGGCGCCGCCGGCGAGGCCGGAGTGGAGTGCGATCCAGCCGGCGTGGCGGCCCATCACCTCGACGACGAGGACGCGCATGTGCGACTCGGCGGTGGTGTGGAGACGGTCGATGGCCTCCGTGGCGATGTTGACGGCGGTGTCGAAGCCGAAGGTGTAGTCGGTGGCCGCCAGGTCGTTGTCGATGGTCTTGGGCACGCCGACGCAGGGCACGCCGTACTCGCCCGACAGGGCGGTGGCGACGCCGAGGGTGTCCTCGCCGCCGATCGCCACGAGGGCGTCGACCTCGTACTTGGCGAGGTTCTCCTTGACGCGGCGCACGCCGTTCTCCGCCTTCAGCGGGTTCGTGCGGGACGAGCCGAGGATCGTGCCGCCGCGCGGGAGGATGCCCCGCACGGCGGGGATGTCGAGGGGCACGGTGTCGCCCTCGAGGGGGCCGTGCCAGCCGTCCCTGAAACCGGTGAACTCGTATCCGTACTCCTGGACACCCTTGCGCACGATGGCACGGATGACCGCGTTGAGCCCGGGGCAGTCTCCGCCGCCGGTCAGCACGCCAACTCGCATGATCCATCCCTTCCCGTTCGCACCTTTTGCCTGCGGCCACGACGCTAGCGTGACCGGCGTCACAGATGGGATGGGCCGTTCGGTGAAATCCCTTGATCCGCGGGGCATGTCGGACCGCGATTTCACCCTTCCGGGCGGCGCGCGCCGCGGCTGCGGGCACGCCCCACGAGGGGCGGCGCCGGGCGCTTCTACTCCTCGTCCAGTCCGCGTTCGATGGCGTAGCGGACGAGTTCGACGCGGTTGTGGAGCTGGAGCTTGCCGAGGGTGTTCTGGACGTGGTTCTGGACGGTGCGGTGGGAGATGACCAGTCGCTCGGCGATCTGCCGGTAGCCGAGTCCCTTGGCGACCAGCCGCAGGACCTCGGTCTCTCGGTCGGTCAGCCGGGGCGCCCCGGGGGCGTCCGTCGCGGCCGGGACGGGCTCGGAGGCGAGACGGCGGTACTCGCCGAGGACGAGGCCGGCGAGGCCGGGGGTGAAGACGGCATCGCCGACGGCGGTGCGGCGGACGGCGTCGAGGAGTTCGTCGCGGCCGGCGGACTTCAGCAGGTAACCGGTGGCACCGGACTTCACGGCCTCCAGGACGTCCGCGTGCTCGCCGCTGGCGGACAGCACCAGCACCCGCAGGGCGGGGTTGTCGGCGATGACGTCCTTGCAGACCTGGACGCCCGACAGGCCCGGGAGGTTGAGGTCGAGGACGAGCACCTCGGGCATGGCCGCCTTGGCCCGCCGCACCGCCTCCGGACCGTCGCCGGCGGTGGCGACCACCACGTAGCCGGCCTCGGTGAGGTCGCGGGCGACCGCGTCCCGCCACATGGGGTGGTCGTCGACCACCATCACCTTCACGGCCATGACCCCAATCTCCTCCCTCACTTCACGAGCCTCAACTCGACTTCTGTCCCCTGCCCGGGCACCGACACCAGTTCCGCAGTGCCGCCGAGGTCCCGGAGCCTGCCGCGGAGGGACTGGGCGACCCCGAGCCTGCCCTCGGCCTCGGCGGCGGCGAGGCGGCCCTCGGGGATGCCGGGTCCGTCGTCGCGGACGCTGACCAGCACGGCGCCGGGTTCGTCCTCGACCAGGATCCAGGCGTGCGCCTCCTCGCCGGCGTGCCGGCGGACGTTCTCCAGGGCCGCGCCGACGGCGGCGGCGAGTTCGCGGGCGGCGCGCGCCGGGACGAGGACGGGCGTGCCGGGGGCGGAGACGGTGACCCGGGCACTGGCGTACGGGGCGAGCAGCGCGCGCAGGTCGTGCGGCAGGTCCGCGTCCGGGTCGTCGGCTCCCGCGCCTGCCAGGGGGTACGGCACGGCGGCATCGGCGACCAGGGCGCGCAGGGCCGCTTCCTGCTCGCCCGCCATGCGGCCCAGTGCCTCCGCCTCGCCGCCGATCTCTGCGCCGCGGCGCTGCACCATGGCGAGCACCTGCAGCACGTTGTCGTGGATGTCGCGGGCCAGCCGCTCCCGCTCGCGCGTGGCGGCCTCGATCTGCAGGGCGCGGGCGAGCGTGCGCTCGCTGGCCCGGGCGACCTCGACGACGTACCCGATGGCGACGCTGGCGATGGCGACCAGCAGCACGTTGTGCAGGGTGTCGCGGGCCGGTGCGCCGCGTTCGACGATGTTGGCGCCGCCGACGAGGCAGGAGGCCGCGGCGGCCCAGCGCCAGCCGCCCTTGACGGCGAAGGCGAGCACGGAGCCGGCCGTCCAGATCGACGGCAGGGTGGGGCCGCCGTCGAAGACGCGCTGGTGGGACTCCACGAGCGGGGTGAGGAGAATGCCGGTGAGCGCGACACCGAGGTCGGCGACGAGGAAGGACCGGGTGCAGCGCAGCGGCGAGCTCACCCTGCCGACGGTGGCCGCCGTCCACACGGCGAGCACCGCCATGTAGGCCGCGCCCACCAGGGGACGCGTGTGCTCGTGGTAGGCGACGGCGTAGAGCCCGGCGGCGTACGCGGCGGTCAGCACCCGGTAGCCCGTGAGGGCCCGCCACAGCGGCTGCTCGACGGACATGCGCGTGACATGTGCGGGCCGCACCGCGGCCGGCGGGCCGGTTCTCCGCCGGGTCGCGCCGGTCTTCTCCGCGGCCATCGGCCGTCCCCCCGTCCCCCTGGCGCGTCCGGTCAGGACCCGCCCTGCTGCTCTTTCTTCGCCGCCTCGGCGATCTGCCGCTTGGCGGCGGTCGCGTAGATGTCCACGTACTCCTGGCCGGAGAGCTTCATGATCTCGTACATCACCTCGTCGGTGACGGAGCGCAGGATGAAGCGGTCGTGCTCCATGCCCGCGTAACGGCTGAAGTCCAGCGGCTTGCCGATCCGGATGCCGGGGCGCATCAGCTTGGGCATGACCTGGCCGGGCGGCTGGATCTTCTCCGTGTCGATCATGGCGACCGGGATCACCGGCGCGCCGGTGGCGAGCGCGATACGGGCCAGGCCGCCGGGCTTGCCCCGGTAGAGGCGGCCGTCGGGCGAGCGGGTGCCCTCGGGGTAGATGCCGAAGAGCTCGCCCGACTCGATGACCTTTATCCCGCTGTTGATCGCCGCCTCGCCGGCGCCGCGCGCGCCGGAACGGTCCACGGGGAGCTGTCCGACGCCCTTGAAGAAGGCGGCGGTGAGCTTGCCCTTGATACCGGGCGTGGTGAAGTACTCGGCCTTGGCGATGAACGTCACCTTGCGGTCGAGCACGGCGGGCAGGAAGAAGGAGTCCGAGAAGGACAGGTGGTTGCTCGCCAGGATCGCCGGTCCCTGCTTCGGGACGTGCTCGATGCCCTCCACCCACGGCCGGAACGCGGCGCGCAGGGGATGGCCGATGGCGATCTTCATCACGCCGTACAACAACCGATGACCTCCTGAGTCTGACGCAAAGACCTTAACGCCAGATCCGCCGGTGCTCTCCCCCCGTGTCGGCCGTCCGCGTACTGTGAGGTATCGCTTTTCGCGCATTCCACCGAACACACGGGGAGACGTACGGTGCCGCTGATGCCCGGAGCCGAGCCCTACCGTCACGACGGCGGTGCGGTCGGCGTCCTGCTGTGCCACGGGTTCACCGGCACACCGCAGTCCATGCGGCCGTGGGCCGAGTACCTCGCCGAACGGGGCCTGACGGTGTCCGTGCCGCTGCTGCCGGGCCACGGCACGCGTTGGCAGGACATGCAGCGGACCGGCTGGGAGGACTGGTACGCGGAGGTGGACCGGGAATTCCGCGCCCTGTCCGGGCGCTGTGACGGCGTGTTCGTCTTCGGAATGTCGATGGGCGGGGCCCTGTCCCTGCGGCTGGCCGCGCAGCACGGCGCCGCGGTCAGCGGTATCGCCCTGGTCAACCCCTCGGTCAAGGCCGACAGCCACCTGCTGAAGGCCGTCCCCCTGCTGCGCCACTTCGTCCCCTCGGTGCCGGGCATCGCGAGCGACATCGCCAAGGAGGGCTCGAAGGAGGTCGGCTACGACCGCACCCCGCTGCGGGCGGTGCACTCGCTGAGCCGTTTCTGGACGCTGGTGCGGCACGAACTGCCGCAGGTGACGCAGCCGCTCCTGCTGCAGCGCAGCCGGGTCGACCATGTGGTGCACCCGTCGAACTCGGCGGTCGTGCTGAGCCGGGTGTCGTCCACGGACGTCACCGAGACGGTGCTGGAGCGCAGTTACCACGTGGCGACGCTGGACCACGACGCGGAGACGGTCTTCGCCCAGTCGTACGCGTTCGTGGAGCGGCTCTCGGACGCGGGCGAGCGGGCGGGGAAGGGGGACGCGGCACGTGGCTGAGCCCGAGGAGGAGCGCCGGCAGGTGCCGGAGGGCGGCGAGCCGGAGCGCGCGCCGCTGGACGAGGAGTCGGCGTGGGCCGAGCTCGTCGCGGCATACGACAAAGAGCCCGAACCCGGGACGGGTTCGTGGCCCGCGGCCGAGGACGTCCCGGCGGCGGACGGGGACGCGAAGGCCGCCGCGGACGGAGAGCAGCAGGGGCGCGAGGGTGCGGCGGACCCGTCCGCGCTGCCCTCCGTGCCGGACACGTCGCGGATCGTCCTGCACCCCGTGCTGTCCGGTCCCCGTGACTACGAACTGGACGAGGACGCCGACGAGGACCACTACGAACCCCCGGAGCCGCCACCGCTCCCGGAGGCGGACGTGACGACGAAGTTCGCCTGGCTCGCCGCCGTCGGCGGGCCGCTGCTGATCTTCGGCTTCGTCCTCTTCCAGGAGCCGATGCCGTGGTGGGCGCTCACTGTCGGCGTCGGCGGCTTCCTCGGCGGTTTCGCCACCCTGGTGACGCGCATGCGTCCGGGCGGGGACGAGGACGACGACCTGCCGGGCGGTGGCGCCGTCGTCTGACCGGCGCCGCCGTCAGGCGGAGGCGGGCACCCTGAGGGCGGCCAGGACCGGGAGGTGGTCCGTGGCCGCCCTCAGGTCGTGCGGGGTGATGCCGGGCAGGCCGTAGGGGACCCCGCAGCCGAGGACCTCGACGCCCTCGGTCGTGAGGATCGCGTCGATCCGCTGGTGCGGTTCGTGCGGCGTGGAGGTGTACTCGCCGCCCCAGGGCCGGACCGCCCAGGCGTCCTGCAGGTCGTCGGCGAGCCGGCGGAAAGTACGGCCGTTCGGGCGGTCGTTGAGGTCGCCGCCGACGACCGCGTGCGGCTCGCCCATGGCGGCGAGCCGGTCGAGCAGCATACCGCCGTGCGCGTAGCGCTCACCGGGCTGGAGCGAGAGGTGGCAGCTGACGACCGACAGGCGGGCGCCGCCGACGCGTACGACGGCGGTCGCGAAGCCCCGCCGGTGCAGGCCGGGGGTGTGGGGCAGCAGCACGTCCTCGGCGCGTTCCACGTGCACCCGCAGGGAGGACAGCACGAGGGGGCCGGTGGCGGTGGCCCCGCCGGTGACGGCGACCAGGCCCGAGGCGCGGGCGAGGCGGGCGACAGCCTTGCGCCAGCGGAAGAAGCGCGGTGCCTCCTGGATCAGCGCGAGGTCGGGATCACAGGCGCGGATCACCCGGGCGAGGGCGGCGGTGTCGTCCCGCATCGAGCGGATGTTGTAGCTCAGTACGCGGACGACGGCCGAGCCGTCCGGCTCCGTACGGGAGGCCGGCAACTGCGGCCGCGGGCCCTCACTCACGGGCCCACTTTAGCCTCGGCGCAGTGACGCCGAGCAGCGCGAGCCCGGCCCGAAGAAAGCCCGAGTGCGGCCGACGCGCCGCCCGAGCGCCGCCCCTTCACGGCCCCGGAGGACGAACACCCGGCGCCGGCCAGGGCCACCCTCGCCGGAGGCACAGGAACTGTTCGCCCTGACCGGCATGCCCCAGCAGGCACTGACCTCCCACGCACGGCCGCCCGCGGTGACGCCGAGCAGCGCGAGCCCGGCCCGAAGAAAGCCCGAGTGCGGCCGACGCGCCGCCCGAGCGCCGCCCCTTCACGGCCCCGGAGGACGAACACCCGG
>JARAXD010000002.1:0-214800 GCA_033793685.1 Streptomyces sp. ME19-03-3 | reverse complement strand
CCGGCGCCGGCCAGGGCCACCCTCGCCGGAGGCACAGGAACTGTTCGCCCTGACCGGCATGCCCCAGCAGGCACTGACCTCCCACGCACGGCCCCCCGCGGTGACGCCGAGCAGCGCGAGCCCGGCCCGAAGAAAGCCCGAGTGCGGCCGACGCGCCTCAGCGGGAACGCGGGAACGCGGGAACGCGGGCCGGGCAGAGACCGCCCGGCCCGCGAGCGGCACCTGCCTGCCGGTGAAGCCAGGCGTGCCCCGCCACGCCCCAGCGGCAGGAACCGGCACACCGAAACCCGCCGGGAGACCAACCGGCCCGCGGGGCCGGCGCACCGCCGAGCGACCCGTGCCCGGCTGGAGAACGGCGCGTGCCCCCGCCACTTCCCAGCGGGAAGGGCGAGGGCACCGATGCCGGACGGACGACCGCCGGCGCTAGCCCTGGCGCGCGAGGTCGGCCGCGCCGACGAGGCCGGCCTTGCCGCCGAGCTGGGCGGCGAGAACCTGGGCGTGCGGCCGGTACTGACCGCCCACCAGCCACCGGCGGAAGGACTTCCGGATGGGCTCCAGGACGAGTTCGCCCTCGTCGGAGACTCCGCCGCCGACGATGAAGGCGGAGGGGTCGAAGAGCGAGGCCAGGTCGGCCAGGCCGGCGCCGGCCCAGCGGGCCAGCTCGCGGAAGGAGTCGACGGCGACCTTGTCGCCCTCGCGCGCGGCACGGCTGATGTGCTGGCCCTGGATGCCCTCGGGCGTGCCGTCGCCGAGCGACAGCAGCAGCGTGGCGTTCTCCGGCTGGGCGACGGCCCGCTGCTTGGCGTAGCGCACCAGTGCCCGGCCGGAGGCGTACTGCTCCCAGCAGCCCTGGCTGCCGCAGCCGCACAGCAGGCCGTCCGGGACCATGCGGATGTGGCCGAACTCGCCTGCCGCGCCGAAGCGGCCACGGCGCAGCTTGTTGCCGATGATGATGCCGCCGCCGAGCCCGGTGCCCAGGGTGATGCAGATGACGTCGTCGTGGCCCTGGCCCGCCCCGAAGCGGTACTCGCCCCAGGCCGCGGCGTTGGCGTCGTTCTCGACGACGACGGGCAGTCCGACGCGCTGCTCGACCTTGTCCTTCAGCGGCTCGTGGCGCCACCGGATGTTGGGCGCGAAGAGCACCGTGGCACGCTTGTCGTCGACGTAGCCGGCGGCACCGATGCCCACGGCCTCGACCGTGTGGTGGGCGCTGACGTCGTGCACCGCCGTCGCGATGGCGTCGACGACGCCCTCGGAGGTCTGCGGGGTCGGCACCTTGACGATCTCGAGGATCGCGCCTTCCTCGTCGACCACGCCGGCCGCGATCTTCGTGCCGCCGATGTCGACGCCGATGGTGAGTCCCATGTGTCCCTCAGTATTCGGTCGATCCCCGCTGGGTCCAACCGTACCGGAGGGCGGCCCGGGCCCTGTTCGGGCCTGACGCCGTGCCGGATCAGCGTCTCGCCCGTTCAGTCCAGGTCGATGCGCTCGCTGGGCGGGGTGTCGCCGCCGGAGGTCCAGCGGCGTTCCTGCCCGCTCACCGCGGCGCGGTAGGCGGCCAGGAGTTCGGCCCCCGCGGCGGCGAGGTGGTCGAAGACCTCGGGGTTGCGCTCGACGATCGGCTCCACGGCCTGCTTGACCTGGGAGATCAGTCCCTGGGCGGCCATCTCGGCGGCGGGGCCGCGGAGCATCGACAGGCGGTCGGTGACGGCTTCCGCGAGGCGCCGCAGCTCCTCGCCGGCGCTGCCGGGGGTCTGGCCGCTGCGCTGCCGCCGGCGGGCGTTCTCGGCGGCGATGTCCTCCGCGCTCGCCTTGGCCCAGGCGTCGGAATCGGCGTCGGGGCGGCCCGCGCGGTCCGTGGATTCGCTCATGATGGCTCCGTAAGGCTCCGGCTTGGTACCACCGACGTTACCCGAACAGGGGCGGCGCTTTCCGTTTTCAGCGGGGCCAAAGCCCGGGATCCGGGGCGAACCGGACCTGCAGCGCGCCGTCGCGGAGCGCGGCCCCCGCCACGGTGCAGCGGCGCAGCGCGGAGGGCAGCGGGAGGATGCGGCGGTACCCCTCGGCGTCGACGACGAGTTCGTCGCCGCGTCGCACGAGGTCGACGGCGTCGCGTGTCGCCCCCGGCAGCGGCAGCCGCCAGAGGAAGCGGCCCTCGGCGGCAAGCCGGTCCTCGGTGGTCCACGGCGGCGCGGCGGGACCCTCGGGGGCCTCGGCGGGCGGCCGCGCGGCGAGCCGTTCGAGATCCGCGGCGCCACGCGGTTCGCGGCCGAGGTGGGCGAGTTCGTGCAGGGCGGTGGGGGTGCCGGCGAGTTCCGCCTGCAGGGCGCGCACTTCCTTGCGGCGGTGGGCCGCCAGTTCGGCCAGCCAGGGGTCGGGGGACCCGTCGGGCAGCAGCCGGTTGGCGACGACGGCCTCGAGGCGGTGGCCGTACAGGGCCAGTCCGGTGCGGGCCCGGCGCACGGCGTCGGCGGCATGCGTGCCGGGGGTCACGACGAGCCGGACGGTCGTGGCGGCGTCCTCGATCACGGCCTGCGCGGCGGCCAGTTCGCGGTCGGCGCGGACGGCGGCCTCGTGGGCCCAGGCGCCGGGCGCGGGCACGCCGGCGAGCTGGGCGAGGACGGGGCGCAGGGCGCGGGCGGCCTGCCGCTCCTGCGGGATCAGCCGGGTGAGGTAGCGGCGCAGCTGCGCGGGCAGGGCGAGCGCGGCGAGGGCGTCGTGGACCGGCGGGAGGTCGACGACGACGAGGTCCCAGCCGTCGGCGGTGTCGCGCAGGGCGCGTAGCAGCGCGAAGGCGTCGGCACCGGGGAGTTCGGTCAGTTCCTCGGGGTCGAGCGGGGCCGCGCCAAGCAGGTCGAGCAGGGAGCCCAGGCGCTGCTGGAGGGCTTGGGCGTCGGCCCGGAACGCGGCGGCCGCGTCGATGCGCGCGGCCCACAGGCCGGGCACGGAGGGGACCGGCGCGACGGGCAGGAAGGCGGCCGTCCCGGGCGGCCGCGCACCCCCGTCCGCGGCCGGGGCGCAGGGCGGGCCCAGCACCCTGTCGAGGGAGGCGTCGCGGTCGGTGGACAGCAGCAGTACACGTCGTCCCGGCGTGCTCGCGGCCACGGCCGTGGCCGCGGCGGCCGTCGTGCGCCCGGCGCCGCCCATGCCGGTGACCAGGAGCGTGCGCACGTCAGCCCTGGGACTCGACGCGCTTCTTCAGGCCGGCGAGTGCGCGGTCGATGATGACCTTCTCGGCCTTGCGCTTGATCATGCCGAGCATCGGGATCTTGACGTCGACGGTCAGCTGGTAGGTGACCTCGGTGCGCTTGCCGTCCTCCAGCGGGGCCAGCACGTAGGCGCCGTCCAGGGTGCGCAGCATCTGGGACTTGACCAGGGTCCAGCGGACCTCGTCGTCGCCGACCCAGGTGTAGGCGAGGGTGTGGTCGTCCTTGATCGCGCCCGCGTCCAGGAGCAGCCGGACCTGCTCGGCGCGGCCGTCGCCGCCCGCGGAGAGGATCTCGGCCTCCTTCACCTCGCCGGTCCACTCCGGGTATCGGGCGAAGTCCGCGATGACGCCCATGACGTCGGCCGGGGCCGCGTCGATCGTGATGCTCGACCTGGTGTGTTCCGCCATCGCCGTGGCCCCTCCGGGACGTCGCGTCGTACCTGCTGCTGCTTGTCTGTTGCTGAAGGCTACCGCCTGGTCGGGCGGCCGGAGACCGCCGGGGCGGTCACCACTGCAGCGCCCATGGCGTTCGGGTGGAGTTGAAGTGGCCGACGTTGACGCATTCGGTCACGCCCAGGCGCATCCGCCGCACGAGCGGTTGGTGGACGTGGCCGAAGAGCGCGTACTTGGGGCGGGTCCGGCGGATCGCGTCGAGCAGTGCCTCGCTGCCGCGCTCGGGGCGGCGGGCGACGGTGTCGTAGCAGAGTTCGGGGACGGCGGGCGGGATGTGGGAGCAGAGCACGTCGACCTGGCCGAGGGCCTCGACCTTGGCGGCGTACGCCTCGTCGTCGATCTCGTACGGGGTGCGGTAGGGGGTGCGCAGGCCGCCGCCGACGAAGCCGAAGACCAGGCCGCCGATCTCGGCGGTGGCGCCGTCCAGCACGGTGGTGCCGGGCCCGGCGTACTCGGGCCACAGCGCGGGGATGTCGACGTTGCCGTAGGTGGCGTAGGTGGGGGTGGGGAAGGCGGCGAACAGGTCGGCGTACTGCCGGCGCACGGCGGACTCGATGGCGGCGCGCCGGTCCGTGCCCAGACCGGCCCACAGTTCGCGGTCGAGGGCCCGGGCCTCGTCCCAGCGCAGTGCGGTGCGCAGCCCCACCATGCGGGAGGCGTTCTCGGCGCCGAACAGGTCGGGGAAGATGCCCCGGGAGTGGTCGGCGTAGTCGAGGAAGAGGATCAGGTCGCCCAGGCAGATCAGCGCGTCGGCGCCGTCGCCCGCCTTCGCGAGGGCCTCGGCGGCACCGTGGACGTCGCTGACGACATGGACCCGCATGACGATCACTCTAAAACGCGCCGGAGGGCGTTGGGGAGGGCGCACCGCCGTCCGCGGTTACCTGCGGGTCACCGGGGGGCTCGACTACGCTTCCGACCAGCGGATCCACGCCGCGCCGCGGCGGGCATCCGGCGTGTGAGGACGCTGTGAGACACAAAACATCCACACGGCACCCCCTATCGCGGAAGTTTACCGGTGGGTAACGTCCAGGCCGACCGTTCCACGCTCAACCACACAGTGGACGCACCGGACACGCCGCCGGCGCCGATGAGGAGCAGCAGCTTGCGCGAGTTCAGCCTTCCGGCTCTCTACGAGGTCCCCGCGGACGGGAATCTGACCGACCTCATCAGGCGCAACGCCGTTCAGCATCCCGATGTTCCCGTCCTCTCCCGGAAGACCGCGCACGGCGACTGGGCGGACGTCACCGCCGCCACGTTCCTCGCCGAGGTCCGGGCCGCCGCCAAGGGCCTGATCGCCTCCGGCGTCCGGCCCGGGGAGCGGGTGGCCCTGATCTCCCGCACCCGGTACGAGTGGACCCTCCTCGACTTCGCCATCTGGAGCGCGGGCGCGGTCACCGTCCCGGTCTACGAGACGGCCTCACCCGAGCAGATCGAGTGGATCCTCGGCGACTCCGGCGCCGTCGCGGCCGTCGTGGAGACCGAGGCCCACGAGAAGTCGGTGGAGTCGGTCCGCGACCGCCTGCCGCACCTGCGGCACGTATGGCGGATCGAGGCGGGCGCGATCGAGACCCTCGGCGCGGCGGGCGCGGACACCGCGGACGCGACCGTGGACGAGCGCAGCTCCCGGGCCGTGGCGGACTCCCCCGCCACCATCGTCTACACCTCGGGCACCACGGGGCGCCCCAAGGGCTGCGTGCTCACGCACCGCGCCTTCTTCGCCGAGGTCGGCAACGTCGTGGAGCGCCTGAAGCCGCTCTTCCGCACCAGCGACTCCTCGATCCTGCTCTTCCTGCCGCTGGCACACGTCTTCGGCCGGCTGGTCGAGGTCGCCGCCGTCATGGCGCCGATCAAGCTCGGGCACGTCTCCGACGTCAGGAACCTCACCGCGGATCTGGCCGCCTTCCGGCCGACGCTGCTGCTGGGCGTGCCGCGGGTCTTCGAGAAGGTCTACAACTCCGCGCGCGCCAAGGCTCAGGCCGACGGCAAGGGGAAGATCTTCGACAGGGCCACGGACGTGGCGATCGCGTACAGCCGTGCGCTGGACTCGCCGAGCGGGCCCTCGCTCGGCCTGCGGTTCCGGCACAAGGTCTTCGACCGGCTGGTCTACGGCAAACTGCGCGCCGTGCTCGGCGGCCGGGCCGAGTACTCGGTCTCCGGCGGGGCGCCGCTGGGCGAGCGGCTGGGACATTTCTACCGCGGCATCGGTTTCACCGTTCTGGAGGGCTACGGCCTGACCGAGTCCTGCGCGGCCACCGCCTTCAACCCCTGGGACCGCACCAAGATCGGCACCGTCGGCCAGCCGCTGCCGGGGTCGACGGTCCGCATCGCGGACGACGGCGAGGTCCTGCTCCACGGCGAGCACCTGTTCTCCGGCTACTGGAACAACGAGGCGGCCACCGCCGAGGCCGTCACCGACGGCTGGTTCCACACCGGGGACATCGGGACGCTGGACGAGGACGGCTACATCACCATCACCGGCCGCAAGAAGGAGATCATCGTCACCGCGGGCGGCAAGAACGTCGCCCCGGCGGTGATCGAGGACCGGATCCGTGCCCACGCGCTGGTCGCCGAGTGCATGGTGGTCGGCGACGGCAAGCCCTTCATCAGCGCCCTGGTCACCCTGGACGAGGAGTTCCTGCCCCGTTGGGCCGAGCAGCACGGCAAGTCCGGCCGCAGCGTCGCGGAGCTGCGGGACGACCCGGAGCTGCTGGCCGAGGTGCAGTCGGCGGTCGACGACGGCAACGCCGCGGTGTCCAAGGCGGAGGCGGTGAAGAAGTTCCGCATCCTGGCGACGCAGTTCTCGGAGGAGTCCGGTCACGTGACGCCCTCTTTGAAGCTGAAGCGCAACGTGGTGCTGCGGGACTTCGCCGACGAGGTCGCCGCGATCTACGGCAGCTGAGCGCTCGCCGGGAGCCCTCGCCCGGCCAGGCCCTCCCCGTCGCCGGCACGGCACGGGTGTTCACCGGGCCGGGTGCGTGCGGCGACCGTCACCGCGCGGCGACCGTCACCGCGCGGCGCGCATCGCGGCCGACGACGACCGGAGCGCGGCCGGCCGGTTCGCCGTGGCGGCCGCCGAGCGGCCGATCCCGCCGAAGCGCAGGCGCACCTGCCCGTGCAGCGCGTCGCCGCAGGCACCCACCAAGGCCGGCCACCGTCCGTCAGGCCGGGGGCCGGTCACAGAAGCGTCTTCAGCCGCTCGGCGAGCAGATCCCACCGCCAGGCGTCCTCGACCCACTTGCGCCCCCGCTCGCCCATCCGGCGCCGCAGCTCCGCGTCGCCCAGCAGTGCCACGATCCGCTCGGCGGCCTCCCCGGGCTCGCCGCCGCGCACCACCCAGCCGGTCTCGCCGTCCAGTACCGCGTCCGGCGCCCCGCCCGAGTCTCCCGCGACGACCGGCAGCCCGGTGGCCGAGGCCTCCAGGTAGACGATGCCGAGCCCCTCGACGTCCAGCCCGCCGCGGCGGGTGCGGCACGGCATGGCGAAGACGTCCCCCGCGCCGAAGTGCGCGGGCAGTTCCTCCCAGGGCACGGCCCCGGTGAACCGGACCGACTCCGCCACCCCGGTCCGCTCGGCGAGCCGCTCCAGCTCGTCCGCGTACGGGCCGCCGCCGACGACCAGCAGAACGGTGTCCGGCTGGGCGGCCAGGATCTCCGGCATCGCCTCGATGAGGGTGTCCTGGCCCTTGCGCGGCACCAGGCGCGAGACGCACACGACCACCGGCCGGTCGGTGAGTCCCAGCCGGGCGCGCACCGCCTCGCCGCCGGAGGCCGGGTGGAAGGTCTTCTCGTCCACGCCCGGCGGCAGCCGCACCATGCGGCCCGCGGCCTCGGGGGTCAGCGCGCGGGCGATCCGGGACCGGGTGTACTCCCCCAGATAGGTGATCGTGTCGGTGCCCTCGCCGATCCGCCGCAGCAGCGTGCGGCTGCCGGGCAGTTGCGCCCATCCCGCCTCGTGCCCGTGGGTCGTCGCCACCAACCGGCGCGCCCCCGCCTCCCGCAGCGCGGGCGCCATCAGCCCGAGCGGGGCCGCCGCCCCGAACCACACCGACGTGCAGCCGTGTTCACGCAGGAGCGCGGCGGCCCGCCGGGTCACCCTGGGGGTCGGCAGCAACATCGTCGTACGATCACGTACGACCGGGAAGGGCTGCTCGGCGTCGAACGTGGCGACCTCGGAGCCGTCCCGCCAGGTCGACGCGTACACCACCACCCTGCCGGGGTCGAGGCGCAGCGCCATGCTGTGCACGAACGCCTGGATCCCGCCGGGGCGTGGCGGGAAGTCATTGGTGACGATCAGGGTCTTGTCCATACGCCGCCGAGGGTATCCGGTACGGCCGCGGCAACCGACCGCGGTCCCCCGCGCGTCTGAGCTCCACAGCCTGTCCACGGGTGCGACCGGCATCGTGCATCATCACAGCAGAACCGATTCGACGAGGTGGACATGGCAGGCGACAGCGGCAAGCGGCTCCCGGTCGGGCCGGTCCTCGCCTGGACGGCCACCCGGGCCCTGCTGCTGCTCTACGTGTTCAAGGTGTTCAGCCTGTCCCCGCTGGACGTGACCACCGACGTCTCGGTGATCTACCACGGCTGGTACGAGGTCCTGCGGAGCGGCACCTTCCCCCACCACGACGTCACCTGGCAGTACCCGCCCGCCGCGGCCCTCGCCGTGCTGGCTCCCGCGATGCTGCCGTTCCTCGGCTACGCGACCGCCTTCTTCTGGCTGGCCTGCGCCGCCGACCTGGTCGCCTTCGCGCTGCTGCTGCGCGGTGCGCGCGACGAGGGGCGCCGGGTGGCCGGAGCCTACGTGTGGGTGCTGGGCGTGCCGCTGCTGGGGCCCACCGCGTACGCGCGCTACGACGTCATGGTCACCGCCGTCGCCGTGGCCGCGCTGCTGGCGACGGTGCGCCGCCCCCGGGTCGCGGGCGCTCTGATCGCGTTCGGCGCGCTGCTCAAGGTCTGGCCGGTGCTGCTGCTCACCGGAGTACGCGACCGACGGGTCTGGACGGCGGCCGCGGCCGGGGCGGGCCTCCTCGCCCTCGGCTTCTGGCTGTGGATGCCGGGAGCCTTCGCCTTCCTGCGCTTCCAGGGCGAGCGGGGCACCGAAGTGGAGTCCCTGGGCTCGCTGGTCTTCCACATCGCCCGGCACCACGGCTGGCGCGGGCAGGTGCTGCTCAACTACGGCTCCGTGGAGTTCCTGGGCCCCTACGTCGGCCTGGTCAGCGACATCGCGCTCGGGTTGACCGCGGCGGCCTTCGGCTGGCTGCTGCTGTGGCGGCTGCGGGCGCGGGCGTACGGCCCGAGCACGCCCTTCGACGCGGCGTTCACCGCGGTGCTGCTGTTCACCACGACCAGCCGGGTGATCAGCCCCCAGTACATGATCTGGCTGATCGGCCTGGCGGCCGTCTGCCTCACGCTGCGGGCCAGTGTGATGGCGCTGCCCGCGGGGCTGGTGCTGGCGGCGACGGTGCTCACGCTGTTCGAGTTCCCGGTGCGCTTCGGCGACGTCGTCGGCAGCACCGACCTCGGCATCACCCTGCTGCTGCTCCGCAACGGGCTGCTGATCGCCACCTCGGTCATCGCGTGCCGCCGGCTGTGGGTGGCCTCGGCCCGCCTGCCCAAGCAGTCGCGCGGGGCGTCCGCGACGCGTGCGCCCGAGCCCGGCCAGGACGCCGAGAAGCTGCTGACCTGGTGACGGCCGCCGCCGCGCCCGGGCACCGCGGCAACGTGGCCGCGCCCGGCGCCGCGCTCACGCCCGCGAGCCCCAGCGGCGCCGCCGTGCCCACCAGGGTCGTCCGGACCGGCGGCGGCGCTCCGGCGCCGCTCCGGACGACGCCGTCCGCGGTGTTCGGAGCGTAGGACGCCGGCGCCGCGGGGGAACGGCACCGCGGCCCTGCCGGTGACGACGGCCCCGCCCGCAGGGTCCGGTCCCGGGTGGGCGGCCCGCCCGGGACCGGACGGGTGGCCGGGAGGGCCGCTACCGCGCCGTACCCGCCTCCGGGCGGCCCGCCGCCCGGTCGCCGCGCCCGCCGAGCAGCAGGACCCCCGGCGCGGGGGGACCCGCCCCCGGCCACAGCCGGAGCGGCAGCGCGCACAGCGCCCCGCCGCCGCGAGCCGATGCCGGCCTCGGCGCCGAAGAGGCAGCGCTAGCCGATGGAGATGACGGACTTGCCGCTGCCGGAGATGGCGGGGCGACCCGGCGGAAGGGGGAGCCTCAGCTGCGCACCTCGGCCACCGAGCAGTTCGGTTCCGCCGTCCGCGCGGACCAGGTCGGCGATCTGCGTCAGCACGTCACGGCCGATCCCGGTGACCTGGAAGGCCGTCTCGTCACGTGCCCGGCTCCCCCTCGACGCTCCCCCGGCTTCGCTGGGAGGTGCCCGGAGGCACGACACTCCCCCAGCCTTCGGCCAGGGGTATCCGCACGCCCTCCGTGGCCGACCGGATCGCCCTGCTGCGGTCCGGGCGGATCGTCGCCGACGACCGCCCCGAGGACGTGCCGCGTCGTCGCATCGTCCGTGTAGCCCGCTCGAGGACGACCCTCCGCCGTGCGATGCCACCGCATCTGGGGACACCTCCCGGCGGAGCCGCCGCGAGCCCGCCCTCCGGGCGGCCGCCGCTCATGTGACGACACGACGTAGCGACAGCGGGTCCGGAGTGGACCGTACCGGCCGGCGCGACCCGTCGGGCGCCGTGCCTCATGGGGTCTCCCACCTCCCTTTCTACCTCGTTTCGAGGTGCATCGTTGAGAGGTACCATCATGGGCCCTGGCGGACAAGTCAGAACGCAAGATCGGGAAAGGTGGCGAACAGTGCTGGAGCTCGCGATCCTGGGCTTCCTGTACGAGGAATCCCTGCACGGCTACGAGCTCAAGGAGCGCATCACCGCACTCAACGGCCACGTGCGCCCGGTCAGCGACGGCGCCCTCTACCCGGCCATCAACCGCCTCACCGCGGCCGGACTGGTCAGCCAGCACACCGAGCCCGGCGTCGGCGCCGCGCCGCGCCGCGTGCTCTCACTCACCGACGCAGGGCGCACGCGGCTGCTCGCCCGGCTCCGCGACCCCAAACCGATCGAGATCACCGACGCCACCCGCTTCTTCGCCGTGCTGGCCTTCCTCGGACACCTGGCCGACACCACGGCCCAGGCCGCGGTGCTGCGCCGCCGCCTGGAGTTCCTGGAGACCCCGGCCGAGTTCTTCCACGACCGCGGCAGGGCCGTGCGCGCCGACGACACGGCCGACCCCTTCCGGCAGGGCATGCTCCGTGTCGCCCGCGCCACCGGCCGCGCGGAGCGCGCCTGGCTCACGGAGGCCCTCGCGGATCTCGCCTCCTGACCGCGGGCGCCCGCGGTCGGCCGAGCCGCGGGTGCTTCCCGCTATCCCGGCGCCGACGCGAACGCGCGGGCGGCGGCGATGCGCTGGACGGCGGTGGGGTGGGTGCCGAAGAGGGCGTGCAGGAGGCGCGGGGGGTCGGGGTCGGCGACGTTGGTGACGGTGAGCCGGCGCTGCATGGCGATGAACCGCTCGGCGTCCTTGGTGAGCTCCAGCGCGTGCGTGTCCGCCCGCCGTTCGACGCGCCGGCTCAGTGCGCAGCCCAGCGGCCCGGCGCACGCCGACAGCACCGCGGCCACCGCGGCGAGCAGGAACAGCCCCCGCGGGTCGCCGGTGCCGTAGGAGGAGGCCGCCATGACCGCGGAGAGCAGGCACACCCCCGCCCCTGCGCCGAGGGCGCCGAGCAGGGTGCCGCGCAGCACGTCGCGGTGTTTTACGTGGCCCAGTTCGTGGGCGACGACGAGTTCGACCTCCGCGGCCGGGGCCGTGCCGAGCAGCGTGTCGTAGGCGACGATCCGCCGGGTGCGCCCGAAGCCGGAGACGTAGGCGTTGAGCGCGGTCGTGCGCCGGGACGCGTCGGCGACCAGCACCGCCCGCACGGGGATGCCGTCCCGCTCGGCCAGTGCCAGCAGGGCCTCGCGCAGTGGCCCGTCCTCCATCGGCCGGAAGCGGTTGAAGAGCGGTTCCAGCACGACCGGGGCGAGCCAGGACATCACGACGGCCGCGCAGACGGCGCCCAGGGCCGCCCAGGCCCAGCCGAGCCCGTAGTAGCCGTACAGCGCGGCCGTCACGAGCGGAACGGACACGAGCAGTCCGCGCAGGACGTCGACGGCCCATCCGCCCCAGCCCTGCGTGACGAGCCCGTAGCGGCGCCGGACGACGCGGACCCGGGCGGAGAACGGCAGGGTGACCGCCTGCCGGAGCAGCACCAGCAGCAGCCCGCCCGCCAGGACGCGCAGGGCCCGGGCGTCGCCGAACAGGCCGGTGAGGGCGGCGCCCGCCGGGGTCAGCGCCAGCGCGAGCAGCAGCGCGAGCCCCGCCAGGCGCCCGCCGAGCAGGAAGGGCAGTTGCGCGCGACGCAGCGCCCTGCCGCGGGCGGTCTCCTCCGGCGTGAAGTCCCCGTCCGCGCCGCTCATCCCAACTCCCCATCGGTGTAGGCCCGCCAGCGCTCGGTGAGGGCGGCCTCGTCGAGGCCGAGCGTGCCGGGCAGGTCCGCACCGGAACGGTACAACGCGACAAGCCGGTCGGCGCCCCAGGTGTCGGCGATGAACCGGCAGGCCAGCCAGGCGCCCTCGTACGCCTGGGCCTGCGCGGGGGCCCCGGGCGCGAAGTCGGCGTCCGCGGGGAGGCGCCCTGGCGGGCCCGTGGCCGAGACGTCCCGGCGCAGCTCGGGCGCGAGGCTTTCCGTCGTACGGCGGGAGTTCCGGTAGGCGACCCAGTCGGCGAAGCCCTCGGAGAGCCACATCGGGGTGCGGGAGGTCGTGGCGGCGCGTGTGGCGACGTGGGTGCTCTCGTGGGTGAGGACGACCTGCCGGCCGAAGGCCGACAGCCCGGCGAAGGCCTCGGGGTTGACGATGACGCGGCCGGCGGGCGCGGCGCCGCTGCCCCCGGCCTCGCCGGTGGTGACGGCGGCGACGCCCGCGTACGTCCGCGCCGGGGCGTCCAGGAGCTGCGCCATGCGCCGCAGGCTGGAGGGCACTTCCAGCACCACCCGCCCAGTCCAGCCCTTCCCGCCCCAGGCACCGCGCACCTGCGGGACCGCGCGGTCGGCCTCGGCGGCGTAGCCTGCCAGCTCCGCCCGGTCGCCGGTCCCGAGGACGAGGCTGCGGCTGCCGCGCACGACGTGCAGCGCCCCCTGCTCCCACAGCAGCCGGCCCGGGTCGCCGTCGCCGGCCACCCGCCAGCGCCCGCCGCCGTCGGTGCGCAGCTGCAGCGACTCCTCGGTGGTGACCGGGGCGCTGTCATAGCCCTCGAAGCGGTAGCGCAACTGGACCCGGGCGGTCACCGGGTCGGCGCCCCGCGTGGAGAGCAGCCGGTACGACCAGGAGGCGAGCGGGAGCTCGGCCAGATTGCGGAAGACCTGGCGCTCGGCGGCGCGCCGAGCGGGTGTCACATCGGCCAGCCAGGCCTTCTCGTCGTGGTCCAGGACCGCGTCGGCCCGCCGTTCCAGCAGCTGCCGTACGACCGGGTCCCCGGGGCGCGCGTGCTCCGCGGTCCCGCCGCCCGAGGGCCCGCAGCCCGCGAGGAGCACCGCCGCGCAGCACAGCGCGGCGGCCACGGCACGGGTCGGTGAGCGGAAGAGGGCCACGCCGCCGATCGTACGGCGGCGGCGGCGAGGGTCACGTGGGCCGGGTCACCGCCGAGATCGGCAGCATGGCGACGGGGTCGTAGCGGACCCTGGCACCGGGGTACGGGGCGTGGATGACCTGACCGCCGCCGACGTACATGGCGACGTGACTGGCGTCGCCGCGGTAGATGACCAGGTCGCCGGGGCGGGCCTGGCTGAGCGGCACGTGCCGTCCGGCGTTGAGCTGGGCCTGGGAGGTACGGGGCAGGCCCACGCCGGCCTGACGGTACGCCCAGACCATCAGCCCGCTGCAGTCGAAGGAGCCCGGTCCGGTGGCACCCCACACGTAGGGGGCGCCGACAGCCGAGCGCGCCGCGGCCACGGCCGTCGCGGCGCGTACGGACAGCGGGCCGAGGTCGGGGATGTCGACCATGCGGCCCGAACGGGAGGCGCGGGCCTCCAGGCGGCCGGCGAGCCGGGCCCGCTCCCGCGGGGAGAGGGAGTTGACCAGGCGGGCGGCCGCCATCAGCTTGTGCTGCACGGCCTTCTTCCGGACCGTGAGGCTGCTGCGGGCCCGCTCGAGCTCGCCGAGCCGTTCGGCGGCCCGGGAGCGTTCCTGGTCCAGGAAGCGCTGGGCGGAGCGGAGTTCACCGAGGCGTGCGTTGCCTCGGCTGCCGATCCGGTCGAGGGTGGCGGCCCGGTCGAGATAGGTCGCGGGGTCGGGCGAGAGCAGCAGGGCGAGGGTGGGGTCGACTCCCCCGCCCCGGTACTGCGCCCCGGCGAAGGTGCCGAGGTCGTCGCGGAGCCGGTTGACCCGCTCCTGGCCGCGCGCGGCCCGGTCCTGGAGTTCCTCGACCTCGCGCCGGAGCCGCTGGGTGTTCTCGCGGGCGGCGTTGAACTGCTCGGTGGCCCGCTCTGCCTGGGTGTAGAGGTGGTCGATGCGGGCCGCGACGTCGCTGGAGGTGTCCGCCGGGTCGGCGGCGGCCGTCTGCGCGGTGGTTGCCGCGCCCGCCATCGCGGCGGCGGCGGTGGCCGCGGCCGTCAGGACCGTGGCCCTTGAGGTGCGCGGGGCCCGGCCGGGCTGCGGGATGCGTCGGTGAGATGGCACGTCGGCTGACAGTAGTCAGCCGGACATGCGGAGTTCAAAGACCGGATACCGCCGGGCGGCCGGACGGTGCCCCGCTTGCGCAGGTCACCGCCGGGCCGTCACCGTCCGAGATCACCCGATAGGTTCAACGG
Source organism: Streptomyces sp. ME19-03-3 (assembly GCA_033793685.1). GTDB lineage: Bacteria > Actinomycetota > Actinomycetes > Streptomycetales > Streptomycetaceae > Actinacidiphila. The sequence continues at coordinate 200,290 of JARAXD010000002.1, read as the reverse complement.
GCGCCGGTGCTTCCACCCGCTCCTCAGATGCGGACGCCGAACTGGAACGGCATGTTGTTGATGGACTCGAAGCGCACCACCGTGCCGGTGCGCGGCGCGTGCAGGACCTGCCCGTTGCCCGCGTAGAGTCCCACGTGGTGCAGGTCGCCGTAGAACAGGACGAGGTCGCCCGGCTTCAGCTGGCTCATCGACAGGCGCGTACCGGCGTTGGCCTGGGACTGGGAGGTGCGCGGTATGCCGGCCCCGGCCTGGGCGTAGGCCCAGGAGGTGAGGCCGGAGCAGTCGAAGGAGCTCGGTCCGGTGGCGCCGTAGACGTACGGCGAGCCCAGCTTGGTCTTGGCGGCGGCGAGGGCCGCGGCGGCCAGCGAGGAGGCCGGCGTGTCATTGCCCAGGTCCACCCGCTGGTTGGAGCGGTTGGCGCGGTTCTCCGCCGCCGTCAGCGAGGCGCGCTGGGCGGCGGTCAGCGAGTTGAGCAGCTTCTGCGCCTGGGCGAGCTTGCCCTGGACTTCCTTCTTCTTCCTGGCCAGTTCGGCGCGGGTGTCGTCGAGCTCGTCGAGCTTGCTCGCGGCCTCCGCCTTCTGCTGGTCGAGGGTGCGCTTCTTCTCCGCGATCTGCTTGAGCGCCTCGGCCTGCTTGGTGCTCACCTGGTCGAGGGTGGACGCCCTGTCGAGGTAGGTGTCCGGGTCGGAGGAGAGGAAGAGCTGGAGCGACGGGTCGATGCCGCCGCTGCGGTACTGGGCGCTGGCCAGGGTGCCGAGGTCGTCCTGAAGGTCGTTGAGTTCGGCCTGTTCGCGGGCCACCTCGTCCTGCAGGTCCTCCACCTGCTTCTGCAGCTTCCCCTGCTTCTCCTTGGCGCCGTTGAGCTTCTCGGTCGCCTGCTCGGCCTGGTCGTACAGGCCGTCGACCTTCGCCTTGACGCTCTTGACGGACGGCTTGGCGGGAGCGGCCTGGGCCGCCTGCGCGGAGAGGGCTACGGCTGCGGCGGCGGTCGCGGTGAGCACGGTGACGCGCGTGCGACTGGCTTGCTTGGGACGACGGTGGGACGCCACTGGGGCGAGCTCCTTCTTCCTCCAGCCGCCTGCCGCATGCATCGGGAACAGCGTTCCCCGGCCCTGAGCGTCGGCGTCCCCCGTCGTACGCGCGGCACTTCAGATCGGCGGGACCTCCGCCGCCATCCGGGCTGGATGATCGACTGGGCAGAGGTTCGAGCCCTGACCATAGTGACCATCTTGTGATCGGATCAAATCCCTGAAGAAAAAAAGTCGTTCGGCAGCGTTTTCTTTACACGTTTCGCACGCGCAGTGACCGTGATTTGACGCTGAGTTCACCGCAGGCGCCCCCCGCGTCCCATGGTGTGCCCCGGGTCACACCCGGGCAAGTCGCTTCAGCAGCAAGGTGGATGCGACCGGGCGGGCGCCGGCTCGAGCCACACCGTCAGCAACTTCACGATCGGAAGAAACCACCACAATCGGGCGACCGGGAGGTTCCGCCCGAACCAGACGCCGGATCAACTCGTCCGCAGTCTCGCCCGCCTTGCTGAACAGCACGCGCACCCCGCGCGGCGGTGCCAGCAGCACCGGGGCGTCGAGATCGGCTCCGTCGAAGACGCACGTGACCTCGGCGCCGCTCTGCGCCGCGAGCACCGCCAGGCCGCCCAGCAGCCGCAGCCGCTGCTTCTCCAAAGGCATCGCCGGATAACCCGTCTTGGTCACGTTGTAGCCGTCGATCACGAGATGGGACTGCGGCAGCGCCAGCAACTGGTCCAGCAATGCCGGGTCGTTCTCGGACAGGGCGCGCCGCGCGATGTCCCTCGGGCTGATCGCCCCCGGCTGCACCGCGTCGACGCTGTCCGCGGGCCGGACACCCAGGGTGTCGCGCGGCGGCAGCGCCAGCTCCCGGCGGAGCCCCGAGGCGGCGTCGAGCACGGTGTCCAGCAGCAGGCGCAGGCGCATGTCCTCGGCACTGCGGCCCTCCCGGGCCGCCCGCCGGGACGTCTCCACGGCCTGCTCGGCCTCGGCGAGCCGGGCCCGCAGCCTGCGCGCCTCACCGTCCGCCGACGCCTTCTCCGCGGCCGCGGCCGCGCGCGTCTCGTCCAGCTCGGCCTCGACCTTGCGCAGTGCCGCCTCGGCCCGCTTCACATCGCTCGCCGCGCTGCGGAGCTTGCGCTGGAGCGACTCGGCCTCCTTGCGGGCCGCCTCCAGCTCGGTGCGGACCCGCACGGCCTCGGTGCGGGCGTGGCCGCGGGCCTCGTCCAGCTCCGCCTTCAGCTGCCGCAGCTCCCGCTGGGCCTCCTCCCCCGCCCGCTCGGCGCTGACGCGCTGGGCCTCCTCGCCCGCGGCGGCCACCAGCTTCGCCCAGCCGGCGGGACGCAGCAGGTACGCGGCGGCCGCCACGTCGAGCGGGTCGACCGCCGGGGGCGGGGTGCCGGCGTCCAGCGCCTCGCACAGCTCCGGCTCGGACTCGCGCAGCCGGGCGCCCACCCGCTGCCGGAAGGCCGGGTCGCTCTCCAGGGCCGTGGCGAGCGCGGTCGCGGCGAATTTGGCCCGCCGGCTCGGAGTGAACCGGGCGTACGGACGCAGCACCGCGGGCAGCTCGGCCGCGGTCAGCCCGCCGAACGCCTCCCCTGCGAGGGCGACCACGCGGTGCCGCACGCCTTCGGGCAGGGGGCGGTCCAGCGACTCGCCGTGGACGGACTCCTCCGGCGCAGCCCCGGTCTCGGGCGCGGCCACTTCGTCGCCGCGGCCCGGGTTACCGCCGGTCCCGTCCACCCGTCACTCCTGTCCAGTCCGTGGGCGCCTCCCCGGCCTCCTTCAACCTCCATGGCCCGCGCCGCGTCCCTCCATTGTCCCCGGCGGCGCTCAGGCCTGCGTCGCCGTGTCGGGCCGGTCGACCAGCTCCACCTGGTCCACGGCGTTGCACCAGCGGCAGCGCACCGACTCCACGGTCTCGCTGAGCACCTCGCGCTCCTCGACCGTGGGCTCCCCCGCCAGATCCAGGTGGACATACTCGACGACCTTGCTGGAACGGGTGACGTCGAACCGGGTCAGGTTGCCGCACAGAGTGCAACGCCAGCGGGTCGTGGCGGTCGGCGGGGGCACCGGCATCGGTCGTCTCCTCGGTCGCGCGAATGCGTTCCGGTCACCCTACGGCCTCGGTGGTCCCGCGCGCTGCGGCGAGGCACCGCACGACCGTTACACCCGTTCCGTCATGATCGGTCCATGGTCATCCCGGTGTACGACAAGAACCCCGTCCACCGCACACCCGTGGTGACGTACGCACTGATCGGGCTCTGCGGGGCGCTCTTCCTCATCAGCCCGTCCTCCGGGCTCAACCTCGTGTACGGCACGGGCCACGATCAGGTCTGCGCCCAGGCGACGTACTTCGCCCGCTGGGGTGTCATCCCCACCGAGCTGTGGCACGGCCGGATCGCCCTGGCTCAGGTGCCGCTGCCGACCGGATGCCCGCCGCTGCGGTCGTTCGCCGCCTCGCCGTTCGCTTCGGTGCTCACCGCGCTGTTCGTGCACGGCGGCTGGGTCCACCTGCTCGGCAACATGCTCTTCCTCTGGGTGTTCGGCGACAACGTCGAGAACCGCATGGGCCGTGTGCGTTTCCTGCTGTTCTACATCGCCTCGGGCTACCTGGCCACGTACGGCTACGCGCTCGGGCACGCCTCCTCCACCCAGACCCTGGTCGGCGCGTCGGGGGCGATCTCCGGGGTGCTCGGCGCGTACCTCTACCTCTACCCCAAGGCCCGGGTGACCAGCGTCTTCCCCTTCCTCTTCTTCCTCCCGCTGCGCTTCCCGGCCTGGATGGTGCTGATCTTCTGGTTCGTCCTGCAGTGGCTCGCCGGCGAGGTCCAGCAGACGGGCCCCGGGGTCGCCTACCTCGCCCACATCACCGGCTTCGTCTTCGGCTTCCTGTGCGCGTGGGGGTGCTACCGGGCAACGCCTAAGCTGGAGGCCGCAGCCAGGGCGACCCGAGGAGACCTCAAGCCGTGATCACCGCGATCGTGCTCATCAAGACCAGCGTCGACCGTATCCCCGAGATCGCGGAGTCCATCGCCGCGCTCGACAGCGTCAGCGAGGTCTACTCCGTCACCGGGACGTACGACCTGGTCGCCATGGTGCGGGTGGCCCGGCACGACGAGCTCGCGGACGTCATCCCGGGCAGGATCAGCAAGATCCCCGGCGTCGAGGCCACGGACACGCACGTCGCCTTCCGCACCTACTCCCAGCACGACCTCGAGACGGCCTTCGCCATCGGGCTGGACGCTTAGCCGGCGCGGCGATCCCGCGGCGCCGGGTCGCTCAGGCCCGTCCGCGGTCCGGTACGCAGCGGCCGTCCTCGACGCGGTAACGCCACCTGGCGCCCTCGGCCACGAGCTCGCGCACCGCGTCGACGAAGCGTTCCACGTGCTCGTCGGGAGTGCCCGCTCCGAAGGAGACCCGGACGGCGTTGAGCGCGGGGGCGCTCGCGTCCGAAGGCGGGGGGAGCTCACCGGGGGCCGCTTCCGCGGCCCCGCACGCAACCTGCTCCTGCCCCGTGCCGCCGAGCAGGGTGCGCACCAGGGGGTGCGCGCAGAAGAGGCCGTCGCGGACGCCGATCCCGTACTCGGCGGAGAGCGCCGCAGCGAAGTGGGAGCTGTTCCAGCCCTCGACGACGAAGGAGATGACGCCGACCCGGGGGGCGTCGTCGCCGAACAGCGAGAGCACCCTCACCTCGGGCACCTGCGCCAGGCCGGCCCGCACCCGGGCCAGCAGCGCCTGCTCCCGCTCGACCAGCCGGTCGAAGCCGGCCTCCGTCAGCGCGCGGCAGGCCGAGGCGATCGCGTAGGCACCGATGACGTTGGGCGAGCCGGCCTCGTGCCGGGCGGCCGTGGTGTGCCAGTCGACGTCCACCCCGCCGTCCGCGCGCCGGGCCACCCGCCGGGAGGCGCCGCCGCCGGCCAGGTAGGGCTCGGCCGCACCCAGCCAGTCGGCGCGCCCGGCGAGCACTCCCGAGCCGAAGGGCGCGTAGAGCTTGTGCCCGGACAACGCCACCCAGTCGACGTCGAGTTCCGCGATGTCCACCGGGTGGTGCGGGGCGAGCTGCGCCGCGTCCACGACGATCCGGGCGCCGTGGGCGTGGGCGGTCGCGGCCAGCTCCCGCACCGGCCACAGCTCCCCGGTCACGTTGGACGCCCCGGTCACGCAGACCAGCGCCGGCTCGTCCGTCACACGGCCGGCCAGCGCCCGCACCAGCGTCGCCACGGCCTCCTGCGGCGAGCGGGGAGCGGTCAGGTAGGTGACGTCGGCCTCGCGCCACGGCAGCAGGGACGCGTGGTGCTCGGTCTCGAAGACGAAGACACTCGTACCGGCCGGTACGGCGGCCGCCAGCAGGTTCAGCGAGTCGGTGGTCGAGCGGGTGAAGACCACCTGGTCGCCGGGGCGGCAGCCGAGGAACTCCGCGACCGTGGCGCGGCTGCGCTCGAACAGGTCCGTCGACAGCTGCGAGAGGTGGCCGGCCCCCCGGTGCACGCTGCCGTAGTACGGCGCGTAGGCCGCCACGTCGTCCCAGACCCGCTGCAGCGCGGGTGCGCTGGCCGCGTAGTCGAGGGCGGCGTATGCGACCTCGCCCCCGGTCACGAGCGGGACGAGGACCTCGCGCCCCAGGACGGGCAGCGGGGCGTGGACGGACGAGGGCAGGGCGGTGCGCGACGGCATGGCGAAGTCTCCTGTCGGCAGGCAGAAGTGAAGGAACGTCAGTGATGACCGGACAGCCCTCGGCACAGCGGGCGCACGCCCGGGGAGGGAGGGGAGGCGGCTGGGGGCCCTGAAGGCCCTAGCGCATTCGCATGCTCATGGGGGAACTCCTCTGACCGCGCTTGCCGCAGACCATGCTGCCTGCGGCCTGGTCATCACCCGGGGCACCCCGCCACGGAAGGAGGGTTGCCGGACAGCGGGCCGGGGCCGTTTCGCTGTCACTCGTGACCTGCGCAGCATCATACCACACGGACGCGGCGCCGCAAGCCGCGGTCCGGATCCCGGACGCACCCCCGGGCGGACGCGGGCCGGGAGCCCGGTGACGACCCCGCGCCCCGCACGGCGCCGCTTCCCGGCCGCTCCTGCTGACGATACGGATACGGCCCCCCGCGGCGGGCGACACCGAGCGGGCGGAGCCCGGCACCGCGCGGCAGGACCTGCTCGACGGGCTGCGCTACCTCCGCGGCCACCGCCTCCTCGGACCGCTCGTCGTCGCCGGCGCCCTCTGTGAACTCGGCCTCACCGGCCCGCTCAACGTCGGCATGGTGCTCCGCAACGCCGAACGCGGCTGGGGCCCTTCCGGCTACGGCCGGATCGTCAGCAGCTTCAGTGCAGGAGCTGCCGCCAGTGCCGCGCTGCTCGCCATCGCCGGTTGGCTGCCCCGTGCCGGCCTGCTGATGGCCGGGACACTGCTCGTGGGCTGCACGGGCGCGGCCGCCTTCGCGCTGGTGCCGACCCTGTGGCTCGCCGCCATACTCGCCGCGGTCATCGGACTGTGTGCAGGCGCGGCAGCCTGAACAACGCCCTCCTGCAGACCGCCGCGGACCCGGCCTTTCTCGGCCGGGTCACCTCCGTCGTCATGCTCACCATGGTCGGCCTCGCCCCCCTCAGCCATCCCCTGGTCGGCGCTGCCATCGGAGCATGGGGCGCCGCCCCGGTGTTCGTGGCCTGCGGCGCCTTCGCCGGCCTGGGCGCGGCCACGGCCCTGATCTCGGACGCGGTGCGGCACGCCGCACTGCCCCGGCGGCAGCCGGACGTGGCCGTCCACAGGTGAGCCCGCCGGCCTCGCCCCCTACGCGTGCGTGGCCGCGGCCCACCGCTCGAGCGTGCGGGCGGCCGCACCCGAGTCGATCGACTCCGACGCCCGGGCGATCCCGGCCCCGATCCGCTCCGTCAGCGGGCCGCCCGGGCCATCCGTGCCGTCCAGCGCCACCAGCGCCGCCGCCGAGTTCAGCAGCACCGCGTCACGGACCGGCCCGGTCTCACCGGCCAGCAGCCGCCGGGCGACGTCGGCGTTGTACGCGGCGTCCGCGCCTCGCAGCGCCTCGATCGGCGCCAGCTGGATGCCGACGTCGCGCGGGTCGAAGGACTCCTGCTCGACGCGCCCCTCGCCCACCACCCACACCTGGGAGGTGGCCGTGACGGTGAGTTCGTCCAGCCCGTCGTCACCCCGGAACACCAGCGCGGAGGAGCCGCGGCGTGCCAGCACGCCCGCGATCAGACCGGCCATCCGGGTGTCGAAGCACCCCACGGCGGAGGCGCCCACCCGGGCCGGGTTGGTCAGCGGGCCGAGGAGGTTGAACGACGTGGGGATGCCGAGGTCACGGCGGGCCGGGGCGGCGAAGCGCATCGCCGGGTGGAACTTCGCCGCGAAGCAGAAGGTGATCCCGGTTTCCTCGACGACCTGCGCCACCCGGGCCGCGGGCAGGTCGAGGTTGATGCCGAGTTTCTCCAGGACGTCGGAGGCGCCACTGGCGCTGCTGGCCGCCCGGTTGCCGTGCTTGACGACCTTGGCGCCGGCGCCGGCGATCACGATGGCGGACATCGTGGAGATGTTCACCGTCCTGGCGCGGTCGCCGCCGGTGCCGACGATGTCGACGGCCGGGCCGGGGACGTGCAGCGGCTCGGCGTGCGCGTACATCGCCTCGACGAGTCCGGTGACCTCCTCGACCGTCTCCCCCTTGGCCCGCAGGGCCACCATGAAGCCGGCGACCTGGGCGTCCGAGGCCTCACCGCTCATGATCCGGTCCATCGCCCACGCCGCCTCCGCGGAGCTCAGGTCCCGGCCGCTCAGCAGCGCACCCAGGACGTCGGGCCAGGAGCCGCCCGCCATTGATACGCCTCCGGCGGGGTTCGCAACGCTCATGGTCCACTCCATGGGGTCGGATGTACGGGGGAAACCCTCGGCACCAGCCTATCGGCGCCGGGGAACGGGAAAGGGCCCCGTCCATCGGATGGACGGGGCCCTGCCCGGTGGCACAGCTTCAGTGATCAGTGGTGACCGTGGCCGCTCGTGATCTCCTCGTACTCCTCGGCCGTCGCCTTGGGGATCTGCGTCCCCTCGCCGTAGTAGCCGCGGGACAGCTTGGAACGCAGCTTCGTCGTCCGGCCGACCTTCTTCTCCACGCCGTTCTCGTCGACCTCGGGGCCGATCTCGAGCGGCTGGGGCTGCTCGTGCTGGGTGAGCTTGAACAGCGCACCCTGCTCCAGCGGCTCGTGGATCTCGATGAACTCACCGTGCGGGAGCCGCTTGATGATGCCGGTCTCCCGACCGTGCAGCACCTTGTCGCGGTCGCGCCGCTGCAGACCCAGGCAGATCCGCTTCGTGATGAAGAAGACGAGCACCGGCAGCACGAAGAACGAGATCCGGACCACCCAGGTGATCGCGTTGATCGACAGGTGGAAGCGGGTCGCGAACAGGTCGTTGCCACCGCCGACGAGCAGGATCAGGTAGAGGCTGATCCATGCGGCGCCGATGCCCGTGCGGACGGGACGGTTGCGCGGCCGGTCGAGCAGGTGGTGCTCGCGCTTGTCACCGGTGACCCACGACTCCAGGAACGGGTAGACGCCCATGAAGCCCAGCACCAGCGGGAAGATCACCAACGGGATGAACACGCCCAGGACGAGTGTGTGGCCCAGGAAGTTGATCTCCCAGCCCGGCATGATGCGGATCAGGCCCTCGGAGAAGCCCATATACCAGTCGGGCTGGGCATCGGTCGACACCTGGTCCGGCCGATAGGGCCCGTACGCCCACACGGGGTTCACGGAGACCAGGGCGGACATCGCCGCGATGACGCCGAACACGATGAAGAAGAAGCCGCCGGCCTTGGCCGTGTAGACCGGGAAGAACGGCATGCCGACGACGTTCTTCTCCGTCTTGCCCGGGCCGGGCCACTGGGTGTGCTTGTGGTAGAAGACCAGGATCAGGTGGGCCACCAGCAGGCCCGCCATGATGCCCGGGATCAGCAGCACGTGGATCGTGTAGAACCGCGGCACGATGTCGGTGCCGGGGAACTCACCGCCGAAGAGGAAGAACGACAGGTACGTGCCGACGATCGGCACGGACAGCACGGCGCCTTCCATGAAGCGGATGCCGGTGCCCGACAGCAGGTCGTCCGGCAGCGAGTAGCCCATGAAGCCGTCGAACATGCCGAGGAACAGCAGCAGGAAGCCGAAGACCCAGTTGATCTCGCGCGGCTTGCGGAACGCACCGGTGAAGAAGACGCGCATCATGTGCACGAGCATCGCGGCCACGAAGACGATGGCCGCCCAGTGGTGGATCTGCCGGACCAGCAGACCGCCGCGCACGTCGAAGCTGATGTGCAGGGTCGACGCGTACGCCTCGGACATCGTGATGCCCTGCAGCGGCGCGTACGAGCCGTCGTAGACGACCTCGTTCATCGCCGGGTGGAAGAACAGCGTCAGGTAGACACCGGTCAGGATGACGATGATGAAGCTGTAGAGGGAGATCTCGCCCAGCATGAAGGACCAGTGGTCCGGGAAGATCTTCCGCAGGTTGGCCTTGGCGAGGCTGTAGATGCCCAGCCGTCCGTCGGCCCAGTCGGCGACGCGTTCGCCGGCGGGCGCCTTGCCGCGCGGCTTGGAGCTCGCGCTCGTGTTGGTGCTCATCCACGCTCCCAAAAGGCAGGGCCCACGGGCTCATCGAAGTCGCCCAGCGCCTCGAGGTAACCCTCGCCGTTCACGCTGATGTGCAGCTGCGGCAGGGCGTGACCGGCGGGGCCGAAGATCACCCTGGCGCCGTCGGACAGGTCGAACGTCGACTGGTGGCAGGGGCAGAGCACATGGTGCGTCTGCTGCTCGTAGAGGCTGATCGGGCAGCCGACATGGGTGCAGATCTTGGAGAACGCCAGGATGCCCTGGTGCGCCCAATCGCGGGACTTCTTGTCCTTGATGTCGTCCGGCTCGATGCGGACGATCATCAGCGCCGCCTTGGCGACCTGCTCCTGGTAGTCGTGCTGGTCCTCCTCCAGGCCCTCGGGCACGGCGAAGGTGAGCGAGCCGACGGCCACGTCCTCGGGACGCAGGGGCTTGTTGGTGTTCTGGTTGATCAGCAGCCTGCCCTTGGACCACAGCGTGTGGCGCAGCTTGTCCTCCGGCAGCGGGCCGAGGTCGCGCAGCAGGAACAGCCCGGAGAGCGGGACCAGGGTCAGCGCGCCGAGCATGGTGTTGCGGATCAGCTTGCGACGGCCGATCTGGCTCTCGTCGGTACCGGCGGCGAAGTCGCCCACAACCTTCGCCTTGACCTCGGGGCTCGCCTGGATCGGATGGCGGTCGTCGGGCACCTCGACGTCCGACATCAGCGTGCGGGCCCAGTGGACCGCACCGGCGCCGATGGCGAAGAGCGAGACGCCGAGAGTCATACCCAGCGCGAAGTTCAGTCCGCTGATGTGGCCCAGCGGCCAAACGTAGATGATCTTGTCGATCGGAATGACCACGAAGCTGGCGATGAAGCCGAGCGTGGCGAGCATCGACACGGTGAACAGGAGCGCCACCGTGCGCTCGGAGGACTTCGCGGCCTTCTCGTCGATGTCCTGGCGGCGCGGCTGGTGAGCCGGGAGGCCGGGGTCCGCGAACGGGTTCTCCGCCGTCGCGACCTGGCCGCCGCCTTCGTGTGCCGGCCTGTCCGGCAGGTTCTCTTCTGACATGTCCTGACTCATGACTTCTTCGCCTTGGTGGTGTGGGCCGCGAGCCAGATGGCGCAGGCGATCAGGGCCCCGAGCCCGAAGATCCACCCGAAGAGACCCTCGGTGACCGGGCCGAGGCTGCCCAGCGACATGCCGCCAGGGCTCGGCGCACCCTCGCCGTTGACGGCGTCGAGGTACGCGATGATCTCCCGCTTGTTCTCTTCCGGCATCGTCGCGTCGGGGAAGGACGGCATGTTCTGCGGGCCGGTCAGCATGGCCTCGAACAGGTGCTTGTTGCTCACGCCCTCGAGCGTGGGCGCGTACTTGCCGTTCGTCAGCGCGCCGCCCTTGCCCTGGTAGTTGTGGCACTGGGCGCAGTTGGTGCGGAACAACTCGCCACCGCGCGCCTTGTCGGCGCCGGCCGGGTCGTACTGCTCCTTGGTGGGCGTGACCGGGCCGGGGCCGAGCGAGGCGATGTACGCCGCGAGCTGGTCGATCTGCTTCTGGTCGTAGATGACCTTCTTGCGCGGCACCTGGGCGCCGGGCTGCTGGGCCGGCATACGGCCGGTGCCGACCTGGAAGTCCACGGCCGCGGAGCCGACGCCGACGAGGCTGGGGCCGTCACTGCTGCCCTGCCCCGACGTACCGTGGCAGCTGGAGCAGCCGACGGTGTACAGCTTCTTGCCCTCTTCGATGGCGAGGGACTGCGAGCTGTCGTCGGCCTGCGCCTTGGGCGCCGGCGCGAGCGCGGCGTACAGCCCCCCGATGGCCGTGAGCGCGACAAGTAGGACGACGAACGCCGCCAGCGGGTGGCGCCGTCGTGCGGAGAGCTTTTTCACGGATTACCCCGGTGTCAGGATCTCTTGCGTCGATGGTTCTGGATGTCGTGACCGTGTGCGCTGCTCGCGCGGGCCTGCCGACTACTTGATCAGGTAGATCGTGGCGAAGAGGCCGATCCAGACGACATCGACGAAGTGCCAGTAGTAGGACACGACGATGGCCGCGGTGGCCTGCTCGTGGGTGAACCGCCGTGCCGCGTAGGTCCGTCCCAGGACCAGCAGGAAGGCGATGAGACCACCCGTCACGTGCAGACCGTGGAATCCGGTGGTCAGGTAGAACACCGAACCGTAGGGGTCGGAGGAGAGCGAGAGGCCGTCCTCCTTGACCAGGTTGGTGTACTCGAAGATCTGACCGCCGATGAAGATCGCGCCCATGATGAACGTCACGATGAACCACGCGCGCAGCTTCTTCACATCGCCGCGCTCGGCGGCGAAGACACCCATCTGGCAGGTGAAGGAGGAGAGCACGAGGATCGTGGTGTTCGTCGCCGAGAACGGGATGTTCAGGACGTCGGCGTGCGCCTTCCAGTACTCGGCACCCGTCACCGAGCGAAGGGTGAAGTACATCGCGAAGAGGGCCGCGAAGAACATCAGCTCGGAACTCAGCCAGATGATGGTTCCGACGCTGGTGAGGTTCGGCCGGTTGACCGACGGGTGCGCGTGCCCGGTTTCTACTGCTGTTGCTGTCGCCACGACCGACATTATGTCGGTCGCTTATCTCGCGCTCACTCCGGGGGGTGCCATTCGGTGTGTCAAGGCCCTTGAGGTAGGGAAAGGCGTCGCTCGAACGAGCTAACCCTCCTCGAAGCGCCATGCGCGGGAGTAGGGTTCGGCCACAGGCAGGCGACTCCACGAGGGCGAGGAGGCACGGATGCAGACGACCGCGACGGTGCTGGTCTACAGCGACGACAGGAACACCCGGGAACAGGTCCGTCTGGCCGTCGGCCGCCGCCCCGCGAGCGACCTGCCGCCGGTCGAGTACCTGGAGTGCGCCACCCTCCCGGCGGTCCTCGACGCGCTGGAGCACGGCGGCATCGACGCGTGCGTGTTCGACGGCGAGGCCGTTCCGGCAGGCGGGATGGGGGTGTGCCGCCAGGTGAAGGACGAGGTCTTCCGCTGCCCGCCGGTGCTGGTGCTCATCGGGCGCCCCCAGGATGCCTGGTTGGCCAGCTGGAGCCGGGCCGACGCGGCGCTGAGCCACCCGGTCGACCCGGTCGCGCTGAACGAGGCCCTGGCGGGGCTGCTGAGGCAGCGGCTGGCCGTCGACGCGTAGCGTCACATCACGGGTTGCAGACGGGCCCCAGGGGCGTCGGTACGGTCGGCCACGGCCGGGTCGGCGCCCTTGCGCGTTCCCGTCGCGCTGCCCTTGCGCCACTCGCTCCAGGACAGGTTCCAGTCGCCGAAGCCGTTGCCGAAGGCGGGCATGTCCTCGCCCAGGCTGTGGACGACCGACACGACGTCGCCGACCCGCACGTTGTCGAAGAACCAGTGGGCGTTCTCGGTGCTCATGCCGACGCAGCCGTGGCTGACGTTGGCGATTCCCTGCGAGCCTACGGACCAGGGCGCCGCGTGCACGTACTCCCCGCTCCACGTCACGCGGGTGGCCCATTGGACGGGCAGGTCGTAGGAGTCGGAGCTGCCCGAGGCGATGCCGACGGTCTCGCTGCGCATCCGCACGTTGGCCTCCTGACCCAGCACCACCTTGATGCCGTTGCGGGTGGAGAACCCGGGCTTGCCGGTCGTCACCGGGATGGTGCGGACGAGCTTGCCGTCGCGCTTGAAGGTCATGGTGTGCGTGGCCGCGTCCGTGACGGCCTCGATACGGTCGCCGGTGCGCAGCGTCAGCGGCTTGACGTCGCTTCCGTAGAGCGAGCCCTTGATGTGCACGTCGTCCAGGGTGCTGCGCACGTCGATGCGGGCGTGCGCGGGCCAGTAGGTCCGGGGCCGGTAGTGCAGGGTCTTGTCGTCGACCCAGTACCAGGCGCCCTCGTCGGCCGCCGGTGAGGCGTTGACGTGCAGATTGCGCTCGACCACGCTCCGGCCGAGGGTGTCCTTGACGGGGTCGCTCAGCTCGGCCGTGATGGGTTGTCCGACGCCGTAGGTGCCGCTCTCCGGGCCGAAGGTGACCTTCAGGTGGCGCTTGGTCCCCTTGGTGTCGACGGAGAGCGTCTTGCGCCCCTGACGGCCCTTGCCGTCCTCGGTGGACACCTTGACGACGTAGTGCGCCGCGGCGGAGAGCTTCGAGGTGCTGCGCCAGCGCTTGCCGTCAGCGGACAGGCGGCCGCTCACGTAGCGCCCCGAACCGTCGGACGCCGTCACATCGGTGATGCGGTTGCCCTCACCCTTGACGGTGATTTCCAGCGGTTTCTTGGGGTCGGCCTTCTTGGACCCGGCGACCGCGCCGGTCCACACCACTTGGCCGGCTGCGTCGTAGGGGGCGTTGGCGAGGGGATCGCCGCCGCCGGAACAGGAGGCCAGCGGCGCGGAGAGTGTCACTGCGGCGAGCGCGGCGGCCATGCGGCGCGGAGAAAAGTGACCCATGGTCACCACGCTAAGCAGAGATCGTCACGGGCGCCCGCCGAGCGCGTACGAACGGGCGACGGCCCGGACCCCCGTGGTGGGGGGTCCGGGCCGTCGTCGTACGGCGCGTGGGCGCGGGGCGCTCACTGGGTGCGGTTCTCACCCCGGTAGTACTCGAAGACCCAGCCCCACAGGCCGACCAGGATGAACGGGGACGCGAAGTAGATCAGCCACCAGCCGAAGATGATGCCCAGGAAGGCCGTGGCGCCACCGAAGGCCAGCAGCAGCGGCTGCCAGCTGTGCGGGCTGAAGAAACCCAGCTCGCCGGAGTCGTCCGCGACGTCCGCGTCCTCGCGGTCCTGGGCACCGGTGTCGGCGCGCCGGGCGGTGAAGGCCAGGTAGAAGCCGATCATCACGGCGAGGCCGAAGGAGAGGAAGAGCGCCGTGGTGCCGACCGGTTCCCTGGACCACAGGCCGTAGACGATGGCCATGCCCAGGAAGAAGACGGACAGCCACAGGAACAGCTTGCCCTGGAACTTCACTTGCCGCTCTCCTTCTCGTCGCCGCCGGAGACGGCCGGGGCCGCGCCGACGTTCTCCAGCTGGTCCAGAGCGGCGATCTCCGGGTGGTGGAGGTCGAACGCCGGGGATTCGGACCGGATGCGCGGCAGCGTGATGAAGTTGTGCCGCGGCGGCGGGCAGGAGGTCGCCCACTCCAGCGAGCGGCCGTAACCCCACGGGTCGTCGACCTCGACCCGCTTGCCGTACTTCGCCGTCTTCCACACGTTGTAGATGAACGGCAGCATCGACATGCCCAGCAGGAAGGAGCTGATGGTCGAGATGGTGTTCAGCGTGGTGAAGCCGTCCGCGTTCAGGTAGTCCGCGTAGCGGCGGGGCATGCCCTCGGCGCCCAGCCAGTGCTGGACGAGGAACGTGCCGTGGAAGCCGATGAACAGCGTCCAGAACGTGATCTTGCCGAGGCGCTCGTCGAGCATCTTGCCGGTGAACTTCGGCCACCAGAAGTGGAAGCCGGAGAACATCGCGAAGACGACCGTTCCGAAGACGACGTAGTGGAAGTGCGCCACCACGAAATAGGTGTCGGAGACGTGGAAGTCCAGCGGCGGCGAAGCCAGGATGACACCGGTCAGACCACCGAAGGCGAAGGTGATCAGGAAGCCGATCGCCCAGAGCATCGGTGTCTCGAAGCTCAGTGAGCCCTTCCACATGGTGCCGATCCAGTTGAAGAACTTCACACCGGTCGGTACCGCGATCAGGAAGGTCATGAAGGAGAAGAACGGCAGCAGCACACCACCGGTGACGTACATGTGGTGGGCCCACACCGTCGCCGAGAGGCCGGCGATGGAGATCGTCGCCGCGATGAGGCTGACGTAGCCGAACATCGGCTTCCGGGAGAAGACCGGGATGACCTCGCTGATGATGCCGAAGAACGGTAGCGCGATGATGTACACCTCTGGGTGCCCGAAGAACCAGAAGAGGTGTTGCCAGAGCAAGGCGCCGCCGTTGGCGGCATCGAACACGTGCGCCCCGAACTTGCGGTCGGCCTCCAGGGCGAGCAGCGCGGCGGCCAGCACCGGGAAGGCGAAGAGCACCAGCACACCGGTGAGCAGCACGTTCCAGGTGAAGATCGGCATGCGGAACATCGTCATGCCGGGAGCGCGCATGCAGATGATCGTGGTGATGAAGTTGACCGAGCCGAGGATCGTACCGAAGCCGGAGAACGCCAGACCCATGATCCACAGGTCGCCGCCGATGCCCGGGGAGCGGACCGCGTCGGTCAGCGGGGCGTAGGCGAACCAGCCGAAGTCGGCGGCGCCCTGCGGGGTGAGGAAGCCGGCGACCGCGATCAGCGAGCCGAACAGGTAGAGCCAGTAGGCGAACATGTTCAGCCGCGGGAAGGCGACGTCGGGGGCGCCGATCTGCAGCGGCATGATCCAGTTCGCGAAGCCGGCGAAGAGCGGGGTCGCGAACATCAGCAGCATCACGGTGCCGTGCATCGTGAAGAGCTGGTTGAACTGCTCGTTGGACACCAACTGGGTGCCCGGGCGGGCGAGCTCGGCGCGCATGACGAGCGCCATCACGCCACCGATGAGGAAGAAGAAGAAGGACGTCGCCAGGTAGAGCGAGCCGATCGTCTTGTGGTCGGTGGTGGTCAGCCACTTGACGATGACGTTGCCGGGCTGCTTGGTGCGGACCGGCGCCTCGTCCGCGTAGGCGACGTGCGCGGCGGCCGCACCGTGGGGTTCGTTGAGAATACTCACTGGGTCTTGGTCTCCGCGTTCTTGGCGTTGCCGGTGGTGGCAATGCCTGCCGGGACGTAACCGGTCTGGCCCTTCTTCGCCAGGTCCTTCAGGTGCTGCTGGTAGGCCTCCGGGGAGACCACCTTGACGTTGAAGAGCATCCGGGAGTGGTCCACGCCGCACAGTTCGGCGCACTTGCCGACGAAGGTGCCCTCCTTGGTGGGAGTCACCTCGAAGACATTGGTGTGGCCGGGGATGACGTCCATCTTCATCAGGAAGGGGACCACCCAGAACGAGTGGATGACGTCACGCGAGGTGAGGACGAACCTGACCGTCTCGCCCTTGGGGAGCCACAGGGTCGGGCCCGGGTTGCCGGTGTCCGGGTCCTTGGTCGCGGGCGTGCCGAAGTCGTAGACGCCGTCGGCGCCTGCGGGGGCGTCCAGCTTCTTCGCGGGGATCGAGGAGAGCTGCGCGGGCACCGTGCCGGCCGCGGGCGTCGACGGGTCGCCGTCCACGTCCTCGACGTAGTTGAAGGCCCAGTTCCACTGGAAGCCGACGACGTTGACGACATGGTCGGGGCGCGCCGAGGTCTCCAGCAGCTTGGACTCGTCCCGGGCGGTGAAGTAGAAGAGCGCCGAGATGATGACCAGCGGGACCGTGGTGAACAGGGCCTCGATCGGCATGTTGTAGCGGATCTGGGGCGGGACCTCCACCTTGGTGCGGCTGCGCCGGTGGAAGATGACGCTCCAGATGATCAGGCCCCACACGAGCACGCCGACCGCCAGCGCGGCAGCCCAGGAGCCCTGCCAGAGCGACAGGACGATCGGGGCCTCTTTGGTGACGGGGCTGGGCATGCCGAGGCGGGGAAAGTCCTCGTATGTGCAACCGGTGGCGGTCGCAAGGACCAGGCCCGCGGCCAGCGCCTGCGGCAGAATCCGCCGCATCGGGCGCCGCGACGAGCGGTCGGAGCCGTAGGGACTCACGTAGCGCCTTCCCGAGAGTCTCGCCCACGCGTCCGGATGCCCGGCCTGTGCTGGTCGGTCGCCCTGGCGCGGGCAGTGGTGTGGATGTTTATGCGGACCAAACCCTACTGGACTCGATTTTGGGGCGCGCGGGGAGGGGGGCCAACGCGCCGGGGCGGCCCCCGAAGGGGTGTCGGGCACCGCTCCGCACCTGCGCAGGCCCCCTTTTCGGGGACTTCTGACTGGTCCCCAGACGGCCGGGCGGGACGCCGGGGCGTAGCGTGCAGAGGTGCCCTACTTCGACGCCGCGTCCGCCGCACCCTTGCATCCCGTCGCCCGGCAGGCCCTTCTCGCCGCGCTCGACGAGGGGTGGGCCGACCCTTCCCGTCTCTACCGCGAGGGGCGCCGCGCCCGGTTGCTGCTCGACGCCGCCCGGGAGGCCGCCGCCGACGCCGTCGGGTGCCGTCCGGACGAACTCGTTTTCACTCCTTCGGGTACACGTGCCGTCCACGCGGGAGTGGCCGGGGCGGTCGCCGGGCGGCGCCGGGTCGGCCGGCACGTGGTCGTCTCCGCCGTCGAGCACTCGTCCGTGCTGCACGCGGTGGCGGGCCCCGTGGCCGACGCGGAGGACGCGCAGAACGCGGACGTCACGCAGGTGGGCACCGACCGCACCGGCCTGGTCGACGCAGGCGCCTTCGGCGCCGCGCTCCGCGAGGACACCGCGCTGGCCTGCCTGCAGTCCGCCAACCACGAGGTCGGCACGGTGCAGCCGGTCGGCGAGGTCGCGGAACTGTGCCGCGCGGCGGGGGTGCCGCTGCTCGTCGACGCCGCCCAGTCACTGGGGTGGGGAGCCGTGGCGGGCGGCTGGTCGCTGCTGGCGGCGAGCGCCCACAAGTGGGGCGGGCCGTCCGGGGTGGGCCTGCTGGCGGTCCGCAAGGGCACCCGCTTCGCCGCCCAGGGACCCGCGGACGAACGGGAGTCGGGGCGCGCCCCCGGCTTCGAGAACCTCCCGGCGATCGTCGCCGCGGCGGCCTCGCTGCGAGCGGTGCGCAGCGAGGCCGCCGCTGAGGCGGCGCGACTGTCCGCCCTGGTCGACCGCATCCGGGCCGCGGTCCCCGAACTCGTCCCGGACGTCGAGGTGGTGGGCCATCCCGAGCTGCGGCTGCCGAACGTGGTGACCTTCTCCTGCCTCTACGTGGACGGCGAGGCACTGCTGCACGAACTGGACCGGGAGGGCTTCTCCGTCTCCTCCGGGTCGTCGTGCACGTCCAGCACCCTGACGCCGAGCCATGTCCTCAAGGCGATGGGCGTGCTCTCCGAGGGGAACGTGCGGGTCTCGCTGCCGGCGGGGGCGGAGGCGGGCGAGGTCGACCGCTTCCTCGAGATCCTCCCCGGGGTGGTGCGGACGGTGCGGGAGCGGCTCGGCGCGCCGACGCCGGTGTCCGGGCCGGCAGGTGCGGGGCGGGCGGCCGCGGCAGCGGGGGAAGCGGGATCGGCCGCGGAGGTGGGCGAACCGGACCTGGTCGTGGATTCGCTCGGCAAGCGGTGTCCGATTCCGGTCATCGAGCTGGCGAAGGTCATCGGGGACGTACCGGTGGGCGGTGTCGTGTCGGTGCTCTCCGACGACGAGGCGGCCCGCCTCGACATCCCCGCGTGGTGCGACATGCGCGAGCAGGAGTACCTCGGCGCGCACGCCGCTCCCCGCGGCAGCGCGTACTGGGTGCGGCGCGTCTCCTGACGCCTCCGCGCGCCGGCGCGGCCCCCGCGACGGTGCGCCGCACCGCCGTGGCGCGCACGGCCTGCGATCCGGCCGCCGGAGCCCCGCGAGAACGTGCCGGCGGGCGAACACCCCGCACCCGCCCAAAAGGTCAGCACGGGAGGACGCGGCCGCCACCGGCCGGTACCGCGCCCCTACGACGAGGCCCAACCCGACCGGCACCCCGCCCCACAGGGAACCCCGAGGACGCCGCACCCGCCCGCGCGGCGGTCAGCGCAGGTGGGCGCGGACCTCCTCGGCCGCGTCGTCGCCGTAGGCCTTGGTGAAGCGGTCCATGAAGTGGGCCCGGCGCAGCTGGTACTCCTGCGTGCCGACGGTCTCGATGACCAGCGTCGCCAGCATGCAGCCGACCTGCGCCGCCCGCTCCGCCCCGACGCCCCAGGCGAGGCCGGAGAGGAAGCCGGCGCGGAAGGCGTCGCCGACGCCGGTGGGATCGACCTTGGCGTCCTCGTCGGGGCAGCCCACGACGATCGGCTCCGCGCCGGCCCGCTCGATCCGGACGCCCCGCGAGCCCAGCGTGGTGACGCGGGTACCGACCCGGCCGAGGATCTCCTCGTCCGTCCAGCCGGTCTTGCTCTCGATCAGGCCCTTCTCGTACTCGTTGGAGAAGAGGTAGGCCGCGCCGTCCAGCAGTATCCGGATCTCGTCGCCGTTCATGCGGGCGATCTGCTGCGAGAAGTCCGCCGCCCACGGGATGCCTCGGGAGCGGCACTCCTCGGTGTGGCGGAGCATCGCCTCGGGGTCGTCGGCGCCGATGAGCACGAGGTCGAGGCCGCCGACCCGGGCGGCGACCGAGTGCAGCTCGATGAGGCGGGCCTCGCTCATCGCGCCGGTGTAGAAGGAGCCGATCTGGTTGTGGTCGGCATCCGTGGTGCAGACGAAGCGCGCGGTGTGCAGCACCTCGGAGATGCGCACGGACGCGGTGTCGACGCCGTGCCGGTCGAGCCAGGCGCGGTACTCGTCGAAGTCGGAGCCGGCCGCGCCGACGAGGACGGGCCGGACACCCAGCTGGCCCATTCCGAAGCAGATGTTCGCGCCGACGCCACCGCGGCGTACGTCGAGCGTGTCGACCAGGAAGGAGAGGGAGACCGTGTGCAGCTGGTCGGCGACGAGCTGGTCGGCGAAGCGGCCGGGGAAGGTCATCAGGTGGTCGGTGGCGATGGAGCCGGTGACTGCGATACGCACGGCTGGCATGCTCCTGCGGAGGCGGGCGGCGGACGGGTACCCGTCCACGCTACCGGCTGGGCCGGCGGGCGCCGACAGGGCGAAACTACCCGATAGTAGGGCTTTCTCCCGTCACCTCACGTCTCTATCGTCGTGTCTATGACCACTCCTCTTCCCGTCGCGCCCCTCGACGATCCCGAGTCGCTCGCCGAGCTGATCGGCGACTGCCGCAGGATGGCAGCGCACTGGGAGGTGCCCGCGGAGAGCGAGCCCGCGCGGGTCAGCCCGGCGAGTCTGCACGGGATCACCGTGCCGGCCGCGTCGTCGCACGTCGTCGAGGGCATGGCGGAGTACGCGGACTGATCGGAACCGCAGGGCACTCCGGCCCGTCCCATTGGCGTCCCCCGGTCGCAGGACCGGGACGTCATCAGCTGCGACCAGCTGAGCGGAGCCGGAGGAGCCACCGTGGAGAGCGATTCGACGCGACCTCACCGCAGGAACAGGTCACCCTGGGCGGTGTCGGCGGTCGCCGCCGCCGTGCTGGCCGCCGGAGGCGGCGGCGCCTACTGGGTCTCGTCGCATGTCGAGGGCGCCGTCCCGCGCGCCGCGGGCGGCAACGGGGACGGTTCCCCGGAGCCGTTGCGGCTCGACGGCGCCACCCGCGGGTCCGGCGCCGACCTCACCGTCCGCGGCGATCTGCCGGACGGCCCGGCCTCCGCGGCCGTGCAGCGCCCCGGCGGCGTGTCGCGGGCCGCGGTGGAACGGCTGGCGCGCGCCCTGGGGGTACCCGGGACGGTGAAGTCGGACCGCGGCGTATGGAAGGCCGGCGGTACGCCGGACAGCGGCGGCCCGCTGCTCCGGGTGGACAAGGACGCGCCGGGTGCCTGGTCGTACTCGTACTACGGCGCGACGCCCCGCCTGGCCCCGCTCCCGGCCCGGGGCGAGTTCACGGTACCGCCGGCACAGGCACTGCGTGCGGCGGCGCCGGTCTTCGCGGCGCTCGGCCTGAAGGACGCGCGGACGGACGCGCGCGAGGTCTCGGGAATACTGCGCACGGTCACCGCGGATCCACGGGTGGCCGGCCTGCCGACGCACGGCTGGCGGTCGGCGGTGCAGGTCGCCTCCGACGGGCTCCTGGTCACCGGGAACGGCGTGATGGCCCCGCTGACCAGGGGCGACACCTATCCGGTGATGTCAGCGAAGGAGGCGCTGAAGCTGCTGGAGCGCCCGGGTACGGGTGGTGACCTGGGGATCGGCGACTGCCCGACCGTGGTGCCGAAGCCCTCCCTCTCGCCCGGTGACGACCCGAGGCTGCCGCGGGTGCTTCCGTGCGTGCCGAGCGCGCACCGGCGGCTGGAGGTGCGCGAAGCCGTGTTCGGTCTGTCGGCGCAGTCCGTGGCCGGCCGGCGGGCCCTGGTGCCGTCCTGGCTCTTCGAGGTGGCGCAGGATGGCGTGCGGCGCACGTCGGTGCTGGCCCAGCCCGCCGTGGACCCGGCGTACGTGCGCGGCGGCGGCGTCTTTCCGGCACCCTCGCGGACGGCGGCCCCGGCCCCCGCCGCGGCGAAGGTGGAGTCGTACCGCGCCGCGGGCACGGAGTTGACCCTGCGCTTCTGGGGCGGGGTGTGCAGCGACTACGCGGCCTCGGCCGACGAGTCCGGCACGGTGGTGGAGGTCAGGGTCCGCCCGGTGCCGAAGGAACCGGGCAAGGCCTGCGTCATGCTCGCCGAACAATTCTCCCGCACGGTCCGGCTCGAGGCGCCGCTGGGCGACCGCGAGGTCGTCGACCTCTCCGACGGCAGCACGGTGCCGCGGACATAGCGGCCGGCGCCTGCGACCTGGGCGTCAGGGTATGACGAAGGCGGCGGACACCTCGGGTGCCCGCCGCCTTCGAGCGGGGCTCAGTGGAACGAGTCGCCGCAGGCGCAGGAGCCGGTGGCGTTCGGGTTGTCGATCGTGAAGCCCTGCTTCTCGATCGTGTCGACGAAGTCGATGGAGGCGCCGCCCAGGTACGGGGCGCTCATACGGTCGGTGACCACCTTCACGCCGCCGAAGTCCTTCACCACGTCGCCGTCCAGCGAGCGCTCGTCGAAGAACAGCTGGTAGCGCAGGCCGGAGCAACCGCCCGGCTGGACGGCGACGCGCAGCGCGAGGTCGTCGCGGCCCTCCTGCTCGAGCAGGTTCTTGACCTTGGAGGCCGCCGCGTCGGACAGGATGATGCCCTCGCTCTGGCTGGTCTCGTCCTGAACCGTCATCTGATCCACTCCCGGGTTGTACGGATGCTGCCACAACGGGGAACCGGTGGCGTCCCGGATTCATTCCTCCGGGTCCGATGGGTCTTCGCGCCATCCATGCTCGCACACCGGCCCCTTCACAGGTAATGCGTCACACTGACACAAGGGCCATCGTCATGCTGACGCGAACGGGTTATGATAGATAGCGTCAAAGAGACGAAAAGGTTGAGCCGCAGTTCCGCAGAGAAAGGGCTTCGGGCCCGTGACCATCACATCCGAACCGCTGGACGTCCAGCCGACCCCGCTCGCCCTGCTCCTCCTGGGCCGCGAGTCCGACCCGCGCAGCGAGCGCGGCGTCGACTGCCCCGGCGACCTGCCCGCCCCCTCGGACCCGGATCTGGTCGAGCGCGCCCGCGCCGCCAAGGCCAAGCTCGGCGACAAGGTCTTCGTCCTGGGGCACCACTACCAGCGCGACGAGGTCATCCAGTTCGCCGACGTCACCGGCGACTCCTTCAAGCTGGCCCGTGACGCGGCCGGCCGCCCCGAGGCGGAGTACATCGTCTTCTGCGGTGTGCACTTCATGGCCGAGTCCGCGGACATCCTGACCACGGACGCCCAGCAGGTGATCCTCCCCGACCTGGCGGCCGGCTGCTCCATGGCCGACATGGCCACCGCCGAGCAGGTCGCCGAGTGCTGGGACGTGCTCACCGAGGCCGGCGTCGCCGACGTCACCGTGCCCGTCTCCTACATGAACTCCTCCGCCGACATCAAGGCCTTCACCGGCCGGCACGGCGGCACGATCTGCACCTCCAGCAACGCCAAGCGCGCCCTGGAGTGGGCGTTCGAGCGCGGCGAGAAGGTGCTCTTCCTGCCCGACCAGCACCTCGGCCGCAACACCGCGGTCCGGGAGATGGGCTTGTCGCTGGAGGACTGCGTCGTCTACAACCCGCACAAGCCGAACGGCGGCGTCACCGCCGAGCAACTGCGCGACGCGAAGATGATCCTGTGGCGCGGCCACTGCTCGGTGCACGGCCGCTTCTCGGTGGATTCGGTCGAGGACGTTCGCGCCCGGATCCCCGGCGTCAACGTCCTGGTGCACCCCGAGTGCAAGCACGAGGTCGTCGCCGCCGCCGACCACGTCGGCTCGACCGAGTACATCATCAAGGCCTTGGAGGCGGCCCCGGCCGGCTCGTCCTGGGCGATCGGCACCGAGCTCAACCTGGTGCGCCGGCTGGCCAAGGCGCACCCGGACAAGCAGATCGTCTTCCTCGACAAGACCGTGTGCTTCTGCTCGACCATGAACCGGATCGACCTGCCGCACCTGGTGTGGGCGCTGGAGTCGCTGGCCGACGGCAAGGTCGTCAACCGCATCCAGGTCGACCGGGAGACCGAGCACTTCGCGAAGCTGGCGCTGGAGCGGATGCTCGCCCTGCCGTAGGGGCAGGATGAGCGCATGATCCTGCGCCCGGTGCGCGACACCGACGAGGACGCCGCGGCGATCGCCGTGGTGGCCGCCGCCGCGTTCGGCGCCTCACGCGCGCTGCGCGGCGGCGGCCCGCCCGAGGAGACGCCCTCGGAGCGGGCCGCACTGCTGCGGCGACGCAACCGGTACCTGGCACGCACCGACCCCGGCGGCTGCTGGCTGGCCGTCGACGAGGCCTCCGGCATGCCGCTGGGTGTCTCGATGTCGACGCGCCGCGAGGGGACGTGGGGGCTCTGCCTGTTCGCCGTCCTGCCCTCGGCGCAGCGGCAGGGGGTCGGCCGCGAACTGCTCGCCGCCGCCCTGGCGTACGGGCGCGGCTGTCTGCGCGGCATCATCTGCAGCTCCGCCGACCCGCGGGCGGCGGCGACCTACCGCCGGGCGGGATTCGCGCTGCACCCGGCGATGCGCCTGGAGGGCGCGGTCCGCAAGGGCGACCTGCCGGCCCCGGACGGCGCGGTGCACGAGGGCTCGGCCAAGCACCGCGACCTGATGGACTCCGTGGACCGCCGCAGCCGGGGCGGCGCGCACGGCCCCGACCACGACCAACTGCTCACCGAGTGCCTCCTGCTGGTCGTGGACGACCTCGCAGGCAGCGGCTACTGCTACGTCGACCTGGACGGCAACGTACGGCTGCTGGCCGCGACCTCGCGCCGGCTGGCGTCCCGGCTGCTCACCGCCGCGCTGCTGAGTCTGCCCGAGGGCACCACGGCCCGGGTCCCCCACCTGACGGCGGAGCAGCAATGGGCGGTGGACGTGGGGTTGACGGCGGGGCTGGAGCTGAGCACGTCCGGCTGGGTCTGCCTGCGGGGGATGCGTCCGCCCGAGCCGTACATCCCCTCGGGGTTCTTCCTGTAGACGGGGCAGGGCCCGGGGCGTCGGTGAACGCCCGGGGCCCTGCCGCCGGTTGGCCTTCGACGGGTCTCAGACCCCGGCCAGCTCCACTTCCTTCCGCGGCTCCCCGTCGCCCGGACCGCCGGCCTCGGCGGCGCGCCTGAGCGCCTTGCGCTTGGCCCGGCGCTCCTTGCGGATCTCGACCATGGTGTAGAGGGTCGGGACGAGCAGCAGGGTCAGCAGCGTCGAGGTGAGCAGACCGCCGATGACGACGATGGCCAGCGGCTGGGCGATGAAGCCGCCCTCGCCGGTGACCCCGAGGGCCATCGGGAGCAGGGCGAAGATCGTCGCCAGCGCGGTCATCAGGATCGGCCGCAGGCGGTGCCGGCCGCCCTCGATGACGGCTTCCACCACGCCGTAGCCCCGCGTCCGGTACTGGTTGATGAGGTCCATCAGCACGATCGCGTTGGTCACCACGATGCCGATGAGCATCAGCATGCCGATCATGGCCGGGACGCCCATCGGGGTGCCGGTGATAAGCAGCAGGCCGATGGCGCCGGTCGCGGCGAACGGGATGGACACCAGCAGCACCAGCGGCTGGATCAGGCTGCGGAAGGTGCCGACCAGCAGCATGAAGACGATGGCGATCGCTGCGAGCATGGCGAGCCCCAGCGACGCGTTGGCGTCGTCCTGGTCGGAGGAGACACCGACGATCTCGGCGGTGGCCCCCTTGGGCAGCTCGAGCTTCCCGATCTTCGCCTTCAGGGCGTTGCTCACCGCGCCGGTGTCGTCACCGGTGGGCTTCGCCGTGATCGTCGCGGCGCGCGCACCGTCGATCCGGGTCTTCTGCACCGGTCCGGGCGCCTCGACGACCTCGGCGACCTTGCTCAGCTTCACCGGGCCCGCGGGGGTGGGGATGGTGAGGGCCCTGAGCTCGGCGACCGTCCCGGCCTTCTGTGCGGAGACCACCCGCACGTCGCGCTCGGTGTCGTCCAGCACCGCGCTGCCGACGGTCGTACCGCGCACGGCCTGGGCGACGGCGGCGCCGATGGTGGCGTCGCTGAGGCCGTACTTGGCGGCCTCGGCCTGCCTGGCGTGGACCTCGACCCGGGGCACGCTCTGCGCGAGGTCGCTGCTGACGTCGGTGACGTCGTCCAGTTCCGCGACGGCGTCGCGCACCTTGGCGCCGGCCTTGGCCAGGGTGTCGGCGTCCGCGGCCTTGACCACGACCGACAGGTCCTGGTTGCCGAAGCCGCCGCCACCGGCGGAGACCGAGGTCGTACCGACACCGTCGAGGGTCTTCAGGGCCGCCCGGATCTCGTCGAGGACGGCGGCGCTGTCGTCGGCGCTCCTCAGCTTCACCTGGAAACTGGCCTGGTTGGCGCCGGTGCCGCCGCCGAAGGCGGCCAGGAAGCCGGAGGAGCCGACGGTCACCTGGTAGTCCTGGACCTGGTCGATGCCCTCGAGCAGTCTCTCGACCTTGCGGGCGGCCGCGTCGGAGGCCGACAGGCCGGTGCCCGGCGGGAGTTCCTGCTTGACGGTCAGTGTGTCCTGGTCGCCCGGCTCGAACAGGTTCGTCTTCAGCAGCGGGGAGAGGCCGACGGTGACCAGCAGGACCGCGACGGCGATGAGGACGCTGGTCAGCCGGCGGCGGGTGGCGAAGCGCAGCACCGGCACGTACAGCCGCTGCAGGGCGCCGCGGGACTCCTCCTCCTCGGCCTTGCGGCGGATCTCCGCGGGGTCGACCCTGCCCGCGTCGGCCGGGGGCTTGAGGAACCAGTACGAGAGCACAGGGACGACCGTCAGCGACACCAGCAGCGAGGCCAGCAGC
Source organism: Streptomyces sp. ME19-03-3 (assembly GCA_033793685.1). Lineage (GTDB taxonomy): Bacteria > Actinomycetota > Actinomycetes > Streptomycetales > Streptomycetaceae > Actinacidiphila. The sequence continues at coordinate 173,729 of JARAXD010000002.1, read as the reverse complement.
GCCGCGGCCACGGTGAGCGAGAAGGCGCCGAACAGGGCGCCGACCATGCCGCCGACCAGGCCGATCGGCAGGAAGACGGCGACCGTGGTGAGGGTGGAGGCGGTGACCGCGCCGGCCACCTCGCGCACCGCGGCGATGATCGCGGACTGCTTCTCCTCACCGTAGGCGAGGTGTCGCTTGATGTTCTCCAGCACCACGATCGAGTCGTCGACGACACGGCCGATGGCGATGGTCAGCGCGCCCAGGGTGAGCATGTTGAGCGACAGGCCGCGGGTCCACAGCACGATCAGCGTCAGCACGACGGAGAGCGGGATGGACACGGCTGTCACCAGCGTCGAGCGCAGCGACGCCAGGAAGACCAGGATGATCACGACCGCGAAGAGCAGGCCGAGCAGGCCCTCGGTGGTCAGCCCGTGGATGGACTTGGAGACCGCCGGGCCCTGGTCGCTGACGACGGTGAGCTTGGCGCCCTTCCCGAGGTCGCGCTCGAGGTCGGCCAGCTTGTCCTTGACGGCCGAGGAGATCGCGACGGCGCTGCCGTCCTGGTCCATGGTCACGGCGACGCCCAGGCTGGGTTCGCCGTCGGTCCGGGTGATGGAGGTGGCGGCGTCGGGGCGCTCCGCGACGGTGGCGACGTCGCCGAGGCGCACGGGTGCCGATGCCGCGGGAATCCGCAGGTCCTCGATCTCGCGCACCGAGGCGTACTCGCCGCCGACCTGCACGGTGCGGCTCCTGCCGCCGTCCTCGAAGGACCCGGCCGGCACGGCGTGGCCGCCGGCCTGCAGCGCCTGCACGAGGGCGGCGGCGCCGAGCCCCCGGGCGGCGAGCTTCTTGTCGTCGGGGGTGACGGTGACGATCCGGTCCTGGACGCCCGTGACGGTCACCTGGCCGACGCCGTCGATGTCGCGCAGCACCGGGACCACCGAGCGGTCGAGGGCGTCGGCGAGCGCCTGCTGGTCCATGCCGGTGGAGGTGGCGGCGAGGACGACGGCCGGGATGTCGTCCGTCGAGCCGGCCACGACCTGCGGGTCGGCGTCCTTCGGCAGCCGAGCGGAGACCCGGTTCACGGCCTGCTGGACGTTGGCCACCAGCTTGTCGCTGTCGTTGCCGTAGTCGAACCGGGCCATGATCACGGCAGCGCCCTCGCTGGCCGTGGACGTGATGCCGGTGATGCCGTCGACGCCCTTGACGCCGTTCTCGATCGGCTCGACGACCTGCTTCTCGACGACATCGGGGGACGCACCGGGATACGTGGTGATCACCGACACCATGGGCAGGTCGATGGAGGGCAGCAGCTGCTGCTTGAGGGACGGTATCGCGATGGCGCCGAAGCCGATGGCGACCACGGCCATCAGCGCCACCAGACTGCGCTGGGTGAGGCTGAATCGGGACAGCCAGGACATCGTGGTGCGGTCTCTTCTCTGCTCGCAGTGCTCGGATGGTCTCGGGTTGCAGGGTTTTGTCAGCTCACGCCACCTTCTCCTATCGCGGAGGGTGGTTTTCTCAACCCGAGGTCGTGATCGCCCTGGGCGACGTACTGCGGATGCGGTACGCGCCGGTGGTACTCAGCGCGGGGCGGGGCGCACCAGGCCCGACTCGTAGGCGGCGACCACCAGCTGAGCGCGGTCGCGGGCGCCGAGTTTGGCCATGGTGCGGTTCACATGCGTCTTGACGGTGAGCGGGCTCACCCCGAGACGTTCGGCGATCTCGTCGTTCGGCAGTCCGAACGCCACCTCGACCAGCACCTCCCGCTCGCGCGCCGTCAGCGCGTCCAGGTCGGGGGCGGCCGGTCCGCCCTCGCGCTGCGACGGGCGCTGCCCGCCGCCCTGCGCCAGGAACGTGGCGATCAGGCTTTTGGTCGCGGACGGGGAGAGCAGGGCGTCGCCCGCGGCGACGGTGCGGATGGCGGCGAGCAGTTCGTCCGGCTCGGCGCCCTTGCCGAGGAAGCCGGCGGCGCCGGCGCGGATCGCCTGGGCGACGTACTCGTCCGCCTCGAAGGTCGTCAGGACGAGGACGGCCACGCCGGTCAGGTCCTCGGCCGCGGTGATCTCACGGGTGGCGGCGAGGCCGTCCGTGCCGGGCATGCGGATGTCCATCAGGACGACGTCCGCCCGGGTGCTGCGGGCGAGCGCGACGGCCTCGGCGCCGTCCGATGCCTCTCCCACCACCGCCATGTCCGGTTCGGAGTCCACGAGGACGCGGAAGGCACCCCGCAGCAGTGCCTGGTCGTCCGCGAGCAGCACCCTGATCATGCCGTGATCCTCCCATCCCCGCCCGGGCCCGCCTGACCCGGCACCACGAGCGGCAGGCGGGCGTGGACGCGGAAGCCGCCCTGCGTGCCGGGGCCCGCCTCGCAGGTCCCGCCGAGGGCCGCGGCGCGCTCGCGCATGCCGATCAGGCCGTGGCCGCCGCCCGGGGTTTCCGGGCGCTTCGGGGTGCCGCCGCTGTCGACCACGGTGACCTCCAGCGTCCCGGTGCCGCGCGCGATGCGGATCCGGGCCCGGGCGCCCGGGCCGGCGTGCTTGTGGACGTTGGTGAGCGACTCCTGGATGACCCGGTACGCGGTGAGGTCCACGCTCGCGGGAAGCGTGCCCGCGTCCTGCGCGACGACCTCCACCGGCAGCCCGGCCCGGCGGAAGCCGTCGACGAGCTGGTCCAGCACACCGAGGCCGGGAGCCGGTTCCATGGGGGCGGCCGGGTCCCCGGACTGCCGCAGCAGGCCCACGGTCGCGCGGAGTTCGTCCAGCGCGGAGCGGCTCGCCTCGCGGACGTGGGCAAGGGCCTGTTTCGCCTGGTCGGGGCGGCTGTCCATGACGTGGGCGGCGACGCCGGCCTGCACGTTGACCAGCGCGATGTGGTGGGCGACCACATCGTGCAGTTCACGGGCGATCCGCATCCGCTCCTCGGCGACGCGGCGCTTGGCCTCCTCCTCCCGGGTGCGCTCGGCCCGCTCGGCGCGCTCCTCGACGGCGACGACATAGGCACGGCGGTTGCGGGTGGCCTCGCCGGCGGCCGCGGCCATGCCGCTCCACGCGAACAGGGCGATGTTCTGCGCGGAGTACCAGGGCCGCGCCCCGAAGACCATGGCGATCGCGGGCAGCAGCAGGCAGGTGGCCAGGCCCAGCCGGAACGTGGTGGCGCGGTCCGTGCGGGTGGAAGCGGAGAACAGCGCGACGACGACGGTGGCGGCGACGGGGGCGCCGCCCTGCCCGGTCGCGGTCAGCACGTACACCACTGTGACGGCGCAGGTGAAGGCGAGGACGCCCAGCGGGCTGCGCCGGCGCAGCAGCAGCGCGGCGGAGCCGAGGGCGGCCAGCGCGAGGTCGCCCGGCGTGACCTCGTACCGCTCGCTGTGCGGCCCGATGAACATGTTGCCGAGAATCACCGCGGCGACGGCGAGCGCCAGTCCGGCGTCGAGGGCGATGGGGTGCGCCTGCGGCCACAGCCTGGCCCGGTCCCTCATGGATCGATGCTGCACGCTCACCAACGGTACGGGCACCCGCGGACGGCAGTGCCCCGGTCCGGTGCGGTACCGGGCCGGGGCACGTGCCGGGTGTGCCGGTCGGCGAGGGTCAGCCGGGGATGAGTCCTCCCCCGGATTCCGTCCGGGTGGATCCCCCCTCGAGCATGGCCCGGACCTCCTGCAAGGTGGCGTCGGGGCCCGGCAGGATCAGCTCGGACGGCTCCAGGGAGTCGTCCGGCAGGGGGGTGCCGAGCCGGCGGACGGCGTCGAGGAGCGCGGTGAGCGTGCGCCGGAAACCGGCCTCGTCACCGCTCTCCGTCTCCGCCAGGAGCTCGTCGTCGAGCTTGTTGAGCTCCGCGAGGTGGCTCTCCTCCACCGTCACCTGGCCCTCGCCCATGATCCGTACGATCACGACGCCCTCCTCGGGGGTTTCTACTGCTTGTCGAACCGGGGCTGGTCCTGGGTCTGCGACTGGGTCTGACCCTGCGCTCCCCCCTCGATGGCCTGCTGCGGGGAGCCGCCGGCCAGCTCGGCCTTCATGCGCTGCAGTTCCAGCTCCACGTCGCTGCCGCCGGAGAGGCGGTCGAGCTCGGCCTGGATGTCGTCCTTGGCCATCCCGGTCGGGTCGTCGAGGGCGCCGGAGGCCAGCAGCTCGTCCAGGGCGCCGGCCCGGGCACGCAGCTGCTCCGTCTTGTCCTCGGCCCGCTGGATCGCCATGCCGACATCGCCCATCTCCTCGGAGATGCCGGAGAAGGCCTCGCCGATCTGGGTCTGCGCCTTGGCCGCGCTGTAAGTGGCCTTGATGGTCTCCTTCTTGGTGCGGAAGGCGTCCACCTTGGCCTGCAGGCGCTGGGCCGCGAGGGTGAGTTTCTCCTCCTCGCCCTGGAGCGTCTGGTGCTGCGTCTCCAGGTCGGTGACCTGCTGCTGGAGGGCGGCCCGGCGCGAGAGCGCCTCGCGGGCCAGATCCTCCCGGCCCAGGGCGAGCGCCTTGCGGCCCTGGTCCTCGTACTTCGCGGACTGCTGCTGCAGCTGGTTGAGCTGCAGCTCCAGGCGCTTGCGGGAAGTGGCCACGTCCGCGACACCCCGCCGCACCTTCTGCAGCAGCTCCAGCTGTTTCTGGTAGGAGTAGTCGAGGGTCTCGCGCGGATCCTCGGCCCGGTCAAGGGCCTTGTTGGCCTTCGCGCGGAAAATCATCCCCATCCGCTTCATGACACCGCTCATGGGCCTCGCGCGCCCCCTTCGTTCAGCTCGCCGGCACACCTCTACAGACCCCACAGTACGGGGCCTGGTTCCATTACCCCACTGTTCTGATACCGATGTGCTCATCCTTGGGGACGATCACGGTTCGATGACCTCAGGCGCAAGGAGTAGGTGAGGGGCTGGGGGACCCGCCGGCGAACACGTAACCTTGGAGTCGTGTTCCGACGTCGTTCCCACACCGAGCAGAGCGCGTCCACCACCGTGGTGGTGGACGCGCAGCCCCGCGACCCGCAGGCTCCCAAGGGTCGCCCCACCCCCAAACGCAGCGAAGCCCAGACGCAGCGCCGCAAGGCGGTGACCACACCCACCGACCGCAAGGCCGCCACCAAGCAGGCCCGCGAGGCCCGGCGGGCCGATCTCGCCAAGCAGCGCGAGGCGCTGATGAACGGCGACGAGCGCTACCTGCCCGCCCGCGACAGGGGCCCGGTGCGCAAGTTCGCCCGCGACTACGTGGACTCGCGGTACCGCGTGGCGGAGTTCTTCCTGCCGCTCGCCGTGGTCATCCTGGTGCTGAGCATGCTCCGCAACCAGGCCCTGCAGAACATCTCGCTGCTGCTGTGGCTGGTGGTGATCGTGCTGATCGTCGTCGACTCGGCGGTCACCGGTCTCCTGCTCCGCCGCGAACTGGCGAAGCGCTTCCCGGACAAGCCCACCAAGGGCGCCGTCGCCTACGCCCTGATGCGGACCCTCCAGATGCGCCGGCTGCGCCTGCCCAAGCCGCAGGTCAAGCGCGGTACCAAGCCCTGAGCGGGAACGGCGCCTTCGCCGCCGCCGCCGGCTCCTGGCTGGACCTGCTCGGCGGACTCCGGAACACCGTGCGCCAGGAGATGGTCGCCCGCCAGCTGGACGAGCAGATCACCGCGCGCTTCCCCGTGGGGCGCCGGCTGCGGATCCTCGACGTCGGCCCGGGGCAGGGCACCCAGGCGCTGCGGCTGGCCCGGGCCGGTCACCTGGTCACCGGCCTGGAGGCCGATCCGCAGATGGCAGGGGTCCTGCGCGAGGCGGTGTCCGCGGAGCCCGAGGGCATACGGGAGCGGATCACCCTCGTCGAGGGCGACGGCCGGGAGACCGGCCGGCACTTCGGGCCCGGCACCTTCGACGTGGTGCTCTGCCACGGCGTACTGATGTACGTGTCCGAGCCGGACGCCATGGTCGCCGGGCTCGCCCGGGTACTGGCCCCCGGCGGCCTGCTCTCGCTGCTGGTGCGCAACGGCGACGCCCTGGTGATGCGGCCCGCGCTGCAGGGCGACTGGGGCGCGGCACTGGCCGCCTTCGAGGCCGACACGTACACCAACCGGCTGGGGCTGCCGGCCCGCGCCGACCGGCGTGCCGACCTGACGACGACCCTCAGCGCCATCGGCGCCCCGCTGCACGCCTGGTACGGGGTGCGGGTCTTCACCGACACGGCGCCGAACGACGCCGTGGAGGTGCCCGCGGAGCTCCTGGCCGCCGAAGAGCTGGCCGGGCGCACCGACCCCTACCGCTCGGTGGCCGCACTGCTGCATCTGTGCGGCGTACGGGACTGACCGGGGCGGGATACCGGGTACCGGGTGCCGCGAACGCGACACTGCGGTCATGCGCGAAACGAAGCCCAACCCATGGCGGCCGACGGCGTCACCGCGCGCGGCGGCCCTGCTGCTGGCCGTCGCGTGCTGCGCGGTCCTGACCGCCGGATGCACGGAGGACGCCCCCGCGCCCGGCGCGGCCTCCTCGGCGCCCGCGCCCGTCGCCGCCTCCGAGGCGGCCGGCGCCCGCGACCTGGAGCGTGCCTACCAGCAGGTGGTCAAGGCAGTGCTGCCGTCCGTCGTCCAGATCAACACCTCCGAGGCACTGGGCTCCGGCATCGTCTACGACACCGAAGGCCACATCGTCACCAACGCCCACGTCGTCGGGAGCGCCAACACCTTCGAGGTCACGCTCGCCAACAGCGACACCCCGCACAAGGGCCGGCTGGTGTCCTCCTATCCCGAGCAGGACCTGGCCGTCATCGAACTCGACGACCCGCCGAGCGGGCTGCGCGCGGCGTCCTTCGGGCGCTCACGCGACGTCCAGGTGGGGCAGATCGTGCTCGCCATGGGCAGCCCGCTCGGCCTGAACAGCAGCGTCACACAGGGCATCGTCTCGGCCGTCGACCGCACGGTCAGCGAGTCCGGGGAGGAGGGCGGCGCGGGCGCCACCCTGGCCGACCTGGTACAGACCTCGGCGCCCATCAACCCGGGCAACAGCGGCGGCGCGCTGGTCAACCTCTCCGGCCAGGTCATCGGGATCCCGACGCTCGCCGCGGTCAACCCGACCATGGGGGGCGACTCCTCCGCCCCGGGCATCGGCTTCGCCATCCCCTCGGCGACCGTCACCCGCATCGCGGACCAGATCATCAAGCACGGCAAGGTCGTCGACTCCGGCCGCGCGGCACTGGACATCACCGGGCGGACCGTGCTGGACGAGAACTTCCAGCCCGCCGGGGTGGGCGTCGTCGAGGTCGCCAGGGGCGGGGCGGCGGACAAGGCCGGCATCAGGCCCGGGGACGTCATCGTCCGGGTCGGGGGCGACGACATCACCACCCTCCAGTCGCTGTCGGAGGCGCTCGTGCAGCACGCCCCCGGGGACACCGTGGACGTCACCGTCCAGCGCGGCAGCGGCCAGAAGACCGTCAAGGTCACCCTGGGGCAGCTCCGTTAGGGGCCGGCCCCGCGGCCGGGGGGCCGGGCCCCCACAGCCTGGGAGCCGGGTCCCACAACCCACAGCGGGGAGCCGGGTCCATAGCCGAGGGGCCGGGGCCACAAACCGGGGGGCCGGATCCACAGCCGGGGGCCCGGTCCACAGCCGAGGGGCCGGGTCCACTGCCCACAGCCGGGGGCTGGGTCCCACAACCGACAGCCGGGGGCCGGGCCCACAACCGAGGGGCCCGGTCCACGCCCGGGGGGCCGGGCCCACAACCGAGGGGCCCGGTCCACGCCCGGGGGGTCGGGTCCACTGCCCGGAGGCCGGTCCCACAGCCCACAGCCGGGGGCTGGGTCCCACAACCGACAGCCTGGGGCCGGGCCCACAACCGAGGGGCCTGGTCCACTGCCGGGGGGCCGGGTCCACTGCCCGGAGGCCGGTCCCACAGCCCACAGCCGGGGGCCGGGTCCATAGCCGAGGGGCCAGGTCCACAAACCGGGGCCCGGTCCACCGCCGAGGGGCCGGGCCCTGCGGACGTCCGCGGGGCCCGGCCCCCCGGCCGTGGTGCGGCGGCCCGCTCTCCCGCCGCCGGCGCACGGGTCTACTCGTCGGCGTGCAGACTCATCGGGCCGTAGATCTTCGTGCCGTCCTCGAAGAGGTGGACCTGGTCGGCGCCGCCCTGCAGGAGGTCCTTCCAGACCTCTCCGATCCAGGACTCGGCGTCACCTTGCGTGGTGAACTCCTCCGGCTCGACCGCGGGGGTGACCTCCGTGCCGTCGGTCTTCTCGAAACGCCACGTCCACGCCATGTCCGTCTCCTCGTCCCTGGGGGTGCCTGCCCGGCAGCGTAGCGTGCGCGGACGCGAGAGGATCTGCACGTGGAACTGACTCTTCTGGGCACCGGGGGCCCCGGCGGCCTGCCCCTGACCGACTGCCTGTGCGCGGCGTGCGCGGCGGCGGTGGGGGACCAGGCGCGGGCGGCGGCCTCGCTGCTCGTGGACGGGGTGCTGCTGCTCGACCTGACCCCGGGACTCGCGCTCACGGCGGCGCGCTCGGGCCGCTCGCTCGCCGGGGTCCGCCAGGTGCTGCTCTCCCACCCGCACGACGGACCGGCCGTGGAGATCCCGGCGGGGCTGCCCGCGCCGGGCAGGGTCGCGCCGGGGCAGGGGATCACGCTCCTGACCGGGCACCGGGTGCGGGCGGTGCCGGTCGACGCGCCGGGCTCCGGCTACGAGGTGACGGGCCCCGACGGCGAGCGCCTGCTGTACCTGCCGCCGCGGTGCGCGCCCGCGGGGCTGCCGGAGGCCGTGGAGCCCTACGACATGGTGCTGCTGGACGCCCTGGGCCGGCCGGACGCGCTGGCGCGGCTGCGCGCGGCCGGTGCGGTCGGGGGCACCACCGACGCGGTGGGGCTGCACCTGGACCACAGCGTCCACCCGGGGCCGGAGCTGCGGCGCCGGCTGGCCGCCCTCGGCGCTCGGGCGGTTCCGGACGGCACGACGCTGACCGTCGGCGACCTGCACGAGGTGCCCGACGTGCCGCGGCGCACGCTCGTGCTGGGCGGGGCGCGGTCGGGCAAGTCGGTGGAGGCGGAGCGGCGGCTGTCGGGCTTCCCCGACGTGGTGTACGTGGCCACCGGCGGGGGACGGGACGGTGACGCGGAGTGGGCGCAGCGGGTGGCGCTGCACCAGGAGCGGCGCCCGCCGTCCTGGCGGACGGTCGAGACCTGCGACCTGCTGCCGCTGCTGGCGCAGGGGCACGGGCCGGCGCTGCTGATCGACTGCCTGTCGCTGTGGCTGACGCACACGATGGACGCGCTCGGCGCGTGGGACGACGAGCGGTGGGCGGCAGGCGCGGAGCGCGAACTGCACCGCCGCGTCGGGGACTTGGCCGCGGCCTGGCGTGCCACCCGGCGCACCGTCGTGGCGGTCAGCAACGAGGTCGGCGCCGGCGTCGTGCCCGCCACGGCCAGCGGGCGCCGGTTCCGGGACGAACTGGGGCGGCTGAACGTCGCGCTGGCCGAGGAGTCCGAGCACGTGCTGCTGGTGGTCGCGGGGCAGACGCTGACACTGCGGGGCTGACCTCGGCGCACGGCCTCGCGGACCGGTAGTGTTCGACCCCGTGAGCGGCAGCCTGAACCTTGATGACTTCGCGACCCTGGTGGAGCGTCCGGACGCCGGTGTGCGCCGCGACGCACGCGACCGCTGGCAGCGGCTGGTGCGCCCGGCGAGCGGGCTGGGCGGGCTGGCCGAGCTCGCCGACTGGCTGGCGGCGGCGCAGGGCACGGTGACCGTACGCCCGATCGAGCGCCCCAAGGCGGTGCTCTTCGCGGCGGACCACGGGGTGGCGGCGCTGAAGGTGTCGGCCCGCGCGGAGGGCACCGCCGTGGAGCTGGTGCGGTGGGTCCTGGACGGGGCCTCGCCGGTCAGTGTGCTGGCCCGTCAGTACGGCGCCGCGGTGCGGGTGGTGGACATGGGCGTGGACGCCCCGGCCGAGGAGCTGCCCGCCGACGTGACGGCGCTGCGGGTGCGCCGCGGCTCCGGACGGATCGACGTGGAGGACGCGCTGACGGCCGAGGAGGCCGAGGCGGCGTTCCGGGCGGGCATGGCCGTCGCCGACGAGGAGGCCGACTCCGGCACGGACCTGGTGCTCCTCGGCGACCTCAGCGTGGGCGGCACCACGGTGGCCGGGGTGCTCGTCGCTGCCCTGTGCGGTACGGACGCCTCGGTGGTGACCGGCCGCGGTTCGGGCATCGACGACATCACGTGGATGCGCAAGTGCGCGGCGATCCGCGACGCGTTGCGTCGGGCCCGGCCCGTGCTGGGCGACCAGCTGGAGTTGCTGGCGGCGGTCGGCGGCGCGGACATGGCGGCGATCACGGGTTTCCTGCTGCAGGCCTCGGTCCGCAAGCTCCCCGTGGTGCTGGACGGCGTGGTGTCGGCGGCGTGCGCGCTGGTCGCCCAGCGGATCGCCTTCCGGGCGCCGGACTGGTGGCTGGCCGGTCAGGCCGGCGGTGAGCCGGCGCAGGCCAAGGCGCTCGACCGGCTCTCCATCGAGCCGCTGCTCGACCAGAAGGTGACGGCGGGCGAGGGCACCGGCGCGCTGCTGGCGCTGCCCCTGCTGAAGGCGGCGGCCGCCCTGTCGGCGGAGCTGCCGGAACGGTTCTGACGCCTCGCGGGGCCGCGGCCGCGGGCGGCCCCCGAGCGCGGGCGGGTCCACCGGGGCGGGCGGGTCCGCACTTGCCGTGCCCCGCGGTTCGGGGGCGGGCGGCGGTCGGGCCCGGGGGCCGCGACGGTCACCCCGCCGGTGCGCCCGGCCCGGCACCCGGCCACGCCGTCGCCGTCCCGCTCAGTGCTCGCGGAAACCGCCGATCCAGTCCTGAAGCCGCCGCAGCGGCCCCGCCCAGCGCGCGTCGTGCCGCGCGGCGCGCACCTCGGCTCGCCGCGCCATCCGCGGCCTGCGCGTGTAGACCCGCTCGGCCCACAGGGAGTCCGGGCGCGCCAGCCGCAGCGCGGCGTACAAAGCGACGAAGGGCACGAAGACGCCGACGACGGCGGAGCGCAGCTTGCCCTTGACGAGCGCGGCGAGGACGAAGAGGAAGTTGACGGCGATGGTGACGATCACCGAGAGGCGGCTCTGCTGCTCGTCCGGGGTGACCGCGTCGACACCGAAGGGCACCAGGCCGCAGAGCATCATCAGGACGACGGAGAAGGTGACGACGACGGCCTCGACGCTCTTGCGGCCGCGATCGCTCCAGTACACGTCGTCGAGGTAGAGCACCAGCGCGAACTCGTCGAGCACCAGCCCCGCCCCGGCGCCGAACAGGACCGCCGAAAGGTAGGCGCCGAAGCCCCGTGAGGCGCCGGCGACACCGCCGAAGCCGCCGATCGTCATCAGGACGATCCCGGGCACCACATGGTGGATGTGGGTGCCTCCGGAGGAGATGTTGCGGAAGGGGCCCTTCCCGGCCCGGATGAGCCGGGTGATCATCCGCGTCACCAGGAACGTCAGGACGAACGCGCCCAGCGCCAGGAGCAGCGGCAGCTTTCCCGGCTCGATGATGTTGCGGTACCACCAGTCACTCATGCCGCTTTGCTCCAATTTCGCCCCGTACGCGGCACTATACGGTCGCGCCCCGGCGGTTACCCTGCACGCCATGACCGCCGACCCCGCACCCCCCGCGCCGTCCGCCGCCACGGCCGCCGGACTGCGCTTCGCCTTCGGCACGCTGACGGTGCTGCCGGTCCGGGTCGGCCGCTGGGACCGTCCGGCGGCCCGCGCAGGGATGCTCTGGGCGCCGGCGGCCGGTCTGGTCGTGGGGCTGTGCGCCGCGGCGGCCGGCGCGGTGCTGCTGCTCCTCGGCTCGGGTCCGCTGCCCGCCGCGGTCGCGAGCGCCGCCGTACCGGCCGCCCTGACGCGGGGACTGCACCTGGACGGGCTGGCCGACACCGCCGACGGACTGGGCAGCGGCAAGCCCGCCGAGGACGCGCTGCGCGTCATGAAGCAGTCCGACATCGGACCCTTCGGCGTGCTCACCCTCGTCCTGGTCCTGCTGGCGCAGGTCGCCGCGCTGGCCGAGCTGTACGGCCAGTCCTGGACCCGCGGCGCGGTCGCCGCCACCCTGGCCGGGTTCACCGCGCGCTCCGCCGTGACGCTGGCCTGCCGCGACGGGGTGCCCCCGGCCAGGCCCGACGGGCTCGGCGCGGCCGTGGCGGGCGCCGTGCCCGCCCGTACCGCCTGGGTGCTCGCCGCTTCGACGGTGGCCGTCTGCGCCGCCTGCGGGGCGGGTTTCGGCGTGCCGAACACGGTGCGCTGCGCCGCGGCGGCGGTGTTGGCGCTGGTCGCCGCGGAACTGCTGCTGCGGCGGTGCCGCCGGCGTCTGGGCGGCGTCACCGGTGACGTCTTCGGCGCGTTGTGCGAGACCGCGGCGACGACCGCGCTGCTGGTGCTGACTCTGGGCTGAGCGCCGCGCGGCATCCGCACCCGGCGCCGGGAGATTTCGCAACCACCGTCGCACACACGGCAGTCGGGGCCCGGTCGGGGCCGTCGGCCGGGCCCTTTCCGCGGGGAAGAACCCGTACCGTCGCCGCCATGGGCGCGGGCCGTGGTCGCAAATAACAACAGTGAGCGTAAGGTCGGTCCTGCACCCCCGCCCTGTCGCCACGAAGGACGCCCGGCGCCGGGACACGAGGGGGAGCCGGACGGAGTCCGGCGTCAAGTATTGGACCCCCGAAGGAACAGGATCCGCATCACCGTGACTGCACTGACTCTCAGCACCTCCTCCGCGGCAGCGCTGCGCGCTGACGCCGTCGTCGTCGGTGTGACCAAGGGCGCCAAGGGCCCCGAGGTCGCCGCCGGGGCGGAGGCGGTGGACCAGGCCTTCTCCGGCCGGCTCGCCGCGACGCTCGAGACGCTGGGCGCCTCCGGCGCTGAGGGTGAGGTGACCAAGCTCCCCGCTCCGGACGGCCTGAAGGCCCCGGTCGTGCTGGCGGTCGGACTCGGCGAGGCCCCCGCCGACGGGGCCGCGTACGACACCGAGGCGCTGCGCAAGGCCGCGGGTGCGGCTGCCCGCGCCCTGTCGGGCTCGAAGAAGGCCGCCTACGCCCTCCCCGTGCAGGACGCGGACGCTGCGCAGGCGGTCGCCGAGGGCGCGCTGCTCGGCGCCTACGTGTACACCGCGTACCAGTCGTCCAACGGCAAGGCGCCGCTGGCCGAGGTCGCACTGGTCGGCGTGAAGCCGCGGGACAAGGCGTACAAGGCCGCCGTCGAGCGGGCCAGCGTCATCGCGGCGGAGGTCAACCGCGCGCGCGACCTGATCAACATGCCGCCGAACGACCTCCACCCGAAGTCCTTCGCCGCCCTCGCCCAGGAGGCCGCCAAGGACCACGGCCTCAAGATCGAGATCCTGGACGAGAAGGCGCTGGTCAAGGGCGGCTACGGCGGCATCATGGGCGTCGGCCAGGGCTCGGCGACCCCGCCCCGCCTGGTGAAGATCGCCTACACCGGAGCCAAGGGCCGGAACGCGAAGCACCTGGCGCTGGTCGGCAAGGGCATCACCTACGACTCGGGCGGCATCTCCCTGAAGCCGGCGGGCCACAACGAGACCATGAAGTGCGACATGAGCGGCGCCGCCGCCGTGCTGTCCACCGTGGTCGCCGCCGCGCGCCTGGGCCTGCCCGTCAACGTCACCGGCTGGCTGGCGCTCGCCGAGAACATGCCCTCGGGCAGCGCCGCCCGGCCCGGCGACGTGCTGAAGATGTACAGCGGCAAGACCGTGGAGGTGCTCAACACCGACGCCGAGGGCCGCCTGGTGATGGCCGATGCCCTCACCCGCGCCTCGGAGGAGAAGCCCGACGCGCTCATCGACGTGGCGACCCTGACCGGCGCCATGGTGCTGGCCCTGGGCAACCGCATCTTCGGCGTCATGGCCAACGACGACGCCTTCCGGACCGCCCTGCACGAGATCGCGACCGAGGTCGGCGAGCAGTCCTGGCCGATGCCGCTGCCGGCCGACCTGCGCAAGGCGATGGACTCCCCCACCGCGGACATCGCGAACATGGGTGAGCGCATGGGCGGCGGCCTGGCGGCCGGACTGTTCCTGAAGGAGTTCGTCGGCGAGGGCATCACCTGGGCCCACCTGGACATCGCCGGCCCCGCCTTCAACGAGTCGGGCCCGTTCGGCTACACCCCCAAGGGCGGCACCGGCTCGGCCATCCGCACCCTGGTGCGCGTGGTCGAGAAGGCCGGCGAGGGCGAGCTCCTGTGACCGCGGTGTAAGCCTCGGCACATTCCGTACGGCCCCGGGTATGGCATCCGGGGCCGTACGCGTTGGTCAAGAGTGCGTCAAGAGTGCGACAGCTCCGTATTCCGTGCGGGATACCGGCGAGTAGCCCCGGGCCGTGGGCGTTGCGTGCGCCCCGGACACCGGCCCGGTGCCTCGTCCGCCCGGAACAGGTGCGAAGATGTTGTCTCGGCACGACAGGGCCCCGTTTAACAGAAGCGGCCGAACAAAAGCCGCCGCCCGGTCACGACGGACCGGCTCCGGCGTATCCATGCATGGAGGACGTGACGTGGCGAACGACGCCAGCACCGTTTTCGACCTAGTGATCCTCGGTGGCGGCAGCGGCGGCTACGCCGCGGCGCTGCGTGCGGCGCAGCTCGGTCTGGACGTCGCCCTGATCGAGAAGGACAAGCTCGGCGGCACCTGCCTGCACCGCGGCTGCATCCCCACCAAGGCTCTGCTGCACGCCGGTGAGATCGCGGACCAGGCCCGCGAGGCCGAGCAGTTCGGTGTCAAGGCCTCTTTCGAGGGCATCGACATCGCCGGGGTCCACAAGTACAAGGACGACGTGATCTCGGGCCTCTACAAGGGCCTGCAGGGCCTGGTGGCCTCCCGCAAGGTCACCTACGTGACCGGTGAGGGCCGGCTCTCCTCCCCCACCTCCGTCGACGTGAACGGCCAGCGCTACACCGGCCGGCACGTCCTGCTGGCGACGGGCTCCGTGCCGAAGTCGCTGCCGGGCCTGGCCATCGACGGCGACCGCATCATCTCCTCCGACCACGCGCTGGTCCTGGACCGCGTGCCGAAGTCGGCGATCATCCTCGGCGGCGGCGTCATCGGCGTCGAGTTCGCGTCCGCGTGGAAGTCCTTCGGCGCGGACATCACCATCGTCGAGGGCCTGCCGCACCTCGTGCCGGCCGAGGACGAGAACAGCTCCAAGCTGCTGGAGCGCGCCTTCCGCAAGCGGGGCATCAAGTTCAACCTCGGCACCTTCTTCTCCAAGGCCGAGTACACCGCCGACGGCGTCAAGGTCACCCTGGCCGACGGCAAGGAGTTCGAGGCCGAGGTCCTGCTCGTGGCCGTGGGCCGCGGACCGGTCTCCCAGGGCCTGGGCTACGAGGAGGCCGGGGTCGCGATGGACCGCGGCTACGTCCTCGTCGACGAGTACATGCGCACCAACGTGCCCACCATCTCCGCGGTCGGCGACCTCGTCCCGACCCTGCAGCTGGCCCACGTCGGCTTCGCCGAGGGCATCCTCGTCGCGGAGCGGCTGGCCGGCCTGAAGACCGTGCCGATCGACTACGACGGCGTGCCCCGCGTCACGTACTGCCACCCGGAGGTCGCCTCCGTGGGTATCTCCGAGGCCAAGGCCAAGGAACTGTACGGCGCCGACAAGGTCGTCACCCTGAAGTACAACCTGGCCGGCAACGGCAAGAGCAAGATCCTCAAGACCGCGGGCGAGATCAAGCTCGTCCAGGTTCGCGACGGTGCGGTGGTCGGCGTCCACATGGTCGGTGACCGCATGGGCGAGCAGGTCGGCGAGGCCCAGCTGGTCTACAACTGGGAGGCCTTGCCCGCGGAGGTCGCGCAGCTCATCCACGCGCACCCGACGCAGAGCGAGGCCCTCGGCGAGGCCCACCTCGCGCTGGCCGGCAAGCCGCTGCACTCGCACGACTGACCCACGGACACGCGCAACCATCCGCACAGATCGTTAGGAGCAACCGAAACCATGGCGGTTTCCGTAACCCTGCCGGCGCTCGGCGAGAGCGTGTCCGAGGGCACCGTCACCCGCTGGCTCAAGGCCGAGGGTGAACGCGTCGAGGCCGACGAGCCGCTGCTCGAGGTGTCGACCGACAAGGTCGACACCGAGATCCCGGCGCCCGCCTCCGGCATCCTCTCCTCCATCAAGGTGGCCGAGGACGAGACGGTGGAGGTCGGCGCAGAGCTGGCCGTCATCGACGACGGCACGGGCGCCCCCGCTGCCGCTCCCGCCCCGGCGGCCGCCGCGGCACCCGCGCCGGCTCCGGTGCAGGAGGCCCCGGCGCCCGTTGCCGAGGCGCCCGCCCCGGCCCCCGCTGCCGCCCCGGCCGCGGCTCCGGCCGGCGGTGCCGAGGGCACCCCGGTGCTGCTGCCGGCGCTGGGCGAGTCGGTGACCGAGGGCACCGTCACCCGCTGGCTGAAGTCGGTCGGCGAGAGCGTCGAGGCCGACGAGCCGCTGCTCGAGGTGTCCACCGACAAGGTCGACACCGAGATCCCGTCGCCGGTCGCCGGCACCCTGCTGGAGATCCTCGTCGGTGAGGACGAGACCGCCGAGGTCGGCGCGAGGCTCGCCGTCATCGGTGCCGCCGGTGCCGCCCCCGCGGCCGCCCCGGCCCCCGCCGCCCCGGCTCCGGCCCCCGCCGCTCCGGCCCCGGCGCCCGCCCCGGTCGCTCAGCCGGCTCCGGCTCCGGCTCCCGCCGCTCCGGTCGCCGCGCCGGCTCCGGTCGCCGCCCCTGCTCCCGCCCCGGCTCCGGTCGCCGCCCCGGCCCCGGTCACCCCGGCCCCGTCCGCCCCGGCCGCCCCCGCGGCCACGGCGCCGACCGACGAGGGCGCGTACGTGACCCCGCTGGTGCGCAAGCTGGCCGCGGAGAACGGCGTGGACCTGGCCACGGTCAAGGGCACCGGTGTCGGTGGCCGCATCCGCAAGCAGGACGTCCTGGCCGCCGCCGAGGCCGCCAAGGCCGCTGTCGCGCCGGCCGCCCCGGCCCCGTCCGCGGGCGTCGCGGTTCCGGCCGCCGCCGCCGCGCTGCGCGGGCAGACCGTCAAGATGACCCGCATCCGCAAGGTCATCGCCGAGAACATGATGAAGGCCCTGCACAGCCAGGCGCAGCTGTCGACCGTGGTCGAGGTGGACGTCACCAGGATCATGCGGCTGCGGGCCCGGGCCAAGGAGTCCTTCCTGGCCCGCGAGGGCGTCAAGCTCTCGCCGATGCCGTTCTTCGTGAAGGCCGCCGCCGAGGCGCTGAAGGCCCACCCGGTCATCAATGCCAAGATCAACGATGACGGCACCGTCACCTACCACGACGTCGAGAACGTCGGCATCGCCGTGGACTCGGAGCAGGGCCTGATGGTCCCGGTCATCAAGGGCGCCGGCGACCTCAGCCTGGCCGGCATCGCCAAGAAGACCGCCGAGCTGGCCGGCAAGGTCCGCAACAAGAAGATCAGCCCGGACGACCTGTCCGGCGGCACGTTCACGATCAGCAACACCGGGTCGCGCGGCGCGCTGTTCGACACGATCATCGTGAACTACCCGCAGGTCGCCGAGCTCGGCATCGGCGCCACCGTGCGCCGCCCGATGGTCGTCAGCCACCCGGACCTGGGCGAGACCATCGCGATCCGCGACGTGGCGTACCTGACGCTGTCGTACGACCACCAGCTGGTCGACGGCGCGGACGCCGCCCGCTACCTGAACGACGTCAAGGCCCGCCTGGAGGCCGGCGAGTTCGAGGGCGACCTCGGCCTGTAAACCGGCCGCAGTCCTCGCCTGACGTACGACGGCCGAGGCCCCGACCCCCTGGAGGGGTCGGGGCCTCGGCCGTTGCGGGGAGGCCCGACGCGGGCCGACCAGCCCTGGGGCGACGGCGGAACGCCTGGGCCGGCGACCCGCCGGACGGTGGCCCGGGCGTCACCCGCGCGTGGGCTCCCGCCCGGGTGTCGCTCCCGCCCGCCGCACGCGCGGACAGCCGGCACCGGCGGACCGGTGCGGCCCTGACCGGGCCCGCGGGGGCCCGGGGCGACCCCCTAGCCTCGAGGCATGCGTGCGGCACGGCTCATCCGCCTCGTCCTCCTGCTCCAGTCCCGCGAGTCGATGACCGCGACCGAACTCGCCGCGGCCCTGGAGGTGTCCGAGCGCACCGTCGGCCGGGACGTGCTGGCCCTGTCCGAGGCGGGGGTCCCGGTCTACGCCGAGCGGGGACGCGCCGGCGGCTACCGCCTGGTGGAGGGCTACCGCACCCGGCTGACCGGGCTGGCCCGCGCGGAGGCGGAGGCGCTCTTCCTGTCCGGGGTGCCCGCCGCGCTGCGGGCCATGGGACTGCACGACGCGGGTTCCTCGGCCCGGCTGAAGGTCTCGGCCGCTCTGCTGCCCGAGCTGCGCGACGCGCCGCGTACGGCGGCCCAGCGCTTCCACCTCGACGCGCCGGGCTGGTGGCAGGAGCCGCCGACACCGCGGCTCCTGCCGGCGCTCGCCGCGGCGGTGTGGGGGGACCGCCGGCTGCGGGCCCGGTACCGGCGCGGGGAGGAGGAGGTGGAGCGCGAACTGGACCCGTACGGACTCGTCCTCAAAGCCGGCGTCTGGTACGCGGTGGCGCGCTGCGGCGCGGACGTCCGGGTCTACCGGGTGGACCGGTTCACCGCCGCGGAACCCGTGCAGGATCGTTTCAGCCGGGACCCGGACTTCGACCTCCCCGCGTTCTGGGAGGCCCGTGCCGCCGAGTTCGCCCGCTCGATGCTCCGGGAGGAGGTCGTCCTGCGCCTCACGCCCGACGGCGCCCGACGCCTGCCCCACGTCACCGACCGCGCCGCCGCGCACGAGGCCCTCGCGGCCGCCGCGCCGCCGGACGCGCAGGGGCGGGTGACCGTCACACTGCCCGTCGAGAACCTGGACGTCGCCCGCGAACAGCTCCTGTCCCTCGGTCCCGACGCCGAGGTGCTGGGCCCCGGCCCCCTGCGCGAGAGGCTGGCCGCCGACGTCCGCGCGATGGCCGCCCTCTACGCGTGAGGACCGCCACCGCCGTGTCCCACGTGCGTCCGACGGTCGCAACCAGGATGCTTGAGCGGTGATTGACGAGACGGAATTCTGGGAGATCGTCGACAGCACGCGCCAGGCGGCGGGGGGCGACCCGGAGGAGCACGCCGACCTGCTCGTGGAGCGGCTGACGCAGCTCGACCCGGAGTCCGTCGTCGATTTCGCCCGGCACTTCGAGAGCCGGTTCAACCGGGCCTACCGCTGGGACGTGTGGTGCGCCGCCGACCTGATGCTGGGGGGCGCCGGTGACGACGCGTTCGACTTCTTCCGGTGCTGGCTCATCGGTCAGGGCCGGCACGTCTTCGAGGGGGCCGTCGACGACCCGGAGAACCTGGCGGAGCTGGCCCGCTCCTTCGACCCGGAGGTCGACGGCGACGCCGAGGACCTCGGCTACGCGGCGGACGAGGCGTACGAGCGGCTGACCGGGCTCCGGCTGCCCGAGCTGGGGCTGCCGGCGCAGCCCGCGGAACCGGAGGGCGCCTACATCGACTTCGAGGACGCGGCCGCGGTGGCGGGGCGGTTCCCCCGGCTGTGGGAGCGCTTCGGCTGAGCCGGCCCGCGCCGCCGGCCGTCGTGCCCCGCCGGTGACCGTCAGACCCGGCGCCCCATGCAGACGTCGTCCACGTAGGCGCCGTCCAGCAGGAACTCCCCCGGCAGCACGCCCTCGACGGTGAACCCCGCCGCCTCGTACAGCCGCCGTGCCGGGGTGTTGTGGCCCAGCACCCGCAGCGTGACGCGCACCGCGCCCAGCCGGCGGGCCTCGTCCACGGCCGCCAGGACGAGTTCCAGCCCCACCCCGCGGCCCCGCGCCCAGGTGTCGACCGCCAGGCCCCGGATCTGGCGCACATGGGCGTTGGAGGGCAGCGGCGTCGGCGGCACCAGTCCGACGAAACCCGCGAGGCGGCCGTCGATCTCCGCCACCAGGAACGCGTCCGGCCTCGAACGCTCGTCGAAGAACGTCTCGTCCTCCTCCAGCGGCGGGCGCACCGCGTGCAGGGTCGACCAGGTCGCCCGCTCCAGACGGACGAGAGCGGGGTCGTCGGAGAGCAGGGCAGGGCGCACGCGTATATCAGACATGACTGTCACCTTCCCACACTCGCAGGGCCGTTCTGCGTCACGATGGCCCCATGCGCATCGCCATCACCGGCTCGTCCGGCCTCATCGGCTCCGCTCTGGTCCGCTCCCTGCGCTCCGACCGGCACGAGGTCGTGCGCCTCGTCCGGCGCGAGCCGTCCGGTCCGGACGAGGTGCGCTGGGACCCGCGGGGAGGAACCGTCGACACCGCGGGGCTCGCGGGTGTCGAGGCCGTCGTCCACCTCGCCGGCGCCGGGGTCGGCGACCACCGCTGGACCGAGGCCTACAAGCGGACCATCCGCGACAGCCGGGTGCAGGGCACCTCCACCCTCGCGCGGGCCCTCGCCTCCCTGGACCCCCGGCCGCGGGTGCTCGTCAGCGGCTCCGGCATCACCGCGTACGGCGACACCGGCGACCGCCGCGTCGACGAGGGCGCCGCACTGGGCACCGGATTCCTGCCCTCCGTCTGCCGCGACTGGGAGGCCGCCGCCGGTCCGGCCCGCGACGCGGGCGTGCGCACCGCGTTCGCCCGCACCGGCCTGGTCGTCTCCGGCCGGGGCGGGGCCTGGGGCCGGCTCTTCCCGCTCTTCAAGGCGGGCCTGGGCGGCCGGCTCGGCGACGGGCGCCAGTACTGGAGCTTCATCTCCCTGCGCGACCAGGTCGCGGCGCTGCGCCACATCGTCGACACGGACTCCGTCTCCGGCCCGGTCAACCTGTGCGCGCCCGAGGCGCTGACCAACGCCGAGGTGACCCGCGCGATGGGACGGGTGCTGCGCAGGCCCACGGTGTTCGCGGTTCCCGAACCCGTACTGCGCGCGGTCGTCGGGGAGTTCGCCACCGAGATCCTCGGCAGCACCCGCGCGGTGCCGCGCGTGCTGCTGGACTCCGGGTTCACCTACGCCCACCCCGGGATCGACGAGGCGATCCGCGCCGCACTGGCCGAAGAACGGCACTGAATGCCACCCGGAGGCGTTTTCCGGCATCAGTTGGCGCGGGAGTGGGCATGACGGTTCCAGCGCCAGCTGACGCGAGCGGGGAAACGTGCCGACCTCGGGGAGGGGCATCGTGCTCTCTACAGCACGCTCTACGGGTTCACAGGCGGACGTGTGCGTGATCGGGGCCGGCCTCGCCGGTCTCAGCGCGGCGCGCCATCTCACCGGTGCCGGGCTCACCGTCACCGTGCTGGAGGCCGAGGACCGGGTCGGTGGCCGCATGGCCACCGAGAAGGTCGACGGCTTCCTCCTCGACCGGGGCCCGCAGCTGCTCAACACCTCCTATCCGGAACTGCGCCACCTTCCGGAGCTGTGCGAGCTGCAGCTGCGGCCGCTCTCGCCGGGCGTCCTGGTGCGGTCCGCCGGCCGCGGCTACCGCGTCGGCGGCCCCCGCGCCGCACTCGCCGCGGCCCGCGCGCCCATCGGCTCGCCCCTCGACAAGGCCCGGCTGCGCGCGGCCCTCAACCGACTCGCCGACGCACCCGTCGAGCGGCTGCTGGCGCGCCCCGAGACCACGGCCGCCGCCGCCCTCGCCTCGCGGGGCCTCGCCCCCCGCACGGTCGACGGGTATCTGCGGCCGCTGCTGGCGGCACTGCTCTGCGACCCGGACCTCACGACGTCCAGCCGGGTCGCCGACCTGGTTCTGCGCGGATTCGCCCTCGGCCGTACCTGCCTGCCCGCGGGCGGCGCCGCGACGGTGCCTCAGGCGCTGGCGGCCGCGCTGCCGCCCGGTACCGTCCGCACCGGGGTCCGGGCGGTCGCCGCGGCCACGAACGGCGTCCGCACGGCGGGCGGCGAGGAGATCCCGTGCCGGGCGGTCGTCGTCGCCACCGGCGCCCGGGCGGCGGCCGGGCTGCTGCCCGGACTGCGCGTCCCCGCCTTCCACGGCGTCACGGTGGTGCACCACGCCGCGTCGGCGGCGCCCCTGAAGCAGCCCGCACTCGTACTCGACGCGGACCGGCGCGGCCCCGTCTCCCACACGTTCCCGGCCGGTCTCGTCGACCCCTCCCGCGCGCCCGTGGGACGCGCCCTGGTCACGTCGGTGCTGCTGGGCGCCGCCGCCGACCCCGCGCCTGACGACATCGCCGTCCGGGCCCACCTCGCGGAGCTCTACGGCACCTCCACGGCCGGGTGGGAACTGCTCGCCGTCCACCACGACGCGCAGGCCCTCCCCGCCATGACGGCCCCGCACGACCTACGCCGCCCGGTGCGGATACTGCAGGGCCTCTACGTCTGCGGCGACCACCGCGACACCAGCACGGTCCAGGGCGCCCTGCTCTCCGGCCGCCGCGCCGCCCGGCACCTCCTGCGCGACGTCGGCCTCGGCCAGGGCTCCGGCGCGCGGCCCCTGGCCGCGTAGCCCGGCGACGGTTCGGTGGCCCGCGAGCGCCGCCCGCGGGCCACCGGCAAGACGCGGCGGCCGACCGTCCCTCCTTGCCGGGGCCGCGCCCGTGTCGGTCTCCGCGGGCGGTTGCGGCCACCAGCCTGGTCGCCACCGGCGCGTTCCTCGCCGCGGGCATCCCCGTGACCACCGCCACGGCGAACCCCGCCCCCACACGGACACACTGCGCGCCGGTGCGACGAAGGCCCGGTCGGCTCGTCCAGGACAAGCATCGCCGGGACGGCGATCAGAGGCCCGCACGCCACGAGCCGGCCCCCGCCGCCGGGACCCCGGCGCACCCGCCAGGAGCGCGGAGGGCGTCAACCGACGGCGACACCAAGCACCGTCGCCCGGTCGTGGAAGGCGCGGACGCAGGCGGCGTCGCCATGGGTGTCGAGGCGGCGGCCGAGGTCGCGGACGTACTCGACGGCGCGCAGCGACCGCATCTCCACGGCCGCCTGCATGGCCTCCGCGCCCAGGGCGCAGGCGGCGTCGACCTCACCGAGGCCCAGCCGCGCGGCGGCCAGCACCGTACGGCAGAAGACGCGGCTGCGGGCGTACGCGTGGCCGCGCAGCCGCAGCGAGCGTTCGGCGTGCCGCGAGGCCGCGCGGTACTGCCCGAGGTCGCGGTGGCAGTGGCCGAACTCGTCCGCGAGCTGGGCCTCGTCGAAGAAGCGCGCCCAGGACGGGACGTCGTCGCCCTTCCCGACCGCCTCCAGGGCGCGTTCGGCGCGCACCAGGGCCGCCGTGCAGGCGCGGACCTCGCCGAGCAGTCCGTGGCCGCGTGCCTCCGCCGCGTGGAAGAGCGCCTGCACGACCGGCGGGGCGCCGCTGCCGACGCCCTGCTGGGCGACCCGGGCCAGTTGGACGGCCTCGCGGCCGTGTCCGAGGTAGACCGCCTGGCGGCTCATCGTGACGAGGACGTAGCCGCCGTAGACCCGGTCCCCGGCGGCCTGCGCGAGGCGCAGGGCCTGCACGAAGTACCGCTGGGCGAGCCCGTGGGCGCCGATGTCGTACGAGGTCCAGCCGGCGAGCCGGGTGAGGTCGGCGACCGCGGCGAACAGGCGGCGGCCCGTCGACTCGCCGTAGCCGCCGCGCAGCATGGGCTCGGCCTCGTGCTCCAGGTAGCGGACGAGGGCCTGACGTGCGTGGCCGCCACCGTAGGCGTTGTCGAGGGTGCGCAGCAGCTCACCGACGGAGCGCAGGGCGGCGATGTCCCCCGGGCCCACGCGCCGGCCGCTGCCGCCGGACGCCGTGGGGGCCGCGAACGCGGCAGGCGCCGGCGCGCCGCTTGCCGCGCCGCCCGCCCGTTGCGCCGGCAGCCGCGCGGCGGCGCCCGGACCGCGCGCGCCTGCCGGGACGGCGCCCGGCTCCGGGCCGCGCCCCACCCGGTCGTCCGGCCGGCCGATCAGCCAGTCCCGGCTGGGCACGACCAGCCCCGCGGGGGTGAACGCGATCTTGCGGAGGTCGGCCTGGTTCCCGGTGTCCTTCCGCCACAGCCCGGTGACGATCTCCACGGCCTCCCGCGCGCAGGAGGCGTACTCCAGGCCCGCGTAGACGGGCGCGGCGGTGTCGAGGCCGAGGTCGTGGGCGGAAAGCCGCCGCCCGAGCCGCCGGGTGAACACCTCGGCGATGAGTGCGGGCGTCGTGCCCCGGGGCTGCTGGCCGCGCAGCCACCGGGTGACGGAGGTCTTGTCGTACCGCAGGTCCAGACCGTGCTCGATGCCGAGTTGGTCCACCCGTCGGGCGAGCCCGGCGTTGGAGAACCCGGCTTCGGCGATCAGGGCGGCCAGTTGACGGTTGGGGGGGCGCTGCGAGGAACGGTCGGACATCGGTGGTGCGGTCCCCTGCCTTCCGGGCGTGCGGTCGGGTCGCGGGCGTGGCGGGCGTGCGCGGGCGCGGCGTCGTGGGCCCGCGGTGGCGGTGGGCGCCGTCCGCGGACCCACGGGCCATTCGCAGAACGGCGCGAATGTAACGTTGTGTAGTGACCTTCTCACGCTGCGGACGCCTCTCATTCGCCACAACAGGTGAATCAGCGCCCGGATATCGGCAGAACGCTCTCTTTGTCCTCCGCCAGGTGCTAAGGCCCCGGCCCGTGCGGGACACCGCCGCGCCGGACGTACAGTTGCTGAGGCGCCCTTGACGCGTGGTGGGGCGCCGCAAAGGACCACAGAGGGAGCGGCCGTGAGTGACCTGCGCTTCGTCCACCTGGGCTTCGGCGAGGACGCGGTGGAGTACCGGGAGGCGTGGGAGGAGCAGCGCCGCGTGCACGCCGCGCGCTTCGCCGACGAGATCCCCGACACGTGCCTGCTGCTGGAACATACGCCCGTGTACACCGCGGGCCGCCGCACCGAGGACAGCGAGCGCCCGCTCGACGGCACCCCCGTGGTGGACGTGGACCGCGGCGGCAAGATCACCTGGCACGGGCCGGGTCAGCTGGTCGGCTACCCGATCCTGAAGCTGCCGCGACCGGTGGACGTGGTGGCCCACGTACGCCGGCTGGAGGAGGCGCTGATCAACGCCTGCGCCGAGTTCGGACTGGAGACCACGCGGGTGGAGGGCCGCAGCGGCGTGTGGGTGCTGGGGGACCCGATAGAGGACCGGCCGCCGGTGATCCCGGGGCTGACGCTGGACTTCGACCCGCGGCTGCAGGACCCGGAGTTCGACCCGCGCCTCTCGGGCCCCGAGTACGCGCCGTCGAACGCCGGCCAGCGCCGCGAGGACCGCAAACTCGCCGCGATCGGCATCCGCGTCGCGAAGGGCGTGACGATGCACGGCTTCGCGCTGAACGTGAACCCGGACAACACCTGGTTCGACCGCATCGTGCCGTGCGGCATCCGGGACGCCGGCGTGGCCTCTCTCAGCAACGAGCTCGGCCGTGAGGTCACCGTCGCCGAGGTGCTCCCGGTGGTGGAGAAGCACCTGCGGCTGGTCCTGGAGTCGGCCGAGCCGCTCCCGCGGATCGTCCCGGAATCCACAGGCGTACGCTGATGTTCACCAAGGAAACGAAGCCTCGAGAGGGAGTCGGACGTGTCCGCTGTCGCGCCTGAAGGCCGCAAGATGCTGCGTCTGGAGGTCCGCAACAGCCAGACCCCCATCGAGCGCAAGCCCGAGTGGATCAAGACCCGGGCCAAGATGGGGCCGGAGTACACCGAGCTGCACGGCCTGGTGAAGCGCGAGGGCCTTCACACGGTCTGCCAGGAGGCGGGCTGCCCCAACATCTTCGAGTGCTGGGAGGACCGCGAGGCCACCTTCCTCATCGGCGGCGACCAGTGCACCCGGCGCTGCGACTTCTGCCAGATCGACACCGGCAGGCCGCAGGCCCTCGACCGTGACGAGCCGCGGCGCGTCGGCGAGTCGGTCGTCACCATGGACCTGAACTACGCCACCATCACCGGCGTCGCCCGCGACGACCTCGAGGACGGCGGCGCCTGGCTGTACGCGGAGACCGTGCGGCAGATCCACGCCATGACGGCCGACCGGGCCGCCGGCCGCACCAAGGTCGAGCTGCTGATCCCGGACTTCAACGCCGTCCCCGAGCAGCTCGCCGAGGTCTTCGGCGCCCGTCCCGAGGTGCTCGCCCACAATGTGGAGACGGTCCCGCGGATCTTCCGGCGGATCCGTCCCGGCTTCCGCTACGAGCGCTCGCTCGAGGTCATCACCAAGGCGCGCGAGGCGGGTCTGGTGACCAAGTCCAACCTCATCCTCGGCATGGGCGAGGAGCGCGCGGAGATCAGCCAGGCGCTGCAGGACCTGCACGACGCGGGCTGCGAGCTGATCACCATCACCCAGTACCTGCGCCCGAGCCTGCGGCACCACCCGGTGGAGCGCTGGGTGAAGCCCCAGGAGTTCGTGGAACTGAAGGAGGAGGCCGAGGAGATCGGCTTCGCCGGCGTCATGTCGGGCCCGCTCGTGCGCTCCTCGTACCGGGCCGGCCGGCTCTTCCAGCAGGCCATGGAGCGCCGCGGGGAGCGTGGCGAGGTCGTCGCCGCCCGGGCGGTCTGATCACGCTGCGCTGATCTCCGGATCACCGCCGCGAGGTGCGGTTCGTCACGTCAGGGGCCCCCGCGGGAGCCCCTGACGCGTCCCTGACGTGCGGGACCCGCCCCGGCATGGGCACAAGGCGCATCGCCGGGGTTTCACGACGGTTTGACCGACCGGTCACCGGCTGGTAACACAATGTGGTGACTCTGGATAAGCGGACCATCCGACCGCGTCTGAGCCGTCCTGAGGGGGACACCACCATGCAGGCCGCACACCTCCACCGCCAGAGCACCATCCCCGGCGCCGCCGCCGGCGCGCTGCGCGCCGTGGAGTACCTCCTGTTCCGCCGCGCCGAGGAGACGGCCCGCCGCAACGCCTGGTCCGCCGTGCTGGAGGACCGCAAGCGCGCCAGGGACCGCCGTGAGGCGGAGCACGTGATGGACGCCCTGGTCGCCTCGCGGGCCCCGCGCGGCGGCGTCCTCTGACCCCTCCGCGGCTTCCGGAGCCCTCGGCGCGACCACCGGGCGAAGACGGGACCCCTCCGGTGGGGCCCGGGGCACCGGAGGCACGTATCCTGTGCGGCATGGCGAGGGATACATCCGAGAGCAACCCTGGGCGCCTGAAGCAGATCGCCCAGACATACAAGATGACCAGGCGGGTCGACTCCAAGGTCGGTCTCGTCCTCGCGGCTGTGGGAATCGTCACCTTCGGTGTCATCCTCGCCATCGGGTTCTTGATCGGTCACCCCATCTACGCGGGCGTCCTGGGCTTCCTGCTGGCCCTGCTGGCGATGGCGATCATCTTCGGGCGCCGTGCCGAGACGGCCGCGTTCGGCCAGCTCGACGGGCAGCCCGGCGCCGCGGCGGCGGTACTGGAGAACATCGGCCGAGGCTGGTCGGTGACCCCCGCGGTGGCGATGACCCGCAGCCAGGACGTCGTGCACCGCGCGGTCGGCAAGGCCGGCATCGTCCTGGTCGGCGAGGGCAACCCGAACCGGTTGAAGGGCCTGCTGGCCGCCGAGAAGAAGAAGATGGCGCGCGTGGTCGTCGACGTCCCGGTCACCGACTTCGTCGTGGGCAGCGACGAGGGCCAGGTGCCCCTGAAGAAGATCCGCAACACGCTGATGAAGCTGCCGCGGGTCCTGCCCGGCCCCAAGGTCACCGAGGTCAACGACCGGCTGCGGGCGCTCGGCGACCTGATGAGCAACATGCCGGTGCCGAAGGGTCCGCTCCCCAAGGGCATGCGCATGCCGAAGGGCCGCTGACCGCATACGAACCGACGGAACGCGAAGTGCCCCGGACGAACCGATCGTCCGGGGCACTTCGCGCTGTTCACGCCGCGGTCACATCCGGACCTGCACCGCCTTCACGGCCCGGTCGTGCATGCCCCGGGTGTCGCGGTCCCAGACCGCCGCCGGGACGACCAGCAGGAGCAGCAGCGTCCGCAGCACCGCCGCGCCGAGCCCGAGCCGGCCGCCGTCCTCCCGCACCACGCGCAGCCCCAGCACGCGCTTGCCCGGGGTGGTGCCCACGGTGCCCAGCAGCAGCACGCTCATGAGGCCGAAGACCACCGTGGTCCACGGATTGGCCGCGGCCGCGTCACGGTGCGCGATCAGCCCGTAGGCGATCACCGCGCACAGGCCCCAGTCGATGAAGAGGGCGCCCACGCGCCGCCCGACCGGGGCCATCGAGCCGGGGCCGTGCTCCGGCAGCCCGAGGCGCTGCCCCCGGTAGCCGAACTCGACACCCATCCGCTCCGCGGCGGCCTTCGGGCCCTCGATCCACGATCCGATGACATCCCTGTTGTCCACCGCTCCACGGTAACCCCCCGCTCCGGGGCGTCCGCGTCCGACCCGGCACCCGCACGGCGGCTCGGTTAACCTGCAGGAAACAAATGGGTCACGAGGGGGAAATGCCCGATCCCTAGGGTCGGCTTCAACGTGCGCCACCGCACTGGTCGCACCCATGAGCTGCAATCCGGCCTCCCGGGCCGGGCCAAGGAGGAGTTGGATGTCGTTCCAAAACGCCGACGAGGTGAAGAAGTTCATCTCGGACAACGACGTCAAGTTCGTGGACGTCCGGTTCTGCGACCTGCCCGGTGTGATGCAGCACTTCACGGTCCCGGTGGAGGCCTTCGACCCCGACGAGCAGCTGATGTTCGACGGGTCCTCGATCCGCGGCTTCCAGGCCATCCACGAGTCCGACATGGCCCTGGTGCCGGACCTCTCCACGGCCAAGCTGGACCCGTTCCGCAAGGACTCCACGCTCAACGTCAACTTCTTCATCCACGACCCGATCACCGGCGAGCAGTACAGCCGTGACCCGCGGAACGTGGCGAAGAAGGCCGAGGCCTACCTGGCCTCCTCCGGCATCGCCGACACCGCGTACTTCGGCCCCGAGGCCGAGTTCTACGTCTTCGACAGCGCCCGCTTCGAGACCAGCGCGAACCAGTCCTTCTACCACATCGACTCCGAGGCCGGCGCCTGGAACAGCGGTGCGGAGCAGGACAACCGCGGCTACAAGGTCAAGTACAAGGGCGGCTACTTCCCGGTCCCGCCGGTCGACCACTTCGCCGACCTGCGAGCCGAGATCACCCTGGAGCTGATCAAGTCCGGCCTGCAGGTCGAGCGCCAGCACCACGAGGTGGGCACCGCCGGCCAGGCCGAGATCAACTACAAGTTCAACACGCTGCTCGCCGCGGCCGACGACCTGATGCTCTTCAAGTACATCGTGAAGAACGTCGCCTGGCGCGCCGGCAAGACCGCGACCTTCATGCCCAAGCCGATCTTCGGTGACAACGGCTCCGGCATGCACGTCCACCAGTCCCTGTGGTCCGCCGGCGACCCGCTGTTCTACGACGAGCAGGGCTACGCGGGCCTGTCCGACACCGCCCGCTACTACATCGGCGGCATCCTCAGGCACGCCCCTGCGCTGCTGGCCTTCACCAACCCCACGGTGAACTCCTACCACCGCCTGGTCCCCGGCTTCGAGGCCCCGGTGAACCTGGTCTACTCGCAGCGCAACCGCTCCGCGGCCATCCGCATCCCGATCACGGGCGCGAACCCCAAGGCCAAGCGCATCGAGTTCCGCGCCCCGGACTCCTCCGGCAACCCGTACCTGGCCTTCTCGGCGCTGCTGCTCGCCGGCCTCGACGGCATCAAGAACAAGATCGAGCCGGCCGAGCCCGTCGACAAGGACCTCTACGAGCTCGCCCCCGAGGAGCACGCGGGCGTCCCGCAGGTCCCGACCTCGCTGTCGGCCGTCCTCGAATCCCTCGAGGCCGACCACGAGTTCCTCCTCCAGGGCGGTGTCTTCACCTCCGACCTGATCGAGACCTGGATCGACTACAAGCGGACCAACGAGATCGCCCCGATCGCGCTGCGGCCGCACCCGCACGAGTTCGAGCTCTACTTCGACGTGTGACGCGGCTCGGGCGGGGCGGGCCACCGTCCCGCCCGTCCGTGCACCAGCCGTCGGCCGGCCCTCCTGCGCCAGGAGCGCCGGCCGACGGCTTTTCGCGTGCGGGGGCACCCGCGCGGCGGGCGGTGGGAGGATCGCCGTGCCATGCGCCGTGCCGAGGAGGGGTCCGCGATGCCGTCCGCCGAACTGGAGCACATCTTCCCGATAGCCGCGCCCCCGCGGACGGTCTTCGCTCACCTGGCCGAGCCGGCGCACTACGTCGGGCTGTCGCCGCTGCTCGTCGAGGTCCGCGATGTGCGCCGCGGCGGCGGGGAGGTGCGCTACACCGCCGTGGAGCGGTTCCGGTTCCTGGGTCCGCTGCGCCACGACAACGTCATCGACGTGACGCTCGTCGCCCTACCGGACCGTCTGCCGGACTCTGCCGAGATCTCCGGCGAGGTCCGCAGCCCCGCGCGGGTCCGCATGCGCTATCGCTTCGCCATCGACCGGGACGGGGCCGGCAGCGTCGTGACCGACACCTTGCGCCTGCGTACGCCGCCCGGCCTGCTGCGGTTCGCCACCGCCCAGGCGGGGGCGGTCCAGCGGGCCAGGGCCCGGGTCCTGAGGGACCGGCTGGAGCGGCCGGCCTGAAGGCGGGGGCCGTCAGACCCGGCGGGCGACGCCGCCGTAGAAGCCGATCTCGCCCGAGCGCGGCGGGACGGGGGTGTCGGGGCGCCAGAACGGGACCTGCACGAGGCCCGGCTCCTCCAGTTCGAAGCCGTCGAAGAGCCGCTCGACCTCGGCACGGGAGCGCAGGTTGAGCGTGGCGGTGGCGTTGTTGTAGACGGCCTGGGCGTCACTGCGGTCGGCGAAGTCACCGGTGGCGTGCGAGAGCACCAGGTAGCTGCCGGCCGGGAGCGCGTCGCGCAGGGTGGCGACGACCTCCGCGGGCTCGTCCTGCTCGGTGAGGAAGTGGAGCACGGCGACGAGGAGCAGGGCGACCGGTTCGCGGAAGTCGATGACCCGGCGGACGTCGGGGTGGTCCAGGACGGCCCGCGGGTCGCGCAGGTCGGCGAGCACGACGCTGGTGGCGCCCGAGCGGCTCAGCAGGGCGTTGGCGTGGGTGTTCACGATCGGGTCGTTGTCGACGTACGCGATGCGCACGTCCGGCGCCACGTCCTGGGCGGTCTCGTGCACGTTGGGGGACGTGGGCAGGCCGGTGCCGATGTCGAGGATCTGGCGGACGCCGCCGCCGACCACGTGCCGGACGGCGCGGCGCATGAAGGCCCGGTTGGCGCGGACTCCGATCCTCACCTCGGGCGCCGCGGCCGCGAGCGCGTCGGCGGCCGCGCGGTCCACCTGGTAGTTGTCCTTGCCGCCCAACAGGTAGTCGTAGATCCGCGCCGGGTGCGGTCTGCCGGTGTCGATCTCCTCGGCGCGGAAGCCGTTCTCCATCACCTGCTCCTCTCGGCGGCCGGCCGGCCCTGACCCGACGCCGCCGGCGACAGCCTTTCACATCGGCAACTCCGCTGCCCACAGGGATAGTTCCATGTCGGGAGGGCGGCGACGGCGGGTCGGACGCTCAGCGCAGCGCGCAGTCCCCGCACAGCCCGCCGCCGGGCACGCGGTAGTAGAGGCAGCAACTGCGGCGCACGTAGGCGGGGGCGCCGGGCCCGGTGCGGCGGAGGTCTCCGGCGT
Source organism: Streptomyces sp. ME19-03-3 (assembly GCA_033793685.1). Lineage (GTDB taxonomy): Bacteria > Actinomycetota > Actinomycetes > Streptomycetales > Streptomycetaceae > Actinacidiphila. Next base: position 142,252 of record JARAXD010000002.1, on the reverse strand, counting down.
CGCGCAGCAGGGGGTCCGCCATCAGCTCCTCCGCCAGCGCCACGGCACGGGCCGCGGCGGCGGGCTGTGCGCCCTCCCCCAGGCACCAGGAGCGCAGCACCCGCACGGTGCCGGCCAGCGCCGAGGCGGCATTGCCCCACAGCAGCCCGGGCGCGACGCCCGACACCGCGTGCACGGCCGCACACAGGGGCACCAGATGCCCCAGGAGCACGTCCTCGCGCAGCCGGCTCGCGGGCACCTGCGGGGCGTCCTCCGGCAGCCACAGCTCGTCCGGGGTGGACCGGCCGGGGTGCCACCACAGGCGTCCATCGGACAGGTCGGGCATCCGGCCGGTCAGCGCCGCCGGGCCGAGCGCGACCGACCACAGGCGCGCGGCCAGCCCCTGCTGGGCCAGCGAGGCGGCGACGCGCCGCTCCGGCGTGCCGAGCCGCCGCCCGACCTCCGCCACCCGCCCGGCGAGCGCGGGCGACGGCCGCCCCGCACAGACCTCCGCCAGCGGCACGAATCCCTCGGCCCGCGGTTCGCCCGGGCCGGTCCGTACGGCGAAGAACGGCCCCGGGCCGCTTCGGCCGGTCACCGCGACCACCGGCCCGGGCCGTGCCCGAGGCGGCGGGTGCCGGCGGCCTGTTCGGCCGCGCCGTCGCGGCCGGTCGGAGTGCTCACGCCGGCAGGGTGCCACTCGGTACTGGTCACAACCATCCGTTGCGCCGGAATCCGCGGTGGATGGCGAAGCAGGCGACGAGCATCCCACCCACAGCGAGCGGGTAGCCGTAGGTCCAGCGCAGTTCCGGCATGTGGTCGAAATTCATGCCGTACAGGCCGCAGATCATGGTGGGGACGGCGAGGACGGCGACCCAGGCGCTGATCTTGCGCATGTCCTCGTTCTGGGCCATGGTCACCCGCGCGATGTTGGCCTGGAGTATCGAGTTGAGCAGTTCGTCGAAGGAGTTGACCTGCTCGGTGGCGCGGGCGAGGTGGTCGGCGGCGTCGCGGAAGTAGGTCCGCAGGTCGGCCTCGATGCCCGGCAGGGTGTCCTCCGCGAGCCGCTGGAGGGGGCGGCCGAGCGGTGCCACGGCCCGCTTGAGCTCGAGCAGTTCGCGCTTGAGCTGGTAGATCCGGCCGGCGTCGGTGCCGCTGCCGCGGTGATCCGAGAAGACGTCCGTCTCGACTTCCTCGATGTCCGCGTGGACCGCGGAGGTGACGGCGAGGTACTCGTCGACGACATGGTCGGTTATCGCGTGCAGGACGGCACCCGGGCCCCTCGCGAGGTGGCCGGGGACGGTCTCCAGGCCCTCCCGGAGCGGACCGAGGGAGCCGTGGCCGCCGTGGCGCACCGTGATGACGAAGTCGTGGCCGGTGAAGACCATGATGTCGCCGGTCTCCACCACCTCGCTGGTGGCGGTGAGCCGGTCGTGCTCGACGTAGCGGGCGGTCTTGAGGACGGTGAACAGCGTCTCGCCGTACTGCTCCAGCTTGGGCCGCTGCCCTGCGTGGACGGCGTCCTCGACGGCGAGCGGGTGCAGCCCGAACAGCTCCGTGACACCGGCGAACTCCGCCTCCGAGGGCTCGTGGAGCCCGATCCACACGAAGCCGCGGCCGGACTCGCGGACCCGGGTGACCGCCTCGTGGGCCGCGCAGTCGCCCTGTCGCAGTCCGTCCACGTAGACCACGCAGTTCACCACGGAGCTGCCCAGTGGGGAGCGCGCCGGGTGGCTGAGGTCCACGCGCCGTCGGCGCGTGTCGGTGAGGCGGATGGCTCTGCGGAGATTGCTGATCATCGACACGAAAGGCTCCTACGCGGCGTTGCGGCCGCCAGTATCGCCCACGGTCGTCCGGACGCGCCCGCGCCCGTGGTCACTTCATCCGCGCGTACGGGTCTTGGGCGCTCCGCGGCCCGCCCCGCGGTCGGGAGCCGGCGGGACGCCGGCGGCTGCGCCGCCGCACGCCCACGTCCGGGTCCGGGGGGCCGCCACAGCGGCCACCCCCCTTTGCCCTGCTTTACCACTGCACTTCCACTATGTGATACGCGCGACACGGCGCCGCACCGCCCTCCCCCACGACGCGACCGCGAACCCGACCGCGCGGCGAGGTTCCGCCGTCCGCCGGCCCGTGCGGCGGGGCGGACCTGGTTCGCCGGGGACACGGAACTTCTCTTACACTCCGTAGGGCTCCGGCCGGTGCAGGCCCGGGCACGCCACGTACTCCGCAGAGATGGGTCCCATGAGCGCCATCAGTATCGGTCAGGCAGCTGTGCTCGGCGTCGTGGAGGGAGTCACCGAGTTCCTCCCGGTCTCGTCCACCGGCCACCTGAAGATCACCGAGGGCCTGATGGGCATCCCGGTGGACGACAAGGCGGTCGTCGCCTTCTCCGCGGTCATCCAGTCGGGCGCCATCGCGGCCGTGCTGGTCTACTTCTTCAAGGACATCGTCCGGATCTGCAAGGCGTGGTTCACCGGCCTCGCCAACCGCGAGGAGCGGTACCACCACGACTACAAGTTCGGCTGGTGGGTGATCTTCGCGACGATCCCGATCGTGATCGTCGGCCTGGCGGCCAAGCCGCTCATCGAGGGGACGCTGGCCTCGCTGTGGGTGGTCGCGGGCTCGCTGATCGTCGGCAGCGGCGTGATGTGGGTGGCCGACCAGATGGGCCGCCACAAGCGCGGCGAGGACGACACCACGTTCAAGGACGCGATGCTCGTCGGCTCCTCACAGATCCTCGCCCTGCTCTTCCCCGGCTTCTCCCGCTCCGGCGCGACGATGTCCACGGCGCTCATCCTCGACCTGGACCGGGTCGCCGCGACGCGGCTCTCCTTCTTCCTGGGCATCCCCGCCCTGACCGGGGCCGGCCTGTACGAACTCAAGGACGCGCTCGGCGCCGGGGTGGACACGGCACCGCTCGTCGTCGGGACGGTCGTCTCCTTCGTCGTCGCGTACGCGTCGATCGCCTGGCTGCTGAAGTTCGTGGCCAAGCACTCGTTCAACGCGTTCATCGTCTACCGGCTCGTGATCGGCGTCCTGCTCTTCGGCCTGCTCGGCACGAACGTCATCCACGCTTAGACCCGGTGTCGGCGCGCCGGCGTACGCCCACAGGGGCAGGGCCCCGCTCGAAGGCGGTGGCCGCGGGCGGGTCCTCGACGTGGGTTCGGCGAAACCGGTCGCCGCGGCAAGGCGGGCGGGGTCCCCGCCCGCCCCGCGCGGCTACGCCTTGTTCCGGACGTCGATGAGCACCTTGCCCACCGCGCCCTCCTCCACCGCCGCGTGCGCCTGCCCGGTCCGCTCCAGGGGGAAGCGGTGCAGCGGCAGCCCGGCCTCCTCGCCGGACCGCAGGGCCCCGTCCCGCAGGGCCGCTGTGACGGCCGCGACCGCCTCGCGCTTCGCGGCGTCAGGCATGGTGTAGACGAGCACACCGTGCCAGCGCAGGTTGCGCGCGAAGGTCTCCCTGACGGGCAGCGTGAACTCGGTGCCGCCGTTGTCCGCGTAGTAGGCGACGACACTGTTCGGCGCCAGCACCGCCAGATCGAGCCCGGCGTTGGCCGCCACGGAGACCTCCACGACGATGTCCACGCCCTCCGGTGCGGCACGGCGGATCTCGGCGGCGGGGTCGGGGGCCGTGTAGTCCACGACGTGGTGTGCTCCCGCGGCACGGGCCAGCTCCGCCTTGTAGGGGTTGCTGACCGTGGCCACGACGAACGCCCCCGCCCAGCGCGCGAGCTGGATCGCCGCGTGGCCGACCGCGCCCGCCCCGCCCGCGACCAGGACGTTGCGTCCACGCAGGACGCCCGGGCCGAGCCGGCTCGGCCCGCCCTCCGCGACCGTGAGCGCACGGTGCGCGGTCATCGCCGGGATCCCGAGGCTCGCGCCGGTGTCGAAGGACGCGGTTGCGGGCAGCGGCACCGCTTGCCCTTCGGGGAGCGTCACGTACTCCTGAGCGGTGCCGTCGGCCCGCTGCCAGGCGGCCTCCCACAGCCACACCCGCTCACCGGTCCGCCCGGGGTCGACGCCCTCCCCGACCGCGTCGACGACCCCGGCGCCGTCCTGGTTCGGCACCTGCTCCTCGACCGTGGCGGGAGGTCCGCCGCGCCGTGACTTCCAGTCCGTCGGGTTGACTCCCGACACCTCGACCCGTACCCGTACCTTGCCCGGACCCGGCTGCGGCAGCGGCCGCTCGGTCAGGCGCAGCACCTCGGGGCCGCCGCCTTCCGTGTACACGATGGCCTTCATCGGGCCTCCTTCGTGGATACCCCGGCCTTCAGGCCGGGGTGGGGGTACCTCCCGCTTGCGGGGGAGAAACGAAGCTACCGCGGAGCGGGGCAGGGAAAGGCGAATCGCCGCCAGGGCGATTCGGCGTCCGGGGCCACCGGCCGACAGCGCCACTCACACGGAACCTGATAAGTGTGAGGCATGGCGCGGCAGGTCAAGCGGGCATTCAAGTACCGCTTCTACCCCACGAACGAGCAGGCAGCAGAGCTGTCCCGCACGTTCGGCTGCGTCCGCCTCGTCTACAACAAGGCGTTGGAGGAGCGCACGCGGGCCTGGTACGGCGAGCAGCGCCGGATCTCCTACGTGCAGTCGTCGGCCGCGCTGACGCAGTGGAAGAAGAGCGAGGATCTCGCCTTCCTGACGCAGGTGTCCTCCGTCCCGCTCCAGCAGGCGCTGCGCCACCTTCAGACGGCGTTCGGGAACTTCTTCGCCAAGCGTGCCAAGTACCCCCGGTACAAGAGCCGGAAGAAGTCCCGTGCTTCGGCCGAGTACACCCGCTCGGCTTTCACGTGGCGCGACGGGAGGCTGACCCTGGCGAAGACGGCCGGCCCGTTGGACATCCGCTGGTCGCGGCCCCTCCCGCAGGGTGCGGAGCCGACCACGGTGACGGTGTCCCGTGACGCGGCCGGGCGCTGGTTCGTGTCCCTGCTGTGCGAGGACGCCATCGCGCCCGCGCCCGCCACCGCTGCGGCAGTCGGTCTGGACGCTGGGATCACCTGCCTGGTGACCCTGTCCACCGGGGAGAAGATCGCCAACCCCCGGCACGAGCGCCGCGACCGCAAGCGGCTTGCCCGCGCGCAGCGAGAGCTGTCCCGCAAGGCCAAGGGCTCCAGCAACCGGGCCAAGGCCCGGGTGAAGGTCGCCCGCGTCCACGCCCGGATCGCCGACCGGCGCCGCGACTTCCTGCACCAGCTCACCACTCGGCTCGTCCGTGAGAACCAAACGGTCGTGATCGAGGACCTGACCGTCCGCAACCTGCTGAAGAACGGCAGGCTCGCACGCGCCATCTCGGACGCGTCGTGGACGGAACTGCGCTCCATGCTGGAGTACAAGTGCGCCTGGTACGGGCGCGAACTCGTCGTGGTCGACCGCTTCTTCCCCAGCTCGAAGCTGTGCGGAGCCTGCGGCACGGTCCGCGGGAGACTGCCGCTGAACGTCCGCGAGTGGACGTGCGACTGCGGCGCGGTGCATGACCGCGACGTGAACGCGGCACGCAACATCCTGGCCGCCGGGCTGGCGGCGTCTGCCTGTGGAGACGGTGTAAGACCTCAACGGGAGTCCTCCCGGACGGGGCGGTCGTCGATGAAGCAGGAAACCCAGCGGGCGACCGCTGGAATCCCCCGCCTCTAGGCGGAGGAGGAAGTCAAGATCCGTACAAGGCCGCACCGGGCGCGCGTTCTTCCCGCCGCTTCGCCATGGAGGGGTGCCCGCTCCCGGGTACGGTGCCGCGATGTCCCTCGAACCGACGGATCCGCCGGCCCTGGAGGCCGCGTTCCCCGCGGCGCTCGGCCCGGACGTGCGCGCCGTCACCGCTCTGCTCCCGCTCCCGCCCTTCGCTCCCCACTGGCAGGTACGCGGCGGGGTGCGGATCCCCGTACGCCTATACCACGACGAACCCCACGCGGACGAGGTGGCCGCCCTCACCGCCCGGCAGCGCCTCGTCCTGCACTGCCTGTTCGCGATGCACCACGACGGATACATAAGGCAGCGGCACGCGGCGCACATCGCCGGGGTGGCCGAGCCCTGGGCGGTGCCCTTCGTGGTGCGGCTCACCGGCGAGTACGTGCTGGAGATCGTCGGCGACATCCGCGCACGGCTCACCGAGGCCCTCGTCCCGGGGAGTGAGGCGCGCCGCGTGTACGGAAGGTTCGCCGCCGGGCACCCGGAGTTCCTGGCGATCACCGAGCGCCGCGCGGTGAGCTACTGGAACGCGTACCGCCGTCGGCGGTTCCCCGCGTTCGCCGGCCATCCCGCGGCCGCCGTGCTCGATCTGCTGCGGGCCGCGGCCGTGGAGACCACGGGCCGCGCGTGGCCGCGGCAGACAGGGCCACGGCGGAGCGCGCGCTGAGCGGTGTCAGGCGCGCGCCCCCCGTTCGCACAGGACCGCCGCGCCGGACGGCTGCGGCGGCGGCTCGGCCAGGCCCACCGCGGCCGAGCCCGGCGATCGGCGCGGGGCTCGGGGGACGAAGGCTCCGCCGGCGCCGCCGCGCCCCCGGTGGACGAGGACGCCGGAGACCGGATCGGGAACGACGTCGAGCGCCGCGCGCGTGCCCGGCAGGGCGCGCCACGCGAGCCAGTGCTCCTCGTCGCGGAAGCACAACTCGAAGACGACGCCCCACCCGTACGTGTGCCACTCCCACGCCCGTGCACGGTTGGTCACCGCGGACTCCACCAGCGTCGGCGCGTACGCGTCACGCCATGCCGCGGCGGATGTGCCGGCGTCGAAGACCTCGATGGACCACCAGTCCGCTGCCATACCCCAAACGATAGGCACTTCGCAAGTGGCCCGCCAGTGCCCGGACCCTGACGGCGCGTCACACGGGGTCGGCCGAGGCCAGCAACTCCGTCACGCGCGCCGCGAAGCGGGCGTCGCAGGGGTGGGGGACGCCGGTGCGCACGGCCGTGAGCAGGGCGTCGACGGCACTGCCGAAGGCGGCCACGGGCCCGTCGGCACGGTCGGGGAGCGAGGCGACGCCGGAGGTGCCGCGCAGTTCTACGGTCATCCCGGCGGCCGCGGGCGGGGCGGTGAGGCTGAGCGCCGCCGTGCTGGAGGCGCCGCTGTCGTGGCGCAGTGTCAGGTGGACGGTGTCACCGTGCCCCTGGACGGCGGTGAGTGCGGTGACGTCCCCGAGGACCGGGAGGAGCACGGACAGCGCGTGCGGCCCCACATCCCACAGCGCACCCTTCTCACGTCGCCACGGGGACGCGGCGAAGGGGCTGTCGCCGGAGGTGAACACCGAACCCAGCCACTCCGCGCGGCCGGTGAACCAGCCGTCCGCGGCGGCCTGCTCGTCGATCCACGCGGAGCTCGTGGCGTCGAAACGGAGGGTGAAGAAGACCACCGACGCCACCCCGGCGGCCTCTGCGGCGTCGGCGACGCGGCGGGCGTCCGCGACGGTCGTCGCGACCGGCTTGTCGAGCAGCAGGTGCCGGCCGGCCTCGGCGGCACGCGCGGCCAGCGGGGCCTGCACGTCCGGGGGCAGGGCGATGGCGACGGCGTCCACGTCGCCGATGAGTTCGTCCACGTCGGCGTAGGCGCGGGTGCCGAAGGTCGCGGCGAGTGCGGCCGCCGCCTCGGGGCGGCGGCCCCAGATGCCGGCGAACTCGACGTCGGGGTGGGCGGCGAGGGCGGGGCCGTGGGCGATCTCCGCCCAGGGGCCGGTGCCGAGGAGTCCGATGCGCATGGTCACCGCTCCCCCGCCGGCTCGGTGTGGCTGCGGTACCAGGTGCGGTCGAGGTCGACGACGTCGACGGCGGTCTGCACGACGAGCCCCGGAGGCGGCGCGAGGTGCTTGCGCAGCAGTTCCAGGACGGCCTCGCTCAGCCGCGTCTTGGCCTCGGAGGTCCGTCCGGACAGGATGGCGGCCCGGACGAGGACCAGCGCGCGCTCCTCGGCGCCGTCGGCGAGGACGTACTCGTCGGGTCTGCGGAAGCGGGTCGTGCACGCCTCCACCTTGGTGTCGATCAGTTCCGCGACGAGCGGGTGCAGCGCGGTCGCGAAGCCGCGCCGGTCGAACGCGTCGGCGAGGTTTCCTGTGTAGTCCACGGTGATGTGAGGCATGGCACACACCCTACGTCCGTGGTCGCGGGCGCCCGCGGGCGCCGTCGCGCGGGGGCCGCGACGGGACGGGCCGCCCGCCTGTGCGCACGGGTGCTCCGGCGCCTCCGGGCGTCCGCCGCCGGACGTCCGGGGGTGCCGCGGGGTGCCGCGGCGGCCCCCACCGCAGCCCGGACGGCGGCCATGTTCACATCGGGTTAACACACGGGCAATCGATGCGAAATCGCATGTTGTGAGGCTGCTGTGGCCACACCACCCGCCCCGCAAGGCCCCCGCCAACAAGGATGACGCCCGTGAGCTACAAGGCCGAGTACATCTGGATCGACGGTACCGAGCCGACCGCCAAGCTGCGCTCGAAGACCAAGATCCTCGCTGACGGCGCGGAGCCCGGTGTGTGGGGCTTCGACGGCTCCAGCACCAACCAGGCCAAGGGCCACAGCTCGGACCGCGTGCTCAAGCCGGTCGCCACCTACCCGGACCCGATCCGCGGCGGCGACAACCTGCTGGTGCTGTGCGAGGTCTTCAACATCGACGACACCCCGCACTCCTCCAACACCCGCGCCCTGCTGCGGCCGGTCGCCGAGCGCTTCGCGGGCCAGGAGTCGCTGTTCGGCATCGAGCAGGAGTACACCTTCTTCCAGGGCTCCCGTCCGCTGGGCTTCCCCGAGGCCGGCTACCCGGCCCCGCAGGGCGGCTACTACTGCGGCGTCGGCGCCGACGAGATCTTCGGCCGCGAGATCGTCGAGCAGCACCTCGACAACTGCCTCGCCGCGGGCCTGGGCATCTCCGGCATCAACGCCGAGGTCATGCCCGGCCAGTGGGAGTTCCAGGTCGGCCCGCTGAGCCCGCTGGAGGTCGCCGACCAGCTGTGGGTCGCGCGCTGGCTGCTCTACCGCACCGCCGAGGAGTTCGGCGTCTCCGCCACCCTGGACCCCAAGCCGGCCAAGGGCGACTGGAACGGCGCGGGCGCGCACACCAACTTCTCCACCAAGGCCATGCGCGAGGGCTACGACGCGATCGTCGAGGCCTGCGAGGCCCTCGGCCGCGACGGCAAGCCGCTGGAGCACATCAAGAACTACGGCGCCGGCGTCGAGGCCCGCCTGACCGGCGCCCACGAGACCGCCCCGTGGAGCGAGTACAGCTACGGCGTCTCCGACCGCGGCGCCTCCGTCCGCATCCCGTGGCAGGTCGAGGTCGACAAGAAGGGCTACATCGAGGACCGCCGGCCCAACGCCAACGTCGACCCCTACGTCGTCACCCGCCTCATCGTCGACACCTGCTGCTCGGCGCTGGAGAAGGCCGAGCTCGTCTGACGCTCCGCACCACCGCCGAGGGCGCCCGTCCACACGCCGGGTGCCCTCGGCGTGTTCACGGCCGGCGGACGGCCTCGAAGAGGAAGCAGCCGTACTCCGCGGCCCGTACGTGCACCAGGGCGACCCGCGGATCGGCGAACCGGGCCGCCAGGACGGCGTCGGCGGCACCCGCGGCGACCTCGTCCGCGGTCAGCTGCACCAGGCGGCCGCCGAGGATACGGCCGCGGGCGTCGTAGCAGCGGAAGACCCGCCGCTCGCCGTGGAGTGCGGCGGGGTAGCCGGCCGGCTCCGGCGGCCCGGGGCAGTCCTCGGCGGCGGCGTGCAGGAAGACCGGCCCGGTCTCCGCGTAAGGGCCGGGGTCGGCCCCGGTCGCGGCGGCCCAGCGGCGCAGGGGTGCGTAGGCGGCCAGTGCGATCCGCTCCCCCGGTGCGCTGTGCCGCAGGCAGCAGCGCAGCGGCGCGCCGCCGTCCGGATCCGGCTCGGGGCGGGGGACGAGCCCGGCGTCGTCGGTGGCCCGCAACTGCCGGGCCACGGCCGGGTCGAGGGCCCGGACCTCGTAGGTCGTGCGCTGGATGTCCATGCCACCAGCATCGCGGCGACCGGTCGCGGACTCCGGCGGGTTTCGGACGTCGTGCTCGGCGCCCGCGAGGAGGCCCGGTCGGCGGCCGGCCCGCCCGGCGAGGAGAGCGCCCCGGCCGCCCGTCCGGGTCCCGTGTGCCGGAACGCCCCCGGGGGCCGGGGCGGGGTGCGCTCGCGGGGGCCGGCGGGAGGGCGTGGCCGGCGACCGACCGCCGCCCTGGGCAGGCCGCTTCGCGCGGGCCCGGCGCGCAGGGCGTCCGTCGCTGCGCCGGGGGCGTGGGGAGAGCCGTGCCCGGTCACACCTGCGGCCGTCCGTCCGGTGCCCGCCGCGGCGAGGTCACCGGGCCACCGGTCACCGGTCACCGGTCACCGGTCACCGGTCACTGGTCACCGGTCACCGGTCACCGACAGAGCCCTGCCCGACGGCACTTGGCCGCTCCCGCGCCGGGTGCGGGGTGCGGGCGGTGCGGTGACCATCACCGGATTCGCTCGTTCTACGGACCGTGAACGCCCAGCACGCGACCGCCACCCGTCCCCGGCACGGCGCACCCATGATCGTGGACGTCGAGGAGGCGGAGGCCGCGCTCGTCGAGAACTATCCGCACCTGGTCCGGCTGGCCTACCTGACGCTGCCGCCGTCGCTCGGCCGGCACCGGAGGGTGCTGACCGCCCACACCCTGACCCAGGGCGCGCTGCCGCGCTCGCCGTGCGAACCGGACCCCGCCGTGGTGGACGTACCCGGGCCGCGGGGGGGCATGGACCCGGCGTACGCCCTGATGCGGCACGAAGTGCTGGACACGGCGCTGGCGTTCGGGCGGGAGCAGGGCTGGCGCGGCCGATTGCGCAGGACGCTGGCGGGCGGACTGGCGCCGTACGTCTGGGGCATGCGGCTGCACACCAAGGCGACCGGGACGGACGAGGCCGAACTGGACCGCGCCCTGTCCGGGCTGAACGCGGCCGGGCGGGCGGCGTACGCGCTGCTGGAGCTGGAGCGGCCCCGGCACGCGGACGGCCGCGAGGTGCGCAGGCTGCTGGTGGCCGTCGGGGTGGCCGACCCGCGCGGCGCGCTGAAGGCGGCCAAGGCGGTACCGGAAGGGCTGCTGCTGGGCGGCAGCGGGTTCGACCCGTGCACGGTGCAGGCCCGGCCGACGGACCTGCTGCGCAGGAGGCAGCACGTGCGGGTGGGCCTCATCGCGGCCGGCGCGGTCGCCGTCACGGCGACCGTGATCGCGGTGCTGACCGGTGGACAGGAGCCCTACGCCTCCGGCGGGTCACCGGCCGCGTACGGGGCCGCGGGGCAGTTGGACCCGGCGAAGCTGCTGCGGGTGGAGGACACCGCCTGGACCCGCGCCTCCCGGGTGGACTTCACGACCTGGCCGACCCGCGGCGAGCGGGCCGCCGACCGCGCGCTGCTGGGCCGGGCGATGGCCGTGTGGGCGCATCCCTCGGACCGGGTCGCCGTCTCGGCCACCAAGGGCACCGCCGAGGGACTGCCCGCGCAGCAGCCCCAGTTGCTGTACGCGGGCGACGTGGACGGCGCCGCCGTGGTGCTGATGTACGACGGCCTGCGGCTGGTCCGCTACGCCGAGCCGCGCGAGGGCGGGGGCACGGCGGCCCTGGACTTCGCCCGGGTGGACGGCGCCGGTGCGACCACGGCCGCCGTGGTCCTCGGCCGGACGGACGGCAACACCCGCTTCCTGACCGCTCCTTGGATTACCGAGGCGGCCTCGCGCGATCTGCGGGACCCGGGGCACGTCCCGGCGAAACTGGACCGCACGGCGGACGGGGTGACCGAGCCGGTGCGGATGCCGGGCGCGGACAGCCGTCCCGGGGTGTGCGGGGACACCTGGCCGGCGCTGCAGTTCAGCGCCACCCCGGGAGTGGGTGTGGAGCGGCCGTTCCTCCTCACCGACCTCGGTGACCTCGTACCGGCGCACCTGACATACCAGCCGCCGGGGAACGGCACGTCCGTGGAGGCGACCGGTCCCACGGCCCTGGCGAACGTGGCCAGGACGGCGTGCAACCTCTCCTCCATGAGCGGCCTGGGCACCCGGTCGGTCAACGTCTGGCGGTACGCCACGCAGCGGCTACCGGAGGGCAACGGGCGGGCGTCGTGGGTCTGCGCCCGCGCCGACACCTGGCGCGGCACGGACGGCCGGGCGCTGGCGCTGTTCCTGCCGCCGGCGTCCAAGCCCGGCACTCCGGGCGCGCCGGTGGGCCAGAGCACCCGGGACACCGGGGCGTGCGGCCGGGCGGTGCCGCGGGTGCTCGCCGGGGCGCTGTGGAAGTCCACGGGCGGCCACTGGTACCTGCTGGCGGCGGGCAGCCGCGACGTGGCAGGGATCAAGGCCACGGGCGGTGTGACCGGCTCCGCCAAGGGCGCGACGCTGGCGGTACGGGCGCGACAGGGCGCCCGGGCCGAACTGTCGGCGGTACTCGAGTCGGGCGAGGCGCTCTCGACGCTGCGCTGAGCGCACTCGGACGGGCCGGGCGACGGCCGGGAGAGCGGCTCGGTGACAATGGAGGCATGAGCGACTTCTCCTTCCGTCTCGCCCTGCCCGACGACGCCGCCCTCCTCGTCCGCCTCCGGGACGACGCGGCCCGCTGGATGCGGGAGCACGGCATCGAGCAGTGGAAGCCCGGTGAGATGAACGAGGGGCACTTCCGCGCGCGCATGGCGGCGGGCGAGGTCTGGCTCACTGAGCACGAGGGCCGGGTGGTCGGCGCCTGGGAGCTGTGGTGGGACGACGAGCACGCCTGGGGGGTGCGGCCCCCGGACGCGGGCTACGTCCACCGCCTCATGGTGGACCGGACGGCCGCGCCCCGCGGTACCGGCCGGGCGATGCTCGACCGGGCGGAGTCGCGCATCACCGAGGCGGGCCGCCCGTACGCGCGGCTGGACTGTGTGGCGGGCAACCCGCGACTGCGGGCGTACTACGAGGGCGCGGGCTACACCGTCGTCGGCGAGCAACCCCACAAGGAGGGCGGCAAGGGCAGCCCCTACGCGGTGACGCTGCTGCAGAAGAAGCTGTAGGCGCCGTCACCGCACGCGGGCCCTCGGACAAAGCGGCGTGGCGGCCCGCCCGGAGGTCCGGGCGGGCCGCCGCGCCGTGTGCGGCCCGCGGGCCGCGGTCAGGTCTCCCGGCGCCGGGCCCGTTCATAGGCATCCAGGGCGGCGCGCCGGATCTCCTCCCGGTCCCTCGCGACGTCCTCCATCTCCTCGTCGGAGCCGGGGCCCGGGCCGGGCCCGCGGTCGGTGAGCCGGTCGTAGAGGTAACGGCAGGCCGCGTCCTCGGTGCCGAAGCTCCGGTGCGGGTCGTCCACCCCGCGTTCGTGGTTGCCGACCACCCACGCGTCGCCCTCCCGCCGGAGGTACCTGAAGTCCGCAGGCCTCAGGTCGAACTCGTGGAAGCCGGGGATCTCGTAGAGCCCGCCCGGCACCCCCGCCGAGGCGAGTGCCTCGCACAGTTCACGCCGGTCCACGCACCGGGCCCGTCAGTTGAGCCGGATGAGGTCGCCGTTGGCGACGTGGTTGGCCACGTTGTCGCCCGGAGGCAGCACATACTGCAGTCCGTTGCCGGGCTGCCCGAACCAGGGCTCCGTGGGGCCGGCCTGGACGGTGAAGGGCTTGGCGACCCTGTACAGGTGGTAGTTGAAGGGGTAGCCCGCGTCGAAGGTGTTGAGGTTCGACGGCGCGATGGAGCGCTGGGAGTACGGCGAGCCCGCGGGCGCGAGGAAGCGGCCGCCCTCGCCGCCGAAGCGGTCGATCTTCTGTCCGACGCCCAAGGTGAGGCTGACGGGGGTGAAGCCCGTCCGGAATCCGTCGGGGTTGGTGATGGGGTCCGGGAACTTGTAGCTGCTCGTCGTGTAGTTCCACCAGGTGCCCAGGAAGCCGTTGGCGTTCTGCCCGTCGAGGCGCCGGTAGTCGGCCAGGATCGACCCGAGCAGTCCCTTGTCGGGCAGATTACGCGGGCCGAGCCGGGGGTCACCGCAGAAGAACTTGGGACTGGTGAAGACGGCACCGACGCAGATGCGGGAGTTCTCCGGCCCGCCGGCGACGCCGCTGGGGTGGCCACCCGCACCGGGGCGCGGCCCGGCGCTCGCCGCCGGACGGTCGTGGGGGGTCGTGACCTGAGCGCCCGGGCCCCAGTCCTCGGCGTGCGCGGGCGCGACCGCCCCGAGGAGAGTGCCGACGAGCAGGACGAGCAGGGCGGGAAGGCTGGTAAGCGCTATTCGCTGGCGCCGCATCAAGGGTCCTCCTGGGGACGACGGGAACGGGGCCTCCGGGGACGGATGTCACACTGCGTCACCGGAGCCGCGCGGATACGTACCCCTGCCGCATCACCCGCCGAAGCCGACCCGCCGCCGATTCATCCGTATGGCCAGTCACTTCGCCCGTACGCCACACCGCCCGACCCCGGGCCGCGTGGGAGCGGGCCCGGGGTCGGGCGGTGACGGTACGTGGCACTACGGCCCGGACGAACCCCATGGCGCGACCGTCGCCGCGGTCGCTGTACCACCACTTCGGCGACCGGTCGGGACTGATCCGCGCGCGCCGGTCGTCAAGGTGCAGGGCTTCGCCTTCTGGGGCGGCGTCGAGGCCAAGCCGCGCCGCGGCAAGCGCACCGGCTGCGTCGCCGGGCGGCTGGGCGCGTCGCCCCGCCCGCACCGCGCGCGCCGGATGCGGCTGCCGTCCGCGGCGTCCTGCCCCGGCCGCTCTCCCCCGGCTCGGCCACGTCCGGCCCGCCGTTCCTCATGGGCTTCCTGCGGCGGGAGGTGTCCCCCAACCCCGGTGCGCTTGCGCTGCTCCCGCCGCCACCGGGCAGCGGAAGCCCGGGGCCGGACCCGCTGGGCGGGGACCACTTCACGCCGGCCCCGCCGAACGACGCCCGAGTCCCGGCCGAGGGGCACGGGTGTGCTCCGCGCCCCTGGCTCCTGTCGTCACACGGGCGCCGGCCGCCCGGAGGGCGGGCCCTGCGGGGAGGGCAGGCGGGAATTCGACGACAGGCTGAGCCCGCCGGGCTGCCTGCCCGCGTCGAACCGCGGACACGCGCCCGGTGGGCCGGACCGGTCGCCACCGGAAGGGGCCGGTCCCGGACCGCCGAGGCCACCGGGCCCCGCACCGCCCGCGGCGGGCCGGGGGCCGCCCCGACGCCCGCCGGGACTCAGGTACGCCGGCCGCCCCCGGGCACCTGGCCCGTGGAGCCGCGGACGACCAGTTCCGTCTGGAAGACGAACTCCGAGCGCTGCACCGGGTTGCCGCCGATCTCCTCCAGCAGCGTGTCCACCGCGGCCGCGCCCATCGCCTCGACCGGCTGGCGGACCGTGGTCAGCGGCGGGTCGGTGAAGGCGATCAGCGGCGAGTCGTCGTAGCCGACGACCGAGACGTCCCCGGGGACCGTCAGCCCGCGCTCGCGTACCGCGCGCACCGCGCCCAGGGCCATCAGGTCGCTGCCGCAGACGATGCCCGTGCAGCCCCTGTCCAGCAGCGCCCCGGCGGCCGCGTGGCCGCCCTCCACCGAGAAGAGGGTGTGCCGCACGTACTGCGCGGCCTGCTCCTCGCCGAGCCCGAGCAGGCTGCCCAGTGCCTCGACGAAGCCCTCGACCTTGCGGTGCACGGGCACGAAGCGGCCCGGCCCGACGGCCAGGCCGATCCGCCGGTGCCCGAGTTCGACGAGGTGCTGGACGGCGATGCGCGCCGAGGCGCGTTCGTCCGGCGAGATGTACGGCCCGGCGATCGCCGGGTTGAAGCCGTTGACCAGCACGTAGGGCACACCCTGGCCCAGGAGGCGGGCGTAGCGTCCGGGGTCGGCCGTGACGTCGGCGTGCAGCCCGGACAGGAAGACGATGCCGCGCACCCCGCGCTCGACCAGCGCCTCCACCAGTTCGTCCTCGGTGGAACCGCCGGGGTGCTGCGTGCACAGCACCGCCGTGTAGCCGTAGCCGGTCAGGTTCTGCTCGATGACCTGGGCGAAGGCGGGGAAGATCGGGTTGTTGAGCTCAGGGGTGATCAGCCCGATCTGCCCGGCGCTGCGCCGGCGCAGCCGCACCGGGCGCTCGTAGCCGAGCAGGTCCAGGGCGGCCAGCACCTTCTGCCGGGTGGCGGGGGCGACCCCCGCCTTCCCGTTCAGCACGCGGCTGGCGGTGGCCTCGCTGACCCCTGCCTGGGCCGCGATGTCGGCGAGTCGAGCTGTGGTGGTCACACCTCCCGACCCTATGCGACCGCGACGCACGTCAAACGGCCCACCAGACGGTCGTGTCGGCCGGGACGACGACGCCGGCCGCCGTGACCTCCACGGCGGAACTGGCCAGCAGGAGGGCGCCCGGCACGGGCAGCGTCACCGCGGCGGCCGTGGTGTTGACGATGCACGCGAAGCCGGGGCGGCGGAAGGACAGCACGCCTTCCGGCGCGTCCTGCCACCGCACCGACTCGCCCGCCCCGAGTCCCGGCAGCTCGCGGCGCAACCGCAGAGCTGCGCGGTACAGCTCCAGGGTGGAGGCCCGATCGCCGCTCTGCGCGGCGACGCTGAGCTCCGCCCAGCTCTCGGGCTGCGGCAGCCAGCTGCCGCCGCTGCCGAAGCCGTGGCTGGGGCCGTCGGTGGTCCACGGGATGGGCACCCGGCAGCCGTCGCGGAACCCGTCCTGGCCCGCGGCGCGGAAGAACGCAGGGTCCTGGCGGACACCGTCGGGCAGGTCGGTGACCTCGGGCAGGCCCAGCTCCTCGCCCTGGTAGACGTAGGCGGAGCCGGGCAGGGCCAGCATCAGCAGCGAGGCGGCGCGGGCGCGTCGCGGGTCATGGGTCCTGCCGTCGCGGGACAACCGGGTCGCGTGGCGGACCACGTCGTGGTTGGACAGCACCCAGGTGGTGGGGGCCTCGACCGGGCGCATGGCGTCGAGTGACCGGTCGATGACCTCGCGCAGCTCGGCGGCGTCCCACCTGGTGCCGAGGTACTGGAAGTTGAAGGCCTGGTGCAGTTCGTCGGAGCGGACGTAGTCGGCGGTGCGCTCGACGGTGGGGGTCCAGGCCTCGGCGACGGCGATGCGGGCGCCCGCGGGCGCCCCGGGCCGGGGGTGGGGGGAGTACTCGTCGAGGATGCGCCGCCACGAGCGGTAGATGTCGTGGACGCCGTCCTGGTCGAAGAAGGGCAGGACATCGTTGCCGAGGAGCTTGAGCTGCTCGTGGGCGCCGATGTCGGGCAGGCCGTCGGCCTTGACGAGGCCGTGCGCGACGTCGATGCGGAAGCCGTCGACGCCCATGTCCAGCCAGAAGCGCAGGATCGAGCGGAACTCGTCCCGGACGGCCGGGTGCTCCCAGTTGAAGTCGGGCTGCTCGGGCGCGAACAGGTGCAGGTACCACTCGCCGTCGGCGGCGCGGGTCCAGGCCGGGCCGCCGAAGACCGACTCCCAGTCGTTGGGGGGCAGTTCGCCGTGCTCGCCCTTGCCGGGACGGAAGTGGTAGCGCTGCCGCAGTGGGGAGCCGGGGCCCTCGCGCAGTGCCTGCTTGAACCACTCGTGCTGGTCGGAGGAGTGGTTGGGGACCAGGTCGACGATGATCCGCAGGCCCAGCCGGTGGGCGTCGCGGATCAGCCCGTCGGCGTCGTGCAGGGTGCCGAACATGGGGTCGACGGCCCGGTAGTCGGCGACGTCGTAGCCGGCGTCGGCCTGCGGGGAGGCGTAGAAGGGGCTCAGCCAGACCGCGTCGACGCCGAGGTCGCGCAGATGCGGGAGCCGGTCGCGGATGCCGGGGATGTCGCCCATGCCGTCGCCGTTCCCGTCGGCGAAGCTGCGGGGGTAGACCTGGTAGATGACCGCGTCTCTCCACCAGTCCGCGGTGGCCGCGGACCGGTCGTGGGAGTGGGGGCGACGACGGGTGGAGTCCGCCAGGTACTGGGTCATGGTGATCCTTGGAAAAGTGGTTGCTCGTGCGGCGGGAGGGCGCGGCACCGGGGCGCCCGGCCGTGCGGGAGGGCGCCCCGGTCGGACGGTCAGGACTTGGCCGCGCCGGCGGTGAGGCCGGTGACCAGGTGCCGCTGGACGAAGTAGAAGAAGGCCGACGCGGGGACGGCGATGAGCACGGACGTGGCGGCCATCAGGTCCCACTGGTTGTCGTGTTCGCTGATGAAGGTGGTCAGTCCGACGGCGAGGGTGTACTTGTCCTCGCCGAGCATGAAGACCGAGGCGTAGGCGACCTCTCCCCACGCGGTGAGGAAGGTGTAGAAGGCCGCGACCGCCAGGCCCGGTCGGGCCAGCGGCAGGATCAGCCGGTAGAAGGTGCCGAACGGGGTGAGGCCGTCGACCCGGCCGGCTTCGTCGATCTCCTGCGGGATGGTGTCGAAGTACCCCTTGAGCAGCCACGCGCAGTACGGCACGGCGGTGGTGCAGTACACCAGGATGAGCGCCCAGTACGTGTCCAGCAGACCCAGGTCGGCCAGGATGTTGTACAGCGGCACCATGAGGATGGCGACCGGGAACATCTGGGTCACCAGGAAGGTCCACATCAGCTGGCGGTGGCCGGGGAAGCGCATCCGGGAGACCGCGTAGCCGGAGCTGGCGGCGATGAACACGCCCAGCACGCAGGTGCCGAGGGCGACGATCATGGAGTTCAGGAACCACCGAAGGAAGTTCGTGTGCCCGAGGACCTTGGTGTAGTTCTCGAAGCTGAACTTGCCCGCGATGTCGGCCGGGTGCAGGAAGTCGGTCTTGTCCGGGCCGAAGGAGACCCAGGCGATCCACAGCACGGGGAAGGCCGCGATGAGGCTCGCGGTGATCAGCACGGCGTGGATCAGCACGGACGCGCCGCGGCCGCGCTCCCCGCGGCCGGGGCGCCGGCGCGCGGCGGCGGGGGCGGGGGCGGCGGTCGCGCCCGGGTCGGCTCCCGTGGCGGGGAGGTCTGCGGTGGTGCTCATGGGGGTGGCTGCCCTCTCTTGCGTCATGACGATGTCCTGGCCGGGGCGGCCGTCAGGCGGCCGCGTTCTCGGAGCGGGCGAGCCAGCGCCGGTACACGGAGGCGAAGACGATGAGCATGGAAAGGATGATCACGCCGTAGGCGGCGGAACCGGCGTAGTCACGAGGGTCCTGTCCGAAGCCGAGCCGGTAGGCCCAGGTCACGAGGATCTGGGCGTCCTGCCCGGCGCTCGCGCCGAACAGCAGGAAGATGACGACGAACTGGTTGAAGGTCCAGATGACGCCGAGCAGGATCACCGTGCTGCTCACCGAGCGCAGTCCGGGTAGCGTCACGAAGCGGAACCGCTGCCAAGGCGAGGCGCCGTCCACCTCGGCCGCTTCGTACAGCTCGGAGGGGATCGACTGCAGGCCGCCGAGGAGCGAGACCATCATGAAGGGGACGCCGACCCAGGTGTTGACCATGATCGCCGCGGTTTTCTGCCAGAAGGGATCGCTCAGCCACGCGGGCGTCGGCAGGTGCAGCGAGTGCAGGACGGTGTTCAGGATTCCGCCGTCGTCGGCGAGGATCAGCCGCCACGAGAAGACGGTGACGAAGGTGGGCACTGCCCAGGGCAGGATCAGGACCAGCCGGTAGAAGGTGCGGCCGCGGATCTTGCGGTTCAGCAGCATGGCGAGGCCGAGACCGAGGCCGTAGTGCAGGGTGACGCAGACGGCCGTCCAGACGATGGTCCAGGTGAAGTGCGGCCAGAACTGGTGGTCCGCCCCGGAGAGGATCTCCGCGTAGTTCTTGAAGCCCACCCAGGAGAAGGAGTCCGGGATGTGGTTGACGCCGATCGTCCGGCCCACGTTCTGGCTGTTGGCGTCGGTCAGCGACAGGTAGACGCCGCGGACCAGGGGGTAGAGCACCAGCAGGCCGATGACGGCGGCCACCGGCGCCACCATGGCCCAGGCATACCAGTTGCGGTTGTACGACTGCCGGATGCGAGTGAGCGGACCGGGGCGCGGCGCCTCGCCGCGCTTGGTCTTCCGGGTCCCGCCCTGGACGGCGACGGTCATCTTCGGCACCTTTTCGAGAGGTTCACTGAGGGTGGTACTGGCCGCGCCGCACGGCGGGGGCATGGGTGCGGACGCGGGCGGGCCGTCCGGTCCGCCCCGAGCCGGGGCGGACCGGACGGCTCATGGCTGCCCTACCGGAAGTCCTTGACGAGCTTCTTGTAGGCGTCGGCGGTCGCGTCCAGGCCTTCCTGGGTGCCGGTCTTGCCCTGCAGGATGTTCGTCAGACCGGTGTTGAAGTCGGCGAACAGGGAGCTGTACTCCGGCAGCTCCGGCCGCGGGCGGGCGACGTCGGCCAGGATGTCCTGGAACTCGGCGACGCCGGGAGCGGCCTTGACCTCGGCGGTGTATGCGGAGGTGCGGGTCGGCAGGGTGCCGTTCTTCAGCGCGATCTTCGCCTGGGTCGCACCCGAGGTCATCCAGCCGACGAACTTCTGGGCGGCTTCCTGGTGGGCCTTGTCCGAGCCGGCGTAGACGGCCAGGTTGTGGCCGCCGGTGGGGGCGCCGGCCTTGCCGGTGGAGCCCGCCGGGACGGCGGAGATGCCCAGGTTGGCCTTGTCGGAGAAGGCGGCGCCCTTGTAGATGTTGGTCAGCTCCCAGGGGCCCTGGACGATCATGGCGACCTTGCCGCTCACGAACGCGTCCTGCATGTGCGCGTAGGCGTCGGCGGTCACGTCGAGCTTGTGGACACCCGGGGCGGCGAGCACGGACTTGCTGACGTCGACGGCCCTGACGGCCTCGGGCGAGTTGATCGTGATCTTCTTCGCCGTGGCGTCGACCATGTCGGTGCCCTCGCCGAAGAGGAACGGCAGCTCGTAGTAGGAGTCGGCGCGGAGCCAGAAGCCGTCGACCTTGTCCTTGTCCTTGACCGCCTTGGCGACGGCCTTCAGCTCGTCCCAGGTGGCGGGGGCCTTGTCGAAACCGGCCTGCTTCAGGAGCTCCTTGTTCCACATCAGGGCGAGGGTGTCGGTGACGATCGGGGCGCCGTAGGTCTTGCCCTCGTACTGCGCCTGCTTGAGCAGGGACGGGTTGATGTCGTCCTGGTCGGCCAGCGCCGGGGTGCCGTCCAGCGGCGCGAGGAACTGCGACTTCGCCCAGGAGGCGGTCCAGCCGACCTCGGCGCGGATGACGTCCGGGGCCCCCTTGCTGCCGGCCGCCGTCTGGAACTTGTTCTGCGCCTGGTCGAACGGCACGCTGACGTACTTGACCTTGATCTTCGAGTTCGCCTTCTCGAAGTCCGCGATCAGGGCCTCGTAGGTCGGTGCCTCGTTCGTCGCGTTCGAGGTGTCCCACCAGGTGATGGTGACGGGGCCGTCGGCCTTGTCACCGCCGTCGCCGCAAGCCGTCGCCGCGAGCCCGAGCGCCGCAACCAGCGCGGTGGCCGCTATGCCACGCCGCATGTGATCTCCTCCAGGATGAAAGCCCGTGATGGTGCGGGGCGCGCCGCCGCGCCCCCACTGCCGACTGCGCCATTGCGGCCGCCGGGCTGTCGAGGAACGTAACAGGGATGAAAGTCCGACGAAAGAGCTTGCAGCAAAGACTTGCAAGATCTTCCGATCGTTACATCCGCGTGTCCACACCATGGCGAGCAGCGGACGGGGTCCCCAGAAGGGCCGGGCGTCTGGAAACTGTTGCGCGATTTTGCGCAACTCTTTGGAAGACATTGCCGATCACGTCGCGGACCGGAATCATCGACAGGGACCGGCGCCGACTCACGAGGGACCGACATGACCCAAGAGCTCGCCCCCGTCCTCCACGACGCGACCGAGCGGACCCCGACCGCCCCAGTGCAGGGGCACGTTCCCGGATGGTGGCGCAGCGCCGTCATCTACCAGGTGTACGTGCGCTCCTTCGCCGACGCCGACGGCGACGGCGTCGGCGACCTGCCCGGCATCCGGGCCCGACTGCCGTACCTGGCGGAGCTGGGCGCCGACGCGGTGTGGCTGACCCCCTTCTACGCCTCGCCCCAGGCGGACGGCGGCTACGACGTCGCCGACTACCGCAGCGTGGACCCCCTCTTCGGCTCCCTCGCGGACGCCGACGCGCTCATCCGCACCGCCCACGAACTGGGCCTGCGGGTGATCGTCGACATCGTCCCCAACCACACCTCCGACCGGCACGCCTGGTTCCGGGCGGCGCTCGCGGACCGGCCCGCAGGGCCCTCCCGCGAGCGCTACCACTTCCGGACCGGCCAGGGCGCGCACGGCGAACTGCCGCCCAACGACTGGGAGTCGGTCTTCGGCGGCCCGGCCTGGACCCGGGTCGCCGACGGCGAGTGGTACCTCCACCTCTTCGCACCCGAGCAGCCCGACCTCAACTGGGACCACTCCGAGGTCCGCGCCGAGTTCGACGCGGTCCTGCGCTTCTGGCTGGACCTGGGCGTCGACGGCTTCCGCGTCGACGTCGCCCACGGCATGGTCAAGGCGGCCGGTCTGCCCGACATCGGCCGCAAGGAGCAGGTCAAGATGATCGGAGCCCAGGTGCTCCCCTTCTTCGACCAGGACGGGGTCCACGAGATCCACCGCTCCTGGCGCCGGCTGCTCGACTCCTACTCCCCCGGCCCCCGGTCGCGGGGGCTGCCGGGCGAACGCATCGGCGTCGCGGAGGCCTGGGCTCCGAACGCGGGGCGCATGGCGCTCTACGTCCGCCCCGACGAGCTGCACCAGGCCTTCAACTTCCACTTCCTGCAGTGCCCGTGGGAGGCCGGGGCGATGCGCGCGGTGATCGAGGAGTCCCTGGCCGCCACCGTCTCCGTGGGTGCCCCCACCACCTGGGTGCTCTCCAACCACGACGTGGTCCGGCACGTCACCCGCTACGGCGGCGGGGCCGCCGGGCTGCGCCGGGCCCGCGCCGCGGCCCTGCTGATGCTCGCGCTGCCCGGCTCGGTCTACGTGTACCAGGGCGAGGAACTGGGCCTGCCCGAGGTCACCGACCTGCCCGACGAGGTCCGCCAGGACCCCTCCTTCTTCCGGGACAACGGCCAGGACGGGCTGCGCGACGGCTGCCGGGTGCCCATCCCGTGGACCGCCGACGGCCCCAGCCACGGCTTCGGCCCGGCCGGCAGCTGGCTGCCGCAGCCCGCGGGCTGGGGCGCGCTGAGCGTCCAGGCCCAGAGCGGCGACCCCGACTCCACGCTGGAGCTGTACCGCTCGGCCCTGCGGCTGCGCCGTGAGCTGCCCGGGCTCGGCGACGGTCCGATGCGCTGGCTCGACGCCCCCGAGGGGGTGCTGGCGTTCTCCCGGCCCGGCCTGGTGTGCACGCTCAACGTCCTCGCGGAGCCGGTCCGGCTCCCCGTGCCGGGGCGGCCGGTGCTCTCCTCCGCGCCCGTCGCGTTCACCGGCGGATCCGTCCGTCTTCCGGCTGATTCGTGCATCTGGTGGGCGATCTGAGATGCGACCGGTACAGTCGCACCCTGTGACCGCGAGGCTTGCCGACATCGCAGCCCAGGCGGGGGTGAGCGAAGCGACGGTCAGCCGTGTCCTCAACGGCAAGCCGGGCGTCTCCGCGGCCACCCGCCAGTTGGTGCTGGCCGCTCTCGACCTGCTGGGGTACGAGCGGCCCGTGCGGCTGCGGCAGCGCAGCGCCGGCCTCGTCGGGCTCATCACGCCCGAACTGGAGAACCCGATCTTCCCGGCCTTCGCCCAGGTCATCGGGCAGGCCCTGACCCGGCAGGGGTACACCCCCGTGCTGGCCACCCAGACCCCGGGCGGCTCGACCGAGGACGAACTCGTCGAGATGCTCGTCGAGCGCGGTGTCGCCGGGATCATCTTCGTCTCCGGGCTGCACGCCGACTCCACCGCCGACACGGCGCGTTACGACCGGCTGCACGGCCAGGGCGTGCCGTTCGTCCTGATCAACGGCTTCTCCGCCAGGATCAGGGCGCCGTTCGTCTCTCCCGACGACCGCGGTGCCATGCGGCTGGCCGTCACACACCTGGCGGCACTGGGCCACGAGCGGATCGGCCTCGCGGTGGGTCCCAAGCGGTTCGTCCCGGTGCTGCGCAAGATCGAGGGCTTCCTGCGCAGCATGGAGGAGGTGCTCGGCATACCCGCCGACGAGGCGGCCGAGGACATCCAGCACTCGCTGTTCACCCTCGAGGGTGGTCAGGCGGCCGCCGCCGGCCTGCTCGACGCGGGCTGCACGGCCGTGGTGTGCGCCTCCGACATGATGGCGCTGGGCGCCGTCCGCGCGGCACGGCAGCGGGGGTTGTCCGTCCCGGGGCAGGTCTCCGTCGTCGGCTTCGACGACTCCCCGCTCATCGCCTTCACCGATCCACCGCTCACCACCATCCGGCAGCCGGTGACCGCCATGGGGCAGGCCGCGGTGCGCGCGCTGCTGGAGGAGGTCGGCGGTACCCCGGCCCCGCACAGCGAGTTCGTCTTCCTGCCCGAACTGGTCGTCCGCGGTTCGACGGCGTCAGGTCCCAGGGCGGGGGCGGCCTTACCCGTACAGCGGTCGGCCGGGAGGCGTACGCGGGATGCACACGATCCTGCCGGGGGTTGATCGGACGGCCCCGGAGCGCATGGCAGACTATCGCCCCATGGGGGAATCGACCGCGAAGACCATGGCCCACCGCAGTGACGGCGTACCACCGCGCTCCATCGATTCCCGTGACACCGATGGAGCGACGGCGGGCAACCGGCTGCTGGCGCCACGCCGTCCCCGGCTGTGGTTCGAGATCCTGCTGATCGCCGTCAGCTACTGGATCTACTCGCTGGTGCGCAACGCCGTACCCGAGCAGCAGGACGACGCCATGCGGAACGCGAGCCACGTCTGGGGCCTGGAGCGGTCCCTCGGGCTCGGCTTCGAGCACGCGGTCAACCATGCCGTGAACTCCGTGACGTGGCTCGTCGTCGGAATGAACTACTACTACGCGACGCTGCACTTCATCGTCACCCTGACCGTGCTCGTCTGGCTCTTCCGCAGGCACCCCGGGCGCTACGCGCCGACCCGGCTGGTCCTCTTCGTGACCACCGGCATCGCGTTGCTCGGCTACTACTTCTTCCCCCTGGCGCCGCCCCGGTTGATGGAGGGCGGCGGCTTCGTCGACACCGTGAAGGTCCACCACACCTGGGGGTCGATGGCGTCGGGCGACCTGGCGCACGTCTCCAACCAGTACGCGGCCATGCCGTCGATGCACATCGGCTGGTCGCTGTGGTGCGGCATCACCGTCGCCATGCTCGCGCGGCATGCCTGGGTGCGGGTGCTGGGTGTGCTCTACCCGGTCGCCACCCTGCTCGTCATCGTCTCCACCGCCAACCACTTCTGGCTGGACGCCGCCGGCGGCAGCCTCTGCCTCGGCGTCGGCTTCGCCGCCTCCTGGGCCGTCTACGGCGGCCTCGCCTACCGGTTGCCGCGCCAGGTGCGCGTCGCCGCGGCGTAGGCCCGCGGTGGCGGGCGCCGCCTGGACCGGCGGTGGCGGGCCGCGCGCCTACATGTCGTAGAAGAGGCGCTCGACCACCGCGCGGGCCCGGCGCGTCGCCCGGCGGTACTCCTCGACCATGTCGCCCACATGTCCAGGCTCGTAGCCGAGGTACCGCCCCACCGCGGCGAGTTCCCTGCCGTCGCCGGGAAAGGTGTCGCCGGGGCGGGCCCGGACGAGCATGACGGCGTTGCGCATCCGGCTCGCCAGGATCCAGGCGGTGTCGAGGACCTCGGCGTCCTCCGCGGCGACCAGTCCGGCCGCCGCCGCGGCGGCGAGCGCCGGCCGGGTACGGGTGGTCCGCAGCCCGGGGAACCGCGCGCCGTGCCGGAGCTGCAGCAGCTGCACGGTCCACTCGACGTCGCTGAGTCCCCCCCGTCCCAGCTTGGCGTGGGTCGTCGGGTCCGCACCGCGCGGCAGCCGCTCGGACTCCATGCGCGCCTTGAGCCGGCGGATCTCGCGGACCGCCTCCTCCGGCAGCCCGTCGGCCGGGTAGCGCAGGGGGTCGACGAGGGCGATGAAGCGGGCCCCCAGCTCCGCGTCGCCCGCGACCGGCTTGGCGCGGAGCAGGGCGTGGCGTTCCCAGACCAGCGACCAGCGCCGGTAGTAGGCGGCGTACGAGCCGAGCGTGCGCACCAGCGGGCCGCTCCTGCCTTCGGGGCGCAGGTCGGCGTCGATCAGCAACGGTGGGTCGGTGGTGGGGATCTGCAGCAGCCTGCGCAGCTCGTTGGCGACCTTGAGTGCGGCACGGGCGGCCCCGTGCTCGTCGACGCCCTCGTGCGGCTCGTGCACGAAGAGCACGTCCGCGTCGGAGCCGTAGCCCAGTTCGCGCCCTCCGAAGCGACCCATGCCGATGACGGAGAACCGGGTCGGCAGGGGCCCGCCCTCGGCCGCCTCGACGGAGCCCACCGCGGCTTGGAGGGCTCCGGTGACGGCGGCGGCGTTGAGGTCGGTGAGGGCGGCCCCGATCGCGTCGACATCATCGCGGTGGACTCCCACCAGGTCCGCGGCCGCGGTGCGGAACAGCTCACGGCGGCGCACTCCGCGCACCGCGGCGACGGCCTGTTCCGCGGAGTCCGCGCGATGGACGGCGGCCAGCACCTCCTGGTCGAGGGCGGCCCGCGTGCGCGGCTGGAGCCCCTCGTCGTCCGCGAGCAGGGCGACCGCCTCGGGCGCCCGCATCAGCAGGTCGGGGGCGAGCCGCCCGGAGGACAGCACCCGGGCGAGGTTGACGGCGGCGGCGCCCTCGTCCCGCAGCAGCCGCAGGTACCAGGGGGTGCGGCCCAGAGCGTCGCTGACCTTGCGGAAGTTCAGCAGGCCCGCGTCGGGGTCCGCGGAGTCGGCGAACCAGCCGAGCAGAACGGGCAGCAGGGTCCGCTGGATGGCGGCCTTGCGGCTGACCCCGGAGGCCAGCGCCTCCAGGTGGCGCAGGGCTGCGGCCGGGTCGGCGTAGCCGAGGGCCTCCAGGCGCTGCTTGGCCGCGTCCGTGGACAGGCCCACCTCGCCGGGGGCGAGCTGGGCGACCGCGTCGAGCAGCGGCCGGTAGAACAGCTTCTCGTGGAGGCGGCGCACCTCCATGGCGTGCCGCCGCCACTCCCGCTGCAGTTCCACCACCGGGTCCGCGCGGAACCCCAGGGAGCGGCCGAGCCGCCGCAGGTCGGCCGCGTCCTCCGGCACGAGGTGGGTGCGGCGCAGTTTCTGCAGCTGGATGCGGTGCTCCATCGTCCGCAGGAAGCGGTACGAGGTGTCGAGCGCCGCCGCGTCCGCGCGCCCCACGTAGCCGCCGGCGGCGAGCTGGGAGAGTGCTGTCAGCGTGGTGCCGCTGCGCAGCGACGGGTCGGTGCGGCCGTGCACCAGCTGGAGCAGCTGCACCGCGAACTCCACGTCGCGCAGCCCGCCGGGGCCGAGCTTCAGCTCGCGGTCGAGGTGCGCGGCGGGGATGTTCTCCACGACCCGGCGCCGCATCTCCTGCACGTCCTGGACGAAGTGATCGCGCTCGGCGGCCTGCCACACCATGGGCGACAGTGCCTCGACGTACTCCTGGCCCAGCGCCGGATCGCCGGCGACCGGCCGGGCCTTGAGCAGCGCCTGGAACTCCCAGGTCTTGGCCCACCGCTTGTAGTAGGCCAGATGGCTGGAGAGGGTGCGCACCAGCGGGCCGCGCCGGCCCTCGGGGCGCAGGTTGGCGTCGACCTGCCAGATGCTGCCCTCGACGGTGGTGTCGGAGCAGATCCGCATCATGTGCGAGGCCAGCCGGGTGGCGGCCTGCAGCGCCTCGGCCTCCTCGGCGTCGGGGCGGGCCTCGGCGGCGAAGATGACGTCGACGTCGGAGAGGTAGTTGAGCTCGTGGCCGCCGCACTTGCCCATGCCGATCACCGCCAGCCGGCAGAGCGCGGCGTCCCCGGGGGCCTCCGCCTCGGCCATGGCCAGGGCGGCGCGCAGCGTCGCGGTGGCGAGGTCGGCGAGCTCCGCGGCGGTCTGCGCCAGGTCGCTGGTGCCGCACACGTCGCGGGCGGCGATGCCCAGCATGCAGCGCCGGTAGGCCACGCGCAGCGACCGCGGGTCGTCGGCTCCGGCCAGTCCCCGCTCGAACTCCGTGACGCCCGGGTGCAGGTCGGCATGCTCGTAGGTGACCAGGGCGTGCCAGTCGCGCGGATGCAGGGCGAGGTGGTCGGCCAGGGCGGCGGAGGCGCCCAGCACCCCGAGCAGCCGGTCGCGCAGGGGCTTGGCCGAGGTGAGCGTGTCGAGGAGGGTGTGCCGTTCCCCGGGGTCGAGTGCCTCGAGCAGCCGTACGAGCGAGGCGAGGGCCTGGTCGGGGTCGGCGGTGGCACCGAGGGCTTCGAGCAGCACCGGGTCGCTGCGGACCGGGGCGAGCTGCTCGCCGCCCAGCAGCGCCTCGGCGGCCACGGCATCGGTGAAGCCGTGCCGCAGCAGCCGTCCGAACCTGGTGTCCCGTCGCCCTTCCAGCACGCCGCCCGCCTTTCGGTGCTCCCGGCCGGGCTGATCCGCCCTAGAGAGAGTATCCGCCGGAACCCGGCTCCGTTATCTGGCGATATGGCGCTTCGGCTGTGATCGCCCGGCCGCATGAGGACCGCCCTGGCCCTTCTGGTATAAAGCGCTTGCCGTTTCAGGGGTTTCGGCAATCAACCAACGGTCCCATGGTTACCCAGGGGTGGGACGGGGCGGGAAAGACACTATGCGACGAATACGTCTGCGCGGGCGCGCCTGGCTCGCGGTGGGGGCGGTCGTGCTCGGAGGGGCCGGCGTCATCACCGCCGCGTCCGTGGCCGGCGGACCGGACGGGACCGCCTCACCGGCGGCCTCCAGGGGGCCGGTGCCCAGCGCGGTGCAGTCCCTCGAGCTCAGGGGCGAGGGCGGGGAGCGCACCGTCGCGCGACGCGACACGGACACCTTCGGCCTGCTCGGCGTGACGTGGGACGACCCCCGCACCGAACTGGACGGCACGGTTCAGGTACGCACCCGTTCGGTGAAGACCGGCCGCTGGTCCGACTGGCACGCGGTCGACCCCCACTACGACGACGCTCCGGACCCCCAAACCGAGGGCGCCACCCGGGGCGGCTCGGCCCCGCTGTACGTGGGGCTCTCCAACGGCGTCGAGCTCAAGGTGGCCTCGCAGAGCGGGTCCTCGGGCACGCTCCCCAAGGGCCTCCAGCTCGAACTGGTGGGCGACGCCGAGAAGGGCGGTTCCGGCCTCGCCATGGAGCCCGCCGCCTTCGCGGCGGACGTCGAGGAGACCCCGACCCCGCCGGCCGATCCCACGGCGACCGGCACGCCGCCGGACACGAGCACGCCGGATCCGCAGGACCCCTCCCCCAGCGACGCGGTGTCCCCACCGGCCTCCACGCCGGCGAGCAGCCCGCCGGCCGGCGCGCCCACGGCGTCGACGAGCGCCTCACCGAGCGCGTCCGCGAGCCGGTCCGCCTCGTCGTCGCCGAGCTCGACCCGGCCGGCCGCGCCGGCCTCCACCGTGGCGAAGCCGGCCCTCAAGTCCCGGAAGGACTGGGGCGCCGACGAGTCCAAGCGCGAGGCCGGGGACCCGGCCTACGCGGACAAGGTGAACGTCGTCTTCGTCCACCACACCGACACCGCCGCCGCCTATGACTGCGCGGACTCGGCCTCGATCGTGCGGTGGATCTACGCCTACCACCTGAGCCAGGATTGGCGCGACATCGGCTACAACGCCCTGGTCGACAAGTGCGGCACCATCTTCGAGGGCCGCTACGGCGGCCTGGACCTGCCGGTCGTCGGCGCGCAGACCTACGGGTTCAACACGCGCAGCTGGGGGATCGCCGCGATCGGCACCTTCCAGGTCATCAAGGGTGTCCCGGCCACGCCGATCTCCTCCCAGATGCTTGGCTCGATCGCGGCGCTGTCCGCGTGGAAGCTCGGCCAGTACGGGATCAACCCCAACCCCGGCAGCAAGACGCAGACCCTGGTCGAGGGGGCCAAGGACAGTTCGCCGTTCGCCTACAACAAGTCGTACACGTTCAACCCGGTCTCCGGGCACCGTGACGGGTTCGCGACCGCCTGCCCGGGCCAGAACCTGTACGACAAGCTGGGCACGATCCGCTCGTACGCGGCCGGCGTGGCCGCGCCGACCCTGAACGGCGTCAGCGGCGCCACGCTCTCCGGGTCCTCGTACTACACCAAGGGCACGGCGACGGTGTCGTGGAAGGAATCCACCCCGTACGCCGTCGTCAAGCGCTTCGAGGTCCTGGTCGACGGCACCGTCGCGGCCACCGCCGCCCGGACCGCCACCTCCGCGGCCATCACCGTCCCGGCCGGCCGGCACACCGTGGCCGTGCGCGCCGTGCACATCAACAACAAGACGGCTACGTCGACGAGTTCATACAGTGTGGTCGGCGACACGACGAAGCCCACGTTCACCACCGCCCCCGCGGTGAAGATCCGCAACGCCACGGTGTCCAGCACCTCCGTGCCGGTCACCGTGACCTGGAAGGCCTCCGACAACGGCGCGCTCAAGAGCGTCGCGGCGACCGCCCCCGGCACGGCCGCCTTCGGCCCGACCACCACCTCGTGGAGCACCTCGGGCAAGGTGGGCACCGCCGTCACGTACGGGCTGAAGGCCACCGACGCGGCCGGCAACTACACCACCGCCTCAGTGAGCCGCACGGCGGCGATCCTGCAGGAGACCTCGGCGACGAAGTCCGGGACATGGTCGACGAAGAGCAACACCAGCTACCTCGGCGGGAAGTCCTACACCTCGTCCTCGAAGAACGCCAGCCTGACCTGGACGTTCACCGGTCGCTCGGTCGGCTGGGTGGTCTCCCGGGCCTCGACCTCCGGCCAGGCGTACGTCTACGTCGACGGGGTCAGGACGGCCACGGTCGACCTCAAGTCCTCCACCACCGCCTACCGGCAGACGATCTGGTCCAAGACCTGGAGCACCAGCGCCAAGCACACCCTGAAGATCGTCGTCGTCGGCACCTCCGGGCGCCCGGCCATCACCACGGACGGCATCACGTACGTCAAGTGACGGCTTGACAGCAAGGGCCCGGGGAGCGCGAGTCGCGTTCCCCGGGCCTTTTCGCGCGCGCTCGACCCCCGGCTCCGGAACGTAGGCACCGTTCTCCCGCCCTTCATGTGCATGGCACTTCGGCCGTCCACGGCCCTCTCCTAACCTGGCGCGGCGCCAACTCCCCGTCCCCCCTTTTCCGGAGGTCCGCCGTGTCCGGCTGGTCCCTGCCCCGCCCCCGTCCCCGACGCACCGT
This sequence comes from Streptomyces sp. ME19-03-3, assembly GCA_033793685.1. GTDB lineage: Bacteria > Actinomycetota > Actinomycetes > Streptomycetales > Streptomycetaceae > Actinacidiphila. The sequence goes on along the minus strand of JARAXD010000002.1, from coordinate 111,190 downwards.
CACCGCCCTCGCCTCCGCCCTCGGCGTCGCCGCCGCATCCCTCGGCCTGTGGGCCGGGCTCGGCGGGTCCGAGGCCGCCCACGCGGCCGGCGGCGTGCCGAGCCCCGACCACGTGGTCGTGGTGATGTTCGAGAACCACGGTTACAGCCAGGTCATCGGCAGCTCCAGCGCCCCCTACATCAACAACACGCTGAAGGCCGGCGGCGCCAACCTGACGCAGTCGTACGGCCTCACGCACCCGAGCCAGCCCAACTACCTGCAGATCTTCTCGGGCGGCAACCAGGGCGTCACCGACGACGGCTGCTACACCCCCGGCTTCAGCTCCAAGCCCAACCTCGCCTCCGAGCTGATCGCCTCGGACAAGAGCTGGGCCAGCTACAACGAGACGCTGCCCAACCAGGGTTCGACCACCTGCAACAGCGGCACCTACGCCCGCAAGCACAACCCGTGGTTCGCCTTCAGCAACGTCCCGACGTCGACGGCGAAGACCCTCGCGCAGTTCCCCACGGACTTCACCACCCTGCCGAAGGTCTCCTTCGTGGTGCCGAACCTGTGCAACGACATGCACGACTGCTCGGTCTCCACCGGTGACACCTGGCTGAAGAGCAAGCTGGGCGCGTACGCGACCTGGGCGAAGACCCACAACAGCCTGCTCGTCGTCACCTTCGACGAGGACAACCGGCTGAGCGGCAACAAGATCCCGACCGTGCTGTACGGCCAGCCGGTCAAGGCCGGTTCGTCGTCCGCCACGACCTACAACCACTACAACGTGCTCCGCACGCTGGAGGACCTGGCGGGGCTCACCACGCACGCGGGCAACGCCGCCTCCGCCTCGGACATCACCGGCATCTGGGCGAGCTGAGGCCGGCGTGTACGTCGCGGACAGCCGCGGCGGATCCGGCACCGGGGTCCGGGACGCGTCGCGTCCCGGACCCCGGTCCACCGCCGTCGCCCCCACCGTCCTCGTCCTGGGCACCGTCAGCCTGATCACCGACGTCTCGTCGGAGATGGTCACCGCCGCGCTCCCCCTCTACCTGGTCGCCGGGCTCGGGCTCTCCCCGCTCGGCTTCGGCCTGCTCGACGGCGTCTACAACGGCTTCAGCGCGCTGGTGCGGCTGGCCGGCGGCCACCTCGCCGACCGGGGCGGCGGCCGGCACAAGGCCGTCGCGGCCGTCGGCTACGGCCTGTCGGCACTGTGCAAGCCCGCGCTGCTGCTGGTCCACAGCCTGCCGGTGATCGGCGCCGTGCTGGCGGCCGATCGGACCGGCAAGGGGCTGCGTACGGCGCCGCGGGACGCGCTGATCTCGCTGTCCTCCGCTCCCGAGGCGCGCGGGCGCGCCTTCGGCGTGCACCGCGCCATGGACACCGCCGGGGCGCTGCTGGGGCCGCTGGTGGCGTTCCTCATCCTGCGGCAGGCAGCCGAGGGGTACGACGCCGTCTTCACGGTGAGTTCCTGCGTGGCCGCCGTCGGCGTGCTGGTACTGCTGCTCTTCGTGCCGGGCGGCCGGGCGGCGGCCTCCGCCGCCGCGCCCGCACCCTCGCTGCGGGCGTCCCTGGCGCTGCTGCGCCGCCGCGACGTGCGGCGGCTGACCGTCTGCGCGACGCTGCTGGGCCTGTCGACGGTCAGCGACTCCTTCGTGTACCTGCTGCTCCAGCACCGCCTCGGCGTTCCCGACCGCTGGTTCGCCCTGCTCCCCCTGGGCACCGCGGCGGCCTTCCTGCTGCTGGCGATGCCGCTGGGGCGGCTGGCCGACCGGGTGGGCCGCTGGCGGATGTTCCTCGCGGGGCACGTCGCGCTGCTCGCCGGATACGGGCTGCTGCTCGCGCACGGCCCGGCGTACGCCGTCCTGCTGCTGCACGGCGCCTTCTACGCCGCCACCGACGGCGTGCTGATGGCCGCCGCGTCCACCGCCGTACCCGACGAACTGCGCGGCGCCGGGCTCGCCCTCGTCCAGACCGGTCAGGCCATGGCCCGCTTCGTCGCCTCCCTGGCCTTCGGCGCCGCCTGGACGGCATGGGGCGACGTCACGGCCCTCACCGCCGCCGCGCTGGCGCTGGCGGCGTGCGCCGGCTGCGCCCGGTACCTGCGTCCGGCGCACAGTACGCCACCTCCGAGGAAAGGCCCGTCGTGAACACCCGCAGCCGTCTGTTCGTCCTGCTCGCCGCCGTGGCCGCGCTGGCCGCCGTCGGCGCCGTGTCCGTGCTGGGCGCCGCCGACCGCGCCGCGCGGAAGGACCGCCCCCGGGCCGGCGGCCCCGCGGTCACGGCCGGGACGGTGACACTGGCGCCGGACACGCCCCGCATGGTCTTCCGCAACATGGCCTGGGGCCCGCACCGGGACGAACTCGCCACGGTCCCGGCCGGCAGTCCCGGGGCCGCGCGCACCGCCTCGGACGTGAAGTGCCTGCGCTTCCACGCGGCCGCGGGCACCGGCATCTGCCTGCAGTCCGTCAAGGGCACCGTCCAGGACACCTACCGTGCCGTCGTGCTCGACGCCCGGCTGCACGCGCTGCGCCGCTTCCCCCTCGCGGGCATCCCGACCCGGGCCCGGGTCTCGCCGAGCGGACGCATGGTCGCCTGGACGGTGTTCGTCGGCGGCGACTCCTACGCGGGCACGGACTTCTCCACCCGCACCTCCGTCCTGGACACCCGCACCTGGACCCTCGTGCCGAACCTCGAGGACTTCCGGATCACCAAGGACGGCCGGGCCCACCACGCCGCCGACGTCAACTTCTGGGGCGTGACCTTCGCCGACGACACCCACTTCTACGCCACCCTGGGCACCGGCGGCCGCACCTACCTCGTCCGCGGTGACCTCGCGGACCGCTCCGTGCGCACCCTGCGCGGCAACGTCGAGTGCCCCTCGCTCTCGCCCGACGGCACCCGGCTGGTCTTCAAGAAGCGCGTCGAGGGCCTCTCCCCCGACGCGCCGTGGCGGCTGTACGTCCTGGACCTGGCCACCCTGCGGGAGCAGCCGCTCGCGGAGCGGCGCAGCGTCGACGACCAGGTCGTCTGGCGCGACGACCACACGCTCGTCTACGCCCTCGCCGGGGACTTCGGCGCCGACCTGTGGACGGTGCCCGCCGACGGCACCGGCTCGGCCCACCGCATGACGACCGCGGCCCTGGCCCCCGCCTACCTCGGGTAGCCCGACCGGCGTCCGACGACCGCACGGCGGACACGTACCGGGCGGTGGACACGTACCGGGCGGTGCGACGCCGCGGCGATCCGCAGGACGGACCGCGGGGTCGGCCGCACCGCCCGTCCCCCTCAGGTCGCCAGCGACACGTCGGTCGCCTTGACCAGGGCGACGACGTCGGCGCCCTCGGCGACACCCAGTTCGTCGAGGGCCATCCGGGTGATCACGGCAGTCAGCTCGCGGCTGCCCCCGAAGGTGATCCGCACGGTCGCCATGGCCTGGCCGCGGGTCACAGCGGCGACGGTCCCGGGGATCCGGTTGCGGATGCTGATGCCCTGCACCGGGGCCGTCGCCAGGGACACCTCCGTAGCCTTGATCAGCACGGTCACCCCGCCGCCGGGGATGATCCCGAGCTCCCGCACGGCCTCCGTCGTCACGGCCGCCGTGAAGTCCGGTCCCCCACCGTCGAGGCGGACCGTGACCACGGCCATCACCTCTCCCGGAACCACCGAGGCGACCTTGCCGTCGATCTGGTTGCGAATGGTCAGTGCCATGAGCGGCACCGTAAGCCCGCCTTCGGCGCGCCGCGCGCATCGACCCGCCGCCCGGGCCCGGGCGGCGGTCCCGGACGCCGGCTCACGGCCGCCGGCTCATGGCCGCCGGCTCATGGCTCAGGCGGTGACGAGGTCCGCCCAGCGGGTGAACCCGGTGCGGTCGGACCGGATGCCGTGCCGCGTCGACAGGGCGTTGACGATGCCGAGGCCCCGGCCGTGCTCGTCGGGGTCGGTGGATCCGCCCGGAAGACCGGGCCGGACCGCGGGACCGGCGTCGGTCACCTCGATGCGCAGGGCGCTGCGCCCGTCGACGTCCGTCCAGCGGATGCGCAGGCAGGCGGGGCCCTCGGCGTGCACGAGCGCGTTCGTGGTCAGCTCCGAGATCACCAGCAGCGCGTCCTCGACGACCTCCGGGCGCAACTCGCACTGCGCCAGCACGCTCCGCATCCGCCGGCGCACGAGAGTCAGGGCGCCGGGGATGTGCGACAGCGCGCAGACGTGCACAACCGTGCGCCGCGGCGTCGTCTCGGGCTCCGCCGCCATCGTGTCCTCCTCCCCGGAACGTCCCGCCGGGTGGACTCCCGGGCCTGGAGGAAGCTTCCGAGACCGGGCGTCATCGGTCAACGAATCGGGGTCGCCATTGTCGAACGCCCCCCGTCACAGGCCGAACGACCTGCGAAAACGTGGCTGATGCTCTGCGTGGTCGCCAGGGATAGCATCGACGTATGGCCGGCCCGCTCCAGTCGATCGAACGGGCGGCGGCGATCCTCAGGCTCCTGGCCGGCGGTCCCCGCCGACTCGGGCTGGGCGAGGTGGCGGCCTCGCTGGGACTGGCGAAGGGGACGGCCCACGGCATCCTGCGCACCCTCCAGCACGTGGACTTCGTCGAGCAGGACCCGGCGACGGGCAAGTACCAGCTCGGGGCGGCCCTGCTGCACCTGGGCACCAGTTACCTGGACGTCAACGAACTGCGGTCCCGGTCGATCAACTGGGCCGACGCGCTGGCCGCCCGCAGTGGCGAGGCGGTGCGCCTCGGCACCCCGCTGGAGGGCCAGGTCCTCGTCGTCCACCACGTCTTCCGGCCCGACGACAGCCTGCAGACCCTCGACGTCGGCACGCTGATGCCGCTCCACGCCTCCTCGCTCGGCAAGATCCTGCTGGCCTACGGGGCGGCACCGCTGGAGACGCTGCTGAAGGAGGAACCGGCGGCGTACACCCGGCACACCCTGGTGGTCCCCGAGGACCTGACGCGGGCCCTCGCCGAGGTCCGCGAGCAGGGCTGGGCGGCCGAGGTGCAGGAGATGGCCATGGGGGACGCCGGGATCTCGGCGCCCATCCGCGGGGCGGGCGGTCTCGTCGTCGGCGCGATCGGCCTGTCCGGCCCGGTCGAACGGATCTGCGACGGCAAGGGCGTCCCCGTGCCGTCCCTGGTCACGCTGCTCCGCGAGGCCGCGCGGGCGATCTCCAGAGATCTGGGCGCCACTCGCTGGTGAGGGCCGCACGCTCACCGGACCAGGGCCGCGGCGAACGCGGCGGAGCCCGGAGGACACAGGAAGCGCCGGAAGGCACAGGAAGCATCGAAGGCACAGGAAGCATCGAAGGCACAGGAAGCATCGGAAAGCGTCGGAAAGCAGGCTCCGATCATGGTTGAACGGTATGTGTTGTCCATCGACCAGGGCACCACCTCCACCCGATGCATCCTCTTCGACCACCGCGGCCGCCTGGTGTCGGTCGCCCAGCGCGAGCACCAGCAGCACTTCCCCAGACCCGGCTGGGTCGAGCACGACGCCCTGGAGATCTGGCGCAACCTCGAGCGCATCGTGCCGCAGGCGCTGTCATCCGCCGAGATCGCGCCGGACGAGGTCGCCGCGATCGGCATCGCCAACCAGCGGGAGACGACCGTGCTGTGGGACCCCGGCACGGGGATTCCGCTGGGCCGGGCCATCGTCTGGCAGGACACCCGTACCGCGCCGCTCGTCGAACGGCTGCGCAAGGACCCCGGTGAGGAGTTCTTCCTCCAGCGCTGCTGTCTGCCGCCCTCCACCTACTTCTCCGCGCCGCGGATCCGCTGGCTCTTCGACGAGGTGCCCGGAGTGGAGCAGCGCGCCCGCGACGGCGAACTGCTCTTCGGGACGATGGAGACCTGGCTGATCTGGAACCTGACGGGCGGGGTCGACGGCGGCCTGCACATCACCGACGCCACCAACGCCAGCCGCACCATGCTGATGAACATCCACTCGCTGGCCTGGGACCAGGACCTCCTGGAGTTCTTCGGCGTCCCCCGCGCGATGCTCCCGGAGATCCACGCCTCCGCCGAGAACTACGGCGCGGCCAGGACCGTGCTGCCCGGGACCCGGATCACCGCCGCCCTCGGCGACCAGCAGGCGGCGCTCTTCGGCCAGACCTGCTTCTCGCCCGGCGAGGCGAAGTGCACCTACGGGACCGGCAGCTTCCTGCTGCTCAACACCGGCTCCGAGATGATCAGGTCGCGGCACGGGCTGCTCTCCACGGTCGCGTACAAGATCGACGACCAGCCCGCGGTCTACGCCCTGGAGGGCTCGATCGCCGTCACCGGCTCGCTGGTGCAGTGGTTCCGCGACCGCCTCGGACTGATCAGCAGCGCCCCGGAGATCGAGACGCTCGCCCGCACCGTCCAGGACAACGGCGGCTGCTACATCGTGCCCGCCTTCTCCGGGCTCTTCGCCCCGCACTGGCGCAGCGACGCCCGCGGCGTCATCGTCGGCCTCACCTCGTACATCACCAAGGGGCACCTCGCCCGTGCCGTCCTGGAGGCCACCGGCTGGCAGACCCGCGAGGTCGTCGACGCCATGAACGCCGACTCCCCGCTCCCGCTCAAGGAGCTGAAGGTCGACGGCGGCATGACCGCCAACAACCTGCTCATGCAGTTCATCGCGGACGTCGTGGACGTTCCCGTGGTACGCCCCATGGTCGCCGAGACGGTGTCCCTGGGCGCCGCCTACGCCGCCGGCCTCGCCGCCGGCTACTGGCCGGACCTGAGGGTGCTGCGGAGCAACTGGCACCGCGCCGGGCAGTGGCTGCCCGCCATGGACCCGGCACACCGCGAGGCCGAGTACGAGAACTGGCGGCGTGCCGTCGAGCGCTCCCTCGGCTGGATCACACGGCCCGGGGCCCCGTGAACGGGGCGTGACCGCGCCCCCGCCCGACCGGTCACCCCTACCGCGGGTCCCGGGGCCGCCCGCGACCGGCTCACTCGGGCGCCTCCGCCGCCGGCGCAAGGCGCGTGACCGTCGGTCCGGTGCGGAGCGGCGGACGCCGCCCTCCCGAACGGCGATCCGGGCGGCCACGGCGACGAAACCGTCCATCGCGTGGCCGCGCGACGCCTCCCAGGGGTATCGCGAGAGTGCCCCGCCGGGGTCCAATGGGTGGAGACAGGCCCTTCGTACCCGTACCCGGTCAGAAGAGGCACGCTCATGGATCCATGGCTGATCTGGTTGATCGTCGCAGCCGTGCTGGCGGTCGCGGAGATCTTCACCCTGACCGCGGCGCTCGGGATGCTCAGCGCGGCCGCCGCGGTCACCGCGGGGTCCGCCGCGGTCGGGCTGCCGCTGCCCCTGCAGTTCGTCGTGTTCGCCGCCGTCGCCACCGTCACCGTGCTGTTCGTACGTCCGGTCGCGCTCCGTCATCTGCGCCAGCCGCAATTGGAGCGCTTCGGCGTGGAGGCGCTGGTCGGCAGGGCCGCCTGCGTCGTGTCCGAGGTGACGGGGCTGGGCGGGCGGGTCCGGATCGACGGTGAGGAATGGACGGCCCGCGCCTACGACGCGTCACTGGTGATACCCCCAGGAGCGACCGTCGACGTCATAGAGATCAGCGGTGCCACCGCAATCGTCTACCCCAGGGACTGAGACATGGAGACTTCGGCGTTCCTGATCGCCGGCCTGATCGTCGCGCTGTTCGCGGTTTTCACGGTGGTGCGGGCGGTTCGCATCGTGCCCCAGGCGCGGGCGCGCAACGTGGAGCGCCTCGGCCGCTATCACCGGACCCTGAAACCCGGCCTCAACCTCGTCATTCCGTACATCGACCGCGTCCATCCGGTGATCGACCTGCGGGAACAGGTCGTCTCCTTCAAACCGCAGCCGGTCATCACCGAGGACAACCTGGTCGTCGAGATCGACACCGTCCTGTACTTCCAGGTCACCGACCCGCGAGCCGCCTTCTACGAGATCGCGAACTTCCTCCAGGCGGTCGAGCAGCTGACCGTCACCACCCTGCGCAATGTCGTGGGCTCCATGGACCTGGAGAAGACCCTCACGTCACGGGACACCATCAACAGCCAGTTGCGCGGGGTGCTGGACGAGGCCACCGGAAAGTGGGGGCTGCGGGTCAACCGGGTGGAGATCAAGGCCATCGACCCTCCGCAGTCCATCAAGGACGCGATGCAGAAGCAGATGCGAGCCGAGCGGGACAAGCGGGCCGCGATCCTCGGGGCGGAGGGGCAGCGCCAGTCGCAGATCCTCACCGCCGAGGGCGACAAGCAGGCCGCCGTCCTGCGGGCGGAGGGCAACCGCACGGCTGCGATCCTCCAGGCCGAGGGCCAGTCCCGGGCCATCGACGAGGTGTTCCAGGCGGTGCACCGCAACGACCCCGACCCCAAGCTGCTCGCCTGGCAGTACCTCCAGATGCTGCCCCAGCTCGCACAGGGCCCGGGCAGCACCTTCTGGGTGATCCCCAGCGAGGTCACCTCCGCGCTCCAGGGCGTGTCCCGCGCCTTCAGCGAGGCGCTGCCCCCGTCCCCGGCCACCCGCGAGAAGCCTTCGGACGAGATGGCCGCCCAGGCGGCCAGCGACACGGCGCAGGCCGCGCAGGCCGCCGCCGCGGCCCTCGCCGACGCGGCCAGGGCCGAGACCACCTCACCCGCCCCGGCCACCCGCCCCGTCCCCCGTACCGACGGCGTCAACCCGTAGCCGCCACAGCCGCCGGGCGCCACAGCCGCCGGGCGTCGCAGCGACACCCCGGACCGCGAACGTCGGGCGTGTGGAACGGCGCCTCCTCCGGCCGCATCCGCTCCCGGCGTCAAGCATGCGCTTGCCCACGACCCTCGCACCGGTGCGCTCGAACAAGACCTCCGGGCCGGCAGCGTCACGCTGCCGGCCCGGATCGCGTCGTCACGGGAAACTCCCGCTGACCCGCGCCTACAGGTTCGGGAGGTTCTTGCGGAGCTCGAACGCCGTGACCTCGCTCCGGTACTCCTCCCACTCCTGCTTCTTGTTGCGCAGGAAGAAGTCGAAGACGTGCTCCCCGAGGGTCTCGGCGACCAGTTCGCTGCGCTCCATGTAGGAGATCGCCTCACCCAGGTTCTGCGGGAGCGGCTGGATGCCGAGCGCGCGGCGCTCGCCGTCGGAGAGGGCCCAGACGTCGTCGTCGGCGCCGGGCGGGAGCTCGTAGCCCTCCTCTATGCCCTTCAGGCCCGCGGCCAGGAGGACGGCGTAGGCGAGGTACGGGTTGGCGCCGGAGTCGAGGGAGCGGACCTCGACGCGGGTGGAGCCGGTCTTGCCGGGCTTGTACATCGGGACGCGGATGAGCGCGGACCGGTTGTTGTGGCCCCAGCAGATGTACGAGGGGGCCTCGCCGCCGGCGCCGGCGGTACGGTTCGCGCCTCCCCAGATGCGCTTGTAGGAGTTGACCCACTGGTTGGTGACGGCGGAGATCTCGTGGGCGTGCCGGAGCAGGCCCGCGATGAAGGAGCGGCCCACCTTCGAGAGCTGGTACTCGGCACCGGACTCGTGGAAGGCGTTGCGGTCGCCCTCGAAGAGGGACAGGTGGGTGTGCATGCCGGAGCCGGGGTGCTGGCTGAAGGGCTTGGGCATGAAGGTGGCGTTCACACCCTGCTCGAGCGCGACCTGCTTCATGACCAGGCGGAAGGTCATGACGTTGTCGGCGGTGGACAGCGCGTCCGCGTAGCGCAGGTCGATCTCCTGCTGGCCGGGGGCGCCCTCGTGGTGGGAGAACTCCACCGAGATGCCCATCGACTCCAGCATCGTGATGGCCTGGCGGCGGAAGTCCTGGCCCACGTTCTGCGGGGTGTGGTCGAAGTAGCCGGAGTTGTCGGCGGGCACCGGCACGGTGCCGTCCAGCGGCAGGTTCTTCAGCAGGAAGAACTCGATCTCCGGGTGCGTGTAGAAGGTGAACCCGAGGTCGGAGGCCTTGGCCAGGGACCGCTTCAGGACGAAGCGGGGGTCGGCGTACGAGGGGGAGCCGTCCGGCATGAGGATGTCGCAGAACATCCGGGCGGTGCCGGGGGCCTCGGCGCGCCACGGCAGGATCTGGAAGGTTCCGGGGTCCGGTTTGGCGATCATGTCCGACTCGTACACCCGGGCGAAGCCCTCGATCGCGGACCCGTCGAAGCCGATGCCCTCGTCGAAGGCCTGCTCCAGTTCGGCCGGCGCCACGGCGACGGACTTGAGGTAGCCCAGTACGTCGGTGAACCACAGCCGCACAAAGCGGATGTCGCGCTCCTCGAGGGTGCGGAGCACGAACTCCTGCTGCTTATCCATAGCTATCCAACCTCACAGGTCATGGGGCCTGTCGTCCGTGCCGGCCCGAGCGAGGGCCGTGACCAGTATCGCGCCGCGGGGTTACCGGCCTGTTTCGGCGGCGCCCGGGACCGCCGGACCGCCCCCGTCACCATTGTGATGCCACTGTTGCGATCTTGGCACAGGCGGACGACCCCGGAAAGGCCGGTCCACTACGGCATCCGGGGCCGAGTGCGCGACCCCACAGGCGTCGCCCACGACATCGCGTCGATTTGACGATTACACTGGGCGGCGTGCCTCAACTTCGCCTCGCCCTGAATCAGATCGACTCCACCGTCGGCGACCTCGCCGGGAACGCGGAGTCGGTCGTGCGCTGGACCCGGCACGCGGCCGAACAGGGAGCCCACCTCGTGGCCTTCCCGGAGATGGCGCTGACCGGGTACCCCGTCGAGGACCTCGCCCTGCGCTCCTCCTTCGTCGAAGCCAGCCGTGCCGCCCTGGAGGCGCTCGCCGGGCGCCTGGCGGCCGAGGGCCTCGGGGAGCTGCCGGTGGTCGTCGGCTACCTCGACCGCAGCGAGAAGGCCCAGCCCCGCTACGGCCAGCCCGCCGGCTCCCCGCGCAACGCCGCGGCCGTGCTGCACGGCGGGAAGGTGGTGCTGAAGTTCGCCAAGCACCACCTGCCGAACTACGGCGTCTTCGACGAGTTCCGCTACTTCGTGCCCGGCGACACCCTCCCGGTGATCCGGGTGCACGGGGTCGACGTCGCCCTCGCCATCTGCGAGGACCTGTGGCAGGAGGGCGGCCGCGTGCCCGCCGCCCGCACCGCCGGCGCCGGGCTGCTGCTGTCCGTCAACGCCTCCCCGTACGAGGTCGCCAAGGACGACACCCGTCTGGAGCTGGTGCGCAAGCGGGCCCAGGAGGCCGGCTGCACCCTCGCCTACCTCGCCATGATCGGCGGTCAGGACGAGCTGGTCTTCGACGGCGACTCGATCGTCGTCTCCGAGGACGGGGAGGTGATCGCCCGGGCCCCGCAGTTCGAGGAGGGCTGCGTCCTGGTCGACCTCGACCTGCCGGCCGCGGACACCACGAAGGTGCCCGGCGGCATCGCCGACGACGGCCTGGAGATCGAGCACGTCACCCTCTCGTCCGAGCCGCTCCCCGCGTACGAGCCCGAGGTGCGCGGCGAGGAGGCCCCGCGGCTGGGCGACGACGAGGAGATCTACACCGCGCTGGTCGTGGGCCTGCGCGCGTACGTCGCCAAGAACGGCTTCCGCTCCGTGCTGATCGGCCTGTCCGGGGGCATCGACTCCGCCCTCGTCGCGGCCATCGCCTGCGACGCGGTCGGGGCGGCCCACGTGTACGGCGTCTCCATGCCGTCGCGGTACTCCTCCGACCACTCCAAGGACGACGCCGCCGAGCTGGCCCGGCGCACGGGGCTGAACTTCCGCACCGTGCCGATCGGCCCCATGTTCGACGCCTACATGGGCTCCCTGGGGCTGACCGGGCTGGCGGAGGAGAACCTGCAGTCCCGCCTGCGCGGCACGATGCTCATGGCCATCTCCAACCAGGAGGGGCACATCGTCCTGGCCCCGGGCAACAAGAGCGAGCTGGCCGTCGGGTACTCCACGCTGTACGGCGACTCGGTCGGCGCGTACGGGCCGATCAAGGACGTCTACAAGACGACCGTCTTCCGCCTCGCGAAGTGGCGCAACCAGGCTGCGGTGGAACGCGGCCAGACCCCGCCGATCCCGGAGAACTCGATCTCCAAGCCGCCCAGCGCGGAGCTGCGGCCCGGCCAGGTCGACACGGACTCCCTGCCGGACTACGACGTCCTGGACCAGGTGCTGGCGATGTACGTCGACCAGGACCAGGGGCGCGACGCGATCGTCGCCGCCGGGTTCGAGGGGGAGCTGGTGGCGCGGGTGCTGCGGATGGTGGACACGGCAGAGTACAAGCGCAGGCAGTACCCGCCGGGGACGAAGATCTCCGCGAAGGGGTTCGGCAAGGACCGGCGGCTGCCGATCACGAACCGCTGGCGGGAGCACGCGTGACGCCGCGGCGCCGGCGGGCCTGACGGTCCGGGGCGCTCGTTGCGGCGCCGTGCCTCGCGTGCGGATTGTTCACGCCGCGGCCCGCACCGGCCGCAGCCGCCTCCCCGGTCGGGGAGGCGGCTGCGGTGGGTGCGCAGCGCGGTGGGGGCGGGAGCGGATCGTGCCGGCGGCGGGGTGTCGGGGGCACGCCGCTGCCAGGGCCGTCAGCGCACACGTTCGCGGATCGGGCGCTGCCGGGACAAGACGACCCGGGACGAGGACGCCCCCGCGACCGGCGCCGCCGCCGAGCGCCGCTCCCACAGGGCCGCCGCCGCGGCGATGCCCAGCCCTGTGACCGCGAGCGCCGCTCCCGCCACCGCCGGGGCGGTGTATCCGAGGCCCTGCGCCAGCACGACCCCGCCCAGCCAGGCGCCTCCCGCGTTGGCCAGGTTGAACGCCGCCTGGTTCGCGGAGGAGGCGAGTGAGGGGGCGTGCCGGGCCTTGTCCATCACGAGCATCATCATCGGCGACCCCGTAGCGAACGCCGCGATCCCGAGCAGGACGACCGTGAGCGCCGCGCTCCAGCGGGCGTGCGCGGTGACCGTGAACAGCAGCAGGACGACCGCGAGCGCGCCGAGCCCGCCGAGCAGCGCGGGCCGCAGGGCACGGTCGGCGAGGCGGCCGCCGAGGAGGTTGCCGATGGTGGCGCCCACGCCGAAGAGGGCCAGCACCAGCGTGACGCTGCCCGCACTGAACCCGGCGACCTCGGTGAGCAGCGGTGTGACGTAGCTGTAGACGGCGAAGACCGCGGCGAAGCCGAAGATCGTGGTGCCCAGTGCCAGCCAGACCTGCCCGCTGCGGAAGGCCGACAACTCCCGGCGCAGGCCGCCGCCCGGGGCGAGGGGCATGCGGGGGACGAGCAGGGCGATGCCGGCGATCGCGGCGAGGCCGATGACGCCCACGGCGCAGAAGGTGACGCGCCAGCCGAGGTGCTGGCCGAGGAGGGTGGCGGCGGGGACGCCGACGATGTTCGCGACGGTGAGTCCGGCGACCATCAGGGAGACCGCCCGTGCCCTGCGCGCGGGTTCGACCATGCCCGCGGCGACGACCGCGCCCACGCCGAAGAAGGCGCCGTGCGGGAGCCCGGACAGCACGCGGCCGGCGAGCAGCCAACCGAAGCCGGGGGCGAGCGCGGAGAGCGTGTTGCCGACCGTGAACAGGCCCATGAGGGACAGGAGCAGGGCCTTGCGCGGCATGCGGGTGGTGACCGCGGCCAGGAGGGGGGCGCCGATGACGACCCCGAGGGCATAGCCGGAGACGAGGTAGCCGGCGGCCGGGATGGAGGTGTGCAGGTCGTCCGCGACGTCGGGCAGCAGGCCCATGATCACGAACTCCGTCGTACCGAGGCCGAATGCGCTGATCGCCAGGGCGAGCAGGGCGAGAGGCATGGCGGGCCTTTCGGGGCGGGGTGGAGAGCAGTCATTAGTTTAACTGCGAAACAAACCGTCCCCGGCCCGTTCTTCCCGCGGGCGGGACCCGTCAGCGAAGCGCCACCTTCGCCGCCACCGGCCGGTGGTCGCTGCCCGTGGCGGGCAGCACCCAGGAGTCGGTCGGCTCCACCCCCCTGACGAGGATCTGGTCGATGCGCGCGGTCGGGAAGGCGGCCGGCCAGCTGAAGCCGAAGCCGTGGCCCGCGGCGCCCTGCGTGGAGCGCATCTGGGAGGTGATGTTGGCGAGTGAGCGGTCGTTCATCGTGCCGTTGAGATCGCCCAGCAGGATCACGTCGGGCAGTTTCTCGTCCGCGACGGCCTCGCCGAGCGCGTCGGCGCTGCGGTCTCGCTGCCCGGCGGTGAAGCCCGCGTTGAACTTGACCCGCACGGAAGGCAGATGGGCCACGTAGACCGCGACCTTCCCCTGCGGAGTGTCGGCTGTGGCACGCAGGGCGCGGGTCCAGCCCAGCCGGATGTCCACCGGCCGCACCTGGGTGAGCGGGTACCTGCTCCACAGGCCCACGGTGCCCAGCCTGGCGTGGTGGGGGTAGCGGGCCTTCAGTCCCGATTCGTAGGCGGAGGCCTTGCCGGCGGGGATCTCCTCCAGTGCGACGAGGTCGGCCCCGGAGCCGACGAGGGCCTGGGCGGTACGGGCGGGATCGGGGTTGTCGGCGTTGACGTTGTGGGTCAGGACGGTGAGGTCCCCGTCGCCGGAGTGCTTGTCGGTGAGTTGCCCGCCGAAGAAGTGCAGCCACACCACGACCGGCATCGAGACGGCGATCAGCGCGGTCGCCGAGCGCCGGAGCACGCCGACCACCAACAGCGCCGGCAGCACGAGCCCGAGCCACGGCAGGAAGGTCTCCAGGAGGCTGCCCAGGTTGCCGACCCGGTTGGGCACCGCTCCGTGAAACGCCATCAGTACCGCGACGCCCAGAGCCAGGACGGCGGTGATGATCCCGCGCCGCCACATGCCCTCGCCGAACACCGGGAAACGCCGGAAGCGTTCGAAACGTCCGTTTCCACCCGACCCCTGCGGCTTGCCAGCGCTGTCGGTGGTCACGTCCGCGTCGTACGCCTGTGCCATGGGGTGAGTCCTCACTGTCTTGCCAGGTGCTCCGTCGACCATAGGGGATCGACGTCCCGGAGGACGGGACTCGCCGGACGACGGGTTCCCCGCCGCAGGCGAAAAGGACGCCCCTGTGACAGAACCCGCACATCGGCCCTGGTTTCAGTGCCCGGCGCGGACGCCTTGCAGCACCGAGTCGACGATCAGCTCCGAGAGCCCCTCCGGCAGCGCCGCGTCGGGCCGCAGCATCGAACGGGACAGCATGGGGCCGATGACGAGGTCGCCGAGGAGCTCCGGGTCGATGTCGTCACGGAGTTCGCCGGTGCGGACACCGCGCCGCAGGACCTCCTGGACCTGTGCGCGCCGGGCCGCGATGACGGTGTCGTGGTAGGCGGCCCACAGCTGCGGGTCGGTCTGGGCCTGGGCGATGACGTTGCGCAGCAGGGCGGAGGAGCGCTTGACCAGAGCCCTGCGCCGTATGAACTCGACGCAGGTCACCAGGTCGTCGCGGACCGAGCGACCGGACAGCCGCGGGGTCTGCTCGTCGACGGACTTCATGACGTCGAGCATCAGCGCGTTCTTGCCCGCCCAGCGCCGGTACACGGTCGCCTTGCCGACCCCGGCGGCGCGGGCGATGCCCTCCATCGACAGCTCCCCGATCGTGGCGCCCTCCTCCAGCATGCTGAGGACGGCCTCGATGATCGCGGTGTCGGCGGCGGCGCTGCGCGGACGCCCGCGCGGGACGCGCAGGACGACCTCGGAAGGCGTCCCGGCGTCCGGTTCCGTCGCCGCCCGGGCGTCGGTCACCGCTTCGCCCCCACCGGGCTGGCCTCGCGTTCCGCGCCGCCCGCGGGGCGCCCTCCGGGGGTCCTGCCGGGCAGGAAGACCGCGACGACGAGCATGCCGAGCAGCGCGACACCGCTCGCGACGTAGGCGGTGACGTGCATGGCGTCGAGGAAGGCGTCCGTGGCGGGGGCGATCAGCGCCTTGCCGGCGGGGCCCATGCCCTCGGCCACGGCGCGGGTGGCCTCGATGGACTCGCCGGCCCGGTGCTGCACCCCGGCGGGGAGGCCGGTCAGGTGGTCCGCGATGCCGTCACGGTAGACCGTGGACATCAGCGAGCCCAGGACCGCAACGCCGAGCGCGCCGCCGACCTGCCGGAAGGTGTTGTTGACGGCGGATCCGGAGCCGGCCTTCTCACGCGGCAGGGAGGACATGATGGCGACGGTCGCGGGCGGCATCACGTGGGCCATGGCCGTGCCCATGAGGAAGAACAGCACCTCCAGCTGCCAGATCGGGGTGTCCGCGTCGAGCACCTGGAAGCCGGCGAAGCTCACTGCTATCAGGGCGAGCCCGGCGGTGCAGGTGGCGCGGGCGCCGATGCGGTCGACGACCAGCCGGGCGCGGGGCGCGAACACGAGCTGGGCGAGGGCGAGCGGCAGGAGCAGCAGGCCCGACTCCAGGGCGGTGTAGCCGCGCACGCTCTGGGTGTAGAAGACCATGAAGAACGTGACGCCCATGAGCGCGAAGAAGACCAGGCCGATCGCGGACACCGAGGCGGAGAAGGTCGGGTTGCGGAAGTAGGAGACGTCGAAGGCGGGATGGCTGCTGCGGGCCTCGTGCCAGACGAACGCGCCGAGCACCGCGAGGCCGCCGACGATGGGCAGCAGGGCCGTGGGGGCGGTGAAGTCGGCGAGCTGGCCGCCCTTGATGATGCCGTACACCAGCAGGACCAGGCCGACGATGGACAGCAGTACGCCGAGGGGGTCGAGCCGGCCCGGCCGCGGGTCGCGGGAGTCCGGGACGATGAGCACCATCGCGACCAGGGCGACGGCGATGATCGGCACGTTCACCAGGAAGACCGAGCCCCACCAGAAGTGCTGGAGCAGCAGTCCGCCGGTGACCGGGCCGATGGCTATCGCGAGGCCCACCGCGCCGGTCCAGATGCCGATCGCCTTGGGCTGCTCCTCGCGCTCGAAGACGTTGATGATGATGGCGAGCGTGGCGGGCATGACGAAGGCGCCGCCGAAGCCCATGACCGCGCGGAAGCCGATCAGCTCGCCGGAGGACCCGGCGAAGGCGGAGAGCACGGACCCGACGCCGAAGACGGCCATGCCGAGGAGCAGCACCTTCTTGCGGCCGACGCGGTCGCCGAGCAGGCCGGCGGTGAACAGCAGGCCGGCGAAGACCAGCGTGTAGGAGTTGATCGCCCACTCGAGCTGGCTCTGGGTGGCGCCCAGGCCGGTCGGGGCGGGCTCGGCGATGGTCTTCATCGCGACGTTGAGTATCGAGTTGTCCAGCACCACCACGAGGAGGCTGAACAGCAGGACGGTCAGGATCCCCCAGCGGCGGCGGTGGACCGCCTCGGGGACACGGGGGCTCGGCGGCTGCGCTGTGTCGGCGGGCATGCCGCCAACCTAGACCCGATATCCGATACGGGACCGTATCGTATTGTAAAACCTCGGCAAAGGGCGGTGGCGCCCGCCCCCCTTTGCGCGCTCCGCGGCACGTGTCAGCATGGAACCGGTCCGGGGACGCCGTCAGGGCGCCTCGAGATGACACAAGGAGCCGTTGCAATGACGCATGCCGTTCCGGCTGCCCAGACGCCCGCCCAGTCCGCTCCCGACAGCGGCAAGGCGCTGTACGGCGGCAAGGGGACCCGGCGGATCACCGTCCGGGACATCGCCGCCGCCAAGGAGCGCGGCGAGAAGTGGCCCATGCTCACCGCCTACGACGCCATGACCGCCTCGGTCTTCGACGAGGCCGGCATCCCCGTGCTGCTGGTCGGCGACTCGATGGGCAACTGCCACCTCGGCTACGACAGCACCGTCCCGGTCACGCTGGACGAGATGACCATGCTGTCCGCCGCCGTCGTGCGCGGCACCAGGCGCGCGATGGTCATCGGCGACCTGCCGTTCGGCTCGTACCAGGAGGGCCCGACGCAGGCGCTGCGCAGCGCCACCCGGCTGGTCAAGGAGGCCGGCGTGAGCGCCGTGAAGCTGGAGGGCGGCGAGCGCTCCGCCCAGCAGATCGACCTGCTGGTGCAGGCCGGCATCCCCGTGATGGCCCACATCGGCCTCACCCCGCAGTCGGTCAACGCCTTCGG
This sequence comes from Streptomyces sp. ME19-03-3, assembly GCA_033793685.1. Lineage (GTDB taxonomy): Bacteria > Actinomycetota > Actinomycetes > Streptomycetales > Streptomycetaceae > Actinacidiphila. The sequence continues at coordinate 93,293 of JARAXD010000002.1, read as the reverse complement.
CGGCTACCCGGTGCAGGGCCGCGGCGAGGAGGCCGCCCAGCAGCTGCTGCGCGACGCCAAGGCCGTGCAGAACGCGGGCGCCTTCGCCGTCGTGCTGGAGCTGGTCCCGGCGGAGCTGGCCGCGGAGGTCACCCGCGTCCTCCACATCCCGACGGTCGGCATCGGGGCCGGCGTGGAGTGCGACGCCCAGGTGCTGGTCTGGACGGACTTCGCCGGGATGACCGGCGGGCGGGTGCCGCGCTTCGTCAAGCAGTACGCGGCGCTGCGGGAGACCCTCGGCGGTGCGGCGAAGGCCTTCGCCGAGGACGTCGTGGGCGGCGCCTACCCGGCCCCGGAGCACAGCTTCCACTGACCTCCCGGGAATTCGTCGCAGCCGCACGCCCGACATCCCCCTGAGGCGGTGCGCCCCACCGCCGGCCTCCGCCCCGGGCACCCCCTCCCCGGGGCGGAGGTTTTTTCCGGGGACGTTGAGCGCACCGGCCCCCGCCCCCGTATGAGTGGGCAACCGCTCACCAGGGGCGGACCACCGACGACACAGTGCCGGGGGCCAGGCATGGATGTTTCGAAGTCGCGCCGGTCAGTGGGGGCGGGGGCGTTCGCCTCCGCCGCGCTGATGGTCGCCACCGCCTGCAACGCGGGCGTCGACGCCGGTCCCCCGGCGGGCGTGGTCCAGGCCCCGCGGCCCGCACCGGCGCCCGGTCTGCGGACCGTCGACAACGCCCGGCTCGGCAAGCTGGTCACCGACGAGAAGGGCTGGGTGCTGTACCGCTTCGAGAAGGACTCGCCCAACCCCCCGGCCTCGAACTGCACCGGTGGGTGCGCGAGCCGGTGGCAGCCGGCCGCCGCGGTCTCGGACACCCAGGTGCGGGGCGTCGACCAGAACCTGGTCGGCAGCGTCACCCGGCCCGACGGCACCCCTCAGCTCACGCTGGGCGGCATGCCGCTCTACCGCTTCACGGGCGACGAGAACCCGGGCGACACCAAGGGCCAGGGCGCCGACCGCTCCTGGTACGCGGCCACCCCGGACGGCGCGAAGGCGGGGGCGCCGGCGCGGCGCGAGGGCGGTTCCGGCGGGAACGGGCCGGAAGGGTACTGATGGGACGGCAGGCTTTGCGAGGACTCGACCCGCAGCGATCGATAGGGCAGGATGCGCCCGTGGCCGACCATCGCTCCGGTGGGATTCCCGAAGAGGACCTCATGCGGGCGCTCTACCGGGAACACGCGGGCGCTCTGTTCGCCTACGTCCTCCGGCTGGTCGGCGGCGACCGCCACCTGGCCGAGGACGTCGTGCAGGAGACCCTCCTGCGCGCGTGGAAGAGTGCGTCCCAGCTCGACCCGGGGGCCCGTTCCCTGCGGCCGTGGTTGGTGACGGTCGCACGGCGGATCGTGATCGACGGCCACCGCAGCCGTCAGGCCCGGCCCCCGGAGGCCTCCCCGGCCGCCCTCGACCAGCTCCCGGCCGAGGACGAACTCGAACGCTCCCTGAGGCTGATGACGATCTCCGACGCACTGGACGATCTCACCGAGGCCCACCGCCAGGTGCTGATCGAAACGTACTTCAAGGGCCGGACCGTCAACGAGGCCGCGGCGGCGCTGGGGGTACCGCCCGGCACCGTGCGCTCCCGTGTCTTCTACGCCCTGCGCTCCCTGAAAATCGCTCTTGAGGAAAGGGGTGTGACCACCTCGTGACGGTCCACGGTTACGACTCCGGGGCAGGCACCCCCCACGACCCCCACGTCGACGTCGGGGCCTACGTGCTCGGTGTGCTCGACGACGCCGACATGGCGCGCTTCGAGCAGCACCTGGCCATCTGCCACCAGTGCGGACAGCAGCTCGACGAGCTCAGCGGCCTCGTGCCGGTGCTCGCCGAACTCGCCCCCGCCGGTGCCGGCGCACCCGTCCGGGCCGACGGCGACAAGATGCTCGGCCGCCTCGTCGGCAGGGTCGCCGACGACCGCAGGGCGCGGGCCCGGCGCAGGACGTTCGCGCTCGCCGCCTCGGCGGCGCTGATCGTGGCGGGCCCGACCGCCGCGGTGCTCGCCACCAGCGGCTCCGACGGTCCCCGGGCCAGGGCCTACGCGGAGCGGTTCATCGGCACCGACAACTCCACCGGCGTCAAGGCGACGGTCGGGGTCAACAAGAAGAAGTGGGGCAGCGAGGTCGGTCTGACCCTCGCCGGCGTCAAGGGCCCGCTGACCTGCCGCCTGGTCGTGGTCGGCAAGGACGGCTCCCAGCAGACGGTCGGCTCCTGGAGCGTCCCGCCGGCCGGCTACGGCATCTCCGGCCAGCCCAACCCGCTCACGCTCGACGGGTCGGCCGGGATGCGGCCGGACGACATCTCCCGCTTCGACGTCGTCACCTCCCAGGGGCAGCGGCTGGTGTCGGTCAGCACCTGAGCCCTGCGGGGCCCGACGCCCGAGGGGACACGTCCCCCGCCCGTCCGGCCCCGGGCGCGTCGGCACCATGTCGGTGGGGCTGTCGGCGACATGTCGGTGCCCTGTCGGTGGGGTGCGCGAACGTGGCGGCATGACACAACGGGATGCCAAGAGCGCGGACGCCGCCGTCAGGGTGCGGGGCCTCGTGAAGCGCTACGGGGAGACGAAGGCCCTCGACGGGGTGGACCTGGACGTGCGGCAGGGGACCGTGCTGGGCGTGCTGGGCCCCAACGGCGCCGGCAAGACGACACTGGTACGGATCCTGTCCACGCTGATCCGGCCGGACGCCGGCACCGCGACGGTGGCCGGGTACGACGTGGTCGCGCAGCCCCGGCAGCTGCGCCGGGTGATCGGGCTGACCGGGCAGTACGCGTCGGTCGACGAGTCGCTGTCGGGCCGCGAGAACCTCTACATGATCGGACGGCTGCTGGACCTGTCCCGGCGGGACGCCCGCGGGCGGGCCGACGAGCTGCTGGAGCGGTTCTCGCTGACGGACGCCGCCCGCAAGCCCGCCAAGGAGTACTCCGGCGGCATGCGCCGCCGTCTGGACCTGGCGGCGTCGATGATCGGACGGCCGGCGGTGCTGTACCTGGACGAGCCGACCACCGGTCTGGACCCCCGCACCCGCAACGAGGTGTGGGACGAGGTGCAGAACATGGTCGCCGACGGCTCGACCGTGCTGCTGACCACGCAGTACATGGAGGAGGCCGAGAAGCTCGCGGACGAGCTGACGGTCATCGACCGCGGCCGGGTGATCGCCGGCGGCCGGGTCGAGGAACTGAAGGCGAAGGTCGGCGGCCGCACGCTGCAGGTCCGGCCGGTGGACCCCGGAGCGCTGGACGCGATGGCGGCGGCGCTCGGCACGGGCGCGCAGGCCGTGGCGGACCACGGGGGCGGGGTGCTCAACGTGCCGATCCTCAGCGACGAGCAACTGACGCGGACCGTGGCCGCGCTCGGCGCGCACGGCTTCGCCATCGCCGGCATCGACACCCACCTGCCCAGCCTGGACGAGGTGTTCCTGGCCGTCACGCGCGGCAGCGGCACCCGGAACCGAGAGGAGCTCGCGGCATGACCGCCGTCACCGTCCCCGCGTCCGCGGGGAACGCCGAGGTCGCGACCGCCGATCCGCGGATCGGCCTGCGCGCCAACCTGCGCCACGTCGGCGCCCTCGTGCGCCGCAACGTCCTGCAGATCCGGCAGGACCCGGAGTCGATGTTCGACGCGCTGCTGATGCCGATCGTCTTCACGCTGCTGTTCGTGTACGTCTTCGGCGGCGCGCTGGAGGGCAGCCAGGAGAAGTACGTCAACTACATGGTGCCCGGACTGATGGCCATGATGGGCATGAACATCGCCATGGCCGTGGGCACGGGCGTCAACTCCGACTTCAAGACCGGGGTGATGGACCGCTTCCGGACGATGCCGATCGCCCGCTCCTCCGTGCTGATCGCGAAGATCGTGGTGGAGATCGGACGTGCGCTGGTCGCCACGGTGATCCTGCTGGTGATGGGCTTCGTCCTCGGGCTGCACGTGGACAACGGCGTCTTCGGTCTGCTGGGCGCTGTGGTGCTGTCGCTGGCCTTCGGGGCGTCGCTGATGTGGGTCTTCATCCTCCTGGGTCTGGTCGCCCGGACCCCCCAGTCCGTCCAGGGACTCGCCATGATCGTCGTCCTGCCGCTGCAGTTCGGGAGCTCAATCTTCGCCAAGCCGACCACCATGCCGGGCTGGCTGGAGGCCTTCACCCGCTACAACCCGCTGTCCAACCTCGCCGACGCCTCCCGCAACCTGATCAACGGCGGCGCCGTGGCGCACTCGGTGATGATGACGGTGATGTGGGCCGTGGGCATCACGGCGGTCAGCGCGCCGCTGGCGGTGGCGAGGTTCCGCAACAAGACCTGATGCTGGAGGCATGGACCCCGTCGAGGCGCTGGACCGGATCGCGTTCCTGCTGGAGCGGGACGGCGCCCCGACCTACCGGGTCCGTGCCTTCCGGGGTGCCTGCGCAGCGGTCGCCGCGCTGCCGCCGGACGAACTCAGGCGGCGCGCGGAACGACCCGGCGGCCTGGAGGAGGTCAAGGGGATCGGCCCCAAGACCGCCGCCGTCGTCCGGGAGGCGCTGGCGGGCGAGCGGCCCGCCTACCTCACCCGGCTGGCGGAGGGAGCCGCGGACACGGTCGCGCGGCCGGCGGGGGACGCGGGCCGGCGGATGCGGGCCGCGCTGCGCGGGGACTGCCATCTGCACTCCGACTGGTCCGACGGCGGCAGCCCGATCGAGACGATGGCCCGGACGGCGGTGGAGCTGGGCCACGAATGGGCCGCGCTCACCGACCACTCCCCCCGGCTGACCGTCGCCCGCGGGCTGACCGCCGAGCGGCTGCGCGCCCAACTGGAGGTGGTGGCCGAGGTCGGAGCCCGCCTCCCCGCCTCGTTCCGGCTGCTGACCGGCATCGAGTGCGACATCCTCGCGGACGGCGCCCTCGACCAGAGCGCGGAGCTGCTGGGCCGGCTCGACGTGGTCGTCGCCTCCGTCCACTCCAAGCTGCGGATGGGCCGGGACGAGATGACCCGGCGCATGGTCTCGGCCATCAGCAATCCGCTGGTGGACGTGCTGGGCCACTGCACGGGACGACTGGTGGCCGGCAAGCCGCGCCCGGAGTCGGAGTTCGACGCCGACCTGGTCTTCGCCGCGTGCGAGCGCTTCGGGGTGGCCGTGGAGATCAACAGCCGCCCGGACCGCCTCGACCCGCCCCGCCCGCTGCTGCGCAAGGCCGTGGAGGCCGGGGTGCTCTTCAGCATCGACAGCGACGCCCACGCCCCGGGCCAGCTGGACTGGCAGATTTACGGCTGCGCCCGCGCCGAGGAGTGCGGCGTCCCCCCGGAGCGGGTGGTCAACACCTGGGACGCGGACGCCCTGCTGCACTGGACCCGCACCCGGGAGGTGCCCGCGGCGGCCGCTCAGGGCTGAGCCGGCGTCCGCTCCACCGGCAGCCCGAGGAGGTCGCGCAGCCTGGTGGTGTCGGGTCCGGCGCCCTCCTGCGGGGAGACGGCGGCCGGCGGCAGTTGCTTGACGCGTCAAGTAGTGCTTTCATGGCGTGCGAGGGGGTTCGGTCCTCGGCGGGGTCGCTCTGCTACCTGGCCGGGGCTGTCGGACGCGGCATCACGCGTCCGACCGATCACGCCGGACCCTGGCCGGGTACGACCGAAGGTGCTCCCCCTGATCGTCGATCGCCCGCGGGCGATCGACAGGGTGAGTGCGGGGAGTCGGCGCCGCCAGGTCTGCCTTGGCCGGCGAGCGAGAGGCCCGTCGGCCGGCGCGATCCACGGGGCAACGCAAGGCCTCCTCCTCGTGCCGCCCCGACATCACGTGCTCTTCTGACTAGGGATCATCGTGTACATAACCGCCGTCATCCTCAGCGTTCTGCTCGCCCTCGTCTTCCTCGCCGCCGGCGCTCCCAAGGTGCAACTCAAGGGCGCCGTCCCGGACGGCCTGATCCAGAAAGGGCTGAGCGCCGCTCTGGTGCGCTTCGTGGGACTCGCCGAGGTCGCCGCGGGCGTCGGGCTGGGTGCGGGCATCTGGTGGCAGCCGCTGGGCATCGCGGCCGCGGCCGGCACGGTCGTGGTGCTCATCGGTGCGATCGGCTTCCACGCGAAGAAGGGCGAGTACGGCGACAGCGCCACCCGCGGCGCAGCGATCACCCCCATCGTGCTGCTGCCTGTGGCCGTTGCCTCGGCTCTGACTCTCGCCGCGTCGCTGTAGGAGTGGCCCGACCGGCTCGAGGAGGCGTCGCGCACCGCCAAGCCACCCGGCCGGGTCTCCGGACCGCTGCGCGGTCCTGGCCACGCGGCCTCGTCCAGCGCGCATGACACCGCCCGCGCCCCGGGGGGAGGCCGACGCTGTGGCCGGTGCGCGCCGCCGTTCACCCCTCGGGCCGTACGCGGACGAAGCGCGCGGTCTCGTGGCGTCCGGCCGCCTGGCGCAGTTCCACGAGGACAGGCTCGGCGAGCATCCAGACGGGACCGTGCTCCGGGTGGTTCGCCGGCTCGCCCGGGCGCCCGCGTACCAGGTCGCCCACCTGCCGCGCCTGCACCGGGGTCAGCCGGGGCGAGGTCTTGACGGTCCTGTCGTCGGGGAGCCGGACGAGAAGCGCCCGCGGCCGCTCCACCGGGCCGAAGACCCCCACCAGCGCACCGTCCCGCGTGTCGGAGTGCCGGATCTTCCACCAGGCCCAGGTCGCTCCGGACCGATAGGGCGAGTCCAGCGCTTTCGCCACGATCCCTTCGACGCCCACGGCTCTCATGTCACGGAACCAGCCGCGGGCCGTCGCTTCGTCCGGTGTCGCCAGCACACGCTGCAGGGGCGGGCCGACGTCCCGGAGCGCCGCCCCGAGGAGTTCCCAGCGCTCGCCCAGGGGCAGGGCCCTGACGTCCCGGCCCGGGACGGCGAGGATGTCGAACGCGATGTAGGACACCGGCACTCCCGTCCGCTCGCGGTCCCGGTGGGAGCGCAGCAGGTCGGTGAAGCTCAGCCGCCCCTCGCGGTAGGCGCACAGTTCGCCGTCCAGCACGGTGCCGGCCGGCAGCTGGGCTCCCAGGAACGCGGCGATCTGCGGGAAATCACCGGAGAGATCTCTTCGCGACCGTGACTGCAGGAAGACCTTGCCGCCCTCGAGGACGAAGGCCAGGGCGCGGAACCCGTCGAGTTTGAGGGAGTACTGGTAGCCCCCGGGCGTGCTGTCCTGCTGCGGGATCTCGTCCGCCGGCCGGGGGCGCATGACGTCGACCGGTGGCCGGAGGGCGACTGCCGGCGGGTTCTGATGCATGGCATCAGGTTCGACCCGGCCGAGGCCCGGCGCGGGGACAGGCTCGCCCACTGCGGCGGCTGTCACCGGGACAGCCGCCGCAGCGGTGCCGGACCGCATGTCAGACGGATGTCCGCGAGTGATCCGCTCCGCGCCCCGCGCCACCGACGGCCCCGCGCGTCATCACCGCCTCAAGGGTTGGCCTCGGCTGCCCGGTCCGGGAGGGGCAGACGCTGAGGCGGCGGCGGTACGAGGCCACCGGCGGGGGCCGGCATCCGGTACCCGGTCGACGAGGCCGACCGCACCGCACGGCACACACACGGTCACCGGACACTCCGAGGCCCCCGGCTGACCGACCCCCCGCCTCCCCGCGGCGCGTACCTCACCCGCACGCGGGTGCCGTCGGGCAGTCGGCCATGGCCTGCCGGGGGGGGCGGGCCGGTGCGCGGAAGACCCGGCCCGGCGAACCGGACGGGCACTCGGTCCGGTCCGGTCACCGTGCGCGCTCGTCACGGCAGGGTGCCGCGTCCGGCGGCGTCGTCCAGGGGGCCCAGCAGGTCGCCGTGGCCGGCGACGCGCTCCAGCACCTCGTCGGGGGTGAAGGCGAGGTCCGCCGCCTTCCGGCAGTCGGCGACCTCGTCCCAGGTGACGGGGGTGGCGACGCCGGGACGGTCGCGCAGCCGCAGGGTGTAGGGGCAGGCCGTGGTCTTCGCCGATGCGTTCTGGGACCAGTCGATGAAGATCTTCCCCGCGCGCAGGCTGCGGGTCATCGAGAAGACCACGAGACCGGGGTGCTCGTCGCGCATGCGGGCCGCGAGCGACTTGGCGTAACCGGTGGTCGCTGCCTCCGCCGTCGGTCGCAGCGGCGCGTACAGGTGGAGTCCCTTGCTGCCGGAGGTCACGGGGTACGCGGTGAGCCCGTCGGCCTCCATCATCTGGCGCAGGCGTTCGGCGACGCGGCAGCACAGGACGAGGTCGGCGCCCTCACCGGGGTCGAGGTCGAGGACGAGCCGGTCGTGGGCGTCGCGGCCGCCGGCCACGGTCCACTGCGGGACGTGGACCTCCCAGGCGCCGAGATTGGCCATGGTGACCAGGGCGGGGACGGAGTCGACGACGATGTGCGGCTCGTCCGCCTCCCCCGCGGTGGTCACCCAGTCGGGCGTGCCGGCGGGCGGGCGTTTGGCGAACCAGCGCTGCGCGTGCGGGCCCTCGGGGGCGCGGACGAAGGAGGCGAGGCGCCCGTCGGCATGCGGAACCAGCACCGGGGCGATGCTCGCGTAGTACCGCAGCAGCTGTGCCTTGGTGTGGCCGGTGGCCGGGAAGACGACCTTGTCCAGGTGGGTGAGCACGACACGGCGGCCGTCCACCTCGACCGCCTGCCGCTCGGGGGAGGCTGACGCGGCGGGCATAGTGGGGAACGTCCCCCGAAAGGGACAGAAGTATGCGAGACGTACGCCGGAGCGAGGGCTGCCCGGTTTGTGCCGGGCAAGGCGTCGGTCCGGTCAGGAGACCCGGGTCCTGCGGCGTCCGCCGGTGCCGGAGAGGGCCTTGATCAGTTCCTCCCGGGTCATCGTCGAACGCCCGGGGACGCCGGCGTCGGAAGCCCTCTTGTACAGGTCCGCCTTGCTCAGGCTCTCCAGTTCCGACGCCCTCGCGGTCCGCTTCTCCGTCTTCTTCGCCTGATGCGTCGCCTGCCGCTTCTCGGCGGCCTTCCGCAAGTGGGTGGGCGGCCGCCCTTCGGTGCTCCCGGCCTTCTCCTCCGAGCCGCCCTTGGCGGTCCTGGCCCGGTCGACGCTGGCCTGCAGCGCCGCCATCAGGTCGATGACGTTGGTGGACGACGGCGGCGCCTCACCCTTCTCCACCACCGCGCCGGAGCGCTTGGCCTCGACGAGTTCCCGCACCTTCTCCTGGTAGGTGTCGTGGTACTCGTGGGGGTCCCAGTCGATGCTCAACGCGTCGACGAGTTGCACGGCGGTCTGCAGTTCGCGGTCGGCCACGTCCTTCGCCTCGGGGATGCCGCCGACTTCGCGTCGCGGGTCCCGGACCTCGTCGGCCCAGTGCAGGGTGTGCAGGGCCAGGACGTCCTCCTCCGCCTTCACGGCGACGAGGTACTCGCGGTTGCGCATCACGACCGTGGCGATGCCCACCTTGCCGGACCGAGCCAGCGCCTGGTGCAGGAGGGTGTAGACCTTGGCGTACTCCTGGCCGCGCGGTGCCAGGTAGTAGCTCTTGTCGAAGTAGACGGGGTCGACGTTCTCCAGGTCGACGAAGCCCGTAATGTCCAGCGCCTTGGAGCGTCCCGGGGCGATCTCGTCGAGCTCCTTGGGCTCGACCACCACGTACTCGTCCCCCATGTCGAAGCCCTTGACGATCTCCTCGACCGGGACCTCCTCACCGGTGCGCTCGTTCACCCGCTTGTTGCGGACCCGGTCGGAGGTACCGCGCTGGATCTGGTTGAAGCGGATCGTATGGCTCTCGGTCGCGGTGAACAGCTGCACCGGCACGGACACCAGGCCGAATGTGAGTACCCCGCTCCAGACCGCGCGTGCCATCGGTGATCCGCCTTTCTTGATCTCTCCAGGTCCATCGGACCCCCGCCGCGCCGTGATCGCATCTCGGCGACGCCGAACGACGTGCTCGGGTCCCGGTCGGAGAGTCGGCGGCGGCCCGTGAGGAGCCCGGGCCGGGCGTCAGACGGGCTCGCGCAGCAGCCGGGCCGCCTCGGGGAAGGCGAGCCCCTGGCCCTCGCGGTAGGCGGCCCCGAACTCCTCCTCGCCGAGGTGGCCGCGCAGTCGTACCGCGTCCTCGTCCAGGCTCGTCCGCTCCCACGGGGTGGTGGCGGTCTGCCGCAGCGCGTCGTGCGCGCCCATGAGCACCGCGGCGCGGCGCGCCGGAGCCCGGACCTCGTCGCCGCTGCGCAGCCCGGCGACACCGGTGAAGAGCGCGACGCCCGGCGCGAAGAGCAGCACGCCCACCCGCGGCCCGATGACCGGGGTGAGCGGGTCCCCCTCCAGGGAGTCCACGGCCTCGACGAGGTGGCGCAGCCCGCCGTACGGGTCGCCGGCCATGCCGGTGAGCCAGCCGCGGATCCCGGAGAGCAGCCTGACGATGAACGAGGGCATCCCGCGCGGCGGGTCGGCCTGCATGGCGTCGAGCAACGCGAAGGCCTCGTCCAGATCACCGCGCCGGGCGAGCAGGGCGATCAGCAGCACCTTGCCGTAGTACCCCGCGTCGTCGCCCGCGGGCCGAAAGGACCCGGACTCCGCCACCCCCTCACGGATCAGCCGCTCGCCCTCCACAAGGTCGCCGGCGTTGGCGAGGGCGTCGCCCAGCCGGACCTTCATGATGGGCACGTGCTGGTGGGCGCCGAGTGCCCGGGCGAGGTCGATGGCCTCGCGGCAGCTGGCCGCGGCACGGGCCCAGTCGCCCGCGTTGGCGCTCGCCTCGGCCTCCGCCGCCAGCGCCTCGGCCATGCCCCAGTCGTCGCCGACCCTGCCGAACAGCTCGCGGGCCTCGCGGATGTCCTCCATGGAGGCGGCCAGCCGGTCGGCCACGTCGTTCATCACCTTGGCGCGGAACTGCAGCGCGAACGCCAGCTCCCACACGCGGCCGTGGAGCCGGCAGCTGGCCACCGTGTCGTCGACGAGCTCGGGCATGCGGTCGAAGCGCCCGGTCAGCATGGCGCCGAGCATGCGGAAGAGTCCGGGCCTGAGGCTGGACTGCGGCAGCTCCGGCGGATAGGCCTCGATGATCGCCTCGCCCAGCGGGACCAGCTCCGGATCGTTCCACACGTCGCGCTCGCCCATGTACGCGAACAGTTCGGCGGTGCGCACCCAGCGCCGTGCCTCGGTGCGCTGTTGCGGGGTCATCGGCAGCGGGTCGTCCAGTGGCCCGCGGTCCAGCGGCGGGAGCCGCAGCGGTTCGGCGAAGGCGTCCACCGGACTCATCGCGGCCACCACCGCGGGCCAGTGGGCCATCTCGCTGCGGTAGTCGCGCATCTCCCAGAACCAGCCGCAGGACAGCACCAGGCAGAGCGCCTCCTGCTCGTCCCCGGTGTCCACCGCCCGGCGGATCGCCGCCCGCAGGTTGTCGTGCTCGCGCTCCAGCCGCTCCAACCACAGCAGTTGGCGCGGGCCGCGCAGCTCGGGGTCGGCGGTGCGGACGTACTCGCGGAAGTACGCGGTGTGGCGGCGCCCCACAGTGTCGCGCTCGCCGGACTCGTCGAGGCGTTCGGCGGCGTACTCGCCGATGGTCTCCAGCATGCGGTAGCGCGCGCCGTCCACGGCGAGATCGGCGACGACCAGCGACTTGTCCACGAGCGAGGCCAGGACCGAGGCGACGCCGCGGACGTCCGCGGCGCCGCCGTCGCCGCCGCACACCGCCTCGGCGGCGGCGAGGTCCCAGCCGCCGGCGAAGACCGCGAAGCGGCGCAGCACGACCCGTTCGGCCTCGCTGAGCAGGCCCCAGCTCCAGTCGACGACCGCGCGCAGCGTCTGCTGGCGGGGCAGCACCGTGCGGCTGCCCGCGGTGAGGATGCGGAAGCGGTCGTCGAGCCGGTCCGCTAGCTGACGGGGCGTCATCATCCGCAGACGGGCCGCGGCCAGCTCGATGGCGAGCGGCAGGCCGTCGAGCCTGCGGCACAACTCCTCGCAGGCCTCCGGGTCCTCGTCCGGTGTGAAGCCGGGCCGGGCCGACGCGCCGCGGTCGGCGAGCAGCCGCAGGGCCGGGTTCCGCGGCAGCGGGTCCAGGGGCCGGATCAGCTCGCCGGGCACGCCGAGCGGCTCGCGGCTGGTGGCCAGCACCGCCACACCGGGGCAGTGCACGAGCAGCCGTTCCGCGAGCTCCGCGGCGGCGCCGATCACGTGCTCGCAGTTGTCCAGAACGAGCAGCATGCGGCGGTCCGCGCAGTGCTCGGTGAGGTGCAGCAGCGGGTCCTTGGCCGCGGCCTTCGCCTCGGCGGTCAGCGCCGCCTCGGTCGCCGAGGCCGGGTGCAGCAGCGTCTCGCGCAGGCCCAGCGCGTTCACCACGGCGACGGCCACGGTGCGCGGGTCCTCCACGGGCGCCAGCTCCGCGAACCAGACGCCGTCCGGCCAGCGGGCGGCGACCAGGTCGCCGGCCTCCTGCGCCAGGCGGGTCTTGCCGGTGCCGCCGGGGCCGGTGACGGTGACCAGCCGCGCCGTGCCCAGGTCCGCGGCGATCGCGGACAGGTCCGCCTCACGGCCGACGAAACTGGTCAGCCGGGCGCGGGCGTTGCCGCGCCGCGGCGGGCTACCGGGCGGCGGGGCCGGCGCGGCGGTCCGGGCGGGGGGCGGGGGATCCAGTAGCTCGGCGTGGAGGGCGCGCAGCTCCGGTCCGGGATCGGTGCCCAGCGTGTGCGCGAGCTCGCGCCGTACCTCCTCGTAGGCCGCCAGCGCGTCGGCGCCGCGGCCCGCCTCGCGCAGCGCGCGCAGCCGCAGCACCTGCACCGCCTCGTTCAGCGGGTGGGCCGCGGCCAGCTCCACGGCCTGCGGCAGCACCTGCTCGGCGCGGCCGCACGCCACCTCCGCGGCGATCCGCAGCCGCCTGGCGTCCAGCAGCAGCGCCTCGTAGCGGGAAACGACGGACGCGCGGTCCGGCAGGTCGGCCAGCACCGGGCCGCGCCACAGCGCGAGCGCGGAGTCCAGGGCCTCGGCGGCCTTGGCGGCGTCGCCGTCGGCGAGCGCCCGCCCGCCGTCCTCCACGAACCGCTCGAACCGGTACAGGTCCACCGCCTCCGGGAGGGCGACCAGGCGGTAGCCGCCGTCCACCGAGCCGACCGCCTCGTGCCCGAGCGCCCGCCGCAACCGGCCGACCAGCGCCTGCAGCGCCCCGGTGGCGTCGGCGGGCGACGCGTCCACCCACACCGCCTCGATGAGCGCCTCGGTGGTCCGCACCCGGCCGGGGCGCAGCGCCAGCGCGGCGAGCAGCGCCCTCAGCCGCGTACCGGCCAGCGGCACGACGGTGCCGTCGTCATGATGGGCCTGGGTCGTCCCGAGAATGCCGTAGCGCACGCCCCCATTCTGTCCGAGGCGCCGTCAGCGCCGCCCCCGGGTTGTCAGGCCCGCCACCCGACCCGTTCGCGGGCGGGCGGTCGCGCCGGGCCGCTGCCGCCCATGGGGTCGGCGCACCGCGCTCGCGGTGTACTGGGGCCGTACGGGAGGACCGCGACCGCCGACCGCATCGGCCCGGCGGGCGGAGAACCCGTCACACGCCCCTGCAGGCGCTCGCGCGGAACGTCGCGAACGGCACGGTGGCGTATCCGTCCCGGTCGCTGCCGGGCATCCCCTCGCCCTTGTAGTAGCGGACCTGCCCGGGTTCGAGCGCGGCGAACTGCGCGCCGGTGAAGCGCACGGCCGACGCCGACCAGGAGTTGTCCCTGGTCCATCCGTACAGGCGGTAGGTGCGGCGCGGTGCGAAGGGGACGGACGCCGGCACCTCCGTGCTCCAGCCCCTGCCGCCGCTCTCCAGCGACCACAACGTGAATCCCGTGGCCGCTTTCCCGCGGCTCCACCTGCCGAGGTCCGGGGGTTCCTCACGCTCGCCCCCGTCGTCCCCGTCGTCCCCGTCGTCCGGGTCGTGGAGCGTCGCTCCGTCGATGCGGTCGTGGCAGACCAGCATCACTCCCAACGGCCTGCCGTCCTCGCTCACGGCGATACCGGCGACCCCCGCGACCGGTACGGTGCATCCGGTCAGTGCGCCGAGCGCCGCGACGCAGAGCGCCGCCGGCACCGTGGACCTCTTCCCCGTCATGGCCTTCCCCCTGTCCTCCCCGGGTCCCGGGCCCGCGTCCGGACCCGGCCCCCTCCGACGCTTCAGGGTGCTCCCGCCGCCGCCCCCGCCGCACGGGTGCGGCCCGATCGATGACGTATCGCAACGCGGGCGCGACCGGACGTGCGCGGGACCCGGTACCCACCCGGGCGGAACGTCCGGCGTGCCCGGAGCGTTACCCCGCCGTGGGTGTGCCCGGCGGCAGCCGAATGGCATGATCGGGCGGCCAGCACCACGACCGTTGACGCACCGCCTCCGCAGGAGCCCGCCCGATGACCACCGCAGCCGCCCGCAGTGAACGGCAGATCAGCCCCATCTTCCTGGGCCTGGTCGCGATCATGGCCGTTTCGGGGTGGGGGGTGTGGACGGGCTTCTCCAGCAGCCCCGGCTTCGCCGTGTTCCTCTTCGTCGTGTCGGGCTGGATCGTCTCCCTGTGCCTGCACGAGTACGCGCACGCCCGCACCGCGCTGCACGGCGGCGACATCTCGATCGGCGCGAAGGGCTACCTGACCCTGAACCCGCTGAAGTACACGCACGCGCTGCTGAGCATCGTGCTGCCGGTGGTCTTCGTGATCCTGGGCGGGATCGGCCTGCCCGGCGGTGCCGTCTTCATCGAGCGCGGCAGGATCCGCGGCCGCTGGAAGCACAGCCTCATCTCGGCCGCGGGCCCGCTGACCAATCTGCTGTTCGCGATCGCGCTGATGCTGCCCTTCACCTTCGGCGTCGTCACGCTCGACCTCGACCGCCTGCCCTTCGCGTCCGCGCTGGCGTTCCTGGCGATGCTGCAGGTCACGGCGGCGATCCTGAACCTGCTGCCGGTGCCGGGCCTGGACGGCTACGGGGTGATCGAGCCCTGGCTCTCGTACCGGACGCGGCGGCAGTTGGAGCCGTTCGGGCAGTTCGGGCTGCTGGCCGTCTTCGGAGTGCTGTGGATCCCCGGGGTCAACGCCGCGTTCTTCGGCTTCGTCGACTCGGTGACGGCGGCATTCGGGATCCCGGACGGGCTGTCGAGCCTGGGCTACGCCTTCTTCCGGTTCTGGAGCGGCGATCCGCTCAGCCAGTGACGCGCTGCTCGGCGGACTCCCGGTCCGCCTTCGCCTTGCGCAGGTAGTACCAGCACATGTTGCTGGTCAGGCCCGCGATCAGGATCCAGAAGACGCCGAGCCAACTGCCCTCCACGAAGGAGACGACGGCGGCGGCCACGGCGAGCGCGCACAGGACGAGCGCGTAGAGGGCGAGGCGGGGCATGGGGGGCGGCTCCTGTCGGGTCGGTCACCAACGCGCCCATTGTCCCCCATGCCCCCGCGCCCCTACACGTCGGTCAGCCGCAGACCGGCGTGGGCCTTGTAGCGGCGGTTGACCGAGATCAGGTTGGCGACCAGCGCCTCCACCTGGTGCGCGTTCCGCAGCCGCCCGGCGAACACGCCGCGGATGCCGGGGATGCGCGCGGCGAGCGCCTGGACCAGGTCGGTGTCGGCTCGGCTGTCGCCGAGGACGAGGACGTCGGTGTCGATGGTGTCGATCTCCGGGTCCTCGAGCGTCACCGCGGACAGGTGGTGGAAGGCGGCGGCGACGCGGGAGTCCGGCAGCAGCGCCGCGGCCTGCTGGGCGGCGCTGCCCTCCTGCGGCTTCAGGGCGTAGGCGCCCTGCTTGTCGAAGCCGAGCGGGTTGACGCAGTCGACGACGAGCTTGCCGGCGAGCTCCTCGCGCAGCGCCTCCAGGGTCGCGCCGTGGCCCTCCCACGGGACGGCGACGATGACGACGTCGCTGCGGCGGGCGGTCTCCGCGTTGTCGGCGCCCTGCACCCCGAGGCCGATCCGGTCGGCCGTGGCCCGGGCGCGGTCCGCGGCGCGCGAGCCGATGATCACCTGCTGGCCGGCCCTGGCGAGCCGGTACGCCAGGCCCCGGCCCTGCGGGCCGGTGCCGCCGAGGACGCCGACGACGAAGCCCGACACGTCGGGCAGCTGCCAGGGGTCCTTCGCCGGGGCCTTCGGGGCGGGGGTCTCATTGCCACTGTCAACAGTCATACCGCGATCCTGCCAGGCGGGGGCGGTGCCCGGCCCGCCGCCACCGTGACCCGCCCGTCGCGGCCCGTCCCCCGGCCCGGCCCGGCGCGACCGCCGCGGCGTACGGGAGAGCCCCGCACCCCCGGGTATCGGCAGCGCCGTCGTGGGCGCGGCCAGGGCCGCCGTGCGGCGGCACGCCGCGGACGAGCCGGTGCCCCGGGCCGGCTCGCGGACGGCCCGGCCTGAACCCCGTTCGGGTGAGCGGGGCGTGACGCGGGGCCGGGCCGCGGCGCGGTCCGCGAGGATGCGGGGCATGGATGCCGCACGGGTCGAGGTCGTCCGCGAACTGCTGGCCGGGAGCGAGTGGCCGGAGTTGACCCGGTCCTTCGCGGGCTCGCTGCGCGGGGCTGTCCGCCGGGGGCCGGCGGGGGGCTTGCTGCTCGTGGGCAGCGGGGACTACGAGCCCTGGCACCTGGCGGCCCATCTGGACGAGGAGGCCGCCTGGAGCGGGCTGCCGCAGCTGTCGCCGACGCTGGTACGGCATCGTGTGCCGCCGGGCGCGCCCCCGCACCTCGCGGTCGGGACGAGCCGTCTGGAAGCGGCGCGCAGGGGCGAGACGGTGCTGGTGGTCACCCCGGCACGTGCCGAGGCCGGGCTGCTGGAGCGGGTGGACGACGCCCGGCGCTCCGGCGCGACGGTGCTGGCGATGGACGCGGGCGACCCGGAGCTGCGCGGGCTGGCCCACGACGCGCTCACCGTGCCGCCGGAGCCCTCCGAGGTGAGCATGGACCTGCTACAGCATCTGGTCGGCGCGGCGGCCGGCCGCCGGGAGCGGCTACGGGACCGGTTGCCCCGACTCTCCCGCCTCGCCGAGCAGTTGGTGTCGCCGCCGCAGGCGGGCTGGTAGCAGGCCGTCGGTCGTCGCACGGCGACTCCCAGCACGGTCCCCAGCCGAACGCCCGGGCGCCGGAACGAGACACGGACGGGCCCCACCCGGCGCCGAGGGCGCGCTCCGCGCATGCCCGTTGAGGAGAAACCCGGTTGCGCCCAAGCGCCCGCGCGCGGAGCATGCGAACCCGTGTCCAGACTCCTTCCCGACCTCGCACCGTGGCGGACCTCGCGCGACTTCCGTCTGATGTGGTGCGCGGGACTGATCACGAACTTCGGCAGCTTCCTCACCTTCGTGGCCGTCCCCGTCCAGATCAAGGCGCTGACCGGCTCCACCCTCGCGGTCGGCGCGCTCGGCGCCGTCGAACTGGTGCCGCTGATCGTCTGCGGCCTCTACGGCGGGGCGCTCGCGGACGCCCTGGACCGGCGCAAGCTGATCCTGTGGACGGAGGCGGCCCTCGGGGTGCTGTCGGCCGTGCTGCTGCTCAACACCCTGCTGCCGCGGCCGGTGATCTGGCCCTTGTACGTGGTCGCCGCGCTGACCAGCGCGCTGGGCGGGCTGCAGCGGCCGGCCCTGGACGCGATCGTGCCGCGCGTCGTCCCGCACGAGCAGTTGACCGCGGCCGCCTCGCTGAACGCGCTGCGCTGGCAGATCGGCGCGATCGCGGCGCCCTCCCTGGCGGGTGTGCTGATCGCCTACGCCGGTCTGCGCTGGGCGTACGCCATCGACGCCCTCACCTTCGCCGTCTCCGTCGTCCTCGGCCTCGGGCTGCGGCCCTCGCCGCCCTCGCACGACGCGAAGCGCCCGTCGCTGCAGTCGATCGCGGAGGGGGCGCGTTACGCGTGGAGCCGCAAGGAACTGCTGGGCACCTACGCGGTGGACATCGCGGCGACGGGGCTCGCGTTCCCGATCGCCGTGTTCCCCTTCCTGGCGGACGATCTGGGCGCGCCCTGGGCGCTGGGCCTGATGTACGCGGCGCTGCCGGCCGGTGCGCTGGTGATGAGCCTCACCGGCGGCTGGTCGTCGCGTGTGCACCGGCACGGGCGGGCCGTCGTGCTGGCCGCGGCGGGCTTCGGGCTGTGCATGGCGGTGGCGGGCTGGTCCCGCAACGTGTGGGCGGTGCTGGCCCTCCTGGCGCTGGCGGGCGCGTTCGACATGGTCAGCGGGGTGTTCCGGGCCACGATCTGGAACCAGACCATTCCCGACGCGCTGCGCGGACGGCTGGCCGGCATCGAGCTGCTCTCCTTCACCGTCGGTCCGCAGGCCGGCCAGGTGCGGGCCGGCGGCTCGGCGGCGCTGCTGGGCCTGCGTACCTCGGTGTGGACCGGCGGCCTCGCGTGCGTGGCGGCGGTCGGGGCCCTGGCCGCCTGCCTGCCGACGCTGATGGCGTACGACGCCCGGACCAACGAGCACGCCGTGGCCGTGCGGAAGGCGGCGCAGGACGTGGTGTCCCCGGCCGCCTGAGCTTGACCGAGCAGTTCCCAGCACCCGCGTGCGTCAGCGTACGTGCGTCCGGGGTGCGGTCCGGGCGGAGTGAAGTCGGTACCGGCAGGCTGGGTGCGGTCCTAAGCTGACTTCAGGCAGTTCGGGCACGTAGGCGGAGACGTGGCGGTACGTCCAGGACGCCGACGACCCGGCCATGGCCGGCTGGCTCGCCCAAGCCGACCTGACCCTGCCTGCCCCGTTCGCCGGGCGAGCGTACGGCCCCCTGCCCGCACCCGACCCCAACCCGGGCAGGCCACCACGGCAAGATCCCGCCAACACCCGCGCGAGTCGGCGCACGCCCGTTCGGGGATCGGCTCCCTGGGGTGAAAGCCCGGTGTCAGCGTGGGGCGGCCCCCGTATGCTGGCCTCGGTGGCTGCATTCCGTCCCTGGTGGAGGTCCCCGATGAGCACACCCGACGCGGAGTACTCCGGCTATCCGCCGCTGCGGCCCCGGGTTTCGGTCGAAGAGCTGCTGGCTGCGAAGAACACCCAGCCGATCCAGTCTATGGACGACCTCGCCGCCGACACCTTCGAGTCGGACGAGGAGCTGGAGGAGTTCCTGGCCTTCACGTACGCCGAGCGCCACCGCGACGTCGCCTCTTAAGCCGCCGCCGTGCAACCCGTCATCCTCGACACCGACGTGGCCTCGCTGTCCCACAAGCGCAAGCTCACCGGCCCGCTCGCCACCAGGCTGATCGGCCGCAAGCCGCTGATCACCTTCGTGACCTTCGGCGAACTGACCAAGTGGACCGAGATCCGTCACTGGGGCACTCGCAGCCGCCAGGAACTTGCCGACTGGCTCTCCGGCATCCCGATCCTCCCCGGAGACGAAGCCGTCGCCGCCACCTGGGGCCGCCTGTCAGCCGCTGGCATCCAGCGCGGACGCCCCCGCCCGATCAACGACATGTGGATCGCAGCCTGCGCCCTCACCTACGACCTGCCGCTGGCCACACTCAACGTCAAGGACTACGAAGACTTTCGGGCACACCACGGCCTGCGCATCCTCGGCGCCGAGTAGCCCCCTCCGCCGGCAGAGCCGAAGCCGTTCTGCCAGCGCGTGGTCTGCACCCTTGACGGCAACGCTGACGGCAACCCAGTCCGCCAACGCCGCGCATCCGCGCACGTCAGCGGACCGCCGAACCGCCCTTGACCTGCGAAAACACAGGTAGGAGGGGGTCGCCCAGCACACGTACACGCGCTGGCCGGCGCAACGCTGGTGCTGGTGCACAACGACAACAACGTTCCTGGGTGGGCCGCAGACGAGATGCGACCATCGAGGCCCCGCCGGATCGCTCTGGCGGGGCTCCTTGGTGTCTTTGCCGCGCTTCCCTCCCGCGGGCGGGCTCAGTCCTCCCCGTCCGCGCCGTCCCCCACGGCACGGTCCTTCCACCGGGGGTCGTTCTCCCACTGCAGGTTCCGCTCGGCGGCCGTCTCCATCGCCCGCTCCGCGTCCGCACGGCTCGGGTACGGCCCCATCCGGTCCTTCGCGGGGCACTCCGGCCCCTCCTCGACCTTGTGGTGCTCGATGCAGTAGAACCACTCGCCGGGCTTCCCCGCGGGCTTGCGGACTCGCCTGAACAGCGCCATCGTCCCTCCTCCTACGACGTCCTGCCGCCATGCTGCCCGACCGGCCGCCGTTACACTCGCCGACATGTCTGTCCTGGTTCCCGGCAAGCTCTCCCCCACCCGTTCCGTACCCGCCTCGATCCCGCGTCCGGAGTACGTGGGCAGGCCGGCGCCGCGGCCGTACGACGGCCCCGAGGTGCAGTCGGCGGAGACGATCGAGAAGATGCGGATCGCCTCGCGGATCGCCGCGCAAGCCATGGAGGAGGCGGCGAAGGCGATCGCGCCTGGAGTGACCACCGACGAACTGGACCGGATCGCCCACGCGTACATGTGCGACCACCAGGCCTACCCCTCGGACCTCGGGTACCGGGGCTTCCCCAAGTCGCTGTGCTCCTCCATCAACGAGGTCATCTGCCACGGCATCCCCGACTCCACCGAGCTGCGCGACGGCGACATCGTCAACCTCGACGTGACCGCCTACATCCACGGGGTGCACGGCGACACCAACGCCACCTACCTCGTCGGTGAAGTGGCCGAGGAATCACGGCTGTTGGTGGAACGCACCCGGGAATCCCTGAACCGCGCCATCAAGGCGGTCAAGCCCGGACGGCAGATCAACGTGATCGGCCGGGTCATCGAGTCCTACGCCAAACGCTTCGGTTACGGCGTCGTGCGCGACTTCACGGGCCACGGCATCAACACCGCCTTCCACTCCGGCCTGATCGTCCCGCACTACGACGACCCGCGCGCCACCACGGTCATGAAGCCGGGGATGACCTTCACCATCGAGCCGATGCTGACCCTGGGCACCCACGAGTACGAGATCTGGGACGACGGCTGGACGGTCGTCACCAAGGACCGCAAGCGCACCGCGCAGTTCGAGCACACCCTTGTGGTGACGGACACAGGCGCGGAGGTACTGACGCTGCCTTGACCCTTCCATTACCTATCCTTTACGAAAAGCGGAGAAAGGCGTGCGGCGCCTCGGATAGGTTAGGCAAGCCTTTCCCAGGAAAGGCTTGCCTAAGTCGTTTTCCCTGAGCCGCCTGGAGACCGCATGTCCGCCGTCCGCATGTCCGCCATAGCCGCCGCCGGCATCGTGGTCGCCCTCACCGCCGCCACGGGGTGCGCGGAGAAGGCGGACGGGAAGGCCTCCGACGCGATCACGGTCACCGCGACGGACACCGCGTGCAAGGTGTCCCGGACCAGCTTCCCGGCCGGGCACGTCCAGTTGGCCGTCGAGAACGAGGGCTCCAAGGTCACCGAGGTCTACGTCTACACGCCCAGCGACCGGATCGTGACCGAGCGGGAGAACATCGGTCCCGGCACCAAGGCCACCATCACCGCCGAGATCAAGCCCGGGACGTACCAGATCGCCTGCAAGCCCGGCATGAAGGGCGACGGCATCCGGCAGAAGATCACCGTCACCGGCAAGGGCGCCGCCAGAACCGACCCGCGCCTCGACGCCGCGGTGGCCGCGTACCGCCAGTACGTCCAGGAGCAGGCCGACCAGACCATCCCGGTGGTCCAGCGGTTCGCCGACGCGGTCAAGGCCGGCGACGTGGCGAAGGCCACGTCGCTCTTCGCGCCCTCCCGGGTCGGCTGGGAGCGCACCGAGCCGGTGGCGGAGTCCTTTGGCGACATCGACCCGCTGACCGACACCCGCGAGGACGGCCTCGAGGACGGCCAGAAGTGGACCGGCTGGCACCGGCTGGAGAAGTCCCTGTGGCAGGAGAAGAAGGCCGGGGCCGAGGAGGGCGCCCTCGCCGACCAACTGGTCTCGGACCTCAAGGACTGGCAGAGCAGGGTCGGCACGGCCGACATCACCGCCACCAGCATGGCCAACGGCGCCAAGGAACTGCTGGACGAGGTCGCCACCGGCAAGATCACCGGTGAGGAGGACCGCTACTCCCACACCGACCTGTCGGACTTCCACGCCAACGTCGAGGGCGCCCTGAAGGCGTACGAGCTGCTGAAGCCGGTCGCCGCCGAGAACGACCCGGCGCTCACCACCGAACTGGACAAGCAGTTCCCGGCCCTGACGGCGCTGCTCGACACGTACCGCAAGGGCGGCGGCTCCACGGAGTTCGTCTCCTACGACACGGTCGGCAAGGACCGGCGCAAGGAGCTCTCGGACGCGGTCAACGCGCTCGCCGAGCCCCTGTCGAAGCTCGCCGCGGCCGTCGCCAAGTAAGCCGAGGGGACAGCAGACCATGTCCGAAGAGACCGTCACATCGCGGCGCAGGGTGCTCGGCTGGACCGGGGCCGGCGTCGTCGTCGCGGCCGCCGCGGCCGGCGGCGCCGCCGCCGCGGTCCGCTCCGGGGACGACCCGGCGCCCGCGGGCGCCGCCGGCGGCGCGGTCGCCTTCCAGGGAGCGCACCAGGCCGGCATCACGACCCCGGTGCAGGACCGGCTCCACTTCGCGTCCTTCGACGTCACCACCGAGGACCGCGAGGAGCTGGTCGCGCTCCTCAGGGAGTGGACCGATGCCGCCCGCAAGATGACGCAGGGCCGGCCCGTCGGCGAGGGCGCGGTCGGCGGCCTCGCCGAGGCGCCGCCGGACGACACCGGTGAGGCGCTGGGCCTGCCGGCCTCGCGGCTCACGCTCACCATCGGCTTCGGCCCCTCGCTGTTCACCACGAAGGACGGCGGCGACCGCTTCGGCCTCAAGGCGCGCCGCCCCGAGGCGCTGGTGGACCTGCCCAAGTTCCCCGGCGACGCCCTCGACCCGAACCGCAGCGGCGGCGACCTGTGCGTCCAGGCGTGCGCCGACGACCCGCAGGTGGCGGTGCACGCGATCCGCAACCTGGCCCGGATCGGCTTCGGCAAGGTCGCGATCCGCTGGTCGCAGCTCGGCTTCGGCAAGACCTCCTCGACCACGCCCGACGAGCAGACCCCGCGCAACCTGATGGGCTTCAAGGACGGCACCCACAACGTCGCCGGTTCCGACCGGGCCGCCCAGGACAAGCACGTGTGGGTGTCCGCCACGGACGGCCCGTCGTGGATGGCCGGTGGCTCGTACCTGGTCGCCCGCCGCATCCGGATGCACATCGAGACCTGGGACCGCACCTCGCTGCGGGAGCAGGAGCAGGTCTTCGGGCGGACGAAGGGCGAGGGCGCCCCGATCGGCGGGCAGCGCGAGCACGACGCCCCAAACTTCACGGCGATGCTCCCGGACGCGCACGTCCGGCTGGCGCACCCGGACAACAGCGGCGCGACGATCCTGCGCCGCGGCTACTCCTTCACGGACGGCACCGACGGCCTCGGCCGCCTGGACGCCGGGCTGTTCTTCATCGCCTACCAGCGTGACGTCCGGGACGGCTTCGTGCCGCTGCAGATGCGACTGGCGAAGCACGACTCGCTCAACGAGTACATCCAGCACGTGGGTTCGGCCGTCTACGCCGTACCGCCGGGCGTCCGCGACAAGGACGACTGGTGGGGCCGCGAGCTCTTCGAGGACAACTGAAGGGAAGTGACCGGCGGTGTTCGCCAACTACCTGATCGGGCTCCGGGAGGGCCTGGAGGCCAGCCTGGTCGTCTGCATCCTGGTCGCGTACCTGGTGAAGACCGGCCGCAAGGAGAAGCTGCCGCCGGTCTGGCTCGGCGTGGGCGCCGCGGTCCTGGTGAGCATGGCCTTCGGCGCCGCCCTGCAGTTCGGCTCCTCGACGCTCACCTTCGAGGCGCAGGAGGCGCTGGGCGGTTCGCTGTCGATCATCGCGGTCGGACTGGTGACGTGGATGGTCTTCTGGATGCGGCGCACCGCACGGCACCTGAAGGCCGAGCTCCACGGGAAGCTGGACGCGGCGATCGCCATGGGCACCGGCGCGCTGGTCGTCACCTCGTTCCTGGCCGTGGGGCGTGAGGGGCTGGAGACCTCGTTGTTCGTCTGGACCGCCGTGCAGGCCACCGACGACGGCGTGCGCCCGCTGGTGGGGGCGGTGCTGGGGCTGCTGACCTCCGCGGTCCTGGGCTGGCTGTTCTACCGGGGCGCGCTGCGCATCAACCTCGCCCGATTCTTCACCTGGACCGGGGCCATGCTGGTCGTCGTGGCGGCGGGTGTGCTCGCCTACGGTTTCCACGACCTGCAGGAGGCCTCCTGGCTGCCGGGGCTGACGGCGCGGGCCTTCGACATCAGCGACACGGTGCCGGCCGACTCCTGGTACGGGACGCTGCTGAAGG
Source organism: Streptomyces sp. ME19-03-3 (assembly GCA_033793685.1). Classification (GTDB taxonomy): domain Bacteria; phylum Actinomycetota; class Actinomycetes; order Streptomycetales; family Streptomycetaceae; genus Actinacidiphila. Next base: position 69,150 of record JARAXD010000002.1, on the reverse strand, counting down.
GCGTGTTCAACTTCCAGCCGGACCCGACCTGGCTGCAGGTCACGGTCTGGGTGCTGTATCTCGCGCCCACGATGTTCCTGTTCCTGCGCCCCGGTAGGGTTGCCGCGCCGGCCGTGAAGCCGTCCGCCGCCGCACCGAAGGAGTCCACGTCCGATGACCCGCAGGTCGCGATTCCTGCCAGCGCTCGTCCTGTTGACGCTGACGGCGGCACCGCTGACCGGGTGCGTGACGGTGCACGGGGAACGGGCGCTCGTCCCGTCGGTGACGAAGGCTGAGGCCGCCGCGGCGCTGGACCGCTTCACCGAGGTCAACAACAGGGCGAACAAGAACCTCGACGCGAAGCTGATCGCCACCGTCGAGTCCGGCCCCCTCGGCGCCGTCGACGGGGCCGGTCTGCGCGCCCGCCGCGCCGTCGAGCCCGGCGGCAACTCCGGCTTCAAGCCGCTGCGTTTCACCGACCCCACGTTCCTGATACCCCGTCAGGTGGGGTGGCCCAAGTGGTTCGTGGCCGATGCCGCCCCGCAGGTGGGCGGGTCGGGCTCCGCCGGCAACCGCTGGCTGATGGTCTTCGAACGGGGCGGTGCCCGCGAGGCGTGGCGCGTGTCGTACGTGGCCTCCGTCGGGGCCTCCGCCGTTCCGGCATTCGCCCGTGACGCCCGGGGGTACGTGGAGCCGGTGACGGCCCAGGGCTCCGGCCTGGTGGTGGAGCCGCACGAGCTGAGCGGTGCCTACACCGGCTACCTTGCCAAGGGCGACGCGAAGGACGCCTCCGTGTTCGCCCCCGGGTCGTCCACTTCGGAGCTGATCGCCGGCCGGGCCAAGAGCGCCCGTACCGCCCAGTCGGCCACCCAGTTCGCCGATCAGCCCGCCGCGCAGGGGGATTTCGCCCCGCTCGGGCTGCGCACCGAGGACGGCGGGGCGCTGGTCTTCTTCGCCACGCACCACACGGCGAAGATCACGATGTTGCGCGCGGGCGTCTCACCGCAGGTCGACGTGTACACCAAGGCGCTGATGACCGGCGCTGCGAAGAAGTCGGTCACGCTGGGCCGGGTCGCCCGCCAGGCCGTGCTCGTCCCGGCGGAGAAGGACGGCGGCGGTCAGGTCGTCTTCCTCGCTCGCACCGTGGGTCTGGTCGCTGCGCGCGGGGAGTGAGCGGCGGGGCGCGGTACGGCCGGGACCGGGGCCGTGGGAGCCGGCGCGGCGAGGGTCAGTGCAGCCAGCCGGCCGTCTCGGGCTCGGGCTCCACCTGGGCGCAGGCGTCGGTCAGCACCCCGAGCAGCGGCAGCGGGTCGGGCAGCGCCCGGTCCGGGCCGTGGCCGGCGACCCACGCCACCGTGGCGCCGGAGGGCAGTCGCGAGGGCGGGAGCAGCACGTAGCTGGCCCGGCAGTGCCAGCGCAGGCCCGGGTGCTCGTCGAGGGTCTCGGGATGGCAGTCCAGCTCGCACGGCCACCACTCGTCCTCGTCGGCCGTTGCGCGGGTGGCGGTGAAGAACAGCATCCGCCCCTCGGAGACCGCGACGGGCCCGGCCGCGGAACCCTCGGCGGCCAGCCGCTCCAGGGCGATCCGGCCCGCCTCCGCGGGTACGTCGAGGACGTCGTGGGCGATGCCGGTCGCGGTGATGAAGTTGGCCAGCGGGTGCGTACGCAGCCAGCGGGCGACCTGCTCGGGGTCGGTGGTGGCCTGGGTCTGCCAGGCGAAGGAGACGGGGTGCGTGCCGGGCGTGGGGCACCCGATCCTGTCGCAGGAGCAGCGGTAGCCGGAGACCGGCGAGGGATGGGCGGCCGGCGCCAGCGGCAGGCCCGCGCCCGCGGCCTCCAGCAGGAGTTCGTCACGGCGCTGGTCGTCCCCGTTCCGGCCGCCGGCTGCCGCGCGGACCGCGGCTCCGTCCACCCCGGCGGCACGCTCCTCCGCCTTGCGGCGCAACCATGCGGACAACCTGCCCTTGGTGACCATCGAGCCCCTTTCCTCACCCGCGGAAGCCCGCGAAAGCCCGCGAAACCCTTGCTCCACCCTATGTAACGAAGGAAAGGGCGTAGACGGAATCCACGGATGGCGAAAACCATCCTGCTCCCCGTCCGCATTCCGACGGGACGGGGGGTCGTCCCGTCGGAATGCGTTGCAAACGCCGCGACCCTGGCCCTCTATATCGGGACATATCATATCGATCGTTAAATACAGCACTTAACAGAAATGAAACGAGATTTTCTCCATCGTCGCTGTTCGCGACCTCGACGATGCCGGCGGGCGAAGGGCCCCGGCCCGTGACCACCATCACCCGCCGGTCGACGTGCCGCCCGCCCCGGTGGGCGGATCCGCGTCAGCCTGGTTTCCCGACAGGCTGACGGCAACGCGGAGACCGGGGTCTCATGAGCGACGACGGTGCGTGCGGCGCCGACGCGGGAGGTTGCCTTGACGCCGGCGCACGGCTGCGGCAGCGCGCCGTTCTCGGCCGTCATCCGCACCGCCGGCCTCGACCGGCACACCGAGGCGGAGACCTCGACATTCATCGGCGACCTGCTCGGCGGCCGCCTGGGGGTCGACGCGTACACGCGCCACACCGAGCAGCTCTGGCCCGTCTACCGGGCGCTGGAGGACGCCGCCGCGGAACTGGCCGGCGACCGCGTGGCCGGTCCCTTCCTGCGTCCGGAGCTGCTGCGGGTCGCCGCCCTCGAACGCGACCTGGACCACCTGCGCGGTCCCGGCTGGCGCACCCGCGCCGTCGCGCTGCCCGAGACCCTTGCCTACGCCGCCCGCATCGCCGAGACCGCCCGCAGATGGCCGGCCGGGTATGTCGCCCACCACTACACCCGCTACCTCGGCGACCTCTCGGGCGGCCAGGTCGTCCGCGGCATCGCGGAGCGGACCTGGGGCTTCGCCCGCAACGGCGACGGCGTGCGCTTCTACGTCTTCGAGGCGATCGGCAACCCCGCGGCGTTCAAGCGCGAGTACCGGCGCCTGCTGGACGCACTGCCGGTCGACGATCTCGAGAAGCAGCGCGTCGTGGAGGAGTGCCGGCGGGCCTTCGCCCACAGCACGGCGGTCTTCGCCGCGCTCGGCCGCGAGTTCCCCCGGACGGCCTAACCGAGCGGGGAGGTCCAGCCGGAGGGGTCGACTCCGCCGGGGACGGGGGCCTCGGGGTCGTAGGGGGTGCGAGTGAGGACGAAGGAGCCGAGGTCGAGATGGCAGACGGCGCCGTCGGGGGTGCGCACGGCGCGCAGAGTCTCCCCGTCGTAGTAACCGTCCAGGCCGGTCCAGGTGCCGTCCGGCCGCGCGCGGAAGCGGGCGCCGCGGGCGGTGCCGGAGAGTGCGGTCAGCTCCAGGTCGCGCCCGGCGCGCAGGCGCAGCACGTGCGGTGCGGTGCCCCAGTACCAGGGCCCGGTGAGCGAGAGCAGCTCCGGGTCGGGATCGGAGACCGGCCGCCAGGGCTCAGGGATGCGGGGCTCACGCTCGGCGACGATGCGCAGCAGGTCGGCCGCGATCGAGGTGGTCGGGGCGCCGGTGGTGGAGTTGGCGAGGACGATCGCGCCGAGGCCCTCCGCGACGTCGCACCACAGCCCGGCCACGAAACCGGGCATGGAGCCGCCGTGGCCCACCAGCACGTGGTCGCCCGGTGCCCTGGTCAGCTGCAGACCGAGGCCGTGGTCACCGCCCGGCGCGGCCGGCCTGCGCATCTCCTCCAGCGTCGCGAACGCCAGGACCCGTTCGTCGCCCGCGGCGAGGAACGCCGCCCAGCGGCACAGGTCGTCGGCGGTCGACCACAGTTCGCCGGCCGGCGACATCAGCCCGGTGTCCTGAACGGCCTCGGCCAGCATCAGCTCGGCGTACGGGTGGACCGCCCAGCCTCCGGCGTGCGGGGCCCGCGGGCGGCGCGTGGTGCGGGTCATCCCCAGCGGCCCGAGGACCTCGCGGCCCAGCACCTCGTCCCAGGGCGCGCCGTCGTGGAGGGCCTCGACGACGGCGCCGAGCAGGGCGAAACCGGGGTTGGAGTAGTGGTGCCGCTCACCGGCGGGGTGCAGCCGCGGCCGCTCGCCGAGAAGGTCGGCGGTCTTCGGACGCAGCTCACCGGGCGTGCGCTCCCACCAGGGCCCGGGGGTCTCCGCGGCCAGTCCCGCGGTGTGCGCGAGCAGGTGGCGCACGGTGGCCCCGTCGGCGGGCGTGGCCCCGATGTGCTTCTCGACGGGGTCGTCCAGGCCGAGGCGCCCCGCGTCCCGCAGCCGCATCACCAGGACGGCCACGAAGGTCTTGGTGAGGGACCCGATCCGGTACTGGGTGTCCCCGTCCGGGGCGTGCCCGTCCACGCAGGAGCGCGCCCCGGTCCACACGGCTGCCCCGTCCCGGACGACGGCCGCCACCAGGGAGGGCGTGCGGCTGTGGGACTGGGCGACCGCGACGCGGTGGAACAGGGCCCGGCGGGTGTCGGGCAGCAGGACGGCGTCGGGCTCGGTCTGCGGTGTCGGCATGCGCTCACCTTAGGGGGCGGCCCCCGACGGCGTCCCACGCCTGCGCCCGGCCGTCGAGTGGGCGCCCTGCGGCTCCGCCGCCGGTGCCCGATCGCCCACGCCCGCGGCGGGGCGCGGGAGTTCGCGCCGCGGTGATCGCAGGCCCGGCCGGCGGCCCGGCCCCCGAGGGTGCGTCGGCGGCGACGACCGGGTCGAGCTCGTCCCGCGCCGGCCGGACTGCCGGTCGTCGTCGACAAGCCGCTCGCTGGGACCGTGGCCGAGCGTCGGCGCCGCTGCGGAGCACGGCGAGCGCCGCCGCGTCGGTGTCCTTGGTCGCCACCGACGGCCTCGTCCAGGAGACCGTGCCGGAGCCGGGCGTACCGGTCGGCGTCCGCCCCGCGGCCGGCGACGTCAAGGGCGACCCTGCGGGCCGTGTCGTCGGCCTGGCTCTGCGCCTGGCCCGTGAGGTCGGCGCACAGCGAGAGCAGCACGGCCGGCCCGGCGGCCACCGGCGCGACGGCGACCACCAGCGTGGCGCCGAGCGGCATCTTGGCCTGGACGGTGCCCCAACGGGCGGGGGCGTGTCATGACGAGGCCAGCCGGTGACCGGCGCCGCGCACCGTCTGGATGAGGTCCGCGCCAAGCGTCAGCGGCAGCCCCCGAGCGCCGGGCGCAGGCCCGCACCGAGGACCGGGATGTCCGCCCGGCCGATCACCCGGACGAGCTACAGGAGTGGGGCGCGTGTCTCCCGCGCCTCTTCGCGTCGCTCCGGTCGGCTACGGTCCGGCCGGCTCGGCCTTCCGCGCCCCGCTGCTCCGGGCGGCCGTCGTCAGCGGGACATGGCTCCTGTCGGGGCCGCCTGGGTGCGGCGTCAGCTCGTGAGGAGCACGCCGGCGTAGGAGACGGTGGCGATGAGCGTCCACGACACCAGGCCCACGGCGGCCACCCGGGGCCCGGTGCGGGCCAGTGCGGGCAGGTTCACCATGCTGCCGAGCCCCACCATCGCCATCGCCAGCAGCAGTTGCTGCAGTTGCTCCGCGCCGTCGAGCACACCGGCCGGCAGGACCCCTGTGCTGCGTACGGCGATCATGACCAGGAAGCCGACGACGAACAGCGGCAGCAGCGGGGCGCGCCGCGCGCCGGTGTCCGGTCCCGCGGCGCCGGAGACGGCGCGCCGCCGGCGCAGGGTGAAGGCGACCGAGGCGACCAGCGGCGCCAGCAGCGCGACGCGCATCAGCTTCACGAGCACCGCCTCGCCGAGCGCCGCCGGGCCCGCGGTCTGCGCCGTCGCGACGACCTGGCCCACGTCGTGCACGCCGGCCCCGGCCCAGCGGCCGAACTGCACGTCGTCCAGTCCGAGCGGGTGGTGCAGCAGCGGCAGCACACCGATGGCGAGGGTGCCGCAGAGCGTGACCAGGGCGACGGACGCGGCGACGTCCTCCTCGTCGCTGCCGCTGACCTGGCTGACCGCGCCGATGGCGGAGGCACCGCAGATGGCGTAGCCGGTGGCGATCAGCAGCGGTTGGTCACCGCGCAGCCCCATGCGGCGGCCGAGCCAGACGGTGCCCGCGAAGGTGGCGGCCACGACACCGACCACCATGCCGGCCGTGGCCCAGCCGAGGCCGAGCACGTCGTCCAGGCTCAGCTGCAGGCCGAGGACGACGATGCCGGCCCGCATCAGCCGTTTGCCCGCGAAGGTCAGGCCGGAGCGGGCCCGGCCGCGCAGGGCCTGGCGCAGGCCCGGCAGGTTGGCGGCGGCGATGCCGAGGACGACGGCTGTGGTGGGCACCGGCACGGCGGGCAGCAGCAGGTGCAGGGCGGTCGCCACGGCGGCGCCGAGGACGGTGACGAGCAGGCCGGGCAGCACGGTCGCGGCGGCCCGGCGGCGCCCCGCGCCTCCTCCGGTGGGGGCCGCGACGCGGCGGGGGGCCGCGGGGGCGGTCGCGGCCGCGGGGGTGTGCGTACGGACGCGCGCGGGACTGCGGAGGTTCACCGCTCGCCGACCGGCAGCCGGTAGACGCGCCGCACGCTGGAGCCCAGGCGGGAGATGTCTGCCCCGTAGATGTGCAGCGATATCGCCTTGCCCGGGCCGCCGTTCCACACCTGGTGGATGTCGCCGGGCGGCGCGAAGCCGCACACCTCCCCCTGGGCGTTGACGACGTCCCCGTCGGGGACCAGGTGCGAGCCCGCGCCGTCGGGGACCAGCCGGTAGCGGCGCTCGTGCTCCCGGCCCTGGTGCACGCCCGTGACGCACCACGCGACGTGGTCGTGGACGGACGTCCGCTGCCCCGGCAGCCAGACCAGGGCGACGACGGAGAAGCTGCCGTCCTCCTCGGCGTGCAGGATGTGCTGGCGGTAGCTGTCCGGGTCGCCCTCGGTGTGCGGTTCGGCCAGCAGGTCCGGGGCACCGAGGTGCGGTGCGAGCCGTTCTCCCACCAGGTTGGCCGTGGGCCCGGGCGCCAGGCCGCGGCCGACGGCCTCGCGCACCTCGTCGACGAGGCGGGCGAGCCGGGCGGTGGGCGCACGGAGCACGGGAGCGGTCGCGGAGGTCATGTCCGCAGCCTCCGGGCGCGCGCAGGCCGCGTCCACTGACAGTTCCTTCACCCCGCTTTGCCCCTCCTTATGGGTGGGGCCGGGGAGTGGGCCGGTGCACCGGCCCGGCGGCTACGGGACTCCGCGCCGTCGCGCCCGGCCGGGGCCCGCCTCGCGCCGCCCCGGCGGACGGCGAGCGCCGGGGCGGCGCGCCGGGGCCACGCCGTGACGGGGTGCGGGTCAGCAGCCGCTGCGCCGCTCGGCGATCGTCCTGAGCGCGTCCAGCACGAGGGCCGTGGCCGGTATCCGCACGTGCTCGCGCGGGACGTACGCCGCGACCCGGCGGCGGGAGACGGGGTCCAGCGGCCGGCCGGTGACCCGGTCCTGCCGTATGAAGGAGAGCGCCAGTCCGGGCAGCATCGCGACCCCCAGCCCCTCGGCGACCAGCGACTGCGCCACCAGGTTGTCGTCGGTGGCGAAGGCGATGTCGGGGGCGAAGCCCAGCTCGGCGCACTCGTGGAGGAAGTTGACCCGGCAGCGCAGGCAGCCGGCGATCCAGCGTTCGCCGGCCAGGTCCTTGAGCCGGACCGAGCGGGACCCGGCCAGCCGGTGCCCGGCCGGCATCAGGACCATGAGCTGGTCCTCCAGCAGCGGGATCTCGACCAGGTCGTCGGGCACCGCCTCGTGCAGTCCCGGGTAGGTGAAGGCGAGGGTGATGTCGCACTCGCCGCGGGTGACCCGCTCCAGCGAGTCGGGTGGTTCGTCCCCCAGCAGCTCGACCCGTATGCCGGGGTGCTCGGCGGCGAGCAGGGCCAGAGCCTCGGGGATCAGGGTGGCGTTGGCGCTGGGGAAGGCGCACAGCCGCACCCGGCCGGTCTGCAGCCGGGTCACCGCCCCTATCTGCTCCCAGGCCACCGACATGCTGTCGAGGATGGTCTCGGCGTGCCGGGCCAGTGCCTCTCCCGCCTCGGTCAGCCGCATGCGCCGCCCGACGCGGACGAACAGCGCGGTGCCCGCCGAGCGCTCCAGCGCCTTCATCTGCTGGGTGACCGCGGGCTGCGTGTAGCCCAGCGCCGCGGCCGCGGCCGAGTAGGAGCCGGCCGTGACCACGGTGTGGAACGTCTTGATGTGCCTGGAGTCGAACACCCACGAATCATAAGCGGAACTTGGGACAATCCGGCGGGGGGCCTCCCGCGCTTCTGGGACCACCGTGCCGGGGGGTTTGCGCCCACCATCCGGTGCGCCGCGTGCGTTGCGGGTCCACCATGTCACCACGGGTCACTACGGGCCTCAACCACACCGCGAGGAGCCTTCATTGAGCGCAGCGCGCACCGCCTCGTACCGCCGGTACCTGATGTGCCCTCCCACGTACTTCCGCGTCACCTACTCCATCAACCCCTGGATGGACCCCACGAAGCCGGTCGACCCGGCGCTCGCCCTGCTGCAGTGGGAGGATCTGCGCGACCGCTACCGCTCGCTCGGTCACACCGTCGAGATCCTGCAGCCGCTGCCCGGTCTGCCGGACATGGTCTTCGCCGCCAACGGCGCCACCGTCCTCGACGGCCGGGTCTTCGGCGCCCGCTTCGCCAACCCAGAGCGGGCCGCGGAGGCGCCCGCGCACCGCGAGTGGTTCCTGAACCGCGGCTACGGCGAGGTGCACGACCCTCAGCACGTCAACGAGGGCGAGGGGGACTTCGTCGTCACGGAGAACTGGCTGCTGGCCGGGAAGGGCTTCCGCAGCAGTCCGCTGTCCCACGCCGAGCTCCAGGAGTTCTTCGGCCGCCCCGTCATCGGCCTGGAGCTCACCGACCCGCGCTTCTACCACCTGGACACGGCGCTGTGCGTGCTCTCCGGCGACGAGATCATGTACTACCCGGACGCCTTCTCCCCGGGCAGCCGCGCGGTGCTGCGCCGGCTCTTCCCCGACGCGCTGACCGCCACCCGCCAGGACGCCGCGGCCTTCGGGCTGAACTGCGTCAGCGACGGCCTGCACGTCCTGGTCCCCTCGGGGGCCGCCGGGCTGCTGCGGCGGCTGCGCGAGCGCGGCTTCGAGCCGATGCCGGTGGACATGTCCGAACTGCACAAGGCCGGCGGCAGCGTGAAGTGCTGCACCATGGAGCTGCGGGACTGAGCGTGATACGAAGGGGCGCATGTCGCAGCGCCCGCTCCGCCGCACCTCGTACGACGCCGTGATCGTCGGCGGTGGCCACAACGGCCTGGTCGCCGCCGCGTACCTGGCCCGTGCGGGCCGCTCCGTGCTGCTGCTGGAACGGCTGCCGGGCACGGGCGGTGCCGCCGTCTCCACGCGCGCGTTCACCGGTCTGGACGCACGGCTGTCCCGGTACTCGTACCTGGTCAGCCTGCTGCCCCGGAAGATCGTCGACGACCTGGGGCTGCGCTTCGCCGTGCGGCGGCGCCGGATCTCCTCGTACACCCCGCACGGCGACGGCGGCCTCCTCGTCGACACCGGGTCGCCGTCCGCGACCCGGGAGAGCTTCGTCCGGCTGACCGGCTCCGACCGCGACTACGAGGCCTGGCGGCGCTTCTACGCCATGACGCAGCGGGTCGCCGAGCGTGTCTTCCCGACCCTGACCGGGCCGCTGCCGTCCCGCGCCGAACTGGAGCGCCTGGTGGACGACCCGGAGGCCTGGTCGGCGCTGTTCGAACGGCCGCTGGGCGAGACCGTCGAGTCCGTCCTCGAGGACGACGTGGTGCGCGGCGTGGTGCTGACCGACGCCCTGATCGGCACCTTCACCCATGCGCACGACCCCTCCCTGCGGCAGAACCGCTGCTTCCTCTACCACGTCATCGGCGGCGGCACGGGCGACTGGGACGTACCCGTCGGCGGCATGGGCGCCCTCACCGACGCCCTGGCGGACGCGGCGCGGGCGGCCGGCGCGGAGATCGTGACCGGCACGGAGGTCACCGCCGTCGAGACCGACGGCACCCGGGCCGAGGTGTCGTTCGAGGGCGGCCGGGTGGGCGCGGGGCACGTGCTGGTCAACGCCTCCCCCTACACGCTGGCCGGACTGCTCGGCGAGCCCGCCCCCGACAAGCCGGAGGGCGCCCAGCTCAAGGTGAACATGCTGCTGCGGCGGCTGCCGCGGCTGCGCGACACCGCGGTGGACCCGCACGACGCCTTCGCCGGCACCTTCCACGTCGCCGAGTCGTACGCCCAGTTGGAGCAGGCGTACCGCGAGGCGGCCGGCGGTGCGGTGCCCACGGCGCCGCCCTCGGAGATCTACTGCCACTCGCTGACGGACCCCTCGATCCTCGCCCCGGACCTGGCCGCGCAGGGGGTGCACACCCTCACCCTCTTCGGGCTGCACGCCCCGGCGCGGCTGTTCGCCGACGACCCCGTGCGGGCCAAGGAGACCCTGCTCAGGGCTACGCTGGCACAACTGGACGCGCTGCTCGCGGAGCCGCTGGCGGACTGCCTGGCGGTGGACGCCGACGGGCGGCCGTGCATCGAGGCGAAGTCACCGCTCGACCTCGAGCGGGAGGTCGGCCTGCCCGGCGGGCACATCTTCCACCGCGACCTGGCGTTCCCGTACGCGGAGTCGGGTGGCGGCGCCTGGGGCGTGGGGACGGCGCACGCGAACGTGCTGCTGTGCGGGGCGGGCGCGGTGCGCGGCGGCGGGGTCAGCGGCCTCCCGGGCCACAACGCGGCCATGGCGGTGCTGGACGGCCGCTGACGCGGGCGCGCCCCTCCGCTACTCCTGTTTCGCTCCCGGCGCGGGCGGCCATGCGTCGCCCCAGACGACATCGCGGGCCGCGCGGTACAGCGGACCGTGCCGCTTGGTGACGGTGTCGCGGCGCAGGCCGTTCTCCGGCGTGCACAGGTCGAGGAGGACCTGCCCCTTGCGGATCTGCGGGTGCCGGACCACCCGGTCGGGTGCGCCGGCCCGCGCCGCGGGGAAGCGGGCCGCGGCGACATAGCTGAACTTCTCGTCCTCGTACGGCAGGGAGGCTCCCTTGACCTGCCGGTGCAGCGAGGTGCGGGCGACCCGCGCCGCGAAGTGGCACCAGTCCGGCGCCTGGACCGGGCAGGTGCCGTCGTGGGGGCAGGGGGCGAGGACGCGGAAGCCGTCCGCGACGAGCCGCTCGCGCGCCGCGAGGACCCGCGCGTACCCGTCGGGGGTGCCCGGCTCGACGACGAGCACCGCTCCGCGCGCCGCCCTGGCGGCCTCGGCGACGACCGCCTCGCGGTCGGCCGCGGTCAGCTCGCCTATGACGTACGAGAGCGTGACCAGGTCCGCCTCCGGCAGCCGCGCCCCGCGGCCCAGCGGCGTCTTCTGCCAGCGCGCCTCACGCACCGCCGCGTGCTCGGCCCCCGCGGCCAGTTCGCGGCCGAGCGAGAGCGCCGCGTCCGACCAGTCGAGGACGGTGCTGGTGTGCGTCCCGCCCTCCCAGGCGTCGGCGACCGCCCAGGTCGCGGCACCTGTCCCGCCGCCCACGTCCAGGTGGCTCGCCGGCGCCCACTCCCCCGCCCGGTCCCGGAACTCCGCGAGTGCCGCGCCGACCGCGGCATGCGTGGCGGGCATGCGGTACGCGGCGTAGGCGGCGACGTCGGAGCGGTCGCGCAGGATCGGGGTGCTGCTGGGGGTGCGCCCCCGGTAGGTGGCGATCAGCCGGTCGACGGCCTGGGCGGCACGGCCGGGCGGGAGCCCGTCGAGGAGGCCGGCGAGGGCGGAGTGCAGAGTGGACACAAGGGTCAAGGGTAAGGCTCGCCCGGGAACGACCGGCCCGTCCGGCGGGCCGGGTGCACCGGCACCCGGCCCGCCGGGCGCCCGCGTGAGGGACCGTCACCCCGGCGGTTCGGCCGGACGTCCCGTCACGTGGGTGAGCAGCAGGGCGATGTCGTCGTTGCGCGGTCCGGACCGCTGGGCGTGGGCGAGGAGGCTGTCGGCCAGGGCGTCCATCGAAGCGCCCGGACCGGACCGGGCGACCTGCGCCGCCAGGTCGGCGGCGGAGGCGTCGGGGTCGACGCCCGGGGTCTCCACCAGCCCGTCGGTGTACAGCGCGAGCACCGCGCCGGGCGGCAGCGCGATGTCCGTCGTCGGGTAACGGGCGTCGGGGTCCACCCCCAGCAGCGGACCGGGCGGCAGGGGCAGCACCTCGGTGGTGCCGTCCGGATGCCGCAGGACCGGCGGCGGGTGGCCGGCGGTCGCGATGCAGGCGGTGTGCCGTTCCAAGTCCAGCTGGGCGTAGAGGCAGCTGGCGAGCAGACCGGGGTCGAGGTCGACGAGCAGCCGGTTGGAGCGGGACAGCACCTCGCTCGGGGAGGCGCCCGCGGTGGCGCGGACGGCGGTGCGGACCTCCCCCATGAGCGCGGCGGCGTTGACGTTGTGGCCCTGGACGTCGCCGATGGCCACACCGCAGGTGGTCGTGTCGAGCCGGATCACGTCGTAGAAGTCGCCGCCGATGTCGATGCCGCGGGTGGCCGGCAGGTAGCGGACGGCCACCTCGAGGCCGGGGACGTCCGGCAGGGCCCGGGGCAGCAGCCGCGCCTGCAGGCTGATGGCGAGGTCGTGCTCGGCGTCGTACAGGCGCGCCCGGTCCAGGGCCTGCGCGACCAGGCCGGCGATCGAGAGGAGCACGCTGCGCTCGCCGGAGGAGAACGGGTGCGGCCGGTCGTAGGCGAGGGCCATGGAGCCGACGGGCCGGCCCGAGGTGATCAGGGGCAGGAACGCCCAGGCGGCCTTGCGGTCCCGGACGACCGTGTCCGGGTAGATCCGCAGCAGTTCGTCGACGTTGGCGAAGAAGCTCGGGACACCCGTCTTGAGGACGCGCACGGCCGGGTTGTCGATGTCCACCGGCAGGGCGTCGACGGACTCCATGAACTCCTCGTGGTAGCCCCGGTGCCCGATGACCCGCAGCCGCCCCTCCTCGGCCGTCAGCAGCGCCACGGCCTGCACGCCGAAGACCGACAGCATCTGCTCGACGACCAGGTCGATGACGTCCTGGGTGCCGACGGCCTCGGTGAGGGTGGCCGCCATGTGCAGCAGGTGGTGGAGGGCGATGGCCCGCTCCGGCGCCGGGCTCGCGGAAAGCTGCGCCGCCGGTGCCTGCGCGGCCTCGGGCGTGGGGGCGGGGGTGACCCGGACGCTCACGCCGGTGCCGTCCGGGTACAGCTCGAAGGTGAGCCACCGGTCCGGTGGGCGCAGCGCCGTGGCCGTGGCCGGGCGGCGGCTGATCATCGCGCCGCGGAAGCGGTCCTCGAATACGGGGTCGTCCAGCCAGGGCAGCAGCTCCCACGGCTCGGTGCCCAGCAGGTCGGGAACCCGCGCACCGAGCAGTGCGGCGGCCGTCTGCGTGACGAAGGTGATCCGGCCCTCCAGGTCCAGGGCGAAGGAGCCCTCCGGGAGCCGTTCGGCGAGGTCGGCCGCGGCCATCGCCTCGTCGGGGCCATGGCTGCGGGTACGGAGCACGGGCAGCACCCGCGGCACGTCCGGGGGCAGCACCGGCCTGCCGTCCTCGGCGGCCCTGCGCAGCAGCCGTCCCATGCGGTCGCAGGCCCCGCGGTACGCCTCGCGGGTCCGCCGGTCGATCCGCCCCGGATGCCCACCGGGCCACAGCAGGCACAGCGCGCCCCAGGTGGTGGGGCCGCTGGTGATGGGGGCCGCGGCGAGCGGGAAGTCGTACGGCAGCAGCAGGGCGAGCCTCGGGTAGGACCGGGCGGTGTCCTCGCGGCAGCCCAGCAGCACCATGCGCCGTTCGCGGACCGCGTCGGCGACGGGGTGGGAGGCGCCGGGCACCACCCGCCCCCAGATGCTGTCGATCTTGCGGGAGACACCGACGACCACGGTCGCCCTCAACAGGTCCTGCTCGGGGGTCAGCAGGTAGACCAGGCCCATGGCAGCGCCCGTGTCGCGCACCACCTGGCTCAGCGGGGAGTCCAGCAGCGCCGGACCGGGGTCCGCGGCGACGAGACCGGCGAGCTCCGGGGGCATGCCCTCACCGCCCTCCGACCGGTGCCGGGCGCGGTCGCTTGCTGCCCTGGGGGACCATCGCCTGCTGCGCCTCCGTTCCGCGGTGGGGGCCGGGCCGCCGAAGCGGCTGCCGGGCGGGATCCACCCCGCGTCAGCTGCCAAACTACCCGATGAACGACATCGGTCACCTTTCGGGCGCCCGTCCTGCGTCCGCCGTCCCCCGTCCCGCGTCCCCTGCCCCGCGGCCCGGGGCGCGGGGCGCGGGGCGCGGCGCGGCGCGGGGCGCGGCGCGGGGCGCGGCGCGGGGCGCGGCGCGGGGCGCGGGCGCGGGCGCGCGGCCCCGCCCGCCCGAGGGGCCCAGGCCTCATGCCACGCCGAGCGCCCGCGCGAACCGGGTGCCCGCCGCCGCCCGGGGCGCACTCCCGTCGCGCCAGGTACGGCACGGGTGCACGGAGTTGGCGAGCAGCACCAGGAAGCCGTCGGTGGCGGGGTCGATCACCAGGCTGGTGCCGGTGAACCCGGTGTGGCCGACCGCGCCGCGCCCCGCCAGGGCGCCCATGAAGTACGGCCGGTCCACCTCGAAACCGGGGTAGGGGCCGCCGCGGTCCAGCAGGCCGCGGCACAACAGGGCGAGGTCCCAGGCCGTGGAGAACAAACCGGCGTGTCCGGCGACCCCGCCCATGACGTGGGCGTTCTCGTCGTGGACGGTCCCACGGAGCGGGCCGCGGTCGAGCCGGGCCCAGGGGCTGCGCTGGTCCTCGGTGGCGGCGATCCGCGGGGTCCAGGAGGCGGGCGGGTTGTAGCGGGTGTCGTACATCCCGAAGGGTTCGGTGACGTCCTCCCGCACGAGGGCGTCGAGGGCCTCGCCGGTGGTCCGCTCCAGGACGTGCTGGAGGGCGACGAGGTTCAGGTCGGAGTAGATCCGCTCGGTGCCCGGCGCCGCGACCGGGGCCTCATCCCAGAGCAGCTTCGCCCGGGCCTGGGCGTCCGCGTGGTCGTGGAAGGGCAACTCGGGACGGAGGCCCGAGGTGTGGTCGAGCAGTTGCCCCACGGTGATGCGCTGCTTGCCCGCGGCGGCGAACTCGGGCACGTAGGCCGCGACCTCCCGGCCGAGCTCCAGCCGGCCCACCGCGACGACGGCCGTGCAGAGCTTGGTCAACGAGGCCAGGTCGAAGACGGTGTCCGGCCGCATCGCGGTCCAGTGCTCGCGGGGCAGCTCCACGCCGCGGTCGGCGTGCTCGTCGTAGGAGGCGTAGCGCTCCGCCCAGCCGACGGCCTCGTGCAGGGCGACCGTCGCGCCGCGGCCGGCGAGTACGACCGCCCCCGCGCACCACGGGTGTGCGGCGGGGGGCACGGGAGACAGATGGGCGGTGATGTCCGGGACGAGCAGGCTCAGCTCGTCGCCGCGCAGTCCCGCGTCACGGGAGGTACCTCTCGACAGCCGCGGCGCCATGCTCCTCCAGCAGCTTGCGGGCCTTCTCGATGAGGGCCGGTGTGGGCTCGCGGCCGGAGACCATCACCAGGTCCTCCGGATCGATCTCGTGTTCGGACCCGGTGTGCAGGCAGCTGTCTGCGGTCTTGAAGGCCCACTTGCTCTCGTCGATCGGCTCGGACATCGCTGCCTCCTGACTGGCCCGGCAATGACGGCTCAATCACCGTCCAACCACGGTACGCCGCCACGGGCGGCACAGCGCGGCGAAGCAGACCCAGGCCATCAGGGCGCCGCCGAGCTGCACCGCGGCCATCGGCACCGCCGTGTGCTCCCCCGCGATCCCGACGAGCGGCGGGGCGATCGCGCCCACCAGGAAGGAGGTCGTACCGAGCAGCGCGGAGGCCGAACCGGCGGCGTGCCGGGTGCGCATCAGCGCGAGCGTGTTGGTGTTGGGCAGCACCAGGCTCATCGCCGCCATCAGCACGAAGAGCCCCGCGGCGACCGGCAGCAGCCCCACCGGCCCGAACCACCCCGCGGTCAGCGCCAGCAGCACGGCCGCGGCGACCGTGATCACCGCCAGTCCCACCCCCGCCACCTTGTCCATACTGACCCGGCCGACCAGGATCTTTCCGTTGACCTGGCCCAGCGCCACCAGGCCGACGGAGTTGAGGCCGAAGAGCAGGCTGTAGGTCTGCGGGGAGGCCCCGTAGATCTCCTGGACGACGAACGAGGACGCCGAGACGTAGGCGAACAGCGCGGCGAAGGTGAATCCGCCGGTGAGCATGTAACCGGTGAAGGCACGGTCCGCGAGCAGCCCGCGCATCGCCCGCAGCGTGGCGCCGAGCCCGCCGACGTGCCGTTCCGCGGGGGCCAGCGTCTCCGGCATGCCGCGCCACACCACCACGGTGAGGAGCACGCCGACCACGGTCAGCACGACGAAGACCCCGCGCCAGTCGGTGATCCGCAGCACCTGCCCGCCGATGAGCGGTGCGACGATCGGCGCGACCCCGGAGATCAGCATCAGAGTGGAGAAGAAGCGCGCCATCGCGACACCGTCGTACAGGTCGCGGACGATCGCGCGGGCGATCACGATGCCGGCCGCGCCGCTGAGTCCCTGCAGCAGCCGGAAACCGATCAGCAGCTCCGTGGTGGGCGCGAAGGCGCAGACGGCGGTGGCCAGGACGTAGAGCACCATCCCCGCCAGCAACGGACGGCGGCGGCCCCAGCGGTCGCTCATCGGGCCGACGACCAGCTGACCGAGGGCGAGGCCGAGCAGGCAGGCGGTGAGCGTGAGCTGCACCGTGACGGCCGGGCTGTGCAGCTCCTCGCCGACCCGCGGCAGCGCCGGCAGGTACATGTCCATGGAGAGCGCGGGGAGCGCGCTGAGGGCACCGAGGAGGAACGTCACCATCAGGCTGGTGCGGGCTCCTGGGATCTCTCCGGCGCGTCGTACCGGGGTTGACGGCCCCGGTGTGGATATCTGGTCGGGCGGGGTCGCGCCGGCTTGCGGCATGGGGTCTCTCTCCGTGGTGTTCGAATCGTTCTCTATGCTCTCAGCAATCACAAGGTGGTCGAGGCCAGGTGGGGGCAGATTCATGACGGAATCGGTCGATTCCGGTAGGAAAGTGCGCTGGGGCATCCTGGCCACCGGCGGCATCGCCGCGGCCTTCGCCGAGGACCTGCGCGAACTGAAGGACGACGCCGAGATCGTCGCGGTCGGCTCACGCCGGGCCGACTCCGCACGCGCCTTCGCGGACCGCTTCGGCATCCCGCGCGCGTACGGCAGCTGGACCGAACTCGCGGACGACGAGGGCGTGGACGTGGTGTACGTCGCCACCCCCCAGTCGGCGCACCGCGTCGCGGCCGGGCTGTGCCTGAGGGCGGGACGGGCGGTGCTGTGCGAGAAGCCGTTCACCGTCAACGCGGTCGAGGCACGCGAGCTGGCCGACCTGGCCCGGGCACACGGACGCTTCCTGATGGAGGCGATGTGGACCTACTGCGACCCCGTGGTGCGACGGCTGACCGAGCTGGTCGCGGACGGTGCGGTCGGCGAGGTCCGCAGCGTGCACGCGGACTTCGGCCTGCCCGGTCCCTTCGAGCCCGGCCACCGGCTGCTCGACCCCGCGCTCGGCGGCGGCGCCCTGCTGGACCTGGGCGTCTACCCCGTCTCCTTCGCCCACCTGCTGCTCGGCGAGCCCGACGAGATCCAGGCCTGGGCCCATCTGACCGAGGACGGCCTGGACGACAACACCGGCATGCTGCTCGGCTACGACAGCGGCGCCATGGCGGTGCTCAGCTGCTCGCTCACCGCGGACACCGCCCAGACCGCGGTGGTCACCGGCTCCGCGGGGCGGATAGAGGTTCCGCGCGGCTTCTTCCATCCGGACCGCTTCGTGCTGCACCGCGAGGGCCGCGAGCCGGAGGAGTTCGGCGCCCCCGAGGGCGGCCTGCGCGGGCTGCAGCACGAGGCGGCCGAGGTCATGCGCTGCCTGCGTGCGGGCGAGCGGGAGTCGCCGCTGGTGCCGCTGGAGGGCAGCCTCGCCGTGATGCGGACCCTCGACACGGTCCGCGACCGCGTCGGTGTCCGCTACCCCGGCGAGGGCTGAGCCCCCTCAGACCTCCCGCAGACCGGGATCCCCGGCCTGGGTCACGAAGGACGCCGCGGTGGTCAGGGCGGCGCCCGGGGTCGTCACGGAGTCGACGGTCTTGAAGTCGGCCCGCGCCTCCTCGGCGTCCAGCCGGACCGTCACGTAGCCGCGGCGGCCGTCGTAGAACCGCAGGTGCGGGTTGGCGGCCATGAGCGCCGACCAGTTCGACGGGCGCGCGGAGCCGTCGCGCCCGCTGGTGAGCGAGCTGGTGACCAGCTCCGTGCCGATGGTGCGCGAGGTCGGGTCGTCCCAGTCCGCCTTGATGTCCATCGCGTAGTGGACGTGCACGTCGCCGGTGAGCACCAGCAGGTTCCGGATGCCGGCGGCGCCCGCCCCGGCCAGCACGCGCTCCCGGCAGGCCGGGTAGCCGTCCCAGGCGTCCATGCTGAGCGGGGACGCGGCGGCCGTGGTGTTCTTGCGCCGGGACAGCACGACCTGCTGCGGGACCACGTTCCAGACGGCCTGCGAGCGGTCGAAGCCGTCCAGCAGCCAGCGCTCCTGACTCGCCCCCAGCATGGTGCGCGCCGGGTCCTGCGACTGCGGTCCCGGAAGGTGCCAACGGCCCCGGTTCGCCTGGTCGGTCCGGTACTGACGGGTGTCGAGGATGTCGAACTGCGCGAGCCGTCCGTAGTGGAAGCGCCGGTAGAGCGTCATGTCCGGGCCCTGCGGGAGCTGCGGGAGGCGCAGCGGCTGGTTCTCCCAGTAGGCCCGGTAGGCGGCCGCGCGGCGGACCAGGAAGCCGCCGGCGGGGCCGCCCTTCTCGTCCGAGCCGCCGGCGTAGTTGTTCTCGGTCTCGTGGTCGTCCCAGGTCACGAACCAGGGGAAGGCGGCGTGCGCGGCCTGCAGGTCGGGGTCGGACTTGTAGAGGGCGTACCGCAGCCGGTAGTCCTCCAGCGTGACCGCCTCCCGGCCGAACCAGGACGGCAGCGTGCGGTCGGTGTAGGCACGGGCTCCGCCCACGGGGCTGACGGCGTACTCGTAGAGGTAGTCGCCCAGATGGAAGACGGCGTCGACGTCCTCGTCGGCGAGGTGGCCGAGCGCGGTGAAGTGGCCGTCGTGGTAGGCCTGGCAGCTGACCGCGGCCAGCCGCATCTCGTACGGGAGGGCCTCCGGCGCGGGGGCGGTGCGGGTACGGCCGACCGGACTGATCCAGGGGCCCAGGCGGAAGCGGTAGTAGTACACCCGGTCCGGTGCGAGACCCTGGGCGTCGACGTGCACGGTGTGGTTGAACTCCGGGTGCGCCAGGGCGACGCCGCGGCGGACGACACCCGCGAACCTGTCGTCCCCGGCGATCTCCCAGAGGACCGGCAGGGGGACGTCGGGCAGTCCGTTGCCCGGCGGCGGCTCGTACGGGCGCGGCGCGAGCCGCGTCCACAGCACGACCGCCGAGGACGTCGGGTCGCCCGACGCGACGCCCAGGGTGAACGGGTACTCGGTGAACACCCCGGGCAGCGGCCCGGCCGCCCGGGCGGCACCGGCGCCGGGCAGGTTCGTGCTGAAGGCGAGGGCCGCGGCGGCCGCGGTGACGGTCAGGAAGCGGCGGCGGTCGAACCGTGCCGCGGCGGCGCGCAGCGCGCGGTCGTGGCGGCCGGGGACCTGCGGGTGCGTCACGTGTCCCTCCCTGACGGTGGGTTGCGTGGCCCCGGTCGAGTGGCCAGGGGGAGCGTACATTGACGTGTTCACGACATTCCAGGAGGACGCGCCCACCGGACCCCGGAACACCCGTCCGGCCCACGTCGGACCGGTCCGGTTTGTTGACGTACCGTCAGTTTCGCGAGCCGGAACGGCCACCCTAACCGCCGCGCCCCTCCCGCGCGACGCGAGGCCCTCCGTTCGTGGAGCTCGCCGCGCACCACTCCGGGCGCACACCGCCGTCAAGATCACCCCGACCGGTGACGCCCGACCCGCCCGTCACGCCTGAGATGGACTGACGGCACAACAGGACGTCACTGACAACCTGCTGGCGTGCGGGCACGGCAGACGGCTCCCGGGGCGGCCGCGACCGGCAGCGCCACGGCTCCCCCGCGTGCCCGACGCCTGACAAGGGCCACGCGTCAGGAGCCTCGGCCACGGGCCGTGCGGGGAGCAGGGCCGCGCCCCTCCCGCGCACCCGGAGCCGGTGACACATCCGCGCACGCGGCGGTCCCGCACCACCCGTACCGCGGTGGCCGCAGACCAGGACACCGCTCCGGTGGTGGCAAAGCCTGGTGGAGCCGACCGGAGGACCCACACGACCCTGTCGCGGCAGCGGCAGGAGGAAGCGAGCCGCCCCCGAGCCCACGCCCTCACTGTGGCGACGGAACGAGCCTTGAGGCGCACGGCAACGGCCGGGTGAGAGCGCGAGACACCCGCACCCGATCGGCGAGGCGGCGCGGGTGTGTGTGGCGTCCACCGGGTGCGAGTGCGGGTGCGGGCGCGGGTGCGGCCTCCGACTCGGCGTCGGAGGCGTGCTCGCGCGCTCCCACCGTCACCGCCACGCGCTCCGCGCGCTCGCGCCCAGGGCAAGGAGTGGAGGGCCGGGCACTCCCCCGGCGCCCCGCGCACCGTAAGGCCCCCGCGCCTCCCGCACGCACCGACAGGCGCCGCTACGCGGCCCCGTGGGCCGGGGCGATGTCCTCGATGCGCCGGGCCAGGCCGAAGTCCCGTTCCGTGAGCCGGCCGCCCGCCGCGTGCGTGGTGATGGTGACGGCGACCGTCTGGTAACCCAGCGTCAGGTCGCTGTGATGGTTCAGCTCGTCCTGGATCTGCGCGATGTGCACCACGAGGACCGCCGCAGGGATGTGCGGCAGCCGGTACGTGCGCTCCAGGCTCGCGCCGTCCTCGGAGAGGGCCCAGCCGGGCAGCTCGGCGAGGCGGTCCTCGATCTCCTTGTGCGACAGGGGTTCGGCATAGGGTGACATGGTTTCATCGTGGCACCGCATACCCTGCGGAGCCATGACTGAGATCGCGGGAAACGCAACGGGCCCGGCGCTCCGGGTCGCGGTGGTCACCGGGGCCGGGTCCGGCATCGGGCGCGCGGTGGCACGTGAACTGGCGGCCGTCGGCTGGGCCGTGGCCCTGGCCGGACGGCGGGAGGAGGCGCTGCGCGCCACCGCCGCGGGCCTGCCGGAGCAGGCGGTGGCGGTCATCCCGACGGACGTCACCCGCCCGGAGGCTGTGGCCGCGCTGTTCACGGCCGTGGGCGCCCGCTTCGGCCGCGTCGACCTGCTGTTCAACAACGCGGGCACGGCCGCGCCCGCCGTTCCGCCGGACGAGCTGACGTACGAGCAGTGGCGCGCCGTCGTCGACGTCAACCTCACCGGGGCGTTCCTGTGCGCTCAGGCCGCCTTCCGGGCGATGCGCGCGCAGCGGCCGCAGGGCGGGCGGATCATCAACAACGGGTCGGTCTCGGCGCACGCGCCGCGGCCGCTGAGCGCGCCGTACACGGCGACCAAGCACGCCGTCACCGGGCTGACGAAGTCCCTGTCGCTGGACGGCCGTCCGTACCGGATCGCCTGCGGCCAGATCGACATCGGCAACGCCGCCACGGAGATGACGGAGCGGATGGCCGCCGGAACCCTGCAGGCGGACGGACGGTTGACGACCGAGCCCCTGATGGACGTCGCCGACGTGGCCAGGACCGTCGCACACATGGCCTCGCTGCCGCTCGAGGCGAACGTGCAGTTCGCGACGGTGATGGCGACCAGGATGCCGTACATCGGCCGCGGCTGAGGACCGGCGCCGGGGCACCGCTGAGCGCACCGCCGGGCACCGCCGGGAACACCGCCGAGAACACCACCGGGGGACACGGCCGGCATCACGGCCCGGGCGGGCAGCACGGCCGGCCAGCCGCGGCCGGATTCGACCATTTCACTCCCGGAAATGGTCAAGTCCGAAATACGTCCCATAGGACCGCTTCCGTCGCGTTACGTTGCGGCATGCTCTCCAAGCACCACCGCGACGTATGGTCGGAAACGCCCGCAGACGTGATCGGGTCCGAGGCCGGGACCGCCGAGCCGGGAACCGGGCCGACAGCACTGCCCGGCCCCGTGTTCGTCGACTCCAGCGGGAGACGGGCCCGCGCGGTGCGCAGGGCCGGCTGGCTGGTCGGCGCGGCGTGCTCCGTCTACACGGCGGCGCTGGCCCTCAGCCTCTCCGGCACGACGCCGATCGCGCCGAAGACGCTGCTGCCATTGCCGGGGGTGCCGAACACGGCGCCGGACGAGGCGGGCTCCTCGGGGACAGGGGAACTCGACGAACCGGCCGGGCAGGCCGCACCCCCCGCGACGGCGGGCTTCGTCCGGGCGGGGACCGGGGCGGTACCCGCACCGTCCCCGTCGGGCACGGCCGGCTCCGCGCCCTCCCCCACCCCCAGCGCCTCCCCGGTCAAGCGCCCCGCCGAGGACGGCGGCACCCCCACCCCGCCGCGGGCCACCGCGGGCGGCCCGGCCACCACGACCCCGACCGCCGGCGCGACCGCGACCGGCCCCGCACCGTCCGTCTCCCCCTCGGGCCAGCCCAGCGGCTCCGCGTCCCCCGCGCCGGGCGCCTCCGACGCCGCCGCCGACCAGCAACCGCAGGCCGGACGGTGACCGCGCTGCGACCCCGCCTGGTCATACCCCTGCTCGCCCTCGTGGTGCTGGTGTGCGTCCTGCTGCTCGGCGGCTACGTGCGCGGCGACTTCGAGGCCGACCACCGCGTCCACCCGCCGGTTCCGGCGGGCACGGTGCCGCAGGCGGTGCTGGAGGGCGGCCCGGTGGTCGACGCCACCGGCGACCGGCCCCGGTCGTACCGCACCCCGGACCGCACCATCGCCCTCACCTTCGACGACGGACCCGACCCGGTCTGGACCCCGAAGGTGCTCGACGTGCTCGAACGCAACGATGTGCGCGCCACCTTCTTCGTGACCGGGGGCATGGCCGCCCGGCACCCGGGGCTGATCCGGCGGATGGTCGCCGGTGGCCACGAGATCGGGGTGCACACCTTCTCCCACCCCGACCTGGTGTACCAGTCGCCGGGGCGGATCGACCGGGAGCTTTCCCAGACGCAGCTGGCGCTCGCGGGGGCCGCCGGCGTGCACACCTCCCTGCTCCGCCCGCCGTACTCCTCGACCGCGAACGCGCTGGACGACCTGTCCTGGCCGGTCGTCCAGCGCGTCGGCGGGCAGGGCTACGTGACCGCCTTCATCGACCGCGACGCCGAGGACTGGCGGCGGCCCGGCGTGCGGGCCATCGTCGACGCCTCCGTACCGGCGAGACCGGGCGAGGGCGCGATCGTGCTCCTGCACGACGCCGGCGGCGACCGCTCGCAGACCGTGGCGGCGCTGGACCGGCTGATCCCGCTGCTGAAGGAGCGCGGCTACCGCTTCGACACGGTGGGCGGGGCGGTCGGTGCCACGTCGACCAACACCCGGGTCGGCGGCGCGGAGCTGTGGAAGGGGCGGATCTTCGTGGCCGCCGTGGAGCTCTCCGAGGCCGCGGTCCCGGCGCTCGCCGTCCTCCTCGCCGGGGTGGGCCTGCTGGTGCTGGCCCGGTTCGCCGCCATGCTGGTGCTGGCGCGCCGCCACGCGCGCCGGCGCCGGGCACCCGGCTTCACCTGGGGGCCACCGGTCACCGAACCGGTGAGCGTCGTCGTGCCCGCGTACAACGAGAAGGAGTGCATCGCCCAGACCGTGCGCTCCCTCGCCGCGAGCGACCATCCCGTGGAGATCGTGGTCGTCGACGACGGCTCGACCGACGGCACCGCCGACCTCGTCGAGGCCCTGGACCTGCCCGGCGTCACCCTTGTGCGGCAACCCAACAGCGGCAAGCCCGCGGCCCTCAACACCGGCTTGGCGCACGCCCGCCACGACCTGGTCGTGATGATGGACGGCGACACGGTCTTCGAGCCGGCCACCGTGCGCGAACTCGTGCAGCCCTTCGGCGACCCGCGGATCGGCGCGGTCGCCGGCAACGCCAAGGTCGGCAACCGCACCCGGATGATCGGGCGCTGGCAGCACATCGAGTACGTGATGGGCTTCAACCTCGACCGCCGCATGTACGACCTGCTGCGCTGCATGCCCACCATCCCCGGCGCCTGCGGCGCCTTCCGGCGGGACGCGCTGCGCGACGTGGGCGGCATGAGCGACGAGACCCTCGCCGAGGACACGGACGTCACCATGGCCATGCACCGGGCCGGCTGGCACGTGGTCTACGCCGAGCGCGCCCGCGCCTGGACCGAGGCGCCCTCCTCGGTACGGCAGTTGTGGAAGCAGCGGTACCGCTGGAGCTACGGCACCATGCAGGCGATGTGGAAGCACCGCGGCGCCGTCCTGGACCGCGGGCACTCCGGCCGCTTCGGCCGGGTCGGGCTGCCGCTGGTCGTCCTCTTCCAGGTCCTCGCCCCGCTGCTGGCGCCGCTCATCGACGTGTTCGCGTTCTACGGGCTGGTCTTCATGGACCCGCTGCGGACCGCGCTCGCGTGGACGGGCGTGCTCGCCGTGCAGGCCGCGTGCGCGGCGTACGCCTTCCGGCTGGACGGCGAGCCGCTGCGGGACCTGTGGCCGCTGCCGCTCCAGCAGGTGCTGTACCGGCAGTTGATGTACCTCGTGCTGCTGCAGTCCTGCGTGACGGCCGTGGGCGGCGGCCGGCTGGGCTGGCACAAGCTGCGGCGCACCGGCGAGGTCGGCGCGCCGGCTGTCTTCAGCGGCTCCGCAGGCCGCCGCTGAACACCCGTCCCCCCGAGGAGTCGCAACCATGGCCGAAGCACGCGAGGCGGGGGTCCCGACGGCCCCGCCCAGGCCCGGAACCCGGGTACCGGGTCCGCGCGGCCCCGGCGCCGCTCCCGAGGGACACGGCGGCCGGGACCGGTACCTCGACCTGCTGCGCGCCCTCGCCCTGGTACGGGTGGTCGTCTACCACACCTTCGGCTGGGCCTGGCTGACCCTGCTCTTCCCGTCCATCGGCGTCATGTTCGCCCTGGCCGGGTCCCTGGCGGCGCACTCGCTGCGGCGGCCCGCGCCGTCCGTCGTCCGCGGCCGGCTGCGACGGCTGCTGGTGCCCTTCTGGCTGTTCTCCGCGGTCGTGATCGCCCTGATGCTGCTGCACGGGTGGCGGCCGCACTCCTGGCACCGGATGCTGCTGTGGATCCTGCCGCTGGCCGACCCGCCCGGCACCGCCTGGGCCGAGCAGATCATCGACCCGCTCTGGTACATCCGTACCTATCTGTGGCTGGTGCTGCTCTCGCCGTGGCTGCTCAAGGCCTTCCGGGCGGCACCGCGGTCATGCCTGGCGGCGTGCGGCGGGCTGGTCGTCTTGGCCCAGTACGACCGGTTGCCGCTCGCGGAGCCGGCCCTCACGCCGGTGGTCGACCTCGTCACCTTCGCCGCGTGCTGGCTGCTCGGTTTCGCACACCGGGACGGCCTGCTCGACGCCCTGCGGGCCCGCACGGTGGTCGCCGCGGCATCGCTCTGCCTCGCCGCGGGCGGCTGGTTCGCGTACGCCCACCCCACCGACGAAGGCATCGACCTCGGCGAGATCCCGCTGGCCCAGGGGCTGTGGTCGGCCGGCTTCGTGGTGCTGTTGCTGCGCTTCCGGCCGCGCCGGATGGGCCCGGTGCCCGGCGCCGAGTCAGCGGTGCGGCTGCTCAACGCCCGCGCCGTCACCGTCTACCTGTGGCACGAGGTCGCGCTCTTCGCCAGCGTCCCACTGATCGACCTGCTGTGGGACGTGCCCTTCTTCGAGGCGCATCTCCCGCTCGGCGCCACCTGGTTCCAGTTCCTCGTCGTCTGGCCGCTCATCGGCGCGGCCGTCCTTCTGGTCGGCTGGACCGAGGACCTCGCCTCACGGCGCCGGGTGCGCCTGTGGCCGGCGGCCGGCAGGAAGCGCGGCCGACGGGCCCGCCGCCGCAGGCCCGAGGCCCGCTGAGGCGCCGCACCCGGTCTCAGCCGTTCGTCACCGGCCGGGTGGCCTGCGCGAAACCCTCCAGCAGTTCGGGACGTGTCCGCGCGGACAGGGCGAGCGTCTCGTCGAGCGTGGACGCGATCGTCGCACCGGCGAGAGCGGCATCGGCCGCGCGCTCCGCGGCGGCGTAGACATCCGTCAGCTCGGTGCGGATGCTGTAGCCGATGGGGCAGTTGGCCGACGGATCCGAGCTGTGCAGGCCGAAGAGGGGGCCGTCGTCCAGCGCGGTCTTGACGTCGAGCAGCGTGATGGCGTCTGCGGGCCGGGCAAGGCTCCACCCGCCGGGGGTGCCGCGGTGCGAGACGACGAGCCCCGCCTGCCGCAACCGGCCGAGCAGGCGGCGGATGACGACGGGATTGGTGCGCACGCTGCCGGCGATCCCCTCCGAGGTGGCCGGGGCGCCTCCCAGGCGCGCGCGCAACTCCACCCACTGCAGGGCGTGGACTGCGATCGACAGGCGGCTGTTCGCGCTCATCTTCTCCCCGGACCTCGGATTCCCGCGTGCACTCCGCGACTCTATGCCGACGGCTTCAACACCTTCGCCGCGCCCCAGAGCGAGCCGGGATTGACCCGGCGCGGGTGGCGGGCCAGCACCGTCTGGTAGAACTCGAGCGCGCTCGCCGTGACGGAGAGGGCCTCCTCGACGTCCAGGAGGTAGTTGATCGACTCCTGGACGATGGCCGGGTCGTCGTCGCGGTCGGGGTGCTTGTGGGCGGCGACGACACGCTCCGCGCCGAGCTCCTGGATGGACCGCAGTGCGGCGATCCACTCCGCCCGTGAGGCGGGCGTGGTCTCGGCGAGATACATGTGGGTGTGGTTGTAGACGACGTCCCCGCCCACGACGAGCCGCGCATCGGGAACCCACAGGACGCTGCTTCCCACGGTGTCGGTGTGGCCGGTGTCCACCGCCCTCAGCTCATGGCCCTCCAGCAGGATGCGGTCGCCTTCGAGCTCGTCGGGGACGACCGCGACCGGTATCTGCCCGGGGAAGAGCCGGCCCCAGAACCCCTCACGCCACTCGTCGCTCGCCTGGAGGCGCGCGCCCGCGACGGCTCCGGGGATCGCGACGGCCCGCGCCTGCGGGAAGGCCTCGAGCAACTGCCCGATGCCGTACATGTGGTCGCCGTGTCCGTGCGTGCAGAAGATGTGCGTGAGGTTCCGCCCGTGTCCCTTGACCCAGTCGACCAGCCTCTCGTTCTGCTCGATCGTCGTGAAGGTGTCGACAAGTACGGCGTCGCGCTCGCCGAGGATCAGGGTCGCCGTGTTCGCCACCCAGCGCAGGTCTTCGTTGTCCCCTTCCGGCAGGTCTCGGACGACCCCCTCACGGCGGGCGATGAGTGTGTCGTAGCTCAGGTCGGTCATGACGCCTCCCGATTCGTAGGTGTAACCAATATTGTTACACCATCGCCCCGACGGCAACCCCGCCAAGCGGGTGCACGCTTTCATGCCGACGACGAGGCCCCCGGGCCACCGGGCAGCCGGTCGGCACACACCCGGGCCGGGGCGAGGCGCGGCGATGATCAGCCCATGTCCACCGGTCTGCCGCTTCAGGCATACGGAGCCTCGCGCGGGTCCAGCCCGTTTGATCATCGCGAAGGTGTGCTCCAGGCCGGACCTTTTCGTGCCTCCATGGTCGGCTGGGATCAGACGGAGGCCGTGTCCATGCCACCAGTAACGAGCAAGGTGCGTTTACTTCGCAGTTCGGCAGCAGAGGCCCCACGGGGTGCTCACCTTGGTCACGAGTCGGTCTCGGCCTGTTGCACCGTGATGCGGTGCGCGACGTCGCCCACCAGCGTTGTGACCATGCACTTCGAACCCAGGACGCGTGTCCCGCGCTTGCCGGAGAACGATGACGGCCCCGGGAAGCCCTCGAATGCGCGAGGCGACGGGTTCTCGGGTGGCTGCATAACACTGATCGTGCTGCTCATCGAGATCCCGCTCGCCTATCTGCTGGGGCTGACGCTGGCCATCCGTGGCGGGTGGAGTGGTGCGGACGAGCAATCCGCGCAGCCGGCGATGGACTGGGTTCCGATCTTGTGGTGCGGCGGGTTCACGCTTGGCGTGCTGGTGATCGCCGTGCTCTTCCTGTACTCCGCGCATCCGTTCGCAGGTGCGGTCCAACTGATCTTGGCAGCCATCGCCCTGCTCTTCACGCTCACCGTTTGGCAAGGCCAGTACGAAAGTGTTCACCCCGGAGCGGCAACCGGCCTTTCGGCCCCTTCACCGGGGACGTGATCACCGACCGTCCCGCAGCGCGCGGATGTACATGGGGCCTCGACAACGCCTTGACGTTCGGTGGCCGGCCCACGAACCGCCCTCCAGGGGCTTTCCGCCACGTACCCCGGCAGGCACCCGAAAGACCGAAAAGGGCCTCCGACGCAGATCAGAGGCCCATTCGAGGCAAAGCCGCAAGTAGCGGCAGACGAGTCGAGCTGTACGCCGGGTTCTGTTCCCGGTCGGCCTCGCGGCCGGCCGGGCGACGGCCATCCATCTAGGGCCGGCGTTGCCGCCGGCCTCGTGCGGTCTACCCGCGGACTCGGGCGAGCAGCCCTCGAACGTCCGCGCAGTCCGTCTCGCGACGGACCCTCTTGACCTTGCTCCGGGTGGGGTTTACCTAGCTGCCCAGGTCACCCTGGGCACTGGTGGTCTCTTACACCACCGTTTCACCCTTACCGGGAGCCTTGCGGCCCCGGCGGTCTGTTTTCTGTGGCACTGTCCCGCGGGTCACCCCGGGTGGGCGTTACCCACCACCCTGCCCTGTGGAGCCCGGACGTTCCTCGGCAGGACCGGGGTCCTGACGCGGCCGCCCGCTCGGCTCGTCTGCCGTGTGCACCATCGTAGTCGACGGCACAGTGAGCTCTTTCCATCCGCAGTCCGAGCCGGCCAGGGTGCAGTCGCAGGACGGCCTGAACGAGGGCGGTGATGCGGTCGGTCGAGCGCCGGAGCCCGCGGAGGAGCCGCCAGGACTTGAGGGTGGCAACAGACTGCCCGGCGAGGTCCGGACCTTTGCGAGGGGGGCGGTTGACGGCGTGCCGGTCGCTGGAAGGCGTCTCCCACCTGCCGCGGCAGGGAACGTCCTGAGCGTGCCTCCGGCGCCCTGACAGCGCCTGGCGGCCGGCGGGGGCGGCGATGGTCTGGCCGGCGAGCGGGACGAACGCCTTCATCGAGGCCGCCAGGACCGCCTCGGGGAGTGTCGGTGCAGGGTCGGTCAGGAGGCCGACGGCCTCGGTGACGGTGCGGTCGGCGGTGGCGATCCCGATGCCCGACCCGCGGCGAGTCGTGCGTGGGTGTCACCGCAGCGCAGATGAGCGGTAACCAGGGGCCCTGCTCCCCCCGGGCGCCGCCGGCGCAAGCCGATCCACCCCCGACAGGCGATCAGTTGTTGGACAGATCGATCGCCGACGGGTACACAGGCACGCGAGAGTCGGCAGGTTGGCAGAAGCTCGCTGTACCGGCTCGCGATAGAGGAGCCCCGATGAAGGTCTCACGCACCGCACTGGTCATCTTCGACGCGCTCACCGTCAGGATGGTCGGCTCTTGAGCGCCCGTGTGTGGATCATCGTCGTGTGGGCCGGACTGTGCCTGGCCGGCATCGCCGCCACCTCCGCCCTTGATGCTGGGACGCACCCGGAGAGGCCGGAATCCCGCACCGAGGAGCCGGTACCGACAGGCACGCATGCCGTCGACTGCCAGGCGCTCGCCGACGACATCGAACAAGCCCGCGCCGAGGCGGAGCGGGAGCGGCAGAAAGAGCCCTTGAAGGGCAGAGCCACCGCCAAAACTGTCTCAGTACCAGATGAGTGCGCCGACGAACTCGAGGACCGGGGCCTGAGGACACGCTGAGGCAGAACCGGATCACAGACCCCGTCGAAGCCGGCCTGGCGCCGCACCCGCGAGGTTCGGCCTGAGGCCGGGAGAGGTGCGGTCACCCGGGTTCCGAGGCGGAGTACGGCGCGGGAAGCGGGCTCGACCTGCCCACCGGCACAGTGCTGGTGGTCGCCCGCAGGCTCGGCGAACAGCGTCACGGCGCCGTCTCACGGGCGGTCAGCAGCTACAGCGGACGGCGCCTTGGACGAGGTGGTTGCGGGGCACAGGGGCGGCGAAGTCGTGCCTCCGCGGCTCCCGCGCCAGGAGGCCCTCCGGGAGAAGTTCCTCCTGTGACAGCGGCTCGTGCGGCATGGCGGTCATCCCCGATCCGGCAGCGCGCGTTGCGATCCCGGGGTGGTCGCACGGAGGCGCCTCTCACCCGATCGTGGCACGCAGTCACGCCGGGGTGAAGAGCACCGTATGGCGGCCCGGGTCGGCCCGGGTCAGGCGGACAGGGAGCGGCTCGCCGAGCGGGAGGGGGGCGCTGCCGCCGCGGACGCGGGCGACGACGGCCGGGTCGCGGAGGTGGACGGTGCCCGCGGTCGGGTCGGAGTCCTTGACGTCGATGACGAAGGCGTCGAAGACCTCGCCGACGCGGTCCTTGAGCAGGGCGGCCTCGACCAGGTCGAGAGACGCGCTCTCGATGGTGCCCGCGAGATGCGCGCCCCCGCGCATGGCGCTGGGCAGGTCACGGAAGGCCGCCTCGACCCACTCCGGCGGCTCCTGCCCGGCCACCGCCGCGAGGCAGAACTCGGCGGCGTAGCGGTCGACGAGCCGCCGCAGGGGCGCGGTGCAGTGCGTGTACGCGTCGGCGACGGCGGCGTGCACGGCCGGCTCTGCGGGGTGCCCGGGCCAGAAAGGCGTGTAGTCGGCGCCCCGGAACAGGCTGGTGGCCTCGTGCAGGAAGGCCGCGTGGGTGGTGCGCTCCGGATCCAGTACGCGGACGAGCTCGGCGTAGGAGGTCATGTGCGGCCAGTCGATGCGCAGCGCCGCGGCGACCCGGCGCAGCCGGGCCACCTCGCCCTGCGGGGCGAGCGGGAGCGTACGCAGGATGCCGGTGCCGGAGCGGAGCATGATCGCGGCCGCGGCCATGCCCGTGAGAAGGGAGATCTGGGCGTTCCAGGCGTCGGCGGGGAGCGGGGCCCGGTATCGCAGCGCGTAGCCGCCGTCGAGCTCCACGACCTCCTGATCGGGCACGTTGAGGGAGATGCCGCCGCGGGCCCGCTCCTGCTGCTCGCGCAGCCGACCGACGGTGCGGAGCAGCGCCACGGGCTCCTCGGCGGTGCGGGCGTCGATCGCGTGCTGCACGCCCGCGTAGTCGAGCCGGGCGCGGCTGCGGACGAGCGCGCGGCGGACGTCGACGTCGGTGACCGTGCCGTCCGCATCGAGGTCGATGCGCCACAGCACCGCGGGACGGTCCTGCCCGGGCAGGAGGCTGGCCGCGCCCTCGCCGAGCACGGGAGGGTGCAGCGGCACCCGGACGTCGGGGAAGTAGAGGGTCTGGACGCGCAGATGGGCCTCGGCGTCCATCGCCCCGCCCGGCGTGACGAAGGCCGCGGCGTCGGCGATCGCGTACGACACCCGGTAGCCGCGGCCACCCTCACGGACGGCGATGTGCATCGCCTGGTCCAGGTCGAGGGACCCGGGCGGGTCGACCGTGAAGAACGGGATGTCGGTGGCGTCGTACCCGGGCAGCCGGGGGTCGCGGGCGGCCTCCTCGGCCTCGGCGAGCACACCCGCGGGGAAGTCCCGCCGTACGTGCAGGTCGGTGCGGAGCGCGTCGAGCGCGGATCTCAGCGGGACTCCGTCGGCGGTGGCGACGCGGAGGGGACGACGGGGCATGGGGTGAGCCTAAGCCGGGCGGCCGTAGGCTGCACTGCACCGGGGAAACACGAAGGAGAACAACTGTGCTCGTCCTGCTGCCGCCGTCCGAGGGCAAGGCCGCCGACGGCAACGGCCCCGCCGTCGACCTGGCCTCCCTCTCGCTGCCCGGGCTCGCCACGGCCCGCGCGACGGTGCTGGAGGAACTCGTCGGGCTCTGCGCGGGCGGCGACGAGGACAAGGCGGCGGACGCACTCGGGCTCAGCCCCGGACTGCGCGGCGAGATCTCGCGCAACGCGGGGCTGCGCGAGGCGCGGACGCGGCCGGCCGGCGAGATCTACACGGGCGTGCTCTACGACGCCCTCGGCCTCGGCACCCTGGACGCCGCGGCCCGCCGCCGCGCCGCCCGCTCCCTGCTCGTCTTCTCGGGGCTGTGGGGCGCGGTCGGCATCCGCGACGCGATCCCCGCGTACCGCTGCTCGATGGGCGTGAAGCTGCCGGGGCTCGGGCCGCTCGCCGCGTACTGGCGCCCGCACCTCGCCGAGGCCCTCCCGGACGCTGCCGAGGCCGCGGGCGGCGGCCTGCTGCTCGACCTGCGGTCCTCGGCGTACGGGGCGGCGTGGAAGCCGGCACCGCGCAGCGCGCTGGCGGGGCGGACGGCGACGGTGCGGGTGGTGCAGGCGCGGACGCGAAAGGTCGTCAGCCACTTCAACAAGGCGACGAAGGGGCGGATCGTGCGGGCCCTCCTGGAGTCGGGCGCGCGTCCCAAGAACCCCGACGCGCTGGTCGCGGCCCTGCGTGACCTCGGCTTCACGGTGGAGGTGGCCGCCCCCGGCCGCCTCGACGTGCTCGTGACGGACGTCCACTAGGCGTCGCGTTCCACGCAGTGCGGTTGAGCGACGCCCGCACCGCCCCCTCCTGATCGCCGAGCGCCAACGGCCGCGACCTTCTTGCGGGTCCGTGACTTCGGCACGCGGTGCAGGTTCACCTCACAAACCTGCTCCGGAGTGACCGCCATGTACCCGACACCTGCCGGAGCGACCGGGACCACGACCGGGCCCACGCCCAGGACCGGCCCCGGTGTCCAGGGCAACCGGGGTCACGCCGCCGCCTCACCCCCACCGGGAGTCAGTCGCGCACGATAGGGAGGGGGCGGGGGCGGCGGGGGCACCCCCGGCCGAAGGCTGGGGGAGGGTGGATGTTCTGGACGCTGCCGCATATGTGCGTGCGGCATCCGGGGCGCCCGGAGAAGGTGCCCGCCACGCACGTACATATGACAGTCCAGGACGTCCAGCCCCGGAGGCCCCGCACCCGGCCCACCCCCGCACCGCGCGCAGCCCCGCACCAACCATCCGGAGCAAGGGGCGAGAGGGCGGGAAAACCCCCCGCCCCACCTCAACGCACCCGCACCCGCACCCACCTCAGCGCAAGTGCGACGTATCGTTGAGCAGCCGCAGCGACGCGTTCCCGTCCCCGTAGTACGCCACCGCCGACAACGCCGCCGCCGAAAGCTCCATCCGGAACAGCGACTCCGGCGGGGCCCCCAGGGCGAGCCGGACCAGGGTCTTGATCGGCGTGACGTGCGTGACCACCAGCACCGTGCGCCCGGCGTAGCGGGCGATGAGCTTGTCCCGGGCGAGGGAGACCCGGCGGGCGACGGCGGCGAAGCTCTCCCCGCCGGGCGGGGCGACCTTGGCGGAGCCGAGCCAGGCGTCGAGTTCGGCCGGGTGGCGTTCCTTCACCTCGGCGAAGGTCAGCCCCTCCCACGCGCCGAAGTCGGTCTCGCGCAGCCCCTCGTCGACGCGTACGTCGAGCCCGAGCCGGTCCGCGACGGTCTGCGCGGTCTGCCGGCAGCGGGCCAGCGGCGAGGTGACGACGGCCTGGACGGTGCCTCGTGCGGCGAGGGCCTCGGCGACCAGCTGTGCCTGCCGGCGGCCCCTGTCCGAGAGGTCCGGGTCGTCGCCGCCGCTGCCGGAGAAGCGCTTGTCGGCGGTGAGCGGGGTCTCCCCGTGCCGCAGCAGGACGAAGGTGGTGGGGGTGCCGAGGTCGGCCGCCGCCGCCCAGCCGACGGGCGGGGTCTTGAGGGCCTCGTCGGCGGTGGCGGCCGCGCCCTCGCCCACGCCGTCGCCCACCGGCACCGGCACCGGCTCCGTTGCGGCGGTGGCCAGTGCCGCGGCGGAGCGGCCGGACTCCCACCGCTTGCCGCGTTTGCCCGCGTCCATCGCCTCGTTGGCGAGCCGGTCGGCGTGCTTGTTCTTCTCGCGCGGGATCCACTCGTAGCTGACCTGCTCCGCCGGCAGGACCGTCCTCGCCTCGGCGGCCAGCGGCCGCATGTCCGGGTGCTTGATCTTCCACCGGCCCGACATCTGCTCGACGACCAGCTTGGAGTCCATCCGCACCCGCACCCGGGCCTGCGGGTCGAGCGCGTGCGCGGCGCGCAGCCCCGCGATCAGGCCCCGGTACTCGGCGACGTTGTTGGTGTGCGTACCGATGAACTCGGCGGTCTCGGCGAGCACTTCGCCCGTGGCGGCGTCGCGGACCAGGGCGCCGTACCCGGCCGGTCCCGGGTTGCCCCGGGACCCTCCGTCGGCCTCCACCACGAACGTACGGGGCATTACAGGCCCGACTCGGGGGTGCGGACGAGGATGCGCCGGCAGTTCTCGCAGCGCACGACCTCGTCGGCGGCCGCCGCCCGCACCTCGTTGAGCTCGGTGATGTTCAGTTCCAGCCGGCAGCCCTCGCAGCGCTTCTGGTAGAGCCGGGCGGCGCCGACACCGCCGGACTGGACGCGCAGCTTGTCGTAGAGCTTCATCAGGTCGGCGGGGACCGAACCGGCCATGATCTCGCGCTCCTTGACGACCGTGGAGCCCTCGGCGTCGAACTCGCGCAGCGCGGTGTCGCGGCGCTCCGTGGACTCGGCGGCCTTGGCCTGCACGGACTCCAGGCGCCCGGTCAGCTCCTGGACCCGCTCCTGCAGGCCCTCGCGGCGTTCCATGACCTCCAGGACGACGTCCTCGAGGTCGCTCTGCCGCTTGGCGAGCGAGGCGATCTCGCGCTGGAGGTTCTCCAGGTCCTTCGGGGAGGAGACCGCGCCGGAGTCCAGCCGCTCCTGGTCGCGGACGGCGCGCTTGCGCACCTGGTCCACGTCCTGCTCGGCCTTGGTCTGCTCGCGGGCGGTGTCGCTCTCCTCGGTCTGGGCGGCGACCAGCAGGTCGCGCAGCTGGGTCACGTCGGAGCCGAGGCGCTCGATCTCCGCGTGCTCGGGAAGGGTCTTGCGCTTGTGGTCCAGCTGCGCGAGGCGCGAGTCGAGGGCCTGGACCTCGAGCAGTCGGATCTGGTCTGCGGGCGCGGCTTTCAGCGGGGGGCTCCTGAGGTCGTGGGTTCGTCAAGGGGAAGTGCCGGGGCGTGGGCCGTCCACGGGTCGGTGACGGCGTGCGACACATGGGTGCGCAGCGCCCAGCCGTGCCGCTGCGAGATCTCGTCGAGCCGGCGCGCGGCCTGCTCGCACCAGGGCCATTCGGTGGCCCAGTGGGCGGCGTCGACCAGCGCCGGCGGACCTGCCTGCCGGGCTTCGGACGCCGGGTGGTGGCGCAGGTCGGCCGTGAGGTAGACGTCCACCCCGGCCCTGCGCACATCGTCGAAGAGGCTGTCGCCGGAGCCGCCGCACACCGCGACGGTGCGGACCCGGCGCTCGGGGTCGCCCGCGACGCGCAGTCCGGTCGCGGTGGCCGGCAGGCCGGCCGCCGCGCGGCGGGCGAACTGCGCCAGCGTCATCGGCTCCGGCAGCTCGCCGATCCGGCCCAGGCCCCGGCGGCCGGCCGGGTCGGCGGGGTCGGGCACGAGGGGTCCGGTGACCCGCAGGCCGACGGCCTCGGCGAGGGCGTCGGAGACCCCGGGGTCGGCCCGGTCGGCGTTGGTGTGCGCCACGTGCAGCGCGATGCCGTTCGTGATCAGGGAGTGCACGACGCGGCCCTTGAAGCCGGTCGCCGCCACCGACGTCGTTCCGCGCAGGTAGAGGGGGTGGTGCGTGACGAGCAGGCCGGCGCCGGTGGCGATCGCCTCCTCGACGACCTCCTGGACCGGGTCGACGGCGAACAGCACCCGGCCGACCTCCGCGTCCGGGTCCCCGCAGACGAGGCCGACGGCGTCCCACTGCTCGGCCCACGCCGGGGGCCAGAGGGCTTCGAGAGCGGCGATGACGTCGGACAGTTTCGGCACGGGTCGAGGTTACCGCGCCGGAGGCGGGCCGCCGGAATCCCGGACTGGTCACGAGCACATCGGGCAACCGGCGTCCGGCGGAACGCGAGGGGAGCCACCCGTACGTGTGAAGAGCACCGACTCTTGTCGTACGGCCGGGCGTACGAAAACTAGCGTCGTGACCCGGAGGTGAGCCACACCATGACAGTCTGCGCGACCGAGACCACCACCGTGCGACGGGCCGGGTTCACAATCGCCGCCGACGGCTCCTACGCCGCCTGCCTGGCCCAGGGGCCCGACGGGGGCGACGGCTGGTACCCCGAGCGCTGGACGCTCGGCGGGCCCGAGCCGTACATCGTGACCCTGCCCGGCAACCAGCCCGAGGAACAGTGCTCCGAGGTCGTGCCTCTGCCCGACGGCCGTGTGCTGATCCGTCGCCGGGTCGCCGACCGGTACGACCTCGCCCTCCTCTACCCGACCGGTCCCGGCACCGGCGAGCACCTCATCGGCTCGCTACCGGGCGGCGACGCCGAGGCGCGACTGCTGCCCCCGGTCGCCTCCGGCGAGGTGTACGCGCTCACGTACGACCCGGCGCGCGCGATGTCGGCGGTGTGGCTCGTGCACGACGACCGGGCGCTGCGGCCGCGCCGGCTGGCGGAGATCCCGGGCCGCTGCGGGGGCGGCGCGTGGCTGGACCGGGCGGGGCGGCTGCTCGCGCTCGACCGCGAGGCGGCGGGGACGGTCAAGACGGTCGCCGTCGACCTGGAGCGGGCGGGGGCGGTCAGCCCGCTGCTGCAGATCACGGAGGCGAGCAACGACCGCCTGCTGCTGGCGGAGCCGGACAGCGGGCTGCTGGTGGTGCGCAGCGACGCCACCGGCGAGGACCGCATCGGCTGGGGGGTGTTGGGTAGCCGCCGGCCCATGCGGTTCGCCGATTGCCTGCGTGTCCCGGACGCGGTGCTCACCCCGTTCGCGGCGCAGCCCGGGCAGGTGCTGATGCCGGAGGCGTGCGCGGTGGCACTGCGTGCCGACGGCCCGCACGGCACGTCGCTGGCGGTCTGGCGGCCCGGGGAGCGCCGCGCCACCTGGCTGTCGGCGCCGGAGGGCTGGCTGGCCGGAGCGGGTATGTGGTCGGCCCGGGGGGCGCTGCGCCTGCCGTACGCCTGCGCGCACTGTCCGTGCGGCACCGTGGAGTACCAGGCGCCGTCCGCGGTGCCCGGCCCGTGCTCGGTGGCGGGTGCGGCGGTGGGCGCTCACCTCGACGTCCAGGTCGGTGGGGGCGGCACCGTGCTCCCTCTGCAGAAGGCGCCGCTGGCTACGCGATCTTGAGCGGGTACACTCCTTCGGCGTTTCCGCGCACCCTGCACGCTAGTCGACGGAGAGTCCCCTCATGTCCGATGGCCGACACGACACCGCCGCCGAGGCCCGCCTCGAGGACGGTACCGCTGAGGGCCTGCACGCCGGCCGCCATCGCGGTACGGCTTCCGCCCACGACAACACCGAGGCGGTCCAGCCGCCGCACGGCCGCCACCGCCGGCCCTCCGGGTCCGCCGGCATGGAGGTCTGACGCCCTCGCTGCCCGTCTCGGCCTTCGCGGCGCGGGGCCGGGACTGTCGGTGGCGGCGCGGCTGTCGCCGGGGTCACGGCCCACCGCGTACGGGGTGGGAGCGTCCCGCGGTGTTCGCGGGCGGACGCCTCCTCGGCGGTGCCCGACGCCGAGGCGACGCGGTGGCTCGCGCCCACCATGTCGTCGTACACCGCGAACAGTCGGCCGGTGATCCGGTCGACGCGCCCCCCGGTGACCACAAGCGGCCGATGAGCCGGGGGACCTGCCTCCGCCCCGGCGGGTCCGGTCCGTCCGCGGGCGGTCCGGGCCCCGCGAAGACGTCCGCACTCGCCCCTCGGCAGCGCCCGGGGCACGGCGTGGACGCGTACGCCGTACCTGCCGAGGCCCGCGCCGCCGCCCCTGAGCAAGCCGCCGTGTCCGGCCGCACACGGTGACGAGGAGCCCGCCGGGGCGGGCGGGTTCGGCACGCGCTTGTCGCGCGCACGACGCATCGCCGGATCCGAGAATATGTTGACATACCGTCAGGGTCGCCTGACACCCATGACATTTGTCCTGCCCGGATCCGTACATTCCCCACTGACCTCGCGGGGACGCGGCCCGTAGTGTCAGTGACATGACGACGACAGTAAGTTTCACCAGGGCCGTCAAGACGTTCGGCGCGGTGCGCGCCGTGGACGGCGTCGGCCTGGAGATCCGGCGGGGGGAGTCCGTCGCCCTGCTCGGCCGCAACGGCGCGGGCAAGTCCACCACGATCAGCCTGCTGCTCGGGCTCAACGAACCGGACGACGGCGAGGTCCGGCTGTTCGGCACCACCCCGCACACCGCGGTCCGCGCGGGCCGGGTGGGCGCGATGCTGCAGGACGGCAGACCGATCCCCCGGGTGACCGTCCGGGAGTTGATCACCTTCGTGGCACGCACCTACCCCGACCCCCTGCCCGTGGCGGAGGCCCTGGAACTGGCCGGCCTCACCGAGGTCGCCGGCCGCCGCGCCGACCGGCTCTCCGGCGGTCAGGCGCAGCGGGTCCGCTTCGCGGTGGCGCTGGCTGGCAACCCCGAACTCATCGTGCTGGACGAGCCGACCGCCGCCCTCGACGTCGAGGCCCGCCGCGCCTTCTGGGACTCGATGCGGGCGTACGCGGCCCGCGGCAACACCGTGCTGTTCTCCACCCACTACCTGGAGGAGGCCGACGAGAACGCCGACCGCATCGTCGTCATCGACCGCGGCCGGATCGTCGCCGACGACAGCGGCGAACGCATCAAGCGGGCCGTCGGCGGCAACCTCGTCTCCTTCGACCTGGCCGGTGCTCCCACCGAGGGCCTGCGGCAGCTGCCCGGGGTGGTGTCCGTGGAGGTCCGCGGCGACCGCGCCCTGCTGCGCTCCTCCGACTCCGACGCCACCGTCGTCGCCCTCGCCGACCGCGGCATGATCCACGGCCTGACGGTCACCGCCGCCAGCCTGGAGGACGCCTTCCTCTCCCTGACCGCCGCCGCCGAGGACGGCACCGCCACCCGCTCCGGCACGCACACCGCCACGGACACCGCCGTTCGCACCGAGGAGAAGGTCTGATGCTGCTCGCATACGTCTCGCTGGAGATCCGGCGCACCCTCCGCGACGCCGGTTTCGTGATCTTCGGCGTCGGCATGCCGGTCATGATGTACCTGCTCTTCACCAACCTCGGGGTCAGCGGCTCGGAGGAGGACAAGGCCGCCGCGCTGGCCGCCATGATCGGAATGGCCGCCTACGGCGCGCTGGGCTCGGCGGTGAGCACCGGGTCGAGCGTCGCCGAGGACAAGGGGCTCGGCTGGCTGCGTCAGCTGCGGATCACCCCGATGTCCCCGCTGCTGGTCGTCACCGGCCGGTGCATCAGCGGCTCGATCACCGTGCTGCCCGCCATCCTGGCCGTCCTGCTGGCCGGCGGGCTCGTCAACGGCGTGGAGCTGCGGGCCTGGCAGTGGGCCGCCGTCGGCGGGCTGCTGTGGGTGGGCACCGCTCCCTTCACCCTGCTGGGCCTCGGGAACGGCTACCGGCTGTCCGGACAGACCACCGGCGTGGTGAACATGGCCTGCAACCTGGGCCTGTCCGTCGTCGGCGGCCTGTGGATCCCCGCTTCCGTCTTCCCGGGCTGGTTGCGGGCGGTCTCCGAGTGGACCCCGTCCCAGCGCTTCGGCCAGCTCGGCTGGGCCGTCGCGGACGGCGCGGTCCCGCGGGCGGGTACCGTCGCGGTGCTCGCCGCCTGGACGGCCGCCTTCGGCGCGTACGCGGTGTACGCCTACCGGCGCTCGGCCCGCACTCCGTAACACCCACCGGCACCGTGGAAGAGGAGGAGGCATCGGCCATGGCGATCACAACGGAACCCCGGCGCCCGCTGCCGGCCCGCATCTGGCACGAGTGGCGGCACCTGCGGGTGACCCGGTCCCTCTCCGAGGAGATCGAGGACCTCAAGCCGCCGAACCGCTTCACCTTCCTGCCCTGGCTGCTGATGGGCGTGGGCGCCCTGTCCCATCTCCTGCAGGGCAAGGCCGCCAGTCCCTGGCTCGGCGGCCTCGGCCTGCTGGCCTTCAACTCCCTCTACATCGCGGTCGTCTTCACCGCCTTCAACCCGCGGGCCGCAGCCGGGAAGGCGGCCCGGCGCTACCTCCTCGCGCTGGCCGCGGTCACCTACGCCCTCGCCATCGGCTACGGCGGCAGCTGGCTGGTGTTCTTCCCGCTGCTGTCGCTGGCCGTGGGCATCGTGGTGCGCGGCCGACGGATGGGTCCGGTACTCGTCGCCCTCGCGGTGTCCGCCGGCGTCGTATCCGGGCTGCGCACCGGCGACATCTGGGACGCCGTGTCCATCGGGTACGGCAGCCTCATCTCGGGCCTGGTGACCGCGGCCATGCTCACCCTCTTCGACGCGGTCGGCCAACTGCGCGCCACCCGACAGGAACTGGCCCGCAACGCCGTCGCCGAGGAGCGGCTGCGCTTCTCCCGCGACCTGCACGACCTGCTCGGGCACACGCTGTCCGTGGTCGTCGTCAAGGCCGAGGCCGCCCGCCGGCTCGCGCCGCGCGACCTGGACGCCGCGCTGGTCCAGATCGCCGACATCGAGGCGGTGGGCCGCCAGGCACTCACCGAGATCCGCGAGGCCGTCACCGGTTACCGCGAGGGCAGCCTGTCCACCGAGCTGGACCGCGCCCGCTCGGCACTGGCGGCGGCCGGCATCCAGGCCGTCGTCCAGGAGTCCGGCCCGCCGCTGCCCGCGCAGACCGAAGCCCTGCTGGGCTGGGTGGTACGGGAAGGGGTCACCAACGTCGTGCGGCACAGCGGTGCCACCACCTGCCGCATCGAGGTCGCCGGCGCCGAGGGGCACGTACGGCTGCAGATCACCGACGACGGCCGCGGCGCGGAACCGGCACCCGGGACCGGGACCGGGTCCGGGTCCGGGTCCGGGTCCGGGTCCGGGTCCGGGTTTGGGACCGGGACCGGGTTTGGGACCGGGACCGGGTTTGGGACCGGGACCGGGTTTGGGACCGGGACCGGCTCCGGGCTGCGGGGGCTCACCGAGCGGCTCGCGGCGGCCGGCGGCTCCCTCGGCTCGGGCCCCGCCCCCCAGGGCGGGTTCCGCGTGGTCGCCGAACTGCCGGTGGTGGAGGAGGATCAGGCCGCTTGAGCAGCGCCATCAAGGTCCTGCTGGCCGAGGACCAGGGCATGATGCGCGGGGCGCTGTCCCTGCTGCTGAACCTGGAGGACGACATCGAGGTCGTCGCCCAGGTCGCCGCGGGCGACGAGATCGTGACCCGCGCGCTGGCGGCCCGGCCCGACGTCGCGCTGCTCGACATCGAACTCCCCGGGCTCAGCGGCCTCGACGCGGCGGCGGAGCTGCGCGAGCGCCTCCCGGAGTGCAAGGTGCTCATCCTCACGACGTTCGGGCGTCCCGGCTACCTGCGCCGCGCCATGGAGGCGGGGGCGTCGGGCTTCCTGGTCAAGGACGGCCCCGTCGAGGACCTCGCCGCCGCGATCCGGCGCGTCCTGGCCGGGCACCGCGTCATCGACCCCGCGCTGGCCGCAGCCGCCCTCAGCGCAGGGCCCAGCCCGCTGACGCCGCGCGAGCGGGACGTGCTCAACGCGGCGGCGGACGGGGCGACGGTGGCGGACATCGCGGCGCGGGTGCACCTGTCGGAGTCGACGGTGCGGAATCATCTGTCCGCGGCCATCGGGAAGACCGGTACCCGGAACCGCGCGGAGGCGGTCCGCACCGCCCGCCACAACGGCTGGCTCTGACCCCCGTCCGTGCCCGCGTGCGGCGCCGCTGTGGATGCTGTGGGGGTTCTCCCACCCACCCGCCCGATTGCCCGGCGCGGACCGTGCGGGCCTTTACGCGCTGGTCCGGTGCCTCCCGCCCGCCCGATCGCCCGGCGCGGTCCCTGCGGGCCTGCACGCTGCTGGCGCGGAGGTCGGTGCCTCCCACCCGTCCGATCGCCCAGCGCGGTCCCTGCGGCTAACACGGAGTCGGTGCCTCCGCCCCGCCCGCCCGATCGCCCAGCGCGGTCCCTGCGGCTAGCACGGGATCGGTGCCTCCCGCCCCACCCGAGCCCGGCGCGGTCCGTGCGGGCCTGCGCACTGTTGGCACGGGGTCGGTGCCGCGCCGGGGCACGTCCTCGGGGCTCGCGGGTTACGTCCACGTCATTCGGCGCCGGGTCCGCCGCTCGTCCCCTGCGGGCGCACTCCGCCACGTCCCCTCAGGACGTGGGGCGACTGAGGGCCGGTGAGGGTCGGTAAGGCACTTGCGGCAGCCCCGGACCGCCTTCTCACCGGTCGCCCCGCGATGCGGAGGGGCGGGGGTGGGCCGTGTCGTCACATGAGCGGCGGCGCCGCGGGCTCCTCCGGGACGTGCCGCCGGCTGTAGTGCGTCGCAAGGCGGAGAGTCATTCGACAACGCGGCGTGGGGGCACCCGGCCGAAGGCCGGGGGTGCATCGCGGGCAGCCGGGCATGTGCCGTCCGGGCACGGCGAGTACCGCCCAGCCGGGCCGTCGGGCGGGGGACCTCCGCAGCGGACACACTCGCACACAAGCCGCGGCACCCCCGGCGGGGGCATGCGGCACGATGGGGGCCATGAACACGCCACCCCCCGCCGCGGTCCGCGCGGCGACGCGCCCCGAGGTCCCCGCCGACGTACGGGCCGCGTTCGAGGCGGCCAAGGGCTTCATGCCCGGCCACGAGGGCCTCGCCCTCCACGCGGCCGCCTCCGACGCCGCCGCCCGCCTCCCGGGCCTGCCGCTGCTGGAAGTCGGCACGTACTGCGGCCGCTCCACGATCCTGCTGGCCGCCGCCGCGCGTGAGGCGGGCACCGTCGCCGTCACCGTCGACCACCACCGCGGCAGCGAGGAGCAGCAGCCGGGCTGGGAGTACCACGACGCGACGCTCGTCGACCCCAAGGTCGGGCTGATGGACACCCTCCCCTTCTTCCGGCGCACCCTGCACGCCGCCGGGCTGGAGGAGCACGTGATCGCGGTGGTGGGCCGTTCCCCGCGGGTCGCGGCGGTGTGGGGAAGGCCGCTCGCGCTGGTCTTCATCGACGGCGGGCACACTGACGAGCACGCCGGCAACGACTACGAGGGCTGGGTGCCGTACCTCGCGCAGGACGGGCTCCTGGTCATCCACGACGTCTTCGCCGATCCGGCCGACGGCGGCCAGGCGCCCTGGCGGATCTACCGGCGGGCGCTGGAGTCGGGCGCCTTCACGGAGGTGTCGGTGACCGGTTCGCTGCACGTGCTGCGACGCACGGGCGCCGGGATCTGAGCCTGCGGATAGCATCGCTGACGTGTTCAAGAGGAGAGGCCGCTCCGCGGTGGTCGTCGTGGCCGCGCTGGGGACGGCGTGCGCGGCCGGGTGGCTGGTGTGGGACGCGGCGGACGGCCCGGACGACCCGGGACGCAACGGCGACCTCCCGCGCGGCGCGTCGCGTCCGCACCCCTCGGCGGCGCCGTCGGCGCCCGCCCGGACGGCCGCCGCCCGACCGCTCGCCGGGAAGGTCGTGGTCCTGGACCCGGGGCACAACACGCACAACAACCGGCACACCGCCGAGATCAACCGCAAGGTCGACATCGGCACCGCCCGCAAGGAGTGCGACACCACCGGCACAGCGACCAACACGGGCTACGCCGAGGCCGCGTTCACGCTGGACGT
This sequence comes from Streptomyces sp. ME19-03-3, assembly GCA_033793685.1. Classification (GTDB taxonomy): domain Bacteria; phylum Actinomycetota; class Actinomycetes; order Streptomycetales; family Streptomycetaceae; genus Actinacidiphila. Next base: position 25,628 of record JARAXD010000002.1, on the reverse strand, counting down.
CTCACGCCGCACCCGGGCGCTGCTGCAGGCACGCGGGGCCACGGTGCGGTTCACGCACGACGGGGACCGCGCCTACGGCCCCTGCATCGACGAGCGGGCCCGGATCGGGAACACGGCGCGGGCGGACGCGGTGGTGTCGGTACACGGCGACGGCTCGGTTGCCGGCAACCGCGGCTTCCACGTGATCATGCCCGCCCCGGTGCACCGCGGCATCGCGGACACCCGTAGGATCAGCGGGCCGTCGAAGCTGCTCGGCACCGCCCTCAAGCAGCACTTCGCGGCGGCCACCGGCACCGGGCCGTCCAACTACATCGGCGGCGGCACCGGGCTCGACGTCCGCCGGGACCTCGGCGGGCTCAACCTCAGCACCGTCCCCAAGGTGCTGCTCGAGTGCGGCAACATGCGCGACCCCAAGGACGCGGCCCTGATGACCAGTGCGGCCTGGCGGCAGAAGGCCGCGCAGGGCATCGCGGACGGAATCACCGCGTTCCTGGAGGACCACGCGTGAGCAGCGGGTGAGCATCGGGTTCCGATCGTGTCACCGAGGGGCGGACCGGGCTCACCTCCCCGCGACGGTCCTCATACGATGGAGTACCGCCCGGCGACAGCGACAACGAGACGACTGACAAGGACCCCTAGTGAATAACCGCTCCCTCACCCGAGGAGACGGCGCGGTGATCGGCGCGGCGCTGCTGCTGCTGATCGCCTCGTTCCTGACGTTCTACAGTGCCAAGGGCTGCACCGGCGACGAGTGCGGGGTCAGCGCGTGGAAGAGCGAGCTGTTCCCGCTGCTGCCTTCGGTCCACCTCCTGGGCCTGATCGCCGCCGGCCTGTTCGTCGCCTCGCGCTTCCAGGCGGAGAACCGCAAGGTCCTCGGCATCGGGCTGGCCCACTGGGGCGCGGTGCTGTCCGTCGCCGCCGCCTGGGACGCCCTGTGGTCGCTCTTCAACGGCAACGAGGCCACGGAGCTGGGCTCCGGCGCCTACCTCTCCTTCGTCGCCGCGGCGGCTCTGGCCGCCGCCACGCTGCTCACCCTGCTGGGTCTGCCCGCGCTCAAGGCGCCCCTGCTGCCCGCTCCGCGCCCGCAGCAGCCGCAGGCGCAGGCGTACGGCGGCGGCCAGCCCGGTCAGCCGTACCCGGGCGTGGAGCAGCAGGGCGGCTACGGCTACCCGGGGCAGACCGGTGGCCACGGCGTACCGGCCGACCCGTCGTCGGGCGGCGGCCAGTACGGATACCCGCAGGCGCAGCAGCAGCCGCAGCAGGCCCAGCAGCCGTCGCCGGAGTTCTCGGCCTTCTGGTTCGCGGTGCCCGTGACGCGGCCGCTCTACGCGGAGGACGGTTCGGCGCAGCAGATCGCCGAGCTGACCCCCGGCACCTGGTACCTGGCGGTGGAGCAGCGCGGTGCCGCCCTGGTCGCGCAGACCCAGGACGGCCGGCGCGGCGTCCTGCAGGACGCCAGCGGCATCCAGCGCGGCTGATCGATCCGCGCTCCGCGCGTGCGGACGCGCGCACCCGCACGAACCGTGCCCCGGGCCCTGGCCCGGGGCACGGCCGTTTCCCGGCGGGCCGAGCTCATCCGCCGCTGAGCTGGGACAGCGAGGGCACCTTGTCGGTGACCTTGGCGCCGGCGTCCTCGCCGGCCGACTTGACGCCGCTGATGGTGTCCTGGAAGGTCCCCACGATGTCGTCGGTGGCCTGCCCGCTGCGCAGCTTGTTCGGCAGGTCCTTGAGCGACTCGATTCCCGCGGTCAGCGGGGCCACCAGCTTGGCGAGGGTCGGGTCGCCCTTGGCGTTCTCCGAGGCGGCCTTGAGCCGGTTGTAGGCGAAGGCCCCGGCCAGGCCCGCCTTCACCAGGGTGAGCTTGCGGCCGTCGGCGTCCTTCTTGAACTTGCCCTCCCGGTAGGGCTTGACGATCCACTGGTAGGTCGCGCCGGCGGCCAGTCCCGCGTTGGCGACGAAGCGCGTCTTGGCGAGCTTCTGCTTCTGCACGGAGGAGGTGGGGCTCGCGGTGCCGCCGCTCGCGGTGTCGCCGGAGTCGCCGCCGCAGGCGGGGACGAGCAGCAGCACGCCGCAGAGCAGGGGGGCGGTCAGGGCACGGCGCAGGGGCATGAGGGTCTCTCCCGGGGGATGCGGTGCGTGTTCGCATCCTCGCCCGGGCTCCCGGCAGCGGCCACCGCACGGGGTCATACGGAGCATCAGGCGGATGGGGGACCCGGTCAGGGGCCGTCGGGTACGCAGCAGCACCACGGGCCCGCGATCTGCGAGCGGGATCGGCAGCAGCGTTCACCGTGGCCCCCTCCGGCCTGCCTTTCAGCCCATGGTCTTGGCGCCGTCCAGGGACTCGCGGATGATGTCGGCGTGCCCGGCGTGCTGCGCGGTCTCGGCGATGACGTGCAGCAGCACCTGACGGGCCGACCAGCGGACGCCGGACTCGTACCACGGCGCCTTCGGCAGCGGCTGGGTCGCGTCCAGGTCGGGCAGGGCGGCGATCAGCTCGTCGGTCCGGTGGGCCACCGCCGCGTACCCAGCCAGCACGCCGGCCAGCGTCTCGCCGGGCAGCAGCCGGAACTCGTCGGCCCGCTCGGCGAAGTCGACCTCGGTCATGGCGGTGAAGTCGGGCATGGCCGACGGTCCGTCCAGGACGAAGTCCACCCAGATCCGCTCCATCGCGGCGACGTGTTTGATCAGGCCGCCCAGACACAGTTCGCTCGCGGTGGTTCGCAGCCCGGCCTGATCGTCGGTGAGGTCGCGGGTGGTGAAGCGCAGGAAGTGCCGGTGCTTGCTCAGTGTCCGCAGCAGGTCGGCGCGCTCACCGGTGAGGGCCGCCGACTCGCTCGGGCTCAGGGTCTCGAACATGATCTCCACCTTCGGTTGGTCCCGTGTTCCTCGGTCAAGAGCGACGGTAGGAACTATTGCGGACAGTTCTCGACCTGAATTCATGGAGGATCGGAGGTATGGCGAACACCAGCACCCGGACGCTGCGGCTACTGTCCCTACTGCAGACCCATCGCTACTGGCCAGGCATTGAACTGGCCCACCGGCTCAGTGTCTCGGTCCGCACCCTGCGCCGCGACGTCGACCGGCTGCGCGAGCTCGGCTACCCGGTGGAGGCGCAGCGCGGCGTCGACGGTGGCTACCAGCTCGCCGCGGGCGCCGTGCTGCCACCACTGGTGATCGACGACGATGAGGCGGTCGCCCTGGCCGTCGGGTTGCACACCGCCGCGGAGGGCGCGGTCGAGGGCATCGCCGAGTCCTCGGTCCGTGTGCTGGCCAAGGTGGTGCAGGTGATGCCCACCCGGCTGCGCCGCCGGGTCGATGCGCTGCGCGCGATGACCGTACCCGCCGGCTGGGGCAGCCCGGCGCGGGCGGGCGTCGACCCTGACGTGCTCACCACACTCGCACTGACCTGCCGGGACAGCGAACAGCTGCGCTTCGGCTACACCGCTGCCGACGGCCGCCGCACCGACCGCCAGGTCGAGCCGCACCGGCTGGTCCGCCTCGAGCGCCGCTGGTACCTGGTCGCGTACGACCTCGCCCGGCACGGCTGGCGCAGTTTCCGGGTCGACCGGCTCACTGCGCCGGAGGGCACCGGCGCTCCGTTCCGCCCGCGCAGCCTGCCCGCCGCCGATGCGGCCGAGTTCGTCCGCGCCGGGATCGGCAACCTGCCCCGCCCGTACCGGGTGACGGCCCTGGTGTACGCCCCGGCCGCGACCGTACTGGAACGGATCGGGCGGTGGAGCACGGTCGAGGAGGTGGACGCCGAACACTGCCGGGTCCGCATGACCACCGACTCCCTGGACTGGCCGGCCCTGGCCCTGGGCGCTCTCGGCGCCGAGTTCCGCGTGCTCGAACCGGCCGAACTGGTCGACCAACTCCGCGACTGGGCAGCCCGGTTCGCCCGGGCCGGACAGGGCTGACAGTTCACATGCCGGGATGCTCCGGCCGCCGGCCACGGGCGGCACGGACGATCTCGTCGCCCACGCGTGCGCGGACCTCGGCCGCTCCAAGCCACAGAGCACAGCATCCGACGGTTCCCGCTGAATCGCCTTCAGTTCCCGCCAACCCGCGGAACCCTGAAGCCCGTTCAGTACGGGTGCCGCCCGGCGACGACGTTTGGCTGCGCCGATCGGGGCAAGACGGCAGGTATGTCCAGACGATATCGCGGCAATCCGGCGGCCACGATCATCATCGTGGTCGCCGACGTGGCCGCTTTCATCCTGATCCTGTGGATCGTGCTGTGGATGCTCGACGCCAACCGGGCCAACGACCTCGTGGCGTGGATCCACGACGTGGCGTCCTGGCTCGGCGGCTGGGCCCACGGCATCTTCCCGACCCGGTCCGCCTGGGCGCGCACCCTGCTGGACTACGGTCTGCCGGCGGCGGTCTACCTGGTCGTCGGGCACGCCGTGGCGGGCCGGGTCAACCGGGCCTGACGCCCGCTCACCGGCCGGCGCAGCATCCCGCCGCCGCGGGCACCAGCCCGAGCGGCAGCCGGTCGCCCCCGAAGACGGCCGTCGTCGCCTCGTCCCCTCCCAGGGCGGCGACGGCCAGCAGCAGGGACCCGGCCGTCCACGTGGTGCGTTCCCGGGGCCACACGGCGGGGCCGGTGCCGGCCCGCGCGTCGCCCTCGAAGACGTACCCGGTCCAGTACATGCCGTCCTCGGCGCGCAGGTGCCGGATCGCGGCCAGGATCTCCACGGCACGGTCGGACTCGCCCATCGCCCACAGGGCGAGGGCGAGTTCGGCGCTCTCGCCGCCGGTGACCCAGGGGTTGGGCACCACGCAGCGGACCCCCAGGCCGGGCACGACGAACTCGTCCCAGCGGGCCCGCATGCGCTGCGCGGCGGCCTCGCCGCGCAGCACCCCGCCGAGGACCGGGTAGTACCAGTCCATGGAGTAGCGGTTCTTGTCCAGGAACCGCTCGGGGTGGTGGGCGACGGCGTGACCGAGGGCGCCGGCGGCCAGCTCCCAGTCGGGCTGCGGGTCCTCGCGGTGCTCGGCGACGGCCAGCGCGCAGCGCAGCGCCTGGTACATCGACGAGCAGCCGGTCAGCAGCGCCTCCTGCGGGTACGTCCCGTCGTCCTCGCGCCGCCAGGCGATCTGGCCGCCGGGCAGCCGCAGTTCCAGGACGTACTCGACGGCCGCGTACAGCACCGGCCACATGCGTTCCAGGAAGGCGTCGTCGCCGGTGGAGAGGTAGTGGTGCCACACGCCGACGGCGACGTAGGCGCAGAAGTTGCTCTCCCGGCCCAGGTCCGTGGGCTCGCCCTCGCCGCCTTCGGCCCAGCCGTAGGCGGCGTACCAGGAGCCGTCCGGGTTCTGCCGGCGGGCGAGCCAGGTGTAGGCGGCCTCGGCGTGCTCGTGCTCGCCGGCGGCGTCCAGCGCCATGGCCGCCTCGACGTGGTCCCAGGGGTCGAGGTGGCCGCCCTCGAACCACGGTATGGCGCCGTCCGGCCGCTGGACGGCGAGGATGCCGGCGACGGTCTGCGCCGCCTGCTCGGAGGTCAGGACCCCGGGCAGGACGAGGTGCTCGGTCCGCCTCACGCGTCGACGCCCGCCTTCGGGGTGTGCGGCTTGGTGGCGTAGGCGACGAAGCTCTTGCCGATCAGCGGGTTGAGCGCGTTCTCGGCGAGCCGGGTGGCCAGCGGTTTCTTCATGATGTCCCAGACCAGCAGCTTGTGGTACAGCTGCACCGGCAGGGCCTTGTCGTTGTCGACGCCGACGGCGCACTTGATCCACCAGTACGGGGAGTGCAGCGCGTGCGCGTGGTGGCTGCCGTACGGGCGCAGGCCCGCCTCGCGGATCTTGCCCAGCAGTTCGTCGGCCCGGTAGATGCGGATGTGGCCGCCCTCGACCTCGTGGTAGGCGTCGGACAGCGCCCAGCAGATCTTCTCCGGCCCGTAGCGCGGCACGGTGACCGCGATGAGTCCGCCCGGCTTGAGGACGCGCACCATCTCGGCGAGCACGCCCTTGTCGTCCGGGATGTGTTCCATGACCTCGGAGACGATGACGCGGTCGAAGGTGTCGTCGGCGAACGGGAGGTTCAGCGCGTCGCCCTCCATCGCGGTGGCGGTCGCGCCGGCCGGGGCCTCCCCGGCCTCCTTCATGGCGGCGAACCACTTGGCGACCTCGCGGATCTCGTCTCCGTTCCGGTCCAGGGCCACCACGTCCGCGCCGCGCCGGTAGCACTCGAAGGCGTGGCGGCCCGCGCCGCAGCCCAGGTCGAGCACGCGGTCGCCCGGGGCGAGCGGGAAGCGGGAGAAGTCGACGGTCAGCACGTGGAGTCTGCTTTCGTCCGGGACGGTGACGGTGACGGTGACGGGGCAGCGGGCCGCGGCCGCCCGGCGGCCTCGATCGCCGCGCGGTACTGCTCTGCGGTGCCGATGGCGGCCCGCTCCCAGGTGAAGCGGGCCAGTACGCGCTCCCGGCCGGCCCGGCCGAGGCGGCGGCGCAGCGCCCAGTCGTCCAGCAGCCGGCCCAGCGCCGCGGCCAGCGCGCCCGGGTCCCCCGGCGGCACGGCGAGGCACGTCCGCCCGTCGTGCCCGGCGACCTCGGGGATGGCGCCGCCGGTGGTGGCGACCAGCGGCGTCCCGGTGGCCATGGCCTCGGCGGCCGGCAGCGAGAACCCCTCGTACAGCGACGGCACGCACGCCACCTGGGCGCTGCGCACCAGGCCGACCAGCTCCTCGTCGCTGATGCCCTTGACGAAGTCGACGGCGCCGCCGAGCCCGTAGCGCTCGATGGCGGCGGCCACCGGTCCGTCGTCGGCCCGCTTGCCGACGACGACGAGATGCGCGTCGGGGTGCTCGGTGCGCAGCTTGGCGAGGGCCTCGACGAGGTGGATCAGGCCCTTGAGGGGCACGTCGGCACTCGACGTGGTGACGATCCGTCCCGGCACCTCGGGCACGGAGGGGTCCGGCGCGAAAAGCCGGGTGTCGGCGCCGATGTGGACGACGTGCACGCGGTCCTCGCGGACCCCGAGATGGTCGACGATCTCCTGCCGCGAGGAGCCGGAGACGGTGAGCACGGACGGCAGCCGGCGTGCGACCCGCTTCTGCATCCGGGTGAAGCCGTACCAGCGGCGGACGGATGCCCGGCGCTTCCATCCCTGCGCGGCGTCGAGTTCGAGCTGCCGGTCGACGGTGATGGGGTGGTGGATGGTGGTCACCAGGGGCGCGCCGAGGGCGCGGGATCCGCCGAGGAGGCCGTAGCCGAGGGTCTGGTTGTCGTGGACGACGTCGAAGTCGCCGCGCCGGGCGGCCAGGTGGCGGCGGGCGCGCAGGCTGAACGTGAGCGGCTCGGGGAAGCCGCCGGTCCACATCGTGCCGACCTCCAGGGCGTCCACCCAGTCGCGGTACTCGCCGCGCCGGGGGGTGCGGAACGGGTCCGGCTGGCGGTAGAGGTCGAGGCTCGGCAGTTCGGTGAGGCGTACCCCGGTGCCGACCGCGTCGAGCACGGGGTAGGGCTGGGCGCCGATCACCTCGACGCTGTGGCCCAACCGGGCCAGTTCCCTGGACAGGTGGCGCACGTAGACGCCCTGGCCCCCGCAGAAGGGGTTCCCCTTGTAGGTGAGCAGCGCGATCCGGAGCGGCCTGGCCTCTGCGGTCACTCACGGCCCCCTTCTCACTGCGCTCCGGCGGGAGCGTAGTCGCCCGCGCCGCGGTAGAACAAGTTTCAGTATCGGTTACCCAGGAGTCGGCTCCGAGAGCACGAAGATACCCGCAGCGGTGCCGGGGGCCGCGGCTGGTCCGGGTGATTCCCGCCACGCCGCTTCGGGCACCGCGGGGCCGCCCGCACCGTGCGTGGCCCGGGACTGCGCGGCGCGGCCCGGCGTAGGCTGGGGAGCGGTCCCGTCCGGCGCACAGAATTCGGATCGCGACAGATGACCGCAGTTCCTCGGCCGTCCCCCGTGCCGCTGACCGAGCGTCAGGAGGCGCGCCGGAGCCGCATCGTGCGGGCCGGCACCGAGCTCGCCGTACGGGGCGGCTTCGAGGCGGTCCAGATGCGTGAGGTCGCCGACCGGTCGAACGTCGCACTCGGCACCCTCTACCGCTACTTCCCCTCCAAGGTGCATCTGCTCGTCGCCATGATGCGCGACCAGTTGGAGCAGCTCCACGAGGCCCTGCGCGAGCGCCCGCCCGCCGCGGCCGCGCCCGCGGACCGGGTGGCGCGGACGCTGATGCGGGCCTTCCGCGCGATGCAGCGCGAGCCACACCTCGCCGACGCCATGGTGCGGGCGCTGACGTTCGCCGACCGTTCCGTCAGCCCGGAGGTCGACGCCGTGTCGCGGCTGACGACCGCGATCATCCTGGACGCGGTACGTCCGGACGGTCCCGCGGGGCCCCAACTGCTCTCCGCCGTCCGCGTCATCGAGCACACCTGGCATGCCGCCCTGGTGAACTGGCTGTCCGGGCGCGCCTCCGTCGCCCAGGTGGAGGTCGACATCGCGACCGTCTGCCGCCTCGTCGACCTGGCCGATCCCCGGCGCGCGCACACCTGAGGGCCGGCCGCTCCGCGCCCCGTCGCGGCGCCCGCTCCTCAACGGGGGAGGAACGACCGGCCCGGGTGCCGCCGCCTCGTGCTCGGCGAACGCGGCACGGTCTTCGTCAGTCGCCGCGGTCCCGGGCGGAGCTTTCTCCCCGCGCCGGGCACCTCCCGCCCCGAACGGGCGCGGCGGCGGCGCGTATCCATTCCGTGGTCGCATGTCGCCCGAACTTCGCCGGTCCGCACGCCACCCCTCCGACCGGCTGCGGACCGGTGGCGTCCGCGGGTGCCACCGGGCGGCCGTCAGGGCGCCGGAGGACCACCCGGTGCGAGACGGCCCAGCCGGCACTCCACCCCAGAGCCACTCCCCCGCCGGGCCGACTCCCGGAACCGGCGCCGCAGCGGGAGGCCCAGGTGCCCCGCCTCGCGCTCGGCCAACGCGACCACCCCGGTCCGCACGCCACCCCTCCGCCCGGCTGCGGACCGGTCGCGTCCGCGGCGGCCACAGGACCGCCGTCGCGCCCCGACACGGCCGCCGGAGGACCACCCGGTGCGAGACGGCCCAGCCGGCACTCCACCCCAGGGCCGCTCCCCCGCCGAGCCGACTCCCGGAACCGGCGCCGCAGCGGGAGGCCCGGGTGCCCCGCCTCGCGCTCGGCCAACGCGACCACCCAGGTCCGCACGCCACCCCTCCGCCCGGCTGCGGACCGGTCGCGTCCGCGGTGGTCGCCGGACGGCGGCCGCGCCCCGCCACGGGCGCCGGCACTCCACCCCAGGGCCACTCCCCCGCCGAAGCCGACTCCCGAAACCGGCGCCCCCAACCCGGCCCGGCGGCGTACGCAGCGGTGTGAGGCGGACCGCACAAGCCCGGCGGCGGCCCGGCACGCGGGCCCGGCTAAGGTGTGCTCGACACAACCAAGTCCAATCACGTCCGAGTGGGGGAAGCCGGTGCGAATCCGGCGCTGACCCGCAACCGTGAGCCGTCCCCGCCGGGGAGGGCCCAGCCGGAACACCCGCGCGGACGGGAGCGGCTCTTCCGTCGAGGTACACGGAGCCGGAGCCCGGTGCCGTGACCGCGCGGCCGCATCCGGCTGCGCGACCGCTCACCCGAAAGGCACCACTCGATGCACCTGCGCCGCACCGCCGCGGCCGCTCTGGCCGCCTTCAGCACGCTCCTGATAGCCGCGGCGCCCTCGCCGTCCCCCGCGGTCGCGCCCGCCGCGCTGTACGGGGACGCGGACCCGACGTACGACGGTGTGTGGCGCCAGTCGTACGCGCTGCTGGCGCTGCACGCGGCCGACACGGAACCGGCCGGGGAAGCGGTGAAGTGGCTCGCCGGGCAGCAGTGCGCGGACGGCGGCTTCGCCTCGTACCGCCCCGACCCGACGGCGCCCTGCGACCCGAAGACCGAGGACACCAACGCCACGGCCATCGCCGCCCAGGCGCTCGCCGTCCACGGACGGGACTCCGCCGTCAAGCGCGCCGCCGAATGGCTCACCACGGTGCAGAACCGCGACGGCGGCTGGTCCTACAACCCGGGCGGCGCCTCCGACGCCGACTCCACCAGCGTCGTCATCGGCGGCCTCAAGGCCGCCGGCACCGACGTCAAGTCCGTGACCGGCGACGGCCGCTCCCCCTACGACGCGCTGCGCTCCCTCCAACTGGCCTGCGGCAAGCAGGACGGCGGCGCGTTCGCCTACCAGCCCGACGCCAAGACCGGCGCCCTCGTGGCCAACCCCAAGGCCACCGCGGACGCCGTGCGCGGAGCCGAGGGCGCGGGCTTCGTCGTCGAGGCCCCCGACCGCGACGTCGCCGTGCGCGCCGAGTGCGGCGGCAGTGCCTCCGACGCGGGAGCCGCCTGGCTGGCGGCCCGCCTCACCGCGGGCGGCGGCCACTTCGACGCCCTCACCCCGGGCTCCGACCAGAAGACCCCCGACTTCGGCACCACAGCCGACGCCGTCGTCGCCCTCGCCGCCGGCGGCCACCTCGACGCCGCCAAGGGCGCGTACAAGTGGCTGGCCGCCAACTCCGACGCCTGGGCCAAGGACAGCCCCACCGCCCTCGCGCAGCTCGCGCTCGCCGCGTACGCCACCGGCAACCCCCTGCGCGACCACATCACCCGGCTCAGTGCCCTCGGCCCGGCCGTGGAGCACACGTCCGAGTCCTCGGACAGTGGTTCGGTGTGGTGGATCGTCGGCGCCTGCCTGGTCGCCGGCATCGGCATCGGGGTGCTGCTCGCCGGCCGGAAGCACCGGCTGTGAGGCGGCCGCCCCTCACGGCGGCGGCCCTCCTCCTGGCCCTGGTCGCCGCCCTCGTCGCGACGCCCGCGCACGCGGCCAGCTACCGGTACTGGTCCTTCTGGCAGCGTGACACCGCCACCGACGCCTGGACGTTCGCCACGACCGGGCCCGCCCTCAACCGCCCCGACGACGGTGCGGTCGAGGGCTGGCGCTTCGGCGTCAGCCCCGACGCGGCCTCGGCCGCCCGCCCCCGCGGCGCGGCCCGGTTCGCCGCCGTCTGCGACGGCACCCCGGCCCGTCCCGGCACCAAGCGCGTCGCCCTGCTGCTCGACTTCGGCACCGCCGCCGACGCCCCGGCGGCCCGCGCCGCCTGCGCCCGCGTCCCCGAGGACGCCACCTCCGCCGACGCCCTGGCCGCGATCGCGCCCCCGCTGCGGTACAACTCCGCGGGCATCGTCTGCGCCCTCGCCGGCTACCCCGCCAAGGGCTGCGGCGAGCAGGTCACCGACGCCGCCGCGGCACCCGAACCCACCTCCTCCCCCGGCCCCGCGCTCGGCACGTACGCCGCCGCCGCCGTCGTCCTCCTCGTCGCCGCGGCCGGCGGCTGGCAGGTGCGCCGCCGTCGAGGCGACCGCCCGTGACCGCCGCCACGCCCTCGACGTGGCCCGGGGCAGGACCCGCGGGCCGGACGCGGGGTCCGCACGCGGGGGCGTGGTGGCTGTGGGCGCTGGGCCTGGCCACGGCCGCGTCACGGACGACGAACCCCGCGCTGCTCGCGCTGCTCGCCGCGGTCGCCGGATACGTGGTGGCCGTGTGCCGGGTGCCGGACGCCCCCTGGTCGCGCTCGTACGCCGCGTTCCTGCGCCTCGGCCTGGTGGTGATCGCCATCCGGCTCGGCTTCGCCGTCGTCCTCGGCTCCCCCGTCCCCGGTACGCACACCGTGCTGACCCTCCCCGAAGTGCCGCTGCCCGACTGGGCGCAGGGGGTCCGGCTCGGCGGGCGGGTGACCGCCGAGGGCCTGTGGTTCGCCTTCCGCGAGGGCCTGCGGCTGGCCACCCTCCTGGCCTGCCTCGGTGCCGCGAACGCCCTGGCCAACCCCGCCCGGCTGCTGAAGTCGCTGCCCGGCGCCCTGTACGAGGCGGGCGTCGCCGTGGTCGTCGCGATGACGTTCGCGCCGCACCTGGTCGCCGACGTCCGGCGGCTGCGGACGGCCCGCAGGCTGCGCGGCCGCCCCGACCGGGGCGTACGCGCTCTGCTGCAGGTCGGCCTGCCCGTCCTCGAGGGCGCCCTGGAACGTTCCGTCGCCCTCGCGGCCGCCATGGACGCCCGCGGCTACGGCCGCACCGCCGCAGTGCCGCCCGCGCTACGCCGGACGACCGTCGCGCTCACCCTCGGCGGACTGCTCGGGCTGTGCGCGGGCACCTACGCGCTGCTGGCCGCCGCCGGCGGCGGATACGGCCTGCCCCTGCTGCTGGCCGGCGCGGCCGCCGCCGTGGCGGGGCTGCGGCTCGGCGGGCGCCGCTCGGTACGCACCCGCTACCGCCCCGACCGCTGGGACGCGGCCGCGTGGCTGATCACCGCCTCGGGCGTGGCCGTCGCCGCGCTGACGATCTGGGCCGCCGGGGCCTCCCCCGCCGATCTGGACCCGCCCGTGGTGCCGCTGACCGCCCCGTCGCTGCCGCTGTGGCCCGCCGCCGCCGTCCTGCTGGGCCTGCTGCCCGCGCACCTGAAGGGAGCCCGCCCGTGATCCGCTTCGAGCAGGTCTCCGTCACGTACGACGGCGCCGCCGAACCCGCCGTCGCCGGTGTCGACCTGACCGTTCCCGAAGGGGAACTCTGCCTCGTCGTCGGACCGTCCGGCACCGGCAAGTCCACGCTGCTCGGCGCCGTCTCCGGTCTCGTGCCGCACTTCACCGGCGGCGTCCTCACCGGCCGCGTCACCGTCGCCGGGCACGACACGCGCACCCACAGGCCGCGCGAACTCGCCCACGTCGTCGGCACCGTCGGCCAGGACCCGCGCGCGCACTTCGTCACCGACACCGTCGAGGACGAACTCGCCTACGGCATGGAGTCGATCGGCCTCGCCCCCGACGTGATGCGCCGCCGCGTCGAGGAGACCCTCGACCTGCTCGGCCTCACCGACCTGCGCGACCGCGCGATCAGCACCCTCTCCGGCGGGCAGCAGCAGCGCGTCGCCATCGGATCCGTCCTCACCGTCCACCCGCGGGTGCTGGTGCTGGACGAGCCGACGTCCGCGCTCGACCCGGCCGCCGCCGAAGAGGTGCTCGCCGTGCTGCAGCGGCTCGTCCACGACCTGGGCACGACCGTGCTGATGGCCGAACACCGCCTGGAGCGGGTCGTCCAGTACGCCGACCAGGTCGTCCTCCTCCCGGGCGCCGGCGCCGCCCCGGTGTCGGGACCACCCGCCGAGGTCATGGCCGTCTCACCCGTCCGCCCGCCGGTCGTCGCCCTCGGCCGCCTCGCGGGCTGGTCCCCCCTGCCGCTGTCGGTGCGCGACGCCCGCCGCGCCGCCGCCCCGCTGCGCGAGCGCCTCGCCGGCCGCACCCCGCCTCCGCCGCCCGGCCCGGCCACGGGCGAGCCCGTCGCGACCGCGGCGGCCCTCACCGTGCGCCGCGGCCGCCTGGAGGCGCTGCGCGCGCTGGACCTGACCGTACGGCCCGGCGAGACCGTGGCCCTGATGGGCCGCAACGGCGCGGGCAAGTCCACCCTGCTGGCCACCCTCGCCGGGATGCACGCCCCCGCCGCGGGCAGCGTGACCGTCGGCGGCCTGCAGCCCTCCCGCACCAGGCCCGGCGAGCTGATCCGCCGGGTGGGCCTGGTCCCCCAGGACCCCCGGGACCTGCTGTACGCCGACACCGTCGCCGCCGAGTGCGCCGCCGCCGACGCCGACGCCCGCGCCACCCCGGGCACCTGCCGCGCCCTGGTCGGCGAACTGCTGCCCGGGGTCGCCGACGGCACCCACCCGCGTGACCTGTCCGAGGGCCAGCGCCTGGCCCTCGCCCTCGCCGTCGTGCTGACCGCCCGGCCCCCGCTGATCCTCCTCGACGAGCCGACCCGCGGCCTGGACTACGCGGCCAAGGCGCGACTCGCGGCGCACCTGCGCGCGCTCGCGGCCGACGGCCACGCCGTCGTCCTCGCCACGCACGACGTCGAACTCGCCGCCGAACTGGCCCACCGCGTCGTCGTCCTCGCCGACGGCGAGCCCGTCGCGGACGGCCCCACCCCCGATGTCGTCGTCTCCTCTCCCGCGTTCGCCCCGCAGGTCGCCAAGGTGCTCAGTCCGCTGCCCTGGCTGACGGTCGACCAGGTCGGCACGGCCCTGGCGGGCACGGCGTGACCGCCCGACCGAACGCGGTCCGGCTGGGCAGGCGGTCCGTCGTCGCGTTGACGCTGGTCTCCCTGATCGGCGTCGCCGCGTTCGGCTGGCCGCTGCTCGCCGACCCCGGCTCCGGGCTCGCCCACAGCGAGGACGCTCCCTGGCTGTTCGCGTTGCTGCTGCCGCTGCTGCTCGCCGTCGTCATGGCGACGATCGCGGACGACGACGAGGGCCTGAGCGCCAAGTCCGTCGCCATGCTGGGCGTCCTGGCCGCGGCGGGCGCGGCGCTGCGTCCCCTGGGCGGCGGCACGGCGGGCATCGAGCCCATGTTCTTCCTCGTCGTCCTGTCCGGCCGGGTCCTCGGCCCGGGCTTCGGCTTCTCGCTGGGCGCGCTGACGATGTTCGCCTCGGCCCTGCTCACGGGCGGGGTGGGGCCGTGGATGCCGTTCCAGATGCTCTCGATGGGCTGGGTGGCCCTCGGCGCGGGCCTGCTCCCGGGCGCCGCGGCGCTGCGCGGCCGGGGTGAGCTCGTCATGGTCGCCGGCTACGGCGCGGCGTCCTCGATCGCGTACGGCACGGTCATGAACCTGCAGGGCTGGCCGTACCTCGGCGGCATGTCCTCCGGGGTCTCCTTCGTGCCGGGCGACCCGCTCCCGGACAACCTGGCCCGCTTCACCGCGTACTGCCTGGCCACCTCGCTGGGCTGGGACGTCCCGCGTGCCGCGCTGACCGCCGTGCTGGTCCTCACCCTGGGCCCGTTCGTACTGCGCGCACTGCGCCGCGCCACCCGGCGCGCCGCGTTCGGCGCGCCGGTGGCCTTCGTGGACACCGGCGACGGCGCGCAGGGCGCTCCGCGCCCGCCCGGTGTGCCGCCTCGGCCGCGCTGACGGCCGCCAGACCGACCGCACGGTGCTGCAGCCCGGGCGGCCGTCCCGGGCGCCGGCCTGCGCCGGGTCCGGGACGCGCGAAAGGTCGTGAATCGCCATGGACGCCTTGCCGAGCACCGGGCGCGCCGAGCGTCGACCGGCCCGCCATGCGTGACCCTGTCCGGACCCGGCGTGCGTTTGCCGGTCACCGGGTATGGCAGGGTAGGGTGTGCTTTCGCATGTCAGCGGGCGTGTAGCTCAGCGGTAGAGCGCTGCCCTTACAAGGCAGATGTCGGCGGTTCGAAACCGTCCACGCCCACCAGTGAGAAGACCCCCAGCCGGGCAGGGCTGGGGGTCTTTGACATCCGGATGTGACATCAACGGCCACGCTCACTCGCGGTTGGGACGCCTCCGGAGCAGCCGGTCCATGTGGCTGACGGCCTCACGCTGGGTGTCCTGCACGACGTACGTGTAGACGTTCATCGTGACCGCGATCTGGCTGTGGCCCAGGATCTCCATCACCACGCGGGGAGCCACGCCGGCCGCGGTGAGGAGTGTGGCGCAGCCGTGCCGGGCGTCATGCAGCCGGATCACGCGAAGACCGGCACTGCCAGCGACGCGCGTGAACGAGCGGTACAGGTTCCGCGGCTCGACGGGCCGCCCCGTGCGGGTGGTGAAGACGTAATCGGTCCCCGTCCACTGCTCCCCCGCCCGCTCCCGCATGGCCGCCTGGCGCATCCGCTGCCACCGCAGAGGCGCGACGCACATCGCCGGCAGGGGAAGCGACTGCTTGCGGCGGCGGCCCTTGGGATCGTCGTCGTACACCTCCCCATGGACGCGCTGCCGCTGCTTGCGGACCCGGATCACGCGCTGCTCCAGGTCGACGTCCTGCCAACGAAGACCGATGATTTCCCCGCGCCGGAAGCCGAGTGCGATGGCGATGACGAAGGCCGCGTACAGCGGATCCGTCCGGGCCGCCGCGAGGAAGTCGAGCGTCTCGTCCAGCGACCACGGCGACAGATCGCGCTGCTCCACCTGAGGCGGCTCCACGAGTGACACCACGTTGCGCGCGATCAGCTCCTCCCGACATGCGGCCGACAGCGCGGAGCGCAGCACCTTGTGCGACTCCTTCGCGGTAGCCGCGGTGGTCTGCTGCTCCAGGCGCGCGAGGAAGCGGCGGACATCGGCGACGCTCAGTGCCTCCAGCTTCTTGGCGCCGAGCATAGGCACCAGGTAGAGCCTGACATGCACTTCGTACTTGGCGAACGTCGTGCGCTTCCGCCGGGGCTTGATGACGTTCTCCAGCCAGTACGGCAGCCACTCCCCAAGCCGGGCCGATCGCGTGGGCACGGGGATGCCGGACTCGACCTTGGCCAGCAGCTCCCGACGCTTGACGTCGCACTCGGCCCAGGTCTTGCCGTAGGCGAACTTGCGGGCCCGGGTGCCGTCCGGCTGGAGGACGTAGACGGCGGCTTGGAAGCGGCCGTCCTTGCGCTTGGTGATGGTGCCGGCGCCGTTAGGGTTGCGCTTGCGCTGTCCGGGCATCAGGCAGCGGCCTCCTCGGTCTCGCGGGTAATGAAGTCCCGTAGGGCGTCGGCAGGGATGCGGCGGGCGCGGCCGATGGTGATGGAGACCAGGCGGCGCGAGCGGATCAGGTCGTAGACGGTGGAGCGTCCGAGCTTGAGCCGGGCCATGACTTCCGGCACGGTCAGCAGCTCTGCGGTGGCGGTCGTCATGCTGCGGCTCCTTCCAGGGCCAGTTGGTCGTGCAGGGCTTCGCGTGCGGTTTCGCGGTTGAGCTGGATGTCCCGGGCGATCGACGCGGCGAGGAGGGATTCTCCGGGGGTGTGGCCGTGGCCGGCGTATTGCCAGGCGGCCAGGACCAGGACGGTGTCCGGCTCGATGTTCTCCAGGCCGAGGTCCGCGTGTTCTTGGGCGGCGCGGTAGTCGGCGCGTTCCTGGCGCAGGGCGCCGAGGGTGGTGGAGTAGGCGCGGGATTTGGTGGAGAAGTGGCCGCGGAAGCCGAGCATGTGGGCCCAGGCCCACAGCCGCCGGTCGGGGTAGAGGTCGTCGAGGTCGCGGCAGGCTTGGATGAGGCGGCGGGCGTGGTCGGGCACGTGGTGGCGGTCGAGTTCGGCGAGTTCGCCGATACGGCGGTCGAGGGTGCCGGTGTTCTCGGCGGCTTTGGTGGCGTACTTGGCAACGTAGGAGGCAACCGGCTGCTCGGTGATGTCCGAGCCGTCCCCGAAAGCCTTGACAGGACGGACGTCGAGCTGGGCACCCCAGCGGAACGTCCGGGCCGGTTGGTCACCGGCAGCGGGGATGGTGATCGAGGTGTACGAGTGGCGGGCGGCAGCCCGGATGGCGTCCTCCAATAACCCCGTGGTCGCCCAGGACGGCGGGGCGGTGTCCGGACCGTCCGGGCCGTCGAGGCGGATGACCGCGTGGAAGTGGACGGCGCCGCGCTTTTGGAACTCGGCGACTTTGCCGAAGGAGACCCGCAGGACCTCTCCCATGGCGCGCTGGGAGAGGCCGGCGCGGGCGGCGATCTCGCGGCGGAGCCGGTTGGTGAAGCGCTGCCACAGCTGCCCGGCATGGTTGTTGAACAGCACCGCCCCCGCATAGTCGTACGTGACCGGGTCGAGCGCGGTCCCCAGCGCGGGGTCGCCGTCCGGGTGCCTGGTGCCGCAGCGGCAGCGCCCGGTGTCGGGCCGGTTGTGCACCCGTCCGAACGAAGGGGCGGTGAGGGTGGCGAAGACCCTCGGGTGATCGCGCACGGTGCCGGGGATGTCGCGGCGGTCGTCGCCGGCCAGGCCTGCGCGGATGAGGTGGTAGGTGTCGCCCGCGTAGGTCCAGGCGCAGGCCGGGCAGCGTGAGGCGCGGCGGTTGCCGCAGGCGATGCGGAGCCGTCCGCCGGGTTCGTTCTCGGTGCTGTAGTGGTGCAGGGTCTCGCCGCTGGTCTTGTCTTTGGTGAGGGTCCAGCCGGTCAGGTGGATGGGGTCGGAGCAGCCGCCGGTGCGGTGGATCTGGTCTTCCCAGCGGTAGAAGCCAGGGGACCCGGCCACCCGCAGCAGGTCGGTCAGGGTGGTCGGGTCCAGGCCCCCGAGGGTCGCGGCGTCAGGCACGGGCGCTCTCCCGCGACCGGGCCGGGTGGAGGGTGCCGGTGCCATGGCAGGCCGGGCAGTGAACGGTAAGGGTGCGCAGGTGGCCGTGCCGGTCGCGGCCGCCGAGGGTGATGGCGGCGGAGGCGAAGCCATCGCAAGCCGGGCAGATCCGCGGCGCGATGCGTCCGGGGTCGGTCATCATGGTGTTCCTTTCGATTGCGGTCGGGAGGGACGGCCCCGGGTGGCGTCGTGCTTGGCAGCGTGTGCGCCACCCGGCGGCCGGTCAACGGCGGTTGTAGGAGGTCATCAGCGAGCGCAGGACGACGGCGCAAACCGCGACCGAGGCGGCGGTGACAGCGACCGCCAGGAGCATGGAGACCAGGACAGCGCCGACGACCAGGACCACGGCGGTCCCGCCGCCGACGAGCGCGACCAGGGCGCCGGGAGTGAGCTGCACGACGGGGCGCGAGGGGGCGGGAGCAGCAGGTACGGGCGTCGTCACCGCGACCTCTGAGATTTCCTGAGAGACCGTCGGGCGCGCGTCGAGCGGGATGACGGCGCCGGTCGGGGTGGGGTTGGTCGGGACGGTCGGGCGGAACATGGTTGTTCTCCTCTCGGACTACTTGATGACGGAGTCGACGACCGGGGCGAGCAAGCTGTCCGCGATGAGGTAGCCGCCGAGCAGCAGCACCAAGACCAGCCACATGGGCGGTCGTGCGAGCTTGCAGCCGAGGTAGCCGACGACGATGAGGGCGAACCAGAGCGGGACGTCCATGCCGGGGCCTCCTAGACGACCTTGCAGCGGTGGGTGCGGGCAGCCAGCTGGGCGGCGGAGGAGCTGGAGTAGTCAGCCGACCAGCCGCAGCGGTCGTTGGTGCACACCGCGGCGTGCTTGGTTCGGCCGTGGCGGTCACGGTGGGTGCCGATCTGTACCGGGCCGATCCGCATCACGGAGTGAAAGAAGTCGCGGGCGGGCATCGTGGTCAGTCCTCTCGTCCGGTGAAGTCGCCAGCGTGGTCGGTTAGCCATTGGCGGATCTCGGCGTGCTCGTCGTCGGTGGCCTGGTTGATCGCGTCCTCGCCCAGGCGCATGGCGTCGACCAGGCGGTTGTTCCGCGTGAGTTCGGCGGACCGTTCCAGGGCGGCCCGGATGTGCGGACGCATCGGGGGTTTCCTCCTTCTCAGGTGAGTTGGGCGGCGATGGCGTCGGCCATCGGCGCGGGGACGCCGAGACGGACGCGCAGGGTGTCGGTGTCGATCGGGGCCCCGGTACGGGCGCGGTGGTCGTCGGCGACCTTGCGGGCGTGGGCGACGAGCGCGGCCGGGACTGCGGGGGTGGCCGGCGGGGGTGCGGGCAGTGCCGGGGCGGTCGCGGGTGCTTCGACCGCTTCTGGCACGGACTCGGGGGCACGTTCAACGCCGGTCGCTTCGGGCTCAGCCGAAGTCGGCTGCGGCCGGGGACCGGGGGCGTGGACCAGAAGGGTGCCGCCGAGGAAGGCCAGGGCGGGCCAGCCGGCGACGAGGATGCTCAGCCAGTCGGGTACGTGGTCCAGGTCGAGGAGCCCCGCGGTGGCGATGTTCGCGCCGAGGGAGGCGGACAGGGCCACCGCGAACCACAGCCATGCGGCGCGGACGGGTGCACCGTCCGTGCGCAGGATCCGTAGACGACGCCAGGCGGCAACGAGCAGCAGGTCGACACTGATCGGGTAGGCCCACGCCTTCCAGCCGCTCTGCCCCGCAGCGGCGGCGAGGTCGTGCAGGTGGGCGAAGGACAGTGCCCCTGCGATGACCGCTTGCACGAGCACCGCGTCCACACGCAGAGACCGCATGATCGTTCTCCTTCCGAGGTCAGGCCGCTTCGGTCAGCTGGGCGGGTGCGTGGAGCGGCTTGGGCGCGGCCACGGGCGGCAGAGCGGGCCGGAAGGGGGCGAGCTCGGGGAGTTCCGGTGTCAGGTCCGCGTGGCGGTTGCAGACGTTGGCCGCGTGCCGCAGCGAGGTGAGCGGCGTCCGGGTGCGGACCCAGCCGCCGGCGGAGTCGGCAGCGACGGCGACACCGGGCGTCTCGGTGGGGATCTGGATCGCGGCCAGGACGGCGTCCGGGGCGATGTCGCCGAATGCCATGTTGGCGCTGGTCTCGTCGTTGACCCGGTGCGCGGTCCGGCCGGTCAGTTGGGCGCGGAGCATGGTGATGCCCTTGCCGAGTTCGGAGCCGAAGCGCTGGCCGCACACCTCGACGTAGATGCCGGCGGCACGGCCGAGCTGGGCGAGGCTGACCAGGGTGGTGATGATCCGGTCGCGGCGCTTCTCTTCCTCCTTGGTGGCGTAGAGGGCCAGTTCCGCCACTTCGTCGATGAGGAGCACGACTGGCACGGGCCGCAGGTGCTCGGGCAGGTCCCAGATGTCGGCGGCGATCTCCGCGTCGGGGATGTCGGCGCTCACGCGCTGTTCGCGGCGGATGAGCTGGTACACGTCCGTCATGCGGTCTGCGAGTGCGTCCAGCAGGTCGGCCGCCGTGTCGGGGTTGTCGGCCAGGGCCGAGAACCGGCGGGCCAGCGGGGAAAGCTCGACGCCTTGCTTGCAGTCGATGCCGACCAGGGCGACGTGCTGCTTGGCGAGTTCGGTGACGAGCCTGCGCTGATAGACGGACTTGCCCGACTGCGTGGCGCCGATGTTGAGCGCGTGCGGCACCTTCCGGTAGTCCCGGTAGTGGACCTCTCCGTCATCGCGCAGCGCGACAGGTACGCGCATCGGTGTCGCGTCGACATTCGCGGGCATCTGCACCCGCTTGAGGACGTCGTAGCCGGTCATCCGCAGCTCGACCACGCCGGAGCGGATCTCGCGGGCGGTGACCGCGTACATGGCGAAGGAGTGCCGCAGTCGGTCGGAGGCCGCCGCGAAGTCGAAGGCGTCCTGTCCGGGGCGCATCTTCAACCGCAGCACCAGGCCGGTTCGGGTCGGCCGCACGCGCAGGACGCGAGGAGCCCGCGGCCCCGGCATGGGGCGGTTGGCGGCCCGGGCGAGCGCCAGGCGCCAGCGGGACGGGGGGACGGTCAGCGCGCAGGCGTCCATCACCCGAGCTGTAGCGGACCGCCACCCGGAGCAGGGCAAGCGAGACACCGAACGTCAGCCAGTACCAGGCGGGGCGCCGCCACCGCAGAATCAGGGCGATGGCGGCGACCAGCAGCAGCGCGACCGTGAAGCGGGTCATGGGTCAGGCCGCCTTCGCGGTGCCGGCGGCGAGCGAGGTGACCGCGACCGCGCGGAAGCTGATGCCGTGGCGGCGCTGGCCGTTGAACTCGTTCTCCCACGGCCGGGCCACCAGGCCGGTCAGCGCTACCGGCGTGCCCATCACCAGGTCACCCGAGATGCCCGGCTCCGGGACGGCCACCGACAGGATCTCGACCTCGCCGTTCGCCGCGAACATCACGTCGACGGTCATCATCGTCGCGCCGGTCTCGGCGTCGGTGGCGATCTCGCCGGTACGGCGGTCGCGGACCTTGGGCTGGGGTGCCTGGGCCACCATCACGGTGGCGGCGGAGGTGTCCACGGGTATCTGACGCATCGTCTGTCTCCTGTTGGAGTAGGCGTTCCGCCGTCGTTCGGCGGTGACTTCAGGAGACCGCGAGAGGCAGTGGACGCATCACGGTCCGTATGGACGTTTGGGGACGTCTGAGCTATCGTCAAAACGTCCCTGGCGTCCCCTCGGAAGGGCACGACGATGGCGAACGAGCGGTTACGCGCGGCGATTTCGGCAAAGGGCGAGACCATCCAGTCCGTGGCGGACCACGTCGGGGTTGATCCCAAGAGCGTGGAGCGCTGGATCACCACCAACCGCACACCTCACCGTGGCCACCGCTGGAAGGCGGCGAACTTCCTCGGTGTCGACGAGGTCTACGTGTGGCCATCGGTCCAGAAACAGGCCGAGACGGCGAGCACATCAGAGCTGATCACGTACTACCCGCACCGCGGAGCGGTCCCGGAGGCCCTGTGGTCATCGCTGATCGAGCAGGCCACCAGCCACGTCGAGATCCTGGTCTACGCAGGGCTGTTCCTCTTCGACAGCCACCCCGACCTCCCCGACCAGCTGGCGCAGAAAGCCGCCGCTGGCGCCCAGGTGCGGATACTGCTGGGCGACCCGGACTCGGACGCGGTCCGCCAGCGCGGCGACGAGGAGGGCATCGGCGGGGACCTGGCCGCGCGAGCCCGGATCACGCGCCGCTACCTCGAACCGACCATGGCCACGCCAGGCGTGGAGGTCAGGTCGCACGACACGATCCTGTACAACTCCATCTACCGCTTCGATGACGACGTCCTGGTGAACCCGCACGTCCTCGGAGCTCCCGCCGGCCAGAACCCGGTCCTGCACTTCCGCTACCTGCCCGGCGCCCGCACCTTCCGGCATTACATGCGCAGTTTCGACTACGCATGGGAGCGCGGGATGCCCGCCGTCCGATGACCGCCGACCTGCCCCTGTTCGCCGAGGCGTTCCCGGAATTGGCCGCCGACATCCTGCGCCTGCTTGAGCCGGATGGAGGGGTTCTCAGCGAGCAGATTCCGACGCTCCGGTACTACGGCGTATGCACCTGCTCGGCCACATGCCGCAACCTTCTGACGTCGCCCCAAGCCTCGCCCACTCCCTACATCTGCCCACTGGAGGAGGACGACGATGTGGTGATCTGGCTCAACCTCGACCCGACCGGAACCGTGATCGTCGACATCGAGATCCTGGACGGAAGGGACCTCGGAGAAGCCGCACGGCGCCCCTGACCACGAACGAGGCATGTGCGACGCTGGACGCATGGCCCGCGTCGACTACTTCAACGACCCGAACGCCCCGAAGGCAAACAGCATCGTCCCCTCGGTTACAGCAGTCGCCCTCAACGAGGCCGGGGAGATCCTGCTCATCCACAAGACCGACAACAACCTGTGGGCTCTGCCAGGTGGCGGCATCGACGTCGGGGAGTCCGCGCCGGCCGCAGCGGTGCGGGAGACGAAGGAAGAGACCGGGTTCGATGTCGCGGTGACCGGCTTGATCGGCATCTACACCAACCCGTCGCACGTCATGGCCTACGACGACGGCGAGGTACGGCAGCAGTTCTCCATCTGCTTCCACGCCCGCATCACCGGCGGCGCGCTCCGCACCAGCAGCGAGAGCAAAGAGGTGGCGTTCGTCCACCCGAGCAAGCTGGACGAGCTGAACATCCACCCATCGATGCGGATGCGGATCGACCACGGATTGGCCAGTCGCGCCGAGCCTTACATCGGCTGATCGACGAGACGGGCCTGCGTTCTCTCGACAGCTGCCCGCAAGTACGGGCGCGCGTTACTGATCGCCGTGTGCACTTCGCTGCCCGGCGCGTACCGGACCAGAATCTCGTCCATGCGCTGCTCGAAGTCGAAGGCTTGGCCAGCGGGGCCCGTCGTCATGTCGGCGCAGATGAGTGCATCGAGCAACGGGGAGTCCTCCCGCTCATACACGGCCAGCTCCGTTGACAACCCGCGCTGCTCCGCTTCATAAACGGCGCCCGAGTGATGGGCGACCAGGCGCACGAGCCGTCCAGGAGCGCCCAGAGCTTCCAAGTGCCGTGCACCGTCGACCGGGTGGAAGCCGGTGTCCCGTAGCTCCGGGGCGTAGCCGATGTCGTGCAGCCAGGCGGCAGCCACCAAGAGATCACGCTCATCCACCGGCACAGCCGCGGACACCTCCCGGGCGCGCGCTGCGACGGCCTGCGTATGCAGCCATCGGTTCCCAAGCGGCGGCAACAACGACTCGGCCAGTTCGGCCGCTCCCTGGGGCGTGTCCAGCGCAGAAGGCATAGACCGCACGGTAGCCGAGCACCTTGGACACCCGACAGTCTTGGGGCTCCATGAGTTGATCAAGGTGCAGTAGAACTGCGCACCTCTATGCTTCAGCAGGTGAGTCCATCCCAGGTATCGGCGTCAACGACACCGCTGCACTCCGTATCTGTGGCCGGAGCCGTGGTGCGCGAGGACGGCCGGCTCCTGGTGATCCGCCGTGCCGACAACGGCGCTTGGGAGCTCCCGGGCGGTGTCCTGGAACTGGACGAGGCACCCGAGGACGGCGCCAGGCGCGAGATCTGGGAAGAGACCGGCATCCACGTCGAGGTGGACCGGCTCACCGGGGTCTACAAGAACACCAGCCGCGGCGTCGTCGCCCTGGTCTTCCGCTGCAAGCCCTCCGGCGGCACCGAACGCACCTCCAACGAGTCCACAGCCGTCGACTGGCTCACGCCCGATGAGGTCGCAGAGCGCATGCCCGAGGTCTTCGCGATCCGGCTCCTCGACGCCCTGGACGGCAACGGGCCCCATGTCCGCAGTCACGACGGACGGCACCTGGCCGTCAACTCCTTCTAGGGACTCCCTCATGGCAACGTCCATTGCTCTCTGGTTCGAGCACTTGCCCGGGAAGCACTGGCACAACGATCTTCGGCTGCACATCGGAGGTCACCGTCACACCTGCGATTCGTACTACCTGACGCTGGAATCGCGGCACCTCGGCGCGAATCTGACACGCCTGCTAGAGCAGTGGATAGAGCAGGTCAACGGGCTCGAGGGCGCGGGCGGCACGGCCTACTTGCCCTACGACTTCTCAGACCAGTGCACAGCATGGCTGCGCGTCTCCTCCACAGACGGGCATGCCGCAGTCGTCCAGGCCGGCTGGAGCCTCATCGAGGCATGGGGCATCGACCCCTCGGACTACCGCCCGACAGCGCCAGACGTCACGGACTTCAAGCCGATCGCGAACGCTCAGATCGAGTGCTCACTGGACGACCTCGCCACGCATATCGCGCTCAACCGAGGCAGCCTCGCGACACTGAGGCACTAGCGCGGTAAGAGTTTCTCTACTTCATCAAGACACCCGGCGTCGCTCGCGCTCCGCCGGGCGCGCGGCCGACGTCCGGCCGCGCCCACGCTCCAGTCTTCGCCCCGCTCGGCGCGCCGTCCGCCGCCGCGCGCCCGCAAGGATGGACCGAGGCCATGAGTCGAGCCTGAGCTCCTACGGCAGCTCACCGACAAGAACATGCCTCCGGCGGGGGCGCTCAGGCTCCGGGATGGCGGGGGCGTCGTACGCGAATGCCGGCATCGTCGTGGTGATCGTGGGGTACTCCCATCCCGTCTGCCTTCGACCCAGGCAAAGCCGAGCAGACGCGGCCCCTGGCGTCCAGGTCGTTCGTACAGTGGCGCGCTCCACCTGGACGCCAGGAACCACGCCCGCTCCACGGCGTGTGGGCCGAAGGCAGACGGGATGGGAGCTGCGGGCTGTCTGTGGGTCCTGTCGCAGGCCCAGCAGCTTCAATCTGTACGCCGTGAACCGCCCCGAGTTCGGTAGAGATCTCAGATGTTGGTTGTGACCTGGGGTTTCGTGGTTGTGAGGTAGTGGTTGTTCTCGTATTCGACGGGTGGAACGTGGCCTATCTCACCGTGGAGTCGTCGGTGGTTGTACCAGTCGACGTACTCGGCGGTGGCGAGTTCGACGTCAGACAGTGTCTTCCAGGGCCGTCGGGGCTTGATGAGCTCCGTCTTGAACAGGCCGATCGTGCTCTCCATCAGGGCGTTGTCGTAGGCGTCGCCGACCGAT